>CAWFZY010000005.1:0-965717 GCA_963820505.1 uncultured Nitrososphaerota archaeon | reverse complement strand
CTTGAGGAGCGGCTTCTACCCGTTCTTCGGCGACGCGTCGCCCTACCTGCCCGAGCTCTTCGACTTCATTCCGACCGACGACATCGGCGTAGACCTGACTCAGACCGACGACTCGTCCCTCCCGGCGACGAGCAAGGGGGTCATCGCCGGGATAGTAGACTCGCGCACCACCTACCTAGAGGACCTCCCGTCGCTCGCATCGCGCGTCGAGAGCGTCGCAGACCGGACCGGCGCGAGGACAATCACCCTCGCTCCGTCTGCCGACCTTCGATACATCCCGCGGATCAGCGCCGACGAGAAGCTAGAGCTCCTCGGGCGGCTGAGGGCGAGGGTGAGGAAGCGGGGCAGCTCGCAGAGGGCGGAGGCGACGGGCAGGAGGGGAGCGAAGTGAAGGCCTTCCCCACGCAGGAGATAGGCAGCCTCCCTAAGTTCGGCTGGAGGTCCAAGCCGTTCAGGCTGATGGCGCTCACCGACGACGACCTCCAGGCCGCGAAACAGTGGGGGGACCGGCTCGACATCGAAGGGAGGACCGACCTCTACAGGCTGCTCTCGAAACGATATGCATTCAGCGACGAAGAGAAGAAGACCATCGTCGACTTCTCTCTCCTGTACGCGATCAGGATGTGCGAGACCGCCGGCCAAGGCCTGGCCAAGGACGCCGGGCTCGACCTGGTGTGGAGCGGCGAGCAGGCGAGGACCGAGATGTACGAGACGCCCGTCTCCAACATCGCCGGGTTCGAGTTCGTAGGCAGGGTGAGGAGCTTCGACAACAAGTACTGGAGGATGGCGTCTATACGGTCCGCCCCCAAGTACAAGGAGAACTACCACCTGGAGGAGTTCCTCTTCACTCAGAAGCACGCCAAACGCAAGATCAAGGTTCCCGTGACCGACGCGATCACAATAATGGCGTGGTCAGACAACAACTACTACACCGGCAAGTGGGCGAACAAGGCGGGGCTCCCCCCCGCGAAGAGGAGCTTCAGCGCCAGGCGCGAGTTCACCTTGGAGCTCGCCAAGATAATCCGGAGGGTCATCCGTGGGCTCATCGAGAAGGGTGTCGAGGAGGTGCAGATCGACATCCCGGCCGCTACCCAGTACCAGTCGGAGGACGACATCAAGCTCGTCGCGGAGTCCTTCAACGAGACCACGAAGGGGCTCGACGCCACTTTCAGCGTCCACAGCTGCTTCCCGCCTAGCACCGGCTACAGAATCCTCTTCCCCCATCTCCTCGAGATGAAGAGGTGCGAGCGCTTCTCCCTCGAGTACGGCAACCGCGACACCTTCGAGACGGGGCTCGACGCGAAGTCCAGGGTGGGGTTCGAGGACCTGAAGCTCTTCAAGGAGTACGGCTTCAAGAAGCAGCTAGGCGTGGGCGTCATCCACATCCACACGGACACGCTTCCCAGCGTCGAGGTGGTGAGGGACCGCATCCTGTACTCCGCGAAGGTCACCGACCTCCCGCCGGAGAGCCTCTACGTCAACCCCGACTGCGGCCTCCGCACCAGGCGCCCCGAGATAGCGCAGAAGATGCTCGACCTCGTGGTCGGCGGCGCCGAGCTCGCGAGGCGGAAGTCCGGTTGATCCCGCGGGTCACGACGATCGGCAGCTACCCGACCTTCCCTCGGGCGGAAGACGTAGAATACTACTACGCGATATCGCGGCACGGCCTCGGAGGCGAGGTCGTGGACCCCTACCTCTGGTCGATGGAGGAGGCACTCAAGGACTTCACCTCCGCGGGGGTCGACGTGCCCTCGACCGGCCAGTCGAGGGGCGACCTCTACTCCCTCTTCCTCGAGCCCAAGTTCGTCAAGGGCATCACTTGGCAGGGGGCCGACGCCTACGTCAACGGCAAGATCGAGAGGACCGGTTCGATACGGGTCGCAGACGTCCTACACGCCAGGAGCGTCCTCCCGTCCCACTACGAGCTTAAGGAGCCGATCACCGACGCGTACACCCTCGCCCGCTTCGCGAAGATTAACACGAACGTCTACGCCGACACGAGGGAGCTCGCCCGGGAGATCAACAAGAAGATCATCATTCCGGAGATCGAGGACCTGCAGAACTCCAAGGCCGTCTCGTGGCTCCAGCTCGACTCACCGACCATAGCAGCGGAGTCATCGACCCCGGACTACATCCAGGGCCTCTACGAGGAGGTCGCGTCGGTCGCGAAGCTCCCGGTCGTCGTCCACGCCTGCGGGGACGCGGTCAGGATCTTCTCCTCCCTGCTGACCAAGCTCAAGGTCGACACGATATCCCTCGACTTTTACCACTACCCGAAGCTCTTCGAGGAGGCGGGCAAGAAGAGCTACGACCAGAAGATAGGTCTGGGCTGCACCGACAGCCAGAGCATGAGGGTCGAGACGGTCGACGAAACTAGACGCCTCATCGCATTCGCCGAGGCGAGGCTCGGGAAAGACAGGATCCAGTTCGTGCACCCGCACTGCGGGCAGCGGAACCTGAACCGCGAGGTCGCATACGAGAAGAACGTCGTCCTCACCCTCGCCAGAGACGACGCCTGCTTCGGGGAGCCGGAGGAGGCCTCAGCCTCCCACCTGACGGCGAAGGAGTACGACCCCGGCGGCTACTTCCTCGTCTCCGTCAGCAGGGAGACGAAGGAGATCGTGGTGACCTACTACACCTACGACCACGCCGCGAAGAAGAGGTATCGCTCCAAGTCCGCCGAGCGCCTCTTCCAGACCCTGAACGACGAAGCCGACACCCTCGGCCTGAGCCGCAGGCACCTCTCGTACCTCACGCTGGAGCTCGGACGCGCCGAGGCGTCGATCGCCTCCGGGACGCAGTCCTACCGCCAGAAAGTGATAGAGTGATTGAGGCTAGCGGAGCGGCTCAGGAGGGGTATCTTCACGACCGTGGTGGAGATCTTCCCGCCCAACTTCAGCGCTGAGACTGCCAAGGAACCGCTCCTCGGCCTGAGGCAGAAGACGCAGGACGTCGTCTCGCGCGTAAAGAAGGTGGAGAACCTCGTCGACTGCTTCGTCGTGGCCGACATGAAGGACCTCGGGAGGCTGAAGCTCTCGAGCATCTATACGGCAGCGATGCTGAAGCAGGAGCTCGACACGGAGGTCATCCCCGTCATCGCGGTGCGGGACATGAACCGCTCGGGCGTGAGGACGCTCTTCCTGACCGCGCTCTCCTACGGCCTCGACTCGGTGATGCTCGTCTGGGGCGACAAGTACCTCGACGGCGAGGGCTCCGTGAACGTCTACGACTACCCCTCACTCTCGGAGGCCATCAAGGAGATGAGGGCGCTCGCGGACAGGGCGAACATCAGCGCCACGATCCTCGCCCCCGTCAACGTCGCCACGCTGGAGACGAAGAAGGGCGCCTCGATAGCAGCCTCCCGCCTCGAGAGCGGCGCTGACTGCCTCCTCGCCCAGCCGCCCACCTCGGACGTCTCCGTCACCTTCCCGGAGCATCTTCGGCTGCTCGACGGGAAGAAGCTGAGGTCGACCGTCCTGCTCAACGTCTTCCCCTTCCGGGACAAGGAAGACATCGACGCGTGCAGGGCGCGCTTCGGCTGGAAGATACCCGACGTGGCGGACAGGCTCGCCAAGGAGGGAGGAGAGGCGAGGCTCATCAAGGAGTCCAAGATGGTCGTCGAGAAGATGCGCGAGAACCGTCTCCCCGGGGTCTATGTCTCTACGAGGGGCAAGCCGGAGCTGGCGCGCTTCATCCTCGACTAGTGGCGAGAGTTCTAGCCCGACCGTCGTGAAAACCTAAATATCGTCGCGAGTCCGGATTCTCCGAGTCCCTCCTTGAAGGCCCTGATTCTAGCGGGCGGGCAGGGTCTGAGGCTCAGACCGCTCACCGACGACAAACCCAAGCCGCTCGTGGCCGTGAACGGCAAGCCCATCGCAGAGTGGCAGCTGGACTGGCTGATCAAGAACGTCGAGATTGAGCAGGCGACCTTCCTCTGTGGATACAAGTGGGCGAGGTTGAAGGAGCACTTCGGGAGCAGCTACCACGGGGTGCGCATCGAGTACAGCGTCGAGGACACGCCGCTCGGGACGGGCGGCGCGTTCCGCAAGGCGATGGCGGGAGCGAAGATGGGCGACGAGAACGTGGTCATGATGAACGGCGACATCGTCACAGACCTGCCCCTCGGCGAGATGGTCGCGAAGCACTCCTCCGCGAAGGGCAATCCGACGGTCACCCTGCTCCTCGTGCCCTACAAGTCGAGGTTCGGGATTGTCCACATCGACAAGCAGAACTTCGTGAAGAGCTTCGAGGAAAAGCCTGAGTTCGCCGACGTCTGGATCAACGGCGGGGTCTACGTGGCCAACGCGAAGAGGATCCTCGCCTACCTCCCTGAAAAGGGGGACATCGAGAGAGAGACCTTCCCCGGCCTCGCAAGCTCGGGAAAAGTGATGGCCTACCCCTACAGAGGCTTCTGGTCGCTCATCGACTCCATCAAGGACATACAGGAGGTCGAGAAGGAGTTGAAGTCGCGCCCGGGGCTGCCGGCCTGACCGGACCGCCTTGGCCCGATGTCGCCCTTCCGATTCGGAACGCTTATTATATCACGCCGGAGTGCGCCCTTTGGTAAGGGTCGATAGATACCTTGCCACAAAGTTTTGTAACGAAGCTCAAGAACGCGTCTCAAGCTTACACATTCCGAGACTTCATACTCCTGCCCGGCCGGAGCGACGTCGAGCCGAGGGACATCGACCTCTCCTCGCGGCTGACGAAAAAGATCAAGCTCAGCCTGCCCTTCGTCTCGTCACCCATGGACACCGTGACCGAGTGGAGGATGGCGGTCGAGCTAGCAAGGATTGGCGCGGTGGGCGTCATCCACCGCAACATGAGCGCGGAGAGCCAGGTGGAGCAGGTGAAAAAGGCGAAGGCGGCAAAAGTAGACCCTAAGACCGCGGACGCGAAGGGCAGGCCGCTCGTCGGGGCGTCCGTCTCACCCCTCGACACGAAGCGGTGCGAGGCCTTGGACAGGGTCGCCGACTTCCTTGTGTCGGACGTCGCTCACTTCCACAACTCCAACCTGCTCAGGGTCACGGCCAAGCTGCTCCCCAACCTCAGCGCGGAGTTCATCGCGGGCAACATCGGGACCAGGAGGGCAGTCCGCGACATCATCGCGGAGCTGCCGCGTGTCGACGGCTTCAGGGTCGGGATCGGCTCAGGCTCGGTCTGCATCACCTCCGAGGTGACCAGGGTGGGAGCCCCCACGCTCTTCGCCGTCTCCGAGGTGGCGACGGCGGTCAGCGAGCTCAACTCCGACGTGCCGATAATCGCCGACGGCGGCATACGCGGCGCTGGGGACGCCTCGCTCTCCCTCGCGGCGGGGGCGTCGACGGTGATGCTGGGCTCGATGCTCGCGGGCTGCGACGAGTCGCCCACGAAGGTGATAGTCAAGGACGGGAGGAAGATGAAGGTGCACAGGGGCATGGCGAGCGCGGCGGCGAGGAACGTCAGGTTCGCGCTCGACAGATACAGCGTCCCGGCCAAGGGCCTTGAAGAGGGCGTGGAGGCGTACGTCAACTACTCGGGCAAGACCGCCGACGTCATCGCGAAGATGGAGAACGGGCTGAAGGCGTCGTTCGGCTACTCGGGCGCCAAGAGCGTGGCGGACCTCTGGAGCGTCGCGTCCTTCGGCTACGTATCCCCGCAGGGCACCACCGAGCTCGGAGTCCACTCTCTGACCCTAAAGTGAGAGTGCTTGCGCGCGTCGAGCATGGCAGAAACGGCGACGAAAAAGCCCGCGAACACGCCCCACCCTGCGACAGGCAAGGGCGCCAGGAAGGACCTGCGCCTACTCCGCGGGGGGATAGCCGTCCTCGACTTTGGAGGGCAGTACTCGCACCTCATCGCGAGGCGGATCAGGAGCCTCGGGGTCTACTCGGCTCTCCTCCCGTTCGACACTTCCGTCCGCTCGCTCAAGGAGACGGGGGTCAAGGGCGTCGTCCTCTCGGGAGGCCCGGCCAGCGTCTACGGCGTGGGGGCGCCGCACCCAGACAAGCAGGTCTTCTCTGGGGCGATCCCCGTGCTGGGCATCTGCTACGGCTACCAGCTCCTCGTCCAGGCGCACGGCGGCGAGGTCACGAGGGCACCTAGGAGAGAATACGGCAAGTCAAACGTCAGGATCACCGACCACAAGAGCATCTTCGGCGGGATTGACCGGGACAGCATCACGTGCTGGATGAGCCACGGCGACTCGGCGACGAAGCTCCCCCGCGACCTGGCGTCTATGGCGACCAGCGACAACTCACCCTACGCGGCAATCCGCTCCTCAGACGGCCTGCAGTTCGGCGTCCAATTCCACCCAGAAGTCGTGCACACCCAGTACGGAGGCGAGATCCTTTCGAACTTCGTCTTCGGCGTCTGCCGCGCAGAGAGGAATTGGAGCATCGAGGGCTTCCTCGAGGAGACCATGCGAGAGCTCAGGCAGACCCCGGAGGGAAGGGTGCTGTGCGCCGTCTCGGGAGGGGTCGACTCCTCCGTCGCATCGGTCCTCCTGGACAGGGCCTTGCACGAGAGGCTCCAGTGCGTCTTCATCGACACCGGCCTCCTCAGGGAGGGTGAGGGGGCCGAGGTCTCGAAGTTCCTCAAGGGCGACCTGGGGGTCCCGCTAGAGTTCATCGACGCGTCGAAGAGGTTCCTCGATGCCCTGCGAGGCGTCTCAGACCCGGAAGAGAAGAGGAAGGTCATCGGAAGGGTCTTCGCCGAAGAGTTCGAGAGCTACGCGAGAAAGAAAGGGCCGTTCAGGTACCTTGCGCAGGGCACCCTTTACCCAGACGTGATTGAGAGCGGCCAGACCAGCGCCCCCGCCTCAGTGATAAAGACCCACCACAACGTCGGCGGCCTCCCAAAGGGACTGAAGCTGGAGCTCATCGAGCCCCTCCGGGAGCTCTACAAGGACGAGGTAAGGGCGCTGGGCTCCCTCCTCGGCCTCCCCCCGCAAGTCCTGAAGCGGCACCCGTTTCCAGGCCCGGGCCTAGCCGTCAGAATCATCGGGGAGGTCACCGCAGAGAAGGTTCGCATGTGCAGGGGCGCCAACATGATCGTCGAGCAGGTGATGCGAGACGAGAAGCTCTACAACAAGGTCTGGCAGGCCTTCGCCTACCTCGGCGACGATCATGTCACAGGGGTGCTGGGGGACGAGAGGCGGGTCGGCGCGCAGGTGACGGTCAGGGCGGTCGAGTCCGTCGACGCGATGACCGCGGACTGGTACCGCATGCCCTACGAGGTCATGGAGAGGATCTCGAGCCGGATAACCAACGAGGTGGACGGGGTCGTCAGCGTGGCCTACTCCATCTCCTCGAAGCCGCCGGCCACGATCGAGCCCCAATGAGAGCTGGTTGAAGATGCCCGAATTCCTAGGCCCGCAGACCGAGCTTGCCGAGCTCCACGTCCACCTCGGGAGCTCGGTCGACCCCGCAGTGATGTGGGAGATAGCGCACGCGCAGGGGATCAGGCTCCCCACTAAGGACTACTGGCGGTTCGTGGACATGATAACCGTCAACCCAAGGAAGGTGAAGTCGTTCGAGGACTACCTCGCCCTCTTCCATTGGACGGAGCTCATCCAGTCGAGCCCCCTCGCGATCGAGAACTCGGTCTACCACACGATAGCCGGAGCGTACCGGAAGAACAACATCACCCTCCTCGAGCTGAGGTTCAACCCGATGAAGAGGAACCGCGGCGGGGAGAGGGACCTCGACCAGATAATGATGGCTGCGGCGAGAGGGCTCGACAGGGCGTCGGCAGAGTACCCCGTGAAGACGGGGATCATCATCTGCCTCGACAGGACCTTCGACAACCACCTCAACGAGATACTGCTCGAGAAGGCCCTGAAGTACAAGAGCAGGGGGGTGGTCGGCATAGACATCGCGGGGTCGGCGAGGAAGGGCTTCCACTACTCCGACTGCAAGGGCCTGTACAAGAGGGCGCGCAAGGAGGGCCTCGGGCTGACCGTCCACGCCGGCGAGGACGAGGGGCACAACTCCGTCCGTGAGGTGCTCGAGCACCTCGAGCCCGAGAGGATAGGCCACGGGGTGAGGGCGACGGAGGATGCGGAGACCCTCGAGATGCTGCGCGAGAGGGGGATTACCCTGGAGCTCTGCCCCTCCTCCAACCTAAACACCAGAGTCTTGAAGGGGGTCGGAGACATGAAGCGCGTCTTCAGACAGCTGAACGAGAGCAAGGTGAAGTACACAATCAACACCGACGGGCCAGAGATGCTCCTCACGAACCTGCGGAACGAGATCGACTTCCTCCTCAGGAACGACATCCTCAAGGAGCACGACGTGCTCAAGGCGAACAGGAACGCGTTCGCGGCCTCCTTCATCCACACCGCCTGAGACCCCACCCGAACGCCTAAATGCCGTGGCCTTCCTCGCTTTCCAGCATTGGGCAGCGCTGACGGTGCGAAGGCGAAAAAGCAGACCGACGAGGACGCAGTCGCAAGAATGGACGAAATCGACGACAGCGTGCTCGATGAGGGGTCATACTACCTCGCCAAGCTCGACCTCGATGTCGACGAGATCGCAGAGCGCTTCGAGATCCCTCCCGCTCAGGTCCTGAAGCACAAGACCCGCTTCGAAGGGAAGCTGAAGAGGGGGGACTTGATCGAGGTGGACACCGACCTCTCATTCTGGAGGAACGTCAAGGAGGAGGCGGAGGGGAACGTCAAGGTGACCTTCGTGAGCGACAAAGGCTTCCATCATTCGTGGAGGTCGGACCTGGAGAAGCTCGACGGAGCGTCCCTGCTCGCCATCTTCGAGTCGTGCAAGCGCTTCCTCAACCTCGACCCGAACGCCAGGTTCTTGGAGTACTCACCCCCGAAGAACTACGACCCGCTTGCAATGCAGCGCGAGATCAGCAAGGCAGTGACCGTGATCAACTCCATTCTCGAGAGCAAATGGAAGCGCGAGGGCAAGGGCAAGACGCCGTAGACTCCCAAAAAGCCGAAGCGCTACCTTTTTCTGCAATGCCATGTTCCCGACGTCGAAGATAACATGCGTTACATGACAGATGCCCACTTGAGCGGTCTCGCGAAAGAACTCAGAGAGATAGGGGTGGACTGCCAGACCGTCCACAAGCTGATGCTCGGCCACGAGGACTCGAGGGCGAAGATATCAGACCCTGCAATCGTGAAGTTCTTGGAATCCCAGAAACGGTTGGTGACGCTTATCACGATGGACAGCGAGCTCGCGGAGTACTGCTCCAAGTTCGGAATCCCAGTCATCAGGGTCCAGGACGTAATCTCCAAGCACATACAGAGCTCAAAGTGACGGCTCGGTAACTTGAGGCGACGCGGCACCGAGCAAAGGCTTTAACCCCGCACGGTGGTGGTTGAATCATGGCAAAGACCTACACGCTCCCGCCGCTACCATACAACTACAACGCTCTCGAGCCGCACATCTCGGAGCAGATAATGAAGCTGCACCACGACAAGCACCACAACGCATACGTGAACGGTGCGAACGCGGCGCTCGACAAGCTGGAAAAGGCGCGCGCCGGGACCATGCAGGTCGACCTGAAGGGGACGCTGAGGGACCTCAGCTTCAACATCGATGGCCACAAGCTTCACTCGATATTCTGGCCCAACATGGCTGCCCCAGGCAAGGGGGGCGGCAGCCCGGGTGGCAAGCTCGCAGACAAGATCACGGCAGACTTCGGCGGGGTTGACAAGTTCAAGGCGCAGTTCAGCGACGCGGCCAAGGCGGTCGAAGGGTCGGGCTGGGCGCTTCTCTGCTATGACAAGGAGCTCGACCTCTTGGTCATGACCCAGGTCGAGAAGCAGAACTTCATGGAGCTTGCAGAGCTCCCGATCCTCCTGGGACTCGACGTCTGGGAGCACGCGTACTACCTCCAGTACTGGAACGACAGGGCCAAGTACGTGGATGCGTGGTGGAACGTCGTGAACTGGTCGGACGTGGACAGCAGGCTTTCCAAGGTCGTAAAGTAGCGGGACGCGTCTCCGCGCCTAGGGACAGCGACAGGCCCACACCGGGAAGTACGCGGGCGCGGGCTTCCCTTCACTTTTAACCTCTCCCGGGCTTTGCAGGCGCGGACGAAAGGTGTCTCCATGGAATTCACGCTGAACCTCGCCAACCTGCGCTTCAACCTGGGGCACACGCTCGACAGCGGGCAGGCCTTCCGGTGGGTGCAAAGGGGGGATTGGTGGTATGGCATCATCCAGGGCGGCGCGATCAAGCTTAGACAGGAGGATGCCTCGATGTTCTGCGTCGCCGACGGAGGCGTCATCACGGCCGAATCGGTCCATTCCTACTTCCGCCTCGACGACGACCTCGAGCGGATTTACTCCAAGATCATGAAGGACGAGCACATGACAGAGGCGATCCAGCGATTCTACGGGCTCCGGCTCATCAGGCAGGACGTCTGGGAGTGCCTGGTCTCCTTCGTGATCGCGACGAACACCAACATTCCCAGGATCAGGCTGATGATCTCGAAGCTCTGCGAGAGGTTCGGGGAGAAGGCAAGCTTCGAAGGGAGCCCGTACGCCCTCTTCCCGCGACCGGAGCTGCTCGCTGAGGCCTCGAGCGAAGACCTCGCCGCCTGCGGGCTCGGATACCGCGCGCGGTTCGTCAGGTCGGTTGCGAGGAAGGTGAGCTCAGGGAGCGTCGACCTGGAGGAGCTGAAGCTCTTCGACTACGAGCGCGCAAGAGACGTGCTCATTGAGCGGCTGCTCGGGGAGAAGACCCTCCTCGGAATAGGGAGGAAGGCCGCTGACTGCGTCCTCCTCTTCTCCTGCGGCAAGGACTCGTCGTTCCCCATCGACGTCTGGATGGCGAGGGTCCTCTCCAGGTATTACCCGAAGCTCTTCGACCGGGAGATCGCCGAACGGCTGAGCTCCCACGTCTCGAGCTCGGCCAGGCTCTCTGGCGGCGCGTACGAGACGATCTCCGCCGCGATGAGGGAGTACTTCGGAGAGTACGCCGGATACGCGCAGCAGTACCTCTTTCACGACGCCCGCACCAGCAAGCTACCCTAGCCGGACGCGCTACTTCTTCTTGGTGGCCGCGACTACCGCGACCTGGCCAGGGTTCTTGAACCATGCCTTGAGCGCTTCCACGTTCCCCTCAACCACGCTCCTTCGCCGGATGTCGAGGTCGAGGCCTTCGCGCTTCGCGGAGTTGAGAGGGATCCCGGCGGAGGCCAGCTCGCCGAAAGAGAACCCCCTCGCGACCCTCTCGTGCAGAGAATCTGAATCGACGTGCCTGACTTCGACGGTCGCGAGCGGAGGCGTCCCAAGCTCCACGCGTTCCACCTTTACGACCTCCTTCGGCGGGGCTTCCTTCTTCTCAGCAGGCTTCTTCGCCCTCGGAGCGGCCTTCTTCTCCTTCGCTGCTGGGGCGGCCTTCACGACCTTCTTGGTCTTGGTGACGCTAGCCTTCTTCGCAGAAGCCTTCTTCTTTGTTGGCTTCGCCTTCTTCTTGTCGGAGGCGCTCATGCCTGCTGCCTCCTCAACCTGCTTCCGCGGACCGCGAGGATTGCGCCGAGGGCTGCGACCACCACTCCCGTCCCGATTATCGGTACGCTGTTCAGGACAAGGTAACCTGGCACCGCCACCGCGTCAAGGCCAATCACTATCAGCGCTATCCCGAAGACCACCTGCCCGCCGCTGCTCATCCACTCCGGGCTGAACGTCCTCCCAGAACCCGACGTCTCCCCTACGGGCGGGCCTTCTCTGCGCCCAGGGAGCCCGCCCTTCAAGATGCCTATCGGGATGAACATGACTCCGAAGATGAGCAGGATGCCAGCGGTGCCCTGCATCGCGCCGTTCTCCGGGCTGGGTATGATGCAGTGGCACTCTCCCCCGGGCGGTGACGCGCCGTTGAATAGCACTATCCCCGTGATGCCAATCAGCGTGAGCACGAAGGCGAGGATGATATATTCTGAATCCAAACTTGCCCGAGACCACATTCGCAATACGTTTCTTAAGCGTTTCGTGGGCGGGGCCAAGAATCCGCCCGTCTCGCAGTCGGCGGTCTCGCCCTCGAAGAGGTTATATCCCCCACGCCGATTTCGGCGCTCGGTCCCGCGGTAGCTCAGCCTGGTAGATCCCAAAAGGAGCCATAAGCTTCCGGCTGTAGTGGTCGGCCTTGGTCGACTCGTCCA
Source organism: uncultured Nitrososphaerota archaeon (assembly GCA_963820505.1). Taxonomy (GTDB): domain Archaea; phylum Thermoproteota; class Nitrososphaeria; order Nitrososphaerales; family Gagatemarchaeaceae; genus Gagatemarchaeum. Next base: position 953,606 of record CAWFZY010000005.1, on the reverse strand, counting down.
GCCTATTCAGGCCACAGAAACCGGAGTGTCGTCGGCTCAAAAGCGCCATGGGCGCTGAAATTCCGACCCGCGGGACCTCCAACCTTACCCGCAGCCTCTGCTTTGGCCGTTTAGGCGGTGCCCGCTACCTAGGGGTTGGCCCGGTATCGCCGCCAGACGTCCCTCGAGGGAAGAGACATCCAAGGGAGCCTTGAGGCGACGAGAAGGAGCGCTACGGCTAGGACCAGCCAGTTGCTGACGAGGAATGCTCCCCCGGTGTCGAGCGCCCTGTATCCGCCGTCGTTGGTGCCGCCCATCCAGAGGTAGTCTGTAACGTGCCAGGTCATGTCCTCGGGCGCGTAATTCCACAGCGCGAGCTCGAACGCCACGAGGCAAGGAGCCGCATACAGAGTAATGGTATCTTTGAGAGCCGCCCCTATCCCTCGATTCAGCGTGAAGGTCACGAGGCCTATGATGGCCAGACTGAAGTAGAAGGAGGCCTGCGTCCCCTTGTCCTCCCTACCGATGTAGGGAACCAAGCCGATCGTGCTGTTGTGTATCAACTGAAGTATTGGGTGCGTCGCGAAGCTGTAACCGTACCCATTGTAGCCGCCCAGCACGTCGGCGATTGACCAGAACGCAAAAGCGAAAGTGCCGCCCACGAACAGCGCCAGAGCCACGATTCTGACCGCTACGGGCACCTTGACCTTCAGTCGCATCAGTCTGGAGAGCGACGACTTGCTCCTGCTCAGAGCGTCCTCGGCCGGCTGCATCACGATGACCGATACGAGAAAGATCGCCGTGACTGCCTCGATCTCTTCAACACAGATCGGGGTCGGCGTAGCAAGATAATCCAGCTGCACCGACTGCATTAGAGTGAGGATGGCGTAGATGGCCCCCACAACAAACGCTACGATCAGGAAACCGCGGACCGTCGCTCCGACTTGGACTGGCATCTCGCTCATCTTGCTAGAAACTTGAGCGGGATGTTGCTCGGCGGCACGGGCATCCAACTTTTGGCGCTGCATTCAAACTTCATTCGACCTCGGGAGGCCCCATCCATCCAGATACTTGAAGGGCATGAATTTTATTAAACCTTGACAAGCTCGGCGCCCTCGTCTATTCTGAGCGGCTTCTCCGGGCCCATGCCCCGACCGATGCACAGAATCATTCTTAATAACGGCCGCTGTAACCGGGTGGTCCCGAATAGAGACGGCTCGCCATGGCTAGAATGATCCTCGTTGCCCTGGCGCTTGCGGTCGCCGAGACCGCTTGGGCGCTGTTCTGCGCGGAGACGAGCGTGAACCTCATCCTCTTCTATGTCGTGTTGCTGGCGGCCTCGGTCGTCTTCTTCATCCCGGGGATCGCCGAGAAGAGCGGCAGGGCTTGACAGTGCCGAGCAGGGCCGCCGAAACCAAAAGATAAAGCCAAGAAGGCTGGCTCGGGAGACAATCGCACATGCTCAGGCCCTCCTCCTTCCTGGGAATGGCCGCCCTAGGCTCAATGTTCCTTGGGACGTCTGTAGCGGTCTACAACATGTTCGACTGGAACCAGTTCCAATACTACTTCGCGGGCGCCGGGGGCGCCCCTTCCTCCATCCTCTCCTTCTACGTGGCGCAGTCTATTTCGATCTTCCTACTGCTCCTCGGGTTCTACTTCGCCTACCAGTACCTGAGAAGGAGGTCCTCTGCCTCACCCTCCTCGTCGTTGCTGGCGATAATCGGTAGCGCGATCTCCGACCACAGGCTCGCGCGTGTGGCTATCGTCACCGCCAGCCTCTACGGGGTGCTCTACGCCTTCGCCTCGAGCATAATCGTCTTCCAGCCCAGCGTGAACTTCACCACGGCCTATAGCGCGACGGGCGTGGCATCGTGGAGCTCCGTCCCCTGCTGCGGCGACGTAGGCACGCTTCCCGAGCTCGTCGTGTACCTCTCTTCCGCCCACCTGGCGGTCCAGCTCGTCCCTCTCAGCGTGCTCCTGCTCTTCATCGTGCCGCCACTGGTAGGCTTGAACCTCTCCATTGCGCTGTTCTCCGTGAGAAGGACCGTCGCGAAGGTGACGGGGCGTTGGATGGTGGCCTGCGGGGCGGCAGTCGGGCTCTTCACCGCGTGCCCGACGTGCGCCGGGTTCTTCCTCGCGGAGTCGGTCGGCGGCATCGGGGCGACCACCCTGGCCGTGGCGCTCGCCCCCTACCAAGCGCTATTCCTAGCGGTCAGCATCCCGCTCTTGATCGCGATGCCGTTCTTCTTCGCGGTGCGCGTGAGGAGAGCGGGGGCGCCGATCCTGCAGGCGGGCCCGGCGCGCGGCGTCGAAGCGACAAGCGACTCGCCGCTCCCGGCCGGAAACCGTTAAATGCAGAGAGAAAGGCGCGCCGAAAGGAAGCATTTTCATTGAGCCTTAGGGACTATGTGGCCCTCACAAAGCCGAAGATAGTCTGGCTTCTCTTGCTCGTCGCGCTCGCCTCCGCGGTCATAGCGGCGCGCGCTCTTCCGCCCGTAGTCACGCTCGCGGGACTCTTCCTCGCGGGGTCGTTCTCCTCCCTGGGCTCGCTGGCCATGAACAGCTACCTGGAGATGGACGTCGACGCCAAGATGAAGAGGACCCGCAACAGGCCGCTGCCTGCGGAGAGAATCGTCCAGCCCAAGAGGGCCCTGGCGTTCGGGCTCTCGCTGGTCGCTCTGGGCCTAGTAATCGCGTGGTTCACCCTCACGCCTCTCGCGACGCTCTTCATCGGCCTCGGCGCGCTGGTCTACGTGCAGGTCTACACCGTCTGGCTCAAGCCCAGGACCAGCTGGAACATCGTCCTCGGCGGGTTCGCGGGGAGCTGCGCAGCCCTCGCCGGGTGGTACGCCATCACCACGGCAGACCCCCTGATAGCGTGGGTCCTCGCGGCGCTGGTCTTCGTCTGGACCCCGAGCCACTTCTGGAGCCTCGCCGTGATCACGGAAGAGGACTACTCCGCCGCAGGCATCCCGATGCTGCCATCGGTCGTAGGGGAGAAGAGGGCGGCGAAGTTCATAGTAGTCAATACGCTCCTCCTGATTCCGATTAGCCTCCTCTTCTTCTTGTACCTGGCGGGGACAGGCGAGGTCGTCTACCTGATCGGGGCCCTTTTCTTCGACCTCCTGCTCCTTGCCACCAACATCAAGCTGCTCATCGACCCGAGCAAGAGCAACGCCCTGTTGGCGTTCAAAGCCTCCAGCCCATTCCTCGCCGTAATCTTCATCCTGGCCTGCGTCAGCGTGCTTCTCTGACCCGACAGAGATTATTGTAGAGGTCCGCGCCCGCAGCCCCGCCTAGATTATTCCGAGGTCCCGCATCAAGTCGTCGTTCCAGCCGAACTTGGCGTCCGCAAGCTCGGCCTTGCCCATGAAACCTAGCTTGCTCCACCATGGAAGGACTTTGACTGGCTGATGCAACTTGACATCGTAGGCGAAAACGATGTCCCAATGCTCGTTCCCCGGATACCACTCGCTCGGCGTTGCATATGAGAGGACTTTCGGAGGAGAAGCCGTGAACTCCCTCACCCCGATCTGCTCTCGCACGACGCGGCGGAGACAGTCGTCAGGGTGCTCGCCCTCGCGCAGATATCCCGAAGGAAGCCGCCGCTGGTTGAAGACGTCTTCATGGTCTTCCTTGGAATACGACCTCCAGGCAGGGATCCACTCAGTCATCCACCTGTCGTCTCGGTTTGGCACTCCGAGCAGGCATTTTCCACGGTGCTTCGCGACTGCGAAGACGCTCAGGCACATTCCTCCGCCCGGGGCGGCCTGATACCGGTCCGTGGGACCATACCAAGCCAGTCTGCGCATGCGCGCGAGAAGAGTTTCGTGTCTGATATCTCTTGCCGGTTTCTTCTGCCTTGCCCCCTTTGCTTGTCTTCGAGAAAGTCTTAACTAAGTTATCCTGCGCGGCCCCCGTCGTTGAGCGCCGGAAGGTACCTCGTCTACGCGACCATCGTCACGACCTTCGTGCTGATAGTGTGGGGAGGCTATCTGACCGCGGGCAACTACGGCGGCGGCTGCGGCGCTCCGAGCAACAACGCGATCAGTTCCGACTGGCCCTACTGCAACGGCTCCCTGGCCATCCCGAACCCGTTCTCTGCCGCAAGCTATGGCGCGTTCGTCGAGTACATCCACAGGACCCTGAGCGTCCTCGTGGCGGTAATCCTTCTCGCGACGCTGGTGGTAGTCTCGAGGATGAAGCCGAGGCCCGCTGGCGCTTACAGGGCCCTCATCCTATCTGGGGTCCTGCTCCTCGTCCAAATCGGGCTGGGCAACATCGTCGTCAACTCGAACCTGAACGCCGTATACTTGGCGGTCCACTTGGCGAACGCGACCGCCCTCTTCGGAGTGATGATAGTCGCGGGCATCCGCATTCGTTCTGAAGAGCGTCCCGGCGGCTATTACTATCCTACTTGACATAACTTCCTCAACCATACCGGTTCGTTAGGAGGAAGCTTACCATGTTCAGGTTGAACCTCTTCGTCCTCAGGTATTCGCCGATCTCTACAGAGAGCCTTCCGAGGGAGCTGTAGAACCTCAGCGTCAGCATGTCATTGTCCATCTGCCTCCAGCACTCTTCCATCACGTTGAAGGCGGGCGAGCCGACCGGGATCCACCTGACCCTCAGGGTCGCCCTGTTCTTCCTCATGTACTCCCTGACGATCTTGGTCCTGTAGTGCTGCTTCGCCCTGTCGAGGAAGAGGTAGAGCCTCCCGTACTTCCTGTGGATCTGTTTGAGGAAGTCCAGGAAGTTCTCTCCGTTGAACGTGTCGTACTGCCTGAAGATCTTCCTTCCCTCCATGTCCATCGCACCGAAGACCACCGTCCTGTCATGCGAGCCCGTCACCCTGCAGACCGGCCTCCTACCCTCGGGCGCCCATACCCTCGTGACTATCGCGTCCCTCACCACGAAGGACTCGTCCTCGGAGACCACCGCGAATCCTTCAGGGATGTTCTTCAGGAGTCTCGCGTTGTTTTTTTGAAGAGAGCCCTCTCCTCGTCAGAGGCCTCGTTGACGAACCTCTTCTCAGGCATCACGCTCCTGAACCTCCAACCGTGCACTATCCGGTAGACCTGCCTCTCGCTGTAGGTCGTCCTCGATTCCTTGCGGATCATTTCCCTTACCTCCTCGATCCTGCAACCTCCCTTCCACCTCGAGACGTTCCTCCTCACTCTCGCCAGCGTCTCCTGAGGGACCTTCGTAGGCCTTCCGCTCCTTGGCCTTGTCCCAAGGCCGTCGAGCCCCTCCTCGTCGAAGCGCCTGAGCCAAATGGTGGCCCAAGACTTGTCCCTGCGAAGCTCCTCGGCTGCATGGGACTGCTTCATACCGTCGCACCTCACCTTCAGGACGAGGAGCATCCTCCTGCTGACATCGGCATCCTTCTCCTCGTTGTATGCCCTCTCGACATCCTCTCTCGCTACTTGCGCTGTCACGAATCCATGACGAGTGGACAAGAAGATGAGCAGCGGAGTCGAATTATCTTGTCAAATCAGGTTGAAGGATTTATGTCAAGTGGGATAGCATCTGCCGAGAGCAGAAAGCTAAGAGCGGGCAGGTCGCCGGTATAGGAAGGAGCCCTCATGAACCGCCCTCCAAGGTTTGTCGCCGACGCAATGCTGGGGAGCCTGGCGAGGAAACTCCGGATTTTCGGATTCGACACGCTCTATTTCACCGATGGCGGCGACGACGTGCTCGAGGCCCTGGCAAAGAGGCAGAAGCGGGCCATCCTCACCTCAGACAAGGCCCTCTTCAAGCAATCTCAGGGAAGGAGCCTCCAAGTCTTCCTCGTCGAGGGGAGGACGGAGAGGGCCCGGCTGCTTTCAGTCCGCAGGCAGGCGGGACCTGGGATGGAGTTCCGCCTGGGCGAGGGGCACCCGAGCAGGTGCGCGGTCTGCAACGGCGATTTGGAGCGCATCGGAAAGCGGGACCCCGCCACTAAGATGGTCCCGGCGAAGGTCCTTGCCAGGCACCGGCTCTTCTACCGCTGCACCTCCTGCTCCAGGTTGTACTGGCACGGCAAGCACTGGGAGCGGCTGAGGCGGCTCTCCTACTCGCTCAAAACAAAGGATTTAACCTGAACGGCGGACGCCGGCGCTCCCGGTCACTGGAGCGGCCTTTGAAGAAAGTCTACCTCGCGGCCTTCGGCTCTGGTATGGGCCACGCCTCAAGAATGGCCGCCCTGGCCGCGGAGCTCCTGGCCTTGGGAGACGACGTCGTGTTCTCGAGCTCGGGTGAGGTCGCGAGATGGCTTCGCGCGAAGGGGTATCAGTGCAACGACCTGCCCCTCGTAGACGTCCGTTTCACGGACACGGGAGCGTTCTCCGCCACGGAGACGATGAAGTTCTTCCCACTGATAGTGGCGCGGCTGTGTAGCCAGGTGCGTCGCGAGGTCGGCAACCTCCGGAGGTTCGGGCCGCAGGTGGTCCTAAGCGACACGATGGCCTCCACGGTCGTCGCCTCGAGCCTCCTTGGGATAAGGACGGTCGCGATATTGAACCAGCTCAGGCTGATCTCCTCTCCGAGGACGCCCAAGTCGGTGGCCAAGGTGCTCTCGGGAGGGAGCATCGCGGTCGGTAGCGTGTTCTGGGACCTCTGCGACGAGATCCTCATCCCAGACCTCCCTGCTCCGTATACGATAAGCGAGAGGAACCTCTGGAACGCGGGGACCGCGTCCTCCAGGGCGAGATACATCGGGTTCCTGACCCCAAAGCCCACCAGGGGCAGCGGAGTGGACGACCTCCCTGCGAAGTGGCGGGGGGAGAAGAGGAGGCGGAAAATCTTCTGGCAGATCTCGGGTCCCCCGGCCACGAGGCGCCCGTTCCTCGCGAGGGCCCTCGAGGCGGCCAAGGCCCTGCAGGAAGACTACCTCTTCGTGATAACCGCGGGCAACCCCGGGGGGCGGACGTCGCCGTCCTCCATCCGTGGCGGATACCTGTACCAGTGGTGCAGCCTTTCGAGCGCCTTCATCGACTCGTGCGACACGGTCGTCTCGCGCGCAGGACACGTGAGCATCTCCGATTACATCCTGCGTGCGAAGCCCTCGCTCCTCGTGCCCATCCAGGCCCAGACCGAGCAGATGGGGAACGCCAGCAAGGCTCGGAGGCTCGGCGTCGCGACGGCCGTCGAAGAGAGGAACCTCGACCCCGAGGCGGTCGGAGAGGCCCTCCGAGAGCTCTCCACCGAGAGCTTCGCGAGGCGCGCCCAAGAGATGAAGAAGGTGGCCGAAGGCTACGACGCTGTCCGCGCCATCCTAGATGTGGTTGGAACCGGTTAGCTGGTTATCGCAGGGCGAATAAGGGGACACCGGAATCAATGCTGAGAATGCAGGCGATAAGCTCTGCGACAAGACAGGCGGATTCGTCCTGGGACTTGAATCAGGATTAACCGTATCGGGACTTCGAAGAAGGTATCGCGGAAAAATTAGGAGGCGGGCTTCCTGCCTCTCATGGCAAGATAGCCCGTTGCGATTATGAAGATCACGGCAACTGCCGCGACTCCGTAGAGTGTGGTTGAACTGACTGATGAAGATGCTGTGGTTGTGGATACGACCGTAGTAGTCATGCTAGCCGTACTGATGACACTGCTTACGACGGTGGTTGTGGCAGCGGTCGGGACGCCTTGCAGCGTCAGCGCGACGATGTCCCCTGGGACTCCTGTGCCCCAGGTGACGAGGCCTGCTGTGATGGGGAAGATGACTTCCATCACTCCGGCAGCCGTCGCTCCGATGGACGGGAGGACGTTGAGCGGACCGCCTATGTAGTAGTCCTTGAGCGTGGCGCCAGTCTGGGCATTGAGCATCAGGATGTCTCCCGATGAGAATGTCAGGAACACGACGCCGCCGCTACTTGTGACGCCGCCACGGTAGCCCTCGGATGAGACAAAGTGATCCCATACCTGGGCTCCGGTTGCCGCGTCGACGCCTTCGATGGTTGCGTTGTTGCTGGTCGACTCTGCAGCCCCTTGTAGGGCGAACCCGCTGGTCTTGCCGTAGTTGGAACTGTTGGCTATTGTGTATAGCTCAAGAGATGGCACGTTCTGGCTCGCGGTGAAGACCATGTTCAGTGCTGGATCGTACGAGGGCTCATTCTCGAACCCGGCGTGAGTTGTCGGATAGACTAGGCATGGGGTTGTCAGCTGAGCTGGGCAGCCGTAGACTTCGGTCATTTGTGTCGCGTTGAGTGGGCTGAGTGGCAGGGCACATTGGCACCTTGCCAGTATGTTTTGTGCGGGTGTGTACGCCCAGATGAGGGCTCCCGTCAGCGCGTTCAGCTCGAACAAGTAGCCGTCCTTGCACGTCTTCCACAGCACCTGCGTCGTCGCGCCGTTGACGGTCTCGTTGCCTAGAGCCTGCCACCATGAGCAGTCAAAGTCCCACTCGTCGTGGGCTGAGGTCTGGAAGCCCCAGACCCATGCTCCGGTGTTCTCGTTCAGCGCCAGCACCGCGGATGCCCAGAGGTCTGGGCCTGGCTGGCAGTCGCCCGAGTACGGGCCCCTGTTGCCCGTGTTCACGAACGCCAAGCCTGCCGTTGGGCCGGTGCCGAGCAGCCATTGGCCGCCCCAGCCCGCGCCGACCGCTCCTGGAGAGTCGTTCCCTGTCTCCGTCGCACAGTGTGCACTTTCAACGTAGCCCCAGTCGTTGTATAGGGTCGTGTTCAGTACAGAGGCGGAGAGGGTCTTCAGGTCGACCACGGCTGTGCCTGGGATGGTGCCGCCGTTCGCGTAGGCGGGTCCCGGGTAGAAGACTTGGGCGCCCGACATGCTTTGGACTTGCTGCATGTCCCAGTTCGGATTAACCGGTGTGTTAGATCCTGGCTGAGGAGGTGTGCAGAATGTTATCCAATTGATTGTTGGTGGTGACACATTGAGGTTCCATTGCTCGAAGAAGCACCTCGCCGCGTTCGCGTCCGAGGAGCTGAGCATGGATGAGATCAACGTGCCTTTCGACTGGTCGATGAGGATGTTGGTCGCGAGTGTGGTGTAGACCTCGGCGGGGTTGTTCCCTGGGATTTCAGTGACTCCGCACGCAGCTATGGCGTTGGCTCCGGTTCGTGGAGTTAGGTCGCCGTTTGCCTTGACAGAGCCGGCCACCTGGGTCGGCTGCGCGCTGGTGACGGTCGAGGCGAGGCACGTGCCGTAGACGCTGAAGTTCAGCTCGTAGGCGCCGTTGGCTGCGCTCATGGCCCAGACGACGTGATCAGGCGCGTCGATCCAGTAGGTTGGACCTGAGATCTTGGAGCCTATCGTCGCCGTCGTGAACTGCTCCGCTCCGTCGTGGAGGTGCAGCGAGAGTCCGCCAGCGCCCATACCTGTGGTGCTGTTGGTCTCCAAGGGGAGGGTCTGCTTCCAGATCTGGTTGCCGGTGGCCGCGTTGAGGGCGTAGACCACGCCGTCCTGACCTGTCGCGATGACGGTGCCGTTGACTATCAGCGGCGCCGTGTCGACCCCCAGTCCTCCTGACAACGACAGCAGTGCTGCCGGAAGCTGAGGAAGTGGGAACAGCCAAGATAAGCCCAGGTATTGGGCGTTAGAGCTGTTGATCTGGGTCTGCGGGTTGTAGTCCTGTCCTAGCGCGTTGCCGTTCGGGTAGAGCCAGTTGGCCTGGAGAGCTGTGAGAGGAGTGGCGGCCGCCTTCGGCGACGCCGAAGCGTTTGCCGAGGCAGCTGCAGGGTTCAGCATGAGAGCTGCGCCCAAGGGTGATAGGAGGAAGAGAGTTGAGATTGCTATTGCAGTGATGGATTTTTTGCTAAATACCTTCGTCATATATTTTCGACAATTGCTGACAACGGCGCCTATTTAGGTGTACCTGCTCTTGCACGAATAAAATGACAACCCCGCTTACTGTTAGCAGAATTTTCCACATCGCTCTCTAGGCTCCATCCGCGAGAGAAGTGGAGCGAGGCAAACCTCTCAGAGTATCCCCGCTGGGGCAGCACGGGCAAATCTCGGGCTCTCCTGAATTGTCCAACAGGTTCGACTCGTCAGCCCCGCCGCTTCATCGTGTCGATGACCGCGTTCGAGTCGGCCTGGACCCCGCCGAACCTCAGCTCGGAGTAAGGGGTCCGGGCATCGAGCACCTTTGGCGTCAGCCCGCGACGTCCCGCCTCCTTCGTAGTGCGTCCGAGCCCCAGAGAGGCGTAGACCGAGGCAATCTCGTCGTCTTGGACAAGGATGAGCGGCAGCGCAAGGTTCGGGAATCGCTCTGCTAACTCCGTCAGGACGTCCGAGCGCCCGGGCCGCAGGCCGGCAAACGCCTCCTCTCCGTGGTCGTGTAGCCAGCCGCCTATTCGCGCGAAGGCGTCCTTCCCTCCGTCGAGGACGACGAGCTCGAGGCAGCGGGGGTCCATCCGGAACGAGAGCATGGAGTAGAGCCTTGCCACATGCCTAAAGGCAAGTTCGTCCGTCCTCGAGTGGACGAGCCTCAGAGAAAATCCGGAGAGCGCGGCCATCCAGGCCAGGGCGGAGCTATTGGCTCCGCCGGAGACCAGGCACGAGACCCACTCACCCCTCGTCGGCGCGCCTCCGGGCCCGCCAGCGATCTCGGCACCGCACGCGCCCTTCGCCCCTTGGATGCAGACGCGGAACCTCACCCGCGGATTCCTCTCGTCCACCTTCGCCCCGGGGATGGAGGAGAGCAGTTCGGAATTTCCAGCGAGCACGGCGTCCCCTGCGGTCTCCTCGGAGGCGACGACCTGGGCAGATATCTTGAAGGTCATCCCCTTCCCGAGGTAGCGCTTCGCGAGGAGCTTGAGGTCCTTCAGGTAGTCCTTGGCTCCGCTGAAACGATACCCGACGGCAATCCACGCGACCCCGGGCAGGAAGGAGAGGCTCCTCGCGACGGCAACCGGGTCGTTGGCGTTGATGAGCAGAGTGCCGCCGATGCGTTCGATGTCTCCATCGCTCGCGGCGAGCTTGCGGACGACGGTCCTCTCAAGGTCATCGAACCCGCCTGCGCCGCTCCAGCCTACCATCGCGACGGCCTTCAACAGCCCCCGAGCCCCGGTTGTGGTCTTTAAGGACAACAGTGGGCTGACGCCTGCGCAGCGGGAAGAGCAGCCAAGTCTTAAAGGCGGGAACCGCCCGGTGCGCCTTCATCGCGATAATGACCGAGGAACCTCTCAAGGGCATGGCCATCGAGGATGCCCCGTTTCTCTCCATCAAGGAGATTCTGTCCCAGAAGTCTGTCCCAAAGGCCAGCGTGCGCGGCTGGGTAGCCGGAAAGGCGGGAATCGGCGGCATTGTCTTCCTCATCCTGCGGGACGGAACCGGGTACCTCCAGGTATCGGCCAAGAAGGGGGTCGCCAACCCGGGAGTGATAGAGGGGATTCGGCAGGTCCCGAGGGAATCCGTCGTCTCCCTGAGGGGGGTCGCGAGGGAGGACAAGCGCGCCCCAGGCGGCGTGGAGCTGGTCGCGGAGGACTTCGAGGTCGTCTCGAAGGCGGAGCCCTGGCCGATAACAAAGACAGCCGTGAAGTCTGCCTCACTACTCTACGACATGCGCCACCTGAGCATAAGGGGAAGGAAGTCGATAGCCACGATGAAGATCAGGTCCGAGGTGATGGGAGCCTGCTCCGACTACTTCAGGGAGAGAGGCTTCACCCTCATAAGCGCGCCGACCTTCGTCCAAGCTGCAGTCGAGGGAGGCTCGACCCTCTTCGAGGTCGCGTACTTTGGGAAGAAGGCGTATCTCAGCCAGAGCGCCCAGTTCTACGAGGAGGCGGCCCTCGCGGGCCTGGAGAAAGTCTGGATCTGCCAGCCCGCCTTCAGGGCTGAGAAGTCCAGGACCGCCAAGCACCTCACCGAGTTCTGGATGATCGAGGCGGAGCGCGCGTTCGCCGACCAGCCGGCGAACATGCGGCTGCAGGAGGAGCTCGTCGCCTTCATAGTAGACCGGATCCTGGAGAGGAGGGGAGACGAGCTGGCGACGCTGGGGAGGACGCTCCACAGGCTCGAGCTGCCGCTCGAGAGGATCTCCTACGACGAGCTCCGGGAGGCGGCGGGGGCCAAGGGCGTGCCCTTCGCGTGGGGAGAGGACATCCCCACCGAGGCTGAGAGGCTGGTATCCCTCTCGAAGAGCGCGCCCTTCTTCGTGACCGACTTTCCGCTCTCGGCCCGCTCCTTCTACCACATGACCTACGAGGACCGGCCCGACGTCACGAGGTCGGCAGACCTGATCGCGCCCGAAGGGTTCGGCGAGCTTGCCACGGGAGGGCAGCGGATTGCGGAGTACTATCCGCTCCTCCAGAGGATAAAGAGCCAGGACCTCCCTCCCGAGGCCTTCTCCTGGTATCTCGACCTCCGCAAGTTCGGGATGCCCTTCCATTCGGGGTTCGGGATGGGCGTCGAGAGGGTGACCAGGTGGATCGCCGGGCTGAAGAACATCAGGTCGGCCAGCCTCTTCCCGCGCACCATGACCAGGCTCTCTCCGTGAAGAGGGTGGCGGCGGAGTCGAAGATCACGCGTGTCCCCTGAGGAGACGCGATCTTTCGCTTGCGCGGAAATTTCTTTTATAAATGGGGCCCAGTCATTGCTAATTCGAATGAGACGCTATAGCAGCGCCAGCCAGGGCGCAGAGATCGGGCGAGTCAAGTTCGTCACCTACGTTTCGCTGGTTGTAGGCTTGGCGAGCTTGCTCTTTGTTGCCGTGCTCGCCGTCCAGCTGAACAACTTCTACCATTCAGCCGGGGGCCAGACGTCTACCACGACCTCGACGACCAGCTACCAGGCGACAAGCATCTCGGGAAGCCTGATCACTCCGGCGCTTTCCCTCCCTGGCTATCCGCCGATCACTGCCAAGCAGCCCTTCGGGTCGAGACTGACTGACATCAACGTCCCGCTGAACGCCAGCGAGCTCGCCGTCATCAACAACGCGTCTTCGGCCTACTTCGTGACCGCCGCGCAGATGTACCTGAACAAATCACTCACGATCCTGGTCGGAGCCCCCCTCTCTGCGGCGCCGCAGCTGGTGGTAAACGGCAAGCCCACCGTCGTGTACCTGGGCGCGATCTCTTGCGTATACTGCGGAGAGAACCGGTGGGCGATGGCGCTCGCCTTGGGGCAGTTCGGAAGCTTCACGCAGCTCTTCAACGGATACAGCTCTTTCAACGACGAGGACGTCCCGACGATCTATTGGGCGCCCGCCCAATACAACGCCACCCAGGGCGTCGACTTTGGAAACTTCTACACCAGCAACTACGTCAATTTCATCTCGATGGACTATGCTTCGCCTATAACCCAAGGATTCCAAGTAGGGACCCTCACTTACTTCCAGCAGCAGGCGACCGCCACGGCCAATCCGGCCTACGAGGACGCCACGAACATCTTAATCAAGCTGAACAACTTCGCCGGGACGCCCTACACTATCTGGGGGAAGTTCAGCGTGACTCAGGCGGACGCGGCCAACTTCGGGGACGCCTCCTCCTCCGCCACGACCACCTTGCCGATGGCGTCGCTCACACAAGGCCAGATCTTGAGCCTGCTCGCGGCCCCACATACCGCGTTCGGCTGGAATGAATATGCGGCTGCCGACTATTACATCTCCCTCCTGTGCGCGAGCATGAGCTCCCCCGCCCCGGTCTGCTCTCTTCCCTCGATCTCGACGATGGTCTCCCAAGCGTCGGTGTCTTCACCGCCCTGACTCGGAATCTTTTGTCTAAGGAGACCTTCCGCGGAGGTCAGTTCAGGGAAGGCTGGCGCGGTCGAGGAGTCTCGATTGCGCTTGTGCTCCGGTCCCGCAGGGACACATGCGGCCAAAAGAAATTTTAAGAGGATGAGCAAGAAGGAGCCTCGACCGCTCTTGGGTCAACCCCTCCTGACGAACCCGCTCTTTCTTCTCATGTTCGCGACATCTTCGCTTTTCGCAGGTGCGGCGTTCGTCTACATGGCGACGAAGTCCCCCTTCTTTTGGGGCGGCGCGTTTCTGCCAGGAGTCGCGCTGCTGCTCGTCTTTGCGACGACCGCGGTTCTGGGAGTCGTAAGCATCCTTCGAAAGCCCGTTAGAGAGAGCTCCTAGTCGGCCCTTGGGTCATGCCGAAGTAGAGCTGGTGGAGCTTGTTGTGCTGAGAGAGGTGCTGGAGATGTATTTGCATATGGTCTCCACCCCGAAGGCCAAGCTGGAAGTGCTGTTGAACGTCGTCTCGTTGGAGTACGTGCGACCCACCTTGCCCAAGATGCTCGTCGAGGTCGTGTACGTGATCATCGTGGTCATGGTCAGACTCGCGTTAGTCGTCGAGCCTCCTTTGCCGACGCTCTCCGCGGGAAATACGGCGTACTTTAGGACCCCACAATAGACGTCGTTCGACGTAGGCGTGCGGGTGTAAGCGAAAAGGGCTATCGCAATCAGAGCGACCACAGCGACCGCAGCGATGACCGGGGCCGTGCGGCTTTGCCTCTTTTTCTCCTTCCTCTGTTTGTAATCCTTGAGACTCATTCAGCTCCCCTCAATCCATTCGCCTCACGGATGGCAAGACCCGCATAGAGCAAGTCCGGAAGGGATGACTTCGAAGATCCTGCCATCGTGGACGCGCAATGCGTGGTGAACCCGATTTCAGTCCTATTTGAAATTATGCGGGGCGTGGCGGCCGGCGCGGCATCCCTCGCGTCTTCGAGGCTCCGCTCGCCAGAGGAAGAGTGATTACTCGGGGGTGGTTTCATTCCTGCGCGCGATCCTTCGCGTTCACATCCGAGCCATCATAGGCCTTCTCATGAGGGCACCATTGGCGACCATGAGCACGCCCAAGACGATCATCCCGTAGCCGTAGACCGGGGTCGTCATGAGGGATGTCCCCGCCGCCATCGCCCAGCCGACGATCAGCATCACTATGCCATAGGTGACCATGAGCGCGCGAGACACCATCATGGATGCCGCGTACGAGCTGACGGAGAGAAAGGCCGTGACCAGCACTGCGCCTCCCAGTATGTAGAGTCCATCCACCCATACAATATTTGGCACGCCCATCGGAGATGCCATTATCGAGCCCCCGGGCATGCTCCCGATGAAAATGTTCGTGCCCGAGATGAAGTCCAGCAGCCCTCCCACCAGGCCAAGAATGAATCCTGCGGTCGCATTCATGCCCACTCCGGGTGACGCCATGGCTATTAGAGTTTGGAGACGTCTTGATGCCTGCGCGGGAGGTGACGGGTAAAGTGATGCGGGCTCGCGGTTGGGCGCTTAGCCGAAATTCCCGCCAGCATTCGCGAACCCACCGTTGGTCCCAATAACCGAAACCGAGAACATCTCTCCTGAGGTCGCCACGTCCGTTCCGATTCCCGCCAGAGTGATGTACGCCGTCGCACCGGCTCCCACTGTGCAGGCACCACTCGGTGCGCCCATCTCTGTCACCATATCAACGTAGTTGAAATCGATGGTGTTGATGACGGTGGGGACCGTCCCCGTGTTGGTCACCTCGATGTATGACGCGCTCGAGCCCGGCATAGCGGAGCCGCAGGTTCCTGCGACCGGATAGCCGCCGAGCGAGTGTGATACAGTCATCGCTTCGATTGACAGCTGGGCGCCCTGGCCGGATGATGACTGCACGCTGGTCTGGGTCGACGTTGACGCCATGTTGCTCGAAGAGACGGTCGACGCCACACCACTCGAGGAGACGGTCGATATCATCGCGCTCGTCGTCATCGAGCTCGTGGCCATCGTGCTAGTAGCCATGGTGCTCGTTGGCATGTTCGCCCCCTGGGAGGTTGTCGACATTCCGGTCTCCGTTGCCATGGTCTGACTAGCGGCGACGCCGGAACCAAGGTAATACACGGAGGCGCCTATTCCTCCCGCCACGGCTACGAGTGTCAGAGCCACCGCGGCCAAAGCCCACGAAACCGCCCTGCGCTTCATGTTCCTCTAGAGCGGAGGCTTGGTTATTAAATATGAACGCCAAGGCGGAACGAAGTTGAACTTCATGGACGCAGGGTCCTGAGCCGATTGTCCGACGCAGCAGAGAGAAAGCGGAAAGCAGCGGTAGGCAAGCTGAAGGTCCTGGTGCCTGCGCTCTTCGCTCTCGGGTTCCTGTTCTACGCAGCCATCACGGCCTACCCGCTCGCCGGGATGCCCGGGCCGCCGTTGGACCCCTTCGGAGGGGCTCGCTCGTTTCTTCTGTGGCTCGCGGTAGCGTGCGCGGCCGGCGGTCTCTTCGCGCTCTTTGGCGCGCTAGTCGTAGCTATCTCTGCGAGTGCGGACGACCAAGCCTGAGGACTGCTAGGAGCAGCTGGCGTGGCGGGCCCCATCCCTTGGAGTTCATCGGTCTTGAGGGTCAGCTTCCCCGCGAGACCAAGGTGGCTCCTGCTTCAACGAGAACGGAAAACTGCGGATTGCCGGTCAAGAGCGGACGACCTCCGGCTAGGCTGCGTCTTGGTGGCTGAAGACTAGGAACCCGAAGATGAAGGTGGCCGCTATCCAGATCAGCACAGTAATGAGCGTGAACTCGTAGGCGTTGCTTCTGCCAAACGAACTGCACTAGAAGCGCGGCGTTGGTCATCTGGCTCGAACCTAGGCCGGCCCCGAACACGGTGAGCTCACGTGACGTCTCGACAGGGTCCAGGAGCACTATGAACATCGCTGCGGTAGTGCCGAGCTTCAGACTGACGGCGATGACCAACTGGTCGAGGCTGGAGACCACCGCGAGCAGGAACCAGACCATGATTCCGATCCCCATCGCCGTGGCCTTCCTCTTCGAGAATTCAGAGATTATCAGCGCGATGCCCAGCATGACGGCATTGAGCAGCGCCGCAAAGAGCATGATCATTATGATTGGAAAGTAGTTGGAGATGCCGGTAGTGTAGACCACTGCGGAAGCCGCGCCGAAACCGATGATTATGACCGAGGTGGTCGCGAGGAGCAATCCGACGGACCTTCCGAAGTAGAACTCGCCCTTTGTCACCGGATTCGAGAGCAAGTACTGAAGGGTTCCGGACTCGCGTTCGTCCACTATTGTCACAGCTCCCATCGGTAGCGCCAGCAACGGAATCAATGGGAAGGTCACAGAAATCAGAGTCCGCCAGGTTCTGCGGAAGGTATTCCGGCGGGAGGTTGCCCGCTGCGGCCAAGTACAGGTCTGGAATGTCGACGGCCAGGAGGAAGAAGATGACGCCAAAGGTGATGAGCCACTTGGTCCTAATCGCCTCCCTGTAGGTGAACGAGAGCATTCCCCAGACTCCTAGGGCGTTCATCGACTCACCCTGCCCCTCGTGCCAGGACCAGCTGCGATGCGAAGACACCACTCCGCGAGGCCATAAGAATGTCGAGCTGACCGTTCCTGTGCCAAGATCAGCCACGTCGCCCGATGCCTCATCTGTTGCTCACCTTAACCCCGCCGGCTGGCTGAATCAGCTTGACGTACTCCGACTCGATCTCGCTCCTTTCAACCAGGAGGTCTGAGATGGCATATGGGCTGTTCATCAAGCCCTTCAAGACGCCCAGTTTGATCTTGCTCGGAACGGACGCCCTCAGCCACTCGCCTTCGACCTCGAAGTCGAAGGCGCCGAGGTCTGTGGCCAACCGGGTCACGCGCGTCGGCGTCCGACGCCACGGACGCGGACGAAGAGCGTGTCGTTGACGCTGAGGCGCGACAGCAGCTCCTCGGGAGCGCCCCTGATGATCACTCTTCCATGGTCGATCACCATGACCTCGGTCGCGAGCTCTCCAAGGCCGGTCAGGTGGCTAGTCGTGATCATCGTCTTCCCCTGCGCAATGAGTGACCTCAGCAACTTCTGGAACTCGAGCTGTCCTCGCAGGTCGACATTGCTGGTGGGCTCATCCAGGAGCAAGAGCTTCGGGTTGCCTATCATGGCCAAGGCGATTCCCAATCTCTGCTTCATCCCGTCCGAGCAGGCCCTCACCCTTCTCTTCCTCGCGTCCCAAAGGTTGACCAGCCGTAGCTTCTCCTCAATCTGCTCGGTTCCCAGGTTCTTCAGACGGGTGGTCAGCTTGGCGTGGTCGTATATGGTCAGGGCCTCGTAGAACGCGTAATTCTGTGGGACGTACCCGATCACCTTCTTAGCGCCCCTTGGGTCCTTGTTCACATCGATCCCGTCGATCGTGATTCGTCCGTTGAAATTCAGTATCCCCATCATGGACTTGATCAGGGTTGTCTTCCCCGCCCCATTCGGCCCCAGTATCAGGAGATGGGATCCGGGCTTGATGTCAAGAGATCATCTTGTAGAGCGCGGTAAACTTGCCATACTTCTTCTCGACGTTCTCGATTCTCACTATCGGGCTGTTCCTTTCGTTCCTTGCGGGGGCGAGTTGTTGCAAAAGTGCTAGGTGAGCACCCGATGCTCTGCCGTATATATCGGTTGAGGCTGGACGCCCTTCGTAGATTATTCATTATCGCCTAGTAAGTTGTTACATTCTACGAGAGCAGAATTACAATTACAGCAACCTCGCTCCGCGCTTGACGCTGGCGCAGGCGATTACGCCTCTACCGCCTTGTTTTTCATCTTTCCTGCGGCTGAGCTTATCTCAATGCCCGGCATACTGCGAGATAACTGCAGCTCAAGTCCATTCGAGCCGCGGCGCAGCGCAGAGACTCTGCGTATTGCCTCTGAGGTTGCGCCGACGTCTACTTCTGATTCGCGGGGACGATCTGAGGCCCGCGCGGCAGGACGACCGCAAAGAGCATCAGGACAGCTCCCGAGGCAAGAAGGGCGTACGGAAGATATGTCTGAAATGTGCTCCCGCCCGAGGCAGAACCGTTGCTGGAAGGAAGCATTGATTTTGAATTATGAGGCTTCCGCCCTGCCCTTCCATCGGGGGTTCTGTTAGTGATGAAACTCAGAGGGACGCCGTACCAAACCTCGTCCTCAAGCGTGACGCTCACCGTGGCGTTGGCCGATGCTCCTTTGGCCAAGCCAGTATTGCTCTGCTGTCAATGGGATTGTGACGTTGTTCGGTCCCCAAGTCGAGCCTGGATACAGATACTGGCGCCAGAGGGGGCTGATGATGGAGCCATTGAGCGGAGCTTGGGTCGCGAGGAAGACATGTACGATGATTCTCTGTATCCGCGGCGTACTCGACAATCCCGGTTAGCGCAACTGACGTGCAACGTGAGGACGATGGACAGATTGCTCCCTACCTGTGCCGTCGAGGGATACGAGTAGTCTACAGAATACAATGTGGTCCCGTATTCTAGGCTGTTGCCCATCTGAGTGGTAGCCTGACACGAGTCTGGACCGCACGCGCCGACGCCCTGAGCCGGAATCAGCAATATTATGATCAGAAGCGCGGGAAGGAAGCGCCTGGGCGTGGTTCGATGGCCTCTTCGGCCGCCTTGACGGCCATACTTCTTGTGCGAACATTTAGTCCACCTCGGCTCCCATTAGAAGGATATCGTTCCTATCTGCTGCTCAATCTGTGTCTGAGCCGCTGCCAGGGCGGCGCTGGGACTCACGCTCCCGCTCCATGCCTCGTTCAGCTTGACTTCCAGATATTGTCGATGCAGAGAGCCAATCGAGGGAATCCTATCAAAGTCGTGACGGCATTTGCCTGCCAGATTTCATTTGTGAGGTTCGGCGATATCGAGAGCTGACGTCTGAAGAACGCTCGCAACCTGCGCGGACTCGGTCACGGACGACCGTGTGGGATATACGTGGTATTCATCGAGGATCATGGCCTCCTGCGTGCCCTTGGCGGTCGCCCACTGAGCCCAGAGCCAGGCCATCTCGGGGTTGTTCGAGTATTGGGAGACGCCGAGTCCCGACCCCGCGTACGGGTGAGAATGCCCCCTGAGGACCCGCGGGAAGCGCCGCGTAGCCTATGAGGCCAGGCACCAACGACCGCTGAGAGTCGTTCATCCACTCTGCGTATCCATTCCACAGCAGCGCTTGAGCCCCCGATTCGTGCGCGACCGAGTTGAATACGTCATCCCAGGTGAAGTAGAATGAGCCCACGTCGGACAACGGCTCGAACCGGACGAAGTCCTCGAGGGCCGCTATCGCCTGGTCGTTGTTCATCGCCGGGACGATGGTGTTCCCGTCAATCTCCCAAAGACTGTCCTCCGAAGCTGCTGAGGTGTGCCTGGTACTCGTAGACGATGGAGATGTCGGTGCCGCACATGCTCGCCGACCCGAACGGTGCCAGTCCAGAGCTCTGTATGGCCTGACAGTTCGCAGAAATGCTCGTCCCATGTCGCTGGAGGTGTGAGTCCGAGCTTGTTGAAGATGTCCTTCCTGTAGAACAGAACCAACGTGGGAGTGTCGAAGGGGAGGACCTGGACCGTGCTTGCCGTGTTTCCGCCGGGCCCGCCCGAAAGGGCGGGCGGGATAGGTCGCGATGTGATCCCAGCAGTCTTGGTTGAAGTCGGCGAAGTCGATGTTGGGATAGGTCAGGTCTGGATATTTCTGCGCAAGCTCAAGCGGAGAGATTGACGAGCCAGGGAAGAGGCCCAAGTTCTCGACATCCAAGCTGAAGACGTCGTAGGTGTTGCTCTTCGTGCTGAACATGAGCGCGACGTCCTCAAGTTGCAGTGAGTAGGGCTTGATGTCGTAGAGGTCGATTATCCCCGTGGTATTCGCGAAGTCGCTGTCGATAAGCTGCGCAGCGTACGAACCGAACTCGGCCTCCAGGGTGATATTCAGGGACTTCCCCTTGTAAGGGCCCGAAACCGAACTCAACCAGGTCAAGAACTCCTGGTAGTCCGGAAGGGAAGCGTATTGCGCCGTCGAAAAGGAAGAACTGGTGGTCGTCCGCGAGCTCGAGGAAGTAGAGGTCTTCCCTCCCAACAGCGACGGAGACGCGAGGTCGCCGAGTCCCAAGGAAAAAAGCCCTGCCCCCGCTACCCCCAAGCCATAACGCAGAAAATCTCTTCTGTCCAAATCAGTCAGACTCCGGCCCCTTTTTCGGTAGAAAGCGATTCACGTGTTTGACGTATATAAGGGGTTTGAACTCTCGTCGCCTTCAAGACCTCTCGAGACGAGCAAATCGTTTGGCTACTTAATCGTGTCTTTCTTGGCTCCCTCCGATGAAGGCTCGTCACGGGTTGCCCTTGCGGGCCACTCTCGACAGCGCTTATAAGGTCGAAGACCGGCCACGCGACCGAAGCGAGATCGAGTCAGAGTACGTCAAGTTGGTCGAACCTTGCGCGATTGGGGATAACAATAGAAGGTGAAGGTTCGGTCATTGGGCCGAGGCGGAGAGTTTTGACCTTAGGAAGCGACAATCCCGCCATCTATTGCGTCGTCGGGGTGGCGGCTCTTTTCGCGCTCGCGTTGCGCGTGATCCTGATTGGGGAGATGGGGCGCCTATGAACCTCAAGGGGGTCTGGGGGATACTAGCCTTCACCTACAGGGAGGCGATTAGGACAAAATGGCTGCTCATCTTCATAGTGATTTTCTTCCTGCTTTCGGCCGACATCCCCACCTTGTTCCTCTCGGCAGACAACGGAATCCCCCCCGGGTTCCTGCAATCGAATTTGACAGCCCAGCTATCTAGCGTCTTCACGCTAGTCCCCTTGCTGGCTCTGCCGATCGGCGCGCTTTCCATCGTGGACGATAGGGAGGGTGGCACGCTGCAATACTTGCTCTCGAACCCCATATCGAAATCTGACTTCTTCGTCGGAAGGGGAGCGGGGCTGCTGTTGGCGACCACCACCGTCATCTGTGCCGGTTTCGGGGCGGCTGCGGCAGTGGTCTACACTTCCGACACCTCTCAATACCGCTACATTGTGATTGTGATGCTGATCGCCTCGCTTCTCAACGCCGTGATGCTCGCTCTCGCTCTGATAATTTCTCAATTCTCTAAGAGAAAGGCGACCGCGGTAGGAGTCGCGCTCTTCTTCTGGTTCGTGTTGACGCAGGTCTCAGACCTGGGAACCCTCACCAACGCGATTAACCTGAGCATGTTGTATAGGCAAGGCGACATCGCCGCGACGACCGTGATACTTTTCGACCCCGTCGAGACAAGCCGTCTCGCCACTGTCGTCGCGGCACACCTAAACGAAACCCAGCAATTCGGGGCGACCGGGTTCTTGGCCTCGCACGTCCTGGGCCCGAACCTGTTCGCGGTGACCTTCGGTTCAGTCTTGGTTTGGCTCGCCCTGCTGACAATCGTGGGTTTCGTGGTCTTCATGCGCCGAGACGCCGCCTAGGGTTGGCCGAGTCAAGAGCCGGAGTCCACCGGACCGTCCTCAGCCGGCTCCCCAAGAGCCCTTCCGGAAGTAGAAGCCAGAGCAGCCATCGCTTGAGCTCGACCTACAGGAGCGTTTCTTCCGAATCCTGGGGAGCGTGGGTCACTAAGGCTGCTTCGCGGGGATAGGCTGTTCCTGCAAAGGTCCTGGTTCCTGTGCACTCTTTCGCTTGCGGTCTCCCCTCACAACAAGGATGAGGCCACCGATGGCCAGCACAATTCCGACCACGATGTAAGCTTCTAACCAAGGGTTGATGTTCTGCTGCACGTTGCGCGCGGTATCAGAAATGATTGGCGGCCCCATGCTGGGTTCCCCGACGGTCGCAAAGTAGGCGTCGCTGAAGCTGTTGGAGAGGGCTTGGATGCCTTGGTTGTACCCTATCAAGAAGGCCCCCAGGAGGGATAACCCGAAGCCCAGGAGTCGCGTGACAAGGGACAAGCTGTTAGAAAGCGGGACGTTTGCGTTTATTTAAATGTGCGAGAGCCGGTAACACCTAAATAGCGCGAATTGTCAGCAATCGTCGAAAATATATGACGAAGTTATTTAGCAAACAATCACTCACTGCAATAGCACTCTCAACAATCTTCATCCTTGGACCAATGGGCACTGCCATCCTGATGAGCCCAGCAGCCGCCTCGGCCAACGCGTCGGCATCGCCGACCGCAGCCGCGGCGCCGCTGACGACTCTCCAGGCCAACTGGGCCTACCCCAACGGCAACAACTTCGGCCAGGACTACAACCCCCAGACCGTAATCAACAGCTCTAACGCCCAGTACCTGGGCCTAGCTTGGCTGTTCCCATTGCCCGCCCATCCGACGGCCCTGCTGTCGGTGTCGGGAGGCTTGGGCGTCGACACCGCGCTGCTGATAATCAACGGCACCGTGTACTCGACAGGTCAGGACGGCGTGGTCATAGCCCTCAACGCAGCCAACGGTAACCAGATCTGGAAGCAGACCCTCCCCTTGGAGACCAACAGCACCACAGGTATGGGCGACGGAGGACTCTCGCTGCACCTGCACGACGGAGCGGAATATTACACGACGGCGACAATCGGAAGCAAGATCACAGCTCCGACTTACTGGATCGACGCGCCTGATCACGTCGTGTGGGCCATGAACGCGGCTACCGGCGCCTACGAGATGAACTTCACCGATTACGGCACCTGCCTAGCCAGCACCGTCACCAACGCGCAGCCGACCCAGGTGGGCGGCTCGGTCAACGCAGCCGGCAACCTGGTTCCAAGAACTGGAGCCAACGCGATTGCGGCGTGCGGGGTCACCGAGATCGCGGGCAACAACCCGGCAACGGTCTACACCACGCTCGCGACCAACATCCTCATCGACCAAGCGAAAGGCACCATGATCACTTCAATGCTCGGTTCCTCGAGCAACAAGTCGGCCAGGTGCTTCTTCGAGCAATGGAACATAGCGGTCAGCCCACCCACGATCAACTGGATTACATACTGCTCGCCTCCTCAGCCAGGATCTAACATACCGGTTAATCCGAACTGGGACGCGCAGCAGGTCAACAGCATGACCGGCGCGCAGCTCTTCTACCCGGGACCCGCCTATGACAACGGCGGCACCATTCCAGGCACAGCAGTAGTCGACCTGAAGACCCTCTCCGCCTCTGTACTGAACTCGACCCTGTACAACGACTGGGGCTACGTTCAGAGCGCACACTGTGCGTCAGAGGACGCGGGCGGCTCTCCAGGAGCGACGGGCGCTGGCTGGGGCGGCGAATGGCTGCTCGGCACAGGTCCAACTGCCAACCTGGCGTTCGTGAACACCGGAAACAAGGGTCCATACAACGGTGACTGCCAACCAGGTCCCGACCTCTGGGCCAACAGCGTCCTCGCGGTCAACCAGGCCACAGGCGCATGGGTCTGGGGCTTCGACACCTCATCCCACGACCAGTGGGACTGGGACTGCTCATGGTGGCAGGGACTCGGCAACGAGACCGTCAACGGCGTAGCGAACACACAGGTGCTCTGGAAGACGTGCAAGGACGGCTACCTGTATGAGCTCAACGCAGCGACGGGCAGCCTCATCTGGGCGTACACACCGGTGCAAAGCATAATGGCAAGGTGCCCGTACTGCTACATCCTCAACCCATTGAACCAGTCGCAGATGACCGAGGCCTTCTTCAACCCAAGTCTCGCGACCACCCTCATGTATCCATCCAACTCGGCCGGGTTCGAGAACGAACCCTCGTACAATCCAGCCCTGAACATGATCTTCACTGCCAGCCAGAACGTGCCATCAGACACAACATACAGACAATATAACGCAAGCAACTACGGCAGCGGGAGCGGCCAAGGGGGCGTCTCGATCGCCGCGACCGCGGCGGCCCTTGACAACGCTACCATCGAAGGCGTCAACGCGGCAACGGGGGCCCAGGTTTGGGACCACTTTGTCACGGCTGAAGGCTATCGTGGAGGCGTCACTAGTAGCGGTGGAGTCGTGTTCTTGACATTCTCATCGGGAGACATCCTGATGCTCAATGCCCTGACCGGCGCCACCATCAAGGACTACTACGTGGGCGGTCCGCTCAACGTCATCCCGTCCATCGGAGCGACGGCTGCCGGAGTGATGGAAGTCATCTTCCCGATCACAGCCGGCATCGTCACCTGGGGCACAGGAGTCCCAGGAGACATCGTAGCCCTGACGCTGCAGAACGTCCCAACCGTCACTTCCACAGCCGTATCCACAACCACAGCCACTGCCACGTCCACAACCACAGCCACGGTGTCCACAGCGACAACTGTCACCGTCGGCGGATCGACGGTCACTGTCGGCGCAGGACAGACAGCCACGGTCACTGCACAAGGCGTGACCAGCACCATCACAGGCCCAACCACCACAATCGCAGCAACCACGGTCACATCAACAGCTACAAGCACATCGTCTACGGGAGTCAGTTCAACCACACTCTACGGAGTCGCGGCAGTTGCCGTGATCTTCATAATCGCAACGGGCTATCTTGCCATGAGAGGCAGGAAGCCCGCCTCCTAATTTTTCTTCGTCATATCTTTACGAACCCTGATACAGCCAATGCTGATTCTGCACTACATCCAAAGACGGCAGGGACTCGTCATGGCGCGGTCGCTCTTGCAGCCTCATAGAGAGTATAGGTGTCTCAGAGGGGTCTTCGCTCCGAGGGCATCACGGAGGAATTGCGAAAAGAAAGTAGTTTTTTTATTTAAAATATTTGTGAGTCGGGAACACCTAAATAGCGCGCGCTGTCAGCAATCGTCGAAAATATATGACGAAGGTATTTAGCAAAAAATCACTCACTGCAATAGCAATCTCAACAATCTTCCTCCTCGGTCCACTAGGCACTGTGACCCTGCTGAACCCAGCAGCCGCCTCGGCCAACGCGTCGGCATCCCCGACCGCTGCCGCGACGCCGCTCACGGCTCTCCAGGCGAACTGGGCCTACCCCAACGGCAACGCATTCGGCCAGGACTACAATCCGCAGACCCTGATCAACGCCTCTAACGCCCAGTACCTGGGCCTATCCTACTTGACATAACTTCCTCAACCATACCGGTTCGTTAGGAGGAAGCTTACCATGTTCAGGTTGAACCTCTTCGTCCTCAGGTATTCGCCGATCTCTACAGAGAGCCTTCCGAGGGAGCTGTAGAACCTCAGCGTCAGCATGTCATTGTCCATCTGCCTCCAGCACTCTTCCATCACGTTGAAGGCGGGCGAGCCGACCGGGATCCACCTGACCCTCAGGGTCGCCCTGTTCTTCCTCATGTACTCCCTGACGATCTTGGTCCTGTAGTGCTGCTTCGCCCTGTCGAGGAAGAGGTAGAGCCTCCCGTACTTCCTGTGGATCTGTTTGAGGAAGTCCAGGAAGTTCTCTCCGTTGAACGTGTCGTACTGCCTGAAGATCTTCCTTCCCTCCATGTCCATCGCACCGAAGACCACCGTCCTGTCATGCGAGCCCGTCACCCTGCAGACCGGCCTCCTACCCTCGGGCGCCCATACCCTCGTGACTATCGCGTCCCTCACCACGAAGGACTCGTCCTCGGAGACCACCGCGAATCCTTCAGGGATGTTCTTCAGGAGTCTCGCGTTGTTTTTTTGAAGAGAGCCCTCTCCTCGTCAGAGGCCTCGTTGACGAACCTCTTCTCAGGCATCACGCTCCTGAACCTCCAACCGTGCACTATCCGGTAGACCTGCCTCTCGCTGTAGGTCGTCCTCGATTCCTTGCGGATCATTTCCCTTACCTCCTCGATCCTGCAACCTCCCTTCCACCTCGAGACGTTCCTCCTCACTCTCGCCAGCGTCTCCTGAGGGACCTTCGTAGGCCTTCCGCTCCTTGGCCTTGTCCCAAGGCCGTCGAGCCCCTCCTCGTCGAAGCGCCTGAGCCAAATGGTGGCCCAAGACTTGTCCCTGCGAAGCTCCTCGGCTGCATGGGACTGCTTCATACCGTCGCACCTCACCTTCAGGACGAGGAGCATCCTCCTGCTGACATCGGCATCCTTCTCCTCGTTGTATGCCCTCTCGACATCCTCTCTCGCTACTTGCGCTGTCACGAATCCATGACGAGTGGACAAGAAGATGAGCAGCGGAGTCGAATTATCTTGTCAAATCAGGTTGAAGGATTTATGTCAAGTGGGATAGCTTGGCTGTTCCCGCTGCCTGCCCATCCGACGGCTCTGCTGTCGGTGTCGGGAGGCTTGGGAGTGGACACGGCGCTGCTGATAGTCAACGGCACCGTGTACGCGGCGGGTCAAGACGGAGTAATCCTCGCTCTCAACGCAGCCAACGGTAACCAGATCTGGAAGCAGACCCTCCCCTTGGAGACCAACAGCACGACCGGCATGGGTGACGGCGGACTCTCGCTGCACCTCCACGACGGACCGGAGCAGTTCACTACGGCGACAATCGGAAGCAAGATCACAGCTCCGACTTACTGGATCGACGCGCCTGATCACGTCGTCTGGGCCATGAACGCGGCTACCGGCGCCTACGAGATGAACTTCACCGACTACGGCACATGCCTCGCCTCGACCATAACCAACGCGCAGCCGACCCAGGTGGGCGGCTCGGTCAACGCCGCCGGCAACCTGGTTCCAAGAACTGGAGCCAACGCGATCGCCGCATGCGGAGTCACCGAAATCGCAGGGAACAACCCAGCAACGGTCTACGCGACGCTCGCGACCAACATCCTCATCAACCAGGCGACGGGGACTATGATCACCTCGATGCTCGGCTCCTCAAGCAACATTTCGGCAAGGTGCTTCTTCGAGCAATGGAACATCGCTGTGTCACCACCCACGATCAACTGGATCACTTACTGCTCGCCTCCACAGCCCGGATCTAACGTACCGGTTAATCCGAACTGGGACGCGCAGCAGGTCGCCAGCATGACGGGCGCACAGATCTTCTACCCAGGACCCGCCTATGACAACGGCGGCACCATCCCAGGCACAGCAGTAGTCGACCTGAAGACTCTATCGGCCTCTACACTGAACTCGACCCTGTACAACGACTGGGGCTACGTTCAGAGCGCACACTGTGCGTCAGAGGACGCTAACGGGTCTCCAGGAGCGACGGGCGCTGGCTGGGGCGGCGAATGGCTGCTCGGCACAGGTCCAACGGCTGGAATGGCGTACGTCAACACCGGAAACAAGGGCCCGTACAACGGCGACTGCCAACCAGGTCCCGACCTCTGGGCCAACAGCGTCCTCGCGCTCAACACTAGGACTGGCGCGTGGATCTGGGGCTTCGACACCTCAGCCCACGACGAATGGGACTGGGACTGCTCATGGTGGCAGGGACTCGGCAACGAGACAGTCAACGGCGTGGCGAACACACAGGTGCTGTGGAAGACGTGCAAGAACGGCTACCTGTATGAGCTGAACGCGCTGACGGGCTCCATGATCTGGGCCTACACACCGGTGCAAAGCATACTGGCCAGGTGCCCGTACTGCTACATCCTCAACCCATTGAACGCATCGCAAATGTCTGAGGCGTTCTTCAACCCGAGCCTCGCGACCACGCTAATGTACCCAGGCAACTTGGCAGGGTTCGAGAACGAGCCCTCCTACAGCCCCACGCTGAACATGATCTTCACTGCTAGCCAGAACGTGCCAACGGACACCGCCTACTTCCAATTCAACTCGACCAACTACGGCCACGGCAGCGGCCAAACGTCCGTCTCTATCGCAGCGACGGCATCAGGCCTCAACAACGCCACCATAGAAGGCGTCAACGCGGCAACCGGAGTCCAGCAATGGACTCACTATGTCTCGGCTGAGGGCTACCGCGGTGGAATCAGCAACAGCGGCGGAATCGTGTTCTTGACATTCTCATCGGGAGACATCCTGATGCTCAATGCCCAGACCGGCGCCACACTCAAGGACTACTACGTGGGCGGTCCGCTCAACGTCATCGCGTCGGTCGGAGCGACGGCTGCCGGAGTGATGGAAGTCATCTTCCCAATCACGGCAGGCCTTGTCACATGGGGCACAGGAGTCCCAGGGGACATCGTCGCGCTGACGCTGCAGAACGTCCCGACGGTAACGTCCACAGCCGTGTCCACAACCACAGCCACGTCAACAGCGACGGCCACTACGACGGCCACGGTGTCCACGGCGACAACTGTCACTGTCGGCGGATCGACGGTCACTGTAGGCGCAGGAGCCACGGCAACGGTCACTGCACAAGGCGTGACCAGCACCATCACAGGCCCAACAACTACGGTCGCAGCAACCACGGTCACATCAACAGCTACAAGCACATCGTCTACGGGAGTCAGTTCAACCACACTCTACGGAGTCGCGGCAGTTGCCGTGATCTTCATAATCGCAACGGGCTATCTTGCCATGAGAGGCAGGAAGCCCGCCTCCTAATTTTTCTTCGTCGTATCTTTACGAAGTCCTGACACGGCGCATCCTGATTCTAGACTACATTCAAAGACGGCAGGGACTCGCTATTGGAAAGTCGTGCGTTCCGCCTCATCTTGCATACCTCAATGAGGTAGCCTATTCGCAGGGCGTTCGCCTCCACCCTTCCTGATGTGTGTCAGTTCTTCCTCCAACTTTTGGGCCCGAACGTCTTTCTGTGGCTCTCTTGCTGCTTGCCCAGGAGGGGTCCACGCGAGGGTCCTAGTTGCGCGGCCATTAAGGAAAATTTGTGAATGAGGGTGGTTTTGGTATTTAATGCGCGAGAGCCGGTAATACCTAAATAGCGCGCGCTGTCAGCAATCGTCGAAAATATATGACGAAGGTATTTAGCAAAAAATCACTCACTGCAATAGCAATCTCAACAATCTTCCTCCTCGGTCCACTAGGCACTGTGACCCTGCTGAACCCAGCAGCCGCCTCGGCCAACGCGTCGGCATCCCCGGCCGCTGCCGCGACGCCGCTCACGGCTCTCCAGGCGAACTGGGTCTACCCGAACGGCAACGCGCTAGGACAAGACTACAACCCTCAGACCGTAATCAACAGCTCTAACGCCCAGTACCTGGGCTTAGCCTGGCTGTTCCCGCTGCCTGCCCATCCGACGGCTCTGCTGTCGGTGTCGGGAGGCTTGGGCGTCGACTCGGCGCTGCTGATAGTCAACGGCACCGTGTACTCGACAGGTCAGGACGGCGTGGTCATAGCCCTCAACGCAGCCAACGGTAACCAGATCTGGAAGCAGACCCTCCCCTTGGAGACCAACAGCACGACGGGCATGGGCGACGGCGCCCTCTCGCTGCACCTGCACGACGGAGCGGAGCAGTTCACCACGGCGACAATCGGAAGCAAGATCACAGCTCCGACTTACTGGATCGACGCTCCTGACCACGTCGTCTGGGCCATGAACGCGGCTACCGGCGCCTACGAGATGAACTTCACCGACTACGGAACGTGTCTCGCCTCGACCGTCACCAATGCTCAGCCGACCCAAGTGGGCGGCTCGGTCAACGCAGCCGGCAACCTGGTTCCAAGAACTGGAGCCAACGCGATCGCCGCATGCGGAGTCACCGAAATCGCAGGGAACAACCCAGCAGTTGTCTACACGACACTCGCGACGAACATCCTCATCAACCAGGCGACAGGCACTATAATCACATCCATGCTCGGCTCCTCGGACAACAACTCCGCCAGGTGCTTCTTCCAACAATGGAACCTCAACGTAAGCCCGCCGACGATCAACTGGACAACGTACTGCTCGCCTCCCGAGCCAGGATCTAACATACCTGTTAATCCGAACTGGGACGCGCAGCAGGTCGCCAGCATGACGGGCGCACAGATCTTCTATCCAGGACCCGCCTATGACAACGGCGGCACCATCCCAGGCACAGCAGTAGTCGACCTGAAGACCCTGTCTGCCTCTGTACTGAACTCGACCCTGTACAACGACTGGGGCTACGTTCAGAGCGCACACTGTGCGTCAGAGGACGCTAACGGGTCTCCAGGAGGGACTGGCGCTGGCTGGGGTGGCCAATGGCTGCTCGGCACTGGTCCAACGGCCAACCTCGCGTACGTCAACACCGGCAACAAGGGCCCGTACAGCGGCGACTGCCAACCAGGTCCCGACCTCTGGGCCAACAGCGTCCTCGCGGTCAACCAGGCCACAGGCGCATGGGTCTGGGGCTTCGACACGTCCGCCCACGACCAGTGGGACTGGGACTGCTCATGGTGGCAGGCTCTCGGCAACGAGACAGTCAACGGCGTGGCGAACACACAGGTGCTGTGGAAGACGTGCAAGAACGGCTACCTGTATGAGCTGAACGCAGCGACGGGCTCCATGATCTGGGCTTACACACCGGTGCAAAGCATAATGGCAAGGTGCCCGTACTGCTACATCCTCAACCCGCTCAACGCGTCACAAATGTCCTTGCCTTTCGAAAACCCAAGCCTCGCAACCACGCTCACCTATCCGTCGACCTCGGCCGGGTTCGAGGACGAACCCGCGTACAATCCATCGCTGAACATGGTCTTCACTGCTAGCCAGAACGTGCCGTCAGACTGGGGATACTTCCAATTCAACTCAACCAACTACGGCAAGAGCAGCGGCCATACGACCGTCACACTCGCCGCGACAGCAGCGGCCAATGACAACGCTACCATCGAAGGCGTCAACGCGGCAACCGGAGCCCAGGTCTGGGACCACTACGTCTCGGCTGAAGGCTACCGCGGCGGCATCACCACTAGCGGCGGAGTCGTGTTCTTGACATTCTCATCGGGAGACATCCTGATGCTCAATGCCCTGACCGGCGCCACGATCAAGGACTACTACATCGGCGGCCCGCTGAACGTCATCCCGTCCATCGGAGCGACGGCTGCAGGTGTTGAGGAAGTCATCTTCCCCATCACGGCCGGCATCGTCACCTGGGGCACAGGAGTCCCAGGAGACATCGTAGCCCTGACGCTGCAGAACGTCCCGACGGTAACGTCCACAGCCGTGTCCACAACCACAGCCGTCTCAACAGCGACGGCCACTACGACGGCCACTACTGCGACAACTGTCACTGTCGGCGGATCGACGGTCACTGTAGGCGCAGGAGCCACGGCAACGGTCACTGCACAAGGCGTGACCAGCACCATCACAGGCCCAACAACTACGGTCGCAGCAACCACGGTCACATCAACAGCTACAAGCACATCGTCTACGGGAGTCAGTTCAACCACACTCTACGGAGTCGCGGCAGTTGCCGTGATCTTCATAATCGCAACGGGCTATCTTGCCATGAGAGGCAGGAAGCCCGCCTCCTAATTTTTCTTCGTCATATCTTTACGAACCCTGACACAGCCAGTCCTGACTCTAGATTTAGTCCGAAGACGGCAGGTACTTGTCATGGCGCGGTCACCCTGACAGCTTCGAGGGGAGAATAGACGTCCATGCAAGGGCTTCGCTCCGAGGACATTACGGAGGAATTGCGAACAGAAAGTAGTTCTTTATTTAAAATATTTGTGAGTCGGGAACACCTAAATAGCGCGCGCTGTCAGCAATCGTCGAAAATATATGACGAAGGTATTTAGCAAAAAATCACTCACTGCAATAGCACTCTCAACAATCTTCATCCTTGGACCAATGGGCACTGCCATCCTGATGAGCCCAGCAGCCGCCTCGGCCAACGCGTCGGCATCGCCGACCGCTGCCGCGGCGCCGCTTACTCAACTCCAGGCCAACTGGCTCTACCCGAATGGCAACGCATTCGGCCAGGACTACAATCCGCAGACCCTAATCAACGCCTCTAACGCCCAGTACCTGGGCCTAGCTTGGCTGTTCCCACTGCCTCAGCTTCCGACACCACTGCTGTCAGTCGGGGGGGGCTTGGGCGTCGACACCGCGCCGCTGATAGTCAACGGGACCGTGTACGCGACAGGTCAGGACGGCGTGGTCTTCGCAATCAACGCTGCCAACGGAAACCAGATCTGGAAGCAGACCATCCCCATCGAGGCTAACAGCACCACCGGTATGGGCGACGGCGGAGTCTCGCTGCACCTCCACGACGGAGCGGAGCAGTTCACAACGGCGACAATCGGTAGCAAGATCTCAGGTCCAACCTACTGGATCGACGCGCCTGATCACGTCGTCTGGGCCATGAACGCGGCCACCGGCGCCTACGAGATGAACTTCACCGACTACGGAACGTGCCTCGCCTCGACCATAACCAACGCGCAGCCCACCCAAGTGGGCGGCTCGGTCAACGCAGCCGGCAACCTGGTTCCAAGAACTGGAGCCAACGCGATCGCCGCATGCGGAGTCACCGAAATCGCAGGCAACAACCCGGCAACGGTCTACGCGACGCTCGCGACCAACATCCTCATCAACCAGGCGACAGGGACTATGATCACCTCGATGCTCGGCTCCTCGAGCAACAAGTCGGCCAGGTGCTTCTTCGAGCAATGGAACATCGCTGTAAGCCCACCGACGATCAACTGGATCAACTACTGCTCGCCTCCAGCGCCCGGATCTAACGTACCTGTTAATCCGAACTGGGACGCGCAGCAGGTCGCCAGCATGACGGGCGCACAGATCTTCTACCCAGGACCCGCCTATGACAACGGCGGCACCATTCCCGGAACAGCAGTAGTCGACCTGAAGACCCTGTCTGCCTCTGTACTGAACTCGACCCTGTACAACGACTGGGGCTACGTTCAGAGCGCACACTGTGCGTCAGAGGATGCGAACGGGTCTCCAGGAGGGACTGGAGCTGGCTGGGGTGGCCAATGGCTGCTCGGAAGCGGTTCAACGGCCAACCTGGCGTTCGTGAACACCGGCAACAAGGGCCCGTACAACGGCGACTGCCAACCAGGTCCCGACCTCTGGGCCAACAGCGTCCTCGCGGTCAACCAGGCCACAGGCGCATGGGTCTGGGGCTTCGACACCTCAGCCCACGACGAATGGGACTGGGACTGCTCATGGTGGCAGGGACTCGGCAACGAGACGGTCAACGGCGTGGCGAACACACAGGTGCTGTGGAAGACGTGCAAGAACGGCTACCTGTATGAGCTGAACGCGCTGACGGGCTCCATGATCTGGGCCTACACACCGGTGCAAAGCATAATGGCCAGGTGCCCGATGTGCTACATCCTCAACCCACTCAACCAGTCGCAGATGACTGAGGCGTTCTTCAACCCAAGTCTCGTGACCAGTCTAATGTACCCATCCAACTCGGCCGGGTTCGAGAACGAGCCCAGCTACAGTCCAACCCTGAACTTGCTCTTCACTGCTAGCCAGAACGTGCCAGCAGATGAGAAGTACGTCCAGTACAACGCGACCAATTACGGCAGTGGAGACGGACAAAGCTCAGTCGCCGTCGCCGCAATAGCAAGGGCAACCTGCGGCTGCGACAACTCAACCATCGAAGGCATCAACGCGGCAACGGGCGTCCAGGAATGGACTCACAATGTCGCCACTCAGGGCTACCGTGGCGGAGTTGCCAATAGCGGCGGAGTCGTGTTCTTGACATTCTCATCAGGCGACTTCCTGATGCTCAATGCCCAGACCGGCGCCACGATAAAGGACTACTTTGTAGGCGGCCCGCTCAACGTCATCCCGTCCATCGGCGCAACAGCTGCCGGGCAGATGATGGTCATCTTCCCGATCACAGCCGGCATTGTCACATGGGGCACAGGAGTCCCAGGAGACATCGTCGCGCTGACGCTGCAGGGCGTCCCGACCGCATCCACAACCACCGTCGCGAGCACGGTTACTGCTACCACTACGTCCACAACTACGGCTACGGGTAGCGTGACCACGGCGACGACGACGGTCACAACATCAGGTCCAGCGGTTACAACCACAGCCACGGTCACCAGCACCTCCTCTACAGGAGTCAGTTCAACCACACTCTACGGAGTCGCGGCAGTTGCCGTGATCTTCATAATCGCCGCGGGCTATTTTGCCATGAGAGGCAGAAAGCCCGCCTCCTAATTTTTCTTCGTCATATCTTTACAAAGTTCCGACACGGCTCATCCTGTCTCCAGACTGCCTCTGCGCGAATCCCTTGACTTTCGCCATTTTGACCTCCCGTCGTCCTTCCGACGAGAATGAAGCAGCCAAAGCGGCCCTGAAAAATTTGTCAACTGGGGTGGTATTGTTATTTTCGTGCGAGGGCCGGTAACACCTAAATAGCCATTCCCGTTAGCGACTGTCGAAAAATATATGACGAAGTTATTTAGCAAACAATCACTCACTGCAATAGCAATCTCAACTCTCTTTCTCCTAACACCTCTGGGTACGGCTACACTGCTGAACTCAGCATCCGCATCGGCCAACGCGTCGGCATCGCCGACCGCTGCCGCGGCGCCGCTTACCCAACTTCAGGCCAACTGGCTCTACCCGAACGGCAACGCAGCAGGCCAGGACTACAACCCACAGACCCTGATCAACAGCTCCAACGCCCAATACCTGGGCTTAGCTTGGCTGTTCCCACTGCCCGCCCATCCGACGGCGCTGCTGACGGTGTCGGGCGGCTTGGGCGTCGATACGGCGCCTCTGATAGTCAACGGCACCATCTACGCGATAGGTCAGGACGGCGTGGTGTTCGCAATCAACGCAGCCAACGGGAACCAGATCTGGAAGCAGACCATTCCCATTAACGTCAACAGCACCGCAGGGATGGGCGACGGCGCAGTCTCGCTGCACCTCCACGACGGAGAGGAGCAGTTCACGACCGCGACGATCGGTAGCAAGGTCTCCGGTCCAACCTACTGGGTCGCTGCTCCTGATCACGCCGTCTGGGCCATGAACGCAGCCACCGGCGCCTACGAGCTGAACTTCACCTTCTATGGCACGTGCCTCGCCTCGACCATCACCAACGCGCAGCCGACCCAGGTGGCCGGCTCGGTCAACGCCGCCGGCAACCTAGTTCCACGAACTGGAGCTAACGCGATCGCGGCGTGCGGAGTGACCGAAATCGCAGGGAACAACCCAGCAACAGTCTATGCGACGCTCTCTGCCAACATCCTCATCGACCAGTCGAAAGGCACGTTGATCACATCCATGCTCAGCTCCTCAAGCAACAACGGGGCCAGGTGCTTCTACGAGCAATGGAACCTCAACGTAAGCCCACCGACGGTCAACTGGGTAACGTACTGCTCGCCCCCAGAGCCAGGATCTAACATACCTGTTAATCCGAACTGGGACGCGCAGCAGGTCAACAGCATGACAAACGCCGCGATCTTCTACCCAGGACCCGCCTATAACAGCGGCGGCACCATCCCAGGCACAGCCGTAGTCAACCTGAAGACACTCTCAGCCTCTGTACTGAACACGACCCTGTACAACGACTGGGGCTATATTCAGAGCGCACACTGCGCTTCAGAGGATGCGAGCGGGTCTCCAGGAGCGACGGGCGCTGGCTGGGGCGGACAGTGGATCCTCGGTACCGGTCCATCGGCTGGCATGGCGTTCGTGAACACCGGCAACAAGGGTCCATACACCGGCGACTGCCAACCAGGTCCCGACCTCTGGTCATCCAGCGTCCTCGCACTCAATACGAACACGGGCGCATGGGTCTGGGGCTTCAGCACCGCCGCTCACGACATGTTGGACTTTGACTGCTCCTGGTGGCAGGCTCTCGGCAACGAGACCGTCAACGGCGCAACCACACAAGTGCTGTTCAAGTCATGCAAGAGCGGCTACCTGTTCGAGCTGAACGCAGCGACGGGCGTGCTCATCTGGGCATGGACACCACCAACATCAATAGAGTACAGGTGCCAATACTGCTACATGCTCAACCCAATGAACGCGACACAGATGTCGCTGCCCTTCTTCAACCCAAGTCTTGCAAACACGCTGATGTACCCCAACGAGTGGGCCGGGTTCGAAAACGAGCCCTCGTTCAGCCCGACGTTGAACTACATCTTCACTGCGAGCCAGAACGTGCCACTCATAGCGGCATACGTCCAATATAACGCAACCAACTACGGCCATGGAAACGGCGAGTCCTTCATCGGCACAGAATCGGTCGCTGACAACTCCACCATCGAAGCCGTCAACGCGGGAACCGGAGCCCAGGTCTGGGCTCACTATGTCCCGACCGAGGGCTACCGTGGCGGACTCAGCAATAGCGGAAACATCGTCTTTCTGACATTCTCATCGGGAGACCTCCTGATGCTCAATGCCCAGACTGGCGCCACGCTCAAGGACTACTACGTCGGCGGTCCGCTCAACGTCGTCGCATCCATCGGAGCGACAAGCAGCGGGCAGATGATGGTCATCTTCCCGATTACAGCCGGCATTGTCAGCTGGGGCACAGGAGTCCCAGGGGACATCGTCGCGCTGACGCTGCAAGGCGTCCCGACCGCAGCTACGACCACCGTCGCCACCACAGTCACCGCTACTTCCACAGCCACATCTACGGCCAGCGTGACTACGGCGACGACGGTCACAGCAGCAGGCCCAACTAGCACAGCCACAACCACAGCCACGGTCACAGCTACAAGCACATCATCAACAGGAGTCTCTTCAACCACAATCTACGGAGTCGCGGCAGTTGCCGTGATCTTCATAATCGCAACGGGCTATCTTGCCATGAGAGGCAGGAAGCCCGCCTCCTAATTTTTCTTCGTCATATCTTTACGAACCCTGATACAGCCAATGCTGATTCTGCACTACATCCAAAGACGGCAGGGACTCGTCATGGCGCGGTCGCTCTTGCAGCCTCATAGAGAGTATAGGTGTCTCAGAGGGGTCTTCGCTCCGAGGGCATCACGGAGGAATTGCGAAAAGAAAGTAGTTTTTTTATTTAAAATATTTGTGAGTCGGGAACACCTAAATAGCGCGCGCTGTCAGCAATCGTCGAAAATATATGACGAAGGTATTTAGCAAAAAATCACTCACTGCAATAGCACTCTCAACAATCTTCATCCTTGGACCAATGGGCACTGCCATCCTGATGAGCCCAGCAGCCGCTTCGGCCAACGCGTCGGCATCGCCGACCGCAGCCGCGGCGCCGCTGACGACTCTCCAGGCCAACTGGGCCTATCCCAACGGCAACGCACTAGGCCAGGACTACAATCCGCAGACCCAGATCAACGCCTCAAGCGCCCAGTACCTGGGCTTGGCTTGGTTGTTCCCACTGCCCGCCCATCCTACGGCGCTGCTGACGGTGTCGGGCGGCTTGGGCGTCGACACGGCGATTCTCATCATCAACGGCACCGTCTACGCGGCAGGTCAGGACGGCGTGGTCTTAGCCATCAACGCTGCCAACGGGAACCAGGTCTGGAAGCAGACCATCCCCATTAACGTCAACAGCACCACCGGTATGGGCGACGGCGCAGTCTCGCTGCACCTCCACGACGGAGCGGAGCAGTACACGACGGCGAACATCGGAAGCAAGATCACGGCCCCAACCTACTGGCTGGACGCTCCTGACCACGTCGTCTGGGCCATGAACGCGGCCACCGGCGCCTACGAGATGAACTTCACCGACTACGGAACGTGTCTCGCCTCGACCGTCACCAATGCTCAGCCGACCCAAGTGGGCGGCTCGGTCAACGCAGCCGGCAACCTGGTTCCAAGAACTGGAGCTAACGCGATTGCCGCATGCGGAGTCACCGAAATCGCAGGGAACAACCCAGCAGTTGTCTACACGACACTCGCGACGAACATCCTCATCAACCAGGCGACCGGCACCATGATCACCTCGATGCTCGGCAAGTCGAGTAACAACTCGGCCAGGTGCTTCTTCGAGCAATGGAACATCGCCGTAAGCCCTCCGACCATCAACTGGATCACATACTGCTCGCCTCCACAGCCAGGATCTAACGTACCTGTTAATCCGAACTGGGACGCGCAGCAGGTCGCCAGCATGACGGGCGCACAGATCTTCTACCCAGGACCCGCCTATGACAACGGCGGCACCATCCCCGGAACAGCAGTAGTCGACCTGAAGACTCTATCGGCCTCTACACTGAACTCGACCCTGTACAACGACTGGGGCTACGTTCAGAGCGCACACTGTGCGTCAGAGGACGCTAACGGGTCTCCAGGAGGCACTGGAGCTGGCTGGGGTGGCCAATGGCTGCTCGGCACTGGTCCAACTGCCAACCTGGCGTTCGTGAACACCGGCAACAAGGGTCCGTACAACGGCGACTGCCAACCAGGTCCCGACCTCTGGGCCAACAGCGTCCTCGCGGTCAACCAGGCCACAGGCGCATGGGTCTGGGGCTTCGACATTTCCGCGCACGACCAGTGGGACTGGGACTGCTCATGGTGGCAGGCTCTCGGCAACGAGACCGTCAACGGAGCAGCGAACACGCA
Source organism: uncultured Nitrososphaerota archaeon (assembly GCA_963820505.1). Lineage (GTDB taxonomy): Archaea > Thermoproteota > Nitrososphaeria > Nitrososphaerales > Gagatemarchaeaceae > Gagatemarchaeum. The sequence continues at coordinate 914,779 of CAWFZY010000005.1, read as the reverse complement.
GGTCCTGTTCAAGACATGCAAGAGCGGCTACCTGTTCGAGCTCAACGCTCAGACTGGCAGCCTCATCTGGGCTTGGACACCCGTGCAAAGCGTAATGGCCAGGTGCCAGTACTGCTACATGCTCAACCCGCTCAACGCGTCACAGATGTCTGAGGCTTTCTTCAACCCAAGCCTCGCGACCACTCTCATGTATCCAACCGCTTCAGCCGGGTTCGAAAACGAGCCCTCGTACAATCCAGCGCTAAACATGATCTTCACAGCTAGCCAGAACGTGCCAGCGGACATGAAGTACGTCCAATACAACGCAACCAACTACGGCGTCGGCAACGGCGATACGGGCGTCTCGATCGCCGCGACAGCGGCGGCCCTTGACAACGCTACCATCGAAGGCGTCAACGCGGCAACGGGAGTCCAGGTATGGAGTCACTATGTCGCGGCTGAGGGCTACCGTGGCGGCGTTACGAGCAGCGGCGGAGTCGTGTTCTTGACATTCTCATCGGGAGACATCCTGATGCTCAATGCCCTGACCGGCGCCACCATCAAGGACTACTACATCGGTGGTCCGCTCAACGTCATCCCGTCCATCGGAGCGACGGCTGCAGGTGTTGAGGAAGTCATCTTCCCCATCACGGCCGGCCTTGTCACTTGGGGCACAGGAGTTCCAGGAGACATCGTCGCGCTGACGCTGCAGGGCGTCCCGACCGCATCCACAACCACTGTCGCTAGCACAGTCGTCTCTACGACTACAGCTACGACTACGGCCAGCGTGACCACAACGACCACAGCAACAGGTCCAGGAACAACAACGACAGCAACAGTAACATCCACAGCAACTAGCACATCATCCTCAGGAGTCAGTTCAACCACACTCTACGGAGTCGCGGCAGTTGCCGTGATCTTCATAATCGCAACGGGCTATCTTGCCATGAGAGGCAGGAAGCCCGCCTCCTAATTTTTCTTCGTCATATCCTCTGCAAGTCCTGATAGAATTCCTAATTCTGCACTGACTCTCCACGACTCTCTTGCGCTCTTGGCGACTTTGCCCCGCAGCCCTTCCCGCCACTAGGACGCAGCGCAAGGCCGATACGAAATGTTTGTGAAAGAGGGCGCGTTTGTCGTTTGGTCCCGCGAGAGCCGATAAGAGCTAAATAGCCGGCGTAGTTAGCAATCGTCGAAAGTATGACGAAGGTTTTTAACAAAAAGTCACTCACTGCTATAGCAATCTCGACTCTTTTCCTTCTGACGCCTTTAGGCACGGCCGCAATGCTGAACACGGCAGCCGCCTCGCCTAACGCGTCGGCCTCGCCGACCGCCGCCGCGACGCCGCTCTCGGCTCTCCAGGCGAACTGGCTCTACCCGAACGGCAACGCGCTAGGACAGGATTACAACCCCCAGACTCAGATCAACGCCTCTAACGCCCAGTACCTGGGCCTGGCTTGGCTGTTCCCTCTGCCTACGCATACGGCGGCGCTGCTGACGGTGTCGGGAGGCTTGGGCGTCGACACGGCGCTGCTGATAGTCAACGGCACCGTATACGCGACCACCCAATATGGTCAGGTATTCGCCCTGAACGCGGCGAACGGCGATGTCCTTTGGGACTATGTGATACCGCTGAATGTCAACAGCACCCTGGGTCAGGGAGCTGGCGCCCTGGAGCTGCACCTACACGATGGAGCGGAGCAGTTCACCACGGCGACGATTGGCCCGAAGATATCGGGTCCGACCTACTGGATTGATGCGCCTAGCCACGTCGTCTATGCTCTCAACGCCCTGTCCGGCACTGTCGAGCTCAACTTCACCCAATACGGGTCATGCGTCGCCTCGACTATCTCGAGCCCACAGCCGACTCTTGTGAGCGAAGGAGGAGTTCCGTGCGGAGTGACGGCGATTCCAGGGAACAACCCGGCGACCGTCTACGTGGCACTGGCCACCAACATCCTGATCGACCAGTCGAAAGGCCTCTTGATTGGGTCGATGCTCAGCTCGTCGAGCAACGGAGGGGCCAGGTGCTTTTTCCACGCTTGGAACATCGCGGTATATCCGCCGACTCTTTCGTGGACCACGTTCTGCTCGCCCCCCCAGCCAGGATCCAACATACCGGTCAATCCGAATTGGGACCTGCAGCAAGTCCAGAGCATGTCGGGCGCCCAGATCTTCTACCCAGGATCCGCCTATGACAACGGCGGCACCATTCCCGGGACAGCAGTAGTCGACCTGAAAACCCTCTCCGCGTCTGTACTGAACTCGACCCTGTACAACGACTGGGGCTACGTTCAGAGCGCACACTGTGCGTCAGAGGACGGGGGCGGCTCCACGGGAGCGACCGGCGGCGGATGGGGTGGACAGTGGCTCCTCGGTAGCGGCCCAACGGCTGGCATGGCGTTCGTCAACACCGGAAACAAGGGTCCGTACAACGGCGACTGCCAACCAGGTCCCGACCTCTGGTCGTCCAGCGTCCTCGCGCTCAACGAGAACACGGGCGCGTGGGTCTGGGGCTTCAGCACGTCCGCGCACGACCAGTGGGACTGGGACTGCTCATGGTGGCAGGCTCTCGGCAACGAGACCGTCAACGGCGCGACCACACAGGTGCTGTTCAAGACATGCAAGAGCGGCTACCTGTTCGAGCTCAACGCTCAGACTGGCAGCCTCATCTGGGCTTGGACACCCGTGCAAAGCGTAATGGCCAGGTGCCAGTACTGCTACATGCTCAACCCGCTCAACGAGTCGCAGATGACCCAGGCCTTCTTCAACCCAAGCCTCGCGACCACTCTCATGTATCCAACGGCATACGCCGGGTTCGAGAATGAGCCCTCGTTCGACCCCGCCCTGAACCTAATCTTCACCGCGAGCCAGAACGTGCCACTCGACATGGAATATGTCCAATTCAACTCGACCAACTACAACCATGGAAACGGAGACACCACCGTCGCGATAGCGGCCACCGCATTGGCGAACGACAACTCCACAATCGAAGCCATCAACGGGACGAACGGAGAGCAGGTCTGGCAGCACGGCCCCATTCTAGCCGAGGGCTACCGTGGCGGACTCAGCAATAGCGGCGGAGTCGTGTTCTTGACATTCTCATCGGGAGACGTCCTGATGCTCAATGCCCAGACCGGCGCCACCATCAAGGACTACTACATCGGTGGTCCGCTCAACGTCATCCCGTCCATCGGAGCGACGGAGCAAGGGGTAGAAGAAATAATCCTCCCGGTCACCGCCGGCCTCGTCACCTGGGGCATAGGTGTTCCAGGGGACATCGTTGCGCTGAGCTTGGAAAATCTCCCATCTACGGTCACTTCGAGCTCGGGCGCAACGACGACGGTCACTACGGGCCCGGCCTCCACCTCCACCTCCACAACCACCGTCACAACGACAACATCAGGAACCAACACGACCATACTCTACGGAATCGCGGCGGTCGCCGTGATCTTCATAGTCGCAACGGGCTATCTTGCCATGAGAGGCAGGAAGCCCGCCTCCTGACTTTCCTTCGTATCCTCTGAAGTGCCGATGCGGCCCATCCTAAACGGCATCATAGGAGTAACGCGGCCGTTTTAGGGTCCGGCGATGAGCTTTCGCTCTCTTCCAGCGACGTCATACGCTTGCTGCCTTCTGAGACGAGCGAGAGTCTGCGCTGAGGTAGTCCAGGATACGCAGTCGCTACCGCTGCTTTACAGGGGAGGCTCTGAAGAGAGAGGCTGAATGGGTGTTAGCCTCTTGACCTTCTTGTGGTCTCCCCTTGCAATAAGAATGAAGCCGAAGATGACCAAGAGGACTCCAAACGCCCAGTAGGAACCATAGGCCTTGTTGCTAGTCTGATTGACGTATTCCACGACCGTGTCTGCCACCATCGCCTGGCTCAAGTTGAGGCTGGCAGCGACCTGGTAGACGAAGCCGTCGACTATGTTGATGATAGTTACCATGCCTTGGGCGTACCCTATCGTAAATCCGCCCAGCATGCATAATCCGAAGCCCAGGATTCGCCCGATTAGGGACAACCTTCGACCGAGGGGCGGCTTTGCTATTTAAAGCGTGCGAGGATTCTGGCTCCGCCACAGGACGGTCACCCGATAGCCTCCGTCTTGGCGGAGAGAATACTCTGTGGCCCTCCGGTGCCCGTCTCACTGCCGCGTGGCGACACAAAAAGTTTAACTTTGGATGCCGCTCGAGTTGGCAGCACGAAACGAAGATCTACGCTTTTGTTGAGTGTAGTGGTACTCTTGGTTATCGCATCGACCGCGGTCGGGCTCTTCCTTAGCGAGTCGTCACATTCCACGCTCTCCTCGAGCTCGATATCTGAATCCTCCGGAACCAGCGGCGTGGGCCCATTCGCTATCACTCACAATGATCTCTACGTGGGGTTCCAAGGAGGGCTGTGGGACTTTGGATTCCAAGATACCGGAACGCAGCCGATAAAGCAGGTGACCGTGTTTCTCTTCACTCCCACGAATACACTGATGTGCTCGGGCTTGTTCGGGGGGTTGGCTTACGCCAACTGCACCGGCACCGCTGATTCCCCCAGCTCCGCCACCATCGACCCGAGCTACCAGCACGGCTTCCCTCTAAATTACACGTTCTCGGGCTACACAACCGGAGCGGGCGCTGGTTCTGCGGTACCTGGACAGATTTACACGGTTGCGATAACGGCGCTCTTCGTCGATGGGTCGAGCTTCAACGAGACGACGAGCGTGCAGGCCATGAGCGGGAGCTAGGGAGGCCGCAAACAGGCACATTGCTCTTGCTTCTTTGCTACGCACTTCGGTGAACTTGTCGTGGAGCGTCGACTCCCCTCTCGGCATCCGCTGGGCCTCCCCGCTGCTCTGGCCGGCCGCCTCTGTCCCTCGCCCTGATCTTCAGGGCCATGACGGCGACGATTGTGACCAGAAAGGCGTACACCGAGGCGGCCAGGTATGGGCCTATATGCCACTCGAAGCTCTTTTCAGAGACCAGGTTCGGGTTGCCGCCCTTCTCCATGACGCCCCACTGCGGGAAGGTCGTCGAGGAAGGTATCCCCGCATCGATGTACGAGGAGTCATAATACGTGTAGGCCCAGTTCTCCTTGTTGATCTGCCACCCGGCGCTGCCCCAGTTCCAGTTCTGACTGACCTCGATCGTCGCGTTCACGATTCCTGCAACGGTGCTGTTTGCGAGCATCCTGACCATGAAGGTCGCGTTGACATCGGTGGCGCTGAGCGCGTCTTGCGCGTAGTTGCTAATGTTGGCGTCCATCGTCGACGACTTGCCGACGGTGGTGGCGTAAAGCAACCTGATGTTCCCGACGGGAGTGTACTTCCCCACAAGCCCGCCCGTGTTGCCCGACCAGACCTCCACGGCGTTCTGGGAATAGAGCGACACCATGCCGTCGACGTTTCTGGCGTTGATGTCCTGGAAGAGCTCGTTCACCGCGCTCCTCAGCGTGACCGTGGGCAGCGAGCTCGCCGACGAGCTCTGGGACGAGGTCGTCGAGCCCCTGCTGAGCAGGACGTAGGCGCCCGCAACCGCCAGCACCACGACCAGGGCGATTGGGACGGCCAGCTTGGAAACTCCCGCCCTCTCGCGGGTTCTATGCATGCTGTAGAGCGCGCGGGGCTTCTATTTGAAACTACGCACTAGGCCTTGGAGCTTGCGGTACCCAGGCTGTATCCCTTCGCAAGGTATCGCCTGATGACGAGCATCACCGCTATGGCCGGGAGCCACGAGAGGAAGCCCCCGGCGTTGAGGTCGTCGAAGCTGAGCTTCGCGAAGCCCACCGTGTTCTCGCCCAGACCATTCCATACGCCGACCGCCACCGTCTTCGTGATCGGCCCCGTGAGGATGTCGGAGATCACGAACTCATTCCAGATGAGCACGAAGGCGAAGAGGGCCGTCACCACGATCCCCGGAATCACCATGCGCAGCGCCACGCGCCTGAAGATCTGCCCCTCGCTGGCGCCGAAGGATGCCGCGGCATCATAGATCTCTTGGGGTATGTCCGAGAAGAAGCCTCGAAGCATCCACACCACCACGGAGAGGACTATCAACTCTTCCGCGAGGGCGACGCCCACGTAGGTATCCCACAGGCTATGCCTGGTGTAGATGATGTACAGGGGCACCACGACGACGAAAGGCGAGACGGCCCTTAGGGCGAGGAGCATGTAGGATATGGCGCCCTTCCCCCTGATCGGGAGGCGCGCGAGCGCATAGGCCACGGTCACTCCTGCCGCCAAAGCGATTGCTATGCTGATCGCTGAGATTATCATGGTGTTTTCCATGCGCGCGGGAAACGCGTTTAGCACCAGCGCGTCCAGATAGTGTATCGGGGTCGGGAAGATCCCGCCGCTGTAGCCCGGAACTCCACCTACGGTAATGATTTTTCCTTTTCCCGCGAATATCGGCGAGAGGTCTATGCCGTATCCTTCAAGGCCCATGATCATGATTGGCCACGCCGAGTAGAAGGCTGCAAGGATGAGGGCAGCGTAGGTAAGGACCCTCCCGAGCGAGCCGGAGCGCCTCATGGATTCTTGCATGCCTTATCTCGCTCCTGTGATGGGAAGGATGCGGCCCAGCAGGCGAATCAGCGCGAACGCGACGACCAGAGTCACGGCCAAGAGCGCCACACCGATCGCCGAAATCAGGCCGATGGGGAAGCCGTAGAGGGGAACGAAGACCAGTTTGTAAAGGAAGAGGCTCAGAGTGTCAACCGGGGACCCCACGGCGTTTTGGTACCCGACCCAGTTCGACCAAGCGAGGGGTATCTCAAAGGCACGCATCGCGTCGATCATCCTCAGGACAATGATGAACTGCATCACCGGGGACCTGAGGATTGTCGGGAGCCCGACCATCGTGAACCGCTGCCAAGCGGAAGCGCCGTGAAGCTCCGCGGCCTCGAATACCTGCGAAGCCTGGGAGTTGAGGATGCTCAGGGCGACGAGCATGATCAGGGGCGACCACTCCCACGCCTCCGAGAGGATCATCACGGGGAAGAAGAAGGTGATGGAGAGCTCGTTGAAGTAGGGCTGATGGAGTATGAAGTGAAGGAACGTCTGGATGTCGTCCCAGACGGAGGACGGAGACCAGAGGACCCCCGCGACTATGGGTGAAATCGCAAGCGGGAAGATGTAGAGCGCTTCGAAGAAGCTCCGCCCACGCACCCCTCGTTGAGTGACGAGGAAGGTGAGGGCTAGGCCGATGACGAGGCAGAGGGCGGTGCTCCCGATCGTGTATGCCAGAGACACTATCACCGCGCTCCAGAACGCGGAGTCGGTCAGCATCTTGGAATAGTTCGCAAAGGAGAAGCTCCCGTTCGCCGCCGTCAAGCTGAGGTTGATCCCGTCCAACAGGGGGTAGAATTCGACCACGGCCAATACGGCGAAGAGGGGGATGAGCAGAAGATACCAGTAGGCGAGTGATTGGTACTGCCGTCGGGCTTTAGTCGTCAAGGCTTTGCTCAGAGATATCCGGGATGGCGACATGCGGCTAAGAACTAATAAGCCTTGACGTCGTCGTGGCCTCCAGACGCCGCTGGAGATTGCTAGGGAGATACCGTGAAGGTGCCGTTCAACGTCGCGCCGGCGTCGCAGTTGCCGCCTCCGCAGTCAGCGGCGGGCTCGTAGTAAGTGTAATTGCCAGGCGGGTTCGCCACGAACGATAGGGATACCGTCGCGTTTGGTTTCATCGCTCTAGTGTCCACGTTGAAGTTGGGGACGGCCAGGCCGTGAGTCATGTTGTCGGTGTTCGTAATGACCAGCGTTATGTGCGCCCCCCTAGCGACCACGAAGTAACTCGGATAATAGGCCGCGGGGACGCTCGCTGCGGGATCCGTAGAATTGTAGAAATACCCGCCTATCGAGATCACAACATTCTCGGAGAAGAAACCGCTGCTCGGCTTGCTATAGACGGCCAAGTAGTAGTAGACGCCGCTCAATGCGATCAGCACGACGATGGCTATCGCCGCAAGTTGCATCCTTGACGGTCTTGCTGACTGCGAGGGTTTGGGAGGAGCTACCGTAGCTCGCCTTCGTCTCCACCTCGAAGGGCGTCTGCTCAAACGCGAGCTTCCATGGATTCGAACTTCATATAAACACTGTGAGTGCCTTTCGACGGGGGGCCGTCGCGTGCTCAACCGCACCCAAACAGTATAAATTGGCCGCATCCATCTGCGACTCAGAAGGGCTTGTGAACTTGAGCTTGGTTAAAAGGGAGCCCAAAGGTGTTATCGACTTCGAGGGCGCCTTGACCGCTGTGAGAATTGGGACCGCTCTGCCCGATTCAGCGGGCAGGGTCGAGGGGATCGCGACCGCGACTCCGACTTGTCGTGCGCCGAGAAGAGCGGTGATGTAGCTGATGGTCAACAGAACGGTGATTCTGGCGGTAGTCATCGTGGCAGCCCTGGCTGTGAGCGCTGGGTACTACATCAACTCGAATACTGGGAACGCGGCCAACTCGGAGACGATCTACATGAAGGTGACGTCCGGCACGCCTCAGAACGGCGCACCGGACGCGTTCCTGCCGGCTAGCTTCAACGTCACCAAAGGGGACACAGTCACAATCGTGTTTGACAACACCGACGACGGCCCCCACAGGTTCCAAATACCGGCGCTCGGTGTGGACACGGGGCAGGTGCAGGGCGGCCAGACGGTGAGGGTGGTCTTCGTGCCGGAGAAACTTGGAACCTTCGCCTACGACCAGCCACAGGGATCCTGCGTGGACACGATAAACCCAGCCGCCAGCTGCACTGGCGCGCAGCTGACGAACGGCAACGTGACAGTGATAGCCCCCTAACGACTCACGAACCCCTTCGCTCGAATAAATAGGCCTGCCTCAGAGGTTTGGCTCAGTTGAAGAGGAGAGGCGTCTGGCGCCGAAGGTCGGCCGTCGGCAGGAAGGGTGCTGCCCTCGTAGTAATCCTGTTGATCTTGGTCGCTGGCGTTGCGGCGTACGCTGCCCTGGCCCCCCGGTCGTCTGCCTCACCCACATGCGCGAGCACGGGGAGCCCGAGCTTCGCATCCTCGACGATAAAGATCGGATACCTGACCGAGCTCAGCGGTAACTCGGTGTCCGACGGCTACGCTGCGAAAATCGGGGCGGAGCTCGCTGTGAACCAGACGAACGCCGCGGGAGGTGTGGACGGAAGGACCATCGACCTGGTGGTTGCCGACGATCAGACGAATCCTCCTACCGCCGTGCAGGGAGCCGAGACCCTCGACCAGCAGGACGGCGTCCTGGCGATAACGGGTCCGACCGACCAGGGCGACGCCGTCGCGGTGTCGGGCTACGCTGAGGCGTGTGGCGTTCCCTTCGTGGCCACCACTGTCCCCTCTGCGGCGCTCGTCGCGCCGGGCTCCAACTGGACGGTGAGCGTGGAGCCGGACGGCGTGCAGTGGGGCGCGGCGGTCGCGAAGTACGTCTCGGAGGTTATCCCGGGCGCCAAGGTCGCGATGATGACGCAGAACGCGGAGGAGCAGAGAGAGATGGCCGCCGGAGTGAAGTGGTATGCCGATACGTACAAGAACGAGAGCGTGGTCTTCGACCAAGAGTACGCGAACGCCCAGTTCCCCTGGGCGACGGCTGCCGCGGCTGCCAAGTTCTCGGGGGCGAACGCTGTCGTCGTGTCGTGGATCTCCACCGCGGGCTTCTCCCAGTCCAACGTGATCGTGGCCTTGCTGTCAGCCGGCTTCCAGCCAAATCAGATATTCGTGGTCTCCGCGACGAACCAAGTCAGCGACCTTGGGATCGGCGCCACCGGCATGTCGGGAGCGACGCTCTTCGACGGCGCGGTCGCGCAGGTCCCGAACGCGTCAGCCTTCGCCAGCGAAATCCTGCCTTGGTTGAACGCGACGCTTCACCCCAAGACCTACTGCGGAGTTTGCCCCACGGAAATCGGGCCCATCTACTACTACTCGTATCTCGGGATGAAGATGATGCTCAACGCCATCCAGAACTCGCTCTCCAGCGGTCAGGTCCTGACGAGGGCAGACTTCATGTCGTCGATGAAGCACTCGAGCATCAAGGACGCCTTCGGGAACACGCTGACCATCGACGCGGCTGGCTCCTCGGTGGGGAGCTACTACATCGTCGCTGTCGGCCCGCTGAACCTAACGCAGAGTTTCTACCCCCTTGAGCTGGTCAAGAGCATCCAGTTCGCGCCGGGGACCGTCCCGGCCTACCAGCTCGCGAAGACTGCGTGAGGGCTGTCGTGCAAGGAGCCGCGATCGGCGGCCCCTCAGCGGGCAATCCCTAGGCTGAATCCCTTCGCGAGGTACTTTCTGATCAAGAGCATCACCGCTATCGCGGGGACGTACGCGAGCGTTCCGGCCGCGTTGAGGCTGTCCCAAACGAGAGCGCTGAACGACAACTGGTTCACGGACATCCCCTCCCATACCCCCACGGCAACGGTCCTGGTGCCGATTCCGGTCAGGGTATCTGCGATGAGGAAGTCGTTCCAGAGGAGCACCAGCGCGAACATGGTGGTCACCACGACCCCCGGTATGACCATGGGGAGTATCACACGCCTGAAGACCTGCCACTCCTTCTTGCCGAAGACCGTGGCCGCCTCGTAGATGTCCCGCGGGATGTCGGCGAAGAAGCCCCGCAGCATCCACACAACGACGGAGAGGATGAGCATCTGCTCCGCTAGGGCGATCCCTGTGAACGTGTCAAAGAGACCGAGCCTCGAGTAGGCGATGTACAGCGGAATGATCACCACGTATTGGGACACCGTCCTGAGGGCGAGGAGCAGGTACATGACGATGGTCTTCCCTTTCACATCGATGCGTGCCAGGATGTAGGCGACAGGGATTCCGACAGAGAGGGCGATGGCGATGCTGAGCGTCGCGACTATCAGGGTGTCGGCGACCAGCCGTGGATATGCCTCGAGGCTCAGGGCTTGCATGTAGTAGTATGCCGTGGGGATTATCGCCTTGGGGGCGACTGCGAGGCCCCCTACACTGATTACGAGCGCTCTCCCGGCGAAGATGACTCCAAGGTCGATGTTGTAGCCCTCGAGCGCCATCACCATGACCGGCCAGAACGAGTAGAAAGCGGCCAGTATCGCCACGACGTAAAGTAGAATCCTGCGTGACCGATGGCGGCCTCTCGTGCCGTTTCGCGCCGCTCCGCTGCTCATGGGCCCGCCTTTCACTTTATCCAAGCTGGTTCTATCCTCCGACCGCCTTCAGGAGGCGCAGAAGCACCGCGGCACCGACCAGGGTAATCGCGAAGAGGCTCATCGCCACCGCGGAAACGACCCCTATCGGGAAACCAAGCGAGGACGAGAAGAGCAACTTGTAGAGGTAGAGGCTTATCGTGTCGACCGGCGACCCGATCGTCTGGGTGTAACCGAGCCAGTTGGACCAGGCAAGAGGGATCTCGAACGCCCTCATCGCGTCGATGAACCTCAGGACGACGATGAACTGCATCACGGGAGACTTGAAGATGGAAGGCAGGGTGACCATCGTGAACTTCTGGAACGCCGAAGCCCCATGGAGCTCAGCGGCCTCGTAGATCTCCTTCGCCGTGCCGTTGTAAATGCTGAGAGCCACCAGCATGATAAGAGGCGACCACTCCCACGCCTCCGAGAAGAACATCACGGGGAAGTAGAAGGACGGGACGAGTTCGTTGAAGTAGGGTTGGTGGAGAACGAAGTGCAAGAACCCCTGTATGTCGTCCCACACCGAAGACGGAGAATACAGCACGCCGACGACTATGGGCGCCACCGCCAACGGGAGTATGTAGAGTACCTCGAACACCCCCTTCCCGCGGAGCTCCTGGGTCAAGATGAAAGTCAGTCCGAGGCCGATTGCGACCGCGATGATAGTGCTGCTGAGCGAATACAAGAGCGAGATGTTCAAGGCGTTCCAGAACGTCGGTGTGGAGACCATGGCGACGTAGTTGGAGAAGCCCGGTACGCCGTTGAGGTTCGTGAGGCTCAGGTAGGCGCTCATGACTATGGGATAGAACTCGACCAGAGATACCACCGCGAACAGCGGTATGAAGTAGACGTACCAGCGTTTGGATTCCATGCCGACCCATCACTCTCGCTCGGGTCTCAGGGCCATGCAGAATTTAGGCCCTGGCGGCGATATATGGCTTTTTCTTGAGTTGAGGGCTGTGAATAACTTACCTCTCGCGCTTTGGTCAACCTGATCGGCTTCGGATCAGTATCGGGAGTCCCATCCTTCAGCAGCGTTTGTGATGACACATACCAAAGGACGCGAGCCGTTCCTGGCTCAACACGCCTGCTCTGCACTCGACCTAAGGAGAAGAAGGAACGGTCAGGGGGTGCGCGGTGCAGCTGCCGACCGGCCCTGCAGCTGCCGCCGTTACCTGAGCTTCCGACGGTGCTGGTGGTGGCGTGGTGGTCTTCGTCAGCAGCGTCGCGTTCTGCGTCACCTCGAAGAACCCCTCGAGGCATGGGGCCTTCAAATTGCCGCTCGCGGCGCTGGGAGGCGCTATGGGAGAGATGAACGAGAAGTTGCCTAGCTGGCTGGTGCGCAGGGTGACGCGTTCCGTCGTCCCCGAGACTATGGTGACGTTGATGTTATACTGGCTGAGGGTGAAGACCCGCGTCTCGTCGTCACCGTTCTGGATGGCCAGGGATATGCTCTCGTTGAGAGGCACGTAGATAGTGTCGGGGTAGAAGTGGTCGATCTGGAGCGCCGGGTTGTCCTCGATGATGTGCAGGTCGACGCCAACCGGACCGCCGGAGCTCTTGTTCGCATTGCCAAGGGCAACTTCTCCCGCGACCACGGCCAACACCAACACGACGACCAAGATGATGGTCTGCGTCCGCGTGATTGCAGTCCTCTTCTCCCGGATCAACGTTGCGCTTCTGCGAGAACTAGCTGATTTATCCTCTTCGGTGGTCGACCTACGACTCGCGGCCTCAAAGCATAAATAAACACCGGGAGCACCGACCGAGCAAGGATTTCGTCTTGGGTAAGAAGTATCTCCCGAAAGCCTCCCCGAACTCTCATAGCACCGCCACGCTCTTCTCGCAGACGGAACCTCGCCTCTAAAGGCTTGATGCTGTCTCAATGGCGAATCTCGAAATCGACAACGTATCGAAGAAGTACGGCAGTACTCAGGCGGTCGACGGCGTCTCCCTCAAGGTAACCAGCGGGACATTCACGGTGATCCTAGGGCCGTCTGGGTCAGGAAAGACGACGCTCCTGCGCTGCGTCGCGGGGTTTGAGAAACCCGACACAGGCACGATAAGCATCGACGGGACGCCCGTCACCGACCTCCCGCCCAGGGAGAGGGACCTTGCGATGGTCTTCCAGAGCTACGCGCTCTTCCCGCTTATGACGATACGCGACAACATCGCGTTTCCCATGAAGGTCCGCAACGCGCCCAAGGCCGAGATCGACGCGAGGGTGAATCAGGTCGCCGACCTCCTGGTCATAAAACACCTTCTCGATAAGAAGCCCAACCAGCTGAGCGGGGGAGAGCAGCAGAGGGCGGCACTCGGGAGGGCCATAGTGCGACAGCCTAACGCCCTGCTCATGGACGAGCCCCTCACGAGCCTGGACGCTCCTCTGCGAGCACAGATGAGGACCGAGTTGAAGAGGATCAGGCGAGAGACTCAGATGACGGCCATCTACGTGACCCACGACCAAGCAGAGGCCATGGGACTCGCGGACATGATCGCCATTATGAGCGAGGGAAAGCTGATGCAGTACGGCAGGCCCCTGGACGTCTACACAAAGCCCGAAAACTCATTCGTCGCAGGCTTCGTCGGCAACCCGCCCACTAACATCCTGAACGCGAAGTTCTCGCTCGACGGCGGCGGGCGAGGGACGGTGAAGATAGACCAGGCTTCGATCCACATCGACGGACCCACCACGGCCATGATGAGGGAGAAGGTGGGTGACGGAGCAGAGGTCCTGGTCGGGATACGCCCCGAAGACATCCAGGTCTTCCCGGCAAGGAGGTCTGAGGAGGACCTCGAGATAATAGTCGAGAGCATGGAACCGCTGGGGTCCAGCATAATCATCAACTCTCTGGTGGACGACAAGATCTTCAGGCTGGTCCTCCCGCCGGACAGGGCGGTCGCCCCGGGTCATCACCTGTGGCTCGAATGGCAGTCGAACAAGATGCACTTTTTCGAGAAGAAAGGCGGCCAGCTGTTACTCTAGCTGCAGCCGCGCAGTGCCCTCCTCCCGAATTCCGTGCCCTGCGGCCACCCAAGCCCTCCCCCCTGTATCTGAAAGATTTCCTCTCGATCCACACGCGATTCTCTTCGCCATCCGGCGTCTCAAAAAATGGCAGAGAAATGAGGGATTAACTTCTCCCTGGGAATAGCATTGGTGTTGCGTGCGAAACCTCGCTGCTGCCGTAAGACCAGCATAAGAAATCCGCGTTCACCATTCGCGATGCCCATAACGAATGCAATTCCATTATTAGCACATTGAAACTATTCGGCAACAGTTGAAGATTTAAATAAGTGCGCCGTGCTAATTTCCTCAAGGGTTTACGGACATGATGAACTTGAAAATCAACAGAAAAGGGATTGCCACAGTCTCCGTCGTCGCAGTGCTCGTGGTCCTGATCGCGGGCGGCGCAGTGGGGATATACTTCTACACGATGGCACCGGCCAGTAGCACGACGGTCGCGTCGAGCAGCTCATCTCAAGCATCGGCACCTGGGGGCGGCACGTGCGCGCTGAATGCCCAGGGCCAGTGTAGCACGCCGGAGGGAGCGTGGGCAGACTACCTTGGCTACATCCCCGCTGGATACGTCCTCGCGCCGCACTACTCCAACGCGCCCCAGTATCCATGTCCTTCAGGTATGGATTCCACTGCCTGTGCGCAGTTCCAAGCATCGTGCGGGAATGGCGTCTGCGACCCGAACGAATCATGCGCCACCTGTCCGATCGATTGCGGGATCCCAGGGCAGCTCACCTGCGACCCGTATACGGGACGGGCTGGGGCCCCCATCAGCATCTGCCAGATGGTTGCGCCCGGACCTGGCGGGTAGGCACACAGCCCAGCCTCTTTGCAGGTGGTCTTCGAGTCCCAGTGGACTCCATCTCTCAGTATCCGGAACGAGTGATTGACTAAGGCTTCATCCAGGAACCGGCTGTCGTCCAGGAACCGGCTAAAGCGATTCGTAGCGCTTGCCGCGGACCTCGGAGTCGCGGACGGTGCCCGGATCGTTCTACGCCAACTCGGGATATCCACTACCCAGTCGATGTCCTACCCCGGCATCGAACGGAAATTCGCGGTCGAGTTCGACCCGGTGTGGCGGTGGATGGGAAGAGGCACGAGGGAAAAAGGCCTTCTGAGATTCGCGCGGGAGCGGATCGGCAGGGGGAGCGCTGTCTTCGACGTGGGCGCGCACGTGGGAGAATGGACGTTGCTCTTCTCCGAGCTCGTGGGTGCGTCCGGAAGGGTCGTCGCTTTCGAGCCAGACCCCGTCGCCCGCGCATCTCTCAAGAAGAACCTCGAAATGAACGGAATAGCGAACGTGGTGGTGGAAAAGGAATGCGTGAGCGACAAGGTGGGCAAGGCCGTGCTCGCGACCGAGAGATTTGGGAGCGGCCGCGCGTCCATCGTGCGGCACTACCCCGCCGGCACGCGCTACAGGGAGATAGAGGTGCCCTCGACGACCCTCGACCAGTACTGCGAGACGCACGGCGTGTTCCCGGACTGGACGAAGATAGATGCCGAAGGCGCAGAGCCGTTGATCGTCCAGGGTATGCAGCGCATGATCGAGAAGCAGCACCCGTCGGTGATCTTGGAATTCCACACTGCTGCTTTGACCTTTGAGGCGAGGACCAAGGCCTGGTCTGACATCACGACCGGCGCGTCGAATGTGGAAGTCCTGCAGAGCCGGCCAGAAAGCTACGCGTATCTCGAAGAGCTTCCCAAAGGGCACGTCCCGAAGTCCGACTTCCTCATCGTCTTCGTCAAGTATTGACCGCCGCCATCTGGCGAAGTTTCAGGACTTCCAGATGATACGGCATCAATCTTTTTAAGGCCGGAGCACGTTCGAAAGCCATCTTGGTTGAAGCAGAGACAGAAGAAGTCGAAGAAATAAGCGAGGAGATGGACGTCACCAGCCTGCCCGGGGTAGGGCCGGCTACGAAGACGAAGCTGAACGACGCAGGGATTTTCACGATACTCGACCTCGCGACGGCAGGGCCCGCCGACATCGCCGATGCCACCGACGTCGACATCACAAAGGCCGTGGACCTGAACAACAAGGCGAGGAAGAAGCTCGTGGAGATCGGGCGGCTCGAGCCTGACTTCATCAGCGCCTCGGACCTCCTGACGAAGCGGAACAACATCAGCCGCCTCTCGACGGGCTCGAAGAACCTCGACGAGCTGCTCGCAGGGGGCATCGAGACCTGGGCGATGACCGAATTCTACGGGGAGTTCGGCTCGGGGAAGACGCAGATCTGCCACACGCTCTGCGCCATGGTGCAGCTCCCCACGGACCAGGGGGGCCTAGACGGAGGGGCGATCTACATCGACACCGAGGGCACCTTCAGGCCAGAGAGGCTGGCGCAGATCGCCGAGGCGAGGGGCATGGACCCGGAGAAGGTGCTCTCTAGGGTGATGGTCGCCAGGGCCTACAACAGCGCGCACCAGGAGCTGATAGCCAAGGACCTCGGCAGGATAATAGAGAAGAACAAGATCAAGCTCGTCATCGTGGACAGCGCGGTCGCCCACTACAGGGCCGAGTTCCTCGGCAGGGGGACCCTCGCCGAGAGGCAGCAGAGGCTCAACCGGTTCCTGCACCAGCTCCTCAGGACCGCAGAGATCTACAACATCGCGATCATCCTCACCAACCAGGTCCAGGCCGCACCAGACAGCTTCTTCGGCGACCCGACGAGGGCGACCGGAGGGCACGTCGTAGCGCACACAAGCACCTACCGCATCTATCTTCGCAAGGCGGGCAAGAACCGAATCGCGAGGATGGTCGACAGCCCCTACCATCCTGAGAGGGACGCCGTCTTCATGCTCGATGAAAAGGGGGTCGACGACCCACCCGAGGAGGGCTCGGGCTCGAAGAGAAGATAACCGCTAGGCAACGGTTTAATATCTTAGGTTGTCGGCCTGAAGAGTCTTCATGAAGTCACGGTCATTACTAATCTTTATCCTAATTATCTCGCTCGCGGTCGTGCCGAGCCTGCAGCTCGCGCTCGCCGCCTCTTCGGCGTCGTCGTCGTCTTCGACAACGACGACAACGACGACCACGACCACCGCTGCAAAGTCCCCGTACTCCGAGCGGCTGGACATCTACACCGCGGGCGACAACGACTACTGGCTTGCTACCCTGAGCCCCGTCAACGCGACCAAGTCGGGCGTCTCCGCCGCCGAGTCCGTGGCGGGCGTGAACGCGTACGAGCTGACCGCGATCAAGACGACCGCCGCGACGACCAGCTCGCAGCTGTTCTGGGGAGACGGGTACAAGGTCGTCAAGCTGCCCTTCTTCCCCGACTCCGGGGTCTTCCTCAACGTGACCGCGACGGGCCTGTCCGCCGCCCAGTCCGCGGCATCCGACTTCGGCGCCTCCTTCGGCGCCAACTTTCAGCAGGTAGGCTCGAGCGGGAGCAACTACACGTTCTTCAGCCCGGCGACCTTCACAACCGCGGGAGCGATAATCTTCAAGGCGGTACCGACGACCGAGAAGGGGTTTGCCGCCTTGGTAAACGCAACGACCCTGGCTGCTGAGCCGACGCCCACCGAGATCCTGACGGGGGTCCGCTCGGGCTCCTCCTTCACCCACACCGTGAGCTTCGGCTCCACTGAGACTAACGTGGTCGGGAGCAACGCGAGCCTCCTCTTGGGCGACGCGTTGGACATCGTGAACGACTCCTACCCGACCTCGGCGAATGCGACCTCGACGCGGGTGAACCTGCACTCCCTCGACGGATTGATCTACAGCACCGACCCCGCGACCATCGCGAACCACGATGCCAACTTCAGCGCGAGCTACTCGGTCAACTTGACGCCGGGCGTCAGGTTCAGGCCCAACGTGACGTTGATCCAGGACCCGCCCGTGCTGACCGCGACCCGGGCGGTGGACACAGGCTCGGCCGCCGACGGGGGTCTGGTCTCGGTCACCCTCGGCCTCAAGAACACGGGCAGTCTCTACTCGGGCACCGGCACCATCAGCAACATCACCGTGAACGACAACTGGTGGGCCGCCTATCCATCGCTCTTCTCGCTCTCCGCAGGGAACTCGAGCTTCAGCATCCCCACGCTGGCCGAGACCCAAAACGTGTCTAGGGTCTACGTCCTGAAGGTCGACTCAGCGGCCAGCGAAGACCTGACCGTGCCCCCCGCAACGGTCTCCTATTCGTACGGCGTGGGGAACGTCATCGTCAGGGTCAGCACCCAGACGAACGAGCTCGAGCTGAGGACAAACGACAACGGTCCCGCGCTTACGATAACCGCCGGCGCCAGCGTCTCCTCCGGGTCGCCCGTAGGCTCCGCGGGGAGGTGGGTTGTGACCGTGACCAACGATGGGAACGGGCCGGCGCTCGACCTCAACGTCTTGAACTACACTGACCCGACGCTGGTCCAGGGCGGAGCTCCCTGGACGTTCAACACGACCCTCCCGATTACCAGCATAGTGAGCCGTAACCTCACCCAAGGTTTCAACCTCGGGTGGACAGCTCCGGACGGGACCAAGGGGGCTCTCGCCTCGAATCCGGCGACCCTCCTCCTCTCGCACTCGGGAATCGAGGCTCCGCTCATGCAGTTCAAGTTGACCGAGACTCCACATCAACGTCGCCCCCTGTCGGGAGCATGAACGCCACCTACGCCCTGGTCAACGAAGGTAACATCGCTGCCGACAAGGTCAACGTGAGCATGCCCTTCCCGCCGGGGATGACATGCAAGACCGTGATCAGCGGGAACGCGACCTGCGGCTCCACTGGCCTCTCTCTCGTGGTCTCGCCGCTGGCCTCCAAGTCGAACTCCACCGGGAAGATCCTCCTGACCTTCTCGAACGACAATTACCTGCTCGAGCCCGCATCCATCACGACGGCGCGGTTCGGCTTCACGCTCCACACGGCGGGTGCGGGGTTCACGGTCGCGGCGGGAGTCGAAGTGACCAAGACCTTCCTGGTCAGCCCGGTCTTCCAGGGCGAGAACGACAACGTGACGGTGCGCGTCACCAACCACGGCACGCTCCCAGTCTACAACGTCAGCGTCTCCACAAGCGCCGACGCGTTCGACACCTCGGTCTCCGGCACCCAGAGCGGACAATACGCGACGCTCGACGCTAGCGCCTCGCAGTCATTCAACTACACGGTGAAAGTGATCTCGTCGGGGAACCACAGCGCCACTACGGTATCGCTAGACTACGCCTTCGGCGGCTCCGCTGACCAGTTCACCGTCACACCGAGCTCGGTCCTCGTCTACAAGCCGGTCCACGCGACCACGTCGACGGCCACGACCCCCGTGGAGGGCGCCGACTTTTCGGTAGCGGTGGACGTGCAGAACCCGTCGGCGGCCAACGTCACCAATGTGGCTCTCTCGATCGTCGTGCCGAAAGGCCTCACCATCGTGAACTACTCGGCGGGTTTCGCGCTGAGCGGGCGGACCTTCACGCTCAGCCTGCCGTCTCTCGCCGCAGGCGCGAGCTCGAAGAACTCCCTGACGTTCAAGGCCGACTCCGACGGCAACATCAACCTTGGGAGCGAGACATTGACCTTCGTTTACAAGGGGACGACCGTCCAGGGGACAGTCTCGAGCCCGACCATTACCGTGGGCATCGAGCTCCTGCTGCGCTACGAGCTCCCCATAGGGGCAGCCGTCCTCCTTACCCTCGCGGTCGCGTTCTACATCCACAGGAAGATGGCCGTTCCTCAAGCCAAGTGACCACCAAGTGGTTGACGCGAGACCGGCCTCCCACCGTCCGCCACCTCACTCCGCAGGCTCCGAGCAGCGTCTCGAGGAGAGGTCGGCCGGGGCGGTCGTCTTCAGGCGCGTCTCGGGCTCACCGCGGTACCTCCTCCTGAGGTATCCGGCCGGCCACTGGGACCTCCCGAAGGGGAACATAGAGGAGGGCGAGCAGCCTCTCCAGACGATGATCAGGGAGGTCAGGGAGGAGACGGGGATCGTGGACCTCCGCGTCTTCCCGGGCTTCGAGAGGAAGATCGAGTACTTCTACAGGCGCGACGGGAGGAAGGTGCACAAGACCGTCGTCTTCTTCCTCGCCGAGACCTCCGTCGAGAAGGTCACCATCTCCTTCGAGCACCAGGACTACGGGTGGTTCGACTACGCCGAGGCGATAAAGACCGTGACCTACCCCAACGCGAGGAGGCTGATCAAGGAGGGCGAGGCATTCATGGACGTCGCGAAGGTCGCGCCTACGCGGGCCGGCTGACCCACTCGCCGACCCTTTCCTTGGCGACGTCGTCGGTCAGCGAGACGGGCGGGTGCTTCATCAGCCATGCGCTCGCCTCGATGAGCGGCCCCCCGACCTTCCTGTCGAGTCGCGGTCTTGCAGTACCTGATGGCATCGACGACCACCCCGGCGGAGTTCGCCTTGTCGTCGACCTCGAGCCGCATCTCCATGTTGAAGGGGATCCCCGGGAACATCGTCCCCTCTATCCTGATGAACGCAAGCTTCGTGTTCCCGAGGTAAGGTATGAAGTCGCTCGGCCCCACGTAGATCCTGTCGCTGGGGAGGCGGTGCGTGAGCATGCTCTGCACGGCCTCGGTCTTCGAGATCCTCTTCGACTCCAGCCGCTGCTGCTCCTTCATGTTGAGGAAGTCCGTGTTCCCCCCCACGTTGATCTGGTACGTCCTGTCGACCCTCACCGACCTGTCCGAGCAGAGCCTCGCGAGCGTCCTGTGGACTATAGTGGCCCCGACGACGCCCTTCACGTCGTCCCCGATTATGGGGAGGCGGCTCTTAGAGAACCTCTTCGCCCAGCCCGCGTTCGATGCGATGAATACGGGGATGCAGTTGACGAAGCCCAATCCCGCCTCCAGCGCGACCTCCGCCCAGAACTCCGTCGCCTTCTGGCTCCCCACGGGGAGGTAGTTGACGAGCAGCTGGGTCTTGGTGCTCTTGAGGTCGTCCAGCACATCCTCCTTTATCTTGGAAATGGGCCTTCCGCTCTTGATCGGCTTGATCTTCTCGCCGACGTAGATCCCGACGCCGTCGAGCACGGGCGACTCCTTCACTACCGCGTCGCATCCGGAGACGCTGTCGGTCCACCTGACCATGTTAGGCCCGAGGTAGATGGCCTTCGAGAGGGGCTTCCCCACCTTGTTCGCCCCCACGTCGAACGCGGTGACGAAGTCGATGTCCTCGATGCGGTACGCGCCGATCTTGGTGTTCCCGAGGGACCTGGCGTCCTTGTCGCCCCTCTTGCAGAGCTCTATCCCCTGGATGATTCCCGATGCGCAGTTGCCCACGCCGACGATCCCCGCGCGTATCTTCGACAAGCGGATTCCTGCAGCCCGACCTGAGACGTGATTATAAACTGCTTCTTCACGCGCGAACTACCAGCGCGCGCTCTCCCGACAGGTCGCTGTTCAGCGCGTCGACGCTCCTCGCTGGGTCCTTCGCGTTGACTATCGACCGGCCGACGATGAGGTAGTCCGACCCCGCCGCCAAGGCCTTCTTCGCGTCTCCTCCCTGGAAGCCCACCCCCGGGCTGAGGATCACCTGCTCCTTGCGCAATATCGACCTCACCTTGCGGATTATGGAAGGGGACTTCGACGACACCACCGCCCCGTCGGCGCCCCACTGCCTCGTCTTCCTCGCGAACCTGACGTAGAGGGGCTCGCCCCCGACCTCGAGCCCGTACCCCTCCCTCGCCCCGCCGTGGCTCATGTAGACGAGGAGGACCACGCCCTTGTGGAGCTCCCGGCTCTTCGCGAGCAAGTCGCCGATCCCCTCCTTGTAGCCGACGAAGGGGTTCGCGATGAGCGCGTCGAACCCGTTGGAGAAGAGCGTCTCGGCGGCCTCGACGTTCGTCCCCCCGATGTCGTTGAGCTTCATGTCCGCGATAAGAGGGAGGCCTGCGTCCTTGCACACCTCCGCAAGCTCGCGCAGGCCGAGGACGCCATAGGGGAGAAGCAGGTGCCAGTTGACCTTCACCCCCACTATCCTCTCCCTCAGGACGTAGACCAGGGAGGTCGCCCTGTCGATTCTGGACTCGTACGGGCCGCCGATGTCGGCCGCGAGGATGATTCTGCTGCCTGACTTTCGCGAGTTTGATTCTAGCCATTCCCCGAGGAGTCTCACTTGAACTCCACCAGAGGGTGCTTCTCCTTCAGCTTGACGACCTTGACGTATATCGAGCCGTGCTCGTCTATCCTCTTGCTGAAGTCCGTGTCGCCGAGCCTGGACGCCGAGTACCTGACGAAGCCCGAGGACGGCTCCTTGTCGAGCCTGGCGTAGAAGAAGAGCGAGGCTTCCTCGAAGTCGTCGAGCCTCGCGAAGCACCCTGCGATCCAGCTCGTCCCGTTCTTGAACGTGTAGAGAGGGAGCGGGGGCTCCTCGTAGAGCATCTTGTAGGAGGCGATCTTCATCAGGTTCGCCAGGTCCGACACCTGCGCGGCGAGGAACCTCGCCTTGAACCCCGTCCTCCTCTCGAGGACGCGCGGGAGCTTCAGGACATGGACTATCGGGGCGTACATGTACGAGGGGTTGAGCGCGGCATCGACGAGCAGCGCCTCCTCGACCTCTCCCGAGCTCTTGTAGGCGAGGAACTCTCCTCCCTTCTCCACCTCGACGTGGTAGAAGATGGGTATCCCCATGAACAGGTCGGTCTGGACGGCCAGCCTGAACTTGCTCCCCTCCTTGGACATGAATATCGGGAACGGCGCCCTCTCGAAGGCGCACGACAGGCGCGCGAGGTCCGTCAGGCTCTCGAGCTCGACGAAGCAGGCACCGACTATCCGCTTGTGTCCCGCCGCTCGCTCCTAGCTCTTGTCGACAAACTCTGCGCTCGCAATTCCTGCTCTTTAATAATGTTCGCAATTTAGTGGCGCTCGGTCCTCGAGTCTGCCCCATCCCCTCGTCGAAAAGGATGAGAAGGTGAAGGAGGATGACCGCGAGAGATACCGCAGCGAGGCGTCCTGTCGCTGAGAAAGAAGCTGGACGACGCGCTCCCCTCCGCTCGGAGCGGCGCCCGGGGAGCAGGCCGTCTGGGAGGTCTACGCTGGGACCGAGAAGCTGATCGCCGTCCTGAAGTTCAGGCTCGACTACGAGACGCCGGGCGTCTTCACCAAGCTCCCCGACGCCAGCGACCCCGTCAAGCTGCTCGAGGACGCCGGCGACGCTCCTATCGAAGGCCGCGGAGGAGATCGCGCGAGGCAGGCTCGTCGAGTCCGTCGAGACGCTCAGGAAGGCAAGAAACAACCTCAGGAGCTATCTGACCGACAAGAGAAAGTCGGCGACGAAGACGGAGAGGAACACGCGCAGCAAGCCTGCCGTCTGACGAGCTGTCACTGGGAGGGAGCGGCCTTTTCCTTCTCGGGGGCCTTCTCTTCGGCGGCTGATTCCGCCTCCTCCTTCTCTGGGGCTTTCTCTGCCTTTGCCTTCTTCTTCTCTTCCTCCTCCTTCTCTTCCTCCACCTCCTCGTCTGTCTCGAGCTCCACCAGCCTGAGCTCCCCTCCCTCGACTAGCACCCTGTAGTTGTCCCTGACCTTCTCTATGCTGAGGAACCGCTTGATGTACGTCTTGACGTGCCTGGAGCGAATCCCCTTCTTCAAGGACTTGTCCTCGATGTCGAGCTCTCCACCGCTGACATCCCCCTTGACGCCGATTCTAGGCTCGAGAAACACGGCGAGCTCGTCCCCCTTGTCCTTGAGGGTACCCAGGAGTATCTTCATTCTTGTTCAGCGCACCTCCTTCTGGGTGTCATTATAACGGTTATCTTCCCAGCCTCCTCTGCCTCCGCTGGTAGGTCCTGATGGCCCGAAGAAGGTCTATCTTGCGGAAGTCGGGCCAGTACACGTCGAGGAAGACGAGCTCGCTGTAAGCGCCCTGCCAGAGGAGGAAGCCGCTCATCCGCTCCTCCCCGGAAGTCCTGATGATGAGGTCTGGCTCGGGGTTCGGGAGGTGCGACGTGTAGAGCCTGCTCGAGATGGTCTCCTCCGTTATGTCGTCGGGCGACAAGAGTCCCCCTTCTCACGTCCTCGGCGATGCCCCTGACCGAGTCGGTGATCTCGGCCCTCCCTCCGTAGGCGACCGCGATGTTGAGGAAGTGGCCTTCGAAGCTCGCGGTCTTCTTCTCGACCTCGTCGAGGATCGCCCTCATCTCGGGCGGGAGGAGGTCGAACTTCCCGATGCCCTTGACCCTCACCTTGTACTTGTATATCCTCTCGTCGGTCAGGAGCCGCCTCAGCCTCTCCTCTATGAGGCGGAAGAGCTCGGCGACCTCCTCGGAGGGCCTCTGGAGGTTCTCCGTGGAGAGGACGTAGAGCGTGATCGACTTTATCCCGATCTCGTGGCACCAGTCGAGCAGCCTCTCGACCACGTCGGCCCCCTGCGTGTGGCCGAGGTCGATCGCGAGCCTGTGGTTCTGCGCCCACCTCCGGTTGCCGTCAAGGATGATCCCGATGTGGCCTGGAATCGGCCCACTCTCGATCTGGGAGTTCAGGTTGCTCTCGTAGACCTTGTAGACTCCGATGGACCGAAGGATCTCGTCAAGCACAGTCGTCAGTCCTGGTGCTCTTCGTGCGGGTCTTGGTCTTCGTCGTGGCTTCGCGGAGGCCCGTCGATGGGCAGGGTCGGGCCTGGGGTCGCTGTCGTGGGGACGGGCGGCCTGCTCCTGAGCCGGGTGTACAGGGTGCCGACGACCCCGAAGACCATCGCCAGCCCGACGAATACGTAGATCAGCAGGAGTATCGAGGAGCTCGTCCCTCCCGTGACGAGGTAGCTGCTGAACTGGTCCATGGGGAAGAAGAGCAGCGCGAGGACGACGATGCCGGTCACGCTCCTCCAGGCCCTCGGGCTGCCGCGCAGGAGCTGGGTCAGGAGGGTCCCAGCCAGGTAGATCCCGATGGCCGCCCAGATGAGAAGGAGCGAGCCCTGCAGGTAGTACCCGACGAGCGTCCCGCCGTACGGTGAAGAACAGAGACGGCGTGGCGCCGACCTCGGCCACGAGGTTCGCGCGCCTGGCCCGTCATGTTGGCGTATCCGCTCGAGAGCCCCACTATCAGGATGAGGATGCTCGTCGGGATGGTGAAGAGGCGGATGTAGCCGTACGGCCTCTGGCTCAGCATCCCCGCCACGAACCTGTCGATGTTGAAGCCCCGCACAAGGAAGGCCGCCGCCGATGATGATCAGCATCGACGAAGGTCGCAAGTGTAGCCTGCTCCCGCGAGCACCAAGCACGCCCGCGAAGAGCAGGATTATCCCTGGGACGCCTATCGCCCACTTCGAGTACCTGGGCTCGAACACGAGCATCCTCAGGTATCTCGCGAGCACCATGTAGTTCTCCTCGACCGACCGGCTGTGCTTCACCACGACGCGCCTCACGGACACGATGGGCTTGAGCGTCTGGAGTATCGGGATTATCAGCTCGTCCTCCGCCCCGTCGCTGATGAGCACTATCCCCGAGTACTGCTGCTTGGAGAGGAGCGCCTCGACCTCCCTCCTGATCTTCCTGTCGGCCTTGTAGCCGCTCTCCTCGAGCCCGCAGACCGCGCCCACATCGCACTCCACCTCCTGCGCGCGAAGCTTGTCGTACTCCGCGACGGCGGCGAAGAGGGCGTTTGCGTCGGCCTCCTCAGGGTCGGCGACAGCGAGGCTCGTCGCGGCGGACATCACCGCCTCCCTCCCGACGATGGGGGACTTGATCCTGGTCTTGCGCTCGAGGTCTCCGTCCCTGTCGACCGAGAGGACCAGGACTCGCTCTTGCGGCGCCGACATGCTTTCGCTCGTGGTAAACGACGCCCCTCTCGCTACTTAAGGGCTACTCCGGCGTCCCTCTCCGCGGCTCTCGGAAAGACAAAATACCCGCGCGCCGGAGAACTCCGCCGAAGGGAGACTCGTTTTGCTGGTCGAGCGCCCCTGGAGGAAGGCCTGGGCCAAGCACGTCATCGAGAGGGGCGACGAGCCCCCCGAGCCGAGGCCTCTCTTCGAGCTCGTCTCAGCCACCGCGGCGCGCGACGCGGAGAAGACGTGCATCAGGTTCCAGGGCGCGAGCATGACCTACGGGCAGGTCGACGACCTCTCTTCGAGGTTCGCAAGCGCGCTGATCTCTCTGGGCCTGAAGAAGGGCGACAGGGTGGCGATCTTCATGCCGAACATGCCCCAGTTCGTCCTCGCGTACTTCGGCATCCTCAAGGCGGGAGGGGTCGTCGTCCCCTGCAGCCCGCTCTACAAGGCGAAGGAGCTCGAGTTCCAGCTCAAGGACTCGGGCTCGTCCTTCATCGTCGCCGCGAACGACATCGTGAAGGGGAACGACCTCTTCGCGAGCGTCGAGGCGTGCAGGCGCAGCCTCGACATCAAGATAATCACCGCGAGCCTGACCGACTACCTCCCCGGCGCGAAGCGTGCGCTCGCGGGTTTCGCCGGGGTCAAGAACGTCAAGCGCGCCGGGACCGTGGGCGCGTTCAGGGAACTCGTCGCGAAGAGCCCGCCCCTGAGCAAGTACGCCGACGTCGACCCGCGCCGGGACGTCGCGGTCCTCCAGTACACCGGGGGCACCACGGGTGTGGCGAAGGGCGCGATGCTCACGCACGCGAACCTCTACATGAACGCCGCGGTGACCGCGGCTTGGTTCCCGCTCAAGAGCGACGACATCGCCCTCGGCGTCCTCCCCTTCTTCCACATCTACGGGATGACCGCCGCCATGAACGCCCCGCTCTACGCGGGAGGCTCCATGGTGCTCCTCCCGAGGTTCGAGGTCGAGGCCGTGATGGAGACGATACAGAAGGAGAAGATCACCTCGTTCTGCGGCGTCCCCACGATGTACATCGCCGTCATCAACCATCCCGAGGTCGCGAAGTTCAGCCTCAGGACGGTGCGCGGGTGCATCTCCGGGGGCGCGCCGCTCCCTGGCGCGGTCAGGGACGGCTTCGCGAAGCTCACAGGCGGGACGCTCGTGGAGGGCTACGGCCTCAGCGAGTCGAGCCCCGTCACCCACTGCAACCCCATAGGCGAGGGCGCCTCTGTGAGGGACGGCTCGATAGGGGTGCCCTTCCCCTTCACCGACGCGAAGGTCGTCGACATGGACGACCGGTCGAAGGAGCTCGGCGTGGGGGAGGCGGGCGAGCTCGCCGTGAAGGGACCCCAGGTCATGCTGGGCTACTGGAACAACGTCGCGGAGACCGAGAACGTCCTCACCAAGGACGGCTGGCTGCTCACGGGGGACATCGCGAAGATGGACGCCGACGGCTACTTCTACATCGTCGACAGGAAGAAGGACATGATAGACGTCTCCGGCCTCAAGGTCTACCCGCGCGAGGTCGAGGAGCTGCTCTTCACCCACCCCGGCGTCAAGGAGGCGGCGGTCGTCGGGATGCCCGACTCCTACAGGGGCGAGGCGGTCAGCGCCTACGTCGTGCTCAAGCCGGAGAGCAAGGGGAAGGTGACCGAGGACGAGATAATCCAGTTCTGCAGGACCAACCTGGCCACCTACAAGGCCCCGAGGAAGGTCACTTTCGTCGACGAGCTCCCGAAGACGCTCGTCGGCAAGGTATTGAGAAGGAGACTGAGAGAGGCGGGCAATGAACCAGCCAAACCGGCATCTGGAGCGACCGCGCCCGCTAGCGGCCTCAATGATCATCGCCAACCCGTTGCCTCCGCCCATGCAAAGGGTCGCGAGGCCGCGCCTTCTGCCCCTCCTCTTCATCTCGTAGATCAGTGTCGTCAGGATCCTCGCCCCGCTGCACCCTAGGGGATGCCCGAGAGCGACGGCGCCGCCGTTGACGTTGAACTTCTCCTCAGGGACGCCGAGCTTCTCCCTGACCACTATCGATGCGGTCGAGTAGGCCTCGTTGTGCTCTACGAGGTCGATGTCGTCAATCGAGAACCCGGTCTTCTTGAGAAGCGCCCTCACCGTCGGGATGGGTGCCTCCATCACGTCCTCGGGCTTGGTCCCGCCCGCTCCGCAGGCGACAACCCTCGCGAGCGGCTTGAGCCTCATCTTCTTCGCGGCCTCCTCGCTCGTCACGACCAGTGCGCTGGCCCCGTCGCTGAGCTGGGATGAGTTTCCCGCGGTCAGGATCCCGTCGGGTGCGAACGCCGGCCTCAACTTCGACAGCTTCTCGATGGTGGTGTCCGCCCGTATGCACTCGTCGAGCGCGAACGCCTCCTTGCGGCCGTCTCGCTCCACCTCGACAGGCACTATCTCCTCCCTGAACCTCCCAGCCCTCTGGGCCTTTGCCGCCTTCATGTGGCTCTCGTACGCGTACTCGTCCGCCTGCTTCCTCGTCACCCCGTACTTCTTCGCGATGCGCTCCCCCGTCATGCCCATCTGGAACTCGTTGTAGACGTCCCAGAGCCCGTCGAGCAATATCGCGTCCTCGAGCTTCGCGTCGCCGTACCTTCTCCCCCATCGCACATCCCTCGCGAGGTACGGGGCGTTGCTCATGTTCTCCGTCCCCCCTGCCACGACGACCTCCTGGTCGCCCGCCCTTATCGCCTGCGCCGCCAGCATCACCGACTTCATCCCCGAGCCGCAGACCATGTTGACGCTCATGGAGCCGACCTGGACGGGGATTCCCGCGTAGATGGCCGCCTGCCTCG
The DNA here is from genome assembly GCA_963820505.1 of uncultured Nitrososphaerota archaeon. Taxonomy (GTDB): domain Archaea; phylum Thermoproteota; class Nitrososphaeria; order Nitrososphaerales; family Gagatemarchaeaceae; genus Gagatemarchaeum. Next base: position 886,120 of record CAWFZY010000005.1, on the reverse strand, counting down.
CGACGTTCTGCCCCAGCCCGGAGGAGATCACGTTCCCGATGATGACCTCGCCCACGTCCTTGGGCTTGAGGCCTCGCCCGCGCGACCGCTTCCTTGGCCGCCGCGGCCCCGAGCCGAGAGGCCTGCACGCCGACGAGGCTCTTCCCGAACTTCCCGATAGGGGTCCTGCACGCGGAGACGATTACTGGAGTCTGCACAACTGGCTCATCATTTGGAGTTCCTTTATAATGAAACTGCAGGAGATAGGACGCGAAAACGAGACGAAAACGACGCGTCGCTAGCTGTCGCCCGCGAGGATGCGCGGCCTCGCGAGTCGGGAGGCGTAGAAGATGATGAAGGGCGCGAGGACGGCCCCGGTCACGAGGTCGCTCACCTCGTGCGAGACCATGAAGGGTATCCCGACGATCTCCGTCGCCAGGAGCTTCTGCAGCGTGAGCGAGGGCCAGAACGAGAGCAGCGCGGTCCCCGCGTTCGTCTCGAGGTCCCACAGGAACGCGCAGACGGCCAGCGCCGCAGCCGAAGTAGAGGTTGCGCGCGGAGAGCCGGGAGCTCTCGCCCGCCCAGGCCCTCGCCGCCGCCCACCCCGCGAGCGCGTAGAGGACCTCGCCCGCGACCAGGAAGGGGATGATGTAGCCGCCGAAACCGTAAGGGCTGAGCGTCCCCCAGATGAGCTCCGAGAGGACGCCCACGTAGACCCCCATCTCCAGCCCGAAGACGAAGGCGACGGAGAAGACGATGGGGTCGACGAGCTTCACGTTCGGGATGTCGGCCAGCGCGAAGTCCGAGGCGATTGCGAGCGCGGTGAAGGCCGCGACCAGCGCGAGCTCGCTGTGTCTTCATCCGGGAGGCGTTGGCTGGACAAACCAGCCAGGCCTTTAACAGTTTCCACGCTATCTGCTTTGGCTGGCCCGAAAGCCCTCAAGGTCGAGTATGGATCCCTTCCGCTGCCCGGGAGGCAAGAACAGCGGCCTTGCAGGGTCGCCGACCTTAGGCTCCTTCCCGCCGACGCCGAGGATTCTGTGGACCAGCCCGCCGCTCACCCCCTCGAAGGTCACGTACCCGAACGTAGTACGCGCGCTTGGCTCGAGCCTGTTGCCCTCTCGACCGAGATACGTCGTCGAGAGGGCTGCTATGCGACCAGAGTGGAGCAGGTCGACGTCGACCCTCGTCCGTCCTCCGCATTCCAAGCAGTACGCCCTGGGCGGGAGCCTGACCTCGCCGCAGGTCTTGCACTTGCTTGCGACGATCCTCCCCTCTTTGAGCCTGCGGAGGAATGCCTCGCCCGCCGTCCCTGCCGTGTACTCGTAGTGTAACGGGATCCCGTCCTTCCACGCCAGGACCCTCCCCGTCCCTTCCTCGACGACCGTGGTCATGCTCGCCCCGGCCCTTTCGTGAGAGGCCTGAAGTACCTGATGTCCGTGATCGCGCCCTGCCTCTCGCCCTTGGGCTTCCAGACCGCCTCGACCCTCATGCCCACGGACACCTCGTCAGCGGAGACCTCGCCCAGCAAGTGGAGCATCCCCATCATGGGCGACGCGCCGTCAATCTCGACGACCGCGACGAGGATGGGCTCTTCCTTCTCCCTCCTGCTCGCGTCCGCGTTGACGTAGCTGACCGAATAGGTCACGACCCTCCCCGTGTCCTGAAGCCTGACCCACTCGTCGGTGGGCTTGAAGCACTGCTCGCAGTACATGCGGGGCGGGACCATAGTCCTCCCGCAGCCCTTGCACTTCCTCCCCCAAAGCTCGCCGTCTCTCAGCCCTCCCAGGAACCTCGATATCGCCTCTCCTGAGCTCCAGGAGTACTTCAGCTCGGTCTCGTATCGCGTGATGAGGTATGTGCCCGCCCGCGCCTCCTCCGCGGTTATCTCCGTTCCCGGGTAGCGAGTTATCCTTCCGCTCATTTCGGCGCCCCCGCCTTGGCGCGGTACTCCACGAAGAACTTCAGCGCGTCTGGGTTCTTTAGCGAGCCCGCGCTCAACGCCTCCCCAGGCTCCGCCCCCATCAGGATGCGCTTCACAGGCACCTCGACCTTCTTGCCGTTCATGGTCCTAGGCACCTCCTCGATCTGGACGACGTCGTCGGGGACGAGCTTCGGCGAGAGGTCGGCGCCGATCTTCTTCCGTATCATCTCCCGCATCCCGTCATCAAGAACCTGCCCTCTCTTGAGGACGACGAAAAGCGGCATGTACGAGCTCCCTCCCGGGCGCTCGACGTCGACGACGAGCGACTCCACCACCTCCGGGATGGACTCTACCACTCCGTATATCTCGCTCGTCCCCGCCCTGACGCCGCGCCTCTTGATGGTCGCGTCGGAGCGCCCGTAGATGACGCACGTCCCGTCCTCGTCGATGCTCACCCAGTCGCCGTGCCTCCAGACCCCCGGGAAGATCGAGAAGTAGCTCTCCGCGTACCTCGACCCGTCCTTGTCGCCCCAGAAGTAGAGCGGCATCGAGGGCATGGGCTGCGTCAGGACGAGCTCCGCCACCTTCCCCATGACCGGCCTGCCCCCTTCGTCGTAGGCGTCGACCGCGGCCCCGAGGTACCTGCACTGGATGCGCCCCGACCGCACCGGCAGGACGGGGCAGCCCCCCACGAAAGCCGTGCAGACGTCCGTCCCCCCGCTGATCGACGCGACCCAGAGGTCGTCCTTCACCTTCGCGTAGAGCCACTCGAAGCTCGCCGCCGAGAGGGGCGAGCCCGTCGAGCCGAACCCCCTTAGGCTCCTCAGGTAGTGCCCCCGCGGGTCGAACCCGCTCTTCGCCACCGCATCGAAATAGGACGCGCTCGCGCCAAAGAAAGTCATCTTCGTCCTCTCGGCGAGGTCCCACAAGGCGCCCTGGATCCGGGTGGAGCGGGTCACCGTCGTAGAGCACCACCGTGCTCCCGAGCATGAGGGCTCCCACGAGGTAGTTCCACATCATCCAGCCCGCCGATGTGTACCAGAACATCCTGTCGCCCCGCGTGAGGTCGTTGTGGAGCGAGAGCGCCTTCAGCTGCTCGAGGAGTATCCCTCCGTGGCCGTGGACGATGGGCTTCGGCAGGCCGGTCGTCCCCGACGTGAAGAGCACCCAGAGCGGATGGTCGAAGGGCACCTTCGCGAACTCGAGCGGCTCGCTCCTCTCCCCCAGCTCGACCCAGTCCTCCGCCCCGGCGACGCCCTCCTTCTCCCGGGTGTCAGTGACTATCGTGGTGCGTATGCTGGGTATCGACGCCCTCACCTCCTCCACCACGCCCTGCTTGTCGAACCACTTGCCGCCGTAGCTGTAGCCCTCGACCCCGATGAAGACCTTGGGCGAGATCTGCTTGAACCGGTCGATCACGCTCCGCGCCCCAAAGTCCGGGGAACAGCATGACCAGACCGCTCCGAGGCTCGCCGACGCGAGGAGCCCGACCACCGCCTCAGGGCAGTTCGGGAGGTACCCCGCGACCCTGTCGCCCTGCTTCACGCCCTCCTCCCTGAGGAAGGCGGCGAGGGAAGCGGTCTCGGCCTTCAGCTCGCCCCAGGTGACGCTGGAGTCCTCGTCTCCTTCGGCCGCGACGACCAGCGCGACGTCGTCGTCATACTTGTTCCTGAAGACGTGCTCCGCGTAGTTGAGCTGCGCCCCCTCGAACCACTTCGCCCCCGGCATCTTCCTCTCAGACAGGACCGCGCGGTAGGGCGTGCTCGACCAGACCTCGAAGTACTCCCAGATGCTCTCCCAGAACTCCTCGATCTCCTCGGTCGACCAGCGCCAGAGCGATGAGTAGCTGGGGAAGGACCTCCCCGTCCTCTTCTCGAGCCACCGCGTGTACTTCGTGATGTTCGCGCGCTCGACGACTTCCTTGCTCGGCGTCCAGAGCGTCTTGCCTTCCATCTTCTAGCGCCTCATCGTAATGACCGTGCCGACCTGGAGCAGATCTCCCCAAGCTTGGGCCAATCCTCTGTTCACTTCCTTCTTCACCTGTCTCTTCCCCGCCTCGCCCCTCAGCTGCCAGAAGACCTCGCAGACCTTCATGAGGCCAGCCGCGGCGATGGGGTTACCCACTCCGAGAAGCCCGCCCGAGGGGTTGATCGGAAAATCCCCGTCCCTCTGCGTCACGCCCTCCCTCGTCATCTTCGGCGCCTCGCCCTTGTCCGCGAGCATCAGCCCTTCCATGTGGTGCAGCTCCTTGTAGTCGAACGGGTCGTAGACCTCAGCGAAGTCAAGGTCCTTCCTCGGGTCTTCTATCTTCGCCATCTTGTAAGCCATCCTCGCCGCGCGCTCGAGGTACTCTGGGTAGCAGAGGTCCCTGTTCGTCCAGTACTGGGTGTCCACGTTCCAGCCCACGCCGTCAATCCATATCGGGTCGTCAGTGTATTTCCTCGCCACCTCTTCGGACGCGAGCACCACGGCGGAGGCCCCGTCCGATGGCGGGGAGACATCTAGGCGTTTCACCGGAGACACAATCCTTTCGCTTCTCATCACGTCGTCCACCGTGATCTTCGCGCCCAGCTGCGCGCACGGGTGGTCGAGCGCGTTGAGCTTGTTCTTGACCGCGACAAGAGCGATGTCTTCCTCCTTTATCCCGTAGACGTGCATGTATCGCCTCATCTCGAGGGCGAATATCCAGAGCAGTGTCACCCCGAGCGGCCTCTCGAGCGTGTGGTCGAAGATGCTCCAGAACGCGTACTGCGGGTGAGGGTGGAGCGGGGACATCTTCTCTTCCGCGACGACCATGCACGTGTCGAAGAGCCCCGAGGCGACGTGCCACCATCCGCCTATCGGCGAGAAGACGCCCGTCCCGCCCCCCACGTACACCCTGGTCGAGGGCACGCCGACCCCTCCTGCCCCTTCGAGGAGGTACTCTCCCTTCATGTGGACGCCGTCGAACGCGTCCGGCGCGCTGCCGATGACCACGGACTCGATGTCCTTCCTCTCCATCCCCGCAGCGTCGAGAGCCATGGCGCTCGCCTCGTACGAGAGCTCCCTGCCCGTCTCGAGGAGCCTCCTCCTGAACAGCGTCATCCCCGCGCCGATGACCGCGACCCTGCGCCTGGTCATGAGGTCACCGAGAGTATCGCGACGCCGCCTGTCGCGGTGGGGACGCCGCGCCACGACTGGACGAGGGCGTTCTTCGCCCCTTTCACCTGCCTCCCGCCGGCCTCGCCCCTGAGCTGGAGCGCCGCCTCGTAGAGCCGGTGCGACGCCGAGGCCTCGAGCAGGTTGCCCACGGCCAGGGAGCCTCCCGACGGGTTGAGCGCCGGGCCTTGCCCTCCGAGGACCGTCGAGACCTCCTTCTTGTCAAGGGAGAGCGAGAGGAGGTGTTGAAGCAGCTTGAACGAATAGGTGTCGTCTATCTCGATGAGGTCGAGCGAGCGGAGCCCCCGCCTCAGATCCGCCTGCTTCGCCGCTCGCTCGAACGATCTCCGCGCGTAGCCCGCGAAGGTCGCGTCCCCGCCGTCAAACCACGGGAGCGACGAGTTCCAGGCCACGCCGTCGACGTTGACCGCCTCCCTCCCGTTCCTCCTCGCCCACGCCGTGGACGCGAGCACGATGACGACTGCGGCGTCCGCATAAGGGGCCTTGTCGGCCCTCCTGAGCGGCGAAGAGAAGACCTCAGACCTCGGCGAGACGCCTCGCCTCTTCGAGCCGAAGCTCGCGAGCGGATTCGCCGCCCCCCTCCTTCTGGAATGCTCGATCACCACGTCGCAGTCCGCGAGGGCGAAGCCAGAGCCTGCGAAGAACGCCCCCATCTCCAGCGCTGCGAGCGTGTCGCCGCCCATCCCCAGCGGGCGCATCAAGGAAGGCTCCTGCGCGAGGTTCTCAACTGCCTCCTTGTCCAGCACGTCCGAGGCCTTGCTGTGCGCCTCCAGGACCACGACCTGCGCCACCCCCGACTCGATCTGCATCACCGCGTTCCCAAGGCCGGTTATCGCGTCACCCGGGATGGTGCAGACGGGCCTCCCCGCGCCTCCGAGCTGGTCTGGGACCATCTCGTCGCTTATGCTCCAGCCCTCCCAGAGGTCTTCGCTGGTCGTGATGAAGGAGTCCACCTCGCTCCTCGGATCGATCCCCGCGTCCCTGTATGCGAGCGCCGCGGCCTCGAACATGAGCTCGCGAGTCGAGATCTTGGGTAGCGCCGGCTTGAAGCCCGCCGCGCCCACCCCGACTATGCCGACCGCCGGTCGCTTCATCTGGCGCGCCGAAGGCCCGCTCGATAGATAAGTTTGGCTGCCCTCCGGAGCAATTAATTTACCAGCAGATTCCATCCTGCGCCGACCATGGAGGAGATTGAGAGCGAGCTGCGGGACAAGTTCGGGCTCAACTCCTATGAGGCCCGCGGCTACCTCTCGCTCGTCGCGGAATCGATGAAGCCCAAGGACCTGGCGACGTCCGCGAACATCCCGATGCCAAGGATCTACGACACCCTGCGCGCACTCGAGATGAAGGGGTTCGTCCACAAGAGGGGTGAGACCTACGTCGCGGAGTCACCCAGCGTCGCGCTCAAGACGTACCTCCTCGGCCACCAGAGGTCATTCGAGAAGGCGAAGGAGACGAAGGAGGCCTCGATGCTGAGGATAGTCGAGCTTCTAAAGCCGATCATGGCTTCCAAGGAAGAGCTCTCTGAGGAGCCCGTCCTGCTGAAGGGGATAGACGCAATCGCAGGCAGGTTCTTCGAGATAATCACTACCTCGAGGGACATCACGCTCATGGTAAGGAAGGCCCTGAAGGTCAAGGGAGTCTTCAGCGAGTACCTCGAGGCGCTTCCCCTCTCGGGCAAGCGGATACGCCTCCTTCTCCCCTCTCGGCCGCACATCAACGAGCGAGACGCCAGGCTGCTCTCCCGCCTGAAGATAGAGACCCGCTACTACGACCACCCGGTCCTCGACATGATGGTAGCGGACGAGCGCGACGTCGTGCTGGGCGTCCCAGAGAGGAGCAACGACGAGCCCTTCAGTGCCATCGCGCTCTGGGTCAGGAACCCCTCGTTCGCGCGGTCCACGAGGGCCGCAATAGACGAGATATGGGACGAGCGCTCGAAGCGGAAGGTGAAGGCCTAGCGAACATGGCCAAAGCGAAGCGCAAGGAGAAGTCGCTCGCCGACGCCCGCGCGTTCAAGGCGGGCTTCGCACACGTCAGGAAGAGCGACCCGAAGCTCAAGCCCATCCTCGACGCCAAGGGGGTCATCAAGTTCAAGCCGGAGGGCGAGCCCTTCGAGTCGCTAGTCGAGTCCATCCTCTCGCAGCAACTCGCCGGCTCCGCAGCGTCCGCGATAATCAAGAAGGTGAGGGCGCTCTTCCCCGACGGGGCGCTGGAGGCCAAGAGGATCCACCGCATCGACGGGAGGAGGCTCCGCGCCGCGGGCGTCTCGCCGCAGAAGCTGACCTACCTGAAGGACCTCTCGGCGCGGGTGGTCGAAGGGCGGCTCGACCTTGAGGCGCTGGAATCGATGTCCGACGAGGAGATAATCGAGGTCCTCGACGAGGTGAGGGGCGTCGGACCGTGGACCGTCCACATGTTCCTCATCTTCACGCTGGGTAGGCCTAACGTCCTGCCCGTGGACGACTACGGGATCAGGATGAGCATGCAGCGCATCTACGGCCTCAGCGAGCCGCCGAAGAAGGCGGACATCGAGAAGATCGCCGAAAAATGGCATCCCTACCGCACGGTCGCGTCCCTGTATCTATGGCACGCGAAAGACAACGAAGGTTAAAGCACCGGTCGGGCGAGTCCTCGAAGTTCTCTTGAAACTCTTCGGCGCCGAGCAGGAGCGCGTCCTGGTCTCGTTTTACGGGGCCGAGGCGGCCGAAGTCTACGGCGCCCTCCTCCGAAGCCTCTCGGTCGTCCTCGAGGAGAAGGTCTCCCCCCTCTCGCTCGCGCTCGACCAGGGGAAGGGGGAGATCGCGAAGCTGCGCCGAGTAATCTTCGAGCAGGGGCTGTGCAAGCTTCCTCACGCCAGTGAATTCGGAGGGATGGGCGTCCCCTTCGGGGTCTACGCCCTGGCCATGGAGCTCGCGGGCGCGGCCGACGCCAGCACCGCGATGAGCCTAGGGATACACGACACCGTCGCTGAGGCCGTCGCGAAGTTCGGGTCGCCCGAGCAGAAGAAGCGCCTCCTCCCCGCGCTTCTCTCCGGGAAGAAGCTGGCCGCCTTCGCGCTCACGGAGCCGTCCTCCGGCTCCGACGCGCGCTCGATGCACACCGATGGCCGCGAGGGAAGGCAAGTCCTATCTCATCGACGGTTCGAAGATGTTCATCACCAACGCGGGCGAGGCCGACGTGTATCTGGTCTTCGCCGCCACCGGCAGCGGGCACGGCGCGTTCCTCGTCGAGGGCTCCAACCCCGGCCTGAAGGTCGGGAGGGCGCTGAAGGAGAAGCTCGGGATGCGCGGCTCGCACACCGCCGAGGTCAGGCTCGTAAAGTGCCGGGTCCCGGAGGACTCGCTCCTGGGGGCGGAGGGAAAGGGCTTCGATCACGCGAAGGAGCTCCTCGACTCGAGCCGCATCGTGATGGGGATGATCTGCGTCGGCATCGCGCGGGCCGCCTACGGCAAGGCGCTCGCACTACGCGAAGGGCCGGGAGCTGTTCGGGAAGAAGCTCTCCGACCTGCAGCTCACCAGGGAGAAGGTCGCGAACGCGGCCATCGAGATGAGCGCCGCCCGCCTCCTCTGCATGCACGCCGTCGAGGCTCAAGGAGCTCGGGAGGCCCTACTCCTCGGAGGCCGCCCAGGGGAAGGTGTTTGCGACCGAGATGGCCGCCCGGACCTGCGACGCAGCCGTCCAGCTCTTCGGGGGCTACGGGTACACGAGCGACGACGTCCACAGGCACTGGAGGGACGCGAGGCTCCTCACCATAGGCGAGGGCGCCTCCGAGGTCCTGCGGATGCTCATCGCCTCGCGAGAGCTGGAGCGCGAGAGTTGAACATCGTCGTGCTCGTGAAGAGCGCCGTCGACGAGGCCGAGCTTCGGGCCGACCCCTCCGGGCACCCGGTGCTCAAGGGCGCCGCCACGAAGATGAGCAACTTCGACATGAACGGGGTCGAGGAAGCGGTGAGGCAGAAGGAGAAGAACGGCGGGACGGTCATCGTCGTCACGCTCGGGGGCGCGGATGCGAAGAAGTCGATCAAGGAGGCCATGGCGATGGGCGGGACCAGGGCCGTCCACATAATCGCCGAGCCCCCGGACGCGCCCGACTCGCTCGGCACGGCGTACCTCCTCGCGAAGGCCATCAAGAGGATCGGAGAGGTGGACCTCGTGGTCTGCTCCGAGGGCGCCTCCGACACCTACCAGGGACAGGTGGGGGCGATGGTGGCGGAGTTCCTCGACATGCCGTTCCTCGCGTACGCCAAGAAGGTCGAGACCGACGGGGGGAAGGTCACGGTGCGAGCAGGGCTTCGAGGGAGGGGTCAGGCTCCTCGAGGCCAAGCTGCCCGCGGTAGTCTCGGTCGTGAGCGAGGCGAACCAGCCGCGGTACCCCACCCTCCTGCAGGTCATGGTCGCGGGAAGGAAGGCCATAGAGGACGTCCCCATCTCCTCCCTCAAGGGCGAGGACTATCCGGAGACCGGGATGGAGGTCCTCGACGTCACCTTGCAGGCCGCCAACAGGAAGAAGGTGCTCCTCGACGGGTCTCCCGAGGTGGCGGCGAAGAAGCTCGTCGACGCGCTGAAGCAGGAGGGCGTCCTATAGCCTTGGAAGTGCTCTCCTACTCCGAGAACGCCCTGCTGGCCGGGGAGGTCGCCGCGGCCGGACTCGAGGTGGCGACGTCGCTCGGCGCGGACGCGGTGGCGGTGGAGATGGACGAAGTGAGCGCCGGGCTGCGCTCCGCGGGGAAAGTCGTCCTCCTCAAGGGAGAGAGGGCCTTGGAGGGGGACGCCGACTCAGCGGCCGCCGCCATCGTCGAGGTCGCGAAGGCCCGGGACGTCCGGGCCGTGCTGGTGGGGGAGACGAGGTTCGGGACGGTGGTCGCGGCGAAGGTGGCCGCGCGCCTCAGGATAGGCTCACTGGGAAAGGGGAAGAGGCTGCGCGTCGAGGGGGGACGGCTGGTGCTCGAGAGGGACGCCTACGGGGGAAGGTACCTCGCGCAGGTGGCGGCCAAGATGCCGTGCGTCGCGATGGTGCAGGCGGGCGCCTACAAGCCGGCCGATGCGACGCCCGTGCTCGTCGAGACCCTGAAGGTGAACGTCGGAGACCCCAAGGTGTCGACGGTGGAGACCAGGCAGAGCCAGCGCGCGGGGTCGGACATAAAGTCCGCTCAAAAAATCGTCTCCGCGGGGAGGGGCTTCGCGAGGAAGGAGGACCTCGCCCTCGCGGAGAACCTCGCAAACGCGCTCGGGGCGGCTCTGGGGTGCTCCCGGCCTCTCTCGTCTGACCTCGGGTGGATGGAGGAGGAGGCGCACATCGGGCTGACGGGCGCCTACGTGCACCCGCAGCTCTACGTGGCGGTCGGGATTTCGGGCCAGCTCCAGCACGTCGCAGGGATCAAGGACTCCAAGATCATCGTGGCGATAAACAAGGACGCGCAGGCGCCGATATTCCAAGTCGCGGACTATGGCATTGTCGGAGACCTCTACGAGGTCGTGCCTGCGCTGACGAAGGCCCTCAAGCAGGGCTAGTTGCTGATCGCAGGCGTCTGTCGCACGTATTTTCCTTCTCGCCCGCACTGGAGGATGAAGCCAGCGATGTCCGCCCGCGCGATCCATGAAGCAACCTCTCCCCTCCCTAGATAGCCCGCCCTGACCTTTCCAGACTTGGGCTTGTTGTTGAGCATCGTCATGCGCAGGATCGTCCAGTCGAGGTCAGAGGCGCGCAGCGTCTCGGCGACGCTGACTATTTCATCATAAGCGGGGCGCATCGCGTGCTTGACGAGGAAGACCAGCGCCCTCGCCCTGAGCTCCGGCTTGTCATTCTGGTCCTTGACGCTCAACGTCGATGTGATGACTATCCTTCGGACGCCCAGCTTGTCCATGGCCGCGACGATGTTCTGCATGCCCTGCGTGAGCGGCCTCTCCTTCGAGCCACCTCTCGGTCCCAGGGTGCTGACCACAATGTCCACGCCGCTTATCGCCCGCTCAATCTGGGCCTTGTCGGAGAGCTGGCCCTGCACTATGCTCAAGCGGTCATTCGTAATTCCGAGCTTCGAGGGATTGCGGACATACGCGACAACCTCGTCTCCTTCTTCAAGTGCCTGCGCAACAACCTCCTTGCCCGTGGGGCCGGTTGCTCCGAAAACAGCGAGTTTCATTGGGCGGTGTTTAGCGCGCGTTTGACTCGGGCATAAGGCTCTTGCTCAGCCTCCCTGAGGTGACAATCTTTCTGCGATGATTTCGGCCACGTCCCTCACCTCGAGGCCTCCCGTGGGCCCCTTGGCCGCGTCCTCGAGCATCGTGATGCAGAACGGGCAAGCCACCGCGAGGGTCTTCGCACCCGTCTTCACCGCCTCCTCCATCCTGAGCGCGCTTATCTTCGTCTTCTCGGGCACCTGATACCAGACGTTCGCCCCGCCCCCGCCGCAGCAGAAGCTCTTCTCTCTGCTCCTCGGCATCTCGACAATCTCGAAGCCCTCCACGGCCTTGATGACCTCTCTCGGCGCGTCGTAGACCCCGTTGACCCTCCCGAGGTTGCAAGGGTCGTGGAACGTCACCGCCCCCTCCCTCTTCGCGAGCGTGAGCCTGCCCTGCGCGACCAGCTCGCCAATGAGCTGGGAGTGATGTATGACCTGGAAGTGCGCCCCGAACTCGGGGTACTCGTTGAGGAAGGTGTTGAAGCAATGCGGGCAGTGGACGACCACCTTCTTCGCCCCCGAGCGCGCGATGCTCTCGATGTTCCTCAGCGCGAGTTCTTGGAAACGCGCCTCCTCGCCCATCCTCCTCACCGGCTCCCCCGTGCAGGCCTCCTCGTTCCCGAGCACCGCGTAGTTGACCTTCGCCGCGTCGAGAATCCTAACCACCGCCTGCGTGAGCCTCCTCCCCCTGGGGTCGTAGCTCCCCTGGCACCCGACCCAGTAGAGGTACTCGGGGCGGGGGTTGGTCTTCAGCGTGGGCACTCCGGCCTCGACGAGCCAGGTTTGCCTGTCCTGCTGGGGGAGCCCGAAGGGATTGTTCGCCCGCCCGACGTTCTCGAGGAAGATGCGCTTCATGGGATCGAGCCTGTTCTCCGCGACCAGCGTCCGCCGGAAGTCCACGATGTAGTCGACTTGGTTGATGAAAACCGGGCACGCCTCCACGCACGCGTTGCAGGTCGTGCACGCCCACAGCTCGCTCTCGCGTATCACGCCCTTTGCGAAGACGTCCTCCTTCGGGCCCGCCCTCGCCTCCTTCCCGAGGTCCTGGACGACATCCCTCGGCGACAGGTCCCTTCCCGCGGCATTCGCAGGGCAGACCTCCTGGCACCTCCCGCAGTTGGTGCACGCATCGAGGGCGAGGAGCCTAAGGGGCGAAAAGCCGCCCGCGGTGTGTGCGTTGGGAGGCGTCTCCACGCTCCCCGACTCAAGCATCGCCGCGAGACTGAAGGGGGTGCTGAGCCTGCCGCGGGGCTTCTCCGGCGCGAGGACGATGTTCGAGGCCGAAGTGAAGACGTGGATGAGCTTCGTGTAGGGGGTCGCGGCGATCAGCGCCATTACCGAGAACATGTGCGCCCACCAGAAGCCCTGGTAGACGACCTGCGCCTGCGAAACCGAGAGCGCCAGCGTCCTCCCGATGAGCACGGAGAGCGCGTCCCCCACGGGCGAGAAGACGGCCCACTGCGAGGGGATGGCGACGAACCTAAGCGCCTCGACGATGAACCCGGAGACGCCTATCCAGATGAGCATGCCCAGCACCGCGCGGTCGTCCCAGCCCGTCCTCAGCTTCGAAAGCTTCTGGACGTAGCGCCTGTAGACCGCCATCACGAGGCCGACGATGAAGAGGATGCCGAGGGTGTCCCCGAGGAACTCGAGGGTGAGGTAAAAGTCCCCCTTGATGAATGTCCCACCGCCGAAGATGGGCAGGATGTCGGACTGGACGAAGATCAGGCTGGTGTACGCGAAGAGCATCAGGAACCCGTAGAAGATGGCCCCGTGCATCACTCCTCCCGCCCCGCCCCCGAGGACCTTCTCCTGCCCCAGGTCGAACTTGGCGAACCTCCCGACCTTCGTCTTGAGGTCCTTCGACGAGAGCGAGAGGAACTCACCGATACCCATCCCGTAGCTCTTCAGGTGCCTGTGGAGGCCATAGAGCATTATGAGCCCGGCGGCGAAGAAGGTGATGTAGACCAGGGCGGGGGCGTAGGAGGGGAGGAAGAGGTAGCTCTGGCGCACCGGCTCCGACATTAGATGGGCGCGTTATCGCCGGTTTGGTTAATACGGATTCCGACACTCGGCTCAGTTAGGGTCTCGGGTGATAGAAAAAAGTAGCTCGCTACCACCCATCGACTAGACAGAGCCCTTGGCGAGATTGCTTAAATATTGTCTATGCCAGAATTACAGTGCTTTGTCAAGTGCAAAATCCTGTGCTGGTCAAGGAGAAACTACTCTACAACTAGCGAACGCCGCAGGGATGGGCATTACCAAAGACGGCGCTCTCATGGATCTCATGAGCAGGATAATCGCTGATGCCGCAACCAAGAACAAGCATTCCTGCACGTTGGACTGTGAAACCGGATCGAGTATCTGCTTCACCACTGTAAAATTCGCCGATACGAACTCGATTAACTACGCTCCGGGGCCGAATACAAAGGTGTACAATGAAACGGCAAAAGCTTGGATAGATTCTCCGCAAGTCATCGCTCAATATACGGGGCAAGTCACGCTTACGTGTCACTGCTTTGGAATTATTCAGTGGGTGGCATCGGGCGTGTTGCTAAAACCAATGAGTTTAGGATAGACGTTGTGAAAACCAAGCGTCATCATCTCCTCAACCTTACGGCGCTCTTTAAGCGCGGCTAGGAATAGCTTTCATTTGATTTGGCCGGAAATGGTCGCGACCTCGGATCCTGACCGCCGACCCGTGAACGCGAATGGGCGCCAATCACGTAGACGATGACCCGGTAGCCGCGCCTATGGTCTTTGAACGTGCAAAACTGCGTAGCGTGCCACCCGGGAATCCCGTAGTCGTGCGAGACTATCGTGGTCCCCTCCGAGAGCTCCCTGAGGAACTTTGCCTTTAGCCTCGCGTTCTCGCTGGCGCTCTGGTAAAGCGTGACCACGCTTGCCTCCGACAGGTCCACGGAGTCATAGTCCGCCTCGATTATGTACGCGTTCTTGAGGCCCCTTGTCTTCGCGATGGCGATGGAGCAGAGCTTCTTGCTTTTCTCGATCCCGACGACCTTCCTGGCGCAATAGTCTCGGGCCGCGGCGACGACGATGCTCCCGTCCCCGCATCCAAGGTCGTAGACGACCGACTCGGGGTTCACGCCGGCCAGGTCCAGCATGCTCCTTATCGCAAACTCAGGCGACGGGTAGAACGGCGCGCCCATGGCGCTGCGGAGCGTCCCGGCCGTGCGATAAGGTTGTCCATCCCCGTCAGGCTCGGGCGGGAGCTGTCAGATCCCAGGGTGATGGGTCAATCCCCTAGGCTTATCTATCGTCGCCGCGCTCGGGACAAGCCGAGACGGGACACGGCTATCTCAAGAACCAACCGTTCAGCGAATTGTCGGATTCTGGGTTTGAAGAGAGAACCAAGGGGTCTGGAGGATTAAAGTTTCTATGACCTTGTCGCACAATTAGGTTCAGAGTTCATCAAGATGGATTGTTCACGCGAAATGGCCTCTAGACTTCCTTCTTGTCGACCCGCCTCCTGATTATCTTCCCGCCGCCGGCCGGGAGCATGCGCAACACGTCGTCGACGCCAAGGCTGATCTGCGGATTCGCGTAAGTCGCCAGCTCATGGAGCACCTTCTTCGCCGTGTCTGAGGGCTTCTCCCTGCTCGGGACGAGGGTGACGTGCGCCTTGGCCACCTTCATTATCGCCTCCTCGGGCCCTGAGACTATCCTTCCCCGCTCATCGATGCCGACCGCGACCTCCACGGTGTTCTTCGTGACGAAGTTCTTCTTCCCATTTATCGCGAACGAGCCGTGGGCTAGGAACTCCCCGCTCGGCCCCGCGGCGCTCACCTGGTCCGGGCTGACCCAGTACGCGTCCGCCGCGCCCAGCCCGGTCTTCCACGCGCTGCTGAAGGCCGCGGTCGCCCTCGCCACCTCCCTGACCTCCTCCTCGGTCTGCTCTTTCCCTCCCTTGAGGACGAAGAAGGGCGAGCCGAAAAGGTCGGCGTGGTAGATCGTGTCGCCCTCCTGCAGGTGCCTCCGTATCAGCGTCGTGTTGGTCTGCGCGTCGCGCCCCCCGATGGCGAGCTTCCCCCCCGTCGTGAAGAACCACCTGAACTTCTCATACCACTCCCTCTTCGCCTTCGAGAGCGGGATCGCCTTCACGCGGGCTGTCTCGCCCTTCCCGCTCTCCCTCTTGAGCTTCGACTGCAGCCCCTTGACCGCGGTGTCGATGTCCTTGATCTCGCCCTCCGCCCTCTTCGCTCGGTCGAAGATGGCCGACGAGACCGACGCCTGCCCCTTCTCCGCTAGCGCGTCTAGCGAGGAGAGCAGGTCGCCCGGGAGGACCTTTGCCGCCTTCGCTATCTCCAGGGCCTGCTCGGTGTCGGGCGCGGCCCTCACGAAGGGCGCCAGCTTCCTCAGCTCGGCCGAGAGCTTCACGAGCCCCGCCGTCTTCGATTCAAGGTCAGCGATTGTGGCCTTGTACTCCAGCGCCCGCCTTTCGTGGGCGTCGATCTTACCCTCTCCTCCGGCTTCGGCCCTCTCCGCGCGCGCGACGTTCTCCTCCTCCGTGGTCAGGAGCTCCGAGAAGAGCAGCTTGTCGAGAAGCGGGCTGAGCGTCGGCGAGGACTCGACGACCTCCCTGCTCTTGGGATGGGTCACCATGACCTCGACCGTCGTCTCCTCCGTCCTCACCAGGCAGGGCCAGGGCCGGTCCTCGAGGCTCTCGAGGATCTCCTTTACCGTCGCCATTATGCGGTCGACCTCCATCTCGGGGACATCGGTGGGGTCCTCTTGGCCATGCGAGAGGCGGGCCAGTATCTCGTCGACATACCTCCTGGGGATTGAGAGCCCCCTCCCGAGGGCGCGGCCGAGCGTCTTCTCCTTCGCAAGGGCCTTCGTCAGGTCCTCCCGAGTGAGCGTCTCGAGCGATGCCCGCGTCTGGGCGGGCGGGGCATACGGGTAACCACTCGCGAGCCTCCTCGCCTCGGTCTTGACGTCGCGCAGGATGAGGGCTATCCTCCCGTCAGGGCCCGTCAGCACGATGTTCCCTGGCGGCATCAATTCGAGTACGAGCTTGAACCGGTCGTCTCCCTTTCCCTCGAACTCCAGTATCAGCACCCTGTCGAGGTCGAACTGCGTGACCGACTGGAGCCTGGCCCTCAGCAGGTGCGACCGGAGCCCCGTCGTGAACTCCGTCGTCTCCACGCGCGCGGGCTTCTGCGTTATCCACGCGCCGAGCTTCGGGGAGAGCACTAGTGACACCTCCGTGGACTCGCCGCCCTCGGCCCCGCCGGACCTCCTCATCCTGAGGAGCTGGCTCTCGCCTATCGAGTAGATGTTGGAGACGTAGGTCCCCGCGAGCGCTGAGGAGATTTCCCTAGAGAGGACCCTGAACTCGAGCCCCGAAAGCGACCCCTTCGGCTTGTCCGAAATCAACGACATCTCCTCTCGACCCGCGCCTTTGAGGCCGACGCCGTGCAAGTTTTATTAACCTACTGCGGGCTCGGGTGAATTTGCTGACCTCCCGTAATCGAGTGATTTTCGTTGTCCACTTCTGCTGACCTTAGCAAGATCTTCTGGGCCAGGGCCGGGCTGGGGGCTCTCGGGGGGACGCTCTCCGAGCTCCTCACAGGCTGCAAGGTCATCGTTCCCCCTCCTTCGAGCGGCGGGGCGTGCGTGGGCGGGGTTAGTCCGGACTACTCGACCGGCATCCTCATTGCGATGTTCATCTTCATCGCTTCATACTACGGCTTCAGGGCGGTCTTCGGGAAGAGGTTCCCGAAGGACGAGCAGCGGAAAATCTACACGACGGGCATTGGGAGCTTCGTTATGCTCTACGTCTTCAGCTGGGTGCTCCTCTTTACGCTGGGAGTCACTTATCTGAGCTACTGACCCGCTTGGCCCACTTGCCCAGCGTCTGAAGGTAGCCCTTGTCGAGGTCGTCGATCATCTGGACCTTCGGCAGCCTGTCAACCGCTCGGAGTATCTTTTCTGAGTCGGCCATCTTGTCGGGAGTCCTGTTCTCCAAGACGTTGATTATCCCGTTGAGCGCGAGGAGGGCTCCCTTGCCATACTCCGAGGAGACCTGGGGCGCCATGTGCGTCAGCCGCTGCCGCGCGTCCTCCAGCTTGGTGTGAGCGAGAGACTCGATGATGACGTCTACTTCCTCCTTAATCATGCTGCTTGATAGCATAGGTCAGGGGCGTGTCGGTGCCGTTTGCTTAAATGCTTATGCCACGCTGAAGGGCTCGATACGCAGCCGCCCCTCGATAGGGGAGCTACCCGCCCGTCACGAACACGCTCAGGCTCGTTATCGGCTCCGGCGTGGCCTCTGCCGGCCAAAGGTAGAAGGTGTACACCCCGTCCCCGTGGGCGGCCTCGAGGGCGCTGAGGGAGAAGACGATGTCAAAGGTCCCGAAGTTCACCTGCCACGTCTGCGCGTAGGTGTAGTTGCTCGATGTGTTGCAGACGTAAGGCAGCGGGCAGGGCGCGAAGACTGTAGACACCTGCGTCCCCGAGGTGTAAGCGCCCTGGTATTGGCACGACGCGGGTTCGCTGAGCTCGCTGTACTTGTCGCACGCGGTCAAATTGTTCAGCTCTGCGACGTTGATGTTGCTAGGAGAAGGGTCGTAGTAGACGGCGATCTCCGAGCCCGCCGCGCTCCTCATCCAGCCCTTCTCGGCTTCGAGCATCGAGCCCTGCAAGGTCACGACGCCGGCGGAGAGCCGGAGCGACTCGGAGCCGATGAAGCTGTTCTCGAAGTCTTCTACGAGGTAGACGGTCGTCGAGTTGTACGCGATGCCCACGGACACACGGTTGTGGAGAGAGTCAAGGATGTTCACGCGATGCCCGTTGTTGCAGCACGCGGAGTCGTTGTTCATCATCATCCACTCGGAGCCGTTGATCGCGCTCTCGACCGTCTGGAGCGAGCAGCGAGCGGCGACGGGCCGCGCCGAACCGGGTGGGGAAGTGGTGCAGTAGTTCAGCGCGACGTTTTCGGACACGCTCCCAGTCCCGCCAAGGAGCGTGTAGCGCTCGTATGGCTTGTATCCCTGGTTGTCCCAGTGGCTGAAGTACCCGTAGTAATCCATGGAGTCTGCATGCTGCTGGCCCGAGGGCACGCTGCTCAGGGCCACGGGAGTCAGGCCGGACGAGGCCCTGTCCTCGTTGATCACGAGAAGGGTATAGTTCGCTAGGGCGCCGTAGTCAGAGGGGTAGTCGATCTTCGAGGTGTTCCCGAAGAACTCCGGACTGTCAGATAGCCAGCTTCCGGGGGAGGCGCTTTGAGAGGTCGTAGACGGGTCGGTGGAGGCGTGGCTGGCCCCGTTCGCCCAGTACGAGCTCGCGGCCCACCCGACGACTATGAGGAGGATGAATACCGCCAACGCCCCCGTCGTTCGCTTGCCCACGAGTGCCGCCCTTGAGCCGAATGGGCGGCGGTCCTATATTTAGCCGGCGGTGCTATCGAGCGGGGCGATGGGCGGTCCCAACACCGCTACTCGAAGCCCCTCTCCGATAGCCGGCACTTCATCGGTTGTCCGCCACTCGGCGGGGACTCGACGCTGGCGTAGACGTAGCTCCCCTCCCTCCGCAGTCGGACCGACTTGCTGACGAACCTCCCCAGGGTGAGGCCGCCGACGTTGACGTCCTGGCTCGAGCCGTTCCGCGTTATCGAGGCCACCCTGTTGGTTAGGAGGACGACCCTGCGGTGTAGGTAGGCGTCGATTGCGACGCGGTTCAGGTAGACCCCGAGCACGCCCTGTCGCCTCCCGACCCTGTCCGGGAACTCGAGCGAGAAGTTCTTCGTGACCGTGTCCACGACGACGAGCTTGGCGGAGCTCACGCGAGGGTCGTCGGCCATCCTGCCTAGGACGTGGGATTGCGCATCGACGTCGCGCGCCCTCACCGAAAAGACGCTCTCCAGCGTCGCCTTCGCGTCGAGGCTCCTGGACTCCGCCATCTGCACGACCCTCTCAGGCCGGAAGGTGGACTCCGTGTCGACGTACACCGACCTCCAGCCCCGCGAGGCCGCCATGACAGTGGCTTGGATCGCCAGCTGCGTCTTGCCGGAGTTGCTCGGCCCAAAGACCTCCGTGATCTTCCCTTCCTCGAAGCCCCCGCCCAGTAGTGCGTCTATCCCGGCTGAGCCGGTGCTCAGCTTTCCAAGGCCACGCGCGATCTCGAGCGCCTCCGCGAAGGTGAGGGACTTTAGCGCGATGAGGGGCGCTTCATCTTCTGGCACGAGAATCACCAATCACGACCTCCGGGGCGATAATAGCTTTCATGCCGTCTCGAAGAGCCCGAGTCAGGACCCTTTTCCTTTGACCGCGCGGACCATCGCGGTTATCGTCTCCGAGTCTGGGCTCGAGTCGACCCGCTTGATGGCGTCGCCCGCCTGGACCTTCCCCTCCTTCAAGACCCGAAGATAGAATCCAGTCCGCTCCGATTGAAGAAACGACTTGACTATCGTGACGGTGCCGAACCTGATGCCCAGCTTGAAGCTAGGGAGGCGTGGCTGGGTCGCGGCGAGCTCAGCTGAGCCGATGGAGGAGACGTCGCCGGTGTGCACGCCGTCCTCGAGCAATCCTTCCGTCGTGAGGTTCTCGCCGAGGGAGCCCCACGGGATGTCCATCTCGGGGAACCGCCTCCTCCAGTACTCGTAATGCTCCGAGGGATACGCGTATACCGCCTTCCTCTCGCCGCCGTGGACCGCAGCGTCGGCCTGTCGGTCTCCCTCCAGATTCCCTGTCCTGACCGTTACCGGCCCTTCGACAGGTTTCTTGACGATGGCCAGGAGGACCGGCTCTCCCCGCGACACGCCCATCTCGCGAGGCGTGCTGACGTTTACCGAAAGCAACCGCAAGTTCCCAGCCGGAGCACGGCCAATCCGGCCTATCCATTAGTATATCTCCCTGGAATGTGTGCTATGCTTCGGGGGCAAGCCAGGTTGCCGGTGAAGACCAAGAGCATCTACGAGCCCGCGGAGCCTGGAGACGGTGTCAGGGTGCTCATCACCAGATACTATCCACGGGGCGTGAAGAAGGACCGCTTCGACCAGTGGGTCAAGCCTCTGTCGCCCAGTCGCGAGCTGCTCTCCAGCTACAGAGGAGGAGAGAAGAGCTGGGACCAGTTCGAGGAGTCCTTTCTCTCGGAGATAAAGGCCAACCTGGAGAGCCGCGAAGCGCTTCGGAAGCTCGACGCCCTCAGCCGGGAAGAGAATGTCACGCTGCTGTGCTATGAGAAGTCCGGCCTGCCCTGCCACAGGTACTTGGTCCAAAAGATTCTGACCACCCCTGGCGTGCTCTCCGGCTACTCGGAGGCCGAGGCCCCCGGCGGTGCTGGAGGCGAGACTACGCGCGAGCCACGACATCCCTCCAAAACTCGTAGAGTTCCCAAAACCCCATCGTCACGGATACGTTTTTATTCACGACGAAAAGTCGGTCGAAAAGCTCCAAAGTGAACGCTTCTCAACAGGCGCCAAAGAGACCCCTCGATGTTCTCAAGAAAGCAATCAACAAGAAAGCGGTCATTCGCCTGAAGACCGACATCGAATACAAAGGAAAAGTCTCCAACGTGGACGCGTTCATGAACGTGATACTCGTGGACGCCGAGGAGTTCGAGAACGGAGTGAAATCGGCGAACTACGGCAAGGTAGTGATCAGAGGGGACAACGTCCTCTACGTCAAGCTCGAAAGCTCTCTGTGAGACCAGTAGCTTGATCGCCGCGCTCGAAGGTGCTTCATAGATGGACAGGTCAGTCCACTCCGAGCAGCTCCCCGACTGCGTCTCCGACCTGCAGGTCGAGATTGTCGAGAGGAAGGGGATTGGGCACCCCGACAGCATCATCGACGGGGCGTGCGAGTCCGTCTCCATCGCGCTCTCAAAGTATTATCTGGACAACTTCGACGTCATCTTCCACCACAACGTCGACAAGGGGCTCCTCGTGGGGGGCAAGTCGCACGCGGTCTTCGGAGGGGGGAGGGTCATCGAGCCCATCTACATCCTCGTGGCCGGGAGAGCGACCGACGTCGTCCCGATCGGGAACAAGACCGAAGAGGTGCCCGTTGAGTCCATCGCGAAGGACGCCATCGCGAACTACATCCGGGGGACGATGCGCTTCCTCGACCCTGAGAAGCACACCCGCGTCGAGACGATGATCAGGGCGGGCTCGCCAGACCTCGTCGCGGTATTCCTCAGGAAGCAGGCGATGCCGGTCGCCAACGACACCTCGATAGGCGTCGGGTTCGCCCCGCTCTCGGAGACGGAGAGGGTCGTCTTCTCCATCGAGCAGCTGCTCAACTCGTCGAAGTTCAAGAAGAAGTACCCCGCAGTGGGCGAAGACGTCAAGGTCATGGGCATGAGGGTGGGCAAGAAGCTCAACGCCACGGTCGCCGCGGCGATGGTCAGCGGGCAGATCAAGGACGCAAGCGAGTACGCCAGCATAATCAAGGACGTGAGGGAGGAGGTGAACGACCTCGTCGCCAAGTCCTCGCTCGACGTGAACGTCAGGCTCAACCAGGGCGACGACCCCAAGAGGGGGAGCTACTACCTCACGGTCACGGGCACTTCGGCGGAGCAGGGCGACGACGGGAACACCGGGAGGGGGAACAGGGTGAACGGCCTCATCTCGCCGATGCGCCAGTACTCCATGGAGGCGACCGCGGGAAAGAACCCGGTCAACCACACGGGCAAGCTCTACAACGCCGTCGCGGTGCACGCCGCTGAGCAGATCGCCGACGAGGTCAAGGGCGTGAGGGAGTGCTACGTCAGGATACTCAGCAGGATAGGCAGCCCCATCGACCAGCCGCAGATCGCGAGCGCGGCGGTGGTCCTCGAGAAGGGGACGAAGATGTGGCAACGTGAGGGCGGAGGTCGAGGGGATACTCGACGACCAGCTCCGGGACATCCGCAACATAACCAACCTCATCCTGGAGAAGCGGGTCATACTCTTCTGATCGCGGGGAAGCGCCCGCTCTCCGTGACGTAGGCCACCAGCGCGTCCACGTCGGCCGCGAGCCCGTAGCTCCGCTCGAAGAACTTCTCGACCGCCCTCAGGTCGCGCTTCATCAGCTCCTTCGCGTTCGGGTGGTCTCTCCCGACCCACTGCGGCCAGTCGATCAGCCACACCGAGGCCCCGTCGGTGAGGATGTTGTACTCGCTGAGGTCCCCGTTGATCATCCCGGCCTTTACGTAGGCGTCGCGCACCGTGTCCATTATCTCCCTGAACACCTTCCGTGGCTCGACGAGTTCCGGGCGGTTCGTGAGCCTGACGCCGGGGAGCTCCTTGAGGAGCACCGTGTGCCTGTTCGTGGCCACCGCTACGGGGACGTTCTTCGTGACCCCCGACGAGCCTTTCGAGCGCGTTGAACTCCCTGCGAGCCGCCTGGTAGTTGACGTCGAGCCAGGTGTTGAACTGCCGGGACGAGGCGTACCTCTTGCGCGTGACGTCGCGGAAGCTCGTCCTTCCGAGCCTGAAGAGCTTGAGCGCGTACAGCTCTCCCTTCTCCGAGAGCACCTCGTAGACGTCCGACTCCTTCCCCTTCGCTATGAGCTTCCCGAGGGCGTGGGCGTAGTCCTTGTCTGCGTAGAACTTCAGCGCGAGGAGGTCGACGGCAGGGATGTAGATCTCGTATGTCCTCCCCGACCCTATGAGCTTCCTCTTGTTGAGCTCGTTGAGGCCGAAGTTCACGCGGTCCAAGGGCTGGCCAGACACCTTCGCTATGGACTCCGCAGAAGTCGTCGCCTTACCCAGGGTGCACTTCTCCAGCGCCCTGAGCGCCTGCCATTCCTCGGGCTTCAGCTGCATGATGAGCGAGGCTGCGATGTCGGTTGCGGACATATGATACTCGCCTGTTTGAGATCAAGGCCTTTTGCGCGCTTCTTGAACCTTTCAAGGTCGCTGCGCTTCTGGGGTTCGTCTTCCGCAAAGACTGATATATCGAAGTGAGGGTTCTCGACTCGATGCCACAGAAGCGAGGAGAAGCTGTCGAGAAGGTTGACGCTAGCCAGGCTCTGCCCGATGTCTACGAGAATTGGCTCAACAAGCAGGTCAAGGCGAGGTCCGCCACTCTCGCAGATTCGGAAGAGGACGAGATCGACAGGGCCGAGGACCTCCACGAGAAGGCCCACCGGCGGAAGAGAGGCAAAGGCGCCGCCGCCAGCAACTCTTGATCGGCCGCGGCTCTCTGAAGTCTCAACGTCACGCGCCCGCTCATCTCAGTCGACGTCGCACCGCGTCTGAGTAGGCCTCCCAGTAGCCGTCCGGGTTCGGGGTGGCCTGTATAGGCCTCGAGGCTCCCGAGGAGACCCAGAGGCCCTTCCCTTGGCTGCGCTTGCCGATTCGCCCTATCTCGTAGTTTTCGACTGCCTCCTTGTCGAGCGCCGCCCTTAGCTCTTCGACCGCGGCCGGCTTGCAAGTGATTAGAAGGGTCCCCTCGCTCAGCGTCGTGAGCGGGTCCAGCCCAAACACACCGCATACAGCAGCCGCCTCCCCAGGGACGTGGATTGCTTCGCGCTTCACCACCACCGGGAGCCCGCAGGCAGACGAGAGCTCGAAGAGCCCGCCCAATACCCCTCCCTCGGTGGCGTCGTGCATCGAGGTCACCTTCCCGTGAAGGCCCACCAAAGCCGCCGCCTGGGCGTCCCTCACCGTGGAGCAGTCGCGGAGGCGAGACTTCGCCTTCCTCAGAAGCGCCGCCCCCGCCTTATCCCCGATCGTCTCCGGGAACGAATGCGCGAGGACCGCCGTCGCGCCTATCGCCGCGCCCTTCGTGATCAGCACCGAGTCCCCGGGTTTCGCCATCGCGGGAGTGACATAGGCGTCCCGGCCGGCCACGCTGAACATCACCCCTCCGCCGACGACCGTGTACCCGGACCCGGGATACCTCCCCGTGTGCCCTCCGGCTATCGCTATCCCGAGGCTCCTGCACTCGTCGCCGACGGCCTTGAGGTAGGCGCCGACCTCAGGGCGCTCCATCTCGGGCGGGAGGTTCAGGTCGAGCATCGCGAACTGGGGGCTCACCCCGCTGGTCGTGAGGTCGGAGGCAAGCAGGTGTATGCTGAGCCACGCTGATTCCTTCATCCCTATCGAGGGTATCACGGAGAGCGGGTCGCTCGTCACCAGGAGCACCTTCTTGCCCCCCAGCGAGATCACCGCGTTGTCGAGCCCGTGACCCGGCTTCACGAGGACGGAGCCTCTCTTCGCCCCGAGGTTCGCGAAGACGACTCTCTCGAGGAACTCGCGGGGGACCTTCCCCTGCTGCCCGAAACGCCACATCCCGTCGATCAACTTCGGTAGCCCAGCCGCCTGAACGTGGGGCCAGCGGCCGCGATTATCGCGAACGCGATGGGGATGAAGGCGAGGTCGAGGAGGGTGGCGAAGTCGAGGAGCGCAAGCCCCAGCGCTGTCTGCCCAGCACCGACGCTGTATTCGAAGAGACCATACGCGTAAAAGAGCCAGTCTGAGAAGAAGAAGGCTAGGGTCTCGTAGACCGTGGCTGCGACCATCGCCCAGGCCAGCGTCCTCCTCCCCCTGTTCGCGGCCCACGCGACGATGAGGGCTTCAGGACCCCTCGCCCAGATCATGCCAAAGGGGTAGATCGGCGAGCCTCCTCTCGTCGTGATGTTGAAAAGCTCGCCAATGAAGCCGCCGATTGCGGTCGCTGAAAACGCGTCCCACTTGTCCGCCAGGGCGGCGAGCGCCAGGTAGACTGCCGGGGCGAGCGTGATTTCGTAGAGGGGAGGCGGGAGGGGGACCGCGATTATAGTGCAGACTGCTATGACCGCCGAAAAGACCGCGACCAGCGCCAACCTCATGCTCGCCGTGGGCTTCATCTTCCCTGAGGTCGTTTCGTGAAACGCCGATTCAGCGTAGGTTCCCATGTGTGGATACGGTGGTGGTCTCTGCGGGATTCTTATAAACGACCTGATAAGTGACTTATGGCATGCACCCGCCGTGCGAGATGATGGTCGACTCGTTCCTGCCCTCGATGCGCGCCCTCGTCGCCAGGAGGCTGAAGGAGGACGGGCTCTCGCAGGGGAAGATCGCGAGCCTGCTGGGGCTGACGCAGGCCTCGGTAAGCACCTACCTCTCGAACCCCGCCTCGAAGCAGACGGCGGCCCTGTCCTCCTTGGGCGTGACCGCGGAAGAGGCCGAGACCTACGCGGCGCTGCTGGCCGAGGACCTGAAGAACAACCCCACGTACGCCGTGGCCACTCTCTACTCGATTTGGAGCAAATTGATTGGCGGCGGCGACGCCTGCTCTCTTCACCGTAGCGAGTATCCATTTCTCGCGACCTGCGAGATGTGCATGAAGGTGTTCGGCCCCGAGAGGGGTCACGCCGAGGGGGCCGTCGAGCAGGTCGAGACCGCGCTGAGGTCGATCGAGGGCTCGTCGCTCTTCGTCCGGGTGATGCCCGAGATATCGGTCAACGTCGCCTACGCCCCCAGCGGCGCAAGGTCGGTCGAGGACGTGGTCGCGATCCCCGGCAGGATCGTGAGGGTAAGGGGCCAGGCGCGCTCGTTCATGCGGCCGGAGTACGGCGCGTCCACCCACCTCGCCGCGATACTCCTCGAGGTCGAGCGCAAGCATCCCGCCCTCCGCGCTGCGATGAACCTCAGGTATGACGAAAGAATGTCCAAGGTCCTGCAAAAGCTCCAGGTCAGGCACTTGACCATGGGGCATTCCTACCCCGCCGACCCCCGGGACAAGGTGCTGGGCGCGCTGCGCGCCCGGCTCTCCGCTCCCGGAGGCGGTGGCGGGTTCGAGGCAGTGGTCGACCTCGGGGGCGAAGGCGTGGAGCCGAGCCTCTATCTCTTCGCAGAGGACGCGGTCAAGGTCGTGCGCAGGGCCCTCGAAATCGCGCGGGCTTACACCGCCTCAGGCTGACCGCGCGGCGACCTGCAGCTTCTTCCCCTTGCCTTCGTGCTCCTTGATCGCCGCCTTTAGGAAGGCTAGGAACATCGGCTCCGGGTACTCTGGTCTGCTGCAGTACTCTGGGTGGTACTGGGTGCCCATGAAGAAGGGGTGGTCCTTCAGCTCGAGTATCTCTGCTCGCCGGCCCCCGTCGCTGAAGGCCGAGAAGTGCATCCCCGCGGCCTCGAGCTTCTCCATGTACGACTGGTTAAGCTCGAACCTGTGCCTGTGCCTCCCCCTCACCGTCTTGCTCTGATAGACGTCGTAGGCGGCGCTGGGCTTCAGCACCGAGATGTCGTGCCCGCCCAACCTCATCGTCCCTCCCATGTTCGAGACGCCCTTCTGCTCCGGGAGAAGGTCGATCACGGGATCGGGAGTGTGCAGGTCGAGCTCCTTCGAGTTCGCCCCCGTCAGGCCGAGCACGTTCCTCGCGAACGAGACGATGGAGAGCTGGAAGCCGAAACAGAGCCCCAGCAGGGGCTTCTGCGCCTTCCTCGCATATTCAGCCGTCCAGATCTTTCCCTCGGTCCCCCGCTTCCCGTAGCCCTGCGGAAGGACTATCGCGTCGGCGACGTCGAGGGTCTTGCGCGCCTCTTCGACGCGGCTTGTCCCTTCGAAGTCTTCTGACTCTATCCACTTGATGTCGACCCCGACGCCGTTCGCCGCCGCGGCGTGCTTGAGGGCGAGGTTCACGCTCACGTAGCTGTCCATCAGCGTCACGTACTTGCCCACCATCGCGACCGTGACCGTCCGCCTCTGCCGCACGAACTTCGAGGCGACCTCGTTCCAGTCCAGGAGGTCGGTCTTCCTGCTCTTGATCTGCAGGTGGCCCATCAGCGGCTTCAGCACCCCCTCGCGGTAGAGCCTCTCCGGCACCTGGTAGATCGACTCGACGTCCGGGTTCGACACCACGCTCTCGACCGGGACGCTGGTGAAGAGGGCGAGCTTCTCCTTCGCTTCGGCAGGCAGGGGCCTAGTCCCCCTCACGACGATGAGGTCGGGCTGTATGCCGATGCGCCGCAGCTCCTGGACGCTGTGCTGGGTGGGCTTCGTCTTCATCTCGCCGACGGCGCCCATCTCAGGCGCGAGGGTCACGTGAACGAAGAGGGTGTTCTCGAACCCGTCCTCCAGGCGCATCTGGCGGAACGCCTCGAGGAACGGGAGGCTCTCGATGTCCCCCACAGTCCCGCCGCACTCTATGACCGCGACGCTCGAGCCGCTCTTGGTGGTGCGCTCCCTGATCCGCCGCTTGATCTCGTCGGTGACGTGCGGGATGATCTGGACGCACTTGCCGAGGTACTTGCCCTTGCGCTCGTCCTCGATCACCGCGTTGTAGACCTGTCCCGTGGTGATGTTGTCCTCCTTGCTCAGGTCCTTGTTGAGGAACCTCTCGTAGTTCCCGAGGTCCATGTCGCACTCTCCGCCGTCGTCGGTGACGAAGACCTCTCCGTGCGCGATTGGGTTCATCGTCCCCGCGTCGAAGTTGATGTAGGGGTCGACCTTCATGCAGGTCACGGTAAGGCCCGACCGCTGGAGGATCTTCGCGAGAGATGAGGTGGTGATTCCCTTGCCTAGGCCGGACATCACCCCTCCGGTTACAAAAATGTACTTCGGCACAGGGCCGTAGGGCGCCCGTTCGTAATTAAGTTTTTGCGGCGCGAAATCCCGTTTATTACGACCTCTGGGAGACTATCGGCTGGACATGACAAATCCATTGATGGACATCCACATCGTCGCCGCAATCGCCTTGATCGGCGTCGGCATATTCGTGGCTGAGGAGCTTCTCAGCTTCGTCATAAGGCGCGTCGCGAGGAGAGCGGGGGCTGCCCCGACCGTGACGCGAGACATCGGAGCGACCCTGAGGATCATCGCGGTCGTCCTGGTGCTCTCCGACGTCCTCAGCTTCTCTGGCCTCTCATCGCTCTTCACCGGGTTGACGGTCTCCGCAGTCGCCGCTGTCGCCGCTCTCGCTCGCCCTCCAGACGACGCTCACCAACGTGATCTCGGGGCTGCTCCTCTTCAGCGACGGCGTGCTGCGCCTCGGCGACACGATAGAGTACAGCGGAGCGAAGGGAGAGGTGGTGCGCATCGGGCCTGAGGAACACGTGGGTCAAGACCTAGGTAGGCCACCTCATCGTAATCGGCAACTCCGCCCTCTTGGGTGGGCCGCTGGTCAACCACACCGCCACCGAGCGCCTCTCGAAGAAGTACGCCCTCGCCAGCGACTTAGCGCGGCTTGCCCTCACTCGGGCCTGAACTGGTACGTGGGGAGCGCCAGGTCGGAGATGTCGACGAAGATGCTCGCCACCCTCTCGAGCAGCGCCAGGAGGTCGACCATCATGCCCGTCGATGTCCCCTTCATGCCGACCATCCCCTTGGAGAGCTCGCCCAGCCGCTCGCGCATCGCCGCGACCTCGGTGTGGGTCCGCCTCGGCTGCACGCGCCTCCTCGCGAGGAACGACGATATCGCGACGTCCCCCATCTTCTCGAGCGTGTCGAGGAACTGGACGAGCTGAGCGGCCACCTCCTTGCCGAACTCCTCTCCGGCGGCGCGCTTCGAAAAGTCAGCGATGGCGTCCCCGAGGCTCTCGAGGTAGCTCGCGAGGACGCGATAGTCGAGGCACTCTATCGGCGCGAGCTGGTACCTCTCCGCGACCTCCGGGTCGATCGTGGCCGTCCTGATGGTCCTCACGAGCAGGAAGTAGAGCCTGTCCACCTCGTCGTCCCTCTCGCCGACCAGCGCGAGCAGGGCGCGGTCGTGCCTGGCGCCCTCCGCCGAGTCCCTCAGCATCCCGCTGATGAGGCTCGCCATCCTCCTCACTATCTTCTCGGGGTCCAGGACCGCGGGGTCGGGGAGGAACTGCAGCGTCATGCTCTTCGCGTCCTCGTCGACTATCTCCAGCCCGACGAGCCGCGTGACGGCGGCCTTGAGCTTCCCCCTGTCCTCCCGGGTGATCACTCTCTTCCCCTCGACGCGTATCGCGTTGCTGCCCATGAGGTACGCCCCGGTGACGTCGTTCGTCACGTAGCTGAGGCTCTCCCTCGGGTACTCTATCACGACCTCCTGGTCCTCCGGCTTCGTCCCCTTCTCCCCTATCGGCTTCACCATGAGCCTCCGCGCCGAGATCTCCTCCACGGCGACGCTCGAGCCGCGGACGATGCCGTTCTTCTTCGCCCAGCTCTTGGGGAGGGAGATCAGGACCGTCCCTCCGCCCATCTCGAGGACCTTCCGGGTGTCCATGGAAATCTATAGAGTTCTCTAGATTATTTATAGATTATCTTGATAAATTCTGACCGCGCGGACGAGCCCTAGCATGTTCTACGGAGACCGTGCGGCCGACCGCTGCCGGCAAGGTCACGCTCATCGCGATCACCGCCGCCCTCTACGCGGTAGCGAAGGGCCTCACCGCTTTCATCCCCACGCCCTTCGGGGTGGGCCAGTTCCTCCTCTTCATCTTCGTCCCAGCCTTCTTCGCGATAACGGGGGACACTCTCTCGGCCGCCACCGGGCGCGGCGCATCGGCACCTTCCTCGGGGACACCATCTTCCTCACGCCGCTGGGGCAGACCAACCCCGCGCTCTCGCTGGTCTCGGGAGTCCCCGCGAACTTCGTCGCGTTCCTGCTCTACGGGTACCTCGTCAAGAGGTACAGGTCGTGGCCCGCGTTCATCTCCAGCACCGTCCTCTGCCTCACGCTGGGCAACCTCATCGCCGCGTCGCTCGTCGTCGCCTTCGCGGCGAAGGTCTTCCTCCCGGCCTTCGCGAGCATCGTCGCGAAGTACGGCGTCGTGAGCCTGGTCCTCGGGTACACCCTCTTCTGGACAGGGACGATGGTCCCAGCCGTGGTCATCGCGATCCCCCTGCTGCTCAGGGCGCTCAGGCCGCTCGTCGGGCGCTCCAGCATCCTCTCCTACTACCCCTAGTGGTCGGACTACGAGGTCAGGCGGCTCCTGCCGGCCGCGCTCGGGTACGCCGTCGCCTTCATCGTCATCGGGGTCGGGTTCTTCGTCCTCCAGTTCAACGTCCTGCAGGGCTGGTCCGTGATAGGGAGCTGGATCCTCGTGGCCGGGGTGGTCCTGGCCATCGTCGGGCCCGTCGCAGGCCTTCTCGCGGGGACCAAGCGGTCGGGCTACTAGATGCAACCGCAACCTCGCACGGCGCTGGCCTTCGCCCCCGCGGTCATCTCGAACTTCTTCGCCATCCACACCGAGTCGCTCTCCATCAAGCCCCCGGACTACTCTCGGGCCGGGGCGACCGGCGGAGGGTTCACCCTCTCGAAAGGGGTCTACACGCACGCATGGCTTCTCCAGAGCTCGTCCCGGGCGATATCGGTGGCGGTCAACGGCGACGCCAACTACCCTGCCGACACCACCAAGAAGGCGGTCGAGCTCCTCCTCGAGGCCGCCGGCGGTCCGCCCCAGCTGGTCGAGCTCGTCCAGACGGTCGAGGTCCCGATAAAGGCGGGCTTCGGCAGCAGCTCGGCCTCGGCCCTCTCCGCGGTAATGGCGGTCGCATCCGCCCTCGAGCTGCCATTCAGCAAGGAGAAGGTCGCGTCCTTCGCGCACCAGGCCGAAATCGTGCGCCACACCGGGCTCGGGACCGTCTCCTCCACCTACAACTTCTCGGGCGCGGCCGTGATCACACGTGCGGGCGGTCCGGGAATCGCCGAGGTCATGCGCGTTGCAGTGCCGCCGGGGTCCGAGTGGTAACCGCGTTCCTTCGCCGAAGAGGAGCCACTTGCTCACGTCGACGAGGATGCGCAACAGAGGTCAACAGGCTCGGCGAGATCGCGCTCGAACAGGCGTCGGACCTGAGGCTCGAGAGCCTCCTGGCCGCGGGCCACGACCTTCGCGGAGGGCCTTGGGCTGATGACGCGGGCGATCAAGACCTTGGTCGCCATCTCCCTGGAGAAGGGCGCGATAGGGGCGAGCCAGAACATGATCGGCAACGCGATGCACGCCGTCGTCCGAGACGAAGACTTCGAGAGGGTGTTCTCGGGCCTCAAGTCCGCATCGAGGGGGGCGAAGGTCGATTACTTCCGAATCGGCGGAAGGACGGCGCGAATCCTAACCGAATAGTTCGCGCAATTTCCGCATGCTTAGGCTTATATCGCCTTCCATCCACAGCATAAGATAGCCGGAGTTCACAGAATGGGTTATATTCGAAGGCTCGAAGTAAAGGGTTTCAAGTCCTTCGGCCCTCGCGCGCTCACAATCACGTTCGAGCAAGGGCTAAACGTGGTCACGGGGCCGAACGGGAGCGGCAAGTCGAACATCGCGGACGC
Organism: uncultured Nitrososphaerota archaeon; assembly: GCA_963820505.1. Classification (GTDB taxonomy): domain Archaea; phylum Thermoproteota; class Nitrososphaeria; order Nitrososphaerales; family Gagatemarchaeaceae; genus Gagatemarchaeum. Next base: position 854,715 of record CAWFZY010000005.1, on the reverse strand, counting down.
CATCCTCTTCGCGCTGGGCGAGAACTCGCCCAGGATTCTCAGGGCAGCGCAGGGGCGGCTCACAGGCCTGATCTACGACCCGAAGCGCGAGGCCATCGAGGCGCGCCGGCAGGGCGCGGAAGGCGAGCCCCCCGCTGCGGCCGCGAGCCAGGCGTTCCCCACGGAGGAGAGGCCATCCAGCTGCAGGGTGAGTCTCCAGATTGACAACACTGACAGGAAGATCCCCGTCGACTCCGACCTGGTCACCCTCACCAGGGAGCTCAAGAACAACGGCGAGAACTCATACTATCTCAACGGGAAAAAGTCCACGAAGAGCATGATAGCGGACTTCCTCGAGGTCTCTGGCCTCTCCCCCAGCGGGCTCAACGTCATCCCCCAGGGGGCGGCGACGAGAGTGGCCGACCTCACCCCGGACGAGAAGAGGAAGATGATCGAGGACGTCGTCGGCATCTCGAAGTTCGACGACAAGAAGGCCGAGGCCCAGAAGCAGCTTTCCCAGGCCGACACGAAGCTCCAGATCGAGCTCGCGAGGACTGGCGAGATGAAGTCCCAGCTCGAGCGGCTCGAGGAGCAGAGGAACGACCTGGTGAGGTTCAACCAGCTCGAGGCGCAGCTCAGCTGGCTCAAGGCCGTCCAGACCTCCAGGAGGATCACCGAGCTCCGCGAGAAGCTGAGCTCCAACAAGCGCATGGAGGAGGAGCTCACGCTCAAGCTCGAGGAGGTGCGGAAGAGGAAGGAGGAGTTCGAGTCGCGCATGGCCGCGCAGACGGCGGACAAGGAGAGGTTCATCGTCGAGATAATCCAGGGAGGCGGCGAGGGCCCGACGAAGCTCCGCGACGAGCTCGAGTCGGTGAGGCTCCGCCGCGACCAGCTCTCAGGGGAGCTCACTAAGCGCGAGGAGAACATCAGGCGCCTGGAGATGGAGACGATGCCCACGCTCCGGTCGATAGTCGCTGAGCGCAAGAAGCAGGTCACCGCCGTCAACTCCACCGTAGAGTCCCTCTTCGCGACGAACGAGAAGCTCGAGGCCAGGAGGAAGGACATGAACGCGCAGCTTCAGGAGGTCCTCGACGCAGAGGAGACTCTCAGAGCGACGATAGAGAGGAACAGGAAGCAGGGGGACAGGATCCGGGCGAAGCTTGCGGAGCTGTCCGACGAGGTGTCGCCCGTCGGGCTTGAGATAAACGCGGTGCAGGCCAGCGCGGGGGCCGAGAAGAAGAGGGCGACGGAGCTCGAGGCGAGGGTGAAGAACTTCACCGAGCTTCTGGACAGGCTGGACAACAACTCAAGGCAGCTGATGGAGCTCCAATCCAAGGAGACGGAGCAGCTCGCGGCGATTGACGACGACCTCTCGAGCCTCGAGAAGGAGAGGAACCTGATCGAGCAGAGCATCGGCGCCGCCGGCAAGGTCCTCGAGAAGGCTTCGGGCGAGGTCGCGACGCAGACCGCGAAGGCGGAGTTCACCGAGGAGCTCGCCTCGGACCGCGTGGGCCACGGAAGACTCAGGGAACTCTGCGAGGAGGGAGGCATCCCCGGCTACGTCGGGACGGTGAACCAGCTGGTCACCTACCCGGCCCAGTACACGCGCGCGTGCTCCGCGGTGATGGACATGTGGAGCACAGCGTTCGTGGTCTCGGACGTCAGGTCGATGACCGCCCTGATCAAGGCGGGCAAGAAGCTCAACATAAAGTCCTTCGCGATCATCCCGCTCTCCGAGGTGAGCGAGGTCCGGCCGGTCTCGGTCGGCAAGTCGGCAGGGGTCATAGGCCCCCTCTCGACCGTGCTGAAGGCAGACAAGCAGTACAGAGGCCTCATGAACTTCATAGCCGGGCGACACGGTGCTGGTGGAGTCGGAGGGGATCGCCTACATCCTCGCCTCTGAAGGATTCAAGACGGTCACCCCCGAAGGGGAGATCTTCGAGCTGGGAGGGAGGGCTTTCGCATACGGCCTGCGCGACGCGCTATCGAAGGTGCTCGAGGCGCTGGAGGACATCGAGAACGTGGGCGAAGTCCAGGGCGCCGTCAAGGCCCTGAGGGGAGCGATCGACAAGAGGAAGCAGCAGATCTCGGCCCTGGAGAACGAGGACAGGACGCTGACGAAGGACCGCGTCAAGACGATAGCCTCGGTCGCTGCGCTGAGGGCCGAGGCCGAGACTGTCGTCAGGCTCTCCAAGCGGTACAGGACGATGCACCGCTCCATAAACCAGGACTACGAGGCCCAGATCAGGGCGGTCGAGAGGCTGCAGAGGCGCGAGGCCTCGCTCCAGCTGAAGAAGGACGCGATCACCACTGAGATGAGACTCCTGAAGGAGGCGCTCGCCGAGCAGGAGTCGCTGGGGCTCGACGGGTTCATCGCGGAGATCGAAGGCGCGAGGAACGACCTCAGCCTCCAGCTGAGCGAGCTCTCGTCGAAGACTTCGGAGATCCACCTCTCCTACACCCGCGAAAAGGCGAACCTCGAGCAGATGGTCGCGCCGAACCTGGAGCGCGTCAGGCAGGACCTGGAGGCGAGCGAGATGCAGTACGAGGCCGACAGGCGGTTCGTGCAGGCCTCGAGGAAGGAGCTCACCGAGCTCAACCACCGGTTCGCGGACCTCGACGCGCAGCTCCTGAAGGTGCTCGACTCCTCCACCAACAGCAGGCCAGTCCTCGAGGAGTTCGACAACAAGATCAGGCGCCTCAAAGAGGAGGCGGCCGCCTCAGAGCGCTCGGCCTTCAACACCGAGAAGGAGATCTTCACCCTCCAGCAGAGAGCGATCTCGCTCCAGGACAAGATGGCGGAGCAGCTCAGCAGCCTCAGGTTCTACGGATACGACGAGGTCCTCGAGCTCTTCGAGGGGAGCGACCAGCTCCTGTCGCAGGTGGAGTTCGAGCACGAGGGGCTGGCGAGGACCGTCAACAAGAGCTCTGAGAGGGACTACGGGGTCGTCTACGACGGCTACAGGAACCTCTCCCAGAGGATAAACGAGCTCGAGCACGAGAGGAACTCCATCGTGAGGTTCATCGAGAGCGTCGACTCCGAGAAGAGGAAGGTCTTCGCGTCCGCCTTCGAGACGATCAACAGGGAGTTCGCGGGGCATGTTCAAGACGCTCACGCAGGGGGAAGCGTGGCTCGAGCTGGAAAACAAGGAAGAGGTATTCACAGGCGGGATCTACATGATGGCCAGCTTCAGGGGCAAGCCAGCGTGGGAGTCCTCTTCGATGTCTGGAGGGGAAAAGTCGGTGACCGCCGTCGCGCTCATACTCGCGATACAGAAGGTCAACCCGCACCCGTTCTACCTCTTCGACGAGATCGACCAGAACCTCGACCTGACGAACTCTCAGAGCCTCGCCGAGCTTCTTCAAGGAGCGGTCGCAGCAGTCGCAGATCATCGTGGTCTCCCTCAAGGACACGATGGTCGCGGAGAGCGGTGTGGCCTACGGGGTATACAACGTGGCCGGTATCTCAAGGATAGTGCGCGCAAAGATGGAGGTGCAGGTCAAGAGTGGTTGAAGGCGGCATCCTGGCCAGGCCACCGCTGAACCTCCTCATCGACCCCAACGCGGCGAAGAGGAAGAGCCCGTGGGAGATACACATCTCCGAGCTCCTGGACATGTTCCTCGAGGCGATAATGAAGTCGGAGTTCCTGGACCTCCGCGCTGCGGGGACTGCGGCGCTCACGTCCGCGACGATATACAGGTTCAAGGTCGAGTCGCTCTTCCTCTTCGAGAAGCTCCAGCGTGAGAGGAAGACTTTGGACGCGACGGAGCCCCCGCAGATCGTCGTCATGCCTTTCAGGTACGAGGTCTACTCGACCACGGTCGACGAGCTCTTCGACGCGCTCGGGACGCATCCTCGAGGAGATCGTCCACAACGACAGGGAGGAGAGCACGGTCTCGCCCTCGCTTCTGGAAGAGGGCCCTCTCCCGAACCCCGAGGAGTACCTCATCACGATTCTCTCGAACCTCCAGGCGTTCTCCCGCGTCCTGAGGGAGCGCATCGGCGCCCTGGGCAGGATCAAGTTCTCCGACCTCATCGCGGGGATGCCCCTGATAGAGGCCGCGCGCACGTTCATCCTCCTCCTCTTCGCGGCGAGCAACGGGACCGTCGTCCTAGACCAGGAGGGCGAGGACGACCTGCTCGTGATACTGGTGGGCTGATCGCGAAGATGAGCGAGCCGCAGCAGCAGGAGCAGACGGAGAAGCCGGAGCAGGCCGAGCAGGCCGGACGCCCCAAGGTCAGCGACGAGGAGATAAGGTCGAGGATAGAGGCCGCCCTGTACTCGTCGGGAAGGGCCCTCGACGCAGAGCAGCTCGCGAGGGCTGCGGGGATCTCCTCCAAGAAGAGGGCGATGGACGAGGCCAAGGCGATCCAGTCCCGGATGAAGTCCATGCTGTCGGCGATAGAGGTGGTGGAGTACCCCGGGCAGAGGTTCGCGATGCAGCTCAAGGCCGAGTACACCCACGTCGCGAGGAAGTTCGCGACCAAGCCGCTGCTCTCCAAGGCCGCGCTGCGCACGCTCTCGTTCATCGCATACTTCCAGCCAATCACCAGCGCCGACCTCGCGCTGAGGAGGGGCTCCCAGGCCTACGACCACGTCAAGGACCTCGAGGAGGTGGGCTTCCTCGCCTGGGAGAGGAAGGGCAGGTCGAAGCTCTACAGGACGACGACGGAGTTCTCCGAGTACTTCGGGCTGAGCGTCGACGCACAGACGCTGAAGCACCAGCTCGAGAGGCGCGCCCTCATCCTCAGGTAGTCGCGCGAGAACTGGGTCATCGCGACCCCAAAAGGGTTAAGTGAAAGTCTTGCCATCTTTGAAGACAGAGAGCGACAAGGCTTGGGCAGCCCTCCGCCGACAGGCGGTCATACCTACAAGTTGGGAGTGACCAGAGGCATGCTCGCCGCGGTATTGTATCTCGTGGCATTAGAGTACGGCTTTGGCATAACATTCAGGTTTCTCATTCCGAACGTGGCGCCTGGCGACACTCGATCAGTTGTACATCGTCTCGTGGCTTATTGCTCTTGCAGGAGCTTTCGTGATCTATCGGTATTCTTCCAAACTCGAAGAAACCCGCGTTTTGACCGCGCGAGGGGGTCGACCATGCCCCCCCGAGGAAAGGCTTAACACCCTCCCTCCGGCGGGAGTCGTCGGAACGCGACTTGGTAAAGGCAGTAGAGAACCTCAGGAAGAGAAAGCTCACCGGCGGGAAGAGGCGGCCGTTCAGGGGACGCAAGGCGTGCGAGGCCGACGACTACGCGTTCGAGACCGCGGTAGGAGAGACGGTCAGCTCCCACAAGCGCACCAGGGGAGGGAGCTGGAACTTCGGGCTCCGCTATGCCAACAAGGCGAACGTCTTCGACCCCTCGACGAGCAAGACGGTGAAGACCGACATAGTGCGAGTCACGGCGAACCCTGCCAACAGGGAGTACGAGAGGAGAGGCGTCATCACGCGCGGCGCGACGATCGAGACCAAGCTCGGCAAGGCGAGGGTCACCTCGAAGCCCAGCGACGACGGCGTCGTCAACGGCGTCCTCATCAAGTAAGAAGAAATACTATATCACTCGCGCCGCGGGGCGTCGCAGTCGAGCACGGGTTGAGCGTATCTAGTTGAAAGAGTACGAGCGCTTTGTCGTCTGGCTCGACTACTTCGACTCCGAGAGGAAGCGGGCGGAGGGGCGGCGCGTCCCGCTGAACTCCTGCGTCCGCGCCCCGACGCTCGACGAGGTGATGCAGGCATGCAAGAAGCTCAACCTCGACGCCCAGCCCCAGAAGGCGTTCCATCCCCGTGCCTCGCGCCGACAGTCAGGATACGTCTCGATAAAGAAACAGGGGCAAAAACAGCAGATTATCGTGGCAATTGCCCGAGAATTGTCAAGAATCAGGGGTTCGCAGCCAAAGAAAGTTTAAAGGCAACCTTTGGACTTTCGGCGAAGCCATATGCAGGAAGTTGGCGAGGTCCTCCATAGAGCGAGAAGCGGCAGGCTGATTATTCGTCTGACAGGAAGAGTCGAACCCGGCACCATCCTGCTGGATTCAAAGGGGAGGCAGGCGGCAAAGGTCGTCGAGCTGATAGGTCCGGTCTCGAAGCCCTACGCCTCGGCTGCGCCCAGCGTCCGACCGCGCGGCGACGGGGAAGGAAGGCCGGAAGCTCTTCCTCGGGTGATGCCGAAAAATGTGGGACGCCAAGCCCGACAGCGAACTCTACAGGACGTATTGCCCCAACTGCGGCGACAGGCTCATCGGCGACTCTGAGAAGGGCGAGCAGGTCTGCCAGGCTTGCGGTTTCGTCGCGGCCGCAGGAGCGGACGAGGGACCGGAATGGAAGGCGATCGACCTCGAGGAGAAGAGCAAGCGCGTCCGGGTCGGGTCCCCGACCACGCTCACGCTTCACGACCTCGGTCTCTCCACCGACATCGGGAGCGACATGCGCGACTCGCACGGCAAGTACCTCGACCCGACGATGCGCGCCACCGTGGAGAAGATGAGGAAGTGGCAGAGCCGCGTCAGGACGATCAACAGCCAGGAGAGGGGCCTCTCGATCGTGCTCGCGAAGATCACGGAGGTGTGCGACAACCTGAACCTCCCGCGGAACGTCGCGGAGACGGCGGCCCACATCTACAGGACCTCGGTGAAGCTCAAGGTAGCAAAATCAAAATCGATAATGGGGATGACCGCCGCGACGGTCTACCTGGCCTGCAGGAAGTGCGGGGTGAGCAGGACGCTCAAGGAGGTCGCGAGGGCGGCCGGGATCGAGAAGGGGTCGGTCGCGAAGTACTACAGGCTGATACTCAAGGACGTCGAGAAGGAGTACGTGCCTCCCGCCTCCGTCGAGAAGCACATCTCGAAGCTCGTCAACCTCGCGAAGATCGACCCCCGAGTCGAGCACCTCGCGCTGCAGCTCTCTCGCCTGACCAACGACTCCAAGATCTCCAGCGGCAAGGCGCCGGCGGGGCTCGCGGCGGCCTACGTCTACATGTCGTCGGTCATGAGGGGCGACCACCTCCCGCAGCGCGAGGTCGCGGAGTTCGCGGAGGTAACCGAGGTCACGGTCAGGAACAGGTGCAGGGAGCTTCTCGACAACTTCATTATCAGGCAGAGGATAGGGTCGACGGAATAATTGGCGAAGGGCGATAAGGCTAAGAGCGCAAAGTCCGCCAAGACCTCCAAGAAGGCACCTGCCAAGGCTCCGGCCGAAGAAAAGGCGGTCGAAAAGCCGGTCGAGAAGAAGCCCAAGCCTCTCGCGAGAACGGAGAAGACGGAGGAGGAGCTGGTCGACCTCACCTCAAGGGTCTACAAGCTGGTCGTCGAGAGGGGGAAGGACGGGGTCCTCCAGAGCGAGATTTGGAAGGAGCTGGGGCTGACGAGCAGGGACGGTTCGAGGCTTGCGATAAGGCTGGAGAAGCGGGGGATGATCAGGCGGGTGAAGGTCCTCGACGACGGGAGGTGGACCTACAAGCTGACGCCGCTCCGCCTTCCCGCGAACATATCCTCAATGGAGTCGGCGCCGTGCATAACCTGCCCGGTGGAGTCGAAGTGCTCGGTGACGACCGACATAAACCCGCTGACCTGCCCGCTGATTGGGCCCTGGGTCATGAAGGAGTTCTCCGACTCGAAGACCATCGAAGTGGCGCCGCCGGTAGTCTAGTTCGCGATGAGACTCGAGGACGCCAAGCGCGACCAATACAGGAGGCTCGCGAGGGAAGAAGGTTACAAGAGCAGGGCCGCTTACAAGCTTCTAGAGAACGTCAGGAAGTACCAGCTCATCAAGAGGGGGGATGTCGTCCTCGACTTCGGCGCCGCCCCCGGCGGGTGGCTGCAGGTCGCGGCTGAGGCAGCGGGCGAGTCCGGGCTGGTAGTGGGCATCGACCTGGAGCCCGTCCAGCTCAACGAAGCGAACGTCCTCACCATCCAGTCCGACGTCAAGTCGCCAGAGCTCTCGGCCAAGCTCGAGAGGGCGCTCCCGAGGAAGGCGGACGTGCTACTCTCGGACCTCTCGCCGCAGGTGATGGGCACGTGGGACCTCGACCACTACAGGCAGATCGAGCTCACCCTGGCGGCCGTGGCGCTCATGGGCGGATTCCTGCGGCATGGGGGGAACGCGATGGTCAAGGTCTTCGACGGTGAGAGGTTCGGAGAGATCAGGGCTGTCCTCACGAAGCAGTTCAAGAGGGTCCAGATAACAAAGCCGAAGGCGAGCCGGAAGGGCAGCGCCGAACTCTACCTCGTCTGCTTCGGCTACCTCTCCTGAGGCGGAAAGTGCGACCTTTTCTCCATAGCACTATTAAGGCAAAACGCACAATCGACCGTCATGCAGAGGGCCTCCTTGCTCGCGGCAGCACCGTTGGTGCTTCTCGCGCTCTCACTCGCGGCCGGGGCAACGGCCATCCTGGCCTCCGGCGCCTCTCCCAGCGTCTCCACGGTCACGGTCGGGTCCGCTCCCACCGCGCTGGTCTTCGACCCCGGGAACGGGTATGTCTACGCCGCGAACTCTAACTCCAGCTCCGTATCGATAATCAGCGGGACCAGCGTCGTGGCGAACGTGACGGTCGGCTCCGACCCCTCGGCGCTGGCATACGACCCTGCAAACGGCTACGTCTACGTGAGCAACACGAACTCCAGCACCGTCACTGTGCTCTCGGGGACAGCGGCCGTCGGAACGGTGAAGGTCGGCGTGGGTCCGACCTCGCTCGTCTACGACTCCTCTGACAACTACGTCTACGTTTCCGACACGGACGTGAAGGGGGCAGGGAGCCTGCCCGACAACGTCACGGTGCTCTCTGGGACCAGCGTCCTGGCGACAATCACCGTCGGCTACCTACCCACCGTCTCTCGTCTACGACCCGGCAAACGATTACGTGTATGTGGCTGTCGGGGGCTCCGGCTCGGTCGTCGAGATCTCGGGGACTAGCGTAGCGGGAACGACGCATGCGCTTTCCTCTACCCGGCGCCCTCGCCTACGATCCCTCCGACCACGCGGTCTACGTCGGGCAATCTAGGCTCGGGCAACGTCTCCGAGATCTCCGGGACGACCCTCGTCGCCAACATCACAGTGGGCGTCGACCCAATCGCCCTCGCTTACGATTCCTCTGACAGCTATGTCTACGTGGCCAACTTCGACAGCTCGAGCCTCTCCCTCATCTCGGGATCCACTCTCGCCGCGAACGTGACCCTCGGGCTCTTCCCATCCGCGCTGGTCTCAGGACCCCTCAACGGGGGCGTCTACGTCGCTGATGCGAACCCGGCAGCGACCGCGGGAACGGTCTGGGAGGTGGTCGGCTCGGGCGTCGTGGCAAACCTCACGGCGGGTCCAGAGCCCAAGCCGCTCGGACCTCAGCACATGGTGTACGACACGTCGAATCAGGACGTCTACGTCGCGAACGTCGCCTCAGGGAGCGTATCGGTCATTCCGACAGCCCAGGCGACGTCGTCCACCTCGACCGCCACGACGGCGAGCTCGACCTCCTCCTCCACGAGCAGGAGCACCACGACGAGCCAGACGAGTTCCTCGACGTCCACAACGATAAGGTCCTCGAGCGCCACGACCTCTAGCGCCACTGCAAGCACAAGCACAACAACGACCACGAGCTCGACAACCTCCACGACCACGCCCACTAGCTCGACCGTCAGCAGTTCCGCATCCTCGCTGTCGACGACCTCAACGACCAGCGCTTCGACGAGCACGACGTCAGCGCCCACCTCCTCGACGAGCAGCACTACGCCGACCGTCGTCACGACGTCCTCCCAGTCCAGCTCAGGGTCGCCGAACTCGACGAACACGACCCTAGTGACCGCCGGGATCTTGGGGGCGGTTGGAGCCGTCCTCATCGCGGGCGCGCTGGTGGTGCGAAGACCCCACTAACGAGGGACTGACTCCCTTACCGCTGCGAGGACCTCCCGGTAGGAGGCGTCGGTCTTCAACCCGGTGGACCCGAAGGGTTGCCGCATCGCCAGGCGGCCCGACGCCTTCAGCGAGTCCACGACCTTCTGGAACGGCACCGAGGAGATCTTCTCCCTCGACGTGATCCCCTCCATGGAGTACCCGAAGGGAGGGAGCTCGTTCGAGCCGTGGAGGGCCGACAACGCCTCATCGGCGCCCCTCCATCCGGCCGCCGAGCACGCCTTCGCCGCGTCCGAGACGACTCCTTCGTCGACCAGCCTGCCGACCCACTGCGGACCCACGCACCTCGCCTTGCTCCCGCACCTCGGGCACGTCGGGCCGTAGGCGGCCGTCACGACGTTCTCGTGGCAGGTGCCGCACGACGCCGCGTACCCCAGCTCCTTGAGGCAACGGTCCGACTTCGCAGCCCCTCGCTCGACCCGAAGGTAGATGCGGAGGTAGTGGAGGGTGCTGTGAGCGAGCACTGGCTGGATGCCCGTGTCGACGACGCCCCCGACCCTCGCGCAGAAACCTAGGAGCACTCGCACCGCGGCCTCGTGGGCGAACTCGCTCTTGACCACGTGCGCGCCATACCTCCTCAACGCCACGGTAGGGTAGACCCCGCAGAGGGTCGCCGTGTCCGTCGCGGTGATCGACACGACGGCGCCGTCGTCGGCGGCCGTCAGCGCCCCCTGCACGTAGGGGGCCGGCGTCCCGAAGGGGTCGACGTCCACCGCGTCGAACCGCTCAAGCCTCCCGAACCTGGAGTGGAGGTAGGCGTTCGATTCTTCGTGGACGAGTTCGCATCGAGCCTGCACGCGGTTCTTTTTCGCGTTCTTCTTTGCTATCGCCAGGGACGTCTCGTTGAACTCCACGAGGGTCACCTCCACACCCTTGGAGGCCTCCTTCGCGACCCGCACGCCCCTGGCCCCGACGCCCGCCAGCGCGTCGAGGAAGGTCGCTGGTCTGGTAGCCTTCGCGACAGCGACGGAGACGTCGCGGTTGACCCTCGCCGCCGGGTTGAAGAACGCCGGGAACGTCTTGGGCTCCTTGGCTCGCAGGCTCTCCGCCGGGACGTAGAGGTCCGTCGAGCCCTCGCGTGTGAGGGCGAGCTTCGGGAGCACGAGGCTGGGAGCGCCCGGCGAAGCATTTAAGCCGAGTCCAAGGGGTTCGGCCCGAACTTGTCGTCCGCCCCAACAAAGATCTGGCTCGTCACCGGTCCGCCAGGGATCGGCAAGTCCACGCTGGTCTCCAAGGTGGTCTTCGCGGTCAGGTCGAGGGGCCACGGCGTCGGCGGATGCCTGACCAAGGAGGTGAGGAAGGGGAGGGAGCGCACCGGGTTCAGGCTGATCGACCTCCTGAGCGGGAACGAGGCCGAGCTGGCCTCGGTGGGCGGCTTGGGTCCAAGGGTTGGAAAGTATCGCGTAAACATCACGAACCTCTCGTCGCTCGGGGCTGGCTCCCTGGTCCGGGCCGCCGAGGTGGCGGACTTCATCGTCATCGACGAGGTCGGGCCGATGGAGCTGACCAGCCCGGAGTTCAGGAAGGGCGTGAAGGCCTGCCTCGCGTCGGGCAAGCCCATGCTCATCGTCCTGCACGAGAGCATGAAGGACCCGCTCATGACCGAGATAACAGAGCAGCCCAACAACAAGTTCGTCGAGCTGACGCTCCACAACAGGGAGGGCGTCACCGAGCAGCTCCCAGCAGAGATTGCCTTAAGTCTGGGCTGAGCCCAGGCGTTGAGGCATGCTTGTCGGCGGCGTCGACGAAGCGGGCCGCGGGTGCGTGTTGGGCCCGCTCGCTGTCGCCGGGGTCTCGGTCGAATCTTCGCGATTGGAGGAGCTCGCCTCGCTCGGCGTCAAGGACTCGAAGCTGCTGTCGCCGAGTCAGCGGGAGGCGCTCTACCCCGAGATCAAGAAGGTATGCGTGGGCGTCCAGGTGTCGCGCATCCCGCCGAAGATGATCGACCGGTACGTGAGCAGGGGAAAGAAGTACAGGCGGCTCAACTACCTTGAGACCATCCACATGGCGAAGGTGATCGACGCTCTCGGTGTGGACGAGGTATTCATCGACGCGCCCGACATCAACCCGGTGAGGTTCAAGGCGGAGCTCGAGGAGCTGCTCTCGTGCAAGCCCCGGATCGTCGCCGAGCACAAGGCCGACGTGAACTACCCGGTCGTCTCGGCGGCGTCGATAGTCGCGAAGGTCGAGAGGGACAGCGACATCGCTGCGCTCAGGGAGCTCCACGGCGACTTTGGGTCCGGCTACCCCTCGGACCCCGACACGATAGCTTTCCTCGAGTCATGGATGAAGAGCAGGAGCTCGCAGCCTGAGTTCGCGCGGAAAAGCTGGAAGACCTGGAACAGGATAGAGTTGCTGCCCACGCTCGACTAGTCACGGCATCTTGGCCGAGATGAGCGCGTGGTCCTTGTCGAAGGGGCGGAGGTCGATCACGCTCTCCACCACGAAGCCCGCGTCCTTCAGCTTCTGCGCCTCTTCCTTGAAGACAAGCTTGGGCTCCTTGAGCTGGTCTATGCTCCGGGCCTTCACGACAAGGAGGAGCCTGCCGCCCTTCCTGAGGTGGCTCTTCGCGTTGGCTATGGCTATCTCGGTCTGGTCCCTCTGTGCGATGTCGCAGTAGACGACGTCCATCTTCCCGAACTCGCCGAACTTCTCCGTCTCCCTCGCGTCCGAGATGTAGGGTATCACGTTCCCCCTCGCCTTCGCGACCTTCTCGAGGAACTCCCTCCCCACGCGGGCTGACATCTCGACCCCGACCACGAGCCCCTCGCTCCCGACGATGTCGGAGACGTGCGAAGCCGTGGTTCCGGTCGAGGCGCCCAGGTATAGCACCTTGTCTCCAGCCCTGATTATGTCGGGGTCCAGCTCGCCCTTGAGGATGGCCCCGGCGAGCTTGCTCCGGTAGGGGTCCCAGCTCCTATACTCGCTGCCGTGTATCCTCAGGAGTTCCTCGTCGTAGACCCTATTGCCCGGGACGAGGTTTCTTGTAAAAGCGCCTCTCCTTCCCGCCTCCCGGCCTCCTCCCCGCTCCCGGCCTTCCATAACGAGGACGTTGCTGGTCATTGCGCCGGAACTCTCTTCGTTGTTCCGGACGCGGCGGCGGTGGCTCCTTATACTTTATCTTGATTTCCGCAAGCCTCTTCTCGAACAGGCCAGTCAGCTCCCCGGCCTTGGTCCCGCGGTAGTAGTCGATTCGGGCCGCGATGGCGATCTTGTTCGCCAGCGTCCTCGCGATCTTCCCCCTCTGCCACTTCGGCGCCATGTGAACGGCCTCGTGCTGGAAGAGGATGCCGTGCTTCGGCGGCCTCGAGCCAGTCCTGATGGCCCTGAACAGCGCCTTCTCGGCGCCCAGCACCTGGATGGTGCTCGCGGGCAGCCTGGCCATCCTCTCGAGCCCTCCGGCCCTCGCGATGAGCCTCGCCCCTATCGTCGCACCCGCCACCTGCGTGATGTTGGGCGCGATCTTGTTCATGGTAGAGTCCACCGCCTCGGCCAGCTTCTCCCGCTCGGCGGCGGTCTTCACCGCCAGCTCGGCCAAGCCGATGATGCGCCGCATGTCCTTCTCAGAGATGGTCCCGCCCTTCGACTTTTCCGACGCGAGCATGATCGCCTCGGCCTTCTTGCCGCCGAAGCCCTGCTTCTCTAGGGTCTCCTCGTCGAAGGTCCCGCGCCTGCCTATCTCGATGATCAGCTTCGCGAGGGCGAGGTTGTCCTTGAGGATGTCCTGCAACTCCGGGAAGTGGAGGCTGTACCACTCCATCGTCCTCTCCGTCGTGATGTTGAGGAAGCGGTCGAGCTCGTCGAGGGCCTGGATCGCGTTCACGAGGTGGAGGTCCTCCTTGGACGATGCCTCGCTCACCTCCTGCTCGGCGGCCGCTATCGCCCGGGCCCTCGAACTCTCGAAGGCGCTGCCCTGGGGGCCGACCAGCCCTGCTTTTGCGATTATCGCGAATTTCTTGGAGTCGAGCTCGTCGCGCTCGTCGTCGGTGATTATCGAGGTCTCGATTCCAAGCTCCTCCATCTTCTCTTTTGCCGGGATGCTCGAGACCTTCAGCCGAGAAATTCCCCTGCGCTTGACGCCCTCGGCGACCTTCTTCAGCTTCTCCTCCCTCTCCGTCTCCTTCTCGGTGCGCTCCGACACCAGGATGTCGTCTCCCTGGACCACTATGAAACCTGCGTCGGTCTCGTAGAGAATCGGCTCCGGCAAGAAAAATTCGATTACTGCGCCTGAGGGGCACGGATAAAGGTTGTCGCTCTGGATTGGCCTTCAGGGAGTTCGAGGCTCGGAGTGACCGAGGTTTCGTTTGAGAACGCCCTGATACCCACTCCGAAGCACCAGACGAAAGCAAGCTGGGAGCTTGGCGCTTAATAACGACCAAACACTCAGCGTGTATTGGATTTTGCATGTAGGTTTTGCGGCGAGGTCTTTCACTCCAAGCGGCAAGTAAGCGGGCACGAGGCGGGGAAACATATCAAGGGGCCGCGGTTGCAGAACGCGACCATTCGGCTCGATGGGCTGTCAGAAGCCCAGGTCGGATATCTCGCCGGATTCCTTGACGGCGAGGGCGGGATACAAATAACGAGAACAACTCGCAAGGACAGAGAGTACACGATCGCTCTGCACCCATGCGTGTATTTCACAAACACGAATCACGAGGCGATTCATTCAATTAGGAGCTGGCTTTCCGCGGGTTGCATCGTCGTGGCCAAGCAGAAGCAAGGCCACCACAAGCCTACCTTCAACCTGCACATAACTGGAACGAAGAATATCATAGAGCTCTTGGCTCGCCTCAGACCTTACTTGATCATCAAGACAGAGCGAGCCGACACGATGACTAGGTTCTGCAAGAGCCGCGCGAGCCACAACAGGGGGAAAGAGAGAAGATACACCGAGGAGGAATTATCATTATATACAACTCTCAAGAGGCAGAACGAAAGGGGAGTGAAAAACAACGCCAACGCACGGGAGTCTAACTAAGGCGGGGAAATGCCCAACGGCACCCTTTAGTCCGCAGCCAGACTCCGAAAATCGAAGGTAAGCCGCACAAGGGGAAAATTCCGAAAGTCCGGAACACCCGGACCTTCGTAAAGAGATTCACGCTAAAGAGAAAGCCTGGACAGAATTGGAGACTTTAGACTCCGATTCTCCCTCGGCCGGAGAGCCTGCGGCGATCGCGTCGATAGTCGCCTCCATTCTTTCCGGCCAGATTACGTCTCGCCACCAGCTGGAGCAGGCCAAGAAGGACGCCGCGAAGCGCCACCATCTCGACAAGTTCCTCTCGAACTCCCAGATCTACCTCGCCCTTCCGCCGGAGGAAAGGGTCGGGAGGAAGGAGGTCTTCAGGGTCCACCCCCGCAGGAGCGCCTCGGGGATAGTCATCGTCACGGTCTTCACGGCACCGGCGAGTTGCCCCCACGGGACCTGCGTCTACTGCCCGGGAGGGCCGTCGATGGGAACCCCCCAGAGCTACGTCCCGGACGGCCCGAGCATGCGCGGCGCGATAGGCGTGGGGTTCGACCCCTATCTCCAGGCGCAGAAGATGCTGAAGAAGTATCTCGACAGGGGCCACGAGGCCTCCAAAGTGGAGCTCATGGTCGAGGGCGGGACCTTCCTCGCGATGCCCCGCGACTATCAAGAGTGGTTCATCAAGGGGGCTTTCGACGGGCTGAATTGCGTCTCGTCCACATCGCTCGAGCAGGCGCATTCCGCCAATGAGTCGGCCGAGTATAGGTCGGTCGGGCTCGCGATTGAGACCAAGCCTGACTGGTGCCGTCCAGAGCACGTCGACATGCTGCTCTCATACGGCGTCACCAAGGTCGAGATAGGCGTCCAGGCGCTCAGGGACGAGATCCTCGCAAGAAGCAACAGGGGCCACTCCGTCCAGGACACCCTCGGCGCATTCCAAGTGGCGCGCGACGCCGGTCTGAAGGTCGCCGCCCACATGATGCCCGGCCTGCCGGGCTCCAACCCCGAGGACGACCTCGCCGACCTACTCCGCCTCTTCGAGGACGACTCGCTCCGGCCCGACATGATGAAGCTGTACCCCACGACCGTGGTGAAGGGGACGGCGCTCGCGAGGATGTGCGAGGCCGGCCTCTACCACCCATACGACCTCGAGACAGTCGTCGACCTCATCGCGGAGATGAAAGTCCACGTCCCGCCCTGGCACAGGATAATGAGAATACAGAGGGAGATTCCCGAAGGCGACGTCACCGCCGGCAGCAAGGCGGGCAACCTCAGGGAGCTCGCGCTCGCCAGGGTGAGGGAGAACGGCCGCACCTGCGGCTGCATACGATGCCGAGAAGTTGCGATGGACTCGCCCTCCGAAATCGGCGAGGGCGGAGAGGGAGAGCTCGTCCTGCGCACCCAGAGATACGACGCCTCTGGGGGGACAGAGGTCTTCGCCACATTTGAATACGAAAGGACGGGAAAGCTCGCGGGTTTCGTCAGGATGCGCTCCCCATCGGCGAAGGCCCATCGGGGAGAGCTCCGCGGCCAAGCGTGCATCGTCAGGGAGCTCAAGGTGTACGGGAGGGTCGTCTCCGTGGGCTCGCGGGACGAGCAGGCCTTCCAGCATCGCGGACTGGGCAGCTCGCTGCTCGAGGCCATGGAAAAGGAGGCAGCCGAGAGCTTCGACGCGCGCAACCTGTTGGTGATGAGCGCGGTGGGGACGAGGAACTACTACAGGAAGTTCGGCTACGAGAGGTCCGGGCCTTACATGACCAAGAAGCTGGCGGATTAGCGGCTAAAATAACCCGCGGGGGTTCCCCCTCGCGTCGTGATCATAGGCAACTGCAACTTCGCGGACGACGTCCTCTACGACACGGCCTCCAACACCTGGGTCCGCTTTGAGGAGGACGGCGCGGCGACCGTCGGGGTCAACGCGATACTCGCGTGGCTGGGGGGTCCCATAACCTCAATCTCGTTCAAGCCCATCGGGACTGTCGTGGAGAGGGGGAAGGCCCTTGGCGCGATCGAGAGCCCGCGCCATTTCGACACCGTCAGGAGCCCTATCACGGGCAAGATCCTCGAGGTGAACGAAGCGCTCGCCGGGAACCCCCGACTGCTGAACCGCGACCCCTATGGTAGGGGGTGGTTCGCGAGGCTAGAGCCCCTCAAGAGGCAGCAGGAGATGGCGGCGGTGAAGCCCCCCGCCCTGGTCAGGGGTGACCTTCAGGCAGGAATCTCCGAGCTGAAGATACGCTGCTTCGCGGAGTTCCCGGACAACGAGATGTACGAGATAGGGACCGAGTGCTCGGCCGTGCTCGTCAGGCTCGACGAGCTCCTTTCGACTTCCCCTACGGGCACGGTCGTGCACCTGGTCTCGGACGACCCCGCGTCGGAGATCGAGATGATCCGTTGGAGCGACCGGACTGGGAACGAAGTCCTGGAGACAAGGAAAGAGGGGAGCCTGGTGCACTACATAGTGAAGAAGACTCAACGGTAGCCTGCCGAGCAAACGAGGCGAAGCGAGAGCCCTCCCAGGGCGGGAGCTCTCTGCTGGCCGTTGGCTTTACCTCTCGACAGGCGTGCCTACCGAGTTGCCCCACTCCGTCCAAGAGCCGTCGTAGTTCTTGACGTTGGGGTAGCCCAGCAGGTACTTCAGCACGAACCAGGTGTGAGAGGACCTCTCTCCTATCCTGCAGTAGGTGATCACCTCCTTCCCCGCGGTCACTCCTTTCGGGAAGTAGAGCGCCTCGATGTCCTTCCTCGACTTGAAGGTCCCGTCCGCGTCGTTGACGGTCTGCGCCCACGGGATGTTCTTCGCGCCGGGGATGTGCCCGCCGCGCTGGGCGTGCTCCGTCGGGTACTCGGGAGGGGCGAGGATCTCTCCGCTGTACTCCTTGGGGCCTCTAACGTCGACGAGGACCTTGTCGCCCAGGCGGAGCGACTGGAGCACGTACTCCTTGTAGACCCGCAGTGACGGGTCGGGAGTGCCCACCTTGTAGCTCGACCTTTGAGGGGTCGGGACGTCCTTCGTCACCGGCTTGTCCTCCAGGAGCCACTTCTTCCTGCCGCCGTTCATCAGCTTGACCTTCTCGACGCCGTGGAACTTGAAGACCCAGAACGCGAAGGTGGCGAACCAGTTGTTGAAGTCGCCGTACAGGATGAGCCAGGTGTCGCCGGTGATCCCGGCGTTGCTGAACAGGGCCTCGAGCTGGTCCTTGCTCAATATGTCCCTGCGCAGGGGGTCGTTGATGTCCTTCTTCCAGTCGAAGAGGACCGCCCCCGGGATGTGGCCCGTGTTGTAGTTGGCCGCGGGGTCGTAGTCGACCTCTGCAATCCTGACGTTTGCATCCTTGTGGTGCTGCAAGACCCAGTTGGTGTCTACGAGCACTTCGGGGTGCGCATATTCAACGGTACTCATATTTTCCCCTCGGTCATTATTCTCTATATTAATAGCATTGCCCAAGATATTCTATTGCGAATCAGCCCCTCCTCGGCCAATCGGCAGGGGAGATGCCTCGCATCCTTTATGTAATGGAAGCGCCTTAATCACGATTCGTGAGCCAATACATCCTCCTGCTGAACTTCACCGACCAAGGCATCCGGAGCGTAAAGGAGTCCCCGAAGCGGGCGACGAACTTCGAGAACCTCGTCAAAAAGCTCGGAGGGGAGGCCACGTACTACTACACCATGGGGCAGTACGACCTCGTCGCAATCGTGAAGCTCCCCAACGACGAGTCGATGCTGAAGCTGGGCCTCGAGCTCGGGCGCCTCGGGAACGTCCGCACGACCACGCTCAAGGGCTGGACGAAGCAGGAGATGGCGGGCATAATCTCGAGCCTCCAGGACTAGACCAGCGCGTCCTGAGGCCAGTCTTTAGTCACGGCCCAGACCTCAAAACTTTATGCAGTGTTAGGAAGCACCGGATGGCAGCGACATGTCAGGACTCTCCGGCTACCGTGGGCCTTCTGCAAGAATCTTGACAGAGGCGGGCGCGAGCATCGGCGACGTCCTCGAGGTCCTCACCGGGGGCGAGAGCGTCAGGGGCACGCTGGTCCCGAGATACGAGCACGACGACGACAAGCACATCGTGATCAAGCTCAAGAACGGCTACAACGTGGGGATCTCAGTCGAGAAGATCTCCAAGGTCGTGAGGGTGGAGAAGGGAGAGGCGCCAAAGTTCGTCGCTCCGCAGAGGGTCGCCAGCAGGGGCCTTCCGCAGGTCTCGATCCTTGGCACGGGAGGGACGATCGCGAGCCGCGTGGACTACCGGACCGGCGCGGTGCGCCCCGCCACGACCTCGGAGGAGCTCTACTCCCTCTTCCCCGAGCTCTCCGAGATCGCCAGCATCACGCCCGAGATCGTCTTGAGCGTCTACAGCGAGAACCTCGAGCCGGGCCATTGGGAGACCATCGCCAAGAGGGTCTCCGAGGTCGTGGCGAAGGGAGTGTCGGGGATAATCCTCACGATGGGGACCGACACCATGGGCTACACGGCCGCGGCGCTGAGCTTCGCGCTCAAGGGCCTGCCGGTCCCGCTCTTCATCGTGGGGTCCCAGCGCTCCTCCGACAGGCCTTCCTCGGACGCGTTCCTCAACCTCATCGGCGCTGCGACCATGGCGGTCCAGGCGGACTTCTCGGGCGTCTACGTCGTGATGCACGCCGACTCCAGCGACGACAGGCTCGCCGTGCACATGGGGACGCGCGTGAGGAAGAACCACACCAGCGCGAGGGACGCGTTCGAGTCGATGGGCGTCGAGCCGGTCGGCTATTGGTCGCGGCAGGGGACTCAGGTCACCGCGCGCGAAGCGCCGCCTCCCAGAGGAAAGACGAGAGGCTTCACTGCGAAGCCCAAGTTCGACCCTCGCGTCGCGCTGGTGAAGTTCTACCCGTCGATGCCCACCGAATACCTGAGCGCGCTGTTGGCCTCGGGGTTGCGCGGGGTGGTGTTCGAGGGGACGGGGCTGGGGCACATCAACAGCAAGAACATCGAGGTCGTGAAGAAGTTCATCGGCGACGGCGGCGTGGCTTGCATGACCTCCCAGTGCCTGTGGGGGAGGGTGGACATGAACGTCTACGACACCGGGAGGGACCTGCTGAAGGCCGGGGTGGTCCCTCTCGAGGACATGCTCCCAGAGACCGCGCTCGCGAAGCTGATGTGGGTCTTGGCGAACTGCAAGTCGGCCGACGAGACCGAGACGGTCATGCAGGAGAACCTGGCGGGCGAGATTACCGCCCGGACCGTCCAGAGGAGGTAGGGTCAGCGTGGAGAAACGGGCGGGCGGCTCGACCCTTCCTTTCGACCCCGAGGCGTGCCAGCTCAGGGTGGGACTGGAGATCCACCAGCAGCTCGCGACGGGGACCAAGCTATTCTGCCCGTGCCCCATCGTGAAGTCAGAGGAGCTTCCGCTCTCCTTCGAGAGGAGGCTCCGCCCGACTCAGAGCGAGCTCGGCCAGATCGACCCGGCGGCCGTCTTCGAGTTCAACAAGGGCAGGGTCAACCTCTACAAGTGGAACCCGGAGTCCTCGTGCCTGGTCGAGGCAGACGAGGAGCCTCCCCACCCTCCAAGCAGCGAGGCGATCGAGACGGCCATCATCGTCGGGGAGATGCTGGGGTCGAAGGCCGTGGACGAGGTGCACGTGATGCGCAAGATCGTGATCGACGGGTCGAACACCTCGGGCTTCCAGCGGACCGCCGTAATCGCGCTCGGCGGCGCGCTTCCGGTGGAGGGGACCAGCGTGGGCGTCCAGATGATAACGGTCGAGGAGGACTCCTCCAGGGTCCTCAAGGAAGGCGCCCAGGCAAGGGAGTATGCCCTCGACAGGCTGGGCGTCCCTCTGGTCGAGATCGCCCTCGACCATGTAGTCGGCGTACCCGAGCACGTGGAGGCGGTCG
The DNA here is from genome assembly GCA_963820505.1 of uncultured Nitrososphaerota archaeon. Taxonomy (GTDB): domain Archaea; phylum Thermoproteota; class Nitrososphaeria; order Nitrososphaerales; family Gagatemarchaeaceae; genus Gagatemarchaeum. The sequence goes on along the minus strand of CAWFZY010000005.1, from coordinate 833,993 downwards.
CCCTCTCACTCGGGAGGTCGCTCCGCTCGACCGGCAGGGTGGCCAGAGGCCAGGGGACCATCCGCCAGGACCTCAACGTGTCGCTCCTCGGCGGGCAGGTCGTGGAGGTGAAGGGCGTGCAGAAGCTCAACCTCATCGCGAAGGTCGTCCGCTACGAGGCGACGCGCCAGATGGGACTGGTGAGGATAGCCGAGGAGATCAAGAAGAGGGGAATCACCGAGGTCGAGTGCAGGGCGAACGACGCGACGGGGACCATGAAGAAGACCGCGTCGCCCGTGCTCAAGCGCATCCTGCAGAAGGGGGGCGTGGTCACCTGCGTCTCGGTCTCCGGGTTCGCGGGGCTCTTCGGGCTCGAGCCTTTCCCGGGCATCCGACTGGGGAAGGAGCTCGCCGAGATTGCGAGGACCAACGGCCTCGGCGGGGTGATACACTCGGACGAGTTCGCGAAGCAGGGGGTCACCGAGGACGAGTCTGTCGCGATTCGCGCCCTCGCTGGAGCTGACTCAGGGGCCGGCCTCGTACTGGTCGCAGGAGAGTCGGCAGAGAGGGTCGAGACCGTCTCGGAGCTGGTGATGGAGCGGGTGAAGAGGGCGCCGGTGGGCGTCCTTGGGGAGACGAGGGCCGCGACAGAGGAAGGCGAGACGAGGTACCAGCGGCCCCGCCCCGGAGCAGCGAGGATGTATCCGGAGACCGACATCCCGGAGATAGTCGTGACCGAGGAGTGGAAGCGGAACTTGAGGATGATGCTGCCGGTCCCGTGGGAGGAGAAGGTCGCGAGATACTCCGAGAAGTACTCGCTGAGCGAAGAGGCCGCGCTCCAGCTCTACGACTCCGACAACTCGAACCTCTTCGAGGAGCTCGCGGCAGGGCTCAAGCTCGAGCCGTCCGTGATAGCTTCGGTGCTGGTCGAGATACCCGTGCGCCTCTCGAGGGAAGGGATAGACGAGTCGAAGATCACAGCCGAGGCGCTCTCCTCCGTGCTCGCGGCTGTGGAGAAGGGGAGGTTCGCGAAGGAGGCCGCGGTCGAGGTCCTCCGGTCGATAGGGAAGGGCGAGGCACGCGACGTCGACGAGGCCGTCTCGAGGCTGGGTCTGAGCGGGATGAGCGACGAGGAGCTCAACAAGATAATCACTGGGGTCTTGCAGCGAAACAAGGCCCTCATCAAAGACAAGGGAGACCGCGCCTTCAGCGTCCTGATGGGGGAGGTGATGAAGCTCGCAAGGGGAAGGGTGGACGGGCAGAAGGTCAGCAGGCTCCTCAAGCAGGCGATGGACGAGGCGCGTCAGCGTTTGCCTCGCTGATTTCCGAATTTCGACGAAGGACGCTTAAATAACAACGCTCCGTTGTCTTGCTCGTCGATGCCAGAAGACAAGAGGAACGTCAAGATCAGGGTCAAGTCGGGCGAGAGCGAAGCGGAGATCGAGGCCTCCCTCGCCGACATCCGTGAGGCGATAGAGCTCATCCCGGAGGTCCTTGCGAAGCTACCCGCAGCCCAGCACGGAGCGGAGGCCCGCGACTGTCAGCTTGCCGGCGCAGGCCGCGACGCCGCAGAGTTCCGAACCTGCATCGGCGGCCGTCCAGACATCTGCCTCGCCCTCGTCCGCCCCGACGGTCAACATCGAGAAGGGAGACTCCCTCAGCGACGTAATCTCCAAGTTCTTCTCGGACTCTTGGGGGAGGAGCCCGAGAAAGCTGATGGAGGTCAGAGAGGCGCTCCAGTCGTATGGGCTGAACTATCCCAAGCAGTCCGTCGCCGTTGCGCTCCTCCGCCTCGCCAAGAGCTCCAAGATAAGGCGGTTCAAGGGCGAAGGCGGGGAGTACGTCTACACCGCGTCGACGGGAGCCGTGCGGGTCCCAGCGCCGGCCCAATCCAGCGGCCCGCAGAGGGCGGCCGAAGAAGAGGCGGAGCCGGCGGCGGAAGTGGGGGAAGAGCGGGCGGACCAGCTCAACCTGGACGCGCCCGCCGCCAACTGAGAACCATCGCACCTGACAAATGTTTAATCGGGGACAAATTTCTCCCATCGTTCGGGCTTGTCGGCATCAACAGAAAGGCAGCTCGCCGTCGCGGTCACCTATGGCGAGGTAAAGGTAGAGTTTTCAGGTTCTCCGGACGTCGTCTTCCGCTCGCTTCACGAGTTCATCTCGAAGGAGATCCCGAACATCGACCTCGCGAAGAGCATCTCCGTCAACTATTCCCTCAACGACCTGATACAGATGTTCAAGGACTACATCCGGTTCACGGAAGAAGGCCCTCGGGTCTGGGTCCAGGACAAGAAGCTCAGCGACAAGGACGTCATCGCCCTGCAACTGGTCGCCGCCAAGGCGGCGATGCTCTCAGGGAAGGCGAAGAGCGACGACATGAACGTCCTCGAGCTCCAGTCCGCGACCAGCCTCCTCGCAAAGACGATCGGCTCGCGCCTCTCGGAGTTGAACAAGTCAGGCGCGGTTGACAGGCTCGAGGGCGAGGGGACGGGCAGGTACAGGATCACGACGACCGGGGTGCACTGGCTCCACGGGCAGCTCTCGAAGAAGTTCCCGAGATCGTCTCAGGCGCCCTGAGGCTCGAGCGGCCGCTTCTGCACGTAGCGGTAGTTCCGCATCGTCCCGTCCCTGAAGAGGGTCCCCTCCCTCACGAGGTCGACCAAGGAATGCGAGACAGCCGTGCGGTCGTAGTGGTAGCCCCTGCGGGCCAGCTCCTCGTGCACCTCGCCCAGAGTCTTCTCCGAGGCGAACCAGCCCTCCTTCCACATCCTCTCGAGGAGCCCCCTGCACGTGTCGAACCTCTTCCCGTCCTCGCCCGGGGCAAGGGAGTCGAGCGAAGCCTCTATGGAGACCTGCTCCTTCGAGACCATCCCCGCCAGCACGCTCTCGACGGCCTGCTGCACCTTGTCGGGCGCGCAGGTGATTTCTATCTCCCAGGTGCCTCGCTTGAGCTTGACCGTCACGCTGGGCGGTGAGGGCTCACCGGACAACGGCGTCGACCCCGGATCTCATCGTAAGCGCCATCAGGTCCTTCCCTCGTCGATGTAAGAGTTGGGACGCGCCGCCTCCCCCGAGCGACGGAGGTGACTGACCCGTTCCTCGAGGAGACTCATCTTGCGCACTAGCATCATGCGCAATACTTATTAATTAAGTTGCGGATAGGCATGTTGCGCAACATGAACAATCAATTGAGCGTCGCAACTGTCGTGAACATGGACACCCTCCAGTCCCTCGCGAAGGAGTTCAAGCAGCGTTTCGAGCTCTCCTCGGGGCTGATACATGAGAAGCTGGCGGGCAAGGAGTTCATCTTCAACCACGACGGGAAGGACACCTACCCGTTCGCGGGCTGGAGCGAGGCGTGCGAGGGCGAGCTGCACCCAATCCTCCCCATGCAGGAGCAGGCGACGATTGCGTCAACCGACTCCTCGTGCATACTCCTCGGCGAGTCCTTCGAGGGGGCGGTCTACGCCGTGAGGGCGGCGGTGGCCTTCAGCTGCGCAGGGCTCGTCAGGGGGTACTTCCGCGTCGGGCCCACGATCGTCTACCTCTCGGCGAAGGGAGCCTACGGCCTCCCCGCGGATCTCGAGCCCTTCGAGCTGCGCGTCGCGCTCACGGACCACCAGATCGCGGAGCGGATAATCAGGAACGCCGTCGAGCAGAAGATTGTCTCGACCCTGGTCTCGTCCCCGCAGATCGCCATCGTGATGGCCGACGGGTCGCTGAAGCACCCCTTCGAGCTGTACCCCGCCCAGACCGCACGGTCGGAATCCGACGCGTGCCTGGTGGGCTTCTCAAAGTCCAGCTCGCTCGTCGCCTCGAGCAGGCTGACCGGGACGGTCTCGAAGGCGTTGGGCCCAGCATACTGCGCGGCCCAGGAAGGCCCCATCCAGACCGTCGTCGCGAAGTTCAGCAGCGACGGCTTGGTCTTCAGGCTTGACGTGGCGAGACCCATCGCTCAGCTCCAGCGGGTCCTCGGACTGATGCTGCACAACGATGGGTTCTCGGTCGGCTATCCAGAGTCCCTGAGGGTCGCACACCACCTCTCGGTCTTCTCGCGGTCGGAGGATTGCGCCCTCAAGGCCTACCTCAGCAAGCGCTACTTCCTCAAGCACCTGCCTGCCTTCGGGCTCCGCAGGATGACACTCGGGGGCCTGAGCAACTCAGGGTGATCTGGGAAATTGAGAATCCTGCGAAAGGAGGGCGCTAACATCCTTGTGGTCGCCTCACCGGCAGAGAACGTGAGGCTCGGCGACTACCTCATGGTCTCGGACAAGGACGAGCGGAGCCTCATCCTCCAGATTTACGACGAGAACTACCTCGACGTCAGCGGGATAGAGGAAGAGGTGGCAAGGGAGGAGGTGCTCTTCTCGTCCACGCAGGGGGTGACGGAGGACCCGGCGGACGTGGGGACGATCTCTAAGGAGATCCGGGACATGAGGCTGCTGCAGTGCAAGGCGAGGGGGAGCATCGAGCACGGCCGCTACAGCCCCCGGAACGACTGGATACCCTCGCGGACGGCCTCGAAGATCACCAAGCTCAGCGTCAACGAGCTCCTCGACTTGGTAGGCAGGCCCGGCGAGAGGTTCATCAAGATAGGCAGGACCGGGAGCAGGAACCACCAGTTCAGCATCCCTGCCGAGGCGCTCGACGGCCGCGTCACGATAATCACGGGCAGGAAGGAGTCGGGCAAGTCGCACCTCGCAAAGATGATGGTGCGCGGCCTCGTCCAACAGGGCGCCTACTGCATAGTCTTCGACCTCAACGACGAGTACGGCAGCATCGGGATGAAGGCGGACGGGAGCAGCACGGAGATCGCGAAGAAGGTGGAGGTGAGGCGGCCCGGCCGCAACCTGAAGTTCTCGCTCGCGGGCGCCGGCCTCCGCGCCGTCACCTCGCTCCTTCAGCACTCGCTGGACATGACGGGCACGTCGATCAGGGAGTTCATCCGCATCTGGGAGGCGATGGAAGCCAAGCACGAGCTCGGGATGACCTCCCTCGGGAACTACATCCAGGGGTGGCGGTGCAACGAGTTCGTCCGAGACGCCCTCTACTCGAGGTTCTACACGCTCTCGAACTCAGGCATCTTCTACGAGGGGAAGGTCGGCGACCCCGACACCAGGGACGACGATGCCATCGAGACCTTCTTCCAGACGCACCCTGAAGGAGGCGCCCTCGTCATCTCGCTGACGCGGACCTCGCCGCTCAACAGGAGGATGACGGTCGAGCTCGTTCTCTCGAAGCTCGTCGAGCTGCTGGAGCACAGGAAGATCCCGCCCGTATTCCTCCTCTCCGAGGAGGCGCACCTCTATCTGCGAGACACCTACTGGGAGGACCTCATCACCAGGATGAGGCACTTCGGGGTCTTCGCGACCTTCGTGACGAACCAGCCCGACGCGATCAAGCAGGAGATCTACAGGCAGGCGGACAACATCTTCCTCTACAACTTCTCGAACGACTCAGACCTCTCGCTCGTCTCCCAGGCCTCGATGGTCGACACGGACACCGTGAGGTCTATCGTCCGCACCCTCCCGCCGAGGATGTGCCTCGCCCTCGGGCACGCGGTAAGCAACCTCCCGATACTGGTCAACGTCGACGCCTTCGACTCGCCCCCAACCGGCCTCACGAGGCTCTTCTTCCAGAAGGAGGGCGACGCCGTGAGCGTGCCGGTCCGCGGGAACAGGAGCCAAGAGCCATGACCAGCGCAGAGGCGGCGATCTCCTCCGTCGGGGCGGGGGGCTCCCGGCCGAGCGCGAAGAACGTCGTTGCGTGCGGCTTTTGCAGGAGGAGGCTCGCGGACGAGTACTACTTCACGTGCCGGAGGTGCGAGGCGTCCTACTGCTACATCCACATGTCCCGCCACCAGCCCTCCCTCTGCGCGCGGCAGTCAGGGCGGCGCAGGCTCCCCCGCGCCCCTGCCAGCCCGATGCTGCAGCGCGACGACGTCCCCCTCGGTGGTGGAGGCCAGCTCCTCCTGGCGGGGGCCAGGCAACGTCCTGTCCCTTCGGTAGCTTGTAGCTTAATCCAATCTCACACGTTTGTCTAGCCTATTTGCTTGGGTCTCGTCTAAGGCGGCCTTCACGCCTCACTCGTCATGATACCGCTGGGAATGCGATCTTGGCACGACTACGACGAGGCTCTCATCGAGAGAGGGTGCGCGATACTGGACCTTGGCTCGCTCGTCTCGTGGAGAGAGGAGCTGGACGCGATGAACGCGGACAAGCTGGGCAGGCCGTTCGAGTTCCCAAACTCGTATATCTCCTTCCTCGCGTTCGTCAAGGTCGGGTTTGACATACCATACAGGACGCTGGAAGGGATCACGAGGGAGCTCGAAGAATACGTCAGGTTCGTGGAGGAGATGCACTACACCCACATGCGCAGGAGGATTCTCGCTTCCATGAAGGGGAAGAAGCCGTCAGAGATCGTTGGCAAGGACGCAGATGGCACCGAGCCGATGACGGTGATCGCCGACTCCACAGGGCTCTCGGTCTCGAACAAGGGGTCCTACATCGAGGACATGTGGAAGAAGGAGAAGAGGAAGTACGTGAAGCTCCACATACTCGCCGACAAGAAGACGGGGAAGATCAAGGGGTTCCGCATCACGAGCGAGAAGACGCGCGACAACGCGAAGTTCGTCCCCATGGTCAAGGAGGTCTCGAAGAAGAAGAGAGTGGCGAAGGTCTATGCTGATGCGGCGTACGACGCGAGGAAGAACTTCAACCTCCTGAAGGAGATAGGTGCCGAGCCGGCGATAAAGCTCAGGAAGAACGCGACATTCAAGCTGATGGGGTCGAGAGGGAGGAGGGACGAGGCCCTGCTCCTCGACGCCCTTGGATACGAGGGATGGAAGAGCGTGAAGGAATACGGGAAGAGGTGGCTCGTGGAGATAACGTTCTCAGCGTTCAAGCGTGTATTGGGAGAGACGCTGCGAGGGAGGAGGTTCCTCAGTCAGAAGGTCGAGGCGTCGTTGAAGGTGATGCTGTACAACAGGTTCCTCTCGATACGGCCTCCTTCGTAGATAGCTATACGGAAGCAGCCAATGCGGAAAGTAGAGACTCTCGTAAAGGAGAATTAAGCTACAGGCTACGGAGAGGGCTCAACCATTATAACCGAAAGGTTTTCTCCCGTCGGCCTAGAAACCATGAAGATTGGCGTCTTGACGGGAGGAGGGGACTGCGCAGGTCTGAACGCAACGATCCGCGGGCTCGTGGCGCGAGCCGAGGAGTACGGCTTCGAGGTCGTCGGCATCGAGCGCGGTTGGAAAGGGCTCATCGAGCCGGAGGCGAGAAAGATCTCGTACGGCATGGTCGACGAGTTGGTCGGCGTGGGGGGCACGTTCATCCTGACCTCGAGGACCAACCCGTTCAAGATAGAGGGAGGCCCCGAGAAGGTCGTCCAGAGCATCAAGAAGCTCGGGCTGGACTGCCTCGTCGCCATAGGCGGGAACGACACCCTGGGCGTCGCCCACAAGCTCTCGCAGATGGGGATCAAGGTCGTGGGCGTCCCGAAGACGATGGACAACGACCTCTCGAGCACGGACTTTACCTTCGGGTTCGACTCCGCGGTGAACGTCGCCGTCGAGTGCATCGACAGGGTAAAGACGACCGGCATGTCCCACGAGAGGGTCATCGTCGTCGAGGTCATGGGCAGGGACGCGGGATGGGTCGCCGCCTACGCGGGGATAGCTTCGGGAGCGCACGTAGTCCTGCTGCCGGAGGTGCCCTTCGACATCGCAGAGGTCTGCAAGACCCTCAAGAAGAGGTGGAATGCGGGACACAAGTTCTCTCTCGTCGTCGTCGCGGAGGGCGCGAAGGCGAAGGGCTCGAGGGTGACGAAAGGCGCCGCCGTCGACGCCTTTGGCAACCCCATCCTCGGAGGGGTAGGCCAGCTCATAGCCAAGGAGATAGAGAAGAGGACGGGATTGGAGACGCGCGAGGTGGTCCTGGGCCATATCATCAGGGGAGGGGCGCCCAGCGCTTACGACCGGGTCCTCGCGACGAGGTTCGGCGTCGCCGCGGCTGACCTGGTCAAGCAGGGAAGCTTCGGGATGATGGTCGCGCTAAAGGGGAACAAGGTGGTCCCGGTCAAGATTGGGGGAGCCCTCGCCCAGAAGCTGGTCGACACACACCTTTTCTCGATAGCCAACTCGTTCTCTGGAGTACGCTAGCCTAAGCGCTTCTAGGGCCAGATGCCAAGGGTCTTCATGGCATCCGCGACCCTGCCCACTCCCACTATTAGGGCGCCGGTCCTCATCGAGACGCCTCTCGACGTGGCCTCCCTGTGGACGTTGTTGAAGGCCGCTGTCATCTTGGTCTCGAGCATCTTGTTCACCTCGTCCTCGGTCCACCTCAGCCTCTCCAGGTCCTGGACCCACTCGAGGTAACTTACCATCACGCCGCCGGAGTTGGCAAGTATGTCCGGCACCAGGAAGACCTTGTTCTCGTCGAGGACCTTGTCGGCTTCCGGCGTCGTCGGCCCGTTCGCGGCCTCGATTATGATTTTCGCACGGACGCCCTTGGCGACGTCTTCGGTTATCACGTTCTCGAATGCGCCGGGGCAGAGGACGTCGCAATCCGTCTTGAGCACCTCTTCGTTGGAGACCTCTTCGGAGCCGGGGAAGCCCACCACCGTGCCAGTCTTCTCCTTGAACGCGAGCACCTTTTTCGCGTCCATCCCCTTCCTGCTGTAGATCCCTCCCTTCGAGTCGCTGGCCGCGACCATCTTCGCGCCCACCATCTCCTCGAGGATGACGGCGTAGTTGGAGCCGACGTTGCCGTATCCCTGCACCGCGAAGGACGCGCCCTTTAGCGTCAGACGATTGATTTTGGCCGCCTCTCGCGTGCAGATGGCCGCGCCTCTTCCGGTGGCCGCGTCTCTGCCGAGCGACCCGCCCAGAGACACCGGCTTCCCCGTCACTACGGCCGGGACCATGTGGCCCTTCATCTGGCTGTAGGTGTCGAGTATCCACGCCATGGTCTGGGCGTTGGTGTACACGTCGGGCGCGGGGATGTCGACGTTGGGCCCTATGGAGTCCCCAAGTTCCGCGGTGTACCTGCGGGTGAGCCTCTCCAGCTCCCCTTGAGACATGTGCTTCGGGTCGCAGACGACGCCTCCCTTGGACCCACCGAACGGTATGTCTGCGATGCTGCACTTCCAGGTCATCCACGCGGCAAGCGCCTTCACCTCGTCCAGGGAGACCTCCGGGTGGTATCTGATGCCGCCCTTGAATGGCCCACGCGCGTCGTTGTACTGGACCCTGTAGCCCTTGAATACTCTGACCTTGCCACTGTCCATCCTAACGGGGAAGGCGACCCTAATCACTTTCATCGGTTCGCGCAAGCGTTGGAGAGTCCCCTCGTCTAGCTCGAGGTGAGTTGCGGCTATCTTGAGCTGCTCCATCGCGGTGTAAAAGGCGTTTGGCTTCTTCTGTGGCAATCTCTCGAAACCGCGACGCAGGATTGTATTTACAGCTTTCCGCGCTTGAGAAGCATCAGAGGCGCATCGCGGTCCCCAGCTCCCTCAGCTTGATCGGCCAGTCTTGCGCTTTGACGACGCTGCTCGCGACGAGGATCCCTTCGGTGCCGAGCTTGATCGCGGTCGTAACATCCTCGCCAGAGACAATCCCTGCACCGCAGAGCAGGCTGCCCTTGTATCCCGCCGCCGCGAGGGCCTCGGCGGTCCCTCTGAGGAGTTCTGGCCGCGCCTTCGAGACCGCCATCCCCGTCCCGATGAGCTCCGGTGGCTCGATGGCGAGGAACTCCGGATTCAACGCTGCTATCTGCACAGCCTCCTCGGTGGTCTCAGCACACGCGCAACTCACCAACCCTATTCTCTTCATCCTCTCAATGGTCGCCCCCAGCACTTCCATCGGGATCCTCGACTCGCTGTGGTTCAAGAGGGATCCGGCGCAACCGGCCGCCTTGATTGACTCCGGTATCGAGTGGCCCGTGCTCTTTCCCTGCTCGCCCAGTTCCGTCCTTTGTGCGAAGACAGGGATCTTGACCGTGGAGGCTATCGTGTGGAGCATCGGCGTCGGGGGCGCCACGATGACGTCGATCCCCACCTCCCAGCTCAGGCCCGCAGCCGCCTTCGAGAGCCGGATCGATCCCTCCCCCATGACCTCAGGGTAGTTCTTGAAATTGACGATGAGTGTCCGCGGTCGCATGTGTTACAGTCCGGTGCCTTCGTCCGCGCAGTGTATAAATCGAGTCCGGGAGCTTCGTGCGTTGCTCGAACCTGCCCACGACGAGTCTTGACGCTCCTGCGGCTTGCTCGCATTATGGCTAGGAGTCGTCGTCGGGCTCCGATTCCCATCCGTCGTCGTCCGAGTCGTCGTCTGACTCCTCTGTCTCTCCGTCCTCTGAAGACAATTCGGCCACCGCGCTTCTGTTTTGGCTATTAAGGGTTGCCCGCGCTGACCGCCAAATTGCGCTCCGGGCGGCCAAACACCTTAACAGCGCGACAAATTGACCCGCGACACGTTGACAGTCCGCCGCCTCCGGGCAGGGCCTCAAGCGGTCGCCGAAGCCGCCCGCGTAGTTAGGAGCGGCGGCGTCGTTGCAGTCCCCACCGACACGGTCTACGGCCTGGCTTGCGACCCCTCCAGCGACAAAGCCGTCGGAAGGCTCTTCGAGGTCAAGAGTCGGCAGGCGAAGCCTGTGCCGCTCCTCTGCGCAGACTCCGGCGTCGCCGAGCGTCTCGTGAGCCTCAATGGCGTCGCGAAGAGGCTGGCCGACCTCCACTGGCCGGGGGCGCTGACGATCGTGGCGCCGCTCAAGAGAGGCGGCGGGCTTTCGGCCCTCCTCGACCAGCAGAGCGGGTACCTCGGGGTGCGGGTCCCCGACAGCGAAGTGTGCCTGGCGCTCGCGGGGAAGGCGGGTGGCGCGATCACCGGCACGAGCGCAAACCTCTCGGGGCAGCCATCGTGCCGCACGGCGGCGCAGGTCATCGCTGCCCTCGACGGGGCGATACAGCTGGTGATCGACGGCGGGACCCTGCGGGGTAGGGAGTCGACCGTCGTCAAGGTTTCAGGAGGGACTATCGAGGTTTTAAGGGAGGGTTCGGTCAGGATTCAGGAGGGTGAGTTGAAGCTTTGAATCTGCTGGTGACTTCGCAGAAGGGGAGCGAAGCGAAGGCCTCCGCCGAGTTCAAGGAGATCGCCCTCCAGCGCGGCCACCGAAAGCTCCACATCGAAAAGTCAGGCTTCGACGGCATCCTCGAGATCGAGATAGAGAACTCGAGGGACTTCATCGCCTTCATGAGGGACTACGTCAGGTCGGAGCCCTTCAGGGTCCATTTCATCCAGAGGATGATCCCGGTTGACGTCGTGGTGGACACGAACCTGGAGCAGATAAAAGAGGCGGCTACTCAGATCGCTGCAGAGGTCCTGCCCGGCGAGACCTTCAGGATCGACATCACGGAAAGGGACTCTCCCACCTCGAGGAAGGAGCTCATCGACACGATCGCGGGGCTCGTGGACCGCAAGGTCAACCTGAACTCGCCCGACAAGGTATTCAACGTCGAGGTGCTCGGCGAGTACACCGCCATGTCGGTCGTCAGGCCCGACGAGATACTCAGCATCACCAAGCTAAAGCGCTCTTCCTAGAGCCTTGCGGAGAGCAGCGCCGCGCGTTCCACCTGCTCTAGGTCGCCCTTCGCCAGCTTCTTCCGCTCGACCTCCGCGAACCTGCTGTCCCGCGCCAGCGCCTTGCTCAGCCGGCGCAGAGCCGCGCCGTCGCCCTCCGCCGCCGCGACCATGAAGAACCGCTTACCGCTCGCCTTGTAGCCCACGCGCTGGAACGCCTCTCCTATCTGCCTGGTCCCCGCCAGGCGCAGCAGCAGGTCGAGCTCGGGCCTCTCCGCGAGCGTCGACCCTGACTCCGCGGCGGTCAGCGTCTGAGCCGCAATCATCTCGACGGCGCCGGCATTGGGGGAGCGGCTCGCGCTGAAGACCTGGATTATGACCTTGGGGCCCTGCGTCCTCGCCTTCGCGAGGAGGCCCTCCACCTCGCCGGGTCGGACGTGGACCTCCCAGCACATGCAATGGAAACTGCTCTCGCGCGGCATGCTGGCCTCGCCTCACCCTCCGTGCGAGAAGGGCACCAGGAGCACCGAGTCGCCGTCCATCAGGCGCCTATCCTTTTGCGTGGAGGCGGAGAAGACCTCTTCGTCGTTGATGACGACCAGGGTGTTGTACTTTGTGAACCCATGGTCGAGCTCGGCGGGCTTGTTCGAGAGCAAGAGCGCGAAGAGGTCGTCCACACTGATGCCGTCCCGGGAGAGGTCGATCCCTTCGGAGCCCATGCTCGTCCTGATGTGCCCGAGGAACTTGAGGTGGATCATCGTCCCGCTGCGCGTCGGCGCGCTCGGAGCGTATTATCGTTTGCGCGAGTCCTAGTCCCGAGTCGGGGGCGTCAAGAGGCGCCAACCTCGGTCGGGGTAGGCTCGATCGACGGCTGAGCGGCCCCGCCGGCCTCCGCCTCCTCTTTCTCCGCCCTCGCCGCGACCATCGCCTTCGTTATCTTCCCGACGAGCTTGTTGCGGATCATCTTCGAGTGGACCGTGGCAATCTTCGCCAGCTGCGCCTTGTTAGCCGTATAATCGGTGCCGAACATCCCCGGGTGGCTCTGTATGATCTCCTGGGAGAGCCTGCGTACTCTGTCCATGTCTTGGGGGAGCCCCCGCGAGGGTGGAGATAACCTTTCACTCGTCATACCGCTCCGCGTTCAGCCAGAGCTGCGCGACCGCCTCCTCCAGGCCCTTCCCCCAAATCTCGGCCAGCTTGAACGCCACGCTGGGTATCAACCCAGGCCCCTCGGCGCCTCCCAGGGCTGAGAAGGCGACGGGCCCGTCGCTCTCAGTCAGGACCGCCTCCAGGGGGCACCTCTTCGCGATCCTTAGGAGCCTCTTCGAGTAGAGGACGGCCGGGCCGAAGGACACGAAGGTCCGCGGGCGCGAAAGGACGCGCTCGAGGAACTCTTCCCCCTCGAACCAGTGCATGAGGAGGGAGCGAAGGGAGTACCCGTCGAGGATGTCAAGGACCGCGCCTTCCGCGCCCCTCGAATGGACCTGCAGGGGCTTCTTCAGGCGCTCCGCGACCTCCACCTGCGCCTTGAACAGCTCCATCTGGGCGCTCCCGTTCGAGACGGCCGAGTACTTCGGGTCGAGCCCGACCTCGCCGACCCCGTCGGCGGCCGCCCAGAGCGGGGCGAGTTCCTCGATGGCCCTTGGCGTGGAGACGGCCTCGGAAGGGTGCACCCCGATGAAGCATCGCACGGCCTCGGGGTTCTCCCCGCGGAGGACGAGGCTGGGCGCCACCTCTGCGACCGAGACGGTCACTGAGACCAGCCTGATGCCCCTCCTGCTTGCGCCGGCCACCACTGTTCCTGGGTCCGGATAAGCTGGCAAGTGGACGTGTGCATCCAGCATGGGAGCCATAGGCCCAAGACGCCGCAGAGGCCTGATATATCCATTGTAAGGTCGAATTCGTGGTATTAGGCTTCAAAGCCACGTTCTGCGACCGTCACGGTTCCAATCGGCGAGAAGACCGCGAGAGAATGCTAACAGAGCAAGGTTGCAAACATTTTAGCCCAAACGTTTAATAATTAACCGCGTATTATTCAAAATCGTCAGCATGTCAGAGTCTGAGTTCGGATTGGCTGCCGTCTACCGGCTCATAAAGAAGGCCGGGGCAGAACGGGTGGGGGACGACGCGGCCATCGAGCTTCGCGTGGTCCTTGAGGAGGTGGGCCTCCAGATCGCTAGGCAGGCGACGGAGTTCGCGAAGCACGCGGGGCGGAAGACGGTCAAGCCCTCCGACGTCAAGCTAGCGGCCAAGGCCGTGCTGAAGACGCAGTGAGATACCAGCTTTTAATCCGGTTCCTGCGGGGCATCGCACGGGCCCCGGTAGTGTAGACCGGTCAAGCATGTTACCCTCTCGAGGTAGCGACCTGGGTTCAAATCCCGGCCGGGGCACCACTCCTAGCCACGTTCGCCCTCGCCCATCGGCGACAAGAGCCGGCAAGGATTCGAGCGGGACGACGACCTAGTCGAGGGCTACGCCTCCGTCCAAATGGCGCAAGAGCAGTAGGTGGGGCGAGGCTCAGCGCTCGAGGATGATAGCTATATACGCGGCCGCCGTCGTTTTGGCCCGTTCCGATTGCGCGAGCCTCGCCATCTCCGTCCCTTAATGGTCGCCGTCCTCCTCCTCGCGGCCCTTTTTCTCCCCTCGGCTCTCCTCATACAGCTCGCTCACGCCCAGACGGCCGTCGCGACAGTGCATGTAGGATTAGGTCCATTCGCCGTCGCCTACGACTCCTCGAAGGGCGAGGTCTTCGTGGCCGATAGTGGCAACAGCACCGTCTCGGTCATCTCCGACGCCTCCAACTCGGTCGTCGCGAATGTCCCCGTGGGGTCTGATCCCTTCGCCGTCGCCTACGACTCCTCGAAGGGCGAGGTCTTCGTGGCCAATCATAACGGTGACACCGTCTCGGTCATCTCCGACGCCTCCAACTCGGTCGTCGCGACCGTGCACGTTGGAACCGGTCCCATAGCCGTCGCCTACGACCCCTCGAAGGGCGAGGTCTTCGTGGCGAATTCTAACGGCAACTCCACTTCGGTCATCTCCGACGCCACCAACACCGTGGTCGCGACTGTAGGGGTGGGAACTGCCCCGCGGGGCGTCGCCTACGACCCCTCGAAGGGCGAGGTCTTCGTGGCCGATAGCGGCAACGACAACGTCTCCGTCATCTCCGACCGCACCGATAAGGTCGTCGCGAACGTGACTGTGGGATATGATCCCCAGGGCGTCGCCTACGACTCCTCCAAGGGCGAGATGTTCGTGGCAAATTCTGAGGAAAACACCACTTCGGTCATCTCCGACGCCACCAGCTCATCCTTCTGGCAAGTGGCCGTTGGAGGTTATCCCAGCGGCGTCGCCTACGACTCGTCCAACGGCGAGGTCTTCGTGACCAATAGCGGCAATGACACCGTCTCCGTCATCTCCGACTCCACCAATACGGCTTTCGCCAATCTGACCGCAGGAGCCGGCCCCGTCGCCGTCGCCTACGACTCCTCCAAGGCCGAGGTATTCGTGGCCAATTTCGAGGACAGTACCGTCTCCGTCATCGAGCCGCCGGTGAATTCTTTCACTACGACGTCCTCGTCCGCGACGGCCACGTCGGCCGTCTCAAGCACCTCTTCGACAACGGGCGTGAGCTTGAACACCGTCGTTTTCGTGCTGGTCGATGCGGCGATAGTGATCGGGCTGGCGATTGCAGGGCTCCGCGTGCTCCGCCGTCGTAGAGCGAGCCCGACCAGGGCGGGCGTATGAATGTGAGAACTCAAATCCTGACCGTACAGGACCGGTGGGTGGATGCGAGTCAGGACAGCCCTGGTCCTCGGGATCGCCGTGCGCGAAGTCTTCAGCTTCTGGACCGGTCATCCCTTCGACTTCGAGATATGGGTGAGGGCTGGGTACTGGGTCGCGAGGGGGCTGAGTCCCTACGCCCCACTGCCGCCCGCGCCCGGCCTGAGCTTCGCGAATGACTTCGGCAATGGCGCCAACCCCGCGATAGGTTACCTGCCTTTCTGGCCCCTCCTTCTCGCCGCAATCTACGAGCTGTTCTCGCTGGTGGGCGGGGGCAACCGGTTCGTCTACTACTTCATGTTGAAGCAGCCGATCATCTTCGCGGACGTCCTCCTCGCGTTCCTCTTGTTTGTCTACGTGAAGCGACGGAACCCCGACATGGCGCCGAAGGTATTGGCGCTTTGGCTCTTCTCCCCCTTTACGATAATCGTCTCGGCGATATGGGGGATCTTCGACTCGATGGCAATGCTCTTCGTCATGCTGGCGCTCCTTGCGCCCGGACGAACCGCCAGGTCGGTCTGGGAAGGGATCGGGACGTTTGTCAAGTCGATTCCCGTGCTCTTCATCATCCCGCTCTCGTTCTCGAGAGAAAAGGGGTGGAGGAACCTCGCCATCGCTCTTGGAATACCGCTACTCTCCACCGTGGTCGTGGTCCTCTTGGCTGGATGGCCTGTTGTTGGTCAGCGTTACACCGTCCCCACCACTCTCGCGAACACGCTTCACGTCTACGGCTTCCCTCTCTCCCTCTGGGGCACCTGGGTGTACCTGAACACTTTGAGCGTGGTTTCCAATTCGACGTTTCAGAGCGTTTTCAGTTGGGGAGGGTATCTTTGGATTCCCGCTTGTGTGATAGCAAGTCTCCTTGCCCGCCGTTGGTTCGGTTTCGGGACCGACCGAGGCGTCATCCATTCCATGCTCGTGGTATTCCTGACCTTCCTCCTTGTCCGAGGGCAGGTGAACGAGCAGTACGCGATCTACCTGCTCGCCCTCCTCCTAATCGACGCCGCCCTCTGGAGCCCAAAGAGGATGAGGCTCTTCTATGCCGTGTCGGTGGTAATCATCGCCGCGACGGTCACCAACAATCTCCTTCTAATACGGTTCCTCTCGCCAGTCTATCCTGGCGCCTTGCAGCTGGAGGCCAGCATGATCGACGCCACCGGTCAGCTGAGAAACGTACTGCTTTACCTTGAGGGGCTCGCGTTCTGCGGTCTGAACGTCTGGTACCTGGCCGCTCTGATTAAGGAGCGGCGCCCCGGGGGGTATGATTATTGACGCCGCGGGAGCCGAGGTGGAGGATTTGGAAGGCAGGATAGTCGGCGTGTTCGGGACGGACGCGAGCGCGAAGGCCGGGCTCCTGGCACCGATCACGAAGAAGAGCGAGGCGGAAGGGGGCATCGTCGTGCACCGGAGGGTCGAGGCGGGCATAAACTACTCTTTTCTCGACGACGCGCAGTTCCCGGAGAAGGTCCAGGGGTACTCCCGCATCGCCTCCATCGCGGACTACGCCTTCTACGTCCTCCCTAAGTTCGGGAAGATATCCCCGCCCGACGGGGAGCTGGCCGTCATCCTCGACGCGTTCGGTTTGGACGGCTCGATCCTCGCCGTCGACGAGGAGCCCCCTTCGGGGATAGGCTCCTACTTCAAGGGGACCCGGCTCGAGGCCTTCAGGGCGAGCAGCCGAAGCTCGCAGTCCTCGGTGATTGACCTCGGCGCGGTCAAGGCAGGGCCCAACGTGCCGCCGAAGGGCACGATGATCTACATCGACAGGGCCTTCAGCGTCAAAGGCGTGGGGGTGGTCGTCCTCGGGTTTGTTCTCGGCGGGACGGTGAGCGTCCACGACGTGCTGCGGCTCATCCCGAGCACCGATGGGAAGAGGGCAGAGGTGAGGGGGATACAGGTGAGCGACGTGGACCAGGAGACCGTGGGGAGAGGCCTCAGGGTGGGGCTCTCGCTAAAGGGCGTGGAGCTCAAGGACCTCGACAAGGTCTCTTGGATGGACGACGGGAGCTTCCAGGTCAGCCAAAAGGTGTCCTTCGACTACAAGCAGAGCAGGTTCTACAAGCAGAGCGTCGACGGGAGGGATATGCACCTCCAGCTCCCGGGTGAGATTCTCACGTGCAAGCTCAAGGCGGCTGGGCCCGGAGAAGGCACCGTCACGGCCTCGCTCCCGACGGGCGCGCCTGTGTGGGAAGGGATGCGAGTCGGGGTCGTCGACCTCAACGGGAAGGGCTTGCGAATCTCGGGCGGAGGGACGTGCCGCGCCCAATCTTGAACAACGATTATAGCCCGGTCCTCCCGAGTTCCTCCTGAAGTGTCATCTTCTAGGAAGGAGGTCATCACGTTGGGAGGAGGCTGCTTCTGGTGCCTCGACGCCGTCTTCAAAGACATCAAGGGCGTCGAGCAGGTTCTCTCGGGATACTCGGGCGGGCGGAGCGCCAGCCCCACGTACGAGAGCGTCTGCTCGGGGGCGACCGGGCACGCGGAGGTCGTCCAGGTCACCTTCGACCCCACAGTGGTCTCCCTGCGCGAGCTCTTGAAGGTCTTCTTCACTTTGCACGACCCCACTACGAAGGACAGGCAGGGCAACGACGTGGGGACTCAGTACCGCTCCATCGTCCTGTACAGGGACGAGGCACAGAAGGCCGCCGCCCAGGAGGCCATCAAGGGGATTGACTCCTCGGGCGCGTGGGACGCCAAGGCCGTCACCGAGCTCCAACCGTTCAAGGCCTTCTACGAGGCTGAGGATTACCACCAAGACTACTACAGGAAGAACCCTCTTCAGCCCTACTGCCTGATGGTCATACGCCCAAAGGTCTCGAAGATGCGGAAGGCGTATCTCCAGATGCTAAAGGCCTCCTGAGCTCACGAGAGCACTTTTTACGCCTCCGCGCCGCCGGCGTGCTGTGCGCGTTGTAGTCGGGATATGCGGGACTCCTGGGACTGGGAAGAAGACGGTGGCTCCCCTGGTCGCTGACCTCCTTGGGCTCCCCCCGGCCGTATCTCTCAATTCGCTGGCGCCCAAGGGAGTCGCCGAGGTCGACCCCAGGCAGCTCAGGCGGGGCCTGCTCGAGCTCAGCCCTCCGCCCGGCGTCCTCTTCGGCCACCTTCTGCCGCACGTGCTCAGAAAGTCCGAGGTGGGCTTCGTCGCGGTGCTGAGGTGCGAGCCCGCCGTGCTCCGCAAGCGGCTGGTCGACCGGGGCTACCCTGCGGCGAAGGTCACGGAGAACGTGGAGGCGGAGCTAATCGGCGTGGTGCTGGACGAGTGCGTCAGGAGGTTCGGAAGCGAGTTCGTGCGCGAGTACGACACTACCGCCGCCTCGCCAAGAGATGTGGCGGAGGCGATTGCGAGGGACGCGGCCACCCCCAGGCCGGCCACGAGACGGGCCCAATCATGGATCGATTGGACGCTTGACTACGACTCTTCGAGCAAGTTGAGGTCTCTCCTCGAGGGCTGAATAGATCCCCCGGCCTCGACCTGAACCAAGAGGGGCTTCTGGAGCCTGGTCAGGCTCACGACCGCCTCGCCCACCCCGAGGCTAGAGACATATGCCAGTTGCTCCTGCGTGAGGTTGAGCGAGTCGCGCACGAGCCGGAGGTCCTCCGCCCACGCGACCCTGTGGATTATCCTCACTCCGGAGTTCTTCACCACCTCCGACGCCACCTGGCTGGGGAACTGGGCGATGAAGAGCATCGACTCCCCGAACTTCCTCATCTCCGATATCATCCTCTCGCCCACGCTGGGGGGGTCCTCATCCCTCCTGACCGGCGCGATGTTGCGCGCCTCTTCGATCATCATGAGATGCTCCATTCTGCTCCTCCTGGACATCCTCGCCTCGTAGATCAGCTTCATCAGTATGTCTGCGAAGATGCCCCTCGACTGGGTGTCCCGTATGTGCCCCAGCTCGACACAGAGCACCTTGTCGAGCAGCTCGTCTACGGTGTGGCTGGAGGGCGAGTTGAAGGCCTTGCCCACATGGCCCTGCGTGAGGGGCACGAGCCTCCTGAGCAGCGCGACCTTGGTCTCGTTGTCGTACGCCGACCTGAGGGGGTAGCTCTCGATGGTGCTCACAAGCGAGGCGAGCGTCGGGACCTCCTTGTCTGTCGCCTCCGAGAGGCACCGCTGCAGGGCGTTGCGGAACATGTACGCCTGGGGGTGCGTGAAGTGGTACGTGTCCGAGAAGATGTCCGTGACCATCTCTATATGCTCCGCTGGCTCGGCAGTGGGCCCAACGTCCATAGGGTTGACGGCAAAGTCGTCCTTCCCGGGGGAGAGGACCTGGCCCCCGACGGACTTCACGAGTTCGCCATGCTCGTTGTGCCAGTCGAGGATCATCACGGGGAGGCCCATGGCCGCGACCTGCCGCACGATGACCCCCGCCGTCGTCGACTTGCCAGAGCCTGTCATCCCCATCAGGGTCACGTGACGCTTGAGGTCGTCCAGCTGGAGCCTGAACTCGTGCGAGCTCCCCGAGCGCGCCTTGACACGTCCCAGGACGATGCCCTCGCCACGCTCGCCCGACTCCTTGGAGTTGGGGATGTAAAAGTCGGGCGAGACGCTCACCGAGCCGACCGCCGGGCCGTGCCCTTCGAAGGATTCCAGCGTGCTGAGCGTGGAGGAGTCTGCCACTTGGCGGAGCCGCGGCTCGGCCGGGAGGAGCAGCGTCTGCGCGAAGCCCACGAGCTCGTTCCTCGTCAGGCGCCTGACCGAGGAGTTGGGGAGCCCGACGGAGAGCGTGGCCGCGAGCGTGGAGGCGTTCTGCTCGCACGCCGCCCTGGCTTCCTCAAGCTCCCTCCCCCGCGCGTCGACCCACGTGCCCACGACCAGGTCGAACTCGAAGATCTGGTTCTCCTCTTCCTCGTCCTGGTTGGAGGGTTTCACCATCATCGTGTAGAGGAACGGTATCTTGGCCCTGTGCAGCCCGTCGAGCAACCCCTTCATCCGCTGATGCTGCAACGTGATCCTCACCGCCGAGGAGTAGTCGAGCTTCGACTCCTCGACCGAGTCCGATAGGTGGACCCGGAGGAGCGAAAAGAGCCTGAGGTTGTTCGACCTCGTCGTAGTAAGGTACCTCCCCTCGACCACTGAGATGGAGTCGAGCTTGATGGGGACGCTGCTCGTCAGTTTCCACTTGAAGCGAGAGAATAGGTTGCCCGCGCCCTTGCCCATGCTTGAGACCGCGTCCTCCTCCGCCACCATGCTCCCAGACCTCACCAGTGGAATGCCGAGCTGAAGAGGTCGTTCAGGCTAGAGGAGATCGAGGTCCAGATGTTGGAGGTGAGGCTGCTCGCCTGCTTCAGGATCGAGTCCACGCCCCCCACGAGCAAGGAGAGAGCCACGAGCGCCACGGAGAGGAGAAGCGCCTCTTCGATCAGCTGCGCCCCGCGCCTGTTCTTTTTCAATCTTGGGAGTATCTTTTCGACGATCATCTGCATTGTATTCTCTGAGTTTATTTAACCTCCCACGGCGCCACGGTCACGGGCTGACGCTGAACGACGCGAGAGGCCCCAAGAAGTAGACGACCCCCACGAAGGCGGCGAGCGAGACCACGACGTTGAGGTAGGGCCGCCCGGGGGAGAGGAAGAGCCCCAGGCAGAGCGCGCTGGGCAGCAGGAAGACCGCCCCAACGTAGGGGGAGAAGCCGGACGGCGCCGCAGGCGCCGTACCTAGGGAGATCTGGAAGTTGGAGATGACCGGCGCGAGGCTCGAGAGCATGCCTACCACCACGCCCGCCACCACCGAGACGATGAACCCCCTGAACTCCATGACCTTCCTTTCCATCGCCCTCTTCTCTTTGAGGAGGGTCCACCTGTCGAACATCGAGGAGAGCTTTTCGGCGCCCCTGCTCGCCTCCGAAGAACTGACCCTGGCCAGGGCGGCGATGAACCGGAGGAGCTCCCCGGAAGAACTCGTCTCCTCCATGAGGCCCGCGAACGCCATCTCGACCGGCGTGCCAAGCAAGATCCGCCTGACCGCGTCGCGTTCCTCGCGATTCTTCGAGCCCGAGAAGATGCCCACGAAAGACGCGGCGAGCCCTAGGCCTCTCGACGACCTCTTGAGCACTGCGCGCAGCCTCCTCATGACCTCGAGCTCCGCGGCGGTGGTCGCCGACTGGGCGGTAGAGCTCAAGGCTTGGCGCCCTTCCCCCACGCGACGGAGCCCCCGGATATTGCGAGCGTGATGTCCAGGACCACGACCTCGAGGACGAGGAGCGCGCCTATCGCCTCCAGACCCGTCCCTTTGGTCATTGCGGCGAAGAGCATCAGCATGATGGGGAGGAAGAAAGCGACGGCGATCAAGAGGGGGAGCTTCGTCTCGTCGTCGAGCCCGCTGGAGTTCAGGATCCCGTCAAGCTCGTCTGCACCCTCCTCGACCCTCGCCCTGTCCACCCCCACCACCGAGCTGATGACAGTCCTGACCGACTCTGAGAAGATGTGATTCTGGGGACGGGCTCCCTCGGTCGCCGATGCCGCGTCGTAGCCGAGCAGTACGCGCCTCCTCACGTCCGCCAAGAACGACCTCAGCCGCGGCTCCTCAGCCCGCAGCATCAGGAAGGTCTTGCTCCGGGACGAGGTCGACTTCAGGTAGATGTTCGACGAGGCCGCGAAGGACGGGGCCTCGACGGTCTGCTGAAAGGTGGCCATCCGCACGATGCGCCGAGGGGCCGTGTAGACGAGGTATCCCGCGCCAGCCGCTGCCATCGCTCCGATCACCACGGAGACCGAGCCGATCCTCAGCTCCTGTCCCAAGAGGACGACCAGCGCGAAGAACGACGCGGCCACGCCGCTCACGAAGAAGAGGGCCCTGCGCTGGTCGAGGCCCACGTCCTCCCAGGACTGGACCTTCAACGCTCGGTGGCCCTCTCGCCGCGAGGCTCGCCGATCCTCTCAATCTGCCTCTCGAGGCTCGAGAGGAATGCCTCCCTGGCGGTCGACGGGAGCGGAAGCTCGAGCTGCTCCCACGCGGCCGTCCGGCGAAGCAGCCCTTCGGGCGCGCGCAGATACAGCCTCTGAAGCCACGGCTCGAAGTCCCCGCCCGCATCGTCCGCAGAGGGCCTGCCTGAGACCGTCGATATGCACTGCACGCACCTACGCGAAGAAAGCCTCTGGGGCCTGAGCATCTGCACGATGACGCCGAGGTCCAACAGGTTCGCCTTCGAAATGCCGTGCAGCTCGAGCCACCTTCGGACCGCCTGCTCTGGGGAGGACGAGTGGAAGGTCTGGAGGCCCCTCACCCCCGCTGCGAGCGCTTGGAAGAACGCCTTGCTGTGCTCCTCCGACTGTATCTCGCCGAGTATGACGAGGTCTGGCGACCGGTGCAGAATCTTGGTGATCTCGGCGGACTTCGTGCGTTGCGCCTCGTCCCCCCTCTCGAAGGGGTCGACCCGCAGTTTCATCTGGTGGTAACCACGCTCCAGCAGGTCCTTGGTCTCGACCGCGTCCTCGATGTATATCCTCCGGAGCCTCGGGTCGAGCGCCTCGTCCAAGGCGTTCAGCAGCGTGGTCTTCCCAGTGCCCGTCTCACCCACTATCGTCACGTTCACTCCGGCCTCGAGAGAGGCCATGAGAAACGCGGCGGCCTCGACCGAGAGGACGTCCATCCCCACAAGGTCGTGGAGGGTGAGGACGTTCGAGGTGAGCTTGCGCACGTCGAGAGAGAACCCGCTGACGGCGAGCGGCTCCAGGTCAAGCGAGACGCGCAGCCTTGTGCCGAAGACGTCGAACTCGTTCTTGAGCGAGGGGTTGGCGTAGTCGAGCGTGTAGCCCTTGAACGTGTCCATGTGGGTCTCGAGGGCCCGCCTTTCTCTCTCAGTGAGGAAGATGCGGCTCTCGCACCTGCCGTACTTCGCGTGGTCTAGGTAGATGGGCGAGTTCGGCGAGTCGAGGAAGAACTCTTGGACGTTCCTGTCTCTCGAGAGGGCGAAGATGGTCGGAAGCCCCACCGCCTCGAAGGCGGCGAGGCGCGAGAGCTCCCTGACCATCCCGAGGTCGCGGATTCTCGAGAGCTCGTGGGCGGCCAGCTGGCCGAGCACCTCGACCAGCCTGGTGAAGCTCAGGGGGTCGACCTGCTCTGGGGAGAGCCTGTCGCTTATCTTCGCCACCGTGGTCCTTAGCAGCGCGAGGTCCTCGGCGCCGAGGACGGGCACTATGCCGTAAAGTGTCGCTCTGGCTCCAAGGTCTCCCTCGCCCTCTCTGATCTCGCACCTGAACAGCCCGTTCGGATAAGACTCGATCAGCTCCGAGTCGGAAGGCTGGAGGAGTTCGACCAAGAGCGGCACGCGCTGGGGGCCTTTGCCGTCCCTCTTCCGAGCAAAAAGCAGAAGGGCCTTCTCTACGCGACCGATCATCCATGAAAGAGCGGGCGCGGGTAATAAAGCGCCAACGCGTGGACGCTTAAATCTCGTCAGGGACTCTTTCGCCGTTTATCAGATGGTGGAGCTGATTGAGTACGTCATCGTCTTCGGGATCTCCGCGGGCCTCGCGGGAGCGAGCGTCATGCTCGTCGACGGGGCGATGCCGGGGCTGAACGACGTGGCTGCGGTCTCCACGTCGGACCAGATAGCGGGGGCGGCGAGGATCGCAGTCGTCGAGGGCAGGAACGTGACGCTGCTCCTCCCGTTGCAGGGCTCATCGGTCGACTGCGCAGCGGGTTCGCTCTCCATCTCGGTCGGCGGCGACTCGCGAGCGTATGAGATAGGCTTCCCGTGCTCCTTCGACTTCCAGGGCCTGAACGGCGCGTGCACCCTCGTCTTCTCCGCCCCCGCCGACTCGCTTCAACTCGGGGTGACATGCTAGTGCCGACGGTCGCGGTCTCCTCCCAGCTCTCTGAGGCCGTCTACTTCGTCTCGGTAGTCGGGCTCGCGGTACTCCTCGCCCGGCCGGTCTACCTTGTCTATTCAGCCTCGCAGGAGAGGGCGGCGGAGGCGGTCGCGTCGGGCCTGGAGGTGATGATCGACTCGATGTCACCCGGGACCAGTGTCGTCACCAGCCTGGAGACGTATCCGGGCGTCTCGCTCTCCGTCGCGCTCGCAGGGACCACCGTCGCGGCCTCCTTCGGAAACGCCACGGTCACGGCCCAGGTAAGGTGGGAGCTCCCGCGCGCGACCCTGTCCCCGGGGGAGGCATACAATTTCACGCTGAAAGGGGGGGAGGTGGCGGTTGCGCAGGCGCGGGATGGTTGAGGACTACATAGAGGTCTGCATCGCCCTGGTGATGCTCTCGGGCACGACCCTGCTCGCGCTGTCGGTCGTCCTCTCGCACATCGCGCTAGCTGGGTAGAGGGGCGCATGCAATTCATCGACATCGCCGTCGCGACGGGCTACGCGGCGGTCTGCCTTTCGCTCATAGTCTTGATGAACCCAGTCGCTCCTCGGGAGACGGCCGTTGAGGCCGGGGCGCAGTCGACGCTGGACTCCGCCATCTCCGCCTACGTCGGGCACGTCGGCCTCCCCTTCCTCACCACGTCTTCCGAGGAAGCGATTTGCCTCTCCGCGGCAGAGGCGAGCAACGCCACTCTGGTGTTTGACGTGGTCGTGGAGGGCTCCAGCTGCGGGTCCGCCATCGCGCCCTCCTCGCCTCTGGCGTCGTCTTCGCTGACCCTTGACCTCCCCTCCCGCACATTGGTGATAGAGGCTTGGCTCGTAAGGCAGTAGCCGCCTCCCTCGCTTCGGTCGTACTCTTCACAGTCCTCGTCATCGCCGATGCGACTGTGATGTCGGCACAGGACAACCTCGCGTCGAGCGCCCAGACCTCCCAGATCGAGTCCAGGGAGCTGCTCCTGGAGCAGTCCTTGGCAGGGAGTGTCTCGCTGCAGGCCCTCGCGCAGGTGCAGGGATACCTCTCGTCCAACCCGGCCGAGTGCAGCTTGCTGGTGCAGTACCTCGGCTCGATATCTGGGTCGGGCTCGGCCTTGGGGGAAGACTCCGGGATCGCCTACGCTGCCAACGCCACGGCCGTCGAGGCGAGGTCCGCCTCGACGCAGGCTGTCCGCGGCGACAACCTGACCGTCGTGGCCCCCTTCTCCGGATATCTCGCGGGCGCCCTCAACCTCCAGGCCGCCCTGAGCGTCAAGGAGGTCGGAGGTGGCGGCTCGGTCTCGCTCGAGAAGCGCGAGATTCATACGCTCAACCTCCCAATCAAGCCTGACTCTGCATCGTCGCTCTGCGCCTCGACCCTCGACTCGCTCGCATCAGCGCTCTCCCGGTCGCCGTGCAACGCGACTCTCTCCGAGGAGGCTTTCGGCGCGGCGCTGCCGGGGCTCGTCGAGGAGGCTGCCGCCCAAGGGTTTGCCCTGACCGCGGGCTGGGGCTCGGGAGGCACCGCCTGCTCGGCGGCCTACTGGGTCACGCTTGTGGAGCCTGGAGTTGCGGGAGCGACAGGGAGCTTTGACTGGACAGTCCACGGCTCTGGGGTGACAGCATAGGTCTGAGCTCGTCGTAGATCTCGTCCCATCTCGGCCTGAATAGCTCGCAGAACTGCTCCCTGACCGTGTACTCCGCCACGCTGACGCAGGTGGCGACGTCCCTCTGGGTGAAGAGCCTCTTCCTCGACTCGCTCTCCGAGACCGCCATCTCCGCCGCGTAGAAGCTCGTCGCGGCGAGGGCGCAGGGGCTGTGCCCGCCCCTCACCGAGGAATCCAGCATCGCGAGCGCCCTCCGCGCCAGATGGAGCAGCTTGTACTGGTAGCCGGGAGGCGCGCCGAGCCTCGGCAGGATCTCCGAGAGGTGGGCGGCCACCCTCCCCAGGTGCTCCTCTGCCCTCATTGCGCTCGCCTTGACCGGGGAGTCGAACCCCATTTTGATCAGCGTGGCCGGCCTGACGTTGTGCCCCAGCGCCCTGTGCGCCGCGACGACCTCCCTCACGCCGACGCTCGCGACCCCGCATATCCTGCAGGCGCTTATTATCGAGAAGGCGGAGATCGCGGCTATCGTGTATCCTTTCCTCTGCTTCCTGATCACGAGGAGCCCTTTGGCCACGGCTATCGACTGCCCCATGACCCCCTGAGGCAGGGAGAGCTTCTCGCATATCCTCTCGATCAGCTTCGCGCACGGATAGACCCCCGCCTCGTCCACCTGCGAGTAGTCCGAGATCGTCTTGAGATACCTGAACGTGGAAGATGAGCCCGAGAGCCCCTTGGAGGGCGCCTCGTCGCGGTCGTAGTCCATCGGCCCGAGGAAGCTCCCGAGCGAGTGGTTCGTGTAATCCACCGCGTGAGTCCTTCTCACCGCCGCGCCGCCTACCGGGTCGGCCGCGACCTCCTTTGGCCTGACGCTCCCGCACGAGGAGCAGACGATCTCCTCGTCGATATCCACCATCCTCCCCGAGCAGTGCGCGCATCTTGCGTCGTCGACATCACAACTGGCATCCGAATAAGCAGAGGTAAGCATGAGAGGGAGCCAGGCGCCCTTGAGTAATCTCCTGGACCCGCTACCCGAAGGCCGTCCTGCGCGGCTCCACCACCCTGCAGCGAGTCGGCCCGTTGTGGAGGGGGGTGGGCTGCGCGAAAGTGCTCGGCCTCCGAACCGTTTAAAACACGACAGCGGCGACAAAAATCCCAATTGCTCGCGAAGGTCAAAGACATCCGCCTCCGGCCCTCGAAGGAGGTCGTCGCCCTCGTGGACCAGATGCACGCCGCTGGGGGCTTCATGGGGAGGCACCTCGCAGAGGTTGCTAAGATCTATACCGAGATGCTCGACGACGGCGCGTGCACGAAGTTCCTCTCCTTCCCAGCGGCGCTCGTCGCCACAGGGACGAGGGGCGTCATAGTCGACATGATAAGGGAGGGGATGGTCGACGTGATAGTCACCGCCTCGGGGACGATCGACCACGACCTCGCGCGGAGCTGGGGCGACTACTACCACGGGAGCTTCGACCTCGACGACGTGAAGGTGAAGAAGGACGGCTACCACAGGCTGGGGAACGTCCTGGTCCCGCTCGAGACTTACGGCCCGGCCCTCGAAAAGCGCCTCCAGCCGTGGCTCGAGACCAGGTACCAAGCGGGAGAGAGGAGCATGACGACGGAGCGGCTCTGCTTCGAGCTGGGCGAGCTCGGCGACGAGCGCTCCATCCTCTACTGGGCGCGGAAGAAGAAAGTCCCGGTCTTCGTCCCCGGGCCGATGGACGGCGCGGTCGGCTCGCAAATCTGGCTCTTCGCGAACAGGCGGAGCGACTTCCGCATCGACGTGATAGGCGACGAGAAGAGGCTGGCGGACATCACCTTCGACTCGAAGAAGAGCGGGGCGCTGGTCATCGGGGGCGGGATAAGCAAGCATCATTTGCTCTGGTGGTCGCAGTTCAAGGGCGGCCTGGACTACGCCGCCTACATCACGACGGCGACGGAATACGACGGGAGCCTCAGCGGCGCCCAGGTGAAGGAGGCCGTCTCGTGGGGCAAGGTGAGGCCCAGGGCAAGGAAGACTACGCTGATCGCCGACGCCACCACCGTCCTCCCGCTGGTCGCCTGCTACGCGATGACGAACAGGAAACGGCGCCCCTAAGCTTATAACCGGTTCCCGAAAACCCCCCGCAAACAGTTTACCAGACAATGGCGATAGATTACAGTCTTCTAGCTGTGGGCGGAGCGCTCGTAGCCCTAGCTTACGCGGTCATCCTGATCTTCAACGTAAGGTCGCAGAACGCGGGCACCCCGAAGATGCAGGAGATCGCGGGAGCCGTGAGGGTAGGGGCGAACGCCTTCCTCTCGAGGGAGTACAGGGTCATCGCCCCCGTCGCGGTCATCGTCGCGGTCGCGATCTACGTCTTCATCGACATCCCCCTCGGCACAGGCGGCGCCGTCACAGTCGGGTTCGTCCTGGGCGCCGCCCTCTCGGCCTTCGCGGGCTACGTGGGGATGGCCATAACGGTCCGGACGAGCTCGAGGACGGCGGAGGCTGCGAAGAGGGGGCTCGGCGACGCCCTCACCGTCTCCTTCAGGGGCGGGAGCGTCATGGGCATGGCGGTCGTCGGGTTCGGGCTCTTGGGGCTCTCGTTATTCTATATCGCATACCAGGGGACGATCACCGCGAACCCCGCGACCATGGCCGGCCTGGGCTTCGGTGCGTCCTTGATCGCGATGTTCATGAGGGTCTCTGGCGGCATCTACACCAAGGCCGCGGACGTCGGCGCTGACCTCGTCGGGAAGGTCGAGGCGAACATCCCCGAGGACGACCCGCGCAACCCGGCGGTAATCGCGGACAACGTCGGCGACAACGTGGGCGACTGCGCAGGGATGGGCGCGGACGTGTACGAGTCGTTCGTAGTCACGGCCATCGCGGCGGTGATACTCGGAGGCCTAGTCCAGCTCGCCGTCAAGAGCTCGAGCCTCCCGGCGCAGCTTCTCTCGGTCGTCGCGGCGAACCAATTGATACTCTACCCGCTGACCCTGGGCGTCGCAGGGATCGCCGGATCGATAGTTGGCGGCTTTTACATTCGCCGCTCGATAAAATCCAAGCCCATGGCGGCGCTCAACGTGTCGCTGATGATCGCCGCTCTCATCACGGTGGTGATCGACTACTTCATCGGGCAGTCCCTTTTCGGCGGCAACCCGATCTCATACTGGCTCTTCGGGAGCGCGGTCGTAGGGGTCGTGGTGGTGATCGTGATAGAGAGGGTCGCGGACTACTTCACCTCATACCTCTTCCCGCCCGTTAGGCACATCGCCGAGGCAAGCCAGACGGGTGCCGCGACCAACTTCTTGGCGGGCTTCTCTACGGGGCTGCAGAGCTCCGCGCCGTCGGCGGTCGTTCTTGTCGTCGCCCTCCTGGTCTCCTACTACCTGGGCTACTACGGCTCGGGCTCTGACACCTTGATGGGCGTCTACAGCACTGCCATCGCGACGATGTCCATGCTCTCGCTCACCGGAGCGATCATGTCGATAGACTCCTTCGGGCCGATCACCGACAACGCCAACGGGATAGCGGAGATGGCCGGGCTCGAGGGGAACGTGCGCGTCGTCACCGACGAGCTCGACGCGATAGGGAACACGACGAAGGCCACGACCAAGGCGTTCGCTGTGATGTCTGCGGCACTTGCCGCCGTCTCTATCTTCGAGGCCTTCCAGAGCGAGGTGAACAGGCAGATCGCGCTTCACAACCTTTTCGCAAAGTACGGGCTCGCGCCCGGCGAGTCGCTCTCCTTCACGCTGAGCGACCCCCACGTAATCATAGGGCTCTTCATCGGGAGCCTGCTCCCGTTCTACTTCTCCAGCTTCCTGATCCAGGCGGTGGGTCGTGCCGCGATAAAGATGGTGAACGAGGTCAGGCGCCAGTTCCGCGAGATCCCCGGAATAATGGAAGGGACGGGGAAGCCCGACTACGCAAAGTGCGTGGACATCAGCACGCAGGCGGCAATCAGGGAGCTCGCCGCCCCCGCCACCCTCGCTGTCGTCACGCCCCTGGTGGTCGGATTCGTCCTCGGCCCGCTAGCTCTAGGAGGGGTCCTGATAGGGAGCGTGGTCGCGGGCGTGTACCTCGCGTTCACCATGACCAACAGCGGCGCCGCCTGGGACAACGCAAAGAAGTACATCGAGACCGGAGCATTCGGAGGGAAGGGGACGCCCACTCACGCCGCCGCGGTGATGGGAGACACCGTGGGAGACCCGTTCAAGGACACCGCGGGGCCCGCGATCAACTCTCTGATAAAGGTCCTCAACACTATCTCGATCGTCTTCGTCTCCGCGATAGTCCTCTACGCGCTCTTCGTCTAGAGAGCCTGGCCGTCCGAAGGACTCAGGCCGGCTATTTCATCCTGAGGTCGCTGACCAGGCACGCTGGGCACGTGAGGTTGACCCGGGTCTCCGTCTCTGAGACGACGACCATCGGGGTCCCGCAACACGGACAGCTCGGTTGCCGCTTTGTTCTCGTCCAACCTCGACCAACCGCCTGTGCGGGTCTCGCTCGCGAGTCTTTCGCCGCCGCCACTACCTGC
Source organism: uncultured Nitrososphaerota archaeon (assembly GCA_963820505.1). Lineage (GTDB taxonomy): Archaea > Thermoproteota > Nitrososphaeria > Nitrososphaerales > Gagatemarchaeaceae > Gagatemarchaeum. The sequence continues at coordinate 803,725 of CAWFZY010000005.1, read as the reverse complement.
TGGCGACCGCCTCGATCTCCACGAGGATGTCGTCCCTGGGAAAACCCGTCACCAGAGTGGCCCTCGCGGGCTTGTGCTTGCCGAAGAACTTCGCGTAGGCCTCGTTCATGTCCTTGAACGTCGAGCCGTCCTTGAGGAAGACAGTGGTCTTCACGACGTTCTTCTCGGACGTCCCGGCCGCCTTCAGGACCGCCTTTAGGCTGGCGAGCGCGCGTTCCGTCTGCTCCTTCACGCCGCCGCTCACCATCTTCCCCGTCGCTGGGTCGAGGGCTATCATGCCCGAGACGAAGACCAGATTCTTCACGACGACCGCCTGAGAGTATGGCCCTATAGGTTCCGGGGCCTTCTTCGACTTTACAAGTTTCAAGACTGAGAGCGAGGACCCGTAGCTATTTTATGCTTTCTCGGGCTATCCGGCAACAGCCCCGCCCTGAGCGAGGACCCTGACCGTCCCGGTCATCCACGGGTGGTAGACGCAGCGGTAGGGATACGTCCCGGGCGTCGTGAAGGTGTAGGAGAACGTCTGGCCTGGGGCTATCGACCCCGAGCTCAGCGTCCCGTTCACACCCGTGACCGTGTCGTACGCCAGGGAATGGCTTACCCAGACCACCGTGTTGTTCACGCCTATGACCACCGTGACGGTCTGAGGATAGTAGTTCCAGGTGACGGGGGTCTCGACTATCAGCACCTGCACGGAGGAGCTCGAATGCTGCGGGGCAGGCGTGAAGGTTATGGCAACTGCGCTGGAGGCGTAGAAGCCGACCAGCAACGCGATCATGACGACGCTAGAGATTGCCGTCGCGAGCCGGGCTCCCCGCCTGAGCTTCGACCGTGCCATCCGCGCCGTGTGGCGAATCGGCGGACTCGGCGCCTCGAAAGGCTCCATCCCCGAAGAAGGCACCTCCCTGAACCACGCCCTGTTGCGGAATATCAGGTAGAGTATCCCCGTCCAGTAGAATGGCCCGACGCTGAACATCACTATCCCCAGCGTCCCCTGGTCCGCCAGAGAGTAGAGCGGGTAGATGTGATAACTCGATATCAGGACCAGCCCGTAACCAAAGTGCCCGAAGAACCCGAGGATCAGGACGTCTATCTTGGCGCGGTCGGTGAGCGTCTGCAGCGACGAGCCGATCAGTATGCCGACGAGGAGGAACGAGGCGTGCTCGACCGCGTGGATGAGCGGGTTCAGGACCGCGTCGTCCCAGGGCGTGGGCAGGTGCCAGAAGGAGATGATGACGATTATCACCGCGAGGCCGGCGAGCCCAGAGTTCTTGCCTTCGATCCGCCTGAAGTATCCCTTCCTGTGGAGGGGATATGCTATCATTATGCCCGCCATGACTATCACGATGTGCTGGACCATGTGCGTGGTCAGGTCCAGGGTGGTCGCGTCGTCGAAGGGCGGGAAGCCTACCGAGAAGGTGAAGAGCACCAACCCGAGGAACGGGACGGAATATAGCATCCCCAGGACCGCCCTCAGGTTCACGCGGCAGGCCTCCGGGTTCTCTCTCTTGTCCTGAGAAAAGGTTCGCCGTCGACCGATGCTATGCCCTCTTCATCTGGAAGGTTGGTTCCGGGCGACAACTCCTTTGCTCCTTCAGGATGAAAGTCACCCGAAATGTCACCCTTGTAAAAGGTTCGCTTGCGGGCGGTTATTAGTCGGCCTAGGATTCGGGGCCATGGGGAGCAGGCCGGGAGTAAGGAAAAGGCCGACGACAGAGCGCGAGAAGCTCTATCGCCTTGTCTTAGACCTCAGGAAGGATGGTCTCAGCTACAACCAGATTATCAGGAAGATAGAAGTCGAACAAGGGATTTCTCTTGGAAAGTCGCACATTTCCGGATGGATAAACGGGAAACACAAGCCGTTCGGATATGTCAGGGCGTTCGATGCGACTCCGACGGCTGAGCTATCCTACTTGACATAACTTCCTCAACCATACCGGTTCGTTAGGAGGAAGCTTACCATGTTCAGGTTGAACCTCTTCGTCCTCAGGTATTCGCCGATCTCTACAGAGAGCCTTCCGAGGGAGCTGTAGAACCTCAGCGTCAGCATGTCATTGTCCATCTGCCTCCAGCACTCTTCCATCACGTTGAAGGCGGGCGAGCCGACCGGGATCCACCTGACCCTCAGGGTCGCCCTGTTCTTCCTCATGTACTCCCTGACGATCTTGGTCCTGTAGTGCTGCTTCGCCCTGTCGAGGAAGAGGTAGAGCCTCCCGTACTTCCTGTGGATCTGTTTGAGGAAGTCCAGGAAGTTCTCTCCGTTGAACGTGTCGTACTGCCTGAAGATCTTCCTTCCCTCCATGTCCATCGCACCGAAGACCACCGTCCTGTCATGCGAGCCCGTCACCCTGCAGACCGGCCTCCTACCCTCGGGCGCCCATACCCTCGTGACTATCGCGTCCCTCACCACGAAGGACTCGTCCTCGGAGACCACCGCGAATCCTTCAGGGATGTTCTTCAGGAGTCTCGCGTTGTTTTTTTGAAGAGAGCCCTCTCCTCGTCAGAGGCCTCGTTGACGAACCTCTTCTCAGGCATCACGCTCCTGAACCTCCAACCGTGCACTATCCGGTAGACCTGCCTCTCGCTGTAGGTCGTCCTCGATTCCTTGCGGATCATTTCCCTTACCTCCTCGATCCTGCAACCTCCCTTCCACCTCGAGACGTTCCTCCTCACTCTCGCCAGCGTCTCCTGAGGGACCTTCGTAGGCCTTCCGCTCCTTGGCCTTGTCCCAAGGCCGTCGAGCCCCTCCTCGTCGAAGCGCCTGAGCCAAATGGTGGCCCAAGACTTGTCCCTGCGAAGCTCCTCGGCTGCATGGGACTGCTTCATACCGTCGCACCTCACCTTCAGGACGAGGAGCATCCTCCTGCTGACATCGGCATCCTTCTCCTCGTTGTATGCCCTCTCGACATCCTCTCTCGCTACTTGCGCTGTCACGAATCCATGACGAGTGGACAAGAAGATGAGCAGCGGAGTCGAATTATCTTGTCAAATCAGGTTGAAGGATTTATGTCAAGTGGGATAGTAGTTCGAGGCCAGTTCCGCTATGGCTTCGCGCAGGCAGCGATCCGGTGTTCACGGCACTGGAGACCGGAAGAAGCCAAAGCCTCCGGTGAGCCTTGCTTCAATTCTCGACGACCTCGTGACTAAGGGTGGAAAAAAGTATGGAATGCAAGAGCTAGTGAAGGATAGAGAAAGAAGGCACGAGCACAACGACGCGTGGCTGGACCTGATGTACAAGCCCAAGGCTTCATCAAGAACGGCGATTCCGTGGACAAAGTATTCGGAGGTCGAAATCCAAACCATCCTTAAGATACACTTTGAAGACCTTGGTTACAAAATCACTTGGCGGCATCTGGATGATGCATCAAACGAGAAGGGAATCGATCTCGAATGCTTTCGAGAATCGGACAAGAGCAAGATTCTCGTTGCCGTGAAGAAGAATCCGAAGAAAGATGCGCTCGCACAACTTGTCGAGTTGAAGAGTCATCCTGCCACGAAGCGAGTCTACGTCTACGTGGGAGGCGCGGTGCAAAGCTTCAGGGACCAGTCTGCAACATTCAACGATTCTATTGAGGTCTGGGATGAGGACCGGTTGGACAAGCAACTGAACGCAACAGGAATGACACTGAACCTCAAGGTTGACAACTCAACTGCAAACGATGCCATGTTCAGCATCACCAAGTGTATCTATCTGCTCACCTCTAAACCCTATCCAGAATTCCAAACGCCAGCAAACCCGGCCGAGATGTTGGAGATGCTGTGGGGATTGAAAGATAGGGTCGTAACGGTAAATCAAAACCTCAGGATGGCTCAGGATGTGTTCGAGAACGAGGACAATTTCGCCGAGATGTCGGATAAACAGGTTCAGAACTTGGTTCTCTCTATTTTGGGTTTCGTGTATCAGTTCGGTCTGCGCTCAATTAACTACGATCTATCACACCCCTCGGAGGAGTTCAAATCGCTCCTTCACACGGTGCATCAGAAGACTTCCATAAGGTCAAACTGGTCGGCGCTTTGGATCTATCGAGTGGGCTTCGTTCCGGGCCGTGTGGAACAGGCGCATCAGGAATATGAAGGACATGAAGGCGAGTGGAGGAAGGAACTCGAATCGATCAAGGGCGTTGACAATTCGGCTCTTTTTGAAAAATCGACCAACATCGAGCACGCTGCTAATACCTTTCGAGTCTTGGCAAATTGGGCGGATGGGCTCGAAGGAACGGTTGACTTCCTCTTCACAAGGGTGGTTCGTGGGGTAGTGCGAGCTTGAGGCTCGGCCTCTGACAGCAACAGTGTGGACCCAGCATCCATAAAGGGGTCCACGACTATTACCTGATGTCGGGGAGCAGAGCGGACGCGCCCGGACTGGATACCACGACATGGTCCGGGTTCGCGTTGCTCTGTGCTCTTTCCCGTCTAATCTCCTCAAAACAACCTCCTTATTGAAAAGCCTAGTGAAATCAAGGTGTTTGTAAGTTGTCAGTGGTAAGTGGATAGTGGTAATATCGAAGTTGTCAGTGGTGAGTTCGAATTTTATAGTTCGTAGTTCTTAGTTCAGGAGATGGGCAGGTATTCCGATCTCTACAAGGACGTCCGCGGCAAGGAGCCCACCGACTTCCCTCAGCCCATCAACCAGCTGCTTGAGGTAGGACACACCTACAAGATCAAGCTCTTGACCGAGCCCCGCAAGGTCAGGGCGGGCTTCGGTCGGGAAACTCCTATAGTGGAAGTGGAATATCACGGCAAGAAGTATACCCTGTATATGTCGTGGATAGACCTCCTCAATCGCATGTCGCTGCTTGAGCAGGATTGCGAGGGAAGAGGGGTCGAACTGAAAGGAAGGACAATCTCGCTGGAGCGCTATTCTAAGTATCGATTTCGGGTCAAGTTAGCAGAGCCAATCTAGTGGAGGGCGAATCCCAAGACGGCCCCTCCCAGAACAAAGAGAAAGAAGGTTACAGCTTCTGTGAGGGTCTTGCGGTCGGACTGCTGAAACTTCCAGTGGTGCGCGACTAACATGATGACCACGAAGAGAACGAACATGGAGCCAAGGGATTCGAGGAGTAGCGGTCTCAGATTCACAAACCTTTCCCCGATTGCTCCAAAGAAGTAGCCAGTGAACATCATCATTGAGAGTTCGGGAACGTGGTGGAGAGCAAGGCTACCTGAGAGCACACGATCAAAGAGCAACACAGGGACAAAGATCGCGCCGGACAATAGCATTCCAACGATATACCAAGGGAGAAATCCGACGCTTGCGAACTTGTAGGCGGCTGCTGCCAGGATGAGAGTAAAGACAACAACGATGACAACTCGGCTCCGGATGCTCCATCCCGTATAGTCGCTCAGGCAATATCACCGCGCGATAGTGACAACTACCAGCGCGAAGGTGGCAAGAGCCAATTACACGGTTGCCCCTGCTAGAATCTGTGCGGTTCGCAAGTTGTTCTTTGCGATCTTTTCCTGTTTCTTCAGCATCCTGTAACTCGCGTAAGCTGAAAGAGTCGTCGTCCAGTTTCCGAGAATGCTAGTGAGTTTTGGCAGTTCCTCGTAGGCCTTGAGCAAACCTTCTAGTGCCTGCTTGATCTCGGCAGCGTCCTTTCCTTTGGCCAGCTCTGCGAGATATGCGCTGATTGCCTCTGGTGCGTTTGCTGACGTGGTTGCAATATCCTTGAGAACTTGCTCTACCTTCGCGTCTAGGACGCGAGTCTCTTCGTCGTCCTCGTCATCTGGACCTATCCTTAGGAATGACATCCATTCCTAGTGGAGAGCTTCCGTAATATGCGCTTCTCGTAGGCGCTTTTATTGGGTTCCCATCGGCATGGTCGAAACAGAAGAGATCGAATATCCTGACGGGCAGAAGGTCATCGTGGATGGGCTCGGCATCAGCCACTTCATCCTGCCGCCGAGGCCGAAGTGTGTGGGGTGCGACGATTAGGGTTGGGACCCCCTCCCATCTACCGAGGGCAGGCTGGCTTCAACGGTCATTGTTGTTACAGTTGCGCAAACTACTGTAGTGAAGAGTGCCGCAAGTATCGCGCTTCGGTCTTTCCCCACTACCAGTGCGACAGGTGGGAAGCTAAGGAGGCGACGACTGGTACAGCTCGACCGTCTCTTCCCGCGAGAGATATTCAACCGGCGCTGTGACCTCTACCATCTCCAGCTTCTGCAATTCGTGAACCGTCTTTCCCCGCGCGAGGGCGTGGTTGACTTCCTTTCCCACTCCCGCTGTGATGACCCCTTCATACTTCGTAAAGACTAGAGCGTCGCAGGTCTCAACGAGTTCGAGGCAGTATTCCATTCCTCTCCTGGCCTTCTCAGGGTTGGTCTGAATGGCCCCCGGGTCAACAATGGCGCAACCGGGGAAGTGATGTTTGATGAGGAATGCCTCTAGCTTCTCCTTCTGCGTTCCGTAAATCATCATCGAATGAGAGTAGTAGATTCTCATGGGACTCGCTTCTAGGGCATAGGTGACTAATAAGGTCTAACCGCGACCTAATCGAATTAGCGACCCGAAGACTCTTACGGAACCGGTCTCCGCAACGAAGGCCTTGGACTGGGACGATCTCGGGAAGCGCGAGAAAGAGTTCATGACCTCGGGGAAGCACGACCTTCGGCACCATGTCTCCTGGGCTGGAGTGTCCGACCTTACCGGCCAGTTCTACTGTGAGTTCAAGGTCGAGAACAAGTATCAGCTGGGTGAAATCCCAACCGAGGCAAAGGAGGAAGGAACTTCTTTCCACGACGAGTTGATTCCCCAGAAACCGATCTCGCGTGAAGGGTTCATCAAGCTGGTAAAGCAGAAGAAGCCTACCTTCGCCGTCCTTCGAGTTTGGGGTCAGTTGGGGGACATCCAAGTGATTGGGATGCCTGACCACATTGTCTGGAACGACGAGAAGCCCCGGTGGTTGGTGGAGCTGAAGACGACCTCCAGAGAACCAACTACCCTTTGGCCTGACCAACGAGCTCAGGTCATCATCTACGGGGCACTCCTTGAGAAGATGGGCTTCGACTGTAGCGACCTCCAACTGGCCGTTGTACGGCTCAGGGCCAAGGAGCTAAGCGACGAGGAGAAGATGCTGTGGGTCATGCTAGTCTCCAAACATCTCGCAGAAGGCAGGATCGAAGAGCTTGAAGTGTTGCATCAAGGGAAGATGAAGGCATATCTTCTCAAGCATGACGTTGCCGAGGCAGAGGCCACCGTCAGGCAGATGCAGGACTACTGGCTGATGAGGCGCGAGCCGTTCTCAAGCACGAGCCTCAACAAGTGTCTGGCGTGCGAGTACCACGATGACTGTCCCAAGAGCCTGACTAGTGAGACCTAGGCGGAACCTCAGAAATTCCTGTCGATTTTCTACGTGGTGACCACTTTATTTCACACAATTGAGTCTCTTGCGCGGCTTGGATTGAACAGTTGCGAGCTCTGCGGGAAGCCGATCTCATACATGGAGCGCTACTGCTCCCAGGAGTGTCGCGTGCAAGTCCTGACGGCCCACCAGAAGGACGAGGAGCCGAGGGAAAAGAAGGAGCACGTTCGCAACGGACTTCCCTGTCCCAAGTGCGGGTATGTTCACCGCATCGAGGACCAGATGTCCAAGGAGGCGCTCAAGCATCCGAACGACGTGCCTGAGTCCAAGCTCACCCCAAGGGCGAAGCGCCTGTATAACAAGTACAAGGACGAAGACCCGTTGGCACTTTGACACCAATAGGCGTCTGCCGCGATTCTGACCCAAGCTAGAGAATCCGCATTATGTTTATCATTGATAGAACTCTGAGGCCCGCGATTGGAGAACTCCCGAATCACCAAGCGGTTGAATTCGATCTCCACTCGAGACAAGGGTCTCGTGGCCCTCTACACACGAAGAATGAGGAGACACGCAACTTGGTTCAGCAACTGGTATGAACTCGTAGAGTTAGCTGTTGATCAATCGTCAAAGGGAAGATTCGACGAACTTCATAAACGACTATTTGCTCGGGAATATTCTTCCTTCAAACACCGACTTTCCGTGTTTCGTTACCAATTTGGTAGAATTGACTCCATATTAGAAAAGGCAGGAGCCTATTCGGCGCTCGACCAAGATCGCAAGAATCTGACGTCTTCTGACCTTGAGAGCCTAGTGAAGGGACTCCCAGATTTCATCCCCCCGATGTCCGACAGGGAAAAGCTTCTCAGGGTTCTCGACGCTGAGCGAAGTCTAATTCAGAACGGAATCCATTCCCTCGGAAACGGGGTTCCAAGTTACAAAATCGTCAAGAGATTTGTCGAGAGTGATGAACTGCTCGAACTGCTGTCAGACGAACTTGCGGGCGAAGAAATTATCGAAAGGTCCACCCGAAGAGACAACCCTGGTAGCCGACAAATCCTTGGTAGAATCATCATCGGAGTTGGAGGAGCATTAGCAATTGGATGGGACATTCCATCCGCTGATGTCGGATCGATATACTTTGGCTTGGGATTATTAGTGGCCACATACATTTCACTACAAGCCGCTCCGATCAGGCATGGCCCGGGTGATGAGTGAAGTCGTAAGGGCAGGCAGTGGCCTGGACGGGGCGTACACCTTATTGAATCCATTTTGAGAACCTGTTTAGGGGCATGTCTCCTTGGGCCCGCCAATGTCTTGCGGTCTTAAATCACGCCGGAAGCCTCGCGTAGGTTTCAATTTGGGTCAATCGGCTCTGACTAAAGGGATTTGACCTGCTTATCAGTCCGTAGGTCCGACTCGTAAATGAAACTGCGAAGCATCATCGGACTTCCGACGTCTTTGAAGGAGTCCTCCCCCTCCTGGAGCCTAGTCAGGGACGCGAAGGACAAGGAACTCACCCAGGAGCTTCTGGAGGACATGTCCTCGCTCAGGAGCTTCACTGACACCCTGGTCGAATACGAGAGCCCGTTGAGGAATTACTTGGAGGAGGTGCACAAGGCCTACGTCGGCCGGGCGTTCGGAGCTGCCGTCGTCTACTGTGGTATCTCGGTGGAGTACGCACTTTGCGAGAGGGTCCTAGAGGGCAGGTCGAACACGTACACGGAGAAGCAGCTCCTCGACGCCGCGATACAGTCAAGGGTCCTCGAGACCGAAGTCAGAGCGACAGTGGAGATGCTCCTGGCCGCCCGAAACTACCACGCTCACCCGATGGAGAGCTTGCGGGAAGGGACCAAGCGGAAGTACGATGCGGTGGAAAAACACTGGGGAGCCCTCCTAGTGGAAGGGGACATCGCCAAGGACGCCAACATCATAGGCCATAAGCTGGACCCGTACAACCGAGACACGACCCTCGAGGTCGTACGGAGGATGCAGGCGGTGCTCGCATGCCTGGTGATGAGGAGTCCTCGAGGGAAGCTGTGAATGGCTCATTGGCTAGCAACCGCTCAGAGGATTGGTGGAATACTCGCTTATTAGCAGCATATACCCTGGCAAGACCAGGGCCATGTTAAGGCCAGCTCGGCGAGTCCTGCCCTGGGCCACAAGTTAGTGGACTTGCTGCAATATATCGATGATCCTCGTATCGGGACAGTTACCAAACATGATGTTGAGATCGCCTACGAGAAGTACCTTGTTGATGAAGTGATAGAATTAGGCTACATTGCGGTGATCAAGAAGGATGGCGAAGAAATCTACAAAATAACAGATTCAGGTCATGCCTTCCTCATTGCACAAAGAGGATTAGATGTGCAGAAGCAGGGTGAGCTAAGGCAAGCCAAAACAGATAGGAGAAATTTCTGGTTGAGTGTAATCGCTATTACTGTGGGGGTGGTAGCTATCGTAGTTACTATTCTGATTGCGGTTCATGACATTTAGTGCCTTCTAACCAGAAAATCGGGAAAATCCTTTTCGGTAGGAATCCGCTTTGAGAACCCGTTCGGGGGTGGGTCTCTCCGGATTCGAACCCTGTCGGGTAAATTGACCAGAGCCGCGAGGAGCGGGGGAACTGTCTGCGGGTAAATCATTTATCCGTCAGGAATTGAGGACGAATCTTCTGTTTAGCCGGTCATCCAGGGGAGTCTGCTGCCCCTACTCGGTCCGAGATAGTCCAACGCCCGGCCGGGCCATTCACTTGAACTGCTCATCGAATGATGACATACGTCAGGACAAGGCAGGAATTCGAGTGCTGATTGACGACAGAATCGGCGCTAAATCCTAGGGATAGCCTTATCTCACGTCGCGGGAATGCAGCATTCCGTGAGGCTCCGACCCGAGGGTTTCCGCGCGTGGAAACCAGCGCATCGGATTCGGCTTCTTTGGGCAATCAGGGCATAAAAAACGTCACTACAAGAATGCCGATGTCCGCGCGCGAAGCGGGTCGTTACGTCCCGGGAACGACGAGGCCGCCACCCCTGACCCCTGCTGCCGGGTCGATTTTAACACAAAGGTGGTCAGTTCCCTTCCGGCCCACTAGATGCAAGGAGGGCAGCCTGATCGCTCTCTGCTAGGAAAATGGAAGGTCTAGAGGAGCGTAATCAGCCCCAAGACCCCTCCGACGACAATCGAGGCTGACGCCACCCAGAATGCGGCCATCTGGTATCTGCCGTAATGGTTCCCATTCATCACTCTGGCATCCGAGACCAGCCTGCCGAGGAAGTACAGCGACGGCACGATGATTATCGTGTAAACGACCATCAGGTTCAGCAAGAGCTGGATGTATCCCGTCACAACGGCCACGAGGGCGACCGCCGGGATGCTCTCGAACGCGTAGAGAGCCAGGAAGGACCTCCTTGACCTCCGGCCTATCGCCTCGAGCACGCCCCAGGCCGAGCCTAGGGATATCACGACAAGAGCGAGAAAGCCAGCGAATATGAACCCCAACCCCATGAGTGTGGAAGCATGCGGGCCGAAGAGGGGGAGCGCGTTTGAGAGCTGCGACTGACTGATTAGGCTGCTCCCGTTGGAAAGGTTTAGTCCATCCACCACTATCACGGCCATCAGAACTTCGGACACGACGGCGCCTAGCAAGGTTTCGATGCGCTCGTTCTTCAGGTCCTTCGGATGCTTCTTCCTGCGCGAGTTTGCACCGGAGTGGAAATACAGCATCCACGGCATCACGACGGCGCCTATGCTCGCTGCGAGCAGGTAGTCGAAGGAGGAATTCCCATATGGCTGGAACGGGGAGAGACCGACAGAGAGAAAATCCCCCACGTCCATGTGAAATACGAATGTTGAGGCCGCTATCGCTCCAACGACCAGGAAGCTCAGGGGTATGAGCGCCACCTCGGCGTGTCTGTACTGCCTGCCCACCACGATCATGGTGTGGAGAACGTACACGATGAGAAGACCGGGGAGGACGGGCAGGCCCAGAAGATAGAGGCCGATTGCCATGCCCGCGTACTCGGCGACATACTCAAGAAAGTCGCTCAGGCCCATGGGAAAGGCGGCGATGACCGCGGCCCGCCTGCCGAAGAATTTGCCGATGGCTTCGCCCAGGCCGACGCCCGAAGCTGTTCCCAAACGGCCCGCCGCATCCTGGATGATGAAGAGGGGCACGGTCAGCATCAGCATGATGAACACCATCCTGTAACCCCAGGTCGAGCCGGCTTGGAGGGCCGTTATGATGGAGGCGATGTCTATGTCCGCCATCATGACGAGCCAGGCAGGCCCGAAGTTCCTGAACCAGCCGGTTACCCTGGAGCGATTGCTGTCATGCATGCAAATGGCTTCCCAAGACGCTGGCCGAGTCCCCCGTGGTGTTGTGAGCTCCGGATCCAATCGTCAGGAGCACTGCAAAATGTGCTGCTCCAGAGGCGCACGACTGGCCCGTGGCGAGACCCTCAATGAAAAGGGGTAAACCAAGAAGTATCGCACCGTCACTCAATTTCTCTGTTCACAGGAGCATGCGAATGACCTATGTTATATTTACTAGCAAACGATAGGAGCCGGAAGGGATTCACCCTCACCTCGTGGTAGGTCCCCAACGCAAAACTTTCTGAGAGTGGGCCGCAATTTTCGGCATTCGAACGTTGTACAAGGACGAATCGCAGACCTTTCCCCTCCCTTCAGAGGTTCAGGCCGAGTGGGACTTGATGGCCATAGACATCGGGAACTTCTTCCGGTCCCTGACCGCTATCGTGAAGTAGCAATCGATGGAGTTACCGTGTGAGAAAAGGCATCGGACAATCCAGGTACTAATCGTATCCTAGTCACTTGTTTCAAGAGCACTCGCCTATCGGCGCGTTCGGGTCAGGAGAGTGATCTTGTAGTATTCTGCAAGCTTCCGGCTTTCCTCGTCCAGCTCTCTGTCGACGATGTAGCAGGCTTCGGCTCCGCCGTCGAGCGCGACCACGAACGTGTTGAGGATCTCCACGGCCGCCTCTTTTCCGTGCGTCTCCACTCCGACGACCTTCTCTCCTTGGGGGTTCTCTGCCAGCACGTCCACGCGATGCGTCGCGCCCGACTTGCCCTTCAAGGAAGCGTCCAACTTCACAGAGTAGCCTTGCTTCTTCAAATCTTCGATGAATGCGTGACTCGACCTCACTTCACAAGCCTCCCGCTTTTGCGAACCTTTTCGCTCATCGTCTCTCGTATCGTCAGGCGCCCCATCTTCCATGGTCCACAACCAAACGCTCGTGCCCTACAGTCTAAGCTTTCCTTGGAGGTAGGGCTTCACCACAAGATCCCACGGGGTGGCAATCTTCTTTCCGTCTACAGTTACGCAAAACTGGCCTGTTGACACAGCCTCCCTCCACGCGGTCGCAATGTCATCGCTACTCTTTACGCCAGGAAGGCGAATGGCATATTTCTTGATGAAATCCTTGATCGGCGAGCTTAGCATCGTGTGTGCACCGTCTCGAAGAAGCTGAAGATTCCCGAGCGAGAAGAAATGCTTGATGAGGGCCCTGTCGTCAGCACAGTAGTATCCATCGGCCTTCCTCACAAGTATTCTCCTGAACCTATTGCGAAACAAGAAGAGCATCAGATCGCTGAAGCTCATGTCTTCCGACACGGTCTTGACATCTGACGCCACGTCACCGACATGAGCGTTCAACTTTGAGAATCTTTGTTCGCATGTTTGAAGTATCTCCCGCAAGCTGAGCACTCCAACCTGCTGTTTCTCTTTGCCAAGTACCAATAGGTCACCGAATTTTTTCTTGGCAATTTCTCCCAAGGCATCTCCAACTTTGTCGTTGATGCCAACAGTTGGTATTGATTCAAGCGGCAGGATCTTCGTGACGTTTCCTATGCCTTGAAACAGCGTTTTGTAGATTGGTTTTTCCTTCCCCAAGAGAGCCGCCAAGATTTGGTATCCGTAAACGGCTCCTAGGATTTTATCATCTCTCATCACGACCACAGCCGTGACATCCTCATAAGATAACAGCGCGCCGGCCGTTAGAACAGTATCAGTTGGTGCCAAGAAGATAGGGTATGGAACCGAAACGGTGTTACAGCAGACGGAGATCTTCAATCACGGATCCACCACGAAGCCAGGCCTCTTCCGTATCGTCTGAGCGCGAACGCGAGTATCGTCTTCCCAGTTCCTGGTTTTCCCTTTACGAGTTCAGCTTTAATTCCGGGGTTCAGGAGCGACTGGAGGGTCACGGATCCCCCCCAGCGCGGATCGAGGAACCGGTTGCGGAATCCGGGCGGGTCAGTGCCATAGTCTCAATCAGGAGACGCCTTATTCGTGCTTTATACACGTTATCGAGCACAGGTTCAGGTTATCTGAGAGTTCGTCTGCTGGCGTAGCCGCTTCGAAGGTTAGCTCCAAGAATTTCCCCAGGATTGTCTTATAGAAGTTGGACCCAGCTTTCCGGAAGCGAGCTCGTGGCTGCTCAAGCTGGCGAGCATCCAGAACCTGGAGGTGCAGATGCAGACCACGGCCTCGGGATTCCCGGACATGACCAAGAGAGTCCTGGCGCTATCATGACCAGGCTGCTTGTTTGTCCTCCTCAATCAGCGATGGCGAACCATCGTCCATCTTTCGTCAGCCAGGACGGCCGATTCCTCCATTTGCCTCTTTGGGACAGACCAGTACTTCATCAGAAGCTCATCCTTCTTCTCGACCGGGGCGACGAGCGAGAACCCGTGCTTCTCGTAGAACCCGATTGCCCAGCGAGCACTCTTCCACGTACCCACGAGCAGGGGCCTGGACGTCTCCAGCCTCCTTATGTGCTCCAGCAGCAGGCTGCCCACGCCCTGGTTCTGCCTTGCGGGCTTCACGTACGCGTGCCTGATGAGGCCTACGGCGGGAGGACCACGGAGATGCTGGATTCCCATGACCCCGAGGACTTCAAACCGTCCTCCTGCGGGTCGATTGCCGTTCTGCCGAGCGCCGGTGGCAGCTGCTGCCTCCTCCTCGCAGAGCCAGAATTCTACCCCGCTCTCGACCTCACGATGAAGCTCCTCGCGGGGCATGTACGGCTCCTTCCAGCAGCCGTCCGGAATCACGCCCTTGTAAGCCTGGGCAGCGTCGTTGACGATGGACAAGATGACTTCGAAGTCGCCATGGGTGCTGCGTCGGATGGTCAGCATGGCAGTCGCCTGCGTGTCATTTCACGACCGAACCTGGGCAAGCGAGGCCTCTATACTTACCGTCGGTCCCCATCCCTTCTTGTCCGGTCGAGGGGTCCGTTCGTTTCGTTGAAGGATAGCGGGTGGTTGATCGGCCCGCTCCCGTTCGAGTCCGAATCCCTCGTTGCTGCCCGAATCAGGTGCGTTTGTTTTACCGATTTCACTTAATTTACCAAATAACGGCAAATCTCTTGAGCTTGGGACCGGAAGACACGGCTCCCCCGTCAGGTCGGTAACGCTTTGTGGGAGGTCTTGCGACCACCACGTAATGGGTGGGACCGATGTCAAACTGTTCTGCTATCCTCCATCTTCTCCCCTTCAGGATGGCCGTGACCTCTTCTGGCGTGAGTCGGGCCTCTAGCAGTGGTCCAAATTGAGTTGGGACCTTCTTCCAGTCCAAAATCACCAGCCTGCCGCTGGGTCTGAGAATCCGTTCGACCTCCTTCAGGCTTCCCCCTCGAACGTCATGGAATGTGTTCGCCATGAAGGCGACGTCGACGGTTCCCTTCTCGATGCCCGTCGAAAGGATGTCCGCCTGAATGACCTCGATGTTATCAGTCCCGACCCTCTCAAGTTTCTCCCTGAGAACCTTGAGCATCTCTGGCGTCTTGTCCACGGCCAATACCCTCCCTCGCTTCCCGACGCTCTTGGCCGCGGGGAGCGCGAAAAATCCGGTGCCACAGCCGAGGTCTACTAGCACCTCTCCCCTGCGCAGACCTACTCTGCCGAATAGCAGTGCGGGGTCATGTCGCTTCACACGCTCGGGATTCTCGAGCTTCTGGATGGCCTCCTCCACCCCGCCGTCGAAGATGTGCTCCACGAGATTCTCGTTCTCTTTTGATTCTTTAAACTTTCCAGAAGAAGCTAGTCAAGAGCAATGGTATGATGTCTAGTCAAAAGCTTCACACGACGGCGTGAACGCTGTCCCTTTAGCCAAATGTGAGAACTCTATCAGAGTCGACCGTGAGGTCTACCATATCCTGCATTGTGGAAATCGGGCATAGTTCAGTGCCGCCTTTCTTCCTTATCTTCAGGCAGGTGCCGCAAGCCCGGATTGTCCCTCCTTTGTCGACAAACTCATTCATCATCTGCTTGACGTTGAACTTGTCACCGTCAATCTCCTCACATTCAACGCCCTTTCCGAGCAGGAAGGCCTTCACCGAATGCCTGTTCTCGATAGCCTTCACTCCATACCTGAAAGCGTTCCACGCGAGCTCTGGCTCGTTTGTAGAGATTACAAGTCCAATCTTCAAGTTTCTTGACTCACCTCTCCAACTCGCACCTTCTTCAGAACCAGTGGTGCATCCAGTACTTCTCAAACGCGATCTTCTCCGCGTGCCAAACTCTCCCGGGCGTGTGGAACTCGATCTTTGGCT
Source organism: uncultured Nitrososphaerota archaeon (assembly GCA_963820505.1). Taxonomy (GTDB): domain Archaea; phylum Thermoproteota; class Nitrososphaeria; order Nitrososphaerales; family Gagatemarchaeaceae; genus Gagatemarchaeum. Next base: position 787,851 of record CAWFZY010000005.1, on the reverse strand, counting down.
TTGGTTCGGCCAAGAAGTCACCCTTCACGTAGGCGCTCTGCCCCTTTCCCACCTCCAAGAAGCAGGCCCCGTGCCCATCCCACTCCTTCATCTTGCCTTTTCGTGCAATCTCCACCGCCAGATTGTTCGCAAGAACCTCGGCCTGACCGTGGGCGAAGACCCCCGCCTTTGGAAGGAACGGTGCATACCCGTTTGGAGTCCTTATCGAGGCAACATCCCCAATCGCGTAAATTCCCGCATGCTTCGTTTCAAGAGTCTTCGGATTCACCGGAACCCACCCAGTTTCATCCGTCAGACCAGCCTCGACCACAGGTTTGGGTGCCACGTGCGGCGGCACGCAGAATAGCATATCGTATGGTATGGTCTCGCCGCTCTCGAAGCTCACCTCATTGGATCTGACTTCCTTGAGCTTCAGCTTCGGATGATAGTTTATTCCTCTCGATTTGAGAAGCTCAAGAACCTTGTTGCCAACGTCCGGTCCGACCGCAGGGACTGGGATGCTCTCCGGAGTGAAGAACTCGAATTTTACCTTCTCTCTGATGCCCTTCTTTCTATAAAAATCATCCAAGAGTAGCGCTACCTCGTAAGGTGCTGCGGGGCACTTGAATGGTGTTCTGGCGATCCCCACGGCTATGATTCCACCCTGGAAATCTTCGACAGCCTCCTTGAATTTCAAGGCGGATTCCAGGTCGTATATGTGCTGGGCGTGTTCCAAGAATCCGGGCACCGTGCTCTGAGAATACTCCGCGCCCAGCGCCATTACAAGATAGTCGAACTGAAGTCGTCCATCATTCTTGGTCAGCACCGCCTTTCCCTCAATGTCTATGGAGATCACTTCGTCGTTCAGGATATCGATTCTCTTCTTCTTTTCCAGTAGGTTTAGGTCCTTCTGAACCTGATTTGCCCTTCTGAGCCCAAGCATCAACCAGGGGTAAGATGGAGGGAAATCGAACGTATTCTTCCGCTCTATGAGTCGTAACGTAACGTCATCCTTGAGTTTATCTTTGAGCAGACTCGAGACGACTATTCCTCCGACCCCTCCACCCAGAACGAGAACGGATTTCTTACTACTCATTTCGAGCCGCCAGCGTGTCCACAATACATTCATATATATGCATATAGCTAGAGGCTGAGCGTAATGCGGGACAGAATTTCCGAGATGCATGCGGAGGTCTGCAAGACGCTGGGAAGCCCCGTCAGGATTGAGATTCTTACCGCTCTTCGGGATGGAGAGAAGACGGTCGGCCAGCTTTCAGAAGAGCTCGAACTGAAGCAGGCGAACGTTTCGCAGCATCTCGCGATACTCAGGCAGAGACAGGTGGTCACGACGCGCAAGGAGGGTACGAGCATCTACTACCGAGTATCAAACCCCAAGATCATCCAGGCCTGTCAGCTGATGAGAGAGGTCCTGCTCGAGCAGCTGAAGGAGGCGCAGAAGCTGACGGTGCCGGCTGACAGGGCTCGGTCGAAGTGACGAAGAAATGATTGGAGAAGATAAGCCCACCGCAGCTTTCACGCTGTCAGTAGTAGGATTGGGCCTTCAGGCCCTAGGCGGGCTGTTCTTTGTGTACGCGATCTCCTATTCCTCGTCTTACGCCTTCTTCAGGCCCGGGATGATGGGGCCGTGGATGATGTTCGCAGGACCCTGGATGTCAGGATACTTCTCCTACTGGTTCCCCCTGTTTGCAATCCTTGCAGGAACAGAGATAGCCCTTGGAGTGCTGGGCGTCATGTGGATGAACACCACGAACTTGAGTAGGATTCGAACGGGGGCCGCCCTAGTCCTCATTGCTTCAATAATCGCCTTTCCCACGATGTTCGGGTTCATGATAGGCTCGCTGTTGATGCTCATTGGAAGCATTCTTGGTCTGACTTGGCAGCCCCCGTCAACCCAAGCTAGAGGGGTCTAACCCGTGAAGAATTCTACCACTGTATTGATTTCTATCGCCGACGGACTCGCTTAGAAGATTAGGCGCATCCCGTCGGGCCCGCCAGTTCGAATCCCGTAAAGCCCGTTCCCGAAGGTTCGTCAATACCATCTAGTCAAGAAGGCAATGGATTTAGAGCCCATCCCAAAAACCACCCGATAGCGAAGGTTCGCTGATTCGAGTCATATGCTCCACGAACCTTTCATGCTCTTGTCATTCTATCAGATTAAGCTCGCAGCAGGCCCCATCCAAGGTTTTTAGGTGGCGTTTCATCTCTCAACTCTGGTCATGCCTTCTGTTAGACACACAATAGAGATAGGCCAGCCTCCCTCTACCCTTTCCAAGATTCTGCTAGATGCGAACAGAATGAAAGATTGGGCGCCAATAGTGGTAGATTCCTCATGTCCACAAGAAGTTCTGAAAGAAGGGACCGCCTTCTCCATAAGAGCAGATTTGAAGAGCGTGGGTGGTCCAAAGTTCGATTTCGATAATATTGTAGAGAAGATTTCGGACAGGGAAATTGTGTGGAGGCAGACGAAGGGTTCACTGAAGAGACTAGAATGGCACTTCCAGCTTGATCCCGCGGAAAAGGGTACCAAGCTGGCGTTGACCATCGATTATCAGATGCCCTATTCAATCATAGGAGAGTTGTTGGACAAATTGAAGATGCATAGGGTCATAGACGCTGCCTGTCAAGTTAATCTCGAAGGTCTCAAGAGGAAGGCGGAGAGTCCTGTAACGCCAATTCAGTAGTGCCTGAAAGTGAGCGCGCTCGGAATGCGGAAATTCCCGATGTGAAGGTGGGGAGCTCAATGGAGCTCCAAACTCGTATCTCCTATCCCAAAATCATCCTCCGATAGACCGCGCGTGATTTTATTAGGCTCCCATTGTCTTGGCTGGCTGAGAATTGAACGAAAGCCCCAAGACTGACGTAGAGGTCATACATTACGGCGACCCATGGTGTTGGTACAGTTGGGGTCTCGAACCAGCGGTTCAGCGACTGCACGAAATTTACGGAGAGAAAGTTACCATCATCTACAAGATGGGCGGAGTATTCAACGATCTGGACGAATGGAGGGCAAAATACGGGGTCGAAGAAGATGCAGCTTTGTCTCAATGGATTACCGAAACTGACCAGATGATGAGGAATCCCTTCGACCTAGATTACGTGCTCAAATCAGGGATGAAGAATACCTGGATGGCTTGTATCGCGGTCAAGGCAGCACAGCTTCAGGGGGAGGAGGGCATGGTCAGGTTCTACAGAAAGCTCATGGAATCCATCCAGTTGCTCTCGAAGAACGGTTCGGACGAGCAGGTAATCAAGAAGGTCGCGGCAGACTCCGGACTCGACGTCAAGAGATTCCTGGATGACCTTCATGGGGGCAAAGCTTCGTCCATGTTTGAAGATGACAGGCATAGCATGGAAGCGGAAGGCGGGAACTTCTTCTCGCTGTTGATTGTCAATGGGAAGACCGGAGAAAGGAAGCTCGTTTCGGGATATACCTCGGACGAATACGAGAAAGTCATTGACAACATGCTGGGAAACGAGCTCGAGAAGAAAGCTCCTATCGACATCGTCGAATACCTAGACAAGAGGAAGGGCTATCTTGTGACCGCGCGTGAAATCTCTGAAGTCTTCAAGACTGAAGAGTCTGATGCCGAGAGGAGGCTCTCAGGCCTCGGCAAGTCAGGCTTTCTAGAGAAGGAAGTCGCGGGCGAGCGAACCTACTGGTCACTCCCTGAAGGCAAGACAGTCCCCGAGCTGACTCTTGAACGGGTGAATCTATCGCACGTCACCGAAAGGGCCAAGGTCACGGAACCAGCACAACTGGAGCAGGTGGTCAAGCTCGCCGTGAAGAAATTGTACACGGAGGTCGCAGAGAAGCCTAGAGGCGTCTTCCACTTCCCCGTCGGGCGCGAAGGTACGAGGGTCGCAGGCTACAATGACGACGAATTGGGTCAGATTCCAGTAACCGCAGTTGAGTCATTCGCTGGCGTCGGGTATCCCCACAGAACGAATTCTATCAAAGAGGGCGACGCCGTTCTCGACGTTGGCTCCGGCTCGGGGACTGACATTCTCGTGGCGGCCGTCAGAACGGGACCAAAGGGAAAAGTTACTGGTCTTGATATGACCGACGCCATGATAGAAAAGGCGCGCGCAAACATCGAGAAGTCCGGTTTCAAGAACGTCAAGGTCATCAGGGGCGAAGCCACGGCAATACCCCTCGACGACAGCACGGTGGATGTCGTAACCAGCAATGGCGTCCTGAACCTCGTCCCGGACAAAGAGAAGGCGTTTGCTGAGATCTTCAGGGTCCTCAAGCCCGGAGGGAGGCTCCAACTTGCGGACATCGTTACCAGAGAGAGCGTTCAGGCAGCCTGCGGAGTCGTCCCACAGCTTTGGGCAGACTGCATAGGCGGAGCTTCTGTAGAAAGCGAATATCTTGACATGATCCGGAAGGCTGGTTTCCATGAAGTCGGCGTCGTAGACAGAATCGATTATTTCTCCCGGAGTCCGGAGACCACCCGGAGGCTCACAAAGACCTTCGGCGCCGAAGCTGTCGTGATAAGCGCTATGAAGCCAAGCTATTGATAGCTCGACAAACTGCGGTCTTCCCCCACATAGGGTCGGTCCCTGGACGATTCGAACCTCGCTCATGACGCCCGGATATCTTCCCTCATGGAATCCACTTTGAGAACTTGTTCAGGGGCGGGTCCAGTCGGATTCGAACCCTGGCGGCTATAATGGCCACAGCCGCGACGAATGAGGGAAATGTCGGCGGGTAAATCATTTATCCAGTGGGAATTGAGGACGGACCTTCTGTTGAGCCGGCCATCTAGGGGAATCTGTTGCCCCTTTTCAGTCCGAGATAGTCTAAGGCCCGGCCGGGGCACCAAACCAGTCTGTCAAGCGGGGGGTTGACTCTGCTCTGAGTGTGTAGCCCACGAATGCTTTTTATCAAGCGCCTGCCGGCTCTTCAAATCTATCGACGTGTGGCACCTGCCATAGATCTTGGAAAATATTGAGGAATCCATATATTCTGGACTGGCTATCGTGTGCCTGGGCTAACCGAGCCTAGTTCGTCGTTTAACCCCGAAGATATAATTGCATGATAATCGTTTAACACGGCTATATATCACGTCAATGCAGGAATTTGAGTGCTAATCGTCGACAGAATTGGCGCTCATTTCTAGCGATAGATTTATCTCACGTCGCGGGAATACAGCATTCCGTGAGGCTCCGACCCGGGGGAAGTATTCGTAGCGGGCCCGACGGGACTAGGCTCCTCAGTATTGTTTAGCGAACGTTAAATAGATAAACTGGCCGACCGCCGCCGACCGTGCGATGGGGGTCGCTCCCGCCTTTGAAACTGAAAAAGGTATCGTCTCCTCAGCACGCCTGCAGGAGATTCCAACACTCACCTCAGTCGTTCTCATAGGGACGTCGTTCAAGACAGCGTCCATCGGTTTTAGAGAGCGCGTCTTCAGCCTACTTCCTGAAAACAGTCGTTTAGCGGTCCCTCTAGCCACGCGGCACATTCTTGAGAGCTCATTACTTGTCACTTGTAACCGAATGGAGCTCTACGTAGCGACAGACGACCCACGGAGAGTTGCCGAATCCATCCTCTCGGAGATGCCAAGGGCAGAGGGAAAAGAGGAAGGATTCTACGTCAAGAATGACCTTGAAGCTATTGCGCATCTCTTCAGGGTGGCGTCTGGTCTCGATTCCCTAGTCGTCGGCGAGGAGCAGATACTTCAGCAGATCAAAGGGGCTGGCGCGAAGGCCAGGATCTCCGGTAACGCAAGATCGATTCTTTCGTCATTGTTTGATGCGGCTTTCAATGTTGGACGACGCGTAAGGGAGTCCTATGATGTGACTCCGTCCAACAAATCCGTGAGTTCTTTCGCCCTTCAGTTCGCGCTCAATAAACTCGGAAGAAGACCGAGAAAAATTCTTCTAATCGGGACCGGAGAAACGGCGAGGCTCGCAGCGGCGCAGCTCAAGGGAACGAAGATCTACCTGGTTTCGAGACGCAAGGACGCACGAAAGTGGTTTCCCGGCGCCGCGATGGTTTCGTACAAGCAGCTTAGGCGTAAATGGGAGGGTGACATGGTAATCTCAGCGACCAAGCACTCTGGCTACGTGATCAGGAAGGGCGACCTCAAGGATGAGGGCAAGTTGGTGATACTCGACCTCGCCTTCCCCCGGAACATCGACCCCGCGATCAAGACATCCCGATTCATCGAACTCTATGATTTGGACGACTTGGCAATCCACGCGAGGTCGACGCCTCAAGACGCGGCCTTTGCTACAAGCGAGAAAATGATTCGCGAGGAGGCAGAGAGGTTCACCCACGGGCTCGTGGCAAGTAGACTCTCTCCTACCTTGGCAAACATCTACCGGTGGGCCGAGGACATTCGCAGCTCTGAAACGCAGGTAGCGCTGAGGAAGCTCTCGGACCTCTCAGAGAAGGAAAGGAGCGTGGTCGAGGCGATGAGCAGGAGCTTGGTGAGCAAGCTTATCGCGCCGCACGCGAGCTTCGTAAAGCAACCGAGCGGTGAAATCACCCAAACTGAGAAACTGCGCCTGCTCGAGAGCGTATTCGGCCCGGAGGCACAGAAGTGACATGGGCAGGCTTAGGATAGCCACCCGGGAAAGCAAACTGGCTCGGGCGCAGACCCGGACAGTCGTGGACATGCTGTCAAGTCGAACTCCCGGACTCGAGATCGAGGTCGTTCCGATCAAGACGCTGGGTGACAGACTTCCGCCAGAGAGACGCAACGCAGTGGACAGCAAGACGGCTTTTACGGGAGACATAGAATCCCTCCTCCTGAGCGGCGGGGCAGACGCGGCGGTCCACAGCATGAAGGACCTCCCTGTTGAGCTGAGGGGCGGTCTGAAGATTGCCGCGACGCCCCCACGAGGCGACCCGCGGGACGCGCTGATCTCTCTCCATGGGGAAGGACTGCTAGACCTTCCGCCCAGGGCGGCCGTCGGTACAAGCAGCCTACGAAGGAAAGCACAACTACTCCACCTCAGGCGAGACCTGTCTGCAATCGACCTTCACGGGAACATCGAGTCGAGAATTGAGAAGATGAATGGCCGCAGGCTCGATGCCATAGTACTTGCCTCAGCAGGGCTTGAGAGAGTCTCCGAGGCCCATCGAATATCCCAACTGTTCTCCATCGAGGAAATGGTGCCTGCGGCCGGGCAGGGAACGCTGGCAGTGGAAATCAGAAGAGGCGACAGAGAAATCGAAAAGGTCGTCGCCAAGATAGACGACGAGAGGACCAGGATGGAGTCCGAGTGCGAGAGAGCATTCGCGCGAAGGATAGGAGGGGACTGTTACGTGCCAGTGGGAGCGTGCGCCCGGCTGAATAGCTCATCGCTGACAGTCTTAGGCATGATCGCGTCACCCGATGGCGGCGAAGTGCTCAAGAGAACCCTGACCTCGCCTTCGAGGGACGCCGAATCGCTCGGAACGAAACTCGGGGAGGAGATGATGCAGCTCGGGGGAGAGAGGATTCTCAGGAGTTTTGCGACTTGACCGTCCGAGTCGTTCCGATTCGGAACGTGGTGATCACTCGATCGAAGAAGGGCAATATCGCACTTGCCACGGAATTGCGACGGCGAGGATTCAACCCGATATCGGTAGACACTATCTCCCTTCTCCCACCCAAGGACTGGTCTTCGATTGACGAGGGCTTGAAGGGCATTCACTCTTACCATTGGGTGGTTCTGACGTCTGTAACTGGGGTCGAGTTCCTTGCACGACGAATGAAGAAGCTTTCTCTGCAGATTCCTTGGAAGGGTCTTCCGAATGTCGCGGCTATAGGTGAGGGTACCGCCGGAGCACTTTCCAAGGTTGGAATAGCCACGGGCTTCATGCCGTCGGCCTATCTTACACAGAAGCTCGCCGAAGAATTACCTTCCTCAGCCGGAAAGAGGGTCCTCTTGCTCCGCGCCGACATTGCAGATCCGCTAATGTCAGAGAGGCTGAGAAGGCGCGGCTTCGATGTAACTGAATTCCCGATTTACCGGACAGTGCAGACCCGAGGAGGCGCGGACCCGCGACTCGACTACGGTGACTTGATCGTGTTTGCGAGTCCGTCGGCCGTGAAGGGGTTCTGCGGAAAGATTACCTCGGGCGAGCTCGAGAAGCTCAGAGAGATGCGCGTAGCGTGCATCGGCCCTGTCACGGCGAAGGCAGCGAGAGAGCACGGCTTCGAACGGGTCGTGATGCCAGAGTCGCACACCATTAACTCGTTGGTGGAGGAGATACTGAGGCTGAATCACGATGCTTGAAAGTGAGAAACCGAGCGTCAGGCTCAGGCGGCTGCGGAGGCTGGAATCGATAAGACGACTCGTGAAGGAGACAGATTTGCGGGCCTCGAACCTGATTGCACCTGTCTTCGTGCGATACGGCGAGAAGGTCGTCGAACCGATCGAAGCGATGCCCGGAATCAACCGCTACTCTACAGACAAGCTGGAAAGCCATGTTGGCAAGCTCTGGGACGCAGGGGTTAGGACCGTTCTCCTCTTCGGCATACCTGCGTCAAAAGACGAGTTGGGGAGCCAGGCTTATTCCAGCGATAGCGTAGTGCCGAGGGCGATAGCGGAGATAAAGAGGAGCGTCCCCTCGATGCTCGTAGCGGCGGATGTCTGCCTCTGCGAGTACACGTCTCACGGTCACTGCGGGGTGATTCAGAACGGGCAGGTGGATAACGACGCGACGCTTCGCCTTCTCGGGAAGGCGGCAGCAGAGTACGCAAGGTCCGGAGCAGATATCGTGGCGCCGAGTGCCATGATGGACGGGCAGGTAGGCACAATCAGGGCAGCTCTGGATGACTCGGGTTGTCGCGAAACACTCGTGATGGGCTACTCTGCGAAGTTTGCTTCGTCCTTCTATGGCCCGTTCAGGGAGGCTGCAGGCTCAACCCCCTCGTTCGGGGACAGAAAAGCCTACCAGATGAGTCCGGCGAATTCAAGGGAAGCCTTGCGGGAAATCGAAGGAGACGTGAGAGAGGGCGCGGACATAATCATGGTGAAGCCGGCACTCTCATACCTCGACATCATCGCAAAGGCTCGTGCCCTTTTCAATCTCCCGATAGCCGCATACAACGTCAGCGGGGAGTACTCCATGATAAAGGCGGCCAGCGTCAATGGGTGGCTCGACGAGAAAGCCGCTGCGATGGAGGTGTTGACCTCAATCAAGAGAGCGGGGGCGGACGTGATAATCACCTACTTCGCGGAGCAAGCAGCCGGTTGGCTCAAGGAGGAGAGGTAGATGGGTGAACAGGCAAAGGCTGCCGCAGGCAAGGTCGAGGTCGAGAGACGCTATCTGAAGTACACTTTCTTCAAGGTCGCGCGCGAATGGAGATTTCTCGGCCAAAGTGACAAGGAGGAGGGCCGCAAAGAATTTCTCCAACGCATCGAAAGCCAGACAGCGGTCGACCTCGCGTTCTTCTCTCTGGTCGGGTTCCGGGGCGACACAGACTTCATGATTCTCGCGAGTTCGACAGCCTTGGACCCGTTTCAAGACTTGGTCTCCGGCCTCCTATCCACCAAGCTGGGGAGGTACCTCGAGACGCCATACTCGTACCTGGCGATGACGAAGAGGTCACACTACCTCGGTTCCCACAAACACCCCGGTCAAGAGGGAAGCGGAGAGGAGGCCCACTCTGATTCCAAGTTCATCTTCGTCTATCCATTCGTCAAGAAGAGGGAATGGTACAAGCTCCCGTTCGTCGAGCGGCAGAGGATGATGGCAGAGCACTTCAAGATCGGGCACAAGTATCCTCGAATCAAGATAAACACGGGCTACTCCTTCGGCCTCGACGACCAAGAGTTCGTGCTCGCCTTCGAGGGCGACGACCCTTCGGAGTTCCTCGCGCTCGTCGAAGAGCTCAGGGGCTCGGATGCGAGCATGTACACACAGCTCGAGACCCCGATCTTCACGTGCAGACGCGTCGACGGGCCGAGCATGCTCTCCCTGATAGGTTAGGCGATCCATCTGAAGACAACCATCTCAGCTCAATTCTACAAGAAGGCTGAACGAGTGATGGTCGGAGGCGTGAGCAGCCCCGTTAGGGCCTTCAAGGCCGTCGGCGGGACACCCATCTTCATCGCTAGGGGGAGAGGACCGAGGATTTGGGATGTCGATGGGAATGCATACGTGGATTACGTCTGTTCGTGGGGACCCCTAGTTCTCGGACACTCCAATCCGGCGGTGACCAGGGCAGTAGTCGAGGCTACAAGAAAAGGCACCAGCTTCGGAGCGCCCACGGTCCCCGAGCTGAGACTCGCTGAGAAGATTTGCTCCATGATCCCGAGCATCGAGAAGGTGAGGTTCGTGAACTCAGGCACCGAAGCCACGATGTCGGCTCTACGTCTCGCGAGAGCTTACACCTCAAGGACCAAGCTGCTGAAGTTCGACGGCTGTTATCATGGGCACGCCGATCCGTTCCTCACTCACGCCGGCTCAGGACTAGCAACATTCGACATTCCAACTTCGGATGGGATACCACGGTATGTCACCGAGGATACCATTAGTGTGCCGTACAACGACATCGTGGCGCTCGAGAAGGCCTTCAAGCTCCATGGAAGCGAAGTCGCAGCCGCAATAGTGGAACCAATCGCTGGCAACATGGGGGTCTCACCGCCAGAGCCTGGTTTCCTAGAGACGATGAGGAAACTCTGCACAGATTACGACTCTCTTCTCATCTTCGATGAGGTGATCACAGGGTTCAGGGTCTCAGCTGGAGGAGCGCAGACCCTCTACGGCATCAAGCCAGACCTGACGTGCCTCGGCAAGATCATTGGTGGCGGATTCCCGGTGGGCTCGTACGGTGGCCGCAAGGAAATCATGCGAATGGTTTCTCCTGAAGGTCCGGTGTATCAAGCGGGCACCCTCTCCGGGAATCCGGTCGCAATGGCTGCAGGATTGGCCACGTTAAACCAGCTCGATAGCAAGCTCTACCTAAGACTCGAGAGGCTGTCATCTCGCCTGGAAACCGAACTGCGCGCCGCAGCCGACGCGGCCGGCCTCCAAATCACGATCAACAGAGTTGGCTCGATGCTGGGGCTTTTCTTCGGCTCCGAGAAAGTGCGGAACTACCAGGAAGCCAAGGGTACGAGTTACAAGCTGTATGCCAAATTCCACCGCAGGATGCTGGAAGAGGGCGTTTACCTCCCTCCATCCGCCTTCGAGACGATCTTCACGTCTGCCGCCCACACATTGGATGACCTCGATTACTCTGCGGTCGCCGCGGCACGCGCCTTCAAGGGAATCGCCGGATGAGAGCCATGAACACGACATTTCTTGATGCCTGCAACAAGAAGGACCCAGAGTTCACCCCCGTCTGGTTCATGAGACAGGCGGGTAGGTACCTACCAAGTTACAGGCGGATCAAGGGCGAGAGAGGGATAATCGAGGTCGCGAAGAGTCCGGAACTCGCTTCCGAGGCCGTGGTCGATGCCGTGAGGGTGCTCGGCGTGGACGCCGGAATAATATTCGCGGACATCATGCTGCCGCTAGAAGCGCTCGGGGTGGAGTTCAAGATCCAGGAGAACGTCGGCCCAGTCGTTTCCAACCCAATACACTCGCTGGACGACGTCGACGCCCTCGAAACACTCGAACCGGAGGACGATATGCCGTACCTATGCGAAGGCATCGCCGCGACCCTGGAGAAGCTCGATGGCGTCGTGCCTCTGATTGGTTTCTCTGGCGCCCCGTTCACGCTTGCCGGGTACATGATCGAGGGAGGCCCGAGCAGGAACCTCGAGAAGACTAAGACGATGATGTACTCCAATCCGGAGGTATGGCAATCCCTGATGCGGAAGCTGACGAAGATGGTCACCGACTACCTGAATGCTCAAATCAGGCATGGAGTCCGAGCTGTACAGCTATTCGACAGCTGGGTGGGGTGTCTCTCGCCTGGTGACTACGAGCAGTTCGTCCTCCCCTACACCAAGGAGATTTTCTCCTCGACCGCCGGAGTCGCGAGAATTCACTTCTGCGCCGATTCATCTTCACTCATCGAAGAATTCCACAGAACCGGGGCTGACGTGTTGAGCGTGGACTGGAGGATACCGATAAACGATGTCTGGAGGAAATGCTCTGAACAGACTGCCGTCCAGGGCAACTTGGACCCCGTAGCAGCCATGGCAGGCGGGGCCGAGATGGAGAGAAGAGTATCTGACATTCTCAAAAGGGCTCAAGGGCACAAGGGGCACGTGTTCAGTCTTGGTCATGGCGTTCTCCGGGAGACCGACCCGGAGAACCTCCGCGAGATCGTGAAGCTGGTCCATGAGAGCACTAGGAGTAGAAAGTAGTGAAAGGAGTCCTCTTGATGGCTTACGGCACGCCGAAATCGCTGGAGGATGTCGAAGCATATTTCACCCACATGAGGGGCGGACAGAAGCCCTCCCGTCCTGAACTCGAGAACCTCATCGACAGATACAAGGCCATCGGAGGGACTTCGCCATTGATTGCGATAACTGAGCGCCTGCGGGACAAATTGCAGGAAAGGGTGCGCCAGAGTGGCTCGGGCACGCGAATATACACCGCAATGAAGCACTCCCCTCCCTTCATAGCTGATGTGGTTCGCAGGGCAGCCGACGATGGCATCGACGAACTCCTTGCGGTGGCTCTCGCGCCTCATTACTCCAAGATGAGCATCGGAACCTACATGTTGGCGGTGGAGGCAGCGAACTCCGCCCTTCCGAGGAGGATGAAGCTCGACATCGTGCTGTCTTGGCACGACCATCCGAGGCTCATTCAGGCTTGGACAGATGCAATCAAACGCGCAGAAAGAAACCTCCCCAGAGGCTATTTCCTGATATTCTCCGCCCATAGTCTTCCGGAGAAAATCCTTGCAAGCGGAGACCCTTACCGAAGCGAGCTCGTGGAAACCTCCGAATTGATAGCTAGACAGGTCGGAAAAGCAGATTGGGGCTTCGCATTCCAAAGTGCAAGCCACTCCAAAGAACCCTGGCTCGGCCCAGATATCCTCTCCTACCTTCAGGAGATGCTTGAAAAGGGGAAGTCAACCTTTCTGATAGCTCCTATCGGATTCGTTTCCGACCACTTGGAGATATTGTATGATATAGACGTGGAATGCAAAGAGTGGGCCAAGGCGCGCGGGGCGCAGATTGCGCGATGTGACTCCCTCAACGACTCGCCTGGCATGATTGAATGCCTGACCCAAATCATTACAGAGAATCATTACCTCCAGTGATTTGTATGACCGAGCTCCCATTTCCCATTCAGGAAATCCAGACCAAGTTGACCGGAGGACACCCAACGGGGGGCTTCCCCGACAAGCCGGTCCTGGTATTCTGGGAGATGACTCGAGCCTGCTTGCTGTCATGCGTCCACTGTAGGGCATCGGCAATCAGGGAGCCCCTCCCGGGCGAGCTTAACACGAAGGAAGGGTATCGGTTAATCGACAGGGTCCGAGAGTTCGGCAATCCGGCGCCGACAATGATATTCACCGGAGGCGACCCGCTCCTCCGCGGAGACCTCTTCGAGCTGCTGTCGTACGCAACGAGCCTAGGTGTGAGGTTTGCCGTTTCTCCCGCGGTGACCGAACTCCTGACTTACGATATCCTTCGGAGAATCAAGGAAGCCGGGGCGGCGGCGATTTCGGTGAGTCTGGATGGGGCGTCCGCGAGTACCCACGATTACATAAGGAGGAGAGAGGGGACATACGAGAGGACCCTCCAGGCGATCAAGGATGCAGTCGACCTTGGGCTCAACATACGGGTAAACACAGCGATCATGAAGCGGAATTACAATGAGCTGCCCCTGATATTCGACCAAATCAAGGGGCTCGGAATCAAAGTGTGGGAGCTGTTCTTCCTGGTGAAGGTAGGGAGAGGGTCCCAGATCGAGGACCTGACGCCGGAACAGTGCGAAGACGTTTGCAACTTCCTTTACGACGTGTCTTTTCGGGGGATGACAGTCAGGTGCGTCGAGGCCCCGTTCATCCGCAGGGTCGCCCATGAGAGGTCGAAGTCCACGTTTAAAGAAACAGACGGATACCTGAAGCTAAAGGCCGGCCTACTTCGCTCGCACGGGGCAGATCAGCCCCTGGCAACGCGGTCCACTTTGAACCCGAGAGGGACGCTCGATGGAGATGGGATAATCTTCGTTGGTTACGACGGGGGCATCACCCCTGGAGGGCTCGTGCCGGCAATCCTTGGGAACGTGAAACGTGACAAGCTCACGAGCATATACAGGGAGAGCGACCTCCTGACAGAGGTCAGGAAGAGGAACCTGCACGGCTTCTGCGGCGTCTGCGGATTCAAGGAGATGTGCGGCGGGAGCAGAGCAAGGGCCTTCTCGCAATATGGGGACCCCTTGGGATCAGACCCTTCGTGCGTCTATGGGATGGGCCGCAGTTCGACCCCTCAGAGAACCTGAAGCTGATTGCTGTAGAGAAGGCCTTCGCCTGTCATCCGACAGTCTGCAGCAGGACCGCAAACACGAGTATAGCTATCATCAGCCCCAGGTTGGCAAAAGAGACAATCCTGCTCCTTCGCCTGAGAGCCTTCAGCTCCTCGAACCTCATTTCCCTCGCAAGTCTGACGATCCTCCTGCCGAAGTAGGTGTTTGACACGTAGAGCAGGACGACGAGTAGGACGAAAAGGACGACCTTCACCAACAGGAGGTTTCCTGCGTATGAGTTGAAGAGCGCGTCTGGCGATTTGAGATACCAACTCGCATTGTAAATCCCGGTCAACGCAAGCACCACTAGTGTAGGATTCACAAACCTGCCGAACTGCTTCGCAATCTTTCCGACGATCTGGGTCCTCTCAGACTCGTCCTTCGCGAAGAGACGAGATGCAGGAACGACCACTATCCACATGAAGAACGACCCGCCTACGAACAGGACGGCACTGAAGAGGTGGATCCAAAGGATCGTCGCATCTAGAATGACCGGCAAGACCGTGGCATTTCCTGTGGCGTGCTGCTCTCCCGACTGCATATTTCGGGTTTTCGGAGAGAACATTGCAACTGAATGAGAGATGGACTGAGAAGGGAAGCCATGGTCGATACGGCACCGAGAAATCTCCACCTCTCAGGCGAACGGAAAACCATAGTTATAGCATTGGAGCTGGAGTCCCGTCAAGGATGTCTGCCTTCAAGGAAATCAGGGGGAACACGTTGAGGGTGTACCTGCATCTCGTCAAGAACGGGCCCTGCGAGCTTCGGGACGTCCAGCGCGGGGTTGGTCTGTCTTCGCCTTCGTTGGCTTCGTACCACCTGGGCAAGCTAATCGCCTCAGGCTATGCGAAGCAGGACGAGCTCGGCAGGTACCTCGCCACCAACGAATCGTCCACTCAGATCCTCGAGGGGTATTCGAAGGTGGGCACGGCCATCGTCCCGCAGCTCTTCTTTTTCGCCGTGCTCTTCACCATACTGACGGTCTTCTCCTACGAGACGCTGTACTCGGTTGGCTTCGCCACTTACCTCGTCGCCGTGTCCGCCGCCATGTTGGCAGCCCTTTGGTACGAGACATTTAGGCTCTGGCGGAGGCTCGTGGGCGAATAGAGAGAAAGAACGGACAATATTCCACGGATTTCCACGAGAATTGCAGGAATTCCTGCTTCAAAACCCTTTAAGGGTTTTTAAAAATGATAGCATCATAATCGTTCACCGCCATGCACAGAGCGAAGAAAAATGGCTTCAAGACAGTCAATGAAATACGGCGTAATGGCGGCGGCTCTTGCGCTCGCGATCGTCGCGGTCGCAACCGTCGCCTACCCTTACCCAAGCAATACGACAGGCCCAACGACGTCCAAGTCAACGACAGGTTCGGCCACCGGCCAACCCGCAGGAAACTTCCTAGTCCTGCTGACCGACCCGCCAACGGTGCCGGCAGGCACGACTCAGCTCAACGTGACCTATAGCGGCATCTCCCTCCAAGTCAAGTACGCAAACGGCAGCTCGGCATCAGTCCCCGTGACCGCGTCGGGCACCGTCGACCTTCTCTCCCTCGTAAACTTCACCCAGACTATCGGCTCGGCAACCATACCCGCCGGCTCGACCGTGAAATCGATAGACTTCACGATCTCGTCTGCGAGCGCGGTTGTCGGAGGACAGACAGTCCCGGTGACGATGCTCTCAAACCAACTCGTAGTTCCGATAAAGGGCGGCCAACTCCTCAACGGGACGCAATCGGCCGCGCTCCTCGACCTGACCCCAACGCTGGTCGAGGTCGACGCGACGAACTCGACCGGAGGGGCGGTCAGCTACTACGTGCTAGTCCCAAGCGCGACTGCGATACTCAAGTCGAACGTCAGCCCAGGACAGGGCAACGTGGGCGCCCGGACAGAGTTGGACCAGAATGACCAGAACGACCTGCAGAACGCCCAACGAGGAATCGGCAACGTGACGGTCACGTCTGCCACGCTCCACACGAGCGGGAACACCACCACGTTCACCGTCACCCTCAAGAACCAGGGCAGCTCAAATGCGACTATCTTCGGGCTGACACTCCACGGCAACTTCAGCTCGAGCGCGTCCGCGTCCATATCCTGCAAGGAGACGACCAGCTCCACGTCAACTACAACCTCCACGTCGACCGCATCGACCACCACGACCTCGACCACGACGAGCAGCACTAGCCACGGCCAAGGTGAAGGACAAGGGCAGGGCCAAGGAAACGGACAAGGCCCACCCTCACAGACTCCCGCGTCGGGCGAGGGTCAAGAGCACGGGCGCTGCACGAGTTCAACCAACCATCCGCAAACAATCCCGTTCAAGGTGAACGGCACGTCTCTCGTCCCCCTGTTCGGGGATGGTGACAACCAAGCGAACTCCTCCTCGCTCACAATCAACGCCGGCCAATCCATCACCCTGAACTTCACGGGCGTCATCGGAGTGAACACCGAGAACAGCCAGAGCGGGCACAACCTCGTCATCGGCGGAATCTCAGGCAACAGCTACACCATCAGACTGCAGGGAGAAGGCTTCCAGACGGCTCAGGTTACAGCAGCCTGAGGCGGAAGCCCCTCCTCCTCTTTCTATTCCGGGCAGAGTTCGACGTGGCATACGCCTCTTCAAGATAGACAGCCTCATACCGGTCCTCATTAGGCTGAATGGACATCCACGGCTTCAACCCTCTGCTACTCGAGGCCTGATTCGACGCTCCCGGCGAGGGATAGCCTTAATTCACGTCGCGGGATTACGGCATTCCGTGAGGCTCCGACCCGGGGGAACCCGGCCGGATGAATATGAACCCAGTCGCCTAAGCGGCACACCCTACCCTTCCTCCCTGAAGAGATACTTCACCATGTTCTTCCTCCCTTGGAATCTTTTGATATGATAGGTTCCAGACTCACCGACGGAAAGTCGCTTGATTCTCACGTTTCCATGAGGTGGCCAATCCCAGGCCGTGCCGTTTGCAAGGCAATCATCCCCCTCTGTCCTAGTAACGATACGCCGATCCCGGGGTTTTCTGCCCGAAGAAGTGAGTTGTCTTCACTGATTGGCATCTCGGCGCGACTCTTTCTCCAAGTCGTCCTTGAGGCCGCGGGCATGCCGGTCGAACTCCGTCACCATTTTGGCGATTGGTTCAAACAGCTGCGTCGCCACTGTTCCGACCTTCTCGCAGACATCGGGCCCCACCTTGGCCCGGATACCCTCGTCCTCTGCGAGGATTCTCGTGACGCTGAAGGCCAACGTGAGCCTGAGATCGGCGAGGTGCCAGATGCCACGAGGGAACTGAACCTGCGTTATGCCCGGTCCCCATGAGCCGATCGTGGCGGCATACCAACGCTCGTTCCAGTACGACATGCTCTTCATTCCCCAGACGACTGCTTCGACCTTCTTTGCCAGTTCCTCGCTTTCTGAGATTGCGTAGAAGAACGGGACGAGGTCCTCGTATTCTTCTGGCGCCGATTTCATTGTTTCTTTCTGCGCTTGCTTCGTTATTGCCTTTGAGAACTCGTGGAGCCTGACCTTCAGGAAAAGGTAGTCCCACCCGCCGGCCGTCAGCTTCCAATACCTTCTCTTTCTCGGTTCTTCCTCTTCGCGCAACTTCACCAGGACCATCCCGCCTCCCGATCTGGTTCTCACTCCGCGTCTTGATAGTCCTCCGGACCTGCTTCTCGCGCTGTATCTTATCAGGAACTTCCTGACGAGCCCGTTCACCGTGTGAGGGTCGAGGTCTTTCAGCCCCTCGGCCACGACGTTGATGAGACGATTCTGGAGCAGTTCGCCGTTCTTGCCGAGGGCTTTGATTGTGGCATCTGCGACCCGTTCCGCCTTCCCCTCTGCGCCGACAAGTCCTGTTTCTTCAGAATCGTACATGTACGTCCTTAGCAGGCATGTACTCAGAGTACTTAAGATTGCAGGACCCCCACACTCTGCCCGGAGAACGATGGCTAGCACGTTGGAGAGAGCTATCCGTAGCCTCCAGAACGCATCAGCGCAGGGGACTGTGAAATGATTACCGACTACGCCACCATCGACGCCCCCATGATCATGACGGCGTCGTGGCAGGAGACATCTAGGTGGTGCGAGGGCCACCGTGGTATATCCCCGGATTGCCTTCTCGGCAATAACGAAAAGGGGCAAGCTTCAGAACCGGACACTCACGGCGGCACTAACTCACTCTCGCCGGCACTAACAGAGCGTAGCTCTGGCTCCGATTCGATATCAACGGAGAGCGTCGAAGAGAATGCCATCAAGGAGGACGGACGGTGATGATCGCTCTGGCCTTCGAGACGTGTCACCATGATTTCATTGCAGAGGGGGACGAGATCCATTGCCATAGATGTGGGTGGTCGGTGACGGCCTACAGGGCACCTAGCGCATCGTTCGACTCGTCACAGGCGGTCCACCGGATACAGCCCGGCACCCGCGGACTTGGCACTTTCCTCTCGCCTGGGAACTTTAGAGAGATACTCAGGCCTGGGCTCAAAGTCGAGGGCAAAGGCGCAGACGTCGCGAGAAGGGCTTTGAGGCTGTACCGCGAGGCGACCCGAAAGGGTGACCCTCTCGTCGAGGGCATCCTATCCGACGTTTGGAACTATCTGAAGGAAAAGATGCCGAGGGACGAGGTATCAGACGTTGGAGCACGACTCGTACTGCAAGAAGTAAAGCGATTCAGGTCAGAGTACCCCGACCTCAATCCGCGCGGTCTGAGGGCCCAGCTTGTCAAGCGCGTCGTCGCCCGGCTCGAGGAGTTGGAGCCTCTTTTGAGTGGTGAGCGAGGCTGAGCAGAGCCGAGTTCTTTTCCGTGGCTAAACGACTGCGCCTCGAGGGCGAGTTGCGCGCCCTCGAACGGCTCATCAACGAGCTTAACCCTGGAGCACGAACTAATCGAACGACGGTTGGGGACCGCTGATCATGAGTGGCGAGATGAGTAGCGAGGAGACGGTTGAGGTGCCTGTCTGGCGTCTAAAGTCCTGGGCCGACCAAATTGACGCCCTCACTGCCGAGGTCGCCGCTTTGAAGAGATCTCGGCGAGAATCTCAGCCTTCAAGTTAGTCAGCCTGTCCTCGAACTTCTTGGTTATCGTCTCCTCGGCCTCGAGAACTTTGCCAGATACCGGGTTGAGATATGGACGCGCCAGTTTGGCGTGCTCCGCCCTGAAATAACCTGGGTCATTACGAGGACTTTTCTGGTACTTCAAAGGATCGATCGTGTGACCTGCAATGAAGTTGGCGACCATCGGGTCAACCCCGCACGACGGAGCGAGAGAGATTGCGACGTCTCGACACTCGTGCGCATGGAAGCCGTATCTGATTGAGGCCCCTTTGTAGCGCTCAACACCGCCGTCCCAGAAGTTCAGCCCTGCGCGCTTCCCGGCATCACACCAGATCTTCCAAGCGTTCGCGGGCTTCATCGGCCGCAGATGCTGGTTGATGAAGATGGGATCGGAGGTCGGAAGGAGGTCCGGTCTCTGTGACCTGTGGATCTCGACGGGCTTCCCAAGGAGACGCTGCCTGACTCCAAACCACTCCTTGAGACAGTCGATGCCGTCGACGTCGAGGAAGTTGTAAAACCCGAGGTCTCCTGACTTGGGTCTCGCGAGGTCGATCTGCACAGGACATTCCCGAGAATCCCATTCCTCATGATCCTCCGTTCCAAAGTAGTCGACCAACTGCGGAAACGCCACGTGGTTCCATTTCTCGGTCAAAGTGGAGTTGTCCATCGCCCCCTGGAGCTGTACGACCATCAGAGCCCTGTCGCGTACAGAGAGCTTTACCGAGTCCAGCACCTTCCGGAAGGCCTTGAGGAACTCGAAGGCGGTCATCTCGCTCTTCACCCTGCCGGTCGGTGATTCTGCGGGCGAGTCTCCGACCCTGAGCTTGGCCTGCGGCAGCGCGCAGAAGTTAGCCAGGTAGAACCCCCTGATGCTCCGATAGACCCGTCTCCTCGTCTCCTTGTCGTCCCCCTTGAAGTCCTCGCTGGCAAGGCAAAAGTCCTGGACGACCTTGAGGTTCTCGATCAGCGTCTTGTTGGTGCCGTTCACGCAGCCTTCGATGATCCTGTCAGGGTCGGCCTCTAGCCCCTTCAGCAGGCGCCATCGGATGAACCGGGCGAGGTGGTATCCAGCGGTCTTCCGCCCAGGACCTTCCTTGAGTCCGCGGAGCCAGGTGCTGACCGTCTCCTTGGCTGCCAGCACCTGCACGTCGTCATAGATCCTCGGTCGGCCTCCCACATTAGGTAAAAGCGGATTCAAACTGTTTGAGGAGTAGCCCGTCCAGGATTCGAACCTGGGTCAAGGGCTCCAGAGGCCCCTATCCTTGACCACTAGACGAACGGGCTGCTAGCGCGAGTCCTCGGCCACAATGACTCCCCTTTTTAGGTTGCTACCTCCTTCGAACCAAACCCAGTATTGTGCTCTGGCTCTGACGAGAATGATGACCGGGACGTTGAAGGAACTGGTCCTGGCGTCACAGCGGTAGAACTATATCTTTCCTGCTACCCATTACGCTGTAGAATGATTTGAATGAATGGGAAACCTCCCAGAAAGTTCACGAGTCTGGCGGTAGCCGTTGTTGTCGCGGCGTTGGTGATCGGCGCTGGAATCGACGCGTCGTCTTACTTCAGGACAGCTACAACTGTGACAAGAACGTCAATCGCCACCTCGACGGCCACAACTACCGCAACAACGACTGCGACGTCAACCGCCACTTTCGACCACGACGATATCAACGACGGTCGTCAGCACGATAACCGTCAACTACGGGCCAACGCAGTACGCTTCTGGCGTCTCGCCCGAGGGCCTCCAGCTCAAGGTGATGCTCAACGCCAGCGGCATACAATCCCACGGGGTGGTCGGCGCACAGATAGAAGTCTTGAACACGCTGAGCCAAGACGTTTCTTTTTCCGAGCTTGTGCACAATCAGAATATTTCTAAATGGAATGGAGACGATCAGATTTGCGGATATAACCCGACCTATTCTCTTATTGGCTTTGCCGTATTCGCGGGGGACTTTTCCGCCGGCAACATCTCGGCGGCGGGGTCTCCCCTGAAACTCGCTCCACCATTTTATCCGCCCTGCACCGCTAGCATTGCCCCTCGAAACGTCACCTTCTTTCCCCTAAGCGACCAGGCCATAGCCTCTAACAACATGAATCAGACTCAGACATTTTCCTATCTGGTGACGGCAGTAGCAAATGCCACGACACGTTACTGCGCTTTTTCTGGCGCCTCGGCGAACTGCGGGGAAAGTCCGGGACTTGTCGGCTATTGGAATTATAGTATTCCAATGGGAGGGGATGGTAATTTCACGTCCCAGGCCTTCGTATATTTCCCCGAGGGTGTATACACGGTAGTTGCTACAGACGACTGGAACCAGTATGTTTACGCCACCTTCGCCGTCCTTTGACTTGGCCGATGCTGCGAAATGGCATATTCCGTCCTAGATCTCATCGAGCGCTTTGATGCCGAGTAGTTCCAGCGCGTCTTTTAGTATGACCCTGAACCCTTGTATCATCGTCAGCCTCGCCTCCCTCACCCTGGCGTCGGGCTCGTTGTTCACCTGGACCTGCTCGTAGAACTCGTTGAAGGTCGCCGCGAGAGAGTGCGCATAGGTCGCGACCTCCTTCGGCGAGAGGTACCTTTCCGCCTCGAGGACCGACTTGTCGTAAATCGAGATTTGCTTGAGCAGAGCCGCCTCCTTGGGGTGTGTCAGCTTCGCCGCGGATGCCTCGTCGATCGCCGGGTTTGTCGTCCCAGACTTTACCAGGATCCTGCTGGCCCGCGCGTAGCTATAGAGCAGGTACGGGCCCGTGTCCCCTTCCAGCCTCAGCGAGGACTCCATGTCGAAGGCTATCATCTTGTCCGGGTCCTGCTTCACCAGCTCGAACCTGAACGCGGCGACTGCGAGCGCATCCGCCACCGAATCCACCCACTCGTCGCTCCTCTCCGGGTTCCTCCTCTTCGTCTCCTCTGCCGACTTCTTCTTCAGGGCGTCTAGGACGGTGTCGACGTTGATGTAGATCCCCTTCCTCCCCTGCATATGGACGAACTCCTTCTCGACCGTCATGCCAAGGCTCTCAGCCGACCTCTTCGAGAGGGCCACCACCTCGTACCCTCTGTGCTTGTACCTCTCGCTCAGCCCGCCCTCGAGCCTCTCGAGGACCCTGCCGACGACCTTCTGGAGCCTGCTCTGCTTCGAGTCGATCACTGATATCGCGAGGTCGGCGCCGCCGAACCTCGGGTGCTCGGGCGCACCGGCCTCCGGCCCGACGGACTTGGTCGCGGTCGTGGTCCAAAGCGTGCTCCCGTCGGGCTGCGTGCCGTAGGCCCTGTACGAGAACTGGTCGGCTACCAGCCCTATCTTCCACGCGGCGTAGGGGATGTCCTTCGCGACGTAGACGACCGTCCCGTCTGACCTGACAAGGACCTTGTCGTCCCCGAGCTCGGCGTCCTTGACCACCCAGCACCCTGCGTTCTCCCCCTCCTTCTCGAGCACGGCTATCCCCTTGCTCTTCAGCTCCTCGAAGACCTCCTTCCACATACCGGTCCTGAGGATGTGGGACTCCCAGTTCAAGAGGTCGTAGCGGGCTCCCAGACGCCAGCACGTCTGCAGCTGGTCGGCGAGTATGCGGGCCACGATCTTCTCCGCGTACTCGCTTAAGTCGCCGCTCCCCTTCTCTATCTCCTTCAGCACCAGCCTCTGCTTCTCCTTGAGCGACGGGTCCTTCTCGTACACCTGGTTGACCTTGGTGTAGACCACGTCGCCGCAGTACGCGTCGAACTTCACTCCGTCGGGCGCCTGGTCTGGGAACTTGAGGAACTTCAGCCCGACTATGACGTCCGCCACCTGCGCTCCCGAATCGTCGATGTAGTTGAGCGTCTGGACCTCGTGCCCCAGCCGCTTCATCGTCCGGACGAGGGAGTCGCCCAGGACCAGGTTCCTCGCGTGCCCGATGTGGAGCGCCTTGTTGGGGTTGACGTTGGTGTGCTCGATCGCGACCCTCTTCCTTTCTCCAGGCGCGTCCAGCGGCACGGGACCGCCGTCTGGCCTCAGTATCGACGCCAGCAGCTC
Organism: uncultured Nitrososphaerota archaeon; assembly: GCA_963820505.1. Taxonomy (GTDB): domain Archaea; phylum Thermoproteota; class Nitrososphaeria; order Nitrososphaerales; family Gagatemarchaeaceae; genus Gagatemarchaeum. Next base: position 764,403 of record CAWFZY010000005.1, on the reverse strand, counting down.
ATTTGCGAAGACCCCCCAGTTCGTCCTGAAGTTCACGTAGCCCGAGTCGTGGGCTTGGACCCCTCCGATGAGGCGCCACTTCCCGCTCGTGTCTATCGTCTCCGCCAGCTCCTTCGCTATGACGCCCGGCGCCTTCTTGGTCAAGCGCGCGAGCCTCAGCCCCACCGGGCTCGACACGTCGCCAAGGTCGGGGTTAGGGGGGCGGAGCAGCTCGACCTCCTCGAGCTTGTATCCTCTCTGCTTCGCGGCCGCAAGCAGCGCCTCCCTCACCTCGGCCTCGAACTCCCTGAACTTCAAAGGATGGCGTCTGCCCGGTGGAGATGGTAATTTATCCAGTCCTATTCGGCGTCCCTTTGGGAAAGGCTGCGACCTGCAGCCCCAAGACATAACTAGCTTTCGCCGCATCGGCAGGCCGGGCCCGTAGCCTAGCACGGATCAGGGCATCGGCCTCCGAAGCCGAAGGCCGAGAGTTCAAATCTCTCCGGGCCCGCCAAATTATCTAGAATTGCAGTATACGCGCCAATCCGAGCTGAAGAAGCATTCCGTTGAGACGAATGCGCCCAGTTCAAAGGATTCAGATAAGACTGCTCGCATATCGAAAAACCCGACGGAGAGCGGGTCGACTATCTCGCTGTCGCGGCAAGGCATGTGTGAGATTAAACGGAAAGTCTTCCGCACAACTTCTTTAGATGCTTGGATGAACCGTTCGCCATGCCCGCGGGCACCCACTCACACGCCTCTGAGAAGAGGTTTGCCGACTTAGTCAGGCAGTTGGTCTTCGGCCTTGGGCATGGCCTGATATCGATCCTTGGCCTTTCGATAGGAGTCGCATCAGCTACGGGAAGCACACGGACTGTCGCTATCGCGGGGGTGGTCGGGATGCTCACGGGACTCGCCGCCCTCGTAACACTGGAGTTCCTGTCCGCCAGGACCCAGAGGCAAATCTACCAGCACATGATTGAGGAAGAAAGGAGGGAGTTCGCAGAGCATCCTGAACTCGAGAAGACGGAGATGCGACAATACTACATAGACGAAGGCTTCAGTGCGGAAGAGGCCGACTCATTCGTCAATCGCCTCTCCATGGACAAAGATAGGTGGCTCAAGGCGCACGTCACCCATGTGCTTGAGTTCATCCCAGGAAAGACCGGAAATCCTGGAAAAGAATCCTTGACGCTCGGCCTATCGCATCTCGTGGGTGCTAGCATAACGCTGCTTCCATACCTCCTGCTTACGAGCCTGAACTCCGCAGCTTATGGCTCGATAATCCTTGCTTCGGTCACGCTCTTCGCTGCAGGGGCGCTGAAGACGAGAGTCGCGGGTGGGAGGTGGTACGTGAGCGCAGCTGAGTTTCTGATCCTTGGGATGCTCGCAGTCGTAGTCGGCTACCTGGTAGGTATCGTTGCGGCGGATTTGGCGTAGCATTGGGGAGGAGAGAACAGCTAGCTCGTATCCGCTAGCCTTGTGGAATCCACTTTGAGAACCCGTTCAAGGGCGGGTCTCTCCGGGCCCGCCATTGTCCTCGCAACCCCGTCTGCGGCGAGTCAGGGTGTGACGATTATGTCACCTTTTTGAAAGGGGTGGAAGGTGCAATAGTAGGGATAGTCGCCAGCTACGGTGAACTGGTATGAGTAGCTTTCCCACTGCTGCAGCGCCGGCGAGCTGGGCAACGAGCTGTTGAGGAACACGACGTTGTGCTGGCCGTTGTCGTACTGGCTCAGCGCGCCGTTCAATCTCATCCAGTACACCGTGGAGTTGACAGGGACGGTCATGTTCTGGGGGACGAACAGCGCTCCGACAGTGACCACCAGGAACGTCACGACCTGCAGGCTGAGAGCGCTGGTGTAGGTCTCGCCTCCGCCTGTGGCGGTCACGTTCACCCGGTACACGCCCGGTGCAGTGCCAGCCAGCACGTTGATCGAGGCCGTCGGCGTCGCGGGGGTCCCCCCGGTCGTGAACTGAGAAGGGTCGAGGGTTACCGTGATTCCCTGGGGAGCGGCTGCGGCCAGGCTCAGGGAGCTCGGCACGCTCCCGAGCGTCGACACCGTCATGGTGTAGTTGGCCACCACGTCTGATGACGCGAGCGCGTTCGGGGCGTCGAGGACCATGATGACCCTTCCGCTGAAGCTGCTGGAAGGGCTGGTCGCCGACGTGCTGATGCTACTTAGCGTCGTGCTACTGACCGAGCTGCTAGTGGGCTTTCCGCCGCCTCCCTGCCCCAAGGTGTAGTAACCTGCCCCAAAGACGATCACGACGACGAGCGCGAGGGCGAGTAGCATAGGCGTGGACACCGCGGGCGTCCGGGTCCTCAAGATCGTCCTCGCCCGAGGCGGTCGGTTCTTTGAATGTTCCCTTGGTGTGGGGGGCGGCTCTTGACTCTTGCCAAGAACTCGGTGGTCCGCCCAGAATTATATAGTGCGACCACGCCTTGCCTTCGGAAGATTGTCGCGCAGGATCGGGCGACGCGCCGCATTTTTGCTCGCCATTCGTAGTGACGGTCTTGCTCTTGGGGGTCGTTCTCGACGAAAGCCTGAACAACTCCTTGCAGAGCGGCGCTTCGCCCAGCAGCTCATCGCAGAGTATCGCTTCGACAAGCGGTGCCTCGTCGTCCGAGAACCTCACCCAATTCGTGAACCCCTTCATCGGCACCGGCGATAGCGCTCCCTATCCCTGCGGAGGCGCCTGCGGGGGCGACGTGTTTCCAGGGGCAGCGTACCCGCTGGGCATGGTCCAGTGGAGCCCCGACACGGTCTCAAACCCTCCGGGAGGCTACTCCTACAGCGACCACTGGATCAAGGACTTCAGCCTCACACACTTCAGCGGCCGCGGATGCGAAGTCTACCAGGACTTTCCTTTCATGCCCTACGTCGGCGACGTCTCGGTCTCCCCCGCAGCCAACGCGTCCTTCTACTACTCGAGCTTCTCTCACAGCAGCGAGGTCGCCCGTCCCGGCTACTACGAAGTCCATCTTGAGAGCCCGAACGTCACCGCAGAACTGAGCGTCACCCCTCACACCGGCGTGGGCCAGTTCGTCTACCCCGCCTCGACGGCCTCGACGATGATCATCAACGCCGGGGGGAGCATCAACGGCAACACGAACTCCAACGTGACCATCATCCCCGCCAGCGACGAAGTCACCGGCTCGGCCGGGAGCACGGTCGGCTGCGGCAGCAACGCCTACGAGGTCTACTTCGCGGCCAGGTTCGACCGGTCCTTCGCCAGCTACGGCACGTGGAACGGGGATGCCGTCGTTCCCGGGTCGAGCTCCAGCAGCGGGCAACACACGGGGGCGTACGTCGTGTTCGGCACGGCCTCGAACCCGGTCGTCGGCGTCCAGGTCGGCATCTCCTTTGTGAGCGTCGCCAACGCCCAGCTGAACCTCGCTGTCGAGTACGCGAACTTCAACCTCGCCTCTGTGGCCAAGAACGCCGCTGCCGCTTGGAACGACGATCTGAACTCGATTCACGTAGAGGGGGGGACATCCAACGAAACGGTCAGCTTCTACACCGCGCTCTATCACGCGTTCTTCCAGCCCAACATCTTCAGCGATGTCAACGGGCAGTACCTCGGCTTCGACGGGCGGGTGCACACGGTCCCCGAGGGCCACGTCCAGTACGAGAACATCCCCGGCTGGGACGCCTATCGCACTCACATCCAGCTGCTCTCCATCCTTGCGCCGTCGACCATGAGCGACATCGCCCAGTCCCTCGTGAACGACGCCCAGCAGGGCGACGGCTCTCTTCCGCGCTGGGAGCAAGCCAACGCTGACTCGCTCGGGATGAGCGGGGACGACGGCGACATCGAGATCGCAGATGCCTACGCGTTCGGCGCCACAGGCTTCGACACGGCCGGCGCCCTGCAAGCGATGACCGGCGGCCAGTCGCAGATACGCGAAGGCTTCGCCGATTACGTCAGCCTCGGGTACGTGCCCGCAGACTACCAGTCCGGCCTTTCCTCGGCCTCCATCACGCTAGAGTACGCCAGCGACGACTTCGCCATCGCCCAGTTTGCGAAGGCTATCGGCAATTCCACAGACTACAACACGTATCTCCAGCGGTCGGGGAATTGGCAGGATCTCTTCAACACTACAAGCCTCTACATTCAGCCGCGGAATACAGACGGCACCTGGGCCCAAGGGTTCGTACCCACCAGCGATAACGGCTTCCAAGAAGGCGACTCGGCCCAGTATTCTTGGATGGTGCCCTTCAACCTGGGCGGCCTGTTTGGTCAGATGGGCGGTGACGCGGCCGTCGTCAGCCGTCTCGACACATTCTTCACCAGGCTGAACGACGGACCGGTCAGCCCCTATTGCTGGATCGGAGACGAGCCTACCGTCGAGGTCCCCTGGGAATACGATTTCGCGCAGGCCCCTTCGCAGACGCAGGGCGTGGTCCGGCAAATCGAGACCCAGCTCTGGTCGAACACGCCTGGCGGCATGCCCGGCAACGACGACGGCGGCGAAATGTCCTCATGGTATGTCTTCGCGGCCATGGGGCTCTATCCTGAGATTCCCGGAGTAGGCGGGTTCGTCATAGGCAGCCCGCTCTTCACCTCGGTCACCTTGAACCTGTCAGGAGGGCACACCCTCCAGATCGACGCACCTGAGGCCTCCGACGCCCAGCCCTATGTGCAGAGCCTCGAGCTCGACGGGAGCCCTACCACAAGCCTTTGGCTGCCATGGGCAACTGTCCAGAACGGCGCTACGCTCGACTTCGCCTTGGGCAGCGCCCCTTCCAGCTGGGGCAGCAGCCCGCAGGATGCGCCGCCTTCATTCCCCAGTCCATAGCGAGAGGAAGACCGCGCCCCAGCTTCGCCAAGGATGCGGAGCTCGACGTGAGTCTTAGCCGCACCGCGTCTTTCGACCGGCCGGTGGCGTGTCCCGAAGGACGTATCTAACGCTGCATCCCTCACTATATCAAATGAGATATATGTAAATACCGCACGGGCCGAGGCCGACCATCCATGCCTGACCGTAAGCCGAGGGAGGTTCAGCCAGACTCTGCACCCCTCACCCAGCTTAAGGGGGCTCCCCGAGGTCTGCTACTCCATTACATCCTGCACACCATCGCCGTCAAGCCCAAGCACGGCTACGAGATCCTGCAGGACATCGAGGGCAAGACGGACGGGGCCTGGCGCCCGGGGGTCGGCTCGGTCTATCCCGTCCTCAAGAAGCTACTCGCGAGCGGATACATCCAGGCCGATGAGAAGGGGTCGTCGGAGAACCGGAGGGTCTACAGCATCACCCCGAAGGGGGTCGAGGAGATGAGGGAGCGCGGGGACATGTTCGCGAGCTCCTGGCAGAGATGGACCGCGATGCGCCGCTTGTTCTTCGACATGCTCGACCCGGCAGGGATAAGCAACATGTTCGTGGAGGGCTCAAGGAAGCAGTTCGAGATGGCGAAGGAGCTTCTCGATGCCCGCAGGGACGCGATGTCCCGGAACGACATGGACTTCATGCTCCGCGAATACTCGCTGAACCTAGAGAGGCAGCTCGACTGGACCCAAAACCAGCTCAGGGACTTAAGGGCGAAGCCAGCCGCACCGAGGATACGCTGATTTCATTGAGAGACGTGGTGGGTAGAGCTTGATAGCAGAACAGAGCAAACGTGGCGGGGATGGGACCACCGCGATCGTCAAGGTCGAAAACCTCGTCAAGAGCTACGACGGGGGCAAGACCAGGGCCGTCGACGGGGTCAGCTTCGAAGTGAGGCAGGGGGAGATCTTCGGGTTCCTGGGCCCCAACGGCGCTGGAAAGAGCACGACCATCAACATGCTGACGACGCTGCTGCCTGTAACTTCGGGCAAGGCCGAGGTCTGCGGCTTCGATGTCCACAAGCACCCGAACGAGGTGCGAAGGAGCGTCGGGGTCGTCCCGCAGGACTACACGGCCGACGAGGATATGACGGGCGAAGAGAACATACTGCTCTGCGGGGATCTGTACGGCATCCCTCGCAGCGACTCGAAGCGCCACTCGGTCGAGCTTCTCGGGCTGGTCGAGCTCCAGGAGGCAGCGAAGAAGAAGGTGAGCACCTACTCCGGAGGGATGCGGAGGAGGTTGGAGCTCGCCTGCGGCCTGATCAACTACCCACGGCTCCTCTTCCTCGACGAGCCGACGCTTGGACTCGACGTTCAGACGCGCGCAGCCGTCTGGAAGTACATCCGGCAGCTCAAGGAGGACTACAGCATGACCTTGTTCCTGACGACCCACTACCTTGAGGAGGCCGACGGCCTCTGCGACAGGATCGCGATAATCGACCACGGGCACATCATCAAGGTTGGCACGCCGGAGGAGCTCAAGGCCACCGTCGGGGGGGATGTCATAGTCGTCGGGGTCAAAGAGCCGGAACCCGACATCTCTTCGGAAATAGCCCGCATCGGGCTGGTAAAGGCGGTCACGAAGACCGGAAACGACTACCGCATAAAGGCGGAAGCGGGAGAGGAGGCTTCCCCACAGATAATAGACGTAATCCGATCCAAGGGGCTGCACGTCTCGAAGATCTCGCTGACGAGACCGACCCTGGACGAGGCCTATCTCGAGCTGACTGGACGCACCCTGAGAGAAGAAGAGACCAACAAGTGGGCGATGATGAGCCAGAGAAGGACGATGAGGACTGCGAGGTCATAAAGGGAGGAGATTGATTTGGTAGAGAACGAACAGTCCACCGCCAAGGAAGCCACTGCCCAGGACTCGACGATGCAGCGGCCGACCCCGGCCGCGAGCGCCCGCACAGCGACCGCGAGGCCGAACCCTAAGATCAACGCGAGCCCGGTGCATGGACTCTGGGCCCTGACGGAGAGGGACCTCAGGAAGTGGTACACTAACCCATACCAGCTGATAATTTCACTCATCCAGCCGATAATCTGGATGGGGCTCTTCGGGAAGGCCCTGAACTTCGGTTCCTTCATCACCGCTGGCGCCGGCTCGAGCGGCAGCAACGCGGCCGCCGTCAACGCCGCCATGCTGAGCTTCTTCGGCACGACCAGCTACTTCTCATACCTGGTATGCGGGATGCTGGTCTTCATCGTGCTCTTCAGCTCCACATTCGCCGGGATGTCCGTCGTGTGGGACAGAAGATTCGGCTTCATGAACAAGGCCCTTAGCACCCCGGTAAGCCGAGGGGCGATAGTCATGGGCAAGATCTTCCAGAGCGTCATAAGGTCGCTCATCCAAGCCGGCGTCGTCCTGTTGATCGGGGTAGCCCTCGGCATGGAGACGGGCAACCTCACGGTCTTGGGCCTCGCTGGAACGTTCGTGGTAATCTTCCTCGTCGCGATGGGGCTCTCCGGGCTGTTCGTCATGCTCTCGCTCAGGTCGAGCAACTGGCAGACCCAGATGGCCGTGATCAACCTGCTCAACCTTCCGCTCCTCTTCGCGAGCAACGCCCTCTTTCCGGTCAAGATAATGCCGGCATGGCTTCAGGACGTCGTGAAGGTCAACCCTGTCAGCTATGCCGTCGACGCCATTCGGCAGCTCCTGATAGGAGCGACGGGCACGTACGCCCTGTGGTTGGACTTCACCGTGGTCCTGGGGTTCGCGGCCTTCTTCTCCATCGTGGGGATAGTGATGTCGTGGAGACTCCTGAGCAAGTAGTGCCCCGCAACTTTTTTATTGCAATCGCCCCAAATTGGGGGTAGGTGCGAAAGTTGAGACCTGAGAAGGCGGCCGGCAGTGGCAAGCCGACCTCGACCCTCGCGCTCATCGGGAAGGTCTGCCCGAACTGCGACACCGCGCTCGAGATTCTTGAGAGCCCTCCTGTGATATTGCCGGACGACCTGGGCCAGCTGGAGTGGGACCTCGTCAAGAACCTGTCTCTGGTGCCGAAGGTGCTGGCGATCTGCGTAAAGTGCGGCTTCGTTGCCGTCGAGTGCCTGACTCCGGTGGAAGCGCTGGGCACCTACGTCGGGACCTGACCCAGCGGCAAGGATCCGTGCCTAGGCTTCCCTGAGGCTCTTCTCGAGGCTCTTGAGGCTCTCTTCGAGCCCCATCAGCCTCTTCTCGAGGGAGTTCAGCTTCACAGAGGTCTCGGTCCTCATGGTGTTGAGGTCGCTCCTCATCGAGTTGATGTCCGACCTGACCGCGGTGTGCCTCGCCTGCTGGTCCTGCATGGACGACTCGTACTTGGTGTTGGACTCCCCCCTGTTGCTGCGGATCTGCTCCCCGACCCGCTTCACCTCGGCTTGCATCTCGGCGATCTGAGCTTGCAGCTTTTCGAGGCCGGTCTGGAGCTTTGGGAGCGACACGCCTTCTGCATCCGAGATTCGGCTATTAAATGCTCTTGGTTCGGAGAAGGCCGCCGTTACTCCTCGAAGACCTCGATCTCGACCTTCTTCCTGACGAACGGGGTTATCTTCCCCTTGAACGTGGTCGCCTTGACGTGCGCGTCGTCGATGAAGTGGTACTCGGTGTAGGGCGGGAGCTTCCTGGGCTTGTTCATGATCAGCTGGTGGTAGAGCACCCCGTTCTTCTTGAGCCACTCGCGCGTGACCTCCTCGTGCTCGCTGGTCCTCGCGGTGAAGAAGCAGATGTAGTGACCCAGCTCATACCACTTGTTGATCTCCTTGATGACGTCCGGGTAGGCCCTCGCCCTCCTCATCCTCTCTATCCCCTCCTCGTTCCTGATGTGTTCGCAGATCGTCCCGTCGATGTCGATGATGAAGATCTTCAAGGGCGAGGCTCTTTGAGACGCCTCGACGGCCGTCCCTCTTTATCCTTTTGCGCGCTGCACCGTTCCGGCGCTCGTGGAGGTTAGGGCTACCGGCTGATCGACGTGAGGGTCGGGACGGGCTTGGTCTCGAAGATGACCTTGCGGAGCATCTCGGACATCTTGAGCGGGTCGGAGTGCTGCCAGACGTTCCTGCCCACGGCCAGCCCTGCGCCCCCCGCCTCCATGACTCCCCTGACCTGCGAGAGGAACGCCTCGTCGGTGGGGGTCTTGGGGCCGCCCGACATCACGACCTTTGCCCTTCCCGCCGCCTTCACGGCCCACGCGAACGACTTCGCGTCTCCGCTGTACTTTATCTTGACGATGTCCGCCCCGAACTCCAGCCCGGCGCGCGCCGCGTAGGCTACGATGTCGGGATTGGTGTCGGTCGGGACGCCGGTTCCCCTGGGGTAGACCCAGCAGATGGCGCCCAGGCCCCTCTCGTGCGCCTCCTCCTGGATGTGCCCCCACTCGCGGACCATCTCGGACTCGTGCCCGCTCCCAAGGAAGATGGTGTATCCCACTCCCTTGGCGCCCAGCTGCTCCGCGTACTTTACCGAGCAGTGCTGCCTCGAGATGGGCTCCGCCTTCACCAGGGCGCTCTTGCCGTTGAGCTTGAGGATGAGGGGCGTCTTGCCGTCGTAGTACTTCTCGGCCGTCCCCTTCTGCAGCGCGAGGGCGGTATAGCCTCCCTTGTTAGCGACATCCACGATGAAACCGGGGTCGACGTTGCGGTCGTTGAAGTCCTCCGTCGGTCCGTGCTCCAGCCCCTGGTCGTAGGCCAGGATCATGCACCGTCCGTTCTTCAGGAACGGGGCGGCGAAGTCTCTGTTGTTCATCTTGGCCTCAGCGGTTCAAGATAGGCCATATAAATTTAAGCGGAGAGGGTAGCTTGTAGCTTAATCCAATCTCACACGTTTGTCTAGCCTATTTGCTTGGGTCTCGTCTAAGGCGGCCTTCACGCCTCACTCGTCATGATACCGCTGGGAATGCGATCTTGGCACGACTACGACGAGGCTCTCATCGAGAGAGGGTGCGCGATACTGGACCTTGGCTCGCTCGTCTCGTGGAGAGAGGAGCTGGACGCGATGAACGCGGACAAGCTGGGCAGGCCGTTCGAGTTCCCAAACTCGTATATCTCCTTCCTCGCGTTCGTCAAGGTCGGGTTTGACATACCATACAGGACGCTGGAAGGGATCACGAGGGAGCTCGAAGAATACGTCAGGTTCGTGGAGGAGATGCACTACACCCACATGCGCAGGAGGATTCTCGCTTCCATGAAGGGGAAGAAGCCGTCAGAGATCGTTGGCAAGGACGCAGATGGCACCGAGCCGATGACGGTGATCGCCGACTCCACAGGGCTCTCGGTCTCGAACAAGGGGTCCTACATCGAGGACATGTGGAAGAAGGAGAAGAGGAAGTACGTGAAGCTCCACATACTCGCCGACAAGAAGACGGGGAAGATCAAGGGGTTCCGCATCACGAGCGAGAAGACGCGCGACAACGCGAAGTTCGTCCCCATGGTCAAGGAGGTCTCGAAGAAGAAGAGAGTGGCGAAGGTCTATGCTGATGCGGCGTACGACGCGAGGAAGAACTTCAACCTCCTGAAGGAGATAGGTGCCGAGCCGGCGATAAAGCTCAGGAAGAACGCGACATTCAAGCTGATGGGGTCGAGAGGGAGGAGGGACGAGGCCCTGCTCCTCGACGCCCTTGGATACGAGGGATGGAAGAGCGTGAAGGAATACGGGAAGAGGTGGCTCGTGGAGATAACGTTCTCAGCGTTCAAGCGTGTATTGGGAGAGACGCTGCGAGGGAGGAGGTTCCTCAGTCAGAAGGTCGAGGCGTCGTTGAAGGTGATGCTGTACAACAGGTTCCTCTCGATACGGCCTCCTTCGTAGATAGCTATACGGAAGCAGCCAATGCGGAAAGTAGAGACTCTCGTAAAGGAGAATTAAGCTACAGGCTAATCGCGCTTCGAAGAGTTTTATAGGATTTGCAGTTCGCGGTCGTGCACCAAGGGGGAGCGATTTGACGAAACTCGAAGAGGGCCTGGGCGGGTGGAGGAGGACGCACTACTCGATCCAGATCACGCCCGCGCTCGACGGGAGCAAGGTCACGGTCTTCGGGTGGGTTAGCAGCATACGGACTCAGGGCGGAATCGTGTTCATAATGCTCACGGACCGCGACGGCAATGTGCAGGTCACTGTGAACAAGGGCAAGGCGAGCAAGCGCACTATCGAGAGGGTGGAGGCGCTGAAGCCCCACAGCAGCATCGCGGTCCAGGGCGCGGTCAAGGCGATGGCCAAGGCGCCCAACGGCGCGGAGGTCGTCCCGGAGGAGATCAAGGTGCTCAGCATCGCCACGGAGGTGCCTTCGTTCAGCGTCTACGGGGGCGAGACCCCTTCCCTCGACAAGAGGCTCGACATACGCGCCGTGGACCTGCGGCGGGACAAGGCTCAGGCGACGTTCAAGATCCAGCGCGAGGTCCTCACCTCGGTGAGGGAGTTCCTTTCTGGGAAGGGGTACCTGGAAGTAAGGACTCCGAAGCTCATCTCCACGGCGACAGAGGGCGGGGCGTCGCTCTTCTCGGTGCTCTACTACAACCGCCCCTCGTTCCTGGCGCAGAGCCCTCAGCTCTACAAGGAGGAGCTCGTGCTGCCCTTCGAGAAGGTGTACGAGATAGGGCCGGTCTTCCGCGCGGAGGAGTCGAGGACGCAGAGGCACCTCAGCGAGATAACGTCGATAGACATCGAAGAGGCCTTCGTCGACTACAACGACGTCATGGACACGCTCGAGGCGCTGATCAAGCACGTCGTAGCGTCGGTCAAGGACGGCTGCTCCAAGGACCTCGAGAAACTCGGCCGGGCCTCTCTCGCCGTCCCCGAGAGGTTCGAGCGCCTGCGCTACACCGACGTGGTCGAGCACCTGGCGAAGGAGGGAGGGGACGTGGCATGGGGCGAGGACCTTACCGGCCCCACCACCGAGAGGCTGGGAAAGGAGCACCCCTCGTTCTACTTCATCACCGACTGGCCCATCCAGACCAAGCCCTTCTACATCAAGCCTAAGGACGACGACCCTAAGCTCAGCGAGTCCTTCGACCTCATGCACGGCCCCTTGGAGCTCGCGTCCGGCGGGTCGAGGGTGAGCTCGAAGAGCCTCCTCATCAAGAGGCTCAAGGAGCAGAAACTGAAGCCCCAGGCCTTTGAGCACCACCTGAAGGTCTTCGACTACGGGATGCCTCCTCACGCAGGGTTCGGCCTGGGGATGGAGAGGTTGACGATGGTGCTTGTGGGGGAAGAGAACATTAGGGAGGTGGCGCTCTTCCCCAGAGACAAGCTGCGGCTAGTGCCTTAAGCTTGAAGGACAACTACATGCTTGTGGGTCCAATGGCATACACGGCGTGAAGCCGCCAAGGCTCTCACGTCCCAAGAATGGCCTAAAGTCGTACTAGGATCTTGCCTGCGACGGCTGGAACATCGCTCAGGGCCTTTATGGTCTGCTTCATCAGCTGTCTTGGGTCTGAGACGGCGTCCGGATGAGCGTACCCAAGAAATCCACCTGACTTGACCGGCTGCACCCTTGCCGTTGAGCTTCCGAACTTGATTGTGAGTTGCTTTTTGTCGAAACCCAGTTCCGTGACTTGCGCATAACTGATCTGCATGCTCTTGGCGTCCGACTCGAGCAGACTATCGAGGGTCTCGCTGCGCATCTGCTCGTTCTGCCGCCTACGTTCCAGTTCGGCGGCCTGCACGCTCAGGGTCGTGCCCACGAAGCCTGGACTGACTATGCTGACCAGCCCGACCATCGCCAACCTATTCTCCGTGAAGAAAACCCTGGCCACCACCGACTTTTGGGACCGTCTCCAACCGGACCCCGAGTAGACGTCGTTCTCAGGCCAGACCGCCAAGATTCGCTCCTTCACCGAGCCCCCTGGCTGCTGGGTCAATTTCTCGAACCGCCGCGACGAACCCAAAGCCTCCTCTATCAAGGTTAGGCCTGAATGCCGCTCCGGCCCAAGGGGACCCTCTCACGGACGAAGAAGACGGCCGACAAGGATCGTCTGGATGGGGCGCTCCTCGGTATAGCAATGTTTTATTCCCTAAAAATGAGAGAGAAGCTCCCACTTGTCCCGCAGACAAAAGGCGCAGAAGGCTCCTTCTGTGGACCTCCGGCAGGTCGAGCGGCTCGCCGACCTCTCTCGCCTCTCGCTGGGCAAGCAGGAGGCGGAGCGGCTGCGCGGCGAGCTCTCCTCGATCCTGGAGTACTTTGCCGCCCTCGACAAGGTGGACCTCTCCAAGGCCTCGCCGACGCAAGACGCGGCGCTGCAGGGCGGTCTGAGGGAGGACGTGGTGAGGCCTTCCACTCCCGAAGAGATTCTACAGGGCGTCCCGCGGAAGAAGGAAAGGTATGTCAGAGCCCCCAGGGTGTTCTGAAGATGAAGTCGCGTTCCTCGGTCAGGGCACACCAAGTCCCGTCGATGGTCAGCGGGGGCGAGATGAGCGCCGAGGAGTACATCGGGTCGATCTTTGACAGGATTGAGAGGCTCGACTCGAAGATCCACGCGTACCTCCAGCTCGACCGCGAGGGAGCCCTGGCCAAGGCCAGGGAGCTGGACCGCCGGGCGAAGAGGGGCGAGAGGCTGGGGCGTCTGGCCGGCGTGGGGGTCGGCGTGAAGGACAACATCTGCGTGAGGACCTTCCAGGCCACCTGTGCGTCCAAGATCCTCCAGGGGTTTAACCCACCCTACAGCGCCACGGTCATACAGAGAATCGAGGCTGAGGACGGGATCGTCCTGGGGAAGACGAACATGGATGAGTTCGCGATGGGGAACACGACCCAGAGCTCCGCCTTTGGTCCCACCCTGAACCCGTGGGACCTCGGGCGCGTTCCAGGAGGGTCCTCTGGCGGGAGCGCGGCTGCCGTGGCCGCTGGTATGGCCTCCGTCGCCCTTGGCTCGGACACGGGGGGCTCGGTGAGGTGCCCGGCCAGCTTCTGCTCGGTGGTCGGACTGAAGCCGACCTACGGGCGCGTCAGCAGGTTCGGGTTGATTCCGTACGCGAACAGCCTGGAGCAGATAGGCCCGATTGGGCGGGACGCTGAGAGCGTATCTCTCCTCTTCGGCGTCATAGCTGGGCACGATCCAGGGGACGCGACGTCCGCACGGGACCCCCTCAAACCGAGCGGCCTTGAAAACCTCGGGCGGCTCAGGGTGGGGGTGATCAAGGAGTTCTTCGCAGAGGGCATCCATCCGAAGGTCAAGGCGAAGGTGATGGACGGGTGCTCCCAGTTGGAGACCTTGGGGGCGAAGGTCGGGGAGGTCTCGGTGGACTCGCTCCCCTACTCGCTTGCGGTCTACTACATCATCGCGATGGCAGAGGCGAGCTCGAACCTCTCGAGATACGACGGGGTCAGGTACGGGCTCTCGACAGAGAGGGGGACGGCGGACTGGAATGCGGCGTTCGCGAAGACCCGGAGCGACGGTTTCGGCGAGGAGGTGAAGAGGAGGATACTGATGGGGAGCTTCGTCCTCTCCGCGGGATACTACGAGGCGTACTACGTGAGGGCGCAGAAGGTCAGGGCGCTCCTCGCGCACGAGTTCGCCCTCGCGCTCAAGACGTTCGACGTACTCCTTGGGCCGACGATGCCGGTGCTGCCTCCCAGGGTAGGGGAGAAGGTCACCCCCCTCGAAGACTACCTCATAGACATCAACACCGTCGCCGCCAACCTCACAGGCTTGCCCGCCATCAGCGTCCCGTGCGGCCTGGTCGACCGCCTCCCGGTGGGGATGCAGCTGATCGGCGCGAAGTTCAGCGAGGACATCCTCCTTAGGGTAGCGAGCATCTTTGGGAGCGAGGTGGGGTTCAGGAGCCCCCCGCCCCTGGCGGAGGCTGCCTAGCATGCATACCGAGTCTGGCCTCAAGGTCAAGATAGGGCTCGAGGTCCACTGCCAGCTCACCTCGCTCATGACCAAGCTATTCTGCCCTTGCTCCTCCGACTACCGCGCGAGCGAGCCGAACGAGAAGATATGCCCGATCTGCTTCGGCCTCCCCGGGACCCTCCCGGTCTTGAACGCCAAGGCGGTCGAGTATGCCGCCATGATCGGCCTAGCCCTCAACTCCACGATTGCGAGCCGCTCCCTGTTCTACCGGAAGAACTACTTCTACCCAGACCTCCCCAAGGGCTTCCAGATCAGCCAGTACGACAAGGCGGGCGGGGTGCCCATCGCTTCGGGCGGCTACGTGGACGTGGAGGGGAAGAGGGTGCGGATAACGCGCATCCAGCTGGAGGAGGACCCTGGGAAGCTAACCTACGAGGGGACCATCGACAAGTCGAGCTACAGCCTCGTAGACTACAACAGGGCGGGCATCGCGCTGGTCGAGATAGTCACGGAGCCCGACATCGAGGACGCCCGGGAGGCCAAGATGTTCCTGGAGAAGCTGCGCTCCCTCATCGAGTCCCTAGGCGTCTCGAACGGCGAGCTGGACGGGGCCATGAGGTGCGACGCGAACATCTCCCTGGCCGGGGGAGCTAGGGTCGAGGTCAAGAACATCTCCTCGTTCAAGGAGGTGGAGAAGGCCCTCAACTACGAGATACTCAGGCAGAGGACCTTCTCGGGGAACGCGGCGAGCGAGACCCGGCACTGGGACGAGCGCAGGAGCATCACCATCGCGCTCCGCTCCAAGGAGGAGGAGCAGGACTACAGGTACTTCCCTGAACCCGACCTGCCGCCAGTCATGCTGGAGAAGACCGGCCTCGAGAGGGTCAAGGACGAGATGCCGGAGGTAGCCGACGCGAAGGTCGCCAGGTACGTCAAGGACTTCAAGCTGTCCGCGCAGCTCGCGAAGGAGCTGGCCCAGACGAAGCGCCTGGCAGCGTTCTTCGAAGAGTGCGCCAAGACCTACTCGCGCTATCCTGAGCTCGCGAGCTTCGTCATGAGCGAACTCGACGGCGGGGAGCCCGGGGTCTCCCCACAGAGGTTCGTGGAGCTGTTGCGAATGGTGGATGGGGGGTCGATCAGCAGGGTCCAGGCGAAGGGCGTGCTCAAGGAAATGACGGCGTCCCGCAAAGCCGCCGCCGACGTCGTGAAGGAGCACGGCCTCTCTGTCGTCGTGGACGAGGCTGCGATCGAGGCCGTCATCGACAGGGTGATCTCTGAGAAGCCGCAGATGCTGTCCCAGGCCCGCGACGACTCCAAGGTCTTCAGTTACATCGTGGGCCAGGTCCTCAAGATGGAGCCGAAGGCGGAGCCAAAGATAATTGCAAAAATACTGGGCCGGAAGACGAAGAAGGAGTAATCAGATCGACCGGGCCCCGACTCGCCGAGCAGCCCATTTCGCATCAGCAGAATCTTAATAATCTCGAAAGCCGCGATGAAGGATTGAGAGCTGGCGGCGTGAACCGTAGTCGCAACCAATCGTCGGGAAGACGGCTGAGTACGGGGAACAAGCCATGGTCGGGCTGAGTTCAGGAGCGGGGCAGTTTTCCTCGCGAGGTGCGGCAATGTTGATATTGGCGCTTCTCCTCTTGTCAACATTCGCGTCTCTGTCGCCGTCCCCGATATCGAAGGGGGCGACGCCGGCGCACGCGCAGGCGAGCGATGAGAACAACGAGCAGCCAGCCGCCTTGGTGATAGGACAAACCAGCTTCACCACCTCGTTGGGCGCGAACTGCGACAGCCCCACGACGCCAAACACGGCGACCACTCTTTGCGATCCCTCCAACCTCGCGTTCGACTCTCAAGGCAATCTTTGGGTGTCAGACACCCATGACGAAAGGGTCCTCGAATACAACGCGCCGTTCAGCGTTGGCGAGGCGGCAGGTCTTGAGTTAGGCCAGCCTAGCTTCTCTTTTGCCAATTCCATATACTGCCCGCAGGTTTCACGGGCCTCCATTTGCGAGCCGGGCGGTCTCGCGTTCGACCCTCAGGGCAACCTCTGGGTGGCGGACACTGAAAACGGCAGGGTCCTCGGATTCGCCGCCCCCTTCAGCGACGGCGAGGCAGCCAGCATCGTGATAGGGCAGCCGAATTTCACCAGCTCGGGCTGCGTCAACGAGGAGGGTTCGGCCACCATACTTTGCGCTCCAGAAGGCATAGCGTTCGACTCGCAAGGCAACCTCTGGGTAGTCGACGACGAAAACATGAGAGTCGTCGAATTCACCGCCCCCCTTCACACGGGTGAGGCCGCGAGCGTGGTGCTCGGGCAGCCCAATCTCACCAGCCACGGCGGGTGCTACAGTCCGCCGTCCGCTTCTTCCCTCTGCTACCCGAACGGCATAGCATTCGACTCGTCGGGCAACCTCTGGCTCGCAGACACCAACGACCACAGAGTCCTCGAGTTCGCCACACCCTTCAGCGACGGGGAAGCGGCCAACCTCGTGGTGGGACAATCCGATTTCACGAGTAATTCCTACCCCACCTCCGGCGGAAGCGTTGTCGCCACTCCGACTTCGCTCTTCTTCCCCGAGAACGTCGCCTTCGACTTTCCGGGCGACCTCTGGGTGACGGACGGCAACAGCAGGGTGGTCGGCTACGCTGCTCCCATCAGCGACGGGGAGGCCGCCAGCTACGTGATAGGCCAGCCCGACCTCACGACCACCTCGTACAATCCCAACAGCCCCGCCTCGACTTCGCTATCCTCGCCCTATGGCCTCGCGTTCGATTCCATGGGAAACCTGTGGGTGGTGGACAACTACTTCGGAAGGGTCCTTGAGTATCCCTCAGTGGGCGGGCAGCCCCCGGCCGCGACCAGCATCCAGCTGGCGGCTTCGCCCGACGTGTTGATCCAAGGCGCGACGGATGTAAGCACGAGCATAACCGCCATGGTTCTTGACCAGTACGGCAACCCCATGCCCGGCCTGTCAATCAGCTTCACTTCCTCACTCGCCGGCACGTTCTCGCCCTCAGACTCGGTTACCACCGACCAATCGGGTCAGGTTTCAGTCGGGTTTACAGCCCAGTCGTTCATCTTCACCGCCGGCGCCCAGACGATCACCGCTTCGGCCCCTGGGATTGCTCAGAGCATGACGCTGTACACGTACCCGAGTCCATCGTGCACTTCTTCCTCGATTTGGATGCACTGCAACTCGTTCAACGTCAACGGCCTCACCGTTCCCTTCGCCCAAGTTCTGGACCTGGCGGTTGGTGCGTATGACGCTTACGTCCTGTCCATCGACCCCCTTGCGCCGCTGATCAATCCCATTCAATGGAATGAGCTTCCCTCGGCGTCGGTCTACCTTGTCGGACAGTCCTCGCCGGGCCAGCTCGCCTACGCGCAAGCCCTGCAGGAGTATTTCGGCATCGTCGCTGGTTCGGGATATCCTACCGGCTACGTCCCCCAGGAGCTACTGGTACTCCAGTTCCCCGTGATACAATCCGTTAACGCCCTGCTCAACACGAACTACCCCACCGGCATGACCGTGAGCTTCCCGTCGTCCTCTTCTCAGCTCTTCGTCAATGCACACATCCAGGGCACGCAAGCCGGATACATCGACTTTTACTTCCTCGTCTCATCCAACCCGAACGCCTCACAACCGCAGCTCGTGAGCGGCCTCGTCTCCACTCTCGCGCAAAGCGTGGCACAGCTCGTAAAGGGCGGGAACGCCGTTACGACTATCACGACAGGGCTGCAGACCATCTACGAAGCCGACGACCTCACGATCGGAGTAGTCACGAGTGACCTGACCACAGCGGGCCCGTTGCAGAGCTACGTCCTGACCGACCTGGCGACCATCATCTCGGGACTGAACGCGTACTCGGCGGTGTCTGGAGACTATGCCAAGATGATAAACGTCGGCACCTACATCCTTGAGATTCCTGAAACGGGGCCGGTGCTCTTCATTCCTGCCGTGCGGGCGGTGGTGACGTCGCTCGATCTGGCCGTAGAGCTCATCCAACAGGGCAACCCATCATCGCAGGGCAACGAAATCTTCTCGCTGTTCGCCAATGCGCTCAACATTAGCACGACCTTCATAGATCCTCCCGGAACGACGGTCCTGCCGTCGATATACAACGCGTCTAACCAGTTCGTGCTCGGCTACAACCCTGCGACCGGTGGTTTCGTCTTCGCCAGCTCGTCCGGCATGATCTTTGCCGACGGCGGAGGGTACATCGCTCTGTTGAGCGAGAACGACAACAGCCCGACACCCTACACAGAGGTCCTCAACAGCGTGACGGGGACCTCTCCCGAACCGTACGTAACCCAGCTGATCAGCTACAATCCAGAAGCTCCTGTGATGACATACGCCGGAATGGTCCCTGCCGGCGGTTCGGTCCCGGTCGGCGTTGCCGTCAACTCACAAGGTATCCCGGCTCCCCAGCAATCGCTCCTGGTTGGCCTCTCAAAAAGCCAAGAATCGAACATGCTGACGGTCACCGCCACGGGAACCCTGAGCGACGGCACTCCCGCCGAAGTCACGCAGGCCTTCATCACGGTCGAAGGAACGCAATCCCAGATGAGCCAGACAAGTCCGGACACTTTCACAGCGCAGGTTAGCCTGAACTCGCTCGCCCCTGAAGTCTACTCGGTCTACATGATAGCGCCGAACCTCCCGGGTGGGTACGCCGAAGGAGTCGTGAATCAGATAGTTGTGGCGACGACCACCAGCGTGTCCTGTTCGAGCCCGGCGGTCGTGGGGACCACTTCCTCTTGCACGGCCACGGTGATGGGAGCGTACGCCGACGCAGACGGAGAGACGGTCTCATTCTCCGCCTCAGGCTCCGGCACGTTCTCTTCGAGCGGCAGCTGCGCCGTCACCGCCGGATCGTGCGCAGTAACCTATACCCCAACCAGCACGTCTGGGTCGCCGCAAACCATCTCCGCAACCTACTCTGGCGACGCGTACGACTTGGGTAGCTCCGGGGCTGCGTCGATCTCGGTCAGCCAGGCCTCGACGACCGTCGCCGCCTCCTGCACCCCGCCTTCTGTCGTTTTGGGAATTGCCACGACGTGCACCGCCGCCGTGTCGGGTTCGTTCGGCCTGATAGCGGGCGATACGGTAACCTTCTCGAGCAATGGGGCTGGGACGTTCGCCCCGAGCACCACGTGCACCATCGGCAGCGGCACCAGTTGCTCGGTGAACTACACGCCCTCGAGCGTCGGGACGGGGGCTCAGACCATAACGGCCGCTTACTCCGGCGACGAGGACAACGCGGCGAGCTCAGGCAGCACGGGCATCGCCGTCAGCCAACAGCCGACTTCGACCTCCGTCTCGTGCAGCCCGACGTCCTTGGGGATAGGCGCCACCTCGTCCTGCACCGCCGCCGTGTCGGGCGCAGCCGGGACGATTGCGGGCGAGACCATCACGCTCTCCCAGGCCGGTGGCACCGGAGCCGTCGCGTTTCCCTCTCCGGCGACCTGCACGCTCTCCGGGACCTCCTGCCAGATCGCTCTGACAGGTAGCTCCGGAGGCCCCGTGACACTCCTGGCCTCCTACCCTGGCGACTCGACCAACGGCCCCAGCTCGGGCACGGCAAGCCTGACGATCCGCCAAGCGACGACAACCGCGGTCTCCTGCACTCAGGCCTCCATCGCCGTCTCGGCGACCTCAAAGTGCACCGCGACCGTCTCGGGAGAGTATGGCTCGGTCGCGGGCGAGACCGTGACCTTCTCTCAGACCGGAGGCACGGGAGGCGTCGCTCTCCCGTCGCCCGCGACGTGCACGCTCGTGGGCAGCAGCTGCTCCGTGGCAGTCACCGGCTCCTCGCAGGGTTCGGCGACCGTCCAAGCGGCGTATCCTGGCGATGGGAACAACGGCGCCAGCTCTGGCACCGCGACGCTCACTGTCACCGAAGGCACGACCTCCGCCTCGGTGTCCTGCACTCCCTCTTCGTTCGCAGTGGGCGCCACATCCTCGTGCAAGGCCACGGTGTCAGGTGCGGCGGGCGCGATCTCCGGAGAGACGGTCTCCTTCGCCCAGACGGGCGGCACGGGAAGCGTGAAGCTCCCGTCGCCCCCAACCTGCACGCTCTCCGGGACATCCTGCCAGGTCACGGTGACGGGCGCCGCCGCAGGCGCGGTCACCATCAAGGCCACCTACGGCGGTGACGCGGGCAACATGGGGAGTTCCGGCACCGTCAGCCTGACAGTCACCCGTGCGACCACCACCACCTCCCTCTCGTGTTCCCCGGCGTCCTTCGGAGTGGCCGCCACGTCCTCCTGCAAGGCCACGGTGTCGGGCGCGGGGGGCGTGATCTCGGGGGAGAAGGTGACCTTCTCGCAGACGGGGACCGGAAGCGTGACCTTGCCGTCACCGGCCACGTGCGCCCTGTCAGGGAACGCCTGCACCATCACGGTGACGGGCGCTTCGCCGGGTCCGGTAACACTGACCGCCACCTTCGGCGGGGATGCGAACGACGCCGGCAGCTCCGGCGGCTCGGCGGCGACTGTGACCTACAAGAGCTGCCCGCAGGTCCCCAACAAGGGCGGCCAGGACCTGAGCGGCGAGAACCTCGAGTATTGCAACCTGGCGGGATACAACCTCTCGGGAGACAACCTCCAGTACGCAAACCTCCAGTATGCAGACCTGCAGGGAGCGAGCCTCCTGGGCGCAAACCTCGCGTATGCGGACCTCTCCGATGTGTCCGCCTCGGGAGCGAACCTCCTGGGAGCCAACCTCCAGTACGCTGACCTTCAGGGCGGTGCCTTCGCCACCTTGAGCTTCGTGGGCGCAGCCCTCCAATACGCCAACATGTCGTACGGCGACTTCAACTACGCCAACTTCACTGGGGCAGCCACCTATGGAGCAAACATCACTGGAGCGACCTTCGTGGGCGCGACAGACGCGCCCTAGAGAAGAGTTGCCGTCCGCCCTTCCATCGAGAAAGTCCTGAGCATGGCCAGCCGAAAGGGTGCGACTTCTATTCCACGGGCTCAAGGAAATAGGGCCTGAATCCCGCGGAAGCCGCCTTCCAACTCACCTCATAGCGTCAGGCAGGGCATCTCGCGCAAGCCGGTCGTCTTCAGGCGGCGACCGTGACAATCTCAGCGCATCAGAAGCCACGCGCGCCTTGCGGAGGGAGACGCCATACACGGCGCAGCGTCGAGAAATTCCCGGCGTCTGAGCCCTATCCGGTTGAGCTTCGTCGCAATCTTTGTAGGCGGATGACGGTGACGCCGGTGACCAAGAGGGCCCCTAGCGCGAGGGTGGGGGCTATGGACGACGCAGCAGCACTACCAGTAGAGGCCAGCATGGCGCCGGCTCCGGCTGTGGCAGCAGAGGCCTCGTGTCTGGTCGTGGTGACAGTCTTGGTGATGGTTGATGTCACGGTGGTGGGGGGGATCGTGGTTGTGGACGTTACCGTCTGAGTCGTGGTCGTGGGCACGGTGGCGGTGGTAGTCGATGTCGTGGTGGTGGGTGGGATCGTGGTGGTGGACGTTACCGTCGTGGTCGTGGGCACGGTGGCGGTGGTAGTCGATGTCGTGGTGGTGGGTGGGATCGTGGTGGTGGACGTGACCGTCTGAGTCGTGGTCGTGGGCGAGATGACAGTGTCAGTCGCGGTCACGACGATGCCTGTCGTAGTCGTTACCGTCTGAGTCGTGGTCGTGGGCGAGACGACGGTCGCAGTCACGACAGGAGCTGTCACTGTCTGAGTCGTGGGCGTGGTGAGGGTCGTGGTCTCGGTGGGGGCTGTCACTGTCTGAGTAGTCGTCACCGTAGAGGTACTCGGAGGCAAACTTTCAGTTGTGGTCACGGTCATGGTGGTCGTTCCGTTCAGTCCCGTTTCCACCGCGATGGCATGGATGACCGGTGTCAAGACAAGGCCCTGGGCGATGCTAGCCATGTTGGGCGAGAGGTCAATCGTGAGGTCCGTCGCGCCGTTCGGCTGTAGACCGAATTGGATCGGGACTGCCAACTCCCCATCCGCCACCACCGGGATTTGGTCTGTCGAGCCGTCTGTGTAGAACGCCGTTGCGCCGCTGACGTCGACGACAATCGAACTGATGTTTCCGGCAGGCAACGTCGCGCCCCCGAGCGAGAGAGACTGGCCCTGAAGGCTGCTCAAGTTCACATTCATGCCGACGGACGATGGCACTGTGAGGATGTACACGTCTAGGGCCTGGGTTCCCGTCGGCGTGGCGCTCGTCGTCGAGGCCGCGCCGCCGACGGCGTTCGCTTCATATGCCGCCGCGAAGCTGGACACGTTGACCAAGAGATATTTGAGATTCGCACTAGAAGCAGGTGCGTCGGTGAGGTAGATGCTCAGGATCCCGCTGCCGCCCTGACCTACGGTCGTGGTCGACTGATTTGCCGTTTCAGAGGTCGACGCGCCGAGCTGGAGGGTCGAGACGATTCGGGAGCTGTTCTGAGCCTTCGTCTGGGCGGAGGTCTGGGCTGCCGCTTGGCCTGATGAAAACTGGGAAGTCTGAAGGGACTGGGAGGTCGTCCTTGCGAGAGACATGGACGCAACAGCGCCTGCTATGACGAGCATCGCTACAGCCACGGCCCCAACGCCGTACTTCGCCGATTGCCTCGCCGCCACCGCTATTCGGAGTGTCGAATACCGGCGGGGTTGATTAAGTTACTCCACTGATGTGCTTTCAAGACAGTTGAAAGCTGAAAATCTTCGAGGCAGACGCAGTCGTAGCCGTAAGAAATAGAGCCGCCCGGACTCGAACCAACCCTCCCACGCCTAGGGCGCCTTGTCGGTGGCCTTACTGATCCGTGGTCTTCGCGTAGCGGTCGGGTGCGTCGAACTGGTCTGCGACCAGCATATAAGACCTCAGGATGCTTATCCCCTTGTCAGTTAATCTGTAGGCGAATCTGTTCTTGATGCTGTGCTCGGAGAGGATGTTGCGGTCTACGAGCTCCTTCAGGTGCTGGGTCATGAGTTTCCAAGACAGATTGGCTTTGAACATGATCTGCGTGGGCCCTTCTGCACCGTCCCTCACCACCGTCAATATGTCCATCCTTACTTCCATTGTGGACCTCCTTGATCGCGACTTGCTGAGCGGCTGCGCCTCGCCAAAATCTAGACGCAGTCTTTGACCGACCATTTTATGCGCACCGCTACACTGGGGCTGCCCGCTGTCGTTCCTCTAGGGAACATCAGGGCCTGACCGGTCGCAAGGATAGATTATGCTACGCCACTGAAGAGGCTTTCAACGGCGTTGAAAGCTGTGATTCTTTGCGCTCGTCGTGCTCTTTGTTACAAGAAATGGCATCGCCCAGCTCGAGCTTAAGTTACCAGCCTCCTCCACAACCGGATCGTCTCGAGCCACAAGACGACGACCATCGCCAGTGAGATGGCGACCAGGAAGATGGTGAAATCTGCGAAAGCGAGGACCTCGAAGGAGAAAAATACGGAGAGGATTGTAAAGAGGAGCGCGAAGAAGAACAGCTGCGGAACGATCGCCACGCCTATCTTCGAGTAGCCGGCCAAAATCTCGCCGACCGCTTCGCCCGTTATGACGTACCTACCCAGTTCGTCCTGCCTCGCGTATCCTGCCTCGACGAGCTTTCCTAGATGGTAGGAGGCCAGCGATGGGGTCGACAAGCCTATCTCACGCTGGATGTCTCTGAGCTCGGAGGGCCCGTGTCTCAGTAGGTGCATGTAGACCCGCAGCGTGTTACCCCTGATTTCGTTCCCGCCAGACATTCTTGATAACGGAATCCCACAGACAACCTCGGTCTCAGCTTTAAAGGGATTCTTTTGGTCGGTTGGCTACGTGGCGAACCGGATCAATTGAGGCTTCGAAGAAAAGAGGCGGCGCCTAGGACGGCCTGGGCAATACCGCATGGCTTATCAGCAATGATGCGCGTGTCCGGGCCATGCAGACAGCGTCTCTGAGCTCCTCACAGAAAACAGAGATCCTCAGGCGACAGGCCTTCAAATGCGACCAGTGCCAGGCTGACCTCGAGCCTGTGGGAAGGGCCCCGCCCCACTTCGAGCAGACCGCGCCGGAACCCAAGAAAGGGGCGTCGCCCACCTCGAACTTCCGAGCCCTCTGCCCCTCATGTCGCGCCCTAAAGTCCGATTCCGACAAGGCCATGGACTCGGAGAAACGGCGTCAGAGGAAGTCAGAACCCGGGCGCAGCGCGACGAAGTTCGTGAAGACCGGCTTCGACGCCAAAAAGTTCTGAGCGTTGTCTGGTCGCTCCCTCGCGGTCGGGCAAAGAAAGCCTAAATTCGGGAACGCGCGCCTGGCCCTCCATCTCATGAGCGTTCGGCAGGCGGACATCTCGCGCAAGGCGGTCGTCTTCAGGCAGGCGACCGCCACAGGCAGGCTCGTACTTAGTCCCAAGACCCTGAGGTTGATCAAGCAGGGCAAGCTCGAGAAGGGCGACCCGCTGGCCATCTCGAAGACGATGGCGATTCTGGCCGTCAAGAAGACCCCTGAGATGTTGGCTCTCTGCCACCCCCTAAGGGTCGAGCACGTAGAGGTCTTGGAGACGTTACGGGGCGACTCGATAGAGGCGACGGTCACCGTCTCCGCGCACGAGAAGACAGGCGTCGAGATGGAGGCGCTCACCGCGGTGAGCATCGCGCTGCTCAACATCTGGGACGTCGTGAAGGCCTACGAGAAGGATGGAAGAGGTCAATACCCGACCGCCAGGATTGAAGGGATCCGAGTGTTGGAGAAGGTGAAAGGAAACGGGCGCTCCTGAGGCGCACCGGCACGAGGCGCCGAAAGGCCCGCTCCGCTACATGGTTGTCACCGTCAGCACGAGCCGATTCAAGGCGGAGGCAGACGGGGGGAGGCCGCCCCGCGACGAATCGGGCGACCTCGCCCAGGCAATTATAGAGCGAGCCGGGGGGGTAGTCGAGGGAAGGAAGCTCATATCTGATGACGCGAAGCTCCTGAGGAGCACCGTCTCGCTCGCCATGCGGAAGAGAGGCTTGGATGTTCTCGTCCTTACAGGAGGGACTGGGGTCTCGACGACGGACGTCACCATCGAGGCGGTGAGGCCGTTCTTCGAGAAGGAGATCGAGGGATTCGGAGAGCTCTTCAGGGCTGTGAGCTATCAGAAGATAGGGCCTGCGGCGGCCCTCTCCCGGGCGACCGCGGGGGTTGCGAAGGGCAAGCTCATACTCTGCCTCCCCGGCTCTCCCGATGCCGTAAGGACCGCGCTGGAGTTGTTCTTGGGGGAGGTTCCGCACGTCCTCCACCTCGCCAGAGGACGCTGAAGGCGAGCTAAGACCGGCGCGGGGGCGACCACGACTTGCGGTAGGGCGGCCTCTTCTTCCTCTTCCCCTTCTTCTTCTTAGCGTCGCGCTCGAGGAGCTGTTCTGCCAACTCTACTTCGTGTTCTCGTAGGCGACGATGCTGACCATCCCGGCCACGCGGAACGCGATGTCCTTGAACGCGGCGCTCTCCGGCGAGCCGGGCGCGGCGGCCGACACCGGCGCTCCGAGATCAGACTGCTCCCTGATCAGCGGATAGATGGGTATCTCTCCGAGGAACTGTGCGTCCAGGGCTTTCGCGGCTTTCTTCCCTCCGCCCTCCGAGAAGATGTAGGTCTTCTCGCCGCAGTGCGGGCAGGTGAAGTAGCTCATGTTCTCGACTATCCCGAGGATGGGTACGTTCAGCTTCCTGAACATCGCCAGCGCCTTTGTCGCGATGTTGAGCGAAGCCTCCTGCGGCGTGGTAACTATCACGACCCCGCCGAGCGGGACTGTCTGCGCCAGGGTCAGCGAGGCGTCGCCTGTGTTGTGGACTATGATGCTGTTCGCAACAAAGTTTTGGTATTCGTCTACCTGCAAGTCATAGGTATCCACTTCTCCCGCTGGCTCGATTTCAGTTATCCTAGCAATCTTGAATTCAGTCATGTCTGGTTTCAGAGAGAAATCAAACTCAAACTGCAAGCTTGGACCAATTACTCGTCCTGACTTTAGGCGGTTTCCGTTTCTCGTTCTTGACCTGACGTTATTGGCACGCAGACCACTCATCAGGCAAAGCTCGTGTAGGCGCCTGACGAGGTTCTCGTTAGTACTCGCTACTCCAACAGTATCTTGGACCAAGGAAACCATCCTGGTCATCCCGGAGTAATCCGTGAGCATCTTCTGCTCTTCGCGGTGTCTAATGTGTGCGTCGGCTTCTGCGTAGCCTCTGATGAACGATACCCTTTGGTCCAAGGGCAACGAGAAGACCCAGTCTGGAACATCCTTCTTCCTCGCGCTGTGCGCCAAGTCCAGGGCGATGAATAATTCTGCCAGCGGAGCGGAAGAAATTGCCAATTTTGCGCCATCGTTGTCTAGGAAGGTCTTGACGCGAAAGACCTTCTTGTAAAGAGAGTCATACTTCTCGTGGAACTTGCTCCCTTTCGGTTCACAAATCCTTAGCTCGGCGGGACTCTTGCGAGCTTTCACCTTCTTGACGAAACCATCACCGAGGAAGTGGCCCGCTAATTGCATGAACTCGTTTGTCGTAGTCTGCGGGATTGCGACATGTTTGGAATCATGCGCGAGAGCGGGGAGAGAAAGAGCCACGCCACCCTTAATGCAATTCGTCACGATGATTCTGTCTCCGGCCTTCAACTGGTCGAGACGACGCCACTTGTGGTTACCCCGCGCGTTGTACTCCAGAAATGGGTGGTTAGCACTTGCAACCACCGTCCTGTTAGCCGTCTTTACCTTGAAGACATTCTGCTTGCCCTGCGGGATGACGCCAATGACCCGCCTCGGAACGAGCGCTTTGCCATCGTAACTGAAGACGAAGTCGCCAACTTTGACTTTCTCAATTGGCTTCGGAGCATTGTTGGCGGTCAGTACGAAAGTGCCCGCCGGTAGACAGCCCGGCGGAAGATCAACGATAAGGTAGTCGAGGTCGCCCCACTCCACCTGCGTGAGCAGCTGCTTGACCGCCCCCGCGACCATCGGCCCCCTCCAGACCAGAGGCGTGTCGTCCTTGTAGAAGAACCCCAATGAGATCACCTTGACCCCGTGCGCCGCGGGCGGCACCATCATGTTGCCGACAGCGCCCGGCCGCTCCCTGACCCCCATCATGACGGGGACGGTCGGCCCGTAGATGTCGGCGTCGAGCAGGCCGACCCTTGCTCCGGCGGAGGCCAGGCTGACCGCCAGGTTGACCGCGACGGTCGTCTTCCCCACGCCCCCCTTGCCGCTCGCGACCGCGATGATGTTCTTCACGCCCTTCATTACTTCGCCCTGGTCGGCCATACGAGTCGCTGGGATGTGCGCGCTGGTCTTCATCTTAACCTCTTGGACGCCCGAGATGGCGCGAATGGCTGCCTTGACATTGGCCTCCATCTCAGCGCGAAGCGGGCAAGCAGGGGTCGTAAGGTTGAGCGTAAATGACACCTGCCCTCCGTCCACCTTGAGGTCCTCTATCATGCCGAGGGATACGACGTCCCTCTGGAGCTCGGGGTCCTTCACCCCCCGCAGAGCATCGAGGACCTGTTCGCTGCTGACCAAGGAAATCCTCTTCTCTCGGACGCTCTCGCACCCTTATAACTATAGTTATTTTGTCGCGGCACATTTCATAAGCAGGGCCATTTCTGGCGAGCGTTCGTAACCAGCTTGCCCGCTCCTTCCTTCGAGGTCCGCATCACGCCTTTAGAGGGAATCAAACGGATCGAGCCCGGCGACGAGCTCGGCAAGATAATCGCGCAAGCGCTGCGGAGCAAGAAGTCCGATCTCGCGGATGGAGACATAATCGTGGTCACGCAGAAGATAGTCTCAAAGAGCGAGGGGAGGCTCGTGAAGCTCGACGACGTGAAGCCCACCAAGGAGGCGGCCGCCCTCGCCGCGGAGCTGAGGAAGGACGCGAGGATGGTCGAGCTCGTTCTCCGCGAGTCGAGGCGCGTGGTAAGGAAGGGTCACGGCGTACTGATAACCGAGACCCAGCACGGCTTCGTCTGCGCCAACTCGGGGATCGACATGTCGAACGTGGAGAAGGGCTACGCAGCCCTGCTCCCTCTCGACCCCGACGCCAGCGCAAGGAGGATTAGGACGGCCTTGGAGAAGGCCTCGGCAAAGAGGCTCGCCGTGATAGTGACGGACACATTCGGGAGGCCGTGGAGAGAGGGGCAGATCGACCTCGCGATCGGCTGCTCCGGGATCGCCCCCACGCAAAAGCTCGCAGGGAAGAAAGACCCCTACGGCTACGTGCTCAAGGTCACGCAGCCCGCGGTCGTGGACGAGGTCGCCGCCGCCGCCGAGCTCGTGATGAAGAAGCTCTCCCTGGTCCCCGTCGCGATGGTGAGGGGCGTGAAATACCGAAGGGGTGAAGCCGGTGTGAGGAGCATGGTCCGCAAAAGGACCCTGGACCTCTTCAGGTGACGGAGAGCTTGGAGACGGGCGGGGACGGAGTCGTCGTCCTTTCGGGAGGCACCGGGTCGGCAAAGTTCCTGCGAGGGCTTCGGAAGGTTGCGAGGTTCACGGTTATAGCGAACGTCGGGGACAACGCTTGGTTCCACGGCCTCTACGTCTGCCCGGACATCGACACCGTGACGTACACGCTCGCCGGGATCGCCGACCCTCGAAGGGGATGGGGCATCCAGGGAGACGACGTTCAAGGCCTTGGACCAGCTGAAGAGGCTGGGCAGTTCAGGCACCTGGTTCAACATCGGCGACATGGACATGGCCACCGATGTCTTCAGGACGGCGCTTTTGAGAGAGCAGAAGAGCCTCACCGAAGTGACAGCGACCATCGCCCGCAGGCTCGGCGTGCGCGGATGCAGGATACTCCCCGCGACCGACCAGCACGTCGAGACGCGAGTAATCACGGCTGAGAAGGGGGAGATGCACCTCCAGGAGTTCTGGGTGAAGGAGCAGGGTAGACTGACCCCGAAGGGCGTCCGTTACGTCGGCGCCCGCCGGGCGCGTGCCACACCGGAGGTCGCCATGAGCATAGCGTCGGCGGGCCGGGTCATCGTCTCGCCGGCGAACCCCGTCACGAGCATCATGCCCATGCTCTCGATAGGCGGGTTCAAGGAGCTCCTGGGCAAGAGCAAGGCCCGCAAGGTAGCCGTGTCGCCCATGCTAGGCGAAGGCTCGTTCTCTGGCCCCGCTGCACAGCTCATGGCCGCCAAGGGGCTGAGGCCAACGTCGGAGGGCGTGGCGCGGCTCTACAGGGGAGTCGTTGACGCCTTGATAATCGACGAGAGCGACCGCGCCCAGGCAAACGCGATAGAGAGGCTAGGGGTCTCTTGCCACTTTACCTCAACGTTAATGAGGACTCGAGAAGATGAGCGAAGGCTGGCGAAGGTCGCGATGGAGGCGTGAACCAGCGTCCGTTGACAAGTCTAAGCCGCTCGACCGCTGTGATCATGCCGGTGAAGGGCCAGAACCCGAAGGCTCGTCTCTCTTCACTCCTCGACCCGACCCAGAGGCGCCAGCTCCAGATAGCCATGCTGGAGGACACCCTCCAGACCCTGATCAGGGCGAGGATGATCGGTCACACGTTCGTCGTCTCCTCTGACCCTCACATCACTCGAGTTCGTCAAGCGTTTCGGGGCAAGCTCGGTCTCCGAGCCTCAGGACGCGGGCGTGAACGCCGCCGTGACCCGTGGGCTCGAAGCGACCGCGTCCTATGAGAGGCGGCTCATAATCCCGGCAGACCTACCGCTCCTCGCCGTGGAGGACCTGAAGGCCGGACCCATGCTCTCGCGGGAAGGCGCGCAGGTGGTGATCTCCCCCTCGGAGACCTTCGACGGGACGAACATGCTCCTCCTGACGAAGGGGGCGGCGCTTCCGCTGCACTACGACGACGACAGCTTCCGGAAGCACTTCGCGAGCGCGGTCGGACTCGGGCTGCGGGTCGCGGTCTACTACTCAAGAGGCGTCGGCTTCGACATCGACAGACCTCGCGACCTCCACCGGTTCTTCAAGTTCCAAAAGCGGGGCAGCACGCTGACGTTCTTGGGCAGGACCCTGAGAAAGGCGCAGAAGGCACGCCCGCAGCGCCGTTGAAAGCGCCGGCCTCACAGCTGCTCTTCCGTGGTCGAAGAGAGCATCGCCATGAGCTTGTCGACCGTGTCGAAGAAGAGCGGGTCGCGCAGGTGCTCGAACCGTGGTCGCGGCAGGGGGACCTTGAGCTCGCCCACCACCCTCCCCGGTCGGGGCGACATCACGATTATCCGGTCGGCCATCATCACCGCCTCCTCTACGTTGTGCGTGACCATGACGAAGTTGTTCGTGGGCAGCGAGGCGTCGCCCCAGATCTGCAGCAGCAGCACGCGGAGCGACTTTGCGGTGAGCTCATCAAGCGCGGAGAAGGGCTCGTCGAGGAGCAGGACCTGCGGGCCGAGAGCCAGTGCCCTCGCGACGCCGACCCGCTGCCTCATCCCGCCGGAGAGGTCGTGCGGGTAGGCGTTCTCGAACATCCCGAGCCCGACCATCCTGAGGTAGCGGTCGGCCTGCGCCTTCGCCGCCGTCTTTTCGATCCCGACGACTTCCATGGGCAGCTCGACGTTCTCCATGGCCGTCTTCCACGGGAGAAGGCCGAACGTCTGGAAGACCATCGTGACGTTCGGAGAGGGTTTCGTTATCGGCTGTTCCCGGAAGAGCACCTGGCCGGAGTCGGCCGTCTCGAGGCCGGCCATTATCCTGAGAAGCGTCGACTTTCCGCAGCCCGAAGGCCCGATGATGCAGATGAACTCGTCAAAGTTCACGTCGAAGCTCACGTCGTCGATCGCCTTGACCTCCGAGCCGTTGCGGAAGATCTTCACGATGTTCTTGACGCTGAGTATTACCGTCAATTGAACTCGACTCCGAACCTTTCGACCCGCCTCAGGAGCCGCCTCCAGACGAGACGCTCAAGAAGGATCACTATCCCGGACATTATGAAGAGGAAGAAGACCACCAACGGGATGTCCCCCAGGACGTACGCCGCGTTGTCAAGGAGATAGCCCAAGCCGGGGAGGACATACGGCGTGCTCTGCGTCCCGACCTGGACGTATTCGGAGTATATCACGACGTTCCACCCTCCCCCCCACGCCAGGAGAGACCCCGTGATAAACGCAGGCAGCACCGCAGGCAGGATGATGTCGGTCACCCTCTTCCACCCCTTCACGCCGAAGACCGCCGAGACCTCGGTCAGCTCGGTCGGGAGGGCGCGCGCCGCGGTGACGACGTTGAAGAGGAGGTACCAGACCATGGCGAGCATAAGGAGGATGAACGAAGCTATTTCTTGGCTCACGCCCGCGGGGAGAGACCCGTGCAAGCGTGACGAAGAGCGGGAGGAAGACCGCCAGGTACGGGACGGACCTCCCGAGGTCGTAGAGCGGGTAGAAGTAGCGGGTGAAGCTCTTCTTGGTGACCGCCAGGACCGCGCAGAGCAAAGAGATGCCCACGCAGGTGACGTAGGCGGCGAACAGCCTACCCACGGTGAAGAGCGAGTAGAGCGGGACGTTGTGCAGCTGTCCCCCGCTCTTCGTGAGGGCCGCCACGAAACCCTGGAGCGCGCCTATCGGCAGATGGGCGTACACCAAGAACCCCACGACCAAGAGCACGGCCACGAAGATCGCGGCGACAATCCGAGTACTGACCTGCTCGCTGACGCGGACCGTCTGCGCAACCTGCCTCATGCGGAGGCCGATCAACCGCCTGAAGCGCCTCCGGAGGCGCAACGGGGACTGAAGGTCCGGCCTTATGAAGCTCGCCAGCACCGGCTTGTGGGTAGCAACCCTGTTCTGCAGCGAGTGCCATATCAGCTGGTTCGAGATGAAGATTATCTCGCCCATGACGAGCACGCCATACCACGAAACGGCGACGTGACCCTGGTTCGTCGCGAGCTCGATGTAGGAGCCGAGGCCGGTGACAGAGTACGTCGTGAGAGTGCCCGCGCTGTTGGCGAACCGGACGAACTCGGAGGCGACGTCGAACGTCCAGCCGTCGTTCCAGGCGAGCACCGAGGCCGACAGTAGGGCCGGGAGCACCGCAGGAAGCACGACGTACCTCAGGTGGTTGGTGCCTGTGAAGCCGTACCCGCGAGCAGCCTCCTCCACCGAGCTCGGGATGTTCTTGACCGCGCCCACGACCCCGAAGAAGATGTCCCACTCCATGGCTGTGAAGAGCAAGAAGTCTGCCCCCAGCTCGTTCCCGACGCCGTGCGGGAAGATGATTATCAGGAACGTCAGGACGACCGGGAAGTACCCGAGAATCGGGACGCTCTGCCCTATGTCGAAGAGGGGGACGAGGACCCTCTCGGCGTGCTTGTTGGTCGCTGCGAGGATCCCGAAAGCGAGCCCCACGCCGAGAGCGATGAAATAGACGATTGCTATCCTCCCGAGCGAGAGCAGCGCGTACCACGGGACGTACATCACGGCCGACATCCCGATGAAGGCCGAACCTAGCAGGTAGGTCGCAAGCAGCACGGCGAAGGCCGCCAGGACTCGCAGACCGCGCACGACGGTTTACCTGAGGCGAGCGCGCCTGTAGTCGGAATATAGGGATTCCTGTGCGGACTAGGCGATGTAGGGGGTGCTCGACGTGTCGAACTTCCGCACGGTCTCGAAGCTCCCGTTGTCCCGGAACATCGCGTACTGGTTGATCTCCGGGAAGAACCTGTCCAAGGGGCTCACCGCCATCTCCCCGGCGACGTGGCCCTTGCCGACGTATGCTTCCGTGATCTTCCTAGAGAGCTCCCTCACCTGGGCGTCGTCGGCGAAGCCCAGCGTGTGGAGGTACTCGTGGAGCAGTATCATGAACGTGTACGCGTTACGTCGCGGCCTCGACCTAGTGGACCGCCAAACGATCTTCATCAGGTTCCGGTTCATGACGATGGCGTTCGAGCCCATCTCGTGGTAGGCGCCGACCTGGTTGGGTATGTCACCCAGCACTAGAGTCAGGCCTGCCCGGTGGACTCCGAGGACCTGGTCTACCGCCTTCTTCACGAGCTCGAAGATCTCGTCAAAGCCGTCCGCCGAGGCCAGCCTCTCCTTGTTATCGCCCGATGGGGTGCCAGACATTCGCTCAAGGGACAAGCTCAGGCGGTCCCGTATAAGTCATTCTCCCGGCCTACGCGCCCGCGCGCCCGCAGCTGGGGCAGAAGGTCGCTCCGCCGAGCTTCGCGCCGCAGTACTTGCACTTGTCGGGCTCGGGGGCCGCCTCGAGGTTCCTTATGGAGCGCGCCCCCAGGAACACCGCAAGCTCGAGCATCACGATTATTGGGATGAAGAGGATGATGTCGAGGATAGGACCTCCGTCAGGGGTGATTATCGCCGTCGCCACGTACACGACAAACCAGATGATCACCCTGTTCTTCCTGAAGGTCTGGGGGCTGAAGACTCTGAAGCGGATGAGGATGAAGACGTAGACGGGGGTGGTGAAGGCGATCCCGCTCATCCCTATGACGAGGAAGACGATGAAATAGAAGTTCGCCACGTCGATGAGAGGCGTCGCCTGCACGGTCTGGATGAACGGCGCCAGCGCGATGAAGAGGAACTTCGCGAGCAGAAAGTAGCCGAAGAGGATTCCGACGGTGAAGAGCGCGGACGCAGAGACGACGAAGGGGTAAAGAAGGCCCTTCTCCCTCTCCGTGAGCGCAGGAGTGATGAACTTCATCGTCTCGTATGCGAAGATAGGGCTGTTGAAGACGGCGGCCAGGACGACCGAGGCG
This sequence comes from uncultured Nitrososphaerota archaeon, assembly GCA_963820505.1. GTDB lineage: Archaea > Thermoproteota > Nitrososphaeria > Nitrososphaerales > Gagatemarchaeaceae > Gagatemarchaeum. Next base: position 730,184 of record CAWFZY010000005.1, on the reverse strand, counting down.
GCGAGGTAGACTTCAAGCGGCTCGCTGACGTTGTTGGCGAAGAGGCTCCAGCCGGCGGGCAGCAGGTCGAGCTTCACCCTGGCGAGGAAGAAGGCCACGAAGGGGACGTAGGTGCCCGTGAAGGTGATAGCCTTCGCCGGTTCGGCTGGCGCGAGCATGAGGATGGCAAGGAGACCGGCATAGCTCAGGAAGGCAATCTTCATCCGGTGCTTGAGCTCGCCGAGGTGTTCGCCGATGTTGAGAGATTCGGTGCTCACTCGCGGACACCATCCCCAAAGCGTGTCTGGCGCTCGACCACTGCAGGTTCGCCCGAGGTGAAGCTCAAGCGATGCCGACCTGCGAACTTTCTCGATTTAAATGATTGACGGTCGCGCTCTGCGACAACCAAGCCTAAGGGGGCAAAGCGCACGCGCGCCCCGAGGAAAATCGCTGATGAAGGTGGAGTCCTAGGCGCCGGCGGTCTTCCGCACAATCTCTGCTGAGATCTGTTCCCTTGTCTTGCCCTCGGTCGAAATGCCCAACCTTTGGGCAGCTACCATGAGGTCGTCTCCGCCCATCTGAGCGCCTGCCGTGGCTGTCGTGGAGGCGACCGGAGCGCCCTGGGCGCCTGCGTTGAACTCTTTCTTGGCAGAGCCCAGCGCTCGAGCCAGTTCGGGGATCTTCTTGGGCCCCATGACTACGAAGACCACTATGACAATCCCTATGATTACGAGCTCGATCGGGTCCATTGGGTGTTCCCTCCCGTGGAGCTATTTACGCTTTGCGAAAAATTGCTCTAGCCCGGTGCCTCGGGCCGACCGTACCCCCTCTGAGGGCGCTCTACGGGCTCGAGAAGACATGTTTACCCGGCCGACGGCGACGGCATCAGGCTAGCTTGTAGCTTAATCCAATCTCACACGTTTGTCTAGCCTATTTGCTTGGGTCTCGTCTAAGGCGGCCTTCACGCCTCACTCGTCATGATACCGCTGGGAATGCGATCTTGGCACGACTACGACGAGGCTCTCATCGAGAGAGGGTGCGCGATACTGGACCTTGGCTCGCTCGTCTCGTGGAGAGAGGAGCTGGACGCGATGAACGCGGACAAGCTGGGCAGGCCGTTCGAGTTCCCAAACTCGTATATCTCCTTCCTCGCGTTCGTCAAGGTCGGGTTTGACATACCATACAGGACGCTGGAAGGGATCACGAGGGAGCTCGAAGAATACGTCAGGTTCGTGGAGGAGATGCACTACACCCACATGCGCAGGAGGATTCTCGCTTCCATGAAGGGGAAGAAGCCGTCAGAGATCGTTGGCAAGGACGCAGATGGCACCGAGCCGATGACGGTGATCGCCGACTCCACAGGGCTCTCGGTCTCGAACAAGGGGTCCTACATCGAGGACATGTGGAAGAAGGAGAAGAGGAAGTACGTGAAGCTCCACATACTCGCCGACAAGAAGACGGGGAAGATCAAGGGGTTCCGCATCACGAGCGAGAAGACGCGCGACAACGCGAAGTTCGTCCCCATGGTCAAGGAGGTCTCGAAGAAGAAGAGAGTGGCGAAGGTCTATGCTGATGCGGCGTACGACGCGAGGAAGAACTTCAACCTCCTGAAGGAGATAGGTGCCGAGCCGGCGATAAAGCTCAGGAAGAACGCGACATTCAAGCTGATGGGGTCGAGAGGGAGGAGGGACGAGGCCCTGCTCCTCGACGCCCTTGGATACGAGGGATGGAAGAGCGTGAAGGAATACGGGAAGAGGTGGCTCGTGGAGATAACGTTCTCAGCGTTCAAGCGTGTATTGGGAGAGACGCTGCGAGGGAGGAGGTTCCTCAGTCAGAAGGTCGAGGCGTCGTTGAAGGTGATGCTGTACAACAGGTTCCTCTCGATACGGCCTCCTTCGTAGATAGCTATACGGAAGCAGCCAATGCGGAAAGTAGAGACTCTCGTAAAGGAGAATTAAGCTACAGGCTAGCATCAGGCAGAAGACTTATCACGCCGTCCTAAAGGCTGCGGTTTTGATGAGCTCTGCGGTCAGCCTAGTGAAACTCTACTGGGAGCTCTCGAAGCCTAAGATCATCATGCTCCTAGTCTTCACCGGCATCGCGGGGATGCTGGTCGCCTACAAGGAGGTGCATCCGAGCCCCTCACCCGAATCGTTCGTTGTGTCGCTGGCGGTGGGGTTTGTCGCCATCCTCCTGGGCTCGATGGGGGCAGAGGTGCTCACGAACTACCACGACCGCGACATCGACACCATGCTGAAGCGGACCCACAACCGGCCGATCCCTTCTGGAAGGGTGACCCCCCGCAACGCGCTGATCTTCGGGCTGGTGACCTCCGTCCTCTCGGTCCTCATGTGCCTGTACTTCAATTGGCTCGCCGCCGCCTGCATGCTCTTTGGCCTGGTCGACAACGTCGGGGTCTACTCGCTCTGGCTCAAGCGCAGGAGCTGGCTCAACATCATCCTCGGAGGGATCTCGGGCGGGATGCCCGTCCTCGTGGGCTATACCGCGATCGCGGACGCGATTACGCCCCTGGCACTATTCATGTCTGCCCTGGTGATAGTCTGGATTCCCACCCACATATGGAGCCTGGCCATCAAGGAGAGGGAAGAGTACAAGGCGGCGAAGATCCCCATGCTCCCCGTCATCGTGAGCGAGCGAGTGGCCACGGTCTGCATCGCGATAACCAGCTCCCTCCTCGTCGTGTTCTCCCTCGCGATTCTCCTTGTGCCGGACGCGGCGAGCCCGTTCTACATCGTCTCCGCCGCAGCGCTGGGCGCGGTGATCCTCGGCTACAGCGTAAAGCTCGTGATAGACAAGACGACGAAGACGGCGTGGACCCTCTTCAAGCTCTCCAGCCCGTACCTCACCGTCATATTCATCGTCATCGTGATAAACATCTGGCTGTTCTGAGGGAGTTTTTCCAGCACCGCCGGTTGTAAAGAAGCGTCGCATCGCTGCATCAACAATTCTTGAGCCCGCCTCTTCTAAGGCCCCCGCGCGTTACGTCGCTCAACACGCAATGGAAAGCCTCGAGCATCAGCCGAGACCACTTGCTAGCTTGGTTTCCAGAGCGGATGCTATGGCCCTTGTGGCGACTCTGCCGCAGAACAACGTCGAGTATGCCTCGATCGCGGCCCAGGCGGGTGCGGACGCGATAATGTTGGGGATCGACAAGACGGACACGTCGCTGCCCGGCCTCTTCGGGAGCTTCGACCTGATGGAGGACTCGATAGACTCCATTCTTAGCACGACCAGCGTGCCCGTCGGGATCTCCATCGGCGACTCGAGGCCGTTGATCGAGGAGAGCTGGGAGAGGATAATCTCGAAGCGATTCAGCTTCGTGAACATGTACGCGCACCACATGCCCCCCTTCGTCCTCGAGGACGAGCGGGTAGAGAAGCTGGTCTCAATCGGCCCCGGATACATGCTCGAGCAGGTCAAGAGCATCTCGGAGATCGACGGCGTCACCGCCCTCGAGGCCGCGATAGTAGCCCCACAAGGAAGGAACCACATATTCAGCGCGCTCGACCTGGCGACGCTCGGCGTCCTGGCGAGCCTCTCCGCGAAGCCGCTCCTGATGAGGACCCAGAAGAAGATGGGCGTCAGGGACGTCCGCAGCGTCATGAGGTGCGGCCTCCGCGGCATCAGCGTCGACGCAGCCGCTCTCGAGCCCGGCATTGAAGCATATAGGGATGCGATAACGACCTTCAGGTCTCAGGTGATTCCCTCTGGCGTCCCGCAGCCGCAGGCGTAAGGCCCCGATTACGGCGGTCATCCTCGCCGGAGGTCTCGGCACCCGCCTCAGGCCGTACACCCTGTTCCTCCCCAAGCCTTTGCTCCCCGTGGGGGCGAAGCCGATACTGGAGCACATCGTCGACTGGCTCAAGGCGAACGACGTCAAGGACATCGTCATCGCCACCGGATACCTGGGAAGGATGATCGAGCAGTACTTCGGGGACGGAAGAGAGTTCGGCGTGAGCATCGAATACGCGCGGTCGGACCGGCCCGCTCGGGCATGCGGGACAGCTGAAGTCCGCCGAAGGGCTCCTCCCAGAGACCTTCATCTGCCTCTACGGCGACGCGATCCTCGACTTTGACCTCAAGAAGCTCCTCGAGTTCCACAGGAGAAAGAGCTCGTTCGTCACGATGGCGCTGATGAAGTACGAGACCAAGATGAAGTACGGGGTGATCTCGACGTACTCGGAGGGGCGGGTCTCGAGGTGGAGGGAGAAGCCTGTGATCACGAGCGACATCAACGTCGGGTGCTACGTCATGGAGAAGAAGTTCCTCGGGTACATACCGCGCGGACAGGTGTACGGGATGAAGGAGGCCTTCAAGAGCGCAATGAAGGACGACAAGGCCGTCTACGCGCCTCAGAGTCAAGGGTGAGTTCACCGACATCGGGGACATCGCGGCGCACAAGGAAGCTGACAGGGCCTACATCGATCGCTACGGAAAGATACCCTGACGGGCCCGTTTTCAACGGCGCAAACCGCTGGAAAACTACGGCGCTGTGTTTAAAACGGATGATGCGGGACAAAGGCGCGCAAATCTAGGAAACTACAAGTGCGATTAAACGATGCCACAGGACCCACTCTCCCCGCAAGCAATTGCCAGAGCGGACCCGAAGAACATCTACCGAGTGTATGAGGCCTGGCCCCGCTTTGCGGAGCAGGAATCATCGCTCTCGGTGGAAATCGGGCCTCGCCAATTCGACCGCGTAATCTACGTGGCCAACGGCGGCTCCGCGTCGGCGGGAGACATAATCGCGGACTGGTTCCTCGCCTCCGGCGGCGTGGAGGTGAGCGTCTTCAAGGGATACCTGCCCAAGGTGAACCTCTCGAGAACGTTCGTCCTCATTTGCAGCACCTCGGGGAGCACCGAGGAGACCATCCAACTCATGAGGAGACTTGCGACGAAAAAGGCCGTGATGGTCGCGATCTCGTCCGGGGGCAAGCTGCAGCAACTGGCGATGGAGCTCAAGGTGCCCCACATAACGATCCCAGTCGAGATGGCGCCGAGGTACTCGCTCCCCCACATGCTGTTCGCGGCTATCGCCGCGCTCCGCAGCGCAGGGCTGGTGGGAGAGAAGAGGTGGACGCGAGGTCAGGGAGGCCATCGACAGCATGAAGAAGGTCGCACCCTCCCTCTCCTCTAGCTCCCCTACGTCCCAGAACCCCTCAAAGCAGTGCGCGCAGCTCGTGGCGCCCTCTGGGATCCTTCCAAAGATCTACGGCTCGTCGGTGACCAAGAGCGTCGCGGAGCGCTTCAAGACCTGTCTCAACGAGAACGCCAAGATGAACGCGGCATGGGACTCCGCCCCGGAGCTCTTCCACAACGAGGTAGAGACGTGGGAGACCCCGGAGAGGAAGATGGTGCCCATATTCCTTCGCCACACAGCAGAGCCAAAGTACGAGAGGGTAAGGCTCGACTCCTTCGTAGACATCCTGGGCATGAAGGGGATCAGGAGCCTGGAGATATGGGGGAAGGGGAAGGGGAACCTCGCGCAGCTGGTCACCCTCGACTACCAGACCGATTTCGCGACATACTACGCGGCGATACTACGCGGCGTCGACCCCTCGAGCATCAAGCTGATAGACCGGCTAAAGTCCGCAGTCGCAGGTCCCTAGGCTCTGCCCCGCCTAGGTGATTCCGACTAGGTGGGCGAGCTCCCTTCTGCTCGCGGCTCCCAGCTGCTCTGCCGCCGCCTCGGGTGAGACATCGTTCACGAAGACCCCCGACCCGAGCTCCAGCCCCGACCAGTTTGAGACCCGGGGATAGACCTCGAGGTGCCAGTGAATCTGCTTCGTGGTCTTCTTCTCCGACGAGTTGTGGACCACCAGGTTGAAGCCGCAGTCCCCCAACACCTTCGACATGCCGCCCAAGGTCGCCCTGAGGATCAGGGCCAGGTCCATTAGCTCCTTCTGGGAGAGCTTCAGCATGCTGGTCTGATGCCGCTTCGGGTAGATCCAGAACTCGTGGGAGTGGGCCGACGCCCACGGGGCGAACGCGATGAAGAACTCCGTCGAAAGGATCTGCCTGGGCCTCCCGGTCTCGGCCGCGACGACCTGGCACATGGGGCATATCCCCAGCTCGTTGAGCGAGTTCTGGACGGTGACGGCCTCAGACTCGACGACGGGGGGGAGCCTCGGAATCGTGATCAACTGAATGTGAGGATGGTCGATGATGGCGCCTGCGACCTTGCCCTGGTTGATGAAGATGGCCACGTAGCCCACCCCGCGCTGCGCGTATAGCCAGCGTGTCTTGTCTTGGACAGTCGCCAGGACGTTGGTCCATTGGTCGATGTCCAGCTTCGGGAAAGGTCATGTCGTGCTTCGGGGTCGCGACCATGATGTAGTGGTACCCGATCGCCGGCTCGCTGTAGTGCGGAGCCTCGCCGTAGGAAGGCGCGGCGTTCGGCGTAACTATCGGGAACTTGTCGGGGAAGACCCGCACGATCCATCCGCGCACCGGGTCGCCCTCCGAGTCGGTCTGCTTCACAAGCGTGTCTCCCATCTTCACGAGGACGAGGTCGGCCTGCGGGGTCATCTCCTCATTTCCCGGGCAGAAGGGGCACTTCGTGCCATGGTCAGAGAATTCTCGGAAGTGGGAGCGGCTCCCTCGGTCTGTCGTGACCACAGAGAGCTTGTCCGTGAAATAATCCTTCCTTATCTCGACCATTGATGACACGTGTCTCGTTCGAAACGATATATTACCTCTCCGCACTTGAAATGCTGCTACCCCGTTGACGCGCGCACTCCTTCGGGCGAGCAGGGCGAGGTCGCACACTGGCAACCAAGTCGGGTCCGAGCGCTTCGAACTAAGATTGCTTGTCTGCCTGAAAGAGCATTTGGAGGATGTTTCGAGCTACCTGTGAGTCTATGTTCGTCATTCCGAAGACGGAAAACACCCCTTGTATGAATTGTTCAAGACATAGCATGAGATCTTGGCCGAAATCTGCCACGAGGTTGACCGAATATGCTTCTCCCTTCCCGCTGTCCTTTTTTGGATATCAAGTCTTCGCGAGGACGAAGGAAACAATCGGAGAACCTCGGCCCCGAGAGCCGATGGGTCCTGAAACCGCAGCTTCAATATTCCGCCGAACGTTACGCCTTCCTCATACCAAGCCTTCAACAACCAGTCCTTGTCGATAGCAAGTAGCTTTGAGGCCATCCCGTCTATGAGGTTCCTCGGAATGAGCGGGAATCCGCCTACTTCTCTGGATAGCCGCATGATTCTCCAGGAGCCGTACAAATCGTCAATGGCCCCTCCCTCCTCAACCACTCGCGCCATAGTCGAGATGCATTCGTTGGCGAGGGAGTATCGGGAGACACGTTTCTTCTCGGCGAGATTAGACAAGCGCGCTACGAGCTCGCCGTCCAGCGCAATCGTGCTCCTTTTTGCCAAGGTTGGGCATGCGGGAGCGTCCAGAGACCGTTTAACTGTTTGGAGCAGCCGCGGAACGCCCGGGGCCGGGACGGACCCCAATTAGCGTGGCGCGAGAAAGCCCGTCTTTAGACGGCCCTTCCTCGATTGGCCGCCCGAATGGGAGAGGTGTGGTTGAGGAGCGCAGGGTGGACTCTAGCGCCGCTTTCTGGTCTTTAGCGCCACGAATGCTCCCGCCACTGCTAGGACGGCCGCCAGCGCGGCCAGGACCAGGTAGATGGTGGGGACCGCTGGGACGTGCGGGGCAGTGCTCGAGGAGGTCGTCGTGCTGGAGCTGACCTGCCTGCCAGATGTCGCAGTGCTGCTCGACGATGCGGTCGTGGCTATGAGAGAGCTCGAGCTGCTCGACGTCGAGGTCGTGGTGGGACTCGTCGCGACGCTCGAAGTGGAGGTCGAGAAGGTTGTGCTCGTGCTCGTCGTCGAAGTGCTCGAAGAGATGCTCGTGGATGTGCTGGTGGAGGTCGAGGAGCTTGTGGTGGTGGTCTTCGAGGTCGAAGCGCTCGCGGATGTGCTCGTCGAGCTGCTCGTGCTAGAGGTGCTCGTGGATGTGCTGGCGGACGTCGAGGAGCTGGTGGACGTCGTGGTCGAGGCCGTGGTGGTCGTTAGGACAACCGGCGGCAAGGAGCCTACCGCGAAACTGGTTCCGCTGAGCTCCGAGGCGGTGAGGATACCGGCTCCCGTTCCCGAGTTGCAGATGGTGGTTCCTGCGACCGCGGCCGTGACCGTCACCCACGAGGCGCCGTTCCAGAACTCCATGACTGCGCGCGCGTTCAACGAGGGGTCCGTGAAGCAGACCATGACCGTGCTGCTCCCGGGTATTCCGCTGCTGATTCGGGCGTCGTAGTACTGGACTGGACTCAAACCCGAAGAGAGAACGTCGTACGAGGGCTGTGTGAGCCCTGACACTTCAACGATGCCGCTTCCGCTCGCGGGGCTGTTTATAGACATCGTCACTCCCGTAGTCCCGCTCTCGTCCAGACTGACCGTGCCTCCGGGGGAGACGGTAATCGAGACGCTCTGGTAGGTGGCGACATTCGTGGCGGTGAAGGTCGCGGTGGCAGAGTCGCCGGGGTCGCTCGCAATTGCAGCGACAGTGTTCGCGCCCGCGCCGGGGCTGGAGGCAGGCAGCGCGAAGCTCGCGGTGAAGGCTCCCCCGCCGGAGACGGTGATTACCGAAGGCGTCGTGGTCAGCGTGCCGTTGGAGTACACAAGGGTGATGGTCGCCCCCGGCGTGAACCCGGAGCCCCTGGCTGTGACCGGCGCCCCGATTGGCCCGGAGGCCGCGCCGAGGTTGATCGACGCGCCAGTCGTGCTGGGGGTGATGGTGAAGCTTTCGAACGCAGCGATCGAGCCGCTGCTGTCGCTCACGATGACGAGGCCCGTGCGGCCCGATGGACCCAGGATGGTGGAGGCGGGGATGGCACCTGAGGGGTTCGTCATGAATTGGCGTGTCGAGGAGCAGGCTGTGGCACTGGAGACGCTGGTAAGTCCGGACTCGAAGCAGTAATTATAGACCGTAGAAGGAGCGAATCCCGAGCCGCTGAGGGTCGTGGAGGCGCCGGCGACCCCGGTGGCGGTGCCTATGCCGAAGGTCGGGACGCTGACGTTCAAGGTCTGCGAGCTCCCTGCGTTGTTCGAGTCCCCTAGGTACGACGCAGTTATCGTGTAAGTCCCGGCCGACAACGGGGCGACGAACTCGACCTGGCAGCTACCGCCCACGAGCGTGCAGCTGGCGGAGGGAGAGAACTCCCCCGCAGTGGTCGAGAAGGAGACCGTCCCCGTGGGCGACGACCCCGTCACGGTCGCCGTGCACTTCGTGGATATCCCTTCTGCGACCACCGAGGGCGAGCACAAGACTGCCGTCACTGCGACGGGCGGGACGCTCGCGACGGCCAGCATCGAGGGAGCGAGAGCGACGGGAGCGAACTCTACGATTGCGTCGGCGACGTTCAGGGACGGTGCGAGGTGGGTTATTCCGAACACAGCCTCGAAGAACGAGATCATCCCTTCGAGTATAGGAGAGATGCTCGTGCTGACTGCTTCCGTGACTCCGCTCAGACCCTGGTTGAGGGTCGCGGTCAGCGATGAAGAGAGGGACTGCGTGACTCCAGAAAGTCCTTCACCGACGCTGGGCGCAAGGCTCAAGGAGGCAGAGACGATCGCCAGGAAGCTCGCGGCCCCTGCGAGGGCGGGGTTGAGCGCGATGGAGAGGGAATCGGGAAGGCTAGCCAGGCCCTCGTTCACGAAAGGCGCTACGGCGAGGGATGCCGAGAGCGTCTCGAGAAAGGCTGCAGCGCCCGCGATTGTCGGCGTCAGCGCCGTGGAAGCATGGGCGGTCACCCCTGCTATGTCCTGCCCCATGGAGGTCGAGAGCACCTGTGAGACGGCGTTCCCTATCCCAGCGAGCGACTGCCCCACCGCTGGCGAAAGTGAGATTGACGCCGAGACGAAACTCACGAAAGCGGCCATGGCCCCCAGAGCCGGAGTGACCGCCACCGCGACGGAGTTTGCCACCCCAGCGATGTCCTGACCTGCTGACGGCACCAAAGAGATCGACTGTGACAAGGTCGCCAGGAACGCTGCGGTCGACGAGAGCGTCGGTGTGAGGGTCGCCGTCAAAGTTTCCACGACGCCTGCGAGCCCTTCGCTTAACGTCGGCGTGAGCGTGGCCGAGACCGAGCTCGTGATCCCCGCCAGGTCCAAGTCCGAGGAGGGCGCCAGCGAAATCGAGGCCGACAACATCTCTGCGAATGCCGCAAGGGACGTGATGCTGGGCGTCAGAGCCAATGAAGCCGACTGGGTCAAGCCCGCCAGGTCTTGGTCGACCGCGGGCGCGAGGGACACGGCCGCCGAAACAGTCGCGAAGAAAGCTGCCACGCCGCTTAGGGCTGGACTGAGGCTCGTCGAGATTGAGTTCGTCACTCCGGCTATGTCCTCTCCCAGCGATTGCGAGAGCGACAGCGAGAGTGCGTTTGCGACGCCCCCGAGGTCCTGGTTGACCGACGGGGCTAGCGACATCGAAGCGGAGATGGTCGAGAAGAACGCGAGGGCGGCTGTGAGGACCGGCGACAGGCCAACGGTCAAAGCGTTCGTAATGCCGCCTATCCCCTGGGTGATTGCGGGGGTGAGCGCGATGGAGGCTGTGAGAGAGGCGAGGAAGGCTGCAACGCCGGTGAGCGAAGCAGATAGCGCGGTCGAGACAGACTGGGCTACCCCCGCCAAGCCAGCGCCCAGAGAAGCCGAAAGCGACATCGACAGCGCGGTGGCGACCCCATCGATGGCCTGGCCCAAGGACAGAGAGAGCGACAGAGAAGCGGGGAACGTCGCGAAGAAGGCCAAGGTCGCCGCGACTGCAGGTGAGAGCGCCAGGGATGCCGACTGTGTGAGTCCCCCAAGGCCCTCCCCGACGCCGGCAGTCGTCGAGATGGACGCGGCTAGCGTCTGGAGGTATGAAACCGTCGAAGCCAAAGCGGGCATCAGGTACAGGGTCCCGAGCTGGGTCAGACCGGCGAGACCGACGCTTAGTCCGGTCGCGAGCGAGACCGACGCCGCGTTCGATATTGAGCCAACTGCGTCGTTCAGAGCGGCCGTCAACTGCGCCGATACCGCTGGAGAGGCGCCAGCGAGAGGGCTCATAGAGGGGGTTAGCGCCATCGTCGCGGCGTTCAAGGCCGACAGGGCAGCCGCGTATGTCAACCCGGGCGTCAATGTCTCCGATAGCGCGCTGGCTTCGGAGATGGCATTCATCAGAGACCCACTCAACGACATCGAAGAAGATGCTGACCCGGTCGGATTCGATGCTGGTAGGGCCGGGGAAAGAGCAATGGAGGGCGAACTCTTTATCCCCGCAGAGAAGTCCACGCCAAGCTCGACCCAACCCCACGTTCCAGTGCTGACTGCAGAGGCCCACGTCCCGGAAGCGATGCTCGAGGTCGTCGCCGTTGCGGAGCCCGGGATCTCATATTCGTCCATCATGTTCAGATGGTACTTGACAGTGCCAGCCGTGCGGCAAGTGGTGGCCCCGGCGAAGTCGGTCCCGCGCGCGGTCATGCCGGTGAACCCTGAGGTGTATGTCGGAGCCGCGCTCGCTCCACACGGCTGATACGCCTCGATTGAATAGACCAAGTCGTTTGCCACAGGCGTGAGGGACGCCGTGGTCGCGGTCACCGAAGTTCCAGACGTGTAGGTGGCGCTGCCCGACTGGGTTGTCGGGATCGTGTTGTAAGCTCCAGCAACCGTGAAACAGGTGATGTAGGTGTCGGTCGTGGTGCCGCTGAGATGGACCGTGATCGTGTCGGCGCCCGCGGCATGCGTCTGCATTCCGGCGTAGACGGACAGCGCTTCTGTCACTGAAGAGCCACCCGTCTTGCTGGCTACCGCGACTATGGTATTCGCGAGGGTGTCGCTGACCGAGCTGACTGCGATGGTCGAAGGTTCGACCACGAACGCCACAACGAGCATGGAATTCTGTGCCGGATTGGTCCCGTAGGCGCAGGTAGGCGTCGCCGTGGTTCCTGCGCTGGCCCCGGTCGTCTGGTCGCCGGGCGCACTCACAGTTGCCGACGCTGGCTGCGGGACTACGAGCAGGGTGGTCGCTAGCAGCAGGAGAAAAAAACAGCGACGAACTTCGTCTTCAATCTAGGTCCTCGCGATAGTCCAAGTTATTGCCAGAGTGTTACCAGAGGCCAGGGTGTCCGGGCCGAAGGTGCCTTCGGCATAGATTATCGGGTTGCTCCCCGAGTGCAGCTCCGTCTGGAGGCATGCGACCTGGACGCTGCTGTCCGTCTCCGCGGCCGAGAAGGTGTGTGCGATGGTTGTGGTAACCGTGGATCCGGCCGCTCCGGCCGTTACGGTCCCTGCGACGTCAGCGAGCCCTCCGGACTCTAGCTCGTTCGCGGTCGTGGTCGTCTTACAAGGCCCAGACGCCGAGGTGTCGGCGGCCGCAGGAGCCGTTGCCGACTCTGAGAGCCCTATCACCGACGCGATGTCGGCCGAAGTACACGTGATCGTCCCTGCCGAGCCGAACACCTTGCACTGCTCGAAGTCGTGACCGTCGTTGGTGATGAGGGTCGTAGGATCAAGGGTGTAGGTGACACCGTGGGAGCACAGCACATAGCAGCTCGCGCTCCAGTACTGGCCCTTCAGGGCCATCTGCGCCAACCATGCGAAGTCGGCAGAGTGCTGCTCCTGGTGGCTGATCGTCACTGAGAACTCCACTTTCACGTCGGACGAAGTGTTGGTACCCGATCCTGCGGCTGTGGAGCCAAGTGTCGGCATGCTTGAGTAAGCAAGGAAGCCCGCGACTCCTCCTCCTATGACCAACAGAGGGATTAACACAAAGAGCGCCGTCTTGAACTTCGACCGACCTTCCCGAATTTCCGTTGCCGCTGGCATCTATCTATCGAGACTGTCTATATCCAAGATGAATATAAGCAATATGAACTTTAAACATAGAAACGGGTGAGGAGAGTCACGAAATCGGCAAGAGCGGCTCAAACTAGGGTTATTTTAGAATTAACACTCGTTACGCGCCCGCTTCTGGTCGAAAAATAGTGCATTACTCGTAAAATCGGCAAAGGAGCCTAGGCGCTCCGGAGACCGGCCTCCCGGCCACCTTCTGCGCGGCGCAAGGTTATATTCGGGACAAATGCGCCGCCGAAGGCAAGAGAGTTCTTGACCCGAAGACATCCGAAGGGTGCGTACGTTAAGTGAAGAAGGTCGGCTACATACTCCTTGACGGGTGCAGCGACAGGCCCGTGCCTTCTCTCAATTACTCGACCCCCCTCGAAGTCGCGGATACGCCCAATCTCGACAGGATAGCCCGGAGGGCGCGGATGGGGAAGGTGGTCACGGTGGGCAGGGGTATTTCGCCCGAGTCCGACATCGCGGTCTTCAACATGCTGGGCTACTCCTTCGACAAGGGCTACCCCGGCCGCGGCGTCGTCGAGTCAATCGGCGCTGGAATCGAGGTGAAGGACGGCGACCTGGCCCTGAGGGCGAACTTCGCGACCACCTCGAACGGAAAGATCACCGACAGGCGGGCCGGCAGGGACATGACGGCCGACGACGCAAAGGCGCTTCAGGAGGAGCTGAAGGAAGTCAATCTGCCGGATGCTGAGTTCGACTTCAGGAGCACGATCGGGCACAGGGCGGTCCTTGTGATAAGGGCTCGCACCCCCCTCTCGGCGGAGGTCTCGAACACCGACCCGGGCTACGTGCGCATGAAGGGGTTCGGGGCCGCGAGGGAGGCGAAGGACGTCGAGGCGATCCAGACATGCAGGCCGCTCCAAAAGACGGCCGCCTCGAGGAGGGCGGCCGAGCTGGTCAACGCGTTCTCCGCTCAGGCGATGAAGATCCTGGAGGAGGCGAAGGTGAACCAGGAGAGGAAGAGAAGCGGGAAGAAAGCCGCGAACATGCTCCTCTTCAGGGACGCCGGGTCTTTCATCCCCAAGCTCCCCTCCTTCGAGGAGAAGCACCACTACAAGGGCGTCGCGCTCGTCGAGATGCCGGCAGAGGTCGGGATAGCGATATTGCTCAAGATGAAGATGGTGACGGTGGACGACCCCGCCGACCTCTCCGGAAAGGCGAAACTCTTCGAGAGAGAGATGGCGGAGGGGACGGTTGTCTACGCGCACATCAAGGGCCCCGACGAGTTCGGGCACGATGGGGACGCCCAAGGAAAGCGGGGGAACATCGAGACCATCGACAGGGAGTTCTTCGGCCCGGTAAGTGGAATGCTTTCTGACGCGACGACCCTCGCGGTCTCTTGTGACCACGCGACCCCCTGCATCCTGAAGATGCACTCCGCCGACCCGGTCCCCTTGCTCGTCACGGGGAAGAAGGCCGCGGCGGACGACGGCGCCTGCAGGTTCACCGAGAAGGACGCCAAGCGCGGCTCGATCGGGATGCTCAGCGGCAGGGCCGTGCTGAGAAAGGTCCTCTCGTCAAACTAGCCAGCCTGTCAGAGGCGGTAGGAGGATTTTGTCAGTGCCGGCCGCTCGAGAACCTTGACGCTGGGAGGTCGCCGCCTTCCTCCCTGAATAGCTCGTCGAGGTCCTGGCCCTTGCGGACGACGACGTGGTTCCCCTGCGTCGTGCGCATCAGGATGTAGGGCTTCGGCTGGCAGTGGAATTGCGAGCCAAGGACGAACGAGTACGCGCCCACGTCTCTGAACACTACGAGCTTGCCCGGCTCCGCGCCTCCGAGCTTGGACCTTTGCGATGTGGGGAAGATGTCCAGAGCGTCGCAGAGCCTGCCCGACAAGATCGTCTTCCGAGGGGATGCGCTCCCACCCGGGATGACTTCGACGGGATACTCGTGCTTCAGCAGCGCGGAGTCCAGCAGGTTGTGGTAGCCGGCGTCGAGGTAGACGTATTTCGTCTCGTCGAACTTCTTGACGTTGACCACGCGAGACACCATGACGGTCGACTCTGCCGAGAGGAACCTCCCGCTCTCGACGATCAGGGTGAACTTCTTGCCCAGGCTCTCGATAATGCTGTTGAGCTGCTCCAGGACCGGTGCGGAGAAGTCTGACGCGCTGGGGACGACCTTCCCGTATGGCGCTGGAAGCCCGCCGCCGATGTCGATCGTCCGCACCGGAAAGTCCCCGAGCTCTCGCCGTGCCCCGAGTATGAAGCTCTCGAGCTTCTCGAGCGCGACCGCGAAGCATGATGGGTCCTCGATCTGGCTTCCGAGATGGAAGTGGAATCCTTCGAAGCTCATCCCAGGCGACGCGAGAACCTTCCTGAGGAGAGACATCGCGCTGTCCTCGTTCGCCGAGTCGAGCGGGACGCCGAACTTGCCGTGCTTAATCGAGAACCTTAGCTCGGCCTTGACGCTGACCTCAGGATTGACGCGGATGAGGACCTCGACTTCCTCCCCGACCTTGGCTCTGGCTTCGATCAGGTTCAGGAGGCCGCTGTAGCTGGAGACGACGATCTTTCGCACCCCGACCTTCATGACCTGCTCGTACTCCGCCATGGTCTCCGTTATGCTCGTGTAGATCACGTTCTCCGGGGACCCTCCGCACTTTAGCAGGAAGTAGATCTCGTTGCTCGCCGTGAGGTCGAACATGATCCCCTCCGACACGAACGTCTTGATGACGCTAGGGTTGTAGTTCGCCTTGATTGAGTACGCGACGCGGAAAGGCCCCTTGAACTTTTGATAGGCCTGCTCCAGCTCGCTCACACTCCTCCGTAGTGCCGCCTCGTCTATGAGAAAGTATGGTGTTCCAAATTTCTCAGCCAGATAGAATAATTCCTGGTCAGAGAACTTGGGTGTCACATTCCGTAGTCGTGACACCGGTTGCGCCCGATTTTCAGGCAATTTTGTTGTTGCGCAATCCCCGCAACAATTAACTTAAAAACATATTCCCAAAAAAATTTCTCGCACGAAATTTTTTTCCGCGAAAAAGAATTTGGAATCTATAATGGAAATATACCCGGCGTCCACCATGAAGAATTATTCTGGCCCGAGACCAACTCGAAGTTCGCTCGGCCCTGCAAAGAGTTATCACTCGCTCGAACTTGCAAGGACTTCGTTGCCAGTCGCCGCGGGCCGCGTTCACAAGAAATTCGTCGCCTCCAACGGGAAGCACGTGACGCTCCGCGCCGCGAAGTGGGAAGACCTCGACGCCATGACGCGTTTTGCGAACGCACTCGTCGAAGAGCAGCGTGATGATCCGTCCTTCGGCACTCTCATCGACGGGCCCGTATCCAGGGAACAAGAGGCGAGGTGGTTGGCGGACAAGCTGGTCGCGATGGAGAACGGCAAGGAGGTCAGCGTGGTCGCAGAGATCGACGGACGGCTCGTGGCCAACTCGGAAGTCGTGCGCGGAAGGTTGACGTCGACAGCGAAACATGGCGTTCTTGCCATCTCCGTTTCGCTTGGCCATAGACGGATGGGGATCGGAACGCAGATGATGGACTGCCTGATCCATCTCAGCAGAGAAGCAGGGATGAAGACGCTCGAGCTCCAGGTGCTCTCTACTAACCCTAGGGCGTTCGCGCTCTACAAGAAACTCGGATTCAAGCACGCAGGAGTAATCGAGAAGAAGATACGCAGAAACGGTAAGAGCATCGACGTCATCATAATGACGCGGAGACTCTAGCAGACACCAAGTCCGCGAACTCGCCACTCAAGCCTCGCGGCAGACCGGCGAGCAAGCCTCGCCATCTTGCACTCTGCGGCCCGAGCTACGTCGCGAGAGCCCCGGGCACCCTGCATGGAGGCGTAACCGCCACTAGGCGTACCGGCTGCCTACCCTAATGCGTTGGTCGGAGGCGTACTGGAGACGTTTTTAGAGAGCGATCCTACTTGCCTACGAGGATCTCGATCGAGGAGACGTTGCGCATCTCTCCTGTCTCGGTGCTCTTCACTTGCTCTGTGCTGATGTTGATGTTCTTCACAGAGAAGGTCCCGTTTCCTAGTCTCCTTGTGACGATCTCGGCCACATCGACCGCTCGGCTGATCGCCATGCCTCTCGCCTTGATGCTGCATTCTCCCATCTGCGAGAGCTGGATGAGCGCCGACATCGCGTAGCTCATCACTGGCTTCTTTCCGACGTAGATGTGGTTCGATGGCCCTCTTTCGGACATCGTGCCATTGCTGGTGCGTCTTCAGAAGGAGATTCTGTCTTCTCCTCGACGTTGGACCTGGGTTGTCTCTTCGTGCTGACTTTGGTTGCCATTGTAGTCGGCTCTAACTCCTGAGGCTATTTATGCCTACCGAAGAAAAGTTCGGCCCGATATTGCATATGTTATTTGCGGCTCGTGATCGGGCGACCGACGGCTACAGCAGATACTTGATGGGGATGTCCTGCGAGTGCCCGTTGGGAAGCGAGCGCCTGATCGATATCGGGAGCGCGTCGCTAGCGAGCTCCATCATGGCCAAGGCGATCGAGTCTCGGATGCTCTCGTCGATCGGGACGAAGGAAGGTGCGCCCATCGCGAGCTGTAGAGACCTGGCGCCGACAATCCTTGCCTTCTCGAACCTTGTAAGCTTCTGCGGGCCGATGAGAATCTCGAAACCCTCCTCTGCGGCTCTTTTCGCCTTTCTTTTGTCCTTAGAAGCTGAAATTGTTACCAAAAAAAACCCAGGAGGATGGGAGGCCTTTTTGGGAGCCGGTATAAGTCTTGTGCTTGCAGAAGGCCTGTGGTCGGTCGTGGCCCGGCCCCGGCCGCCTGCTCAAAGTTACGGATGACAGTTCATCATGGCATAAATACCGACAAACGGCTCCCATCGCCTGAACGCGGGATGTCTGTCTCAAAGGTCGAGTGCGTTGCCACAGTGAGAGGAAAGGGCAAGTTCACTCTCGGTTTGTATCGGCATCTCGCGCCTGTTACCGTCGCAGCGGTTCTCGACGAGCTTCCGGTCTCCTCGAGAGCCATGCTCTACCCCGGCGCGATGATCACACTCCTGACAAAGATCAAGATAGGCGTGGAGAAGCAGCGGCTGGAGTTCTCGAAGGGAGACGTCGCCTTCCTCGCGGCGAACGGCTCGGTCTGCATATTCCTGGCGAACGCGAAGAGCCAGCGTCCCCTCAACCCCATCGGTAAGGTCGAGGAAGGCCTCGACGTGCTTCAGAAGGCGGCATCGGGGGATGTCGTGGAGATTTACGCAGCGACCGCCAAGGAAGCCGGCGCCCAGATGTAGTGGCCGCTGTAACCGCCGACGCGCTTGACCAGGCCTTTCGACTCCAGCGACGACAGCACGGTCTTCGCGACGGCCGCGTTGACCGACAACGACTTCGCCGCTGCGTAGATCGTGATCGCCTTCAGAGAAGTCAAGCTCTTCATGAGTTCTTGGTCGCTCATGCGGGGCATCAAGACATCGACCCGCTTCCGCTCGCCCACGACCTTTGTCTTCTCTGTCTTCTTCTTCCCCTTATCGTCTCCTCCGGCTGCCGAATTAGCGCTATCGTCCTGCGACTTTTCCATCGAGGCCATTGTCCTCTTCTTTGCGCCGCCCATCTCAATTCACCTGAAGTTCTGGCGATGACGTGGGGGAATTAAGTCTTCTCCCGTCGCGCGATTAGCGCGTAGGCCGCGAATGCAGCGATGGCGGCCACGAAGTAGCTCACATCGGCCCCGCCGATCAGATTCGCTATAGGCCCGACGTAGTTCACGCCGTAGGACGTCAGGTTCATGAAGGGCACGGAGACTACGAGCCCGACGAGGTAGGCGCCGAGACCCGTCTTGAGGAACGCAGGCGCGCTCTCCACGCCAGAAGTGAGCTTCTTGACAAAAAAGGCCGCGACCATCACTCCGATCCAGGGAGTTATCCAATAGTCCAGCGTCAGCAGGAAGTTCTGGTAGAACGTGCCGAAGTTTGAGGAGCCGGCCAGCGCCAGCACGAAGCCGACGACGCCCGCCAGGAAGACTGTCTGCACCCGGCCGGCCCTCTTGTAGAGCACGAGAGCAGAGAGAGAGTTCGTGTAGAGGTTGAGGGCGTCCGCCGCGACGGCGCCGAGGACGATTGCCATGAGAGTGAAGACCTGGTATCCTCCCGAGACCGAAGCTAGGGCGGAGATCGCGTTGAGATGGGTGTTGTTGGCGCCCACGTACACGAAGAAGCCGGCAAGCTCCGCCCATGCGCTAGCTATCGCTCCTCCAGCCATAGTGAAGGCGACGACCTTCCACTTGGAAGAGGCCCTGGGAAGGTAACGCGAATAGTCGCTGGCGTAGGGGGACCAGCTCATGAGGTAGGAGAAGACGACCGCGACGACGAGAGCCCAGAAGTAGAGGTTGAAAGAGGCGGTGGCCTGATACGCGGAGAAGTTCGAGCCCATCTTGAAGTAGGCGAGGACTGTCATCGCGGCGAACATCACCCCCAGGACGACCGACATGACCTTCTCGAAGGTGTGTATGATGTCGTGCCCGTATGTCGCAATGGTAACGTCTGCGACCACCATGACCCCCGCGGCGAGGTAGAAGGGGAGCCCGAAGGCCAGCTGCAGCGCGTAGCCACCTAGGATGATGTTGACCGTGAACCAACCCACCGTGCTAATCCAGTTGGCGACTGCGAACGGGATGTTCCCGACCCTGCCCATCACGGCTCTGGAGATCATCATCTGCGGATACCCGAAGGTGGGACCCATCGACGCGTTCAACCCCAGGAGCAGGCCCCCGAGAGCATTCCCCACCACTATCGCGATGATTATGCTCGAGAAGGGGAGCCCGAAGAATAGAGAGCCGAGCGCGAAATCCGCGATCGTGAGGTTGGCCCCGAACCACAGCGTGAAGGTGTTGAAGGGGAAGCCGTGTCTCCTTTCGTCGTCGACGTGCTCAATCCCCAGCCTTTCCAAGACGTCTTCACCCTATGGTCGGGCCGATTCCCAGCCCACCGAGATTGGACGGCCGCCCACGGTCCACAATCGCACACGTCTTCGGATGTCTTATTAAACGGACAGGTCAGCCTGATGCAGGTTCGGCTTGAAGTACTCACTCGTCGCCGAATACTTCGAGAAGCTGGAAGCGACGAGCGGGCGGCTCCAGATGACCGAGATACTCTCGTCCCTCTTCAAGGAGACTCCGAAGTCGGACCTCCCCCTCCTCGCCTACCTCATGCAGGGCAAGCTCCGCCCGGACTACGAGGGCGTCGAGCTCGGGATCGCCGAGAAGCTCGCCTTGAGGGCGCTGGGGACGGCCTCGGGGAAGACAACGCAGGAGGTGAAGGACGCCTACATCAAGGCGGGGGACATCGGTAGCGCGGCGCAGGCCCTGCTGGCTGGAGGCGGAGCTGGCGAGAGGCAGGCGTCGCTCGTGTCGGAGCCCCTCACGCTCAGGCGGGTCTATGGCTCCCTTCTCTCGATAGCGAAGACCAGCGGGGGAGGGTCGATAGAGTCCAAGCTGAGGGAACTCGTGAGCCTCCTCAACGATGCGACCCCGGTGGAGGCGAAGTACGTCCTCAGGACCGCGATGGGGGTCCTCCGCTTGGGCGTGGCGGACTACACCATCCTCGACGCGGCCGCCGTCGCGCTCCTCGGCGACAAGGCGCACAGGAAGGTCCTCGAGAGGGCCTACAACGTCACCTCGGACCTTGGGTTCGTGCTCGGGGTCGCCGCCGAGGAAGGCCTTGCCGGCGTGCAGAAGATCCACCTCGAGGTGGGTAAGCCGATAAGGCCCATGCTCGCCGAGCGCCTGAAGTCCGCGCAGACCATCATAGACCAGATCGGGAAGCCCGTCGCGGCGGAGTACAAGCTCGACGGGGAGAGGCTTCAGATGCACAAGGACGGGGAGAAGGTCGAGCTGTTCTCGAGGCGCCTCGAGAGGATCACCTCCAACTATCCAGACGTGGTGCGCTACGTCAAGAGCTGCGTGAAGTCCAAGCGCGCGGTCCTGGAAGGCGAAGTCGTGGCAATCAACCCCAACACTGGGGAATACTTGCCGTTTCAGGAGTTGATGCACAGGCGGAGGAAACACGGGATTGAGGAGATGATGAAACAATACCCCGTCGCGGTCAACTTCTTCGACGCGCTGAACGTCGACGGGAAGGACATAACAGGGCAGCCATACCTCAAGCGGCGCGCGCAGCTGGAGAGGGTGGTCCAGGTGACCGAGTTCACGCGCCCAGTCCCTTCCAAGATGGTCGATACCGCCGAGGAGATGGAGGAGTTCATGGAGCTTGCCATCTCGGAGGGCTGCGAAGGCATAATGGCGAAGAAGCCCGACGGCATATACCGCGCTGGGGCCAGGGAGTTCGGGTGGATCAAGCTGAAGCGCGAGTACAGCAGCGAGCTAACCGACACCATCGACCTCGTGATAATCGGCGCTTTCCACGGCAGGGGTAGGAGGACGGGGGTCTACGGGGCCTACCTGCTGGCGGCGTACGACAGCAAGAGGAAGACGTACCCGAGCGTGACGAAGATCGGCACCGGTTTCAGCGACGCAGACCTCGAGAGGTTCCCGAAGTTGCTGAAGCCGTACGAGAGCTCCGTGAAGCCTCCCGATGTCGAGTCGAACCTCGTGCCGGACACCTGGTACCGACCGAAGGTAGTGATAGAGACCATCGCCTCGGAGATCACGCTCTCGCCCATCCACCCGGCGGCGATGAACGAGCTCAGGTCCGGCAGCGGGCTGGCGCTGCGCTTCCCGAAGTTCACCGGGAAGATACGCGACGAAAAGGGGCCGGAGGACGCAACGACCGTCAAGGAGATCGTGGAGATGTACTCGATGCAGAAGCGCGTGCAGTCGAAGGCCTGAGAGCGAGGCATCTAGCCAACGGACGGCCTTCAGGGCGCAACCGGTCCGTGAGAGACTACTTCTGGTCCGTGGAGGAGGTCTGCGCCTTCTTCGCGAGCTCCTGGATGCCCATCACGCCGATAGGCGGGATGGTCTGCCCAGCGGTCCCTGCTACAGTCCCCGCTACGGGGATGTTGGAGGGGATCAGAAGGATCGTGTTCTTCCCCTGCAGCCCGAGCTCGTAGATTATGTTCATCCACCTCAGCTGGAAGGCCCTGTCGTTGTTCGCGTAGAGGTTCGCCGCGTCCACCATCTTCTGCGCCGCCTCGAACTCCGCGAGAGCGAGCGTCACCCTCGCCCTCCTCTCCCTCTCCGCCTGGGCGTTCCTGGACATCGCGTCTTGGAGGGCCGACGGTATCCCCACGTCCCTTATCTCGACGGCCGTTACCTTCACGCCCCACACCTCAGTCTTGCTGTCTATCACCTCGCGCGCCTTGGCCCCGATCTTTTCGCGCTCTGTGAGCAGGTCATCGAAGCTCACCTGGCCTATGACCTCTCTCAGGGTGGTCTGGGCCGCGAGCTGTGTCGCCATCATGTAGTTCTCAGCCCCAAGTACCACCTTCTGCAGGTCCGCGGGCTGGAAGTACATCACCGAGTCGACCACGACGGGGACGTTGTCCTTCGTGAACGTCTGCTCGGTCTTGAAGGAGACGGTCTGGAGGCGCGTCGAGATGGTGAAAGGAACCCTGTTGATGAACGGCACCACGTAGATGATTCCAGGCCCCTTCAGGCCCTTGTACCTGCCGAGGCTCAGGATCGGCGCTCTCTCCCACTCGCGCAGCACCCGTATCCCGCTCAGGAGGATTCGCCAGGACGATAAGGACCACAAGGGCCTCGACAGCAAGCGCAGCGACATCCACCAAATCAGGTCATCCGGAAGCGAGAACTTCCGCCGTGCCATATAGGCCTTCTGCCAGCCTGCATGTCGGTTGGATGGAGGAGGCTACAGCGCGTCGAGCGCACGGTTTTCTTCGACGCTCACCACGCGGAGGACCAGGTCTTCGACCGCCTTCACCTCCACCTGTGTCCCCTTCTTGAGCTCGCCCGAATCCATCCTGGCGCGCCAAACTATCCCTTCGACTCTGACTTCCGTGGACGAGACCGCGACCCCGCGCTTCCCGACCAGCGACTCCGAACCGGTCAAGTTCCGCCTGTGTCTCAATGGCCCCACTATCCACCTGATGTAGAGGCCCCCTAAAACTCCGACGGCACCCACGGCGACCGCCTCGACCTGGGTGTAGTCGACCAGAGCAGAGGACGAATACTGGACGCCCTGGAATAGCAGGTACACGCCCGCCCCACCGACGATGGCTCCGGCTATCATGGCGAACCCGTGCCCGAGCCTCAGCTCCAGGAACATCAGCGCCACGCCGGTCAGGATGACCACCACCCCCAGGAGGGACGCGCCGACGACCTCGAGCCCGACCAGCCCGGCGACCAGGGCTATTGCGCCGGCGATCGAGAGGACGAAGGTCGGGTGCCAGAGGTCGAGCACTATGGCGAGCGCCCCGAGGAAGATGAGGATCCCGTTGAGGTTGGGGTCGCTCAGGGCGCTCAGTAGCTGGTCGTAGGTCCCCTCCTGGACTAGGGTGTAGCTGGGGCCGAGCCCGAACTGCGAGAGCGCGCCCTGCAGGGTGGTGGCGTTCCCCTCGGTCAGGTGGTATTGGTACGCGTCCGCCGCCGAGTAGGCGATGTCCGATATCACCATCGCCTGGGCGGCTGTCGAGTTCCTCCCCCACATGTCCGCTAGGCTGACCATAAGCGAGACCATCGCGTCCTCTGTGTGGTTCTGCTCGAGCGCGGTGCCGCCCTCGACGATGGGGGTGGAGGGCCCGATCTCCGAACCCGGACCCATCAGGATGCCGTTGCTCGCCATCGCGATGTAGCTGCCTGCGGAGGCCGCCAGAGCGTCGGGAGGGACGTAGGTGTATGTCGGGATGCCGGACTGGTTCGCCTGCTGTATGCTGGTTATGATGTCGAGCATGTCGCTGAGCAGGCCGCCTGGCGTGTTCATCTCGATGACTATGGCTGTCGCGCCTGAAGCTTTCGCCGTGGCCACGGCGCTCGCCATCAGGCTGGAAGACCCTGGGTCGACGGGCACGTCGAAGTTGACGACCACGGTGCTGGACGAGGTGGGAGCCGCCTGGGCTCGGGAGACGACGGAAGCGAGCAAGGAGCACGAGAACGCGACCGCCAACGCGGTTAGGAGAAGCCGCCGCTTGGCAACATGGTTCTCAGAGGGGCGCACGTCGTGTTCGGCTTTTGAGCACGGTCCCTCGATAAAAGCCTGAGTCTGTGCCGCAACCGACCTCGGGGCGGAGACGTCCAGGCCAACGATAGCGCCGCGTAAGGGAGAATCCTCGGATGCGTAAAGTCCCCCGCTTTTATATTCACCACATTCATAGCCTGCGGGGGGAATATACTGTCAGGTTCTGAGGCCGACCTTCAAGCTCGTAGAAGGACACTTTTGGTCCTCGAGGACGAGGTCCGCAGGGTCACGGACGCGGGTCGTGTTCTGCGCGAGGAGTACCAGGCCGTGCTCTCGAACGACAAGGCAAGCATCAAGTCTTGCCTGGAGAGGGTTAAGAAGGCCGAGGAGGATGTGGTCACGCTCAGGCGCTCGCTAATCAGGGAGCTCTCACAGGTCGGCACGCTGCTGATGAACAAGGAGGACCTCCTGAGGGTGGCATTCGCCATCGAGAGCGTGGTCGGCCACCTCAACGGCACTGCTTTCAAGCTGTCGCAGGTCAGAAGGAGCGTCATCAGGCTGAAGAAGTACAAGGAGTCATACAACGGGCTCCTCAACACGCTGATAGAGGCAATCTCCAAGCAGAACGACTGCGTGAGGGCGCTCTCCATCAACCCTGACCAGTCCATCGAGATGGCGGCCCAGGTGCAGAAGTTCGAGAGCGCGATTGACACCATGCACCGCGAGCTCATCACCGAGCTCATAAAATCCGTCCACGGGTACAGGGACCTCATCACGATGAGGGATCTCGCCCAGGCGATAGAGGACACCGCTGATGCAGCCCTGACGGCGGCGGACGCGACGACCATCGTGGCGCTGGGCGTCTAGCCCGAGCCGGCCGCTCTGGGACAGGCAGATATAGGCGCAGGATTCCGGTCGACTCGCATGCCTCACACTTCGAAGGTGGCCACCGGGAGACTGTTCGAGAACAGGATTGTCGTCTGGGACATAGAGGCATCGAGGAGGCTCTTCAAGGACTCCTACTACGGCAAGCCGCTCGGCATCCCGAAACCTAAGGACTTTGAGTTCGACGCCCCCCTGATTTTGGACCTTATGGAGAGCTACTACCTCGTGAAGAAGAAGAAGCTGCGGGTGGAGAGCGAGGAAGGGGAGCTGCTCTCCGCGAAGGAGGTTGAGGCGCTCTGCGCGGCGGGCTATCCGAACTTCAGGGAGCAATACCTGGTCTACAGCCTCTTGCGGGAGTCGGGCTTCGTCGTCGGGCCGGGGATAAAGTTCGGCTCGGACTTCGCGGTCTACGAGCACGGGCCCGGAATCGACCACGCGCCTTACCTCGTCCAGGTCGAGAAGGACGAGTCCCAGGTCACCGCGACCGGGATGGTGAGGTCTGGCAGGCTAGCCACCACCGTCAGGAAGCAGTTCATAATAGCCATCGTCAACGTGGAGTCGCGCAAGGCAGACTTCCTTGGGTTCGACTGGTGGCGCGCTTAGGGCCGCAGGCCTAGCTCGAGGGGCCGCTCTCTATCAGCTCGGCCGTCGCGAAGTTGGGTCGTATCTCCTTGATCCGGATCTTGGCTTGCATCCCCTGCTTTGTGTTGGGGATGAAGATCACGAATCCTTGAATCCGGGCCACTCCCTCGCCTCGCCTGCTGACCTCGGAGACCGTGACGTCGATCTCCTCGCCGACCTTGACCGGCTTCTCCTTGGAGGATGAAGCTGGGAACCGCTGCCTAGGCTGGGATTCGTCGCCAGTTCCCGAGCTGTGGCCCCCTTCCTCAGTGCCGCTGCTCATGTCAGTGTCTCAATTTACGGCAAGAACCAATATAAACGTTCGCGCGAGAAGATATCAGGCTCTCTTCTGGCAGCGTTTGCGTCCTCGCTTTTGGTCTTCGCTCTTCTCACCTTGCGTCCTTCGAACCCTTATACAGCGAGACCTGACTCGCTCTCGATATGTTTGCTCTCTCGGCAATCGGCA
Organism: uncultured Nitrososphaerota archaeon; assembly: GCA_963820505.1. Classification (GTDB taxonomy): domain Archaea; phylum Thermoproteota; class Nitrososphaeria; order Nitrososphaerales; family Gagatemarchaeaceae; genus Gagatemarchaeum. Next base: position 704,338 of record CAWFZY010000005.1, on the reverse strand, counting down.
TTCTGATTGCGCTTGCTGGTGCCATCGCGTGCGCAATCCCGAACATCAAGCGAGCGAGCAGGAGAAAGGGTCGTGCAGTAGAGCCAAGTGACGGAATAATGGACGCAACCGACCGTGCAGGGATGCCGTCCTTTTGGACGGATAAGAGACTCTCGCTTCTGGGTATTTCGATTCTAGTTTTCGGGGGCATCCTAGCATTTTGGGGCCTCACTTCTTGACCTCAATGGGTTTCGTGGCACGCGTGGGACTGTCGGCGCAGCTTGCATGCGTAGGAAAACCAGAATTATGGGATGTTTTATATTCGATTCTGAGACTTCGCTGCACATGAGCGTACCGGGCTCGAAATCAGGCCGAGCCGTCCGTTTGGCGGTGGGCTCCCTAATTATCTTCACACTGATTGCAATGACGTTCGCTGCACCTGCGGCAAGGGCGCAGACACAGACGGTCACAGCGACGCCGGGAGTCGTCAACCTTGGGATGACCAGCACCGTGGCCGTCACAGCTCCCGTCCCCGGGACGTACTCGGTGGCAGTCGTGAAGCCCAACGGGACAAGGGTGCTGCTCAACTACACCTTCACGGCGCAGGGTCAGACGGAGAACGCCACTTTCGGCAACGCGACCTCCGGGTTCAAGTCAGCTGTCGACCAGGTCGGGACCTACAACATCTTCGTGGAGCAAGGGAGCCAAGTGGTCGGGGCCACGTCGCTTTACGCGACCAACAAGCTGAACCTCGGCATGGACTTGGTTACCGGAGGGACGTGCACCTACATCTCGGGAGGGACGCGTGGGACCGAGATGCTGCCTAGGTTCTACATCACCTACGCCTCGAACGGCGCTCCGATCACAAACGTCACGAAGGGAATCTCCGTGACCTACAGCCTCCCTGACGGCACGATAGCCAACGCCATCTGGCACCCGCCGTCCGGCACCGCGCCGGACCAGGGAGGGTCGGGGGGAGACACCGGCTATTACTTCGGCGAGCTCTTTCCGAACTGGAACTACGCAGCAGTGGGCACATGGGACCCCACCGTGACGGTCAGCGACGCATTCGGAAACACGGCGACCTACAAGTACAACGGGGCTCCCTTCACTGTCTCGCCGGCGACCTTTGCCATGGGGGTTCAGCTCGTCAACGCGAAATCAGGCCTGCTGGTCGCCGGCCTCTATGACGGCGAGAGCGTGGCCATCAAGGCTGCCATCACGTATCCGACCAATGCCGAACCCGTCCCGGGATTCGTCGCTGCCCTCGACAGCGCGGCCAGAGGAGGCCAAGTCGACGCGCTCGTCGGCTGGGGCTTCTACAACGCGACGACAAACACCTTTGGGGGGAAGACGCCTGGAGGCCTGATCGCGACGGTGGCGATGACGTACTCCAGCTCTAGCAGCACCTGGACCGGCAGCTTCACCGCGCAGGCCCTCCCTCCTCTCCAAGCGGGGACGAACTTCATGGTGGTCGTGACCGCGAGTGACAAGGCTTCGCCGCCCAACACCGGACTCGAAACGCTGACGTTGCCTCCGGCCGCTGTCCAGACAACAACGACGACATCCACACAGACCCTCACGCTGGTCTACGCCGCGATTGCGGCCAACCTCTTGACAGGGGTCATCTTGGGATACGTTGTGAGAGCGCGCAGGAAGAGTTCATCGCCAAAGAATGGCCGGGGCCCAGGCTCACCATAGCAAGATTCGGGCATCAGCGAAGGCTTTAGATTCGAATAGAAGAAAAAGAAACGGCGAAGCCTAGAGACGCAAAAGACGAAATAACGTGAAATCCGGCCGGAAAGACCCCGTTCGGCTGAATTAGCACCGGCGCATACCAGATTGATATAGACGCTCAAGGCGGGCCGCGGAGAAGAAGCATGGACAAGATCAAGGCGGATTCCTTCATCCTCGTCTACAGGGACAGGAGGAGGAAGTGGCTCGTCCGGCCCTCGGAGACTCCGAAGCTCCACACCCACCTCGGAATCCTCGACCTCGCTTCGCTGGTGGGGAAGGACTACGGCATCAGGGTCCTCACGACCCTCAACGACGAGCTCGTGATACTGAAACCGACGCTCGAGGACATCGTGATGAAGTTCTCGAGGAGGACGCAGGTCATCTACCCAAAGGACATCGGCATGATCATCATAAAGTGCGGGATCCACTCTGGGAGCAGGGTCTTCGAGGCAGGGACGGGGAGCGGTGCTGCCACGGCCGCCCTGGCCTACTCCGTGGCCCCTGAAGGCCGCGTCTTCAGCTACGACATCAACGAGGAGTTCCAAGCTGGGGCGAAGCGGAACCTCGAGCGGTTCGGGCTCTCGGAGCACGTGACCCTGAAGACGCAGGACGCGAAGCTGGGGGTTGAGGAGAGGGAGCTCGACGCGGCGCTCCTCGATATGGGTGACCCGTGGGAGCTTGTGAAGCCGGTCAAGGAGGCGCTGGCCCCGTCGGCGATGCTCGCGGGAATCTGCCCCACCATGAACCAGGCCGAGAAGCTCGTCCAGACCCTCCACGACGAAGGCTTCGTGGCGACTGAGACCCTCGAACTCATCGCGCGCAACATCGAGGCGAGGACGGGCATGACGAGGCCGTCGATGTTCATGGTCGCGCACACCGCGTACCTCGTGTTCGGCAGGAAGATGGGATAAGGCGCGTCGGGGCCAGTCGGCACCTGCGCGCAAGAGAAGAGTTTTAACCCGGTCTTGGGCGCGCGGTTGGATATCCTTGAGCGAGATGACTGAAGAAAGGTACGGAGACGTCGCTCTGATCCTCTACGCGTTCCCTTTCATCATTAACTTCGTCTACGCGATCTACCTCTGGTCTGGGGCCGGGTTCTCGGCGATTCTGCCGCAGCTTGTGTACCTCGAGGTGTCCCAGAGCCCGTACATCTTCCTCGCCGGCTTCGCCGCGGTCCTATTGGCGGCGGTCATCGATTTCAACTCGGAGACGACCGCCTCGAAGAGGAGCGTGGTCGTCGCGCTCAGCAAGAGGCTCCAGGCCATCGCGTTCCTCTCCCTCTTCTTGGCGTTCATCACTGCCTGGTACTCGGCAGGCGGAGACATCGGGACCGCGGTCTTCAACGTGCTCGACGGGAGGTACCCTCTGGTGTTCCCGGCACTGCTGGTGTTCTTCAGCTTCGTGATACTTCCCTCTGTCAAGCTGCAGGGGGCCAACTTGAGGAACCTCCTAGTGGTGGTCCTCCTCGTTGCATCTCCCGCAGCACTTTATGAGCTCGGTAAGCGTAACACGGCCGCGGGGCTCGGCGTCGGTCTGATCCTGCTTCTTGGCGCTGCCTACCTTCTCGTCCGCGGCAAGAAGGACTAGCCCGTCGGCGGCGCTCCGCTCTCTAGGGATGCACGGTCAGCTCTTCGGCCCGAGGGCTGCCAGGATTCTTCCTAGCTCCTTGAAGTCCTCACGAGACACGTTCTCGAGCGACCGGTTGTATATCATGGCAGCGGGGTGGTAGGTCGCGAAGACAGCGAACCCGCCGTGCTTGAAGAGCCGGCCGTGGGCGCTGCCCAAGCTCTCGTCCGGGAGGAAGCGCTTGAGCGCGCTGTCCCCCAGCAGGACCACCACCTTGGGACGCAGCTGCTCCAGCTGCCTCTCGAGGTATGGCTGGCAGGCGTCCGCCTCCGCGCCGGTGGGGCGCCGGTTCTCGGGGGGGCGGCACTTCACCACGTTGGTGATGTAGACGTGCTCGCGAGCAAGTCCGGCTTCCCTCAACAGGCCGTCCAGCTGCGCTCCAGCCGCCCCGACGAACGGCCTTCCTCGTAGGTCCTCGTTCCTGCCTGGACCCTCTCCGATTATGACGATGCGCGCGTCACGCGGGCCCTCGCCCGGAACGGCGTTTGTCCTGGTGAGCGAGAGGGGGCATTTCGTGCAAACCCGCACCTCGTCCGCGATGAGCAAGAGGGAGTCGTCGGGCAGACCCTCTTTCGACATCAGGAGCAATCCGCCTTCGACCGCGGGTATGAGCCCAGCACTTTGAGGAATGCCGTCCTCTTCGCGAGCTCGGAGAGCGCCCTGAGCACCTTGGCGTCCTGCCGGTGTCCCTCGATGTCCACGAAGAAGTAGTACTCCCAGGGCCGCTCCTTGGTCGGCCTCGACTCTATCTTGGTGAGGTTGATCTTCGCCTTCGCGAACACCTCGAGGGCGTTGTAGAGCGAGCCGGGCGTGTGCGGGACGGAGAAGATGAGGGACGTCTTGCTCCCGGGGCTAACGCCCCCGCGGCGGGCCGCGCGGGTCTTGACTCCTCTCTGATCCGTGCCGCCCTCCCTGGAGACGATCAGGAACCTGGTCGAGTTCGTCGAGTAGTCCTCGATTCCCTTCTTGAGGACCTTCAAGCCGTAGATCTCAGCGGCTCTCTCTCCGGCTATCGCCGAGGCTCCGTCGAGGTGCTTCTCCTTGATCATCTTGACGCTGCCCGCGGTGTCGTAGGTGACGATCGGCTCGAGGCCCATCGAGGTCACGAAGTTGCGGCATTGGGCGAGGGCCTGCGGGTGAGAGTAGACGGTCTTGATGCCTCCTAGCTTGGCGGTGCGAAGCGCGATGAGGCAGTGGACGACGCGCAGAACGACCTCGCCGACGACCGTGAGGTTCGAGGAGAGGAGCATGTCGTAGGTCTCGTTGATGCTCCCCTCGACGGAGTTCTCGACCGGGACGACACCCAGGTCAACGGCTCCTGCCTCGGTGAGGTTGAAGACCTCGTGGATGGTCGCCGACGGGACGGTCTTCACGTCCCTCCCGAACTGTTTGTAGATCGCCTCCTCGCTGTAAGCCCCGTGCTCCCCCTGGAAGCCTATCGCTAGCCTGCCCAAGCGGGTATCTCGTCATGGCACCGGTTCGGGGCAGATATCACTCTTCCTTGGCTACGGCCGAGAAAGCATTTACGCGAACCACAGGCGAGGTGGCACCCAGCGAGAGGTTTGTCGGCCGAGGCGCGTTCTGGGACTGCCGAGGGGGCGGCATGATTGGACCAGGCGATGCTCCTCACGGCGCTCTTCACGACGATGGGCACCATCTTCGTCGTCGAGCTCACGGACAAGGACGCGCTCTTCCTCCTTGCGCTCGCGACCAAGACAAGGGCGTCTGTGGTATTCGCCGCCGGCTCGGTCGCCTTCACCATCACCACCGCGATAATCGTCGCTGTCGGGTCCCTGCTGATCACCCTGGTCCCGGTCATCGCGATAAAGCTCGCCGGCGGCGCGATCATGCTCGCCTACGCGGTGTGGGAGTATTACAGGTTCTCAAGAGAGGAGCACGAAGTCGACGAGAGAGAGGAGAAGCTCTTGGAGAGGCGCGGGAGGGGGGCCTGGTCTATATTCATCCCCGCGGTGTTGACGCTCATCGCCCTCGACCTCGCGGGGGACGCCACGGAGCTTGTCACCATCGTCTTCTTGGCACGTTTCGAGGACGCTTTGGTGGTCTTCTCGGGCGCGGTGGTAGGGCTCGTCGCGGCGGTCGCGGTGGAGACCGCGCTGGGCAACAGGTTGGGGAAGGTCCTCTCCCGAAGGAGGATAAGGTATCTCTCGATCGTCGTGTTCACCGTGATCGGGGTGACCGTGATGGTCACCAGCCTGCTCAACATCTGAGGAGCCTTTTGTGCCCTGTCCCAACTGGGGTCCAGCTATCCATCATGGAGCCTGCGCTGTCGTTTAGCGTGAAATCTTCTTGAAGCCAGCGCGGCCGTCGCGACGACCACGAGCGCAACGGCTGCAAGTGAAGATGAGGGGAATTCTGCAACGGTGGACGAGGTGGAGGATGCGGACGCCAGGAGGCTGATGACTGAGACGGTGGCGTCGCCGTTATTGGCCACGAACATCTCGGCCTTGGCTGAGTCGTATGCGACGCCCGACGGATTGGTTCCCACCTTCACCGTCGTGACCACCGAGTTGGTCGCGTCGGAGATGACGGAGACGGTGTTGTTGTCGCCATTTGTCACGAACACCTCGCCATTTGAGGAGTCGTAGGCGACGCCCGTGGCTTTGGCTCCCACCTTCACCGTCGCGACGACGGCGTTGCTCGCGTCGGAGATGATGGAGACCGTCCCGTCGAAATAATTGGCTACGAACACCTCGGCCTTGGCGGAGTCGTAGGCGACGCCCGTGGGGCCGCTCCCCACCTTCACAGTCGCGACGACGGCGTTGGTGGAGTCAGAGACGACCGAGGTGGTGTTGTCGAGAGCGTTGGTCACGAAGACCTCGCCCTTGGGGGCGTCGTATGCGGTGTCGTAGGGATAGTGCCCCACGTTCACCGTCGCGACGACGGCGTTGGTCGCGTCGGAGATGACGGAGACGGTGCCGCCGCCCAAGTAATTGGCCACGAACACCTCCCCCTTCGAGGGGTCGTAGTCGACGCCCGTGGGGCCGCTCCCCACCTTCACAGTCGCGACGACGGCGTTGGTGGAGTCAGAGACGACCGAGGTGGTGTTGTCGAGAGCGTTGGTCACGAAGACCTCGCCCTTGGAGGCGTCGTATGCGGCGCCGGCGGGGCCGCTACCTACCTTCACCGTCGCGACGACGGCGTTGGTCGTGTCGGAGATGACCGAAGTGGTGTTGCCGAGCAGATTTGTCACGAAGACCTCGCCCTTGGAGGGGTCGTAGGCGACCCCGGCGGGACCGCTTCCAACGTTCACCGTGGCGACCGATGGTTGAGACTGGCTCTGCGCACCTTCGCACGGCACCAGGGGGGCCGACGCGAGAACCACCGCGACAAGCAAGAAAAGAGGCGTCACAGCACCGCGCATGCGACGGTTGCCCATCTGTGGCACTGCTTTGAAGGCGCAGCCTAGTTACATCAACCTTCCTGCATCCGCCATACAGTCATGGCGGAGCAGAACGCCATCTAGCCGCCGAAGCCTTAAATCTCATCGGAGGCGCGGGCGCACGGAATTAGTTGGCGAAGGCCCCCCTGCCAGACAAGTTCAAGCAGTTCGGCGAGTGGTATGACCTCGTCTCTGAGAAGGCGGAGCTCGCAGACGTGAGGTACGGGGTCAAGGGGTTCGTCGTCTTCAGGCCCAACCTGATGCACATCGTCAGGGGGATCTACGAGGCTCTCGAGAGGCACCTCATCGCGAGCGGGCACAGGGCGATGCTCTTCCCCCTCCTGATACCCTACAAGAACCTCCTCGTGGAGAAGGAGCACGTCAAGGGCTTTGAAAACCAGGTCTTCTCGGTCGAGAAGGCCGGTGGCGAGGAGCTAGAGGAGAGGCTCTTCATCAGGCCCACTTCGGAGACGGCGATCTACCCGATGTACGCGCTGTGGATAAGGAGCTACCGGGACCTGCCCTTCAAGGCCTTCCAGTCATGCGCCGTCTATCGCCACGAGACGAAGGCCACGCGTCCTCTCTTCAGGGGAAGGGAGTTCCTGTGGATAGAGTCGCACGACGTCTTCGCCACGAAGCAGGAGGCAGTGGCCCAACTTGGAGAAGACATGGACATCACGAGGAAGACGTTCGAGGAGTTCGCGCTGCCCTTCCTCCCTATCGAGAGGGAGCCGTTCGACAGGTTTCCGGGCGCAGAGCGGAGCTTGGCGTACGACGTCATCCTTCCAGACAGGCAGGTCCTCCAGTCTGCTACCACCCACCTCCTCGGGAAGAGGTTCACTGCTCCCTTCGGAGTCTCCTTCCTCTCCGCCGAAGGCCAGAAGGTGGTGCCAGAGTCCACGTGCTTCGGGCCCGGCGTATCGCGGATAGCGGCGCTGATCGTCTCGGTGCACGGGGACGAGTATGGATTGGTGCTCCCGTTCAACGCGGCCATCGTCCAGGTCGTGATAATCCCCATCAGGAACGAGCCAGAGCTCCTCGTACTACTCCCGCGCCCTGGCGGGGAAGCTGGCGGAGGCGGGGTACAAGGTCAAGGTAGACGACGGCTCGGAGACGGCTGGCGAGAAGTTCTACCACTGGGAGATGCTCGGCACGCCGGTCAGGATCGAGATAGGTCCGAGGGAGGCAGAGAGCAAGGTGCTCACCGTCACACGGAGGGACCAGAGGAAGAGGGAGAACGTCCTGGAGGACGCTCTTGTCATGAAGCTGGCCTCGTTGCAGCAGGAGATCCTTAGGGAGCTTTCCAGGAGAGCGTGGGAATGGCTCAATTCCAACATCCACGACGCCTCGTCGAAGGAGGATCTGCTAGCGAAGGCGAGGCACGGAGGCGGCTTCATCAAGTTCACCTTCTGTGGGAGGGAGGAGTGCGCCCGCGAGATAAAGGCGGAGACGGGAGGCTACGAGGTGCGCGGGAAGAGGGTGGACATCGAGGAGGAGCACGCTGCTTCGTGCACGTGGTGCGGGATGAAGGGCACAGAGCTCGCGTACCTCGCCAAGGCTTACTAGCGTCAGATCGTCTCGACCGTCGTCGCCGAGCCGTAGAGCTTCCTCGCCTGCTGGTCGACGCTGCGAGGCAGCTCGATCTTGCTGAGGGCGATGGAGGTGAGCGACAAGGACGACGCAGCGATCCCGAAGCAGCAGGACCATAGGAAGTCCCGCGAACGCAGGAAGCAGCTGATTAGGGAGCCTGCGAAGATGTCTCCCGCCCCTGTGCTGTCCACCACCTTCACCTTCGGGACCTCGACCTGAGATATCTTGTTCCCCTCGAGGACGAGGGCGGGCTCGCTACCCCTCGTCACGACTGCCTTCCGGACCTTCTTCGAGAGCTTCACGAGGGCCGCCTTGCCATCGCTCGTCCCAGTCAAGGCGTTCGCCTCCTCGAGGTCCATCTTCAGGGCGTCGACGTTACCTAGTATCCTCTCGTCGTTCCAGCTGTCGATGACCACCCTGCCGGAAGCGTCGAACATCCTCACGAACCCCTGCGGGTCGAGAAAGCAAAAGTCCGACCTCTTTCGCACCTCGTCGAACACCTGTATGGAGACCTCGTGCGCGAGGGGGCTGATCAGGGAGGCGTTGAACTGCTTGTCTGGGACCTGCTCCACGCTGAGGTCCTCGCACCGTTCGACGAGATAGAGGGACCTCTCGTCTCCCTTGTTGACAAGCTTGAAGCGGGTCGTCTTCTTCGTGCTGCTCCTGTCCATCGCTCGAAGCTGGAGCCCGTTCCGGGCCAGCCAGACTATCTGCTCGTCGGGAAAGTCGGGCCCGATCTTCGTGAGCGGCGTCACGTCGAACCCGAACCTCGCGCAGAGGAGGCCGGCGTAGCATGGGGGGCCGCCTATGGAAGTGATCTGACGAAGGTTGAGCTCGATCTTGTCAATCGTGATGAACCCCGCGACGAGGACATTCAACCCTGCTCCCCCCGTCCGCTTTGGAAGCGTCTTAAGACTTGCTGGGGCCTGACCTCTCCATCGCCTCGCCCCAAGCTTTTAAACAGGCCCCGTCGGCGCATTCTCGGTATTTAGGATGACAAAGAAGAGAAAGAGCCGGGGACGATCGAAGGGCGGAAAGGGCAGCTCCGGCTTCATCTCCTGCAGCAATTGCGGCGCGCATGTCCCCAGGGACAAGGCGAAGAAGGTCACGACTAGGCTCAGCATGGTCGAGCCCCTGCTCGCAAGGGAGCTGAGGGCGGCCGGGGCGTACATCGCGGCGCCAATAACCGTTCGTTACTACTGCATCAGCTGTTCCGTACATTACGGGATAGTGAACGTCAGGGCCAAGTCCGAGAGACACAACAAATTCTGAAGTTCGGAAGCTCCCGCCCGTCAGGAAGGGGGCTGCGGACCTTCGGCGACTCCCTTTTCGCGACGCCCCAGCGCCCTGCTCACCTTGACCGTCCTCTGGACGAAGGTGATGAGCGCGAGCAGGACGATTATCAGGACGCCCAGTCCCACGATGCCGAGCAGCGAGGTCACTATGAGCACGACCAGCCTCTCGCTCCTCTCTCCCACTCCTATCCCCGCGAGGTTCACCCCGAGCGCATCTCCTTTCGCGCGCGTGTAGCTGACCAGGAGGCTCAGGGAGAGGGCCGATAGCACGAGGAACGGGCTGACATAGCCCCCGACGAGTATTCCCAGGAAGACCACCACCTCGGAGACCCTGTCAAGCGTCGAGTCGAGGAACGCACCGCGCTGGCTTGTCTTGCCCGTGGCGCGGGCGACTGCCCCGTCGAGCACGTCGAAGAAGCCGGACAGAGCGAGCATGAGACCGGCGACGAAAGGATGGCCTCCGCCATAGAAGATGAACGCAAGGAACGCGAAGAGCAGCCCGATGAGCGTCCATGCTGTGGGGCTCGGGATTAGTTTTGACGCCCCGCGGCCGATGGATGCGAGCGAGGCCGCCAGCGACCCTCTCAGCTTGTCGAGCACGCCCTCGCCACTCCTGCGCGGTCATCGCGATCTGAGGTAATAAGTCGCATCCGGAAACGATTGGCATGCCGTGAGAATATGCTATAAATATGGACTCGACAGCCCGATTTCAGAATGGGCAAAGTCGAGAAGGGCGTCACCTGCTCCGTCACCGGCTGCAAAAACCCGAGCGAGAGGTCCATCAACAGGGACCAGGTTACGGGGAGCGGGCTCACGGTCGGCGGCGAAGGGAGGCGCGTCTACCTTTGCCACGAGCACTCCAAGACCTGGAAGAAGGCCACGAAGAAGGACAGGGACATGCAAAGGGCCAGATGGGGCTAGGGAAGACGACGGCGACCAGAGATGAGGATACTTCAGCAGCACCTTGACTTCATCGAGTACGAGCCCATAGGCAAGGAGATCTCCGCCGCGGAGGAGGTCGCCGACAAGAAGAAGCAGCGATACGAGGAGATAGTCGCCCTCTTCGTCAGCGTCGAGCCGGGAGACGACGACGAGGTCGCGAAGAAGGCGGTCGAGGGGACAAGGTCATTCCTCGAGAAGCTCAAGGTGAAGAGGATAATCATCTATCCCTACGCTCACCTGAGCTCTAACCTCGCGCGGCCCAAGGACGCGCTCGAGGTCCTGAAGACCATGGAGAGGCTCTCCAAGGAGGCCGGGCTCGAGACCTACCGCGCTCCCTTCGGTTGGAACAAGGCGTTCCAGATCAAGGTCAAGGGCCACCCGCTCGCAGAGCAGTCGCGGGTGTACTCCAACGTCGCTTCCGCACCGGCGGCGGCGAAAGCGGAGCCGGGCGTTGCGCCCGAGCGAAAGCCCCAGCACGAGCTGACCGAGGAGCAGCTCTTCTCGCGGATAAAGAAGAGCGACTTCGCGGGGCTCCCCGAGACGGACCACCGGATAATCGGAGAGAGGCTCGACCTCTTCAGCTTCCAGGAGCCCTCGCCGGGGATGGTCTACTGGCACAACAAGGGGCTGAGGCTGAGGAACCTCCTGATCGAGTTCATGCGGGGGGAGCTCGCGAAGGGGGGCTACGTGGAGATCAGCACCCCCGCGCTCGTGAGCAGCGCGCTCTGGAAGGTGAGCGGCCATTGGGACCACTACAAGCAGAACCTCTTCCTCACCCAGATGGGGGACGAGGAGTTCGGGCTCAAGCCCATGAACTGCCCGCCGACGATGCTCTACTACAGGACCAGGCGGTGGAGCTTCAGGGAGCTGCCCCTGCGGGTCGCATGCTTCGACCACCTCTACAGGAACGAGCTGAGCGGGGTCGCCAGCGGGCTCTTCAGGGTCAAGTCCTTCTCGCAGGACGACGCCCACATCTTCGCGACCGACGACCAGGTCGAGGGCGAGGTGAAGGAGATGATCGACCTCCTGGACAGGGTCTTCAAGATATTCGGCCTCGAGTACAAGCTCAACCTCTCCACGATGCCCGACGACCACATGGGCACCAGGGAGTTCTGGGAGAAGGCGGAGGGGATCCTAGCCCGCGTGATGGAGGCCAAGGGGCTGGGGTACAAGGTGAAGGACAAGGACGGGGCGTTCTACGGCCCGAAGATCGACGTGGACGTCAAGGACTCGATGGGCAGGGAGTGGCAGAACTCCACGATCCAGCTCGACTACCAGCTTCCGCAGAGGTTCAGGCTCACCTATGCGGGCTCTGACGGGAAGGAGCATACCCCGGTCGTCATTCACCGCGCCATCCTGGGCTCGCTCGAGAGGTTCATCGGGGTCTACACCGAGCACGTCCAGGGCAAGTTCCCGGTCTGGATAGCCCCCGTCCAGGTCAAGGTCATCCCGGTCTCGGACGAGAGCAGGGCCTACGCGGAGAAGGTGGCGCAGACGCTGGCGGACGGCGGCCTCAGGGTCGAGCGGGACTTTGCGAGCGGCACGATAGGCGGGAAGATCAGAGACGCGCAGCTGCAGAAGATCCCCTACATGCTCGTGATAGGCTCGAAAGAGGAGCAGGCGAACTCGGTCGCCGTTAGGGCAAGGGACGGGGACGTCAAGTACGGAGTGAAGCTAGACGATTTCATCACCGAGGTCAGGGAGAAGGTCCGGAACTACGCCTAGCCCCAAAAGGCGTCGAGACTAGTCTTCGGAACGACGGACTCGAAGGAGAGGTCCAGCGCGCCGAGCACCTGGTCGAACATCGAGCTCGCGTACTCGATGTACTTTTCGACGTCGATGTCCTCCGGCTTGGCCTGCGCGGTGGGCTTGACGCCGTGGCCGCCCTTTGTCTTCACGAACGAGATCAGCTCGCCGGCCCTCACCTCCTTGTTCGAGTTCCTAAGGAGTATCGCGGCCTTCACGTGCTGCGGGAGCCCGCTCATAGACGCGGCGGAGATGCCGACCTCTTGCGAGTTCTCCGGCCGCTCGTGGAGGAAGGACTGCTCCTCGCGCCTCTGGAACTCCTTCTTCACGGGCTCCGGGCCCTTCGTGGACCTGTAGCCGCTTATGGACTTGCCCATCATGACGTTGAAGGAGAGGTCTTCGATGGGGATCTTCCGTTCCTTCAGGCTGGCGACCATGTCGGTTAGTAGCTTCTTGATCCTCGACTTTGCCTGCACGAAGTCGTCCTGGCTATACACGTTCACCAATATGTCGAGCATCTCGTAGAACTCCCGCTTCAGGAACTCGGGGGTCTGCGACTTCTTCCCGGTCAGCCCCTTGATGTCGGCGGTGCCGTCCTGCAGGACGCCGAAGTAGTTCTTCTTGAGCTGGCTGAAGGCGACGTAGCGGTAGGTCTTGTCGACCTCGAGCTCGACGCCGAGCTCCTTGTCGGCCCACCTCAGGACGCCGGCCACCTTCTCCTTGTCCGGGTTCTCGATGAAGAGCGAGTCCGTGTCCGAGTAGATGACGGACACGCCTTCCTGCTTGCACTTTTCGATGGTCCTCGTGATCGCGTCCCTCCCCAGCGCCGCGGTCGCGTCGGCCACAGGGAGGCAGTACAGGGCGAAGGTCTCGAAGCCCATCACGCCGTATGAGGCGTTGAGGATGACTTTGAGCCCCTGCGTGACCGTGCTGTAGAGGTCTTTGCTCTCCTTCGGGAGCGTCTTGTCCTTGGCGAGCACCTTGTAGTGCCCCACGCGCAGGTCGCGAAGGGAGCCTATCAGTAGGCTCTCTATCCCGCTGCGCTTCCGGCATATCCAGTGGTCAGTGTCGGGGACCTTGTTGGACCTGCACTCCTCGTGTATGCAGTTGACCGTCTCGTAAGAGAGATTGTGGACCTTGATGATGCTCGGGTAGAGGCTCGCAAAGTCGAGTACAGAGACCCCGAAGTAGGTCCCGGGTTTGGGCTCGATGACCAGCCCCCCCTTGTACTTCTTCCCCTTGATTATGGCCTCCGAGGAGGCCCCGCCCTTTTGCCTCAGCTCGTCCGTCCGGGGGATGAGCGCCCCGACCCTGCGGTGGTCGTAGAAGAGCATGCTGCGTATCCAGTTCGATACGCCAAGCCTCGCGACGTCGTTCATGGGCATCTTGGCTATCCTCGAGATGACGAGGAGCATCTTCATCAGGAGCGAGTCGTTCGCGCTCGTCAGCTCGTAGGTGAGCGAGGAGTCGTTGAGGCAGTAGTCAGCCAGCTTGACGAGCGGGAGCTCCGCGATGTTCCCATCGAAGGGGATCTTCTCCTTCCCCAGGATGGCCTCCGCTATGCCGTTGAGCGTGTGCTCCGAGTACCTGTTGTTGTAGACATAGACCTGGATGGACCTGTTGTTGAAGAAGCGGTAGAGGTCTATGTGGACACCGTGCTTGAGCGAGGCCTCCTGCCTCTGGAGAGCGATGGGTATCTCCTCCTCCTTGATCCCGATCTCCTTCCTCATGGCGCGATGCTTGAGGTAGCGGAGGTCGAAGTCGTCGCCGTTGAAGGTTATCAAGAAGGGGTAATCCATCATCTTCGAGAACGCGGCCCTTAGAAGAGAGGCCTCGTCGGCGAAGACCGTGTAAGTGTAGCCGGTCAGGGCCCCTTCTAGGGACTTGTCCTGCCCCGTCTTGTCCATCATGTAGACGATGGACTCCTTGTCGTTGTAGAAGGAGACCGCTATTACCTCCCTGTCGGCCAACTCCGGGTCGGGGATGCGGTTCTCCTCGTTCGCGACCTCGATGTCGCAGGCGATCCGCTTGAAGGTAGAAAGAGGCTGGCCGAGCAGCTCTGCCCAGGCCTTGATGTAGGATGCCGCGTCCCCTGTCGCTCTCGCGAGGATGGAGTCTAGCGACCGCCTCACCTCGCCGACGACCTCTTTCTCGACGGGGGCCAGCTCCCCGTGGGTTATCTTGTAGTAGGTCCCTACCTTGAGACCCCTGTCGTAGACGTAGTTCTCGAAGTACTTGATGTCCGCCTCCCAGCACTCTATCCTCTCCCGAAGGCTCCCCGGTGAGCCTCCGATCGCGAGGGGGTCTGACGCGGTTATCTTCCTGACCACGACCTCAGAGTCGCTCAGAAGGTCACGCCTCACCGCCGGCTCTATCGCGACTATCCCGTTCTTTCCGACCGCGACGCCGGCGGACGCGATTTCGGCTTCGGAAAGCCTGGTGTAGCAATACGGCCTGTGTCCCGTGTTGTCCTCCCACAGCCAGACCCTTTCTCCTTGAGAGTCGTAGAACTTCAGGACGGCCTTTCGCCGGTCCCCGTCGTAGATGGCCGAGACGAGGAGGCCCTCCTCCAATTCGCCCGTCGGGGCGGTGAGCTCTTGGAGCTTCTTCGACAGACCTTGCACCTCTTCGACGCTTTGTAACAATCCGACTACCCCGTTTGCTTCCGGAAAACTTCCGTTTTCTCACCGCCCCTTTGGGTGATATAATGCTTCTCCACGGGTCGAGGGGATTTGCGCCGATGGCGAAAAGAGGTCGCCCCGGGTCCTAGGCAGTGCCGTGCCGCCCAGGGCCCGGGTCACCGGTGCATCGCTGGGCAGAAGGCGTTCGAAACATCCCTAGCAGGGCTCGCCCCCGGCTGGGTGAGCGGGTAATAGACGCCCCTCAAGTACAGCGCGCCCTCTCCCAGGAAGCAATACGTCAGCGACCCGGCCCCTGCGTAGTAGTTTGCTGCGAATGTGCACGGGTCGGAGGAATTCTGGGGCTGAGCCGCAGAGCATGTGGTAAGCGAGAAGTTGGGAGGCGATGCGAGGACCCGGTCGACCGGGAGAAAGACCAGCGCCAGCGCCAAGACCGGGATCAGCGCTAGCGTGACTCCGTTGACCAGACTAGTCTTCAAGCTCTCAATTCGAGGCCGCGTGAGAATTAGGTCTTCCTCCCCTTTCAATAGCCCGAAGGCCGAGAACGCCCACCTGAGGGGGCTTGGAAGCGTGACGCGGCTGGCGCCGGTCCTCACCCTGGGAGATGGACCTGGGAGGTGAAGAGGTCAGACATGGGGGAAGCCGTCGAGTCGTTTCGTCCGAGACTGCCCAACCCCAGGAGCCCCTCTACGGTCGCAAGGAGGGAGTAGTGCGAGTACTCGATGTTTGAGACGTAGCCCGCTCTCGCGAATGGCGAGACCAAGATGCACGGCACCTGCCCCCCGCCCCCGGTCACGTCGCTCGTCTCCCCCTCGTCGTACGTGACGAAGAGGGCGGTCGAGGCAAAAGAACTGGAGTTGATTATCTTGGGGACGACGGTCGAGAGCCACTGGTCACCGGTCGCAAGGGGGCAGCTGTGGGCGTCGTCGCAGATGTTGGGCGTGATGAAGGAGTAGCTGGGGAGGTCTCCCGCCTGGAGGTCGAGGTAGAACTGGTCCATCGATACGACATGCGAGCCGCAGTAGCTCGATGTGCTCCCGGTCCCGTTGTTCCCAGAAATGGCTCCGAAGTACACGAAGGGGTTGTGCTTTGGAAAGTAGAGGCCGTCGGCACTGTTCACCTGCGAGCAGTTCGCGGGCATCGACTCCGCGTACTCCTTCCACGAAAGGTTGTGGGAGTCGAGCAGGGTGGCTACCGTGGTCACGTTGCTCGGGAGGCTGCATTGAGCAGGCAGGCAGTCGCTGCTTACCCCGAAGGTGCTTCCCGCGACAAGCGCGAGGTAGTTCGGGAGCGAGGGGTGGGCCACCCCGTAGTAGTTGCCCGCAAGGGCGTATCTCGAGGCGAGCCCGTTCTGATAGGGGGCGGACGTGTTCCCGATGACGCTGCCGTACTCCTCGTTCTCCATGAGTATTATGATGACGTGCGATATCGGCTGGGAGGCCGACGTCGAGGTCGAGGAGGTCGCGGTGACCGCCGGAGTAGTCTCGTGGGTAGAGGTCAGAGTCGACGTCGCGGAGGTCAGATGCATGCCAGTCTGCGGGGTCTGCGCCGAAGCCTGCGTGGAGGCATGAGTGGAGAGGGTAGTCTCCGTCGTGGTCGTGACCGCCCTTGACGGCGACGTGAGGATGTACGACGCCCCGAGCGCGACCATCGCGACCACGAAGACTATCTCGGCGGTTCGAGCTCTTGTCACGCCGTCTCTCTTCAAGTCAAGGCCGACCCCTCTGGTTGGCTCTCGAGGCGAGACGGCTCATAAGGCCTTTGACAGTGCGGCTTCCTGACTCCTCGCCAGGCTCGCTGCGTAGTCGTATCCGCACTGGACCGCCTTCAGGTTCAGGGGGATGTAGGCCGCCTTGCGGCCCGTGAAGAACTCGCTGAAGACCCGATTCATCAGGTCCAAGCTCAGGGCCTCCCCCGTCACGGCGAGGTACGCCCCGAACATGACAGAGTTCGCCGCTATCTTGCTGTCTTCGACTCCAGGCAGGTTCAGGCGCTTCAGGTCGGCGGAGAGCTCGGTCGCGGGCACCTTGACGACCCTGATGTCCCCCCTGCCGGGGGAGGCGGGGATGAGCGAGCTGTTCATGAAGAGAGTCCCTCCTTCCCTGAGGAGCGGGAGGTAGTCCATCGAAGGGATGTTCATGGCGATCAAGCAGTCGGCCTCCTCGACTATCGGGGAGTCGATCTCCTCTTCAGAGGTTACCACGTAGCACTTCACCTTCCCTCCCCTGCTCTCTGGGCCGTATGAGGGAGTGCACGCGACGTGCTGCCCCCTGAGCATCTCGAAGAGCGAGATGTAGTTGGCGAGTTCGAGGACGCCCTGCCCTCCGTGCCCCGCCAGGATCAGCCGCCTCTTCATCTCTTCTCGACCCCGAACTTGTCCTTGTACAACCCGGGCGGAAAGACCTTCGAGAGGACGTCGGTGGCATAGCGCTTCGACTCGAGGACGGACATCTTCCAGTTCACGCTGCAGGTGCTCACGACCTCGACGAATGAGAAGCCCCCCATGAGCTGCACCCTGAACGCGTTCTCAACGGCCTTGGCGCACTCCATGGTCCCGCGGGCGCTGTAGAGGTCGGTCGACGCCAGGGGCTCCAACGGTAGCGACACCCTCCGCACGTAGGCCGGCCTCTCGAGGGTCGCCAGGAGACGAGAGGCATCCATGGGCGGACCCGTGTACTTCGTGTCCCTCCCGTATGGCGATGTCGTGGTCACCATTCCCTCCGGGGTCGTCGGGGCCATCTGGCCCCCTGTCATCCCGTAGATGGCGTTGTTCACCAAGAACACGGTCACGGGCTCGCCGCGGTTCGCCGCGTAGATCAGCTCCAGAAGCCCGATCGAGACGGCGTCGCCGTCCCCCTGGACTGAGAACACGACGAGGTCAGGCCTCACTCTCTTTATCCCTGCCATGACCGCGGGCGCCCTTCCGTGGGGAGCTTGGACCGCATCGGTGTTGATGTAGTCGTGCGCGAAGACGCTGCATCCGACGGAGTCGACCAGGACCGCCTTCTCTCTAATCCCTAGCTCGTTCACCGCGCTCGCGATGAGCTTAGTGAGCGTGCCGTGCTCGCAGCCTGCACAATAGTGGGTCGGCTTCCCTGTGAGGGTCGGGAGGTCGCCGAGCTTGACCTCGTAATCGCCTCCTGTCTCTTCTTGGCTACGCAACGGCAAGCTCCATCTCCACCCTCCTTGCGATGTCCTTGGCGGTGGGCACGAGCCCACCGAGCTTCTGGACGGAATCGACCATCGAGGAGCTCCCCACTGCCAGCCTGACGTCGTAGACCATCTGGCCCATGTTGAGCTCGACCACCAGGAACCTCCTGCCTCTCCCACTCGAAGCAAGGTCAGCGAGCTGTCTGCTCGGGAATGGGGAGAGGGTTATAGGCCTGAATAGACCCGCTTTGACCCCCTTCTCTCGCAGGTCGTCGACGACCTCCTTGCAGAGCCTCGAGACCACCCCGTAGGCGACGAGGACGATGCTCGCATCGTCCAGGAGATAGGACTCAGACCTCGACTCCGCCGCGTCGACCCTCTCATACTTCTTCCTGAGCTGCTCGGAGTGCTCGCTCTGGTCGTTGAAGTCCAGGTGCAAGGAGAGGATGAGGTGCCTGGTCTCTCCCCTGGCCCCGGTCGCCGCCCAGGAGGTATCGAACCTCTCCGAGGCCGTGGCCGGGAAGACTATGTCCTCCTTCAGCTGACCGATGAAGGCGTCAGCCAGGATGACGACGGGATTCCTGTACTTGAAAGCGAGCGAGAATCCCACCCCTGGGAAGGAGGCCATCTCCTGGACTGAGTTGGGAGCCAGGACGATGTTCCTGGACCCTCCGTGCCCGCCTCCCTTTGTGGCCTGGAAGTAGTCGCTCTGCTCCGGCCCGAGGTTCCCCAGCCCCGGCCCCGCCCTGTTCACGTCCACGACCAGAATCGGGAGCTCCATCCCCGCCGCGTAAGAGATCCCCTCCTGCTTCAGGCTGAAGCCGGGGCCGGAGGTCGCGGTCATCACCTTGGCCCCGGTGGAGGCCGCCCCCAGGACCATGTTGATCGCTTCGAGCTCGCTCGCAGACTGGAGGAAGACCTTGAAGCCCGGATACTCTGGCCTCCCGAACTCCTTCGCGAGCGTCTCCGGGACCTCGCTTGACGGGGTGATGGGGTACCCAAAGTACGCGTTCAGGCCCGCCTTGAGGGCCCCGTAGGCAAGGGCCTCGTTCCCCTTGATGAGTTCTCTCTGGCTCATCCACCCTTCAGCCTCATGATCTCCTTTATCGCGTAATCAGGGCATACCCAGTAGCATATCCCGCAGGCCGTGCAGTCCCCCCTTTCACCGTGATAGCTGAACACGGCGGGGTGGTACCCGTTCCGGTTGAGCAGCGTCGAGAGCTTCAGGTTCCTCTGCGGGCACGCCACCACGCAGAGGTCGCAGCCCTTGCAGACATCCCCGTCAACCACTACGACTGATTTGGGCAGACGCTCCGCGGTGCTGAGGCTCATTGCAGGTTTGGAGGGCTCTTCATATATAACGGCCGAGCACATTTCTCATCTCTGATAATCAGGGCCGGGTTCGGGCACGCTTTCGTCGAGGCGGGACCGCGCTCGACCTTCTAGGGGGATGTTTGCCGAGCCTGTTTTCCCCGCCTTCCCAGCCTCCTCACTGCCCAGTCGAACGTCTTCGTGAGGCCGTCGGGGAGAGATGTGGTCGGCCCCCACCCGAGGGCGCTCTTTGCCCTCTGCAGGTTCGGCATCCGGTTGAGGGCGCCGGTCGGCTTGGAGACGTCGAAATCCAGCGCGATGTCCTTTTTCGACAGGACCACTATGAGCTTGGCTAGGTCGCGGACTGTGGTCTCCTCCGTCGAGCCCACGTTGACCGTGAGGTTCCCCCGCTCTACGACGTACTTTTCCAGCCGCATCAGCGCGTCTAGCGCGTCGTCGATGTAGACGAAGCACCGCCTCTGGCTGCCGTCGCCCCAGACGACGAAGCCTTCGGCGGGATACCTGACGGCCTTCCTGATCAGGGAGGCGATCACCTGGCTCCTGTCAGGTTTGAGGTAGATGTTCTTGCCGTAGGCGTGGAAGATTCGGGCGACGCCGTAGGAGACGTCGGGCATCAGGGAGAGCTGCTTCTCCGCGACGTACTTGGCCCAGCCGTAGCCCCCTTCTGGGTTCACCTTTCGCTCGGAGTCTTCCTCCCGGAACTGGTTGTGTGAGCCGAGCTGCTCGTCGAAAGGATAGACAGAGACGCTCGAGGCGAAGATCACCGTCCGGACGCCGTTTTCGAGGCACGCCTTGAACACGTTGGTGTCGATGACCAGGTTGGACTGCAGCGCGGCGATCTCCTGCGCGTTCGAGCCGTGGAGGTAGCTCACGCTCCCGACTTCGGCGGCGAAATGGAAGACGGCCTCGGCCTTGCGAAGAGACTCCTTCGCAAACCGGTAGTTGCGCAGGTCTCCCACGGCGCACTTCCGCTTGACCCCCAGGTCGGCGAGGTTCTGAAGGGAGCCGGACGAGAAGTCGTCGATGATCGAGACCTCGCGGCCGTCGTCGATGAGCCTCTTTGCGACGTGACTCCCAAGGAAGCCTGCGCCTCCCGTTACTGCGACTCTTGACATCCTGCCCTACTTCCCCTGTCGGCCGAGCTCTCTCAGGGTCCATCTCGCCGTCAGCCTTATCGCGTCCGGGGGAGAGGTCTTCGGCTTCCATCCTAGCGCCTTGATCTTCTTTGTCGAGAGATAGACCACCGGGTTGTCGCCGACCCACCCCCGCACGCCGCCCGTGTAGGTCTTCTTCACCTTCGGAAGCCCCATTTCCTTGATCACCAGGTCAGCAAGCTCGTCGACCGTGGTCTGCTCTTGGAGGCCGAGGTTGAAGATGTTCACACGGCTCGAGCTCTTCTCATAGCCGAGCATGATCCCGTCGACGCAATCCTTCACGTACAAGTAGTCCTTGCTCTGCTTTCCGTTTCCGAGTATCTCCAGTTTGGAAGGGCTCTCGAGCAGCTTATGGGTGAAGTCCCAGATCGCCCCCCTCCTGCACCTCTCTCCAAGGACGGTCCCGAACCTGAAAGCCCAGACCTTGATTGGACTGAACTCTGCGAACGCGGAAGCGTACCCCTCGCCTGCGAGCTTCGCCGCCCCGTAGAGCGACGTCTGGATGCCGGAGTAGGTCTCGGGGGTAGGCGTGACTTCGGCCTCGCCGTAGAGGGCAGAAGTTGACGCGAAGACGAAGTCAGGGACGTTGTTGGCGACCATGCTATCGAGGACGTTCAGGGTGCCAACTATGTTGTGCTCGAGGTCGGCGCGATGGTCGCTTAGGCTGACCCGCATCAGAGCGTGGGCGGCGAGGTGAAAGACCGCGTCGCATTCCCGCGAGCACGTCTTGACGGTTTCGAGGTCCCTGATGTCCCCCTTGACCACCTTCAGGAACGGGCTGACCTTTTGATGTGCGAGGTTGGAGCGACTGCCAGTAAGCAAGTTGTCGAGGACGGTCACCTTCCAATCGTCTTCGAGCAGACGGTCGACGAGATGGCTGCCGATGAACCCCAGCCCGCCGGTGACCAGCGCCCTCTTCATCCTTTCATGGAGCCTCCCTACCCCGGGCTCATAAATCAGTTGATTGACATCGCAACCAGGTCATCTGGCTGCGGTCGACGCCGAGCCATGAGGCAACTTCTAGTGGAATGCTCGATGCTGCAGAGAACTGATCAGAGACTTCGCCTTCACCGGACGATCGCTTGCTTCTTCATCGCTTCGAACTCCTCCCACGCCTTGTCGAACTCCTCGATGGTCTCCTCGGTCCGCTTGTTGTAAGGCATCTGCTTCAGGATCTTGAACGGCACGGTCATGATGTGAGCGCCGGCTGCCACTGCCAGGGCGACGTCCTCGGGCTTCCTGATGCTCCCGACTATGAGCCTCGCCATGGTGTCCTCCTTTGCGAGCGCCGCGTAGTCCCTGATTATCTGCAGCGGGTTCTCTCTGGCCTCGATGGACCTGTTGTAGAAGAGCGAGACGTAGGTCGCGCCCGCCTTCGAGGCGAGTACCAGCTGGTTGAACGTCATCATCACGGTCATGTTGGTGTTGATGTGCTCCTTGGCGAGCTGGCGCACGACCTCCAGCCCCCTGCCGTCGCCGTGCATGGCGACCTTTACCACGACGTTCTTGTGCCAAGAAGCGAATTCTCTCCCCTGCGCGAGAAGCTCTTGCACGCTGCTCTTGGTCGTCTCCACGCTCACGGGCCCTTTGACAAGGCGGCAGATCTCTAGGATACGTCGCTTGAAGTCCACCTTGCCTTCGGACAGGAGTATCTTCTGGTTCGTGGTGACCCCGTCCGTGACGCCTTGCCGAGCGACCTCTTCGATCTCGTTCAAGGAGGCGGTATCAAGGAAGAACTGGACCACGCAGGTGCGCCTATGCACGAGGGTATGCACACTATGGTATAAGAATTACTATGTTAGCTAGCTTGTAGCTTAATCCAATCTCACACGTTTGTCTAGCCTATTTGCTTGGGTCTCGTCTAAGGCGGCCTTCACGCCTCACTCGTCATGATACCGCTGGGAATGCGATCTTGGCACGACTACGACGAGGCTCTCATCGAGAGAGGGTGCGCGATACTGGACCTTGGCTCGCTCGTCTCGTGGAGAGAGGAGCTGGACGCGATGAACGCGGACAAGCTGGGCAGGCCGTTCGAGTTCCCAAACTCGTATATCTCCTTCCTCGCGTTCGTCAAGGTCGGGTTTGACATACCATACAGGACGCTGGAAGGGATCACGAGGGAGCTCGAAGAATACGTCAGGTTCGTGGAGGAGATGCACTACACCCACATGCGCAGGAGGATTCTCGCTTCCATGAAGGGGAAGAAGCCGTCAGAGATCGTTGGCAAGGACGCAGATGGCACCGAGCCGATGACGGTGATCGCCGACTCCACAGGGCTCTCGGTCTCGAACAAGGGGTCCTACATCGAGGACATGTGGAAGAAGGAGAAGAGGAAGTACGTGAAGCTCCACATACTCGCCGACAAGAAGACGGGGAAGATCAAGGGGTTCCGCATCACGAGCGAGAAGACGCGCGACAACGCGAAGTTCGTCCCCATGGTCAAGGAGGTCTCGAAGAAGAAGAGAGTGGCGAAGGTCTATGCTGATGCGGCGTACGACGCGAGGAAGAACTTCAACCTCCTGAAGGAGATAGGTGCCGAGCCGGCGATAAAGCTCAGGAAGAACGCGACATTCAAGCTGATGGGGTCGAGAGGGAGGAGGGACGAGGCCCTGCTCCTCGACGCCCTTGGATACGAGGGATGGAAGAGCGTGAAGGAATACGGGAAGAGGTGGCTCGTGGAGATAACGTTCTCAGCGTTCAAGCGTGTATTGGGAGAGACGCTGCGAGGGAGGAGGTTCCTCAGTCAGAAGGTCGAGGCGTCGTTGAAGGTGATGCTGTACAACAGGTTCCTCTCGATACGGCCTCCTTCGTAGATAGCTATACGGAAGCAGCCAATGCGGAAAGTAGAGACTCTCGTAAAGGAGAATTAAGCTACAGGCTATATGTTAGCGAAAGGCATAAAGTCGGTCAGGAGCGGCAATCTAGAAGACGACTCCACCGACCCCTGGAGGAAGCGAGATTGGACGCAAAAGAGCGGTATTCCTCGACCGTGACGGGGTTCTGAACGACCTGGAGTACAACCCTGAAGAGGGACGGATTGGGAGCCCCCTGTCTGCGAAGCAGCTCAGGATCTTCCCCTACGCGGGAGAGTCTGTGAGGAGGATCAAGGAGCTGGGCTTCGAGGCGATACTAGTGTCGAACCAGCCGGGAGTCGCCAAGCGCCAGCTCAGATATTCCGAGTTCGAGAAGATGAACGGGATGGTCCGGAACGAGCTCAAAAGGCACGGATGCTCTTTGGACGCGGAGTATTACTGCCTCCATCATCCCGACGCGCTCGTCAAGAAGTACAGGCTGGACTGCGATTGCAGGAAGCCCAAGCCTGGGCTACTCTTGCGCGCGGCGAGAGAGAAGGACATCGATCTGGGTAGCTCCTTCTTCGTAGGCGACGCGCTCGTCGACGTGAAGGCGGGGAGAGCCGCGGGCTGCAGGACCATCCTCCTAGGGCACGTCACGACGTTCCTCGGCAAGATGATCGAGCGGGAGGATGCCAGGCCGGACTTCGTCCTGCCTTCTCTCCGGCAGGTCCCCGACCTGTTGCAAAGCTTGACGAGCGAAGGCGGGGCGCGCGGAAAGAGGTCCCGGGGCTAGGCGAGCGCGTTAGCGCGCGTCAAAGTCAGAGCGTCTTCGAGAGTTCAGTCATCATCTTGGGCGCATCCTCGGACTTCAGCGGTACGCCGTGCCCGCTTAGCAGCACGTCGAAGTCCAGCCTGGAGAGTCTTTCGATGGACACCTTGGCCTGACCCATGTCCGGCGTGAACCGCGGAGGCGGCCCCTGGAGCTTACCCTTCAGGAACCTGGCGGTATCGCCGACGAACAGCACTTTGTCTCGCTCATCGTAGAGCGATATGCTCCCCGGAGTGTGACCAGGTGTGTGAAGGACGGTGAGCCTTCCGACTCTGTCTTTCTCCCTCAACCTGAGGCCGGGTTCCACCGGCGTCGCGTGGAAGAATGGGGACATCAATTTGAACAGGAGCCCTATCGCCCCTCCCGGCGATGGATACCTCGCCTTCCCCGAAACGAAGTCGGCGTCCGACTCGTGAACTGCGACCGCCGCGCCCGTGGCTGCCCGAAGGGCAGCCGCTCCTCTGATGTGATCGACGTGGCAGTGGGTGAGCACAATCGTCTTCACGTCAGAAGGCTTCCGCATCATCTTCGTCGTGATGTACTCCAGGACCTTCTTGCCGTCGCTCTGCATCCCCGCGTCAATTAGCGTGAGCGACCCGTCGGCTTCTTCTAGGAGGTAACAGTTTGCGTTCGAGCCGTCCGCATAGTGCACGCCCTTTAGGATCTCGGTCAATAGGGCCTGCACATCAATAGCCGCTCTTCTGCCCCTTCCCCTTCGACGAAACGAGGCCTCGCAGCTGCTCGCACATGAGATGCGTCAGGACGAGGTGCATGCCCTCGACGTGCGGGGTCGACTCGGCGGGGACGACGATGCATGCGTCTGAGGCGGTCTTGAGCACCCCTCCGTCGAACCCGGCCAGCCCCACCACCTTCCCGCCGTTGTCCTTCGCGTATTTCACGGCCTTGAGCAGGTTCTGGGACCACGGGCCCGCCTTGTCGCTCCCGGAGCCCCCGTGGACGCTTATCGCCACGAGCACGTCCCCCTTCCTGAAGAAGTTCCGGAGCTGCTCGTAGTATATGTCGCCCCACCCGTTGTCGTTCGTGAGGGCGCTGACGAGAGGGATGTTGTCGACGAGGGAGAAGGCCCGGAACTTCCTGTCCGCCTCGTCCGAGACCCACTTGTTGAGGTCGCACGCGAAGTGCGTGGCGGTTGAGGCAGAGCCGCCGTTGCCGATCGTGAAGACCTGGTTGTCGGTCTTCCACGCCTGGTAGAAGATTCCTATCGCCTTGTCGATCGATGCCCTATCAAGCTTCGCCACAATCTGAGAGACCTCCTGGAGGTAGTCCTGCGTTCGGGCCAAGTCGCGGAAGCTGATCCTCGCAATCGCTTTAAGTTTGTCTATTCTGCGGCATCTTCAAGGGGTCTGTGCACGTGGATGGCCACGACCGGCTTAGGTGCATGCGTCGCGTTCCCTCAGAGGAGCAGGCGCATCAGCTTGCTCACCCTTGAAGGCATGAAGTGTTCCAGGTACCGCTTGTCCTCTTCCGTGAGAAGGCGCAAGCTGCGGGCGCACAGCAGTAGAACTGCCACACCGATGATGCCGTAGGGGATGAGCGTCAACGCCCGGTTTGAGATGTACTTGGACATCGAAAACAGCACGCCGAGCATCACGAGTGAGGAGGCGATCAGCTTGGCCTGGAACCCGATGTCCGCGACGCCCCTAAGGTAACTCCTTGTAAGGTACACGGCCATCAGGAACCCCGCGATGTCCACCAGTGTCCTGCTCGTAGCGGCTCCCAAGAGCCCGAAGCTGGGAACCAGCCACAAGGACAGCCCAAGATCCAGCGCCACGGTCACGATTCCTATCAGCATCACCTGGACCGTCTTCCCGGTCGAGAGCAGCAGCGAAGTAAGTATTCCCTGCATCGCGACGAAAAGGAAGAACCCCGACATCATCTGCAACGAGGGGTTGGCAAGGAGATAGCTCGACACTCCTCCAGCAAACAGGCGGATCATCTGCTTGGAGAGGCCGACGAGTGCGAATGACACAGGAATCAGGGCGAGCGCGGTGTACCTGAAGGCGAGCCTCAATCCCGTGGCGAGCTTCTTGGGATCGTTCGCGTTCGACGAGGTCTCAGGGAAGAAGGCGGTATTCAGCGGCGTAAATAGCATCACGCCGAGGCCGCCGGAGATGGCGATCGCAGCGTAGTACGCGCCCAGCTGCGCTTCGCTGAGGAACCCGCCGACGACGATCGGGTCGGCGGCTCCCGTGGCCACCGTGACTATCCCCGCGATGCCGAGGGGTATGGAGTACCTCAGCACCTGCTTGAACGTCCTTCCTCCCGTCCCCTGGGAATCTGCGACCAGGAGGCGCTTGCGAGTGATGGCTAGAGACCAGACGCTGATGACACCGCCATAGACGACCCAAGCAACGATGGGAACGATCACGCTGTGAAACTCGAGCAGCCCAAGTACTGTAAGGCCTACCGTCGCGAAGTTCGCGCTGATGAGGATCCTTGCCAGCGTCTGATACTTCCTCATCCCCTGGACGAGCCCCTGGAATATCCCCGAGATCGTGAGCGAGAAGAGCCAGCCGCCCGACGCGGCGAATATCCACGCCGAGCCCGTGCTCTTGGTGAAGTACAGTGATAGGGCTGGTGAAAGCAGCACGTACACGACCGTCGCGACCGATGTGAAGACCAGCGACAGGACCACTATCGACCTCGAAACGACCCTAGACCCTCCTTCGTCGTGCGCCATGAACGCGACGAACCTCGTCGCAGCGAATTGCAACCCGAAGACGGCGACCGACGAGCCGATCGTCGTCACGAGCAGGGCCGCGGAGTAAAGACCGTACTCGGAAGGCGACAAGAGACGCAGCAGCATGGTGAGGAAGACGAAGCCGAGGACGCTGTTGACCAGATTCTGAATCGTCAGAGACCTGATGCCGGTGGCTATGTGCTTCGCTCTCTCTGTGGCGGACTCGCTGCCCGCCCCGGGCAGAGAGATGCCTCCGACTCCCGACGTCGACTGGCCAGGCTGACTTTGGGCGAGAGCCACATCAGCGCTTCGACCTAGCGCTTGGTCACGTGTAGCCAAGGCGCTTCAGGTTGTCCATGACCTGCTTTTCTTCCTTTTCCGAGAAGGCGTACGTGCGATCGTCATCGCTGACGTCCGCCCGCTTGAGAGCGAGAACCGGGTGCGGCTCGACCATGATTTCTTCTAGTGCGTGCCCGTCCATGGAATCGGGGGGCCTTATCCCCATCAACGTTAGCGCTGTGGGAGCCACCTCCTCCAAGGTGACCTCCAGGCTTCCCGACTTTTTGATGCCCGGACCCGTAGCGAGAAATATCCCGTTCGACCCGTGATTTGCCTTGGGGAAGTCCCCGGACCTGGAGACGACGCTGCGACTGAAGGGGTCGGTCTTGATGTTGATATCGTCGCGCGGGACGATGAGCAATTCAGGGGCGGCGTCGAGCCTGTCGCCCTTGTAGACTTGATCTCTGGTGTAGACCTTGCAGATCTCATTCCCGGAGTCGTCCTTCAATCCCGGAAAGACCAGATATGATCGCCTTCTCGTCCTCTTTCGACTTCACGACGATCACCCCGTCAGTTCCTGGGACGAAGGCCCGCGAGCTTTCAAGGTCGACCGCGTCGATGGTGTGTATGACCGTGGTCGCTCCTTGGTATCTCTTGGTCATGCTCTGAGGGAGCCAGAGCAGGTGGCCGTCCAGCACGTCGTGCGCGATCCTGGTGAGGCGGTTCCGGATTGAGGATTTCCTCGTAAGCATGCCTTGCCCGTGCAGCCACGCGTTCGGATAGAACGCGAGGGGCCTAGGATTGAAGCCGTGGTCGGAAACTATGAGGAAGTTGACTCCCCCGCCCAGGGAGTCGATCATCTTGCCCACCAGCCCGTCGACTCCACGATAGCCGCTCCTCACGGCCTTTGTTTCCTTCTCCCCTTTTCCAAGTAGCTTGTGCTGGAGGCGATCCAGAGCGGTCAGGACGATCATGCCGAACGACCA
This sequence comes from uncultured Nitrososphaerota archaeon, assembly GCA_963820505.1. Lineage (GTDB taxonomy): Archaea > Thermoproteota > Nitrososphaeria > Nitrososphaerales > Gagatemarchaeaceae > Gagatemarchaeum. The sequence goes on along the minus strand of CAWFZY010000005.1, from coordinate 676,158 downwards.
TTCGTCCTCTTTGAGCAAGTCCAGGAATAAGTCCACCCTCTTCTCTTCGGTCGCCAGAGCCCGTCTGACCAGGGCATCGGGCTGCTTCTCCAGGCCTCTGCTCATCGGCGCATCGATTTCGTAACCCGCGCGCTTCAATCTGCCCATGAGATCGTCCGGGTAGACGGACTTTTGGTCGATGAACCAAGGAGGTATCCCGGACACCATCGACCCCGAGATCTTGTGGACTGGATAGGTGATAGGGACGTTGACGACCACCGAACTCCCGTCCAGCGCCTCTACGTAGTCCCAGATTCTCGGAGTCGACGTGTTGGTGGCGTTGGTTATCGTGAGCGGATCAGTCGAGAAGTCGTAGAAATAGTATATCCCGTGCTTCCCTGGATTTACGCCCGTCGTGATGGAGGTCCAGGCGGGTGCAGTCTGCGGAGGGATGACCGATTTCAGACGGGAAAAACAGCTCTGATCAGCGATAGAAGCGAGCCTCGGCATGTCTCCATCGCCCATGAAGTCCTGCGTCAGCTGAAGGTCCGCGGCATCGAGTCCGATGATTATCAGCTTGTGCAATGGCAATGGTCATACCCCAGGCGGAAAGTTTCCTCCATGAGATGAGCTATCTCCGTATTTTAGGCTGTTGCCAGCGCCGCGTCTGAAGGCCCGCACCGTCTATAAGGGGCCCGAAAAGGAGCGTCGCTAGAGAGTCTCGCGTGAATGATTTCTGTGCTGTTGAGGCTATTCCTGCTGTTCCTCTTCTCTCTCGTCGCAAACGCCACCGCCTTCTTCGGGGCCTCGTACACGCTGCTAGCGACGGCCGAGCTCTCGGCCACCGGCGTCAACCTGGAGAGCTTCGGGCTGGTGGTCTTCGTGACGGCCCTAGGGGCGACCCTCGGTAAGATCGTGATATACTTCACGGCGGTCGGGCTGCAGAGGAGCCTCCTCAAGAACAGGAACGTGAGGTTGCTCGGGACCTGGCTCGGACAGACCGGGTTCTACCTCGGGTTGTTCGTCACGGCGCTGCTGCCAATCCTGCCCTTCGACGATTACGTCTACATAGGGGCAGGCGCGAACCGCGGTAAGCTCGCGCCTATGCTCGGCGTGACCTTCCTCGCGAAGCTGGTCAAGAGCGCCTTCGAGATCCTTCTTGAGCTATCGGGGCTTTTGGAGATCTCCCGACTCACCCACCACCTCCTCGGCCTCTCCCGGCTGGAGCTCTCCATCCTCGCGTCCGCGGCGTTTGTCGTCCTCGGCATAGCGACATACAAGATAGACTGGCAGCCATGGGCGGCGAGGGCCGCGAGTCTGTTCGGGCGCAAGCCCACGCAGCAAACGGCCCCTTCCTGAGCTGGAGACTGGTTAAATACACGAGACGGCGGCTTGGCTACGGAGCGCCCACAGCTTTCTTTGATCGTCTCAAGGACCCCTTTCAGACTGTCGCTCGGAGGGGGCGGGACGGACCTGCCCGCTTACTACACGAAGCACGGCGGCTTCTTCGTCTCTGGGGCGGTGGACAAGTACATGCACATAGTCTTGAACAACAGGTTCGAGCCCGGGATAAGGCTGAGCTACAGCCAGACAGAGATCGTCGACTCTATAGATTCCATACGCCATCCCTCGGTGAGAGAGGCCCTGAGGCTCCTTGACCTGAGGGACAAGCTCGAGATAGTGTCCCTCGCCGACGTACCGGCAGCGACCGGACTAGGCTCGTCGGGGAGCTTCACGGTGGGGCTGCTCAACGCGCTGTACGCGCACCAGAGGATAGTCAAGACGCCCGAGCAGCTCGCCGAGACAGCCTGCGACATCGCCATGAACCGGCTGCACGAGCCCTCGGGCAAGCAGGACGAGTACACGGCCAGCCTGGGAGGCATCAGGTCCTATGAGATAGACAGGCGCGGGAACGTCACCGCGAAAGAGCTCGATATCGCTGAGAGCACGCTGTCAGAGCTGGAGTACGGGATAATGATGTTCTACACAGGGATCACGCGGAGCGCGGGTGAGATCCTCGGGAAACAGCAGGCGAAGGTCTCCGACAGCGACGGCGAGGCGGTCAAGAAGATGCACGCCATAAAGGCCATAGGCCTTGAGAGCAAGAAGGCGCTGGAGTCTGGTGACCTGAAGAGGTTCGGGGAGCTGCTGCACGAGCACTGGACCGTGAAGCGCGGCATCACGGACGGCATGACGACCGACCACGTGGATTCGTGGTACTCTATCGCGCTGAAGAGCGGCGCCCTGGGCGGGAAGCTCGTCGGAGCGGGTGGCGGAGGCTTCCTCATGCTCTTCTGCCAGGAGGGTAGGCAAAAGGTCAGGGCCGCCCTCGCCGCCAAAGGGCTTACGGAGATGAGGTTCAGGTTCGACTTTGAAGGCAGCAAGGTAATCTACAACGTCTAGACCGGCGGCGCGAAAGACCATGAGGTCGTCTTGAATTGCAAGCCGCCATCTTGGCCGGGGGCATGGGGACGAGGCTCGGGCCTGCGACCCATGCGGTCCCGAAGCCTATGGTCATTGTGAACGGGAAGCCATTCCTCGAGTACGAGATCGGCCTGCTGAAAGGAAGCGGCATCGACGACTTCGTGCTGTGCGTCGGCCATCTCGGCGAGAAGGTGGAGAGCCACTTCGGGGACGGCAGCAAATGGGGCGTCAGGGTCAGGTACAGCTATGACGGGCCGAAGCTGATGGGGCCTGCGGGGGCGCTGAAGCGGGCAGAGCCGCTGCTCGATGACCGCTTCTTCGTCACTTACGGCGACGCCTACCTTCGGGCAGACTACCGAGGCATGATGAAGGCGCTCGTCGATTCGGGGAGACTCGGGGTCATGGCCGTTTACGAGAACCGCAACAGGTACGGAATGAGCGACGTCGTCGTGAGGGGCGGAGAGGTCGTCCGCTATGACAAGAAAGGCGGGGGCGCGGGCATGGACTGGGTGAATTTCGGGGTGACCGCGCTAAGCCGGCGCGCCCTCGCTCTGGTCCCGGTCGAGAGGGAGTGCGGCGAGGAGGAGTTCTACGGCGAATTGATCAAGCGCCACGAACTCCTGGCGTTCCCCGTGAACGACCGGTTCTACGAGATAGGGACCCCTGGCTCGCTGAGCGAGTTCCGGCGTTTCATCTCGAGTCAAGGCTGACGCGACCTACAGGGGAAGCGCTAGGCATACGAGTTTATGATTTCCGCGCACTTTTCGATCCCCCTGTACTTCTTCGATATGAGTCCGACTGCCTCGAGGTTCTTCCTGAATCTAGGGTCTTGGATGCATGAGTCCACGGCCTCCGTGAGCTTCCGAGGGTCCAGATCCCCCGGAAAGATGGCAATACCCAGCCCGAGCCTCTGGAACTTCTCAGCGTTCCCGATTTGCTCCGAGTGGTTGTGTATGGGGACTAGGACCGCTGGCTTTCCTGCGTCGATGCACTGCCCTATCGTCCTGTGCCCGGACCTTGCGACCAGGACGTCTGAAAGCGCGAACAGCTCGTCCTTGATGGGACACCAGTCGTAGAGCAGGGTCCCGTCGGCGAGCCTTCTTGGTTCGCCCGACCCTCCCAGATAGCCCATCGATACGACGACCTTGTATCTGCTTGAGAGCGCACCGACCGACCCGAGGACCATGTCGATGAACCTCTTCTTTGTCGCGTCCGGCCCGCTTATCTGGAAGAAGACGAGCGGCCGCTCGTCGAAGCCGAGCACTTCCCTTGCCTTCTGGAGCCTGTCTTCGCTCACCTCCAGATCCGGGGAAGTGAAGCCTACGTACTTGACTATCCTGGTCAGGTCGGTCCCGGCGACGTTGGCCTCCCCTATCGTGTAGGGGGGCGGCAGGTCAGTCAGCAGGACCTCCTCGCTCAGGGACCATAAGAGGCCCAGGACGTCTCCCGCAATCCTTTCGTAGATTCGTCCGAGCGCGTCGCCTCTGTACCTCGGGGGGAGGGTCACCTTGAACTGGTTCAGCATGGTGATGACAGGGCGGGACCTCGACCTGGCGGCGAGCACCGCAGAGAGCCGCGAGTCCGAGACGGTAACCGAGGGGTCGAACCTCGCGATGCTCTCCGCCTCGAACGCGACCTGCCTCGAGAATGAGCGGAACATCAGGGGGAAGTGCACCATGAAGTCCCTGCCGGAAAAGCTCCCCTCCTCGGTCCATTCCACGTCTAGCGAAGGGCATTCCACAGTGTCCGACCGTGGCTCGTGCGTCCGGATGTAGCGCAGCCCCTGGCCCGAGCACGAGTAACGGATCCTGTCCCCGTCAACTCCGAGGCGCTCGGCGATGTCGAGGACCCGGGTGGCGTGGCCCAGCCCCGAGCCGAAAACGGCGAAGTAGATCTTGCGGGCGGCCGTGGTCTTTCTCGGCGGGTGCGGGGAGGCGGCTATTTATCCGGGGCAGTCAGTCCCTTGCCAGGCTACAGGCAGGTCGCGAGGTTCTGGAGTGACGTATGGCTACCTAAAACTTACATAGTGGATTACGCCAGTTCATCGTGGTCTTCCCGGGACTCGATTTATGGTAATACAAATCTGGCAGCTAGTGGAGGCGATTACTATCGTCATCACGATCCCCGTCCTCGCCCTCGAGTACTACTGGATTGTCCTCTTCGGCACGTCGACCAGGTACCCCAGGGGCATGGCCAGCCAGGCAGTGCAGATGGAGAGCCACCCAACAGTCACGGTGCTCATCGCCAGCTTCAACGAGAAGTTCGTGATAGGCAGGACGCTCGACGCCGTGATGAAGATGGACTACCCCAAGGACAAGCTGCAGGTTGTCATCGCGGACGACTCCACGGACCAGACCGTCGAGGTCATTGACGCGAAGGCGCGCGAGCTCAATAGCTCGGGGATATCGACCATCGTGTCGCGGCGGCCGACCCGGGAGCACTTCAAGTGTGGCGCCCTGAACGCGGCGATGGAGCGGGTCGTGGGCGACTTCGTGCTCCTCCTAGATGCCGACTCGGTAGTCCCCCCGGACGTGCTCAGCAAGGGGATAGCCGCGGTGGAGAGCCACCCTCGCGCCTCGTTCGCCGCCTACCGCTACGGCCATTACAACAGGAACGACAACATGATAACGAGGCTCTTCGCCCTGTCCCAGGACATCGGGGACACGCTCTCAAAGATGGGAGCGTACAAGATCGACGCCCCGTTCTCTTTCCAGGGCGGGTTCGCCCTTGTGAAGACGAAGGACCTCAGAGACGTGGGGATGTGGTCCAACGAGCGGATAGCCGACGACGGTGACGTATCGATCAAGCTGTACCTCGCCGGAAAGCGGGGCATCTACCTCAGCAGCGTGAAGATAATGAGCGAGGACCCCTCGACCCTGGAGGCCTGGAAGAAGCAGGTCGCGAGGACCTCGCAGGGATGGTGGAGGTGCATCGCAAAATACTGGAGGACGATTGCCACCGCCAGAGACGTGAGCGTTCGGAAGAAGCTCGGGCTTCTCCTCATGCTTCTAGGTCCATTCTCCGGTTTCAGCTGGATACTGGTGACCTTCCTCTCGGCCATCGCCGTGGTGACGGGTGTGATCCAACCGGCAAACTCGATATTCAACAACCCTCTGTATATCGGAATCGTCGCCGTCCCGTTCGCGGTCTCCATGGCCTCGGGAGCGTGGGCTCTATGGGTGCAGGGCTTGATGACGGCCCGCAACGTGGTGCTCATCCCCATGCTCGGCTACGTGACTGGGGCGATGCTCAGCCTATCGTCGATCGGGTTCTTTTACGGGGTGTTCGACCGGACCGGCTTCTTCCAATACAGGACGCCGCACTCTGGTTCGGAGACGTCGGGCAGGAAGACGTACTTCAGGCACATGACCAACGATAGGAATTCCATCGTTGAAGCCGTCCTCGCGGTGGCCGCGATCGTCCTCGCAGTGCCCGTGCTCCTGCAAGGTGTGTGGTTCTTGTCGCTGTCCCTGGTGGGGTTCGGCATCTTCACGCTAAAGTCGATGAGCCTGTCCAGATATTTCCAGCCTCGCCGACCGGGAATCGCCTCATCCGAGGGGATCGCCGATAGCGCCTCCACCGGTCAAGGCGAAATGGGCGTGGCACCTCGGGTAAAGGCCCAGCGTGCCCCGATCTGACCCATGCGCGCGCTCGCCCGATGGCGAGAGACTCGCGGTCTCGATCCCAAGAGGGCGAAAGAGCCGTGAGGACGGTCATTCCAAGACGGCGGCACGTCTTGCTTGAGCAGGGTCAGACGATAGCCACAAGGTGAGTGAAGGCGTACGCAGGCACGAGAACATAGACCCACTCGTGATGGAGGAGCGCCCTCCTCTTCTCCACGCTGGAGAGAGCGTCCAAGGTCAGGTCGATCATGAGGCAGGTTCCCGCCAAGAAAAGGGTGACTTCGACGCTGGGCCAAAAGTCAGACCAGAGCACGCGTATGTAGTGCAGATAGATCATGCTGGCCACTATGACGTAGGAGGCCGGAACGAGGGCCACCAGAAAATTCTTGTGGTGCAGGCGGTGACCGAGCAGATAGAACGGCTTGGCTATCCCCCTGTGGTAGAGGAGGTCTCCAACCTTGTTGAGGATGACCGTCGACGAAAGGACCACCAGGAATCCCGCGACGAGCCTGAACTCGAGTACCTGGTTCACCAAGGTGACGGCTGGCAGAATCTCCGTTGGCGGGATATTTTAGGCTATAGACAGATTGGTACACGGTTCTCCTAACTCTTCGGCATCTCCTCCGACCCATTAACCGTCGGCAGTTGTCGCTTTGACGCATTCTGGATGACCGTTATCCAAGGGTTCTCACCTTCAATCTTGATGCCTGCGGCCTCCGCTGGAGTCTTACCGTCAAGGCCCATGTGGGGCCGGAAGAAGTTGTGGAAGATTTGGAAGCCGCTGATTAAGGGCGAACTCTCGCTCTTCACCCCTCTAACGACCTGCTCTCTGTCTCTGACCTCTCCGTTTTGGCGTTCCATCTTGTTATTGTGAACCGACCCGTCAATCCTGATTTCTCTGATATGGGCGGGGCTTGGTGTCTCTCCGAACTGCGACCACATCTCCTTGCGCCAAGCCTCATGGAAGTTATTGGCTCCGTCACTGATGAGCGTCTGTGGCTTCTTGCCGGTTCGCTCCATCGCCTCCCTGAACATGGGCCTAACGTCGGCGGTCCCCTTGTGCGTCGCTACTTGCTGGGCGATTCTAAACCTCGTCTCATCGTCCATCATAGCGAAGAGATACTTGTTGTTACCCCGAATCTTGACATACATCTCATCAGTTCTCCAAGTGTCGCCCACGTTCGGCGTAATCTGGTCGAGATAGGACTCCATCAGGCCGACATACTTCTTGACCCACTTGTAGACCCCGACGTTTGAAATCTTGACCCCTTTCAACTTCAGGGCCTTGGCGGTAGACTCGTAAGACAGGCCGCTGAAATAAAGTTGCATCGCCATAGTTACCGTCTGCGGAGTCGCCTTCATCTTCTCGAATCCGAGGTTCACAGTGAACCAATACCCGCAGGCCTTGCAAGCGAACCTCTGTAAGTCTCCCGCTTGATTGTGTCTCAGGCCAGACTTCTTGATGCTCTCCGAGTTGCACTTCGGGCAGGAATGAATGCTAATCGGCCTAATGACAAGCGAGGAAGCCTCAACATTCTTTCTAAGAGCCTGAGAAACCTCTACGGCTGTTATGTGCTTACAGCGCACATTGCGATATGTGTGGTCTGGGCAAGAGCATCTCCAGCCTGATTCCGTAGCCATTACGTCATAATTGAAATCGCCTGTTTGACTGTGAACCTTGTATGAGTATTCGTCAACTCGCTTTACAAACCCTTCGGTCTTCGTAATCTCCTCAGCTTTCAGGGCGCGGGAATCTGTCAGTTGCATGGCTGGAGTATTATCCACGTGGATATATTAAGCTACCGTTTTCCACGTGGATTACTTAGAATTATATACGTGGATAGCTAAACGCCTGCCGTGCCGAGATGGAAGAAGGATGCAACCGAGTTTGTCGTAAGTGTAAGCTATGAGGAGAAGAGGGGCTACCAAACTTACGTTCCGAAGCCGATAATGGAGAAGATGGGAAATCCAAAGTTTATCAAGTATGTAGTCAAAGGTAAGCAAATACTGGTCTTTCCGCAGAATAATGACAAATAATTTCAGATTCTCAATCCATAATATTCATAGATAACTATTTACCATACACCTTCATAGGTGCTATCAATAATGAGTCACCAAGGATTGGTTACGGACGAAATAGGTAAAGTAGTATGGCAGCGGCGAGCGTCATTTTTACCTAATGCCATCCGCACACTCTATCAGAAAGTTCAGTGGGCTGTCAATTGGTCTGAAGTAACTTTCAACTTGGGAGTCGTTCTGACAAAAGAGGAAGAGGGCGGATATACGGCCTATTCTCCCGAGATGAAGGGCGCGAGGACGCAGGGTGAGGATGAGGATGAAACACTTTCCAATATGGCAGAGGTAATTTCTTTGATGCTCTGTAGTCTAAGAAAATACGCTCCATTTGTAATGTGGTATCAATCATCTCGATGACTACAGGTAATTGTCGAAACTACCCGCTGATGTTCCACCGAGAGATGTTGCCAGCGTCTTGGAGAGATTTGGGTTTCACTTCGCAAGGGAAGGCAAGAAGCACACAATATATGAGCGAGGTCAAGGCGCTGACTACATTCAAGTCGCCATTCCGAGGCACGGCACCGTGAAGAGAGGTCTTCTTCGAGGAATCCTGTCGGATGCTGGTATTACTGTCGAGCAGTTTAATCAATCGAGGTAAGCCAAGTCTTGAGTCTGCCAACTTTTGATAGAAACTACCAGTTCTTTGACTTTGAAGTAGTGAAGGAAGAATGGAATGAGTATAGTCTCAATGATGGAGCAAGAATCAAAATCAAATTCGCGGTCACAAGAATCATAAGGCGGAATACCACTCCCCCTAACACCTATGAAATAACTGGAAACGCTCAGTTAGTTGTAATTACTGACCCGAATCATAGGGGCGAGCCTGCTCTTCTGACTCCAGAAGAACAAAGGGAGTTTGCCACAGGGGGGCCAGCGAATAAAATTCCCGTTAATGTCCTTACACATTCTGAGGTGTGGAATCAGTATCATTTGATACGAACTGACGAAGTTCTCAGAGTGAAGCTGATATTGGTAGATGTATACAGACTACCCGACAAATATGACGACATAGGCGAACCTATGTATTACATCACAACTGGGAATGTTGTGGCGCCGTTGCCTCTTCGAGGCGGACGCATAACACCATAGCCCAGATGCCGACAGTTAATGCCCCTTTAGGACTGCCGAAGAGTTAGGAGAACCTGGTACACGGCCCGCGAGGCTAGCAGGTTTCCACGCGAGGTGCGAGGGCGCTCAGGCAAGGGTCGGCTTGGGGAGGCCTTGGCCGTCACGCAAGGGTCGCAAGGAAGCCTGAGACGCAGTCTCTTATCGACATCAGGAGGGTGTTCCCTATCTTCTTGCCGCTGGTGGCGAGCCTGGAGAGGCGCTGCACGCGGAAGTAGATCGGTGGATGGGGGTCGAAGGTGAGCCAGTCGAGGAACCTCGCTCCGTGGGAGTATCTCTCCACATAGAGCTGCCGGAAGCCTATGTTTGTGAGCGCGGAAGCCAACACGCCTGGTTCCCCGAGCTGGGCGGCAGACTCGGTGTCCGCCCTGGTCTCGAGGACCTTCCCGATGGAGAAGATGACGGCGAAAATCAGGATGTAGTAGAAGAGCCCCAGGTAGAGAAGGAGCGGGAACCAGAGGTAGAGGCCGCCCACGTATAGCACGAAGGTCGCGGAGAACAGGATCAGCGAATCCCGGCCCTTTATGTGACCAAGCTCATGGCCTATCACCGAAGAGAGCTCCGCGTCTCCGAGGTCCTCGAGGGAGCCGGCCGTGATGGCGATCGATGACCTGTTGGGAGAGACGCCTGTGGCCGCGGCGTTGTCCGCGACGCTGTTCATGATTGTGATCTTCGGTACCGGGAGCCTGAAGCGGTCCGCCACTTCCTTGACCAGTGCGTAGACGTTCCGCGTCACAATCTTGATCTCCTCCACAGAGGACTTTATCCCGGCTGACGTGAGCACATCCTGCACGGCCTTCTTCGCTTCCGGCCCCTCGAGCGCGTCTGGCGAGATCCTGGTCTCGAGCCGTTCGCTGATGTCGGACACGATGCCCTTTGCGAACTTCGCAACCTCCCCCTTGATCTCGATTGAGACGGGCACGCACACCATCGTCACCCTCGGCCTCTCGGGGGTGGGGCGGACCTTCCCCACCAGGAGGGCGATCCTGTCGGAATAGAATAGGGCTGCGAGCTGGATCGCGAGCACGGCGAATATCGCCGCGTCACCAAGCACGAAGAAGAGCCCGAAGCTGACCGCCATGATCACGATGTAGAGGTTCATCATGTTCCCCCTAGTCAACCTGCTCAGAGTCTCTTTCCACAGGGAGCGCGAGGCGGCGGGCACATCCTTGGGAGCCCCCGGCTCTTCGGTCGAGAAGATGAAGTAGAGACTAGTGGTCTTCGCCTTCGAGAGGAAAATGTTGGCGAGCACTTCGAGGTCGTCGGCCACCTTCTGACACGCGCGCAGCCCGGGCTCGTCGACGGCGTCCAACGAGGAGAATCCGACCGAGACAGATCCCGGCGCTATGTCCAGGCGCACGGTCTTTCCGCGCAGCGGCTCCGTGACTCTGCCGGGAGTCTCTGGCGGTGAGAAGCCCCACTCGAGTTCGACGCTGCCGCCGTCCTTGGACCAGGTCTCCCTGTAGGAGCGGCCCGAGAGTGAGTCTAGGTTTGGGTCGAGGTAGTGCTTCTTGACGTACTCCGCCATGCCGCGGATGATTGGGATGGATAGGCCGGCCTGGAACGAGATCACCTTATCGGCCTCGGAGATGTCGACCATGGCTCGCGGCTCTCGGGCCGGCCGTGCTGCTGCCTCTCAAAAACCCGTTGGTCGACGCCTCGCATCGACGGCGAGGAGTGAGCGCACCTGGCCTGAAAAGGGGCGCTCCCGACCGGCAACAACGATACGATTATAACTTCTGCATTTTTCGGTCGGAGACGTGGCGAAGTCGCTGAGGGAGCTTCTGGTGCCGATCCTGTTCTTCGTAGAGGGCGCCTTCTGGGTAGGGATCGTGGCTACGGGGGGAGCGCCCTTGCTGCTCTTCGCTGCGTTGGCAGGCGTTCTTAGCGGGGTGCTTCTCGTCCAGATGCCATCCCACTGGGTGACGAGACCGCTGGCAGGCGCGAGCGCGCTCTTCGGATTGACGCTCACCGTCTACCAGGTATACGAGGCTTCCACGCTCTTCGGGACGGGCCTGAGCAGCCTTGGGCTATCCAGCGGTGCCATCTTCGGCGTCTTCGCAATCGTCTGTGTCTATCTAGAGCTCGCCGCGCTCTCGATGGGAAACGAGTCAGCGGCCGTCAAGAAGGCTTAGAGGGCGTCCGGAAGGCCCCTCACCTGGTGCACTTTTCTCAGGAAGTACACGCTGTAACCGCTAATCACGAAGAGGGACATGAACACCTTGGTCGCGAAGACAAGGTTCCAAGGGGTCGGCCCGGGGCTCGAGAGGAAGTTGGGATTAGCAGCCACGCTGTTGTAGAGGACTTGGACGCTGAAGTAGGAGCCCCAGAGCATGAAGTTGTACATGACCGCGTATGCGGAGGCGAAGGCCACCACGATCGCGATGAGCTGCACAGAGGCCAGCGTGAGGTGCGACCACTGGGCGACCTTGTTCTGCCATAGCCGCAGCCCCGTGTAGAAGAAAATGACGGAGGCTACGCTCAGGTAGGTCACCGGCTGCGTGAAGTACGGCAGCGGCCAGCTGACGTTGACCATGTTCTGGCCTATCACGGGGATGCTTCCGCTCGAATAGAGGGCCGAGGTCGAAACTCCGTAGGCGAGCGTCGCGAGGATGGTTATCGCCGACGACGCGCACACGATCCTGTACATCAGGCGTGTGCTTGCGTCTGGCCGACGGAGCTCGTCCATTTGCTCCAAGGATTTTCGACGGATACTCCTCGAACTTTCCTTTAAGTGTTTGTCACGCGCCGGTCCTCCCGTCGGCGTTGTGCGATCTGGGGTCGCTCTTGCTGCGCGCCTCATTCCAGCATGCAATCGGCCGCCGAATCGCTTGAATCGCTTAAATGTGGACGGACGAGGGGAACGAGACGTCGAGGACCTATCATGGATCTAGAGGAGAGGCTTGCGCTCGTTCGGAGGCCGCCCACGGAGGAGGTCCTTACGGAGGCCGAGCTCGTCGCCCTCCTCGGGAAGGAGGCGCACCCCAAGCACTACATAGGGCTGGAGATCTCTGGTCTGCTCCACCTGGGCTCCCTCGTCATCCTAGGTTTCAAGATCAACGACTTTCTCAAGGCGGGCATCCGCTGCAAGGTCTTCCTGGCGGACTGGCACAGCTACATCAACAACAAGATGGGTGGTGACCTCGAGAAGATAGAGAGGGTCTCGAGATACTACAAGGAGGCCTTCGGGCTCTTCTGCCCCGGGGTCGAGTTCGAGCTCGGGAGCAGGCTCTACGCAGGAAACGACCAGTACTGGAAGGACCTGCTGCGCTTCTCGAAGCAGATCACCCTGGCGCGCGACACGAGGTGCCTCACGATAATGGGCAGGACGACGAAGGACAGCCTCGACGTCGCCCAATACATCTACCCGCCGATGCAGGCCACCGACATCAGGGCCATGGACCTCGACATCGCGCACAGCGGGATGGACCAGAGGAAGGTGCACGTGCTCGTGAGGGAGGTGTTCCCCTCGCTGGGCTGGAAGGTCCCCGTCGCGGTCCACCACCACCTACTAGCCGGGCTCCTGAAGCCGGAGGCGGCAGGCATCGACGAGGACAAGGAGTCTGACAGGATGATCTCCAGCAAGATGAGCAAGTCAAAGCCCGACTCCGCGATATTCATCCACGACAGCGCAGAGGAGATAGCCCGAAAGGTGGGCAAGGCGTGGTGCCCGGAGAGGCAGGTCGAGGGGAACCCGGTTCTCGAATACGCCCGGCAGATAGTCTTCCATGAGACTGCCCAGCTGGAGGTGGTGAGGCCAGAAAAGTACGGCGGACGCGCCTCGTTCAAGAGCTACGCGGAGCTCGAAGACGCGTACGTTTCGGGCGAGCTGCACCCCACGGACCTGAAGAAGGCCGTCGCCTCCAGCCTGGACGCCGTGGTCGCTCCCATAAGGGCGCACTTCAAAGGGACGAAGATCATGGAGGAGGTCCTGACGATAATCCACGACGAGAGCAAGGCCGTCGCGGCGCGGTGACCAAAGGATGAAGTTCATACCGATCAACATCCCCCTGCTGGGCAAGGAGGAGAAGGACGCCGTGATGGCCGTGCTCGACAGCGGCCTGCTCACCAACGCAAGCTACGGAGGGGGGAAGTACGTGAAGGAGTTCGAGGGGAAGCTGAAGGCCCGGGTCGGGACGAAGCACGCCATCGCGGTGAACTCGGGGACCGCCGCGCTCCACACGTCGCTAGTCGCCTACGGGGTAGGGCCCGGAGACGAGGTGATAGTGCCAGCATTCACCTTCGAGGCGACGGCGAACGTCGTCCTCGCCTGCGGGGCGAAGCCGGTCTTCGCAGACATCAAGGAGGACTACAACATCGACCCCGGGGACGTGCGGAGGAAGGTCGGCAAGAAGACAAAGGCGATAATACCGGTGGACGTCTACGGATACCCCTCCGACCTCGACGAGGTCAGGGAGATAGCGGACAAGTCCTCGGTCAAGGTGATCGAGGACGCCGCGGAGTCGCTCGGGGCAGAGTACCACGGCAGGCCGACCGGCAAGACAGACCAGTCGGGCTGCTTCAGCCTCTACGCGACAAAGGTGATCACCTCGGGAGAAGGGGGCGCGATAACCACCGACGACGACGAGTTCGCTGACCGCGCCAGGCTGGTGAGGAACCACGGGATGCAGGAGGGCTACGACACGCGGGTCCTGGGGTTCAACTACAGGATGCCCGAGGTAGCGGCGGCCATCGCCTCCGTCCAGATGGACAGGCTCGACGGGTACGTCGAGGCGCGCAGGAGGAACGCGAGAGTGCTCACGGAGAGGATATCGCACCTGAAAGGCGTCGAGCTGAGACAAGGCTCGAGCGACAGGAAGCACGTCTGGTATCTCTACACGGTGTTCCTGGCCAAGAGGAGGGACGAGGTCATCCAGAAGCTGAGGGCGCGGGGGATTGGTGCGGCCGCGTACTGGGAGACCCCCGTGAACAGGATGCCTCTCTACAAGCAGATGGGCTTTGCGGGGCTGAAGCTCCCCGATGGCGGCGAGCGCCGCGGGGCACGTCCTCTCGCTCCCCGTTCATCCGGGGGTGGGCGAAAAGGAGATCGAGCTCGTCGCAGAGGAGTTCGTGAAGGCGGCAAACGGTTGAGCGCGGGAAAGGGCCCGTCGTCCCCAGGTGATGCGATGACCGTCGCGACAAGCAAGCCGAGGGTCGCGGTCGTGGTCCCGACCTACAACGAGAAGGAGAACATCCGGGAGTTCAAGCGGAGGCTCCAGCCCGTGCTCGAGTCGATGGGTGGCAGGATGACCGTCCTCTTCGTGGACGACAACAGCCCCGACGGGACGGGCGCCGAGATCAGGGGACTGATGGGGCAGACGCCTGAGTTCAGGCTCCTCGAGAGGGAGGGCAAGAAGGGACTCGGGACCGCTTACATCGAGGGCTTTCAGGACGTGATCCAGAATCAGGACCCGGAGGTGGTTGTCCAGATGGACGCCGACCTGCAACACCCGCCGGAGATACTCGAGTCCCTCGTCAGCGAGGTCGCCTCCGGCGGAGCCGACGTCGCTATCGCGTCCCGCCACGTCGAGGGAGGGAGCTTCAAGGGGCTGACCTGGAGGAGGAGGATGGTCAGCAGGGGGGCGAGCTGGTTCTCGAGGACCGTCCTGGGTCTCGGGGTCAAGGACACGACAACGGGGTTCAAGGCGCTGAGGAGGAGCGCCGTCGAGTGCCTCCTTGCGCATCCCCCTCGCTCGAGCGGGTTCATCTTCCAGGTGGAGTCCCTCTACATCCTGAAGAAGAACGGCTTCAAGATGGTCGAGGTTCCCTTCACCTTCGAGGAGAGGGCGAAGGGCGCCTCGAAGATGGGCAGCGGCGAGATGTGGGAGTTCTTCGTCGGAGTCCTGAGCATCAGGTTCAGGAAGTACTAGCAGTCAGCTGGAAGGCTTCTTTTCCATGCCGCCGGTCGCCGGCGCGCTGGGAGCGGCCGGAGCCTGACCAGCCGTCGCCCCTGCCATCTCTGGCATTGGTTCCGGTGGAGGAGTGGTCGCCATCGTCCACCCGATCCAGCCGAGAATCCCGAGCAGCACGACGACGCCGAGGAAAGCGGTGATCTCGAGTATTATGGTCGCGAAGAAGTAAAGGAGGACGCCGTAGACTACTATCCCTAAGATGCTCCCGATGAGGATTGCTCCTCCCAAGGCCCTGTCGTTTGCCATACGAGCATGAGGCTCGAATGAGCGAAATTTAACCGTTCTCATCGAAAAAGGCGCCGTTCACGGGGCAATGTAGAAATACGTCCCCTTGACGCGTCAAAGTGACATGTCTGAAACACAATCGCCGCAATCGGGCGAAGCGAGCGTCCCCGCCGCTCCCGTGGCGGAGCAGCCGGTCAAGGTCTTCCCAGGGGCGGTATACGAGTGCGTCAGGTGCGGGACGAGGACCACGCAGGAGGAGCTTTCCTCTCTTCCCGAGGTCAAGTGCATCTGCGGCTACAGGGTCTTCAGGAAGGTAAGGCCGAGCGTCGTAAAGCAGATCAAGGCAGTCTGAGGCCGACCCGACGGCCAATTCGTCTCCCGCAGCCCACCGACTCCTAAAATAAGGTCTAGCCGAGCGGGGCGCATCGAGACCAGATGAACTACGAAGAAGTGATGAACGTGGCCCAGAGGAGGGGCTACCTCATGAAGTCCGCGGAGGCCTACCCCAACACGCCGGCGGGCTTCTGGGACTACGGCCCGCTCGGGGTCGCGCTCAAGAACAGGTACGTCGAGCTCTGGCGCAAGAACCTTGTGAAGAGAGACGAGATGGTCGAGATCGACGCCGTCACGATAATGCCCAAGGCGGTCTTCGTCGCCTCCGGGCACCTCTCCAACTTCACCGACCCGATAGTCGTCTGCGCGAACTGCCACTCGCTCTACAGGCCCGACAAGCTCATCGAAGAGAAGCTGGGGCAGGGCCATGCCGGAGAACCTCCCAGACGAGAAGTTCGACGAGCTCCTCAAGGAGAACGGGATCCGCTGCGCGAAGTGCAAGGCGGAGCTCACCGGGACGAAGAGGTTCAACATGATGTTCAGGCTGGGGATCGGCCCCCAGGGGGACGAGGCCTACCTCCGCCCGGAGACCTGCCAGGGGATATTCGCGGACATTCCCTACCTCTTCAAGACGCAGAGGGTCAAGCTCCCGAAGGGGTTCGCGCAGTTCGGGAAGAGCTTCAGGAACGAGATAGCCCCGAGGCAGGGCGTCCTCAGGGTGCGGGAGATCTACCAGGCCGAGATAGAGGTCTGCTTCGACCCGGAGAACGTCTCCCTTCCCAAGTTCGAGGTCGCCTCTGACTTTCTGCTCTCGATCTCGAAGGGC
The DNA here is from genome assembly GCA_963820505.1 of uncultured Nitrososphaerota archaeon. Classification (GTDB taxonomy): domain Archaea; phylum Thermoproteota; class Nitrososphaeria; order Nitrososphaerales; family Gagatemarchaeaceae; genus Gagatemarchaeum. The sequence continues at coordinate 659,635 of CAWFZY010000005.1, read as the reverse complement.
GACGTCGAGCCGGTCCCGACAAAGGTCTCCGACGCCATCGCGGCGGGGACGGTTCCCAACAAGCTCATCGGATACTACCTCTACCTCGTCCAGAGCTTCTACGAGGAGGCGATCGGAATCCCAAAGACCGACATCAGGCTGCGGACGCTCACCGACGTCGAGAAGGCGTTCTACTCGAAGGTCGCCTTCGACCTGGAGGTCAGGACCTCCGTGGGGTGGCTGGAGCTGGTCGCGTGCAACTACAGGTCGGACTACGACCTCAAGAGGCACTCGGAGGTGAGCGGCACGGACTACACGGTAGAGGACGACGGCAAGAAGGTGCTCCCCCACATCTTCGAGCTCTCCATGGGCGTGGACAGGAGCCTCTACGTCATCCTGGAGAAGGCATACAGGTCGGAGAAGGACAGCAAGGGCGGAGAGAGAATCTACCTCGTCGCTGAGGCCCGACATCGCGCCGATCCAGGCTGGCATATTCCCGCTGGTCTCGAAGGACGGGCTGGACGTGGAGGCCGAGCGGCTCTACAACGCGCTGCGCATGGACTACGACCTGTTCTACGACGAGTCCGGCTCCATAGGGAGGAGGTACGCCAGGGCGGACGAGGTGGGCGTTCCGTTCTGCGTCACGGTCGACTCCGACACGCTCTCGAATGGAGATGTGACTGTCAGGCAGAGGGACGACCGGTCGCAGGTCAAGATCAACAAGGACAAGCTGGGCGAGTGGCTGAAGGCCCACCTCTAAGGGCCCGGGAACTCACTGCAGAAGCAAGAATAGCCCGATCGACCCGAGCGCCCCGAAGACCGTGGCGAGGACGTTGACCACGTGGTTGTCGACGAACCTCAGCCCCGAAGAGTACCTGGTGGGCTCCCCGCAGTGCAAGAGGTTCTCCGAGGGCTTCCCGCAGACCACGCAGTAGCTCTTCCGCTGGAAGGTCGCGCCCGCGACGCTGTCCGCGAGCGAGCCGATGATCCCTCCCGAGATCGACACCGCGACGACGTAGGGCGCCTGAAGACCGCTCGCCACGCCCAGCGCCGCCGCGACCACGCCGATGAGGGCGGAGGCGAGGAGGGTTCCGGCGATGCCCATCGGGCTCACGCCGCCTGACGTTCCCGGGGAGACGGCCCTTCGGAGGTCGGTGATCAGGCGGGGCGGGGACCGGTTCAAGAGCCCGAGCTCCGTGGCGACGGTGTCGCTGGCCGCGGCGGAGACCGCTCCCACGTAGAGCACCGAGAAGACGAGGCCCCCTCCCAGGAACTCTCCGAGGCCTAGCAGCGCGGCGACTCCCCCGTTCGCGAGGATGTTCGGCCAGTTCCTTGTCCCCCCCTTCTCCTGTGCGCTCCCGATGCTCTTCTTGTACTCGTAGCGATACCATGTGAAGCCGACCCCGAGGACGAAGAATGTGGCCACGATCACGAACCACCTCACGCCGCCCCCTAGGAGTATCGGGTAGCCGACCGCGAGGCTGGCAAGGAACCCGCGCCTGTCGATGGCGCTGGCCCATATCGCGATGAGCGCGAAGGCCACGACGACCGCCAGGTCGACTAGGGAGGAGAGTGGGGAGACTTGAATCACGATAAGCCGCTTTTCGACGCGCGCTAGCTACGACCTAAAAAAAGGTTCCCTGAGGGCGCAGTGCCTCAGGGCTTGGCGCGCTCGCGGCCCAGCGTGGAGAGGGACGAGATGATGTCTGCTTCGTCGGCGCTGTGGGAGAGCGCGAGGACCAGGCCCTCCTTCTTCGCCAGGTCTACCGCGAGCGGGTCTAGGTGCTCCGGGCCGTGCACCACGACCACCCGCGGCTTCAGCTGGGAGACGCGGATGGCGACGAGGGGGCTCCTCCCCATGCCCACCTTGGTGAATATGATGGCCCTCTCGGTCGTGGCGCCGAATATGCGGTAAAAGTCGTAGCCGGATAGGGCGTAGATCGTCTTGATGCTGTCGACAACCGTGTAGCCGTAGAGGTGGAGCTTGGTCGGATCCCCTACCAGCACCTTGGCCTTCACCCTGTGGAGGAGGTCGGCGGCGCTGATGGGCTCGACGAACTCCTTTATCGCCAGTATCGCCGAGCTGTCCTCCCTGGAGAGCAGCCTCGACGCGACCCTCCCCTGCGATTCGTCAAGGGTGACCATCGCCTCGACGTACTTCCTCACGAAGAGCACGCCCGGGGAAGGCCTTCTGCCGCTCTCGTAGTCGCTAAGGACCGAGGGCGAGAGCTTGAGCTGCCTCGCGAGGTTGATCTGCCGGATCCCGAGCTTCTCCCGCCATGACTTTAGGGCCTTGCCCGGCTCCTCGCTGGCGACGACTTCGCCAGCTATCTTTGCCACTGACTCCTGCCGGGAAGATTCCATGTCCCTGAAAAGAAAGTGAATAAGTATTAAACATTTGCCGAAGGGATAGCCTGTAGCTTAATTCTCCTTTACGAGAGTCTCTACTTTCCGCATTGGCTGCTTCCGTATAGCTATCTACGAAGGAGGCCGTATCGAGAGGAACCTGTTGTACAGCATCACCTTCAACGACGCCTCGACCTTCTGACTGAGGAACCTCCTCCCTCGCAGCGTCTCTCCCAATACACGCTTGAACGCTGAGAACGTTATCTCCACGAGCCACCTCTTCCCGTATTCCTTCACGCTCTTCCATCCCTCGTATCCAAGGGCGTCGAGGAGCAGGGCCTCGTCCCTCCTCCCTCTCGACCCCATCAGCTTGAATGTCGCGTTCTTCCTGAGCTTTATCGCCGGCTCGGCACCTATCTCCTTCAGGAGGTTGAAGTTCTTCCTCGCGTCGTACGCCGCATCAGCATAGACCTTCGCCACTCTCTTCTTCTTCGAGACCTCCTTGACCATGGGGACGAACTTCGCGTTGTCGCGCGTCTTCTCGCTCGTGATGCGGAACCCCTTGATCTTCCCCGTCTTCTTGTCGGCGAGTATGTGGAGCTTCACGTACTTCCTCTTCTCCTTCTTCCACATGTCCTCGATGTAGGACCCCTTGTTCGAGACCGAGAGCCCTGTGGAGTCGGCGATCACCGTCATCGGCTCGGTGCCATCTGCGTCCTTGCCAACGATCTCTGACGGCTTCTTCCCCTTCATGGAAGCGAGAATCCTCCTGCGCATGTGGGTGTAGTGCATCTCCTCCACGAACCTGACGTATTCTTCGAGCTCCCTCGTGATCCCTTCCAGCGTCCTGTATGGTATGTCAAACCCGACCTTGACGAACGCGAGGAAGGAGATATACGAGTTTGGGAACTCGAACGGCCTGCCCAGCTTGTCCGCGTTCATCGCGTCCAGCTCCTCTCTCCACGAGACGAGCGAGCCAAGGTCCAGTATCGCGCACCCTCTCTCGATGAGAGCCTCGTCGTAGTCGTGCCAAGATCGCATTCCCAGCGGTATCATGACGAGTGAGGCGTGAAGGCCGCCTTAGACGAGACCCAAGCAAATAGGCTAGACAAACGTGTGAGATTGGATTAAGCTACAAGCTAAAGCGCGATGAAATCCTTAAGAGCGCCCCGCCGATTTTTTGCCTTGAAAAGGTTGGGTTTTCACTCGCAAATCCCGGACGCTCAAAGCGAGGTCCCGCCGGGGAAGCTCTCCGACTCCTTCGGGCGCATCGCCGGCAAGCTCAGGGTCTCGGTAACTGACAGGTGCAACTTCCGTTGCGACTTTTGCATGCCTGAGAAGCCTGTCTGGCTCGAGCACTCGGAGGTGCTCACCTTCGAGGAGATCTCTCGGATAACGGCGATACTCGCGACGATGGGCGTGCAGAGGGTGCGCGTGAGCGGGGGCGAGCCGCTCGTGAGGAAGGACATCGAGAGCCTCGTCGGGATGCTCTCGAAGGTGCGCGGGATAAAGAGCGTCGCGATGACGACCAACGGCGCCCTGCTCGAGGACAAGGCGGCTACCTTGAAGGCGAACGGGCTCAAGGGGGTCACTGTGAGTTTGCACAGCCTCCGGCCAGAGCTCTACGACGAGATCACGGGGACGAAAGACATGTTCTGGCGGGTGATGGAGGGGGTAAAAGAGGCAGAGAGGGTGGGGCTCAGCCCGGTAAAGATCAACTGCGTCGTGACCCGCGGATGCAACGACGGTGAGATCCTCGAGTTCGCCAAGATGGCGCACGACGGCGACCGGACGGTCAGGTTCATCGAGTACATGCCCTTCGACGGGACCAAGTTCTGGGACACGGGGATGGTGGTCCCCGGCAGAGAGATAGTCGAGACGATCTCGAAGAGGTATCCGCTCAAACCGATTCAGAGCGAGCCCGGCTCGACCTCGAGCAACTACCAGTTCAAGGACGGCTCAGGAGGGGAGGTCGGCACGATCACCTCGATGTCGAAGCCCTTCTGCGGCGACTGCGACAGGATCCGCCTGAAGGCCAACGGGAACCTCGTCCCCTGCCTGTTCAGCGTGGCCGAGTACGACCTCAAGCACCTGCTGCGGGGAGGCGCGACTGACGAGGAGATAGAGGGGGCCGTACGGAAGGCCTTCTGGCAGAAGTTCGAGGGGGTCGGCAGCTTGATGGAGAACAAGGTAGAGGTCAGGCACGTCAGGCCCATGTACACAATCGGCGGGTGAAGGAGCAAGTGCCAATACGCGTCAAGGTGCTCTACTTCGGCCAGGCCAGGGAGGCGGCTGGCACCGGGGCGGAGGTCCTTTCGCTCCCGAACGCGTCGTCGGTCAGGACCGTGTTGAGGCGTTCGATGGAGGCGCACAATCACCTCCAAAGGATGTCCGCCGTCATGCGCATCGCGGTGAATGAAGAGATCGCTGGGGAGGAGCGCGCGCTCGCCGACGGAGACGTGGTCGCCTTCCTCCCGCCGGTGGCTGGTGGTTGATTGGAGACGAAGAGGGCGGCGAGGCTCACGCGGGGCAAGATAGACCCAGCGCGCATATTGAAGTCGGTAGGAGACCACGGCGCCGGAGCGGTCGTCCTCTTCTTGGGGACCGTGCGGCACAACAGCGAGGCGGGCAGCGTGGACAGGATCGAATACGAGGCCTACGGGCCCATGGCAGAGAAGAGGCTGGCTCAGGCTGAGGAGGACGTCAGGCGCAAGTGGCCGGCGACGACAGGCGTGAAGATAGTGCACAGAGTGGGGGACCTCGAGGTCGGCGAAGTGAGCGTCGCCGTCGCGGTCTCCTCGCCGCATCGGGCCGAGGCGTTCGAGGCCTGCAGGCACGCGATCGAGGCGATAAAGCACGACGTGCCCATCTGGAAGCGGGAGAGGCTAGCGGACGGGACCGGTGTCTGGGTCGAAGGCGTCCCCGTCGGGTCCGGGTCGCGCGCCGAGAGGAGAGCCCCGTCGAGGCAAAGCGCCAGCAAGACGACTCGCACCCGCCAGCGAAAGCCGACTGAGCCTTCAGCGTGAGAAGGCCCTCGCGAAGACGGATTGGGACTAGGCCGTCTTCTCCATCAAGACGTACGTCATGGCGGCGTTGACTCCTCCGCCCAAGAAGCCCTGTCCGACTCCCACGCCCCAGCACTGTAAGACCCGATAGCCATTAGCAGTCCGAGTCTCCAGGGCCTGCAGAAGGTTCTCGCACTTGCCCGACTCGGCAAGAATGACATATCGCTTGCTGGGCGACTCTGTTGTGAATCCTGTCATGTTCTCATCTCTGAGTCGCGCTGAGCGGCGACCAATAAGTCGTTGCGCGGAGCTGTCAGTGACGCGGTCAGGCTGGGCAGCGCGGCCACGAGGCACGAAGCCTAAAATAACTCGGCATCGGTCCAAGCGGCACCTGCCATGGTCGTCTGTCCATACTGCGGGAAGGAGAACAATCAAGCCGATGCGGCTTACTGCCTGTACTGCGGCTCTAGTCTGCGAGGAACGCAGGGGCAGCAGCCCGTCAGCCTGAATCAGGCTCCCGTCAGTCGTCAAGGCTACGGGACGTCGGGCGGCATGTCGTCCCCTGAAATGTCAGAGCGCTACCAAAAGGCCTTCGCCAGGGTCGAGCAGCTGGGAAACATCGTGATTGCGCTAGCGATAATCACGCTTATCCTGTTCTTCATCTAGGATCAAGGAGTCTAGAGAGCCCGTGGAAGACCAAAATGAAAATGCCATCAGGAGGCTCGACCGCCTAAGATTGATGCTGACCGGGACGGCGGTCATCCTCGTCGTCATGATAGTCATCCTGCTGCTCACCGACTTCTGACCAACGCTCCTGTGGGATGCGCTCTGGTCTGCATAGGGATTTAGGGAGGGGCAGGGTGATTCCGGCGCGAATTGCAGAACGAGTTCCATTATACCTCTCTTGAAGATGCCCTGATCACGCTCTCACGTGCGCTCGCCCCAAAGTCGCGGCGCGAGAGCGTCGATGTGAGGGGCGCATACGGTAGGACACTGGCGGCGGACGTGGTGGCGCGAGAGGACTCGCCCAAGAGAGACGTCTCGCACTTCGACGGCTTTGCGGTCGTCGCGGACGACGCGCGAGAGGCGACTCCCGACTCCCCTGCCACTCTGACGTTAGTGGGCGAGACGAGCAGGGTTGGAGTGTTCCCTAAGGCGAGGTTGGGACACGGGCGGGCCATGAGGGTCCTGACTGGCGGGTACCTCCCGGTCGGAGCGGACGCCGTCGTCCCGGCTGAAGACGTTTCCCTGGAGAGGGCTCAGATACAGATCGGAAGGCGGGTGGAGAAAGGAGAGCACGTCTATCGCGCGGGCGCCGACGTGAGGAAGGGCGAGCACGTCCTCCGGGCCGGCAGGACGTTGATGGGGCAGGACCTGGTGCTCCTGGCCTCGTTGCACCTCGAGAAGGTCGTCGCGTTCAAGAGGCCGAGGGTCGCCATCCTGCCTACCGGGAGTGAGCTGACCAGGGACATCAGAGGCGGACAGAGCGGCAAGGTGGTCGAGTCCAACAGCCTCTTGCTCGCACGCCTCGTCGAAGAGGCGGGGGGAGACCCCGTGACCCTCCCGATCGCGCCAGACGAGAAGCGCGCGTTGTCGCTGGCATTGAAGGGCGCCTTGAAGCGCAACGAGATCGTGTTCACCCTGGCCGGTTCGTCAGTGGGAGAGCCAGACCTCGTCGAGTCGACGATACGCGGCTTCGGCAAGTCGACCACCGCCCTCGTGCATGGGATCAAGGTCAACAGGGGAAGAGTGATGGGCTTCGCGGTGGTCGGCGGGAAACCCGTCGTCATCCTCCCCGGCCCGATCCAGGGCGCCTTGAACGCGTTCATCGTCCTGGGGTACCCGCTCATCCGCTACCACCTGGGAATGGGCTGGGAGCAGCCCCCGTCGGTTACGGCGACGGTCGGGGAAGACTGGGACGCGACGGGCAAGTTCAAGGACTTCGACCAGGTGGTCTACCTGCGGTTGACCAGGGATCCGACGAGTCCGGACGGGCTCCTGGCGATCCCGTCGGGCGCCGAGACGGAGAAGGTCAGCTTCCTCGTCTCCAAGAACGCCTACACGCTGGTCTCGGGCAAGAACCCTTGCCTGACGAGAGGCGAGCGCATCCAGGCTCGCCTGCTTCCGGGGTTCTCAAGGCTCGAGTAGCCGTCGTGCGGCCTCAAACTCTTCGCGCGTGTCCACGTCCGCCAAGATATGTCTCGCGCGGACCCTTACCAAGAGAAGCGAGCCAACATGCCGCTGGATGACTGACCTGGCACCTCGATCCCCGCCGAGTTCCGAGAGCTCGCGGAAGTACGTCCTCGGGAAGATCGCTGGCGGGGTCACCACGTCTCCGTAAGCAGCCGCCACTATCTTGTCCTTGGTGCGCTCGCCCTCGAAGGCCTTCAGCATCCGGACCAGCAAGGAGCGCGTGACGAAGGGCTGGTCCGCAAGGAGAACCAACACCCCCTCAGTGTCCCTAGCCAGGGAGAGGACGCCGGCCCTGATCGAAGTGCTCATGCCCGCCCGATAGTCGGCGTTCACGACCACCCTGACGCCCTTCCATGCGCGGACGGCAGCCGCCACTGCATCTGCTTCATGGCCAAGAACGACGATGGTCTCCCTGACTTCGGCTTCGGGGACGACGTCGAGGGCCCTCTCGACCAGCGTCTTCCCTCCGATCACTGCGAGCTGCTTCGTCCCGAGGAAGCGTCGACGAGGCGCCGGCAGCGAGGATCAGCGCTGATGGCCCGCGGCGATGGGCGGCTCGCCCTGCCTGCTTGACCTTCGAGACAGCTGTGCGGGTGGCGGCCGCTGTCCGGGGGGCTGCCCGTCTCGTCTTCATCGCACTTGGACTCGAAAAAGCGAGGAATAATATATCTCTCCGTTTGGGGCTGGAATGGAAGTCAAAGAATGCCGCTCCAAATCCGGTCGAAGGACGAGGCAGAGAACTTGATCGAGACGGCGACGGAGATAAGGGTAGTGAAGGGGAAGGGCGACAGCGTCAAGCTGAAGCTGAGGACCCCCAAGGCGCTATACACCTTCGTCACGACCGCCGACGAGGCGGCCGCGATGACCAAGGGCCTCAAGACGCCGATAATCGACTTCTAGTGCACGTAGAAAGCCACGAGCACCGCGATCCCCATGAACATGGGGATGGGAAGCCCGGGCAGAAGCTTGGCCTTGCTCAGAAGATACAGCGTGATGACGCACCCCGGCGTCGACCGCCAAGATCGCGAGAAACGCAGAGCCGAGATCCGAACTCGTAGTATCCAAGAGCAGGCACCATGGCATAGAACACAGTGTCGCCGGTACCGATCGAGAAGTCTCCTATCTTGGAGGACATCGTGGTCATGGACTCGTCGGGCACGGTCATGATCAGGGTCTTCAAGGGCCCTCTGAAGACCGTGTAGATGTCGTAGAGCGAAAAGGCAAGCGGGAGCAGAAGGGCGGTCAGGATGGGGATGGCTGACGCGAAGTAGCTCCCGACCTCGGCGGAGAGGAGTCCGGTCAGGACCAGCGCGAACCATGATGGGGCGCGGCGGAGCACGACCAGCGCGAGGACGACGACCGTCGCCGTGCCGAACCCAAGTGAGAGGTAGAGCGAGGTGAACGCGTTCAGGCCCGTGGTCAAGGAAATGGAGGCGAGAAAGGTGAGGAGGAAAAGCGCGATACCCGTGCCTATGGAGACCATCGCCGTGAAGATTTTCACCCTGCGCTTGCGCGCGAGCCACACCGCGGTCAATGTGGTGGCAAAGACGAATATGACAAGGATCAGGACGTTGATGATCGAGCCGCCCGAGGACTGTCCTGCAGGCTGGTACGTGGGCCCGGTCGCCTCGGTGAGCGGAGCGTTTACGTGCGTGATGAAGAGCGCGAAGACCTGAATCAAGACGACGAAGGCTAGCGTCTTCAGCGTCCCGAAGGCGGTCGCAGGCGGCTCGGCTTCTACGCTTTTTGGCGGCTGAGGCGCGGTTCCGGGCTCACCGCTATCAAGTCCCCCACCAGACAAGTAGGCTCACCCGTCACACGTCGTAGACTTCTCCGACGCGGGGGGCGAGTGCCTCGACCCCAAGCTCCGTTTGAAGGTCCTGCGCGAGCTGGAGACAGCTTTCCTCCTCGCCGTGGACGGTCATGAACTTCGGAGAGCCCTTGATGGCCCTCAGGTCGCCGTGGAGCTCGGCCTTGCCGCTGTGCGAAGAGAAGTCGAAGCGCCGGACCTCTGCCCTGACCTTGACCGGCTTTCCGGCTATGAGCGTCAAACCCTTGTCGATCAACGTCCTGCCCGGCGTCCCTGGCACCTGGAAGCTGACTATCGCGACCCCGTTCTTCTCGCCCATGGCAAGCCGCTCGTTGTAGAAGATGGACGTTCCTCCGACCAGCATGCCTGCCGGCGCAATGATCACGCCTGGCCTCTTGATGAACCCTCGCCTCTGGTTCCAGCCCGTGATGCGCTCGAGATGCTCCATCGTCTTTCTGAAGTCGGCGGGGTCGCGCAGGTACTCTTGGTTGCGGATGAGGACCTCGTTCACCTTTAGAGCCATCCCGTCCATTCCGATAGGGTGCTTGAACCCGTGCTTGTGCAGGGTCATAGCCAGCTCCTGCGCCCTCCCCACGGAGAACGCAGGGGCGAGAAGCACGCCGCCCCTCTCGACCACCGTGTTGGCGAAGTCTACGAAGTCCCTCTCCACTTGGACCCTCGCCGGATGGTCGGCCGTGGCATAGGTGCTCTCGGTTATCACCATGTTCGCCTCTCCCAACTCCCTCGAGGATGGGTTGAGCAGCTCGGTCTCGGACCCGTTGATGTCGCCCGTGTAGAGCAGGCGCTTGTTCCCGGCCTCCACCGCGATCACGCAAGACCCGGGTATGTGCCCCGCGTCGTAGAATGTGACGGTGAAATCCTTGACCTGGAACGACTCCTTGTAGGGATGGTTGACGGTGTGCCTGTTCATCGCCATGAGGTCGATGAACTCGAAGGGAAGGTATGGCCCTGAAATCTTGATGAAGTCCTCTATCAACATGTTCGAGAGCTCGGCCGTCACGGGAGTGCAGTGAAGCTTCACGTTGTCTCCGAGGAACATGACGGGAGTCGAGCCAGAGTGGTCGAGGTGGGCGTGGCTCAGTATCAGCCCGTCCACCGTCTTAGGCTGGACGTGCATGGGGAACCCCGGCTCCCTCGTGGTGAGGGCCCCATAGTCGAGCACGATGTTCGAGTTTCCGTGCGATACCAGAAATGCCGAGCGCCCCACTTGTCTGGCGGCTCCTAAGACCTTTACTTGCATGCGTGAAATCCGTCTGAGTTTTCCGGCCCGTTGCTCCCTCTTTAAGGGTTTGGATGGCGGGACGTGCGGTCATGCGAAGTTGCCGGGACTTTTTGCGCCTGAATCATCGAGAGGCGCCATACTCTTAAGAGCCGATTGCTGAACGCCGAAAGTCCGCGCTTGATTGGTCCAGCCCCTCACAACAGGGCAGTGGTCGTCTGATGACTCTCTCCGAGGAGGAAAGGGCTGCTGCAAAGGTCGAGGAGATAGACAAGCTGATCGCAGACCTTCAAAAGCGACGGCGAGAGCTCACGGAGGCGAGGGAGGCAAGCGCGCCAGCGCCATCGACCCCGAAGCGAGAGGTCGTCGAGGTCAAGGCCCCGGTCAAGCTCGACCGGACTCCTCAGCTGGCGGCCCGGACTACATCGCCGGTCAGGACGAAGGACCCGCTCGAGGGCACGCTGGACTCGCTGCCCTGGAAGAGCTTCAAGAAGAAGGAGGGAGAGTGGGCTTTCCTCAGGGACAGAGAGGGGGTGCTGATAGACGAGCTGCAGTCGGCGAGGGATTTCGTCGACCGGCTGAGGAAGGAAGGCGAGGTGGTCGTGGGCAAGTATAGGTACCAAATCTCGGAGGACAAGTTCCTGAACAGGTACTATGCGGGCGGGAAGGCCGCTTGAGCCGTCTCGAGCTCCGACCGCAAGAAAGTCCAGGAATCCTAGTTTAGTCCGATATCGGGAAAGTGGGCCTGCGGGAGTCCCAGCTGGCCCTGAAGGGTCCTTATCCTCTCCGCATATTTCAACATGTTCGGCGTGTCGCCTTGCGCCTTCGCGATCTTGTAGGCCCTCCATGCCTTCTTCAGCGCGGCCCAGCTCTGCCCAACGCTATACGACATCTGACTTGCCGCTTGGCCAGCGGGTTCAACCGCTTTTAGTCCTTCGGTCACTGTCGGCCTTGTCCCGATCCTCTCCAGCGATTGCGGCCCGTATGCCGAATCAGCTGGCCACGTCAATGTCGAGTTCAGCAGCCAGGTCATCGAAGGCGGAAGCCCCAGGCTCGTTTTCGCCTACCTCTTCCTCGACCGGCGTGTCCGGCGCGTCGGCCTGCGTCCCCTGCCTCGAGGGTGCGGCCGACGAGGGCGACGCAGGCATAGCCTTCTTGAACCAGGCAACCGGCTTGCCCTGCTCAGTTGTGACTGCGCTGAGCCTGTAGCCCGTCTCCTCAATCCGCTTTATCAGCGTCCTGCTTATCTGGTTCTTGCTCGTCTCGATGCTGAGGATGTCGTCGAGGATCACTCCGATGGTGTACACCGGCTCTACCTTCCACCGGAACGCCTTGAGCACCTTCGAGATGCGGACCGCCTCCCTTCTGTTCCCCGTCCCTCCTTGGATGTACCAGGACTGCGACACGAGAAGATAGCCGTCCTCCCTCTCGTCCTCGAGGCTCGTCGTGGGCTCCTCCAAGGTCGTCTCGAGTGCGTCTTTCTGCTCAGCCTTGGGCGCCGGCGGCTGCGCCGGGGCCGACACCTCGACCAGTTCGGCCTCGGGCGGGCTTTCCTGAGATGATCGAGGGGGCGCGCGCGGTGCGGCGTCCTCGACGAGGTCGAGCGGGGCCGGCGGAGCAGGAGGGGAGGCGGAAAGTGGCTCGTCATCGACCCGAACGGCCTCTACACTCTCGGGTTCGGCAGGAATGACCTCGTCGGTCTTCACGACAGGGAATCGGTCAGAACCTTGATGACCCTCGAGCATCTCCGGCTGGGGTTCTGCGGCCTCCGCCCCGTCCAGAGTCTGGGCCGGCGCTGTCAGGATTTCCCTGGTTACGCCCTCATACTCGATTGCCTCAGGCTGCCAGATGTATCTCAAGCCGCCGGAAGGGTTATCCACGTGCTCCTCTCCCTCAAGCATCTCTCTCACATTCGCAGCTTGCTCGATAGACGATGTGGACACGAAGACCTCCTTCATCTCGGCATCGTACCCGCGGACCCGCAACACGGTGTTGTCGGCGGCGGGCTCCACGACCAGGTCGACGACCACCTTCGCGAGCTTGGTGGCAGTCTCCTTCTCCGGAGGCCTTTCCTCCTTCGGAGCGGACTCCACTTCGTGCGGCGCGGATGAGATGCGCTGTCTGGCTCCGCCGACGATGTCGTGGCCGCTGTGTCTCTGCTTGAACCCCTCTACGCTCAGGTCAGAGTAGAATGACTCCGACACGTGGCAGGTATTGCACGTGACCTTGGCTTTCTGCAGTACGCTGTACTGGCCTCTGCCTGTGCTGCTCAACGCACTTCCAGCTCCTCTTCGCTCTGGGGGTTTGCCAGCGCACCGGTGATCAGCTCGCTCGCCGACCCGCTGACACTGAGGCGGCCTCCCTTCCGCTTGCTCTTCGCCACCACATAGTCGATCAAACGGACGTAGACCGCGTCTTCGAGCGCCACCGTGATCTTCTTCATATCCGCTGATCTGAGAATCTGACTCCCATATTAGCGGATTTGCCACTTTCCAGAAAACCTAGGAGGGTCTCCTCGGTTACGGGACGAGCGCGAGTTCGGCCTCATGGACATCGCACGCGAGCCAAACTTTAAGGACTGCACCCAGATGAGGCGGACGAATCGGGATGTCGTCTCCTCCTCAGCCATCGTCCTCCTCCTCGATTCGCATCTTGCCTGAGGTCATCGGGCGCGGCAGGCTGGAGGCCAGGGCCTTGATCGCGGGCTTCCACGGGATAGGGGCGACGGGCTACTGGACCGTGAAGTTCCTCATCCAGGAGCTAAAGGCCAGGAGGGTCTGCTACATCGACTCCGAGTTCGCTCCCGCCGTCTCTTCGACCGTGAAGAACGAGATCTCCACGCCCTACGAGCTCTACGGCGTCGGGGACCTCCTCTTCCTGAAGGCCGAGGTGCCGCCGTTGCGGGAGAACGAGACCAGGTTCTTCAGGGAGCTGAGCCAGTGGATAATGGGCTCCGGCATCCAGGAGGTCACGCTGATCGGAGGCCTCGACGAGTCGCTCCGATCGGACGACTCGAAGTACCGGCTCGTCCTGACCGACGCGATGAAGACCGGGGAGCACGGCCGCGGCCTCGAGGCGGAGCCCATACTCGAAGAGGGCAGGATGATAGTGGGGCCGGTCGCGGTGATGCTCAACGCGTTCCAGATGCGCGGATACCCAGCGGCCGCGATCCTCTCGTACTCGAACACGGAGCGGATAGACCCGCGGGCCGCCGCGGCCGCGGTCGAGTTCGTCGCAAGGAGGTACGCGCTACAGGTGAACACCGAGCCGCTCATCAAAGGCGCTGAGGAGCTCGAGCGGGAGCTGGTGGGGCTCGCCCAGAAGGAGAAGGACAAGGGCGGGCCTTCCGGCGCGATCTACTCCTAGGGCAGGAAGCCGACGCGTCTACTTTGCGCTGCGGGTCCCTGCGGGCAGAGCCCTTCGCCGAGCCTGCGACGACCACCTTCGCGTATCCCATCCCTTTGAGCCTCTTGACGCAGGCCTTCACCGAAGCCTCGGGCGCCTCCCTGTCCGAGATCGTCTGCGCGAACGGGAAGACGAACTCCAGCTCAGCCGGATACGGCCCCAGCTGCGGGTTGATCCTGTAGATGTCGGCCTTGTCGAGGTCTCTGATGCGCCGCATCTTCCCGGAGCTCTTGGTCAGTGGAGGGGCGGCCGAACTTGGGACGAGGACCGCGGTCACCCGCGCGTTCCCGGGCCTCTCTCGTCATCAGCTTCTCGAGATGCGCCCTAGCGAGAGCGAGCTCCGGCCGCGCAGTGTCCTCCTCGCTCCTGACCATCAGCCCCCTCAGCTTCAGCAGCCGGGTGGGCTTGACCAGCCACTCCGAGTGGTCGCGTATGAGCGCCCTGAACGCCGCGGCCGAGCTGGTGTGCGCCATCGCCCGCTCCTCCACAAGGTCCCAAAGCCGTCCCTCGTAGATGGCCTCCTTGCACCTGCAGGACGTCGGCCCGCAGCACGTGGAGGTTGTGCAGGGCCATCTTCCTGACGCGGTCCTCCCTGGGAGTGGCCCTGAGGTCGTTGACTGTCGTGCCGTTGCACACCGGGCAGCTGCACGGCAGATAGGTCATCCTCTCGAGCTGCAGCGTGCCCCTCTCGGTCATGTATCGCTCCTTCTTCGCGTAGAGCATGTAGCTCGCAGAGTCGAAGGTGTCGCAGCCCAGCGCGACGGAGAGCGGGAGGGTGAGCGGGTGCCCGGCCCCGAAGAGGTGGAGCGGCATGGAGTACGGCATGCTCTTCCGGGCGTTGACTATCATCTCCACCAGAGGCGAGAAGAGGTAGCCCTCCATCAGCTCGACGGGGCTGCCGAGCGCGAGGACCTGGAAGCCGGCCTTCACCAGGCCCCGCGCGGACGCCCTCACCAGGTCGCCGAAGATGCCCCCCTGGACCGGCCCGACCCAGATGGTGTCGGACTCCCCGAACTTGTCGATGGTCGCCTTGGCCGCCTGGAGGCTCGCCTCCATCGTCTCCCTCGCGTAGGCCCTCGAGTTGGAGTAGCCCGTGGGCCTGTCGAGGGTCACCGCCAGGTCGGAGCCTATCTTCGACTGGAAATCAGCGATCTCCTCTGGGGTGAACTCGGTGTCGCCGTACTCGAGCACCTGGTAGCCTCCGGAGTCGGTCATCAGGACGCCGTCGAACCCTATCAGCTCGTGAAGGCCCTTCTCGAGCGCCTCGGCGCGCTGCCGCTTGTAGAGGATGTAGGAGTTCGTCATCACGATGTCGAACCCCATCGCCTTGAACTGGGAGAGCGGGATGTCGCGCCAGACGGGGTGAATCACGGGCGTCAGGCAGGGGGTCTCGAAGCTCTTTTTGCCCACCGTCATCACGCCGACCCTTCCCATCAGGTCGGTCTCCTTGACCTCGAACGAGAAGGGCTTGGCCATCGCTGTCGCGACGGCGGGGCTTTGGTTCACATATCAGGGTTCCGAGGGTGGAGGTAGCGGGAGAGGCAACGATGTCCACGACCAGGTTGGGTTTCAAGTCTCAGGTGCTGGTGGCGCTCTCGCTCTACGTGGGCCTGTTCTTCGTGGAGTACCCGCCGATCTTTCTGCTTGGGATATTGGTCTTGGGGCGCCCTCGTCCACAAGACGCTCACCGGGCGTGTTGCTCATCCTCAACCTCCTCGTGACCCAGTACGCGGCGAGGCGCCTGGGCTTCTTCCGAAGCGTCCAGAAGGTCGACAGCGGAGAGGCCTGATCGGCAGGTTCCGGGGACTTGACGAGCGGCGAGGCTACGCGGTGCCGAACGCCTTGCGGGCGTAGTGCTTCCCTCCCTGTCCCTGGGCTCCCTTGAAGCGCTCCTCCTCGTTGACGTCGCCGCGCTCGTGGTACCCGTAGCCCTCCCAGTACCCGTCGGCGTACTCGGGGATGAACTCGATCTTGCCCAGCCACTTCGCGCTCTTCCACCCGTAGAGGTGGGGCATGAACGGCCTTGCGGGGAAGCCCTGCTCGGCCGAGAGCGGCCTCCCGTTCATCTTCAGCGCGACTATCGAGTCCTCCATGCAGCGCGTCCTCGACCGGGATGGGGGCCGTGTACCCGTCGTAGCAGTGGAACATGACCCACTTCGCCTCGGGCTTCACCTCTGCCGCGTCGGCCAGGTACTTTATCGGTACGCCCTCCCAGAGCGGCTTCTCGATCGACCACGAGGTGACGCAGTCCTGAGTTGCGAAAGGTGAAAGCATCGTGAACGTTGGCGGCGCTTGGAAGTCATATACCTCTCCAGATATAATTCTCAGTCCAAATCTTCCGTATCGGATAGTAGAATCCATCTTCGGTTTCTTTGTAGTGAAACCTATCTATCCTCTCGAACGTCCTAAAGTCTGGAAGGAGCCTCTTGATTCTCTCGCCTCTGACCCTGACGCTATAGCCCATCCTGACCGACCCAGAATGGTTAACCATCTCCCCCGGTATCTCGAGCTTAGAAAGCGCCAAAAGGAGCTGGTAGGCCAGAGTTCTCGACGACGTCGTAAAGTCAATCAGGTCTTGCCGCCTTTCCTGGATTGCCTCTTTCGAATACCCGTCACCCTGGAAGTAAGCGACGAGAAAAGCCTTCAACACAGAAGACTCGGCGTCCATGATGAAGCCAGGAATGCGCTTTGAAAGCGCTCCGCTGCCGCACCATTCTCTCAACATGTGGTGCAAGCGGGCGCCCTTGGTGCTAGTTGTAACAAGTTTGAGCAAAGTCCCCCGGTCGTTCGTGTAGTTTCCGACTCGTGCGTCGAACATCCCCTCCAGCAATCTCTCTATTTGCTTCCCGTACGAGGTCTCTCTGCTATTCAGGGAGAACGCAATCCCTCGTCCGTCACTGTCCGCCCCAGATCCTTCAGCAGTGTACCAGCCTGTTAACTGAGCCAGATTTTCATCAATCGGGAAGGCGGATCGAGCAAATTCCACTTTCCGATTTGGGGAAACATATCTGTACTTTGGGAAGAAGACGTAGTCTCCAACCTTCAGCTCATCGGCCCTCGTCCATCTGGCCTTCCAACCAGGGCCAAAAGTCAGCTTTCTGCGCTTACTCTTGCTCTTCCCATACCCTGGATGGCCCAGGAACAACCCAGACAGGATGGTCTGGTGTCATCCGCTCAGGAGGCAGATAGGACGCTTTGATTCCGATCACTTTGCCGTCATGATTCTTGTGGATAATCCTCGCAACCCGATGAGTGTATCCGTCGCTCCCCACGATTTCTGCTCCCTCTCTCACATTGCTGATGGAGGTCGGCAGCGGATTCGCGAACACCATGCTTTCCGGGAGCAGACAATGGAAGGACTTTGAGTAGCTCTTCATCGGCAGGCGTCATGAACTCGTCGTAACCGAAGATGAGCGGCGTCTTCACAAGCCCGTTGACCTCCAGCCTCCACTTTGCGGGGTCGACGTGCTGGACTCCCATCGCAGCGTAGATGACGAACTTCCTGCCCCACACCTGTCCAGGCGGAAGCGGTTCCCTTGCGGGCGGCGTCGATGGGGCGGGCTGCGACAAGGCCGTTGTCTGGACCCCTAACGGTGAATAAAATGCTTTTTCCAATTCCGACCGCCCGAACACGACAGGAGGTTTCCCGTCCTGCGGACGCGCAGAGCTTTCGCGTTGGCTTCGGTGACGACAGTTTTATACGGCTCATCAGGAGCCATGCGGAAGGATAGGCGCCATACCATGATCCTGTCAGCAACGTCGACAACTTCCCCACCAGCGGCGGCCGCGCGAAAGAGACCGGCGATCTTGCCCTTGTTGGTAATCGTGCTGCTGGCGATTGCGGTGGTCGGCACGGGAGTCGCGGTAATCGAGACGTCCAGCGGCCCGACTCACTATGCCTGCCTGCAGATTTCCCACCAAGACAGCACGGTGACGGTCACGACGACCGGGCTGCTGCACTACTTGGACGCGGCATATTACATCAGCTGCAACGAGGGGTCAAGCCTACCGACCGGCACGTTCACGTCCTCGTGCCTGACGATCTCTCCGCAGAACATCCCAGCGACGATCGGCGTGGGAGCCTCGACAGAGTACTACCACCTTTCGGCGTCGGGACATACGATAACCCTCGTGGGAGCGCCGGCCCCCACCAACGGCACGGAGATAATCACGCCTGCGGGCATCTCGCTGTCGATATCCTGCTAGACTGTCAAGCGGAGACAGAAGGGAGCGGACACCTCGCGCAAGCGACCCGTGATTGCCTCATTGATTAAATACACCACCAAATGGAGGCGTGAGCGCAACCGAAAGGCAACCTGGAGATAACAAAAATGTCATCAACATCGACGTATCAATACCTCAGCAGACTCGAGAACGCGGTAAAGCAACACGAAAGCTGGAGGGTAGGCGAATGCCTCAACATGATCGCCTCGGAGAACTTCAGCAGCCCGCAGATCAGGGGGATGCTCGTCACGGACTTTGGGAACCGGTACACCGCTCCGGACAGGTTCTACAGAGGCGCGAGGTTCATGGACGAGGTGCAGGCCTTGGCAGAGGAGGTCGCGAGGAAGGTCTACAACGCGAAGTTCGCAGACGTCAGGCCCACATCAGGGCACGCGGCGGACTTGGCGCTGCTCCTGACCCTGGTCAGCAGGGGCGACACGATAGTCTCGGTCGGCATCGACAATGGGGGCTATCCCGGCATCTCCCACCTGGGCCTCGGAAAGCTGCTCGGGCTCAAGAACCTCTACTTCGTGTTCGACGATCAGGCTGTGAACATAGACGCCAAGGCGACCAAGCGGCTGTTCGAGCTGGAGATGCCGAAGTTGGTCGTGTTCGGGTCGAGCTTCATACCTTTCCCGCAGCCCGTGCGCGAGGTGTCGGGGATGGTCGACGCCGACACCGTGTGCGTCTACGACGGCTCGCACGTCATGGGCCTCCTGGCGGGAGGCGAGTTCCAAGACCCGCTACGGGAGGGCTGCTCGCTGCTGCTCGGCTCTACCCACAAGAGCCTTCCCGGGCCGCAGGGAGGCCTCATCCTGGGAAACAACGAGGAGGTCTTCAAGCGGGTCAGCTCCCAGATACATCCGGGCATCATCGACAACGTGCACTGGAACAGGGTAGCGGCGCTCGCGATGAGCCTCCTGGAGATGATGCAGTTCGGCAAGGCATACGCCCAAGCGATCGTCAAGAACTCGCAGGCGCTCGGAAGGGGGCTCGCTGAAAGGGGAATCGCGGTCAGGGGGTCGGCGCACGGATACTCAAAGTCGCACCAGCTGCTCCTGGAATGCGACAAGTCGAGGGGCGAACTCTACGCGAAGAGGCTGGAGGAGGCCAACATAATCATCGACAACGGCGGGAGGGTGGGCACGGCCGAGCTCACCCGAATGGGCATGGGTCCTGGAGAGATGGACCAGGTAGCGGAGCTGATGGCCATGGTGATCCATGGGAAGAAGCCGAGCGATTTTGCGAAGAAGAAGGTCCGTTCCCTGATCAAGGACTTCAAGGTGCCGCGCTACGTCCTGAGAAGCGCCGAAGTCGAGAAGGAATAGGGCGTCCCGGCCTTACCGTGCTCTATCTTATCGGCTCGGCGATTCCGAGGGAGCTGTTGGTCAGTTTCATGGACTCTGCTTGGGTGGCAGTCCCCATCATCCCCCTTATCGCGTCGACGTTCTCCGGGACGACGATCGACTCCTGCTGCACTCCCAAGAAGAAGTAGAGCTCGTTGTCGTCCACGACGGTGACCGACTCCTTCCAGATGGCCGCCTCGTAGACGTCGTTCCTCGGCCTGCCCTTCCACCTTGCCCAATCGATGACGTGGGAGGTCGACTTGAAGCCCATCTTGCCCTCGATCACCATTATCCGCTGCTCCCTTTGGAAGGCGGCGACCACATCCTCAGCCGCGGTCTTCTTCCCTAGCGTGACTATGAGCGAGTGCAGGTGCATGTGGGTGGTGGGTATCTTGATGGCCATCGTCGTGATGTTGATGTCCGGAAGCACGGTCATGACGTCGGGGCCGTGGTGGGACGGGAGCGTGACCGGGTCTGGAACCACCGCGTCGATAGGCCCCTTGCTGGTCTCCTGTGGGTCGGCTGCCCTCCTCGCGAGCACCGCCCTAGCCTTCTTCACGCCGAAGTTCGTCTTGAGGGCGTGCAGGGTCCTGCACAGCCCTGTGGTGTTGCAGCTTACCACCCTGACGAACCTCCTCCCCTTGGCGCCGCCGTAATTGCAATTCGCGTTGAAGGAGAAGCCCGTGAGCTCGTGCTCCTCGCCCCCCTCGAAAATGGCCCTGACCCCCGCCTTCTCGTACATCTCCTTGTTGCCGGAGGCTACCTCCTCTCCCGTGGCCTCGATCATGATGTCGACCTTCTTCATAAGGTCCTGGAGGCTGCCCTGGGTTGGGATCTTTGCTTTTTGGAACTTGGCCGCTCCGTCGGCGTCCAAGTGGTAGATCTGAATGCCCCTGTCTATCGCGAGCTTCGCCCTGTAGTCAGGAGTGAACTTCGTTACTCCGACGAGCTCCATGTCCTTCTGCTTGGTAACAGCGTCGGCGACCCTTCCGCCGATTGTTCCGTAGCCGTTTACCCCTACCTTAATCATCGCGAACCCCTATTGTTTTGGGGGATTTAAAGAACCTTGAGGGTGAGGAGTTCAACTTTCGGACTTTCAAGGCATGCAAGCGCCCAAGAAGGTTTGGGTTCTATTTCCTTCTGTTGCGACCTGTAGATGGTGGCGAGTGGTTCGTCGCGCAGGTCAACCCGCTGTTGGCTACGGAGGTGCGCGGCATTCGTCGCATGTGCCTGCCAAGCAAGAGGCGCCCTTGCAGCGCGTTCCAGGCCATGATACAAATCTAGGGAAGGAAGGCATCTAAACATACAAATCTCGCATCTAATATCATTTCTTACAAGTAAGACATATCTGCTCTCATGTCATCTGAGGCTGGAGACGCCCGCCGCTCCGGCCGCTTTAGGCCCCTAGATGGATCCGACTGCGGCAAGAACGCCGATTGCGAAGGCCAGCGCGCCAAGGAAGAGAGTGACTTTGTAGACATCATTTCTCTTCGCGAACCTTAGCAGGGCGGAGATGGCAACAATGCCCACCAAGGCGGCGGTGACGATGGCGAGAGTGAGTCCGGTGGCATCGAAGTTAGAGAGGGCAATGGAGAGCTCGGCCTTTGAGAAGACAATGGTCGTCAGGAAGCCACCAAGCGAGGCGGGGATGTACGCGAGATAAGATAGTCTGAAAGCGTCCTTCGGGTTGACGCCCATAAACAGCATAGTGGACACCGTCATTCCTGACCTGCTCACGCCGGGCAGAGCCGCGAACCCTTGGGCTGCGCCTATGACGATGTAATGCTTCATCCCGAGCTCGTTAAGGGTCCCGGTGCGAGGAGCCCTCCTCGAGTACCTGATGTAAATGCCATCCCCGATGAGGAAGCAACCCAGAAGAATCATAGGAAGCCCGAGGTTGTAAGCCCCAGTCAGCAACTTCTCTGCAATGAGGTATAACGGGACGCCTTCCACCCCGGTGACTATCGTTACCACGAGGAGGTAGACCAGGAGCTTCCTGTCGTGCAGCAACGATACGATCTCCCTCCTGAAGTAGAAGGTCGCCGAGAGGAGGGAGCCGACCTCCATGAAGAGCCCGAAGGCCAAGCCCACGTTGAGAGGAAGCCCGAAGAGTATCGTCGAAACAAAGAGGACCTGAGTCTTGCTGCTGATTGGGAGCCACTCCGAGACTCCCTGGACGAGGCCGACGATGAGCGCGTAGAGGAGGTTCGACAAGCCTTGCGGATGCGGAGTTGCCTGTGGTGTCTACTTAACTTCTCTAGCGGATGCAGTTGCGAAAGGCCCTACCACAACACAGTGCCCCGAGAGGTCTAGCTATCCGAGAGTCGGCGGTCAAAAAATCAATATCGATGCCCGGCGCAGACCCTGTCTACCACGAAACTGGTAGCTATGATTCAAAGCTTCCAGAGCACTTACATTAATCCCTGCGCATGAACATCGTGCACAAGCTAATCAAGCTTAACTGGCGCAGGGTTGTCAATCGGGCTGTCATGACTAGCAGGAAAGCGGCGGTGGCGGTAGCTTTGTTGATTCCAGTACTCCTTGGATTGTCTACGGTGGCGTATGCCTCGTTGACGGCGACAGGAGTGAATCCGAATGATAACTATCAACCGAGTAATCCTCATTGTGACGTCACCGTAACTGGCGAAAATGCGCACAATAACGCAATCCAGTCAGCGATAAACACAGCGGAAACGCCACCTCCAACCAGACCCTATACGATATGCGTAGATCAAGGAACCTACCCTGAACAGCTCCTCATCACATCCAGCAACATTCAGCTAGTTGGAGTGTCGACTCACAACGATGCGCAGCCCCTGATTCAGCCGACGTCCGTCGTTCCAAACTCAGTGGACCCTGCCACTTGCTCTGCTGGATTCTGCACTTTTGCTTCGTGTCCTACCGGGAGTCTTGTAGGCACCACGACTGCGGGAACCACATCGACGACGCTTACCGATAGCGCCTTGACGCTGATTGCGAATGCCTTGGTCGGTGACACGCTGACTTACACGAGCGGCACCGCTGCTGGTCATTCCCAGGCGATTACGGCGAATACTGCAACGACGATAAGCACGGCAGCTTTCTCGCCTGGACCTGCCGGGAGCGGCGACACATTCACGGTGGGCGTCTGCTCGCTTGAAAGTAACATCATCCTTGTCGAAGGCGGAGCTACCTCGATAACGGGAGTGACAATCAGTAATCTAGCGGTAGACGGCTCCCTCGCGTCATCTTCCTTCAACAGCTGTGCAATCGGCTACGATGGAGTCCTGTTCCTCAATGCGGGGGGCACAATCAATGGAAACACGGTGCAGAATGTCTATCTTCCAGCCACGCTCGCAGGTTGCCAGCCTGGCCTAGGCATCGAAGTCCAGACGTCAACGGGGCTGTCGTCTCCAGTCTCGATATCGAACAACCAAGTACAGAACTACAACAAGAATGGCATCACGTGTAATGATGCGGGAACCAATTGTAACATCAGCCAGAATACGGTGACCTTCTATAGCGCCAACATAGTCGGAGCACCGGCTGTGTCCTACTCACAATACATCGCACCCAACGGCATCCAAATAGGCTTCGGGGCAGTAGGCGCGGTATCCGGCAACACCGTCAGTGGAAACGAGTGCAACTTGGGCTACCCGTCGGGCATCTGTGGTCCGAACTATGTCACACAAACACAGAGTGCCGGGATCCTCACTTATGAGTCGGGCAAGGGAACCACGGTGAGCGGTAACACGGTTAGCGGTAACGACATTGGAATCCTTACTGCGGCCGACGCGGTCACTTCCACGAACAACATTGTCCAAGACAACAGATTCGAAGGGATGTACCTGAATGACGGGACCTATACGGCCTCCAACAACCAAATCGCATGCGACCACAGCGCCACGTGCGACATAGGCATAGCCATCGTCTCCGACGGCTACGTCTCCACCCCGACGACCGTCACTTTGAGCGGTAACAACTTCAACGGCAACAACTTCAACGGCAAGTTCTCCACGGCTCCGGTCCAGGCAGTCGCGTTTACAGGCGCGCCCAACGGAGGTCCAAACAACGAACCCGCGATCCTGAACATCGATGGTCTATCCGAGACAATCACTGCAGGATCGTCCGCGACGCCATCATACGTCAACATAACCAACTTCCCGAGCGCCGGACCGTTCTATCCCTAGTCCGACGACGCCTCGTCTGGCACGCTTCAGGTCGCCCTAATGGCGGCTTCGCGCACATGGCATCCAGGATTTGTGTGCAGGGACGCGTAATATCGTGCTCGATATCGAGCTCGGTGAATGCCGAATGCGAGCGGCTCCAGATTACTGCACTTTGACTAGGTCGTTCCAGCCCTTCGCCAGCTGCCAGGCCTGCTTCACGAACCCGCCTTGAGGCCCCCTCTCGGGGATGGGCTGGAGCTTGAGCTGGTAGACGGCCTCAGTCTTCTTCCTCTTCTCGTCCCAGATCAGCACGTCCTTTTCGATGAAGCCTAGGTCGAGGAGCTTCCTCAGGAGCTTGACGTAGAAGTTATGATAGCTGTATCTCACTCCAAGTTTGCCAGCCTCAAGGTCCTTCGCGAAGAACCGCAGCTCCCTCTTGGTCATGGCCAGGTGCTGGTCGGAGCGCATCCTCCCCACCAGGATCTTGGCAACCGAGACGGTCTCCTTCCTGTCGCCGAAGAGAAGCGTCAGGATATCGCCGGTTGCGACAGTCCTGTCGTTCCAGTATAGCTTGATTGACTTGGGCGCCGACGTCTACCTGCCCACCATCCTGTCCGGTCTCTTGCCCGTCCGACGCGGATTCCCGCGCCGTAGCTGTTCTCCTGCATTATGGACGGCGTAAAAGTGCATCCTGGCCGTCATCTCAGGGCTGTTGTGGGCCTCAGGGTTGGAAGATGAATGCGGCGTCTCCTCCCTTGGCTTTGCCTTCTCGACTCTCAGTTGCATTGCAGGTAGTTCCCCTGCAGGGTATATTCTCTTGGCTGGGTGAAATGCTTTGAGCGTGTGCTCAAAATCCACTCAGTAGAGGGGAAACATCTCTGAATCTTCGTCCTCTGACGAAGCCACCTAATTAGAGTCATGCTCACAGAAGCCGTATATCTTCGACAATCGAAGAATGCCGCATGTTGACAACCGACGGACCCGTGCTGCTAGCAGGAAAGGAGGAGGCTGGCCAGCTGAAGTTCTGGTCTCCGAAGTTCTTCGAGTCCGCTTCAGAGTCCTTGAACGATAGCCCTATCCTCTCTCCGATCTTCAAAGGAATGAAGACGACTATCTTGGCCGAGGCGACAGACTCGGGAGGCTCCTACCTGATCCGCATCGCGGACGGCATCATCTCGGTGAGACAGGCCGCTCAGGGAGAGCCTGCGGACTTTCGGTTCAGCGCGCCATATTCCGAATGGGTAGCAGTTGTGAGAGACGGCATTGAGCTGCGAGGAGAGGTGGTGAAGGGGAAGGTCAAGTTCAGAGGCTCGATGCCGATGATGCTCCTGATGCTGGGGAAGGTGTCGCGCGCAGAGAAGGAGATAGTTTCGCAGATGCGGTCCATGAACCCGGAGTACTAGGAGGGATAGAGCCATGGCCAAGATAAGAGTCTACACATCGTTCTCCTTCATGCTCGACACCTTCGACGTCTCGCTGAGGTCGAAGTATCCCGACGACCACCTCCACCTCATCACGTTCAGGGATCACCCGAAGATGGTGTACGAGAGGATCGTCAAGGAGGTCAAAGAAGACGGTCACTCGGCGGACGTCATCATCGGCCCTCATTGGATGGTGATGAACCTGCTGATGAACGGATATCTCAGGTCCTACGACAGCCCCGAGCTGGAGGCCTACCGGCCTGAATACTACGATGCGCAGGCAGGATGGTGCGGGATGGCCCTCTCGCCCGTAGGGATGTGCTACAACACCGACCTCATTCGAGAGGCTGACGCCCCCCAAGGGCTAGGAGACTTGTTGGGCGGCAAGTGGAAGAACAAGCTCGCGGTCCACGAGATCACTGAGAACAAGGAAGGGCAGATGGGCCTCACCTACCTCACCGTCATGCGAGAGATCATGGGCGAGGCCAAGTGGACGGACTTTGTGAAGTCCATCTTCCTCTCCCGCCCGACGACCTACGACTGCATGCCCGAGATGGCCCTTAACATCGCTCTTGGAAACAGCCAGGTCGGCTTCCCCGCCACGCTCTCGTGCGTCGCATACTATGTCGAGATGCAGGCCAGGGCGGTGAAACACAAGATGCCCGACGACGTCCCCTACATGATGACGTTCGCGCCCACGATAGGGATACTCAAGCACGGGGAGGACCCGAAGTGGGCCGAGAGGGCCTTCGACTACGGCATCTCCGAGGACTGGGAGTCCAAGGTGGAGTCGTTCGGCGGCAAGATCCCGATGAGGAGGGGGATGGCGACGGCGTCGCGCGTACCCGATGACGCGAAGTACTTCCCGACTCTGGCGCATGCGAGGAAGATTCCCGACACCAGGCAGGCCGTCCTTCGAATCAAAGAGTCAGTTATCCCCGAAGCCCGGCAGGTCCACGTTACCAGCTATCCCACTTGACATAAATCCTTCAACCTGATTTGACAAGATAATTCGACTCCGCTGCTCATCTTCTTGTCCACTCGTCATGGATTCGTGACAGCGCAAGTAGCGAGAGAGGATGTCGAGAGGGCATACAACGAGGAGAAGGATGCCGATGTCAGCAGGAGGATGCTCCTCGTCCTGAAGGTGAGGTGCGACGGTATGAAGCAGTCCCATGCAGCCGAGGAGCTTCGCAGGGACAAGTCTTGGGCCACCATTTGGCTCAGGCGCTTCGACGAGGAGGGGCTCGACGGCCTTGGGACAAGGCCAAGGAGCGGAAGGCCTACGAAGGTCCCTCAGGAGACGCTGGCGAGAGTGAGGAGGAACGTCTCGAGGTGGAAGGGAGGTTGCAGGATCGAGGAGGTAAGGGAAATGATCCGCAAGGAATCGAGGACGACCTACAGCGAGAGGCAGGTCTACCGGATAGTGCACGGTTGGAGGTTCAGGAGCGTGATGCCTGAGAAGAGGTTCGTCAACGAGGCCTCTGACGAGGAGAGGGCTCTCTTCAAAAAAACAACGCGAGACTCCTGAAGAACATCCCTGAAGGATTCGCGGTGGTCTCCGAGGACGAGTCCTTCGTGGTGAGGGACGCGATAGTCACGAGGGTATGGGCGCCCGAGGGTAGGAGGCCGGTCTGCAGGGTGACGGGCTCGCATGACAGGACGGTGGTCTTCGGTGCGATGGACATGGAGGGAAGGAAGATCTTCAGGCAGTACGACACGTTCAACGGAGAGAACTTCCTGGACTTCCTCAAACAGATCCACAGGAAGTACGGGAGGCTCTACCTCTTCCTCGACAGGGCGAAGCAGCACTACAGGACCAAGATCGTCAGGGAGTACATGAGGAAGAACAGGGCGACCCTGAGGGTCAGGTGGATCCCGGTCGGCTCGCCCGCCTTCAACGTGATGGAAGAGTGCTGGAGGCAGATGGACAATGACATGCTGACGCTGAGGTTCTACAGCTCCCTCGGAAGGCTCTCTGTAGAGATCGGCGAATACCTGAGGACGAAGAGGTTCAACCTGAACATGGTAAGCTTCCTCCTAACGAACCGGTATGGTTGAGGAAGTTATGTCAAGTAGGATAGGTCACGCCGGACCGTGGGCGGCCGCTCCGGGGTCGGCGACAGCTCCGTTAACCATTGGAGGCTCGCTGCGGCTAGTTCCCTTGCGGGGTCCAGTCGTCCGGATGGGCCGAGAAATGTTTAGTGTATGCTCGAGGGACACTAACCCACCCCTGGCACCAAAGCATGGGGATGGCTGGGCAAGGTCATCCCCAGCCGCAAGTTATGTCCCTGGAGGGGAACTACAGCAGACGCTCCGGCCGCATTCTGGCGGTTCTGGAGACAATCGGCATCGGCAAGCGGGCCGTGGTCAAGAACGAGCCCACGGAAGGCAAATCTCGGCTCTGGACCCCATGGTGCCAGAGCGCCACTTTGCCCCAACGTGGCACCCGGCCCCCGCACAAACCGCGCTTGCTGGCGCCAGTCTTAACTAGGCGACGCTCGGTTCGCGTCTGGTCATTGACCAAGTCTGAGGTCGCGACGACGGCGCTGTTCGTGGCCGCCGTCCGCGCCAGGGAGAACGAGAGGAGCGACCCCCTTTTTCGCGATGAGCTCTCCTCGTTGCTGGCGGGCCAGGAAGGGCTCGCATGGCTTGCAAGGAGCGAGGTGGACCCAACTAGCAACTACCACCGAGACAGCTTCCCATACCTCGAGGTGAGGACTCGCTACTTCGACGACTGGGCCTTGCAAGCGGTCCGGGAGTGCGAGGCGAAGCAGTTGGTCCTTCTCGGCGCCGGGATGGACACAAGAGCGTTTCGGCTGCCTTGGCCCGAGGCGTTCCGATTCTGGGAGGTCGACACCCCCGAGTTGTTTGCACTCAAGGAGGCGCGTTTGCAATCTGCCGGGGTAAGGCTCAGCTGCGACCGGATCGTCGTCGAGGCAGACCTGACATCGGCGGGCTGGGTAGGTTCGTTGCTTGATGCGGGGTTCAAGAAGAAGAGCCCTTCCGTCTGGCTGGCCGAGGGCCTCTTCCAGTACCTCACGGCTACGGACGTAAGGCAGATCCTGCAAGGCGCCGCCTCGGTCGCCTCCCCTGGCAGCCGGTTCGGGGCCGAGATAATCTCCCTGGAGTTTCTGCGAAGGCGCTCCAACCAGGCAAGGCTCCAGAGGCGGAAGGACAGAGGGACACCGTGGGTGTTCGGGACCGACGACCCCGAGGCGCTGTTCCGGCCGCGCGGGTGGAAGGTCGGTGGCAAGGTCGGGGCGCTAGAGGTGGCGATGGAGCTGGGGCGATGGTCGGCGTCCCGCGCAAATCCTTCCCGTCGCTCGCAGGCCGGCCCGCCTGGGGCATCCTTCGTCTCCGCCACAAGAGTTCCAGTCAGCAAAGGTCCTCGAACGGAGAAGTGAGGCGCCAAGATCCCGTGCGTCGTTCCCTCTATCGATGTCGATATCGACTTCGATAGCCAGCCAGGTCTTAGGGCAAGTCTGCGACGTACCTGTCTCTAAGGTCCGCCCGCCCGCCCCTGATCGTAAGCACGCCCCGCACCAGTCGGGATAGCGGCTTCCGCATCCAGACCACGACGAGCGCGTCAAAGAAGGCGTACGCCAGGCCGACAAGGAAGTTGAACTGGTGTATGCCCACCGTATACGCTACCATTATGCTGCCGATGTCCACAAACGTAGCTACCGTGTTCTCGAATACCTCGTGGCTGCGTATCATTGTCAGCGTATGTCATCCGTCTCAAGCCCGTCGCTGGCTAATAATCCCTCTGAATCTGGAATCCTTATTGAAATTCCGCGGGGCTTCTAGGCGCGTGAATCAGGGAAAAGACCGGCATGAACGCGGGAGTTTGAGCGGAGAAAAAAGAGAGAAGAAACCAGGCCGTCTGCCTAGTTTCTAGCGCCTACCCTAATCGGACCCATTGAGAAGCCGGACTTCTGCTGAGAAAGGAACGTGCTCTCGACGCCCGTCAGGACAACCATGACCCTCGCGGACCCGCGCATGTTCGGCTCGACGCGTGCGCCCCATACTATCCTCGTGCTCGGGGGTAGCGATTTGGTCACGAGCTCTCCGGCTCTGGTGACCTCCTCGAGGCTGACGTCGTCGCCGCCTGCTACGTGTACCAGGACGCCCTTCGATCTTCGTGACGTCCTTGATGTCAAGGAGCTGCCCGTCGATGGCCTGCCTTACGGCGATCTCGACCCTGTCCGGTCCGGTCGCTTGGCCCACGCCTATCGCGGCCAATCCGCGCCTCTCCATGATCGCCCTTAGGTCTGCGTAGTCGATGTTGATGAGACTGGCTGTGGTTATGGTCTCGGTGATGCCCTTGATGAACTGGCCGACCAGCTCGTTGGCAACGCCCAGGGCCTGTTGGAGCGGGAGGTCTCCCGCGACCTTCGACAGCTTTGTGTTGTCGATGGCCACTACGGTGTCGCAGTATTCCCTGAGCCTTTGCAGGGCCTTCTTCGCGTTCTCGTAGCGGTAGCTCTCGATCGAGAATGGTAGAGTGACCACTCCGATCGTCAGGCCGCCGTTGCCTCTCAGCTCTCTCGCGAGAGCCTGGATGGCGCCGGTGCCTGTGCCTCCGCCGAGACCTGCGCAAAGGAAGGTGATGTTCGACCCGTTGACCTCCTTCTTGAGTTCGGGCATGCTCTCCATAGCGGCGCGTTCGCCCCGCTCTGGATAGCCGCCGCAACCCGTGCCGTGGGTGAGTTTCTCACCGATGAGGAGCCGTCTGTCTGCTTTTGTGATTCCGAGGTGTGCTGCGTCTGTGTTTGCTGCGATGAGCTTGCCGCCAGAAACGCCGCGCTGCTTGATCCAAGAGACGATGTTGCTTCCAGCGCCTCCCAGACCGACCACCGCTACGTTGGGGCGAGCCATTCGCATGGCTGCTTCGATTCGTTCTGCTTCCAAGAAATCCGTGCTTTCCGTCGACAGTTCCATGTTCCCACTGACAGGTGTATACTGGATAAAAGCCCCGTGAATATGCAGACTGGACGCATGATTCATCACAACTAAATAGATGGCGAATAGGAGAAAGAGATGGAGCTATAGTCTAGAAAGGGGAGAGATTCCTGATATAGGCCGCCAAGGACAGGTTGCGTACCACGAATCTGGATTCCCCGTAAGGTTTTTACGTAGATTCTGGTCGATATCGTATCGCGAGAGGATGACAATGTCACGTCTCCGGAACCCTGAAAACGTCTGCGCGTTCTGCATGCTGGTACTCCAGATCGGCTACGACGACCTCACACAGGATGACATCGCGAAGGTCGCGGCGCACATGAGGATCGCTCACGGACTGAAGCGATACGAGATCTCTGCGTGAGCACGCTCAACGCGCTTCACAAGCTTCACCTGGCTAGGCTGACCGGTCGAAGGCGGTCATCGAGGTCGATATCGTGGTCGATAATCACTCCGCCCCGGCCGCACGCGACCGATTCGTATTTCAACCCGCCAAAATAGGCCAGAGCCACTTTCAAAGAGCGTGATTTGAAGAACCGATGTCCAAGGCACCGAAAAGGGGCAAGCTGAGGAACCCGCCGAGAGGGCGCCAATACGCCTACATTGCAGTCGTCGTGGTCCTTCTCGTGGCCGGGGGGTCAGGGCTCTATGTCTACGGCCCCCACATCTTGGGCGGTACCCATTCGAGCTCATCATCGTCCTCGTCTTCGGCGTCCTCCACTTCGAGCTCGGCATCAAAGAGCGCGAGCTCCTCAAGCGCGTCGTCCTCCCTGACCGCTTTCGTTAATACCCCCTGCACGGCATCGACCTCCACCACGTCAACCAGCGGCGCGAACGGGACATACGCGTTGATCTGCACCAACCTCGGCCTAATCGAGCTTCAGCTTTACCCAGCCGACGCGCCCAAGACCGTCGCGAACTTCGTCAGTCTCGCCCAGTCAGGCTTCTACAACGACCTCGTGTGGCACAGGATAGTGCCTGGGTTCGTGATCCAGGCGGGAGACCCCACCACCAAGAACGGCGGCGGCGATAGGTCGACCTGGGGCCAGGGAACGTCAGGAACGACTATTCCATTCGAAAAGAACAGCCTCAGCAACACCGCCGGGACTATCGCGATGGCGAGCACGGGCGCCGGGGTCGGCGGAAGTTCTCAGTTCTTCATCAACCTCGCCGACAACAGCGCGAGCCTAGACGGCAACTACGCCGTCTTCGGCACAAGTGATAAACGGGATGAGCGTGGTCAACGCCCTGGCGCAAGTGCCCACCTACACTTCCTCGAGCTCTCCGGATTACCAGCAGCCGATATCCCCCTCCACGGCCTATATCGTGAGCGTCACGATCCAGAACACTCCGTAGACGCTACTCTTCGAGAATCCCTTTAGCGTCTCGAGACGCCGCTTCGAGGCGCGTCTTTAGAAGAATATCACAACTATGCCGGCAAGTAGCGGGACGAAAACCCCTGCCCAGAGGGCCTTGTTCCAGCGGAAGACTTTGGCGCCGTCGAGGGGCATTATCGGGAGCATGTTGAAGGTTGCTAGAAACAGGTTCACTTCGAAGCCAATGAAGCCGAGGTCTACGAAAATCCCTGTTCCTACAAATCCTACAAGTAAGAATATGAATGCTATCACGATATTGGTGGCGGGTCCGGCGAGCGAGATTATTCCGTTCTGCCTCTCAGTGATGTTGTTCCCGGAGATGTAGGTCGCGCCCGGTGCAGCGAAGATGAAGCCTAGAGTCGAGGTGACGAGGGCGAGCACAATCCCCATGGTCCATATGCGGAACTCGGCCCAGTAGCCGTACCTTTCGGCGCTGAACTTGTGCATGAGCTCGTGGAGGACAAAGCCGCTGCCTACCGCGACGAACGCGATAAAGTAGTCCGAAAGGAAGTTCGTGCCGCTAATGAGTATGCCGCCGGCCAGCCCGCCGCTGTAGGCGATCGTGAACGCGAGACCCAGCGCGATCCAGGCGATGAGTATGTCCCTGACCTCCCTTTGCGAGAAGAGGTACGGGCTCCCTCGCGTCCCGGGCGACGTGCCGGAGAACACTGACCCGTCCCAAGAGCGCGTCGTCGTGGGGTTCGCGATTATCCTGCGCGTGAGGTCCCCCCTGCACGCGTGCGCCTCGGGGAGCCTGTGCTCCGGGCAGAAGGTCCCGCCGCAGTAGTTGCAGGTGAAGGGAAGGTCTTCATCTGCACCGCAAAAATCGCACTTCAATTAGAGGGAGAACGGACGATGTGTAGGATTATTTAACGATGGTGAACTACCCGCGGCTGAAGCCTTTGGGCTTCATACCATGAACTTCATGCTTCACAGGAACGAACTTGCTTATCCTCCTTCGTTGGACAAGTAGAGGCCGCTCCTCCACACGGGCCAGTTCCTGGCCCAGCTTCAGGATGTTTCGTGCCGCATTCACATCCCTGTCCATGACCAACTCGCATCTCGGGCAGTCGTGAACTCTTTCCGATAGCTCCTTCGGAACCGCTTCGCCGCATCCAGAGCATTTCTGCGACGTCCCTCTGGGTTCGACGAGAATCACTCGTCCACCGCGCCTTTCTGCCTTGTAGGCAGTTAGTTGGCGCAGTCTAGCCCACGCGGAATCCATTATTGCCGATGCCAGATTATGGTTCTTCACCATGTTCCCGATTCTGAGGTCCTCGAATACGATGACCTTGTTATTCTTCGTAAGCTGGTCAGACAACTTGTGGGCGAAGTCGTCCCTCTGCCTCCTCACCTTCCTCCACGCCTTTGCTAGAGACAGCTTCGCCTTCTCCCTGTTCTTCGAGCCCTTCTTCTTGCTGGAGACCCTTCTTTGGAGCGATTTTATCCGATCCATAGAGCCTTTCAAGAAGCGCGGGTTGTGAATCAGCGTCCCATCGCTAAGGGCCAAGAGGCTCGAGATTCCCATGTCCACGCCGACCTTGCCGTCTCCTGATTGAACTCCGCTAGGAGCTTCCTGTACAAGTAGACCGACGAACCACTGATCGATGTCCCTGATGACGGTGACCCGCCTTATGGCTCCAGTGACTTTACGGTGAAGCCTCACTCTCACATTCCCAATCATGCTGAACCTAATCATTTTGCCTTCGAGCTTGAAACCCGACTGTGGGTAGGTGAACGACTTGTAACGCCCGCTCCTCCTGAACCTCGGGTATCTGCTCAGGCCAGCGAAGAAGGCCTGATACGCCTTGTCGAGCCTCAGGACGACGTCCTGCAAGACCTGAGAGTGGATTGATCTGAGATATTTGTCATTGTGCTTCAATTCCACGAGCATCTTCTTCTGGTCGTAGAAGCCCGTCCTGCTCTCTATCCTATCTGCGAGCATGGAGTTGTAGAGCCGCCTACATGTCTCAAGCGTCTCTTCCATTATCCTGGCCTGCGACTCGCTCGGATAGAGTCGAAACTTGGAGGTCGAGAACATGCGATTAAGAGCGGTTTTGCATATTTAAGCACCGATTCGCTTGCCTTCGTCGCACCCGTAAACGAGGTGGGTTTTCCCAATCCCATGCTGAACCCTGATGGGAAAAAAATCCTCCCGCCCATAAATGGCGTGGGGTTTCTTCTTCCCCAAAAACCACTTCAGTCGCTAAACCCTGCTTGCGCCACCGTGTTCGGGACTGACGTCAAGCGAAATCCAATCACGGCTGGATCTCGTCCCTCAGCCCGTGCACCTTATGCAGGTGCGCCTTGAAGGTCGTGCTATCACTCTCTGTCATGCCCTTGAGCGTGGGATAAAGGTTGAGGACGAACCAGCAGAACGAGCAGCTCGTGCTGGACTGAGCCTTGACCTGGATGTTGACCGAGTATGCCTTCCTTCCGCCCTTGCCGTCGTCCGCCGCGTTTTGACCGTCGCTCATGTTTCTGACGTCAGTGATGAGCGCATCCGCTCTACTTCTGGGTTCTAGCCGAAGACTCGACTAACGGTGTCCAGCTTTGTGGAATCCGTGTGGAAGCTAAAGACTGATCCCGCTTCCATACCGTGCCTGCGGCCGCATGAGCCGCCCGAGTCGTCAGTGCGCTGGTTTCGCAGGCCCCGATTCCCTGAGGTGGCGGCAACGGCGAGTGATTACCAACCGTCCTCCTGTATTTTGCGGTCATTCCTCTAGGTCAGCGCCGCGACGCGTAGGTCAAACTCCCCGCGCGGTGGCACTCCGTGCTTGTGGCGCGAAGACAAGGGCCATGCGGTGAACTAGGCTCGGTGCCCAAGACCCTTCCTAGTAACGACCGAGACGAAAACCAATACCGCTAGCAGTACAGGGACGACAATCTCGGTGGGAAACTCTGGCGCGGTGGTTATGGTAGCGGCGGTAGTCGTGGTGGCAGGTGCGATGGTGGCTGTGTTCGAGCTGCAAGGCGTCACGCTCGTAACCGGATTGCCGGAGATTATCCCCGGGCCATAAGTTACGCCGCTGCAAGTGTCGGTGATGTTGCCAAAGTTGGCAATGCTGCCGGTATTTGTGACGATTCGCGAATTGGTGATTGAAGCGTTGAGGTTGTTGCCGACGTAGCCCGAATTCATGATATCCCAGGAGCTGGTAATCAAGCCGAAGTTATTGATCACGCCGAGGTTCGAGAGGGTGGCCGAATTGTCGACGGTGCCCGAGTTGGTGAGGGTCCCATCCAGCTCGTTGAGGAACAGGTCCGAGTTGTAGAGCGTGCCGTTGTTCGTGAAAGTGCCGAGTTGGGGCCGGCGGGGATTGACGTTGTTGTTTCCGATGTTGCCTTGGTTGAATACGGTGCCTCCGGCGTCGTTGATGAAGGCGCCCTCGTTGGTGATCGAGCCGCAGATAGCAACGGAACAGCCGACAATATTGTATATCGCGCCGGAATTGGTGATCGTACCTCCCATGTTGTAGAGGAAGCCGTTGTTGGTCACGGTACCGTTGCTCGTGAGCGTCCCAGCGTTGTTGATTATGCTGTAGACGTTCTGCTTCTCCGCAATAGTTCCGGCGTTGACGATGGTGCCGGTGTTGTTGATGGTCGCGCCCTCGTCTGTGACCGTGCCTCCGGCGAAGTTGGTGAAGTTTCCGGCGTTGATCGTCACCGGTGCGCTGAGCCTCCCGGTGTTGGCATTCGCCGATGCGATGCTGAAGCTTCCGGAGTTGGTGATCGAACCCTCGTCACTGTTGGTGAAGTCTCCAAAGTTCACGAAGGTCCCCTGGTTGTCGAAACTCCCGGAGTTCGTGAAGTAAGTGCCTGAGTAAATAGAGGTCGGCGCAGCGTACTCGATGTCGATCGACCCCTCCGGGGCGTTTGTTATAGTGCCGTTGTTGGTTATCGTGCCGTTGGCGACGAAGGCCGTAATTGTGCCCGAGTTCGCGATGGAGCCGCTCGCATCGTTGACTATCGTGCCATTGTCTTCGATAGAGCCTTGACCGGCCATTGTAATGGTGCCCCCATTCGTCAGGGTCCCACCATTGATCTCAATCGAGCCGGAGGCAGCGACTGTGACGCCCTCCGGTATCGCGAGGACCGCGCCAGGCTCAACGAGTATCGAGTCGCCCGAATCGAGGTTCAAGTTGCTGCTTAGGGTGCATGCGCTCGAGCCGTCCCAGGATCCGCCCAGGCTTGCGCAGGCGGCGCCGGCAGCCGGATCGGTCGGGCTGAGCACGTAGGACGTCGCCGCGCGCGTAGGAGCGGACGACAACAGCAGCAACATGCACATCGCGATTGCAAGAGGGCCAAAAATGGCCTTGTTGCTGAATGTCAAGTCAACAGACTCTCGAGGGCAAAGTGTCGATTGGAAGGATTCCGAGCAGGTCGACGTCCGTCAAGACGCGCAGCACCCCCTTGCGCACGCGCCTGGGACGCCCTCACAACACCACTCATTTAGTTGACGGGCGAAGTCGTGTGCCGCGGTATATAACGAGCTATGGAGTTCAAAACCATATTGGCTGGTTTGGCGTTCGGTCCCCGTGCTCCGGAGCATTTCATCCACATGCCGGCCTGCAGTCGCGTGCTAGGGATGCCATCGCGAGGCCCTGCGCTACGTGACCTGGAACGTCATGAAGACCGAATTTATGTAGTCGGTGACTTCGATCGTGTAGTATCCGTTAGCAGCAGAAGCGGGGACGGTGAAGGTCACTCCTGACGGAACCCCGCCACAGGGAATGTTTTGCGGCT
Organism: uncultured Nitrososphaerota archaeon; assembly: GCA_963820505.1. GTDB lineage: Archaea > Thermoproteota > Nitrososphaeria > Nitrososphaerales > Gagatemarchaeaceae > Gagatemarchaeum. The sequence continues at coordinate 623,434 of CAWFZY010000005.1, read as the reverse complement.
GACCGTTTTGCTGGGTGTAATTAGGATTGGCGCAGCTCCCCGTTGTCGTCGTGAAGGTCGTAAGCGGGGTCATCTGCCCTGCCGAGTTTATCCACCCCACCAGCGCCTTGACGCCAGAGCCGAAGTAGCACGGCGAGGTGCAGCTCACGGTCACCGTGTCGCTTGGGCCAGGCACGCCCGCCGTCGGGGTCGTGTAAGCGTTCGCGACCGTGATTATACCGTACGGATAGGGGATGGTCTCTCCGAAGAGGGTCCCGTCGCTCATGACGCCGGTGAGGGCAAAGTAGGCTTCGAACGGCTGTAGGACGTTGGTCCCGAACGCCTGTGTCGTGGAGCCTAGGGCGGCGGTCGCAGCGAAGTAGAGCGTGGTCGGGACGTTGTACGCGAGGGTGATGAACGCGGTCGTCGAGTACGGGGTCACGGTGGTCGAGCCCGGATTCAGGCTGGAGATGAGGTAGTAGTGGGCCTGCGTGTAGTCCGTGTCGAACCCGTCGTATTCAGCCGAGCCTATCGCCATCTCGGTCTGCGGCCAGATGGTGATGGACCTCTGGAGCGGGTCCACGTTCGTGAACGTGACTTCCCACGCCAGCAGGGCGCCGCTCGGCACTCCCATGGTGGGGTACCCGCCCACCTGTATTCCGCTCTGCGGGTTGAACGGGGTGCTGAACGCCATCGCGACGTCCGCCCAAGGCTCCGAGGTGCCAAGGGTGATAGGGACCGTCGTGGCTACACCGCCGCCACCGGCAGAGTATTCGCCGCAACCGTAGACCGTCGTGCAGGGCGTGCCCCCGGTGCCGCTGAGGGTGAAGCCGGTTGTCGACGCGTACGTGACGGCGGCTGCGCTCACGGTGTTGCCGACAATGAACGAGTTCCCGGCCGGAGTGAACGAGCCCACCGAGGCCGTCGTCCCGGCCGTCGTGGAGCTGCCCAGCGGCGCGGAAAGAGCACCGGACGTGGTGTAACCCGTGATGTCGTACATCGAGATAGACACCGTCCCTGCCCCGTTGAAGTTAGTCGTCACCGTGTCTGCCGCCGTAGACTTTGCCGTGGCGTACCACATCGCCGTGTAGTATGTGGTGGTCACCGGCGGGATGACGATCGCCGCCTCCGCCCAAGGCGCCGCCGGGGTGATCGACATGGAGACAGAGGTCGGGGTGGCTCCCGCTCCCAGCTCGTACTCGCCACACCCCGCGACCGAGGAGCACACTCCCGACGTCCCCGAAAGCGTGTAGCCGCCCCCCGCCGTGTAAGTGGTCGAAGTGGCCTCGGTGTTCCCTATCACGACAGAGCCCGCGAGGTTCGGCGTTATCGACGGGGACACGTCCGTCGCCGTCTGGCTCGATGAGCTGCTCGAGTACGATTGTTGAATCGTCGCGTCGTTCAGCCCGCTGAACTCGTATATCGAGACCGAACCTGCGACGCTCTGGGCGAAAGTCCACGACACCGTGTCGGGGGCAGAGCTCGGCGCGGTCCCATACCAGATGTAGGAGTAATACGTGTTAGTAGACTGGGGGCTGAACGACAGGGCCACGTCCACCCACGGCGTCGAGGCGCTGAGCGTGAACGGCGTCGAGGTCGGAGAGTTCGCCGCGCCGCTCTCATACTCGCCGCATCCCTGGGCTGCGTGGGTCGCGTCGCAGCCGTTGGCGCCTGTCTGCACCGAGGCGTAGGGCGACGAGATAGTGTAATCGGTCGAGGTCGAGCCGGTCTCCACGTTCCCTACCACGAAAGAGTTCAAGGCGGGGGTGATGTTCTGGGTGCTCAGGCTGGCCGAAGTGGAGCCCCCAGTCGAGCTGCCATAGCCCGAGAGCACGCCCGAGACCTGGTACCCGGATATCTCGTAGATCGAGACGTCGCCCGCCACCGTGGCGGTGAATGTGGCCGTTATCGCGTCGGTGCCTGAGCTGGCCGCCGTGGCGTACCATATGCCCGACTCGTAGGTCGTGGAGCCGACCGTGGCCGACTGCGCCACGCCCTGCGTGAAGGTGGTGCCGAACGAGTCCTTGACTGAGGTGGGCGACCCTGTTCCCGTCGATGTGCTTCCGAGGGACGTCGAGGGCATGGCGCCGTTAGGCGGGACCGCTCTCAGGCGGATCCAATACGCGTTCTCGGTGCCGCCCTGCACGCCCGCCGCTCCCAAGTATGCCGAGCCGTAGGTGATGTGAGTGTCTGCCCAAGTGTACTGGGACACGTAGTTGAACGAGAACGCCTCGCTCCCTGTCGCCCCCCAGGTGCCGCTCCAGATGTTGTAGGTGGATGGGAGGGTGTAAGCGACTGTCTTACCGTTCGCGTAGCTCCCCCCCGAGTCGACAATCTGTCTGAACTCATCCCCTGAGTATGGAACGTAGTCGTATCTGTATGCCGTCTGGAACCCGTAGTCCCCTCCGGTCGTCGTTGGAAGGACTGTCGCGTAGAAGATGGTCGGGGTGGACTGTGCCGTCTGCGCCGAGCTTAGCGCCATGTCGGTGTCCAGCACCCCTGGCGAGTACGTGCTCTTCGAGACGAGGATGGGGTCGTTGCTGGTGGACGTGTCCGATATGATCAGCCCGTTGTTCACGCTTATCGTCCCGCCGCCGTAGATCACCGTCTGCCACTTTGACGCGCTGAGCGTGGATCCCGCGAAGTTGTCGTAGAAGTTGAACACGTTGGCCCCGTTGTCGTACTGGCCGTAGGTCCCCGAGAGCTGGGGGGCCTCTCCCCAGTAGTTATCATCGAAGTTCACCGCGAGCCCCTCGAAGACCATGTAGATCGTGAGGGTCGTCCCAGACGATATCGCCGATGTCAGCTTCACCCACGCCGTGGCCGAGGTGGAGGTCGACCCGCTCGTGCTGCAGGTGCTGGAGCAGGACTCGAGCCAGGCGTACAGCGGCGAGTTGCAGGCGGAGTCAGTGCAGAACCGCACGTTGCCCAGGTTGGTCGCCTCGTAGGTCGAGTATGTGTAGGGGTCCCAAGTCACCATCTCCTGGAAGGGGTTAGGGGTCGCCGTAGCTGGAGCACCCTCGATTGCGTCTCCAATCTCGGACCACTGGTTCGAGCCGCCGGTGCTCGTGGTGAACGGAATCGCAAGGTTGGTCTGCGTGGAAGACACCGTCTCATACTCCTCGTCGGAGTTCTGGCACGTGCCAGAGCCGAGGGCGTTCTCGGCCAAGAACTCCGTGAATCCGGTGCCGTAAGTCTCGGTGTGGCAGACGGCCGCAGAGGTGTGCTCGTTCGACAGCATGCCGATTATGAGATCCTTAGCGTTGGACGTCGTCACGGAGACGGAGGGGTTCGGACCAGGGGTTCCTGAATTGGTCGCGACATCGGGCAGGCCAGAGTTTGTGTCGAACGGAGCGGCAAGGTTGGCTCCGCTCACACCGAACGCGGTGAACACGTTGTCACCGGTAGCCGACCACTTGACCGTGATGGAGTCTGCCGAAAGCGCGGCGGTCGCTGTGGTGTACCACTCTTCCTCCTCTACGCTCGGTGAGCCGGTCTCCGACACGCGGTGAACCCAGCCGTGACCTCCGGCGTCCGAGACCGAAGATACCGTAGTGGTGGAAGTGGAGGTACCCGCGAATAGCACGATCAGGTCGTTCGCGTTCGTCGTCGTGAGGCTGGCGGACACCTGGTTGTTCTCTGTGCCCGCCCCGGTAGAACCGTCTATTGAGGGCGTCCCCGAGCCGCAGGCGGTCGTCCCGCTACCCACGATAGCATCGCCCCAGGCCTGGTTGCTGTCGGACGCGGCGTTGCTGTAGGTGAGGCTCAGGCCGCTCTGCGTTGCCGACACCACCTGGTACTCCGAGGCCGTATACGAGTTGGCCACTCCGCTGGTTATCCCTGTACCGATGCCGTAGGTGGGTGCGCTCGTGGTGTCTGTGTTCTCCAGGCCGAAGATGAAGTCGAGCGCGTTCGAGGTAGAGACGCTCGCGTACGTGTTGTTGCCGGGGAAATTGGGGAGGCCCGAGTGTGAGTCAAAGGGGCTGCTCGTGTTCGCCCCGCTGACGCCGAAGACCTGGATGAAGCCCCACAGGTTGGGCGCCGAGCTCCATTGGACCTTAATCGAGTCGCTCGAAAGCGTAGAAACGGCTATCGCGTAGTAGATTTGACCGAAGAAGGAGTTCCCGTTCGAGTTTCCAATCTCCTGGTACGACCCGGTTCCAGTCCACGTCAGGCCTGCGGTGTCCGACATCGTGGCCGTCCTATACGTGAACGTGTTCGTGTTCTGCCCGTAAACGATTGCAACGATCACGTCGTTCGTGTGGGTAGTGGTGAGCGACGCTGACAACGATGAAGTGGTCCCGTCGTTGTAGTTGCTGCCGTCGAGCGCCGGCGACGTCGTGACGAGCTGGCAGTTCGTGATCGTGAGCGGGACGTAATTGTAATTCTGCGTCGAGGGCCAACCGAGCCCGTAGACGAGCGTGTTGCCCGCGGTGACCGACTGGGTAAATTGCAACGCGCACGTCGAAGAGCTGCAGCCAGTGGCGGAGAACTGGTGCTGGACCACAGAAAGCGTGGGGGTGACAGTGGTGGACGAATACTCGCCCTGTGTGAACGGCGTGTGGAGCGAGTCCGTGGGGGCCGACCCGGGCACAGGGTTGTTGGCCCACCCGATGGCGTAGACCAAGGTGTCCCCTGTGGCTGGGTTGTTTTGGAACGTCAGGCCGCACGTCGCCGCGCTGCAGCTCGCGGTGTACTTGCTCTGCGCGAGGGCGGGGGTGGAGGAAGCCGAAACCGATGTCGCCGGGCCAGCAGTCCACGAGTCGGTCTGCGAGTCGGTCACCGGATTGTTAGTCGTAGCCGCGAAGTTCACCGAGCTCGCGGCGTCTACCAGGATGTCTCCGGCCGCGACGCTGCTGCCGAACGGCTCGGCGCAGGACGCCAGGGTGCAGTCCGCGACGAACTTATGCTGCGACAGCGAGGATGCTTGGGGTAGCAGCTGGACCCATTTCAGGTTGTCCAGGGCCACCGTCACGGATTGGCTCGACCCAGACTGCGATTCCGGCGACGGGTATGTCTGGGTGTACGTGTTGCCGCGCGCGGTCAGCACCTTAACCGTGTCGGTCGAGCCCGGGGCGTAGACCACTCCCGTGTCGATAGAAGCCGAGGTCGCACCAGAGTCGATGCTCATCCACAGCGCGGGAGTCGTGTTCACGCAGTTGGCGCCGTGTGGGAAGCCGACCCCGGCGCACTGCAGCAATGCGCCCTGCGAGGATATGACGAGGACCGCGGTCATGTTGACCGTCACCCCGGAGGTGTCGGTCGCGCTGAAGCCCACGTCGCCGTCTGGTTCGAGAAGGGTGTTGACCGTAAGGCTCTCTTGGAGGCTTCCCTGCTCCTTGCCGGTGGCGGTGACGAGGCTCTGGACGTAGTTCGCGTTCTCAGCGTTCACGAAGATGAAGTAGGAGGTCCCCACCGTGAAGAGGATCGCGAACATTATCACGGTCGCGACGATGCCGGCTATTCCTCTCCTTGACCCGCGTCTAACGAACTCCATGGCTCAACTCATCTCTGCTGCGAGAAGGAAACGGAGTTGCCGTAGATGCCCGTGACCACCACCGTGTAGGTCGTGCCCGAGCCGGCCACGCCGAAGTTCTGCCCGTAGGACTGTGGCCCAGAGCAGCCGCCCGAATTCAACGGCGGGATGATCAGCGTGTACTCCTGCTCGTTTGTAGTCCTGACCGTCGTCAAAGTGAGCGAGGTGCCTTGCGGAGTCGACTCGTATGAGGTGAAGGCCGCGGCCTTGCACTGCGAGGAGAGGGAGCTCCTGAGGTCGTAGACGTAGTCCGTCTTGCTCGCGCCGCTTCCGGTCGAGCTGTAGAGCACGTTGATCAGCCCGGCGGAATCATAGAGCCTGACAGAGGCAATCTGGTCGGGGACGCTCCCGGTGTTGTAAAGCATGAAGGTAACGGTGCTGGTCGAAGCCGTCGCCGCGAAGTACATGGTCACCACCGCGAAGTGCTCGCCCAGCAGGTTGTTGGTCGCAGCGGCGTTGCTATTCAAGGCGCCCTCGCTGACCCCCGCCTGGGTCTGCACAAACCCCCAGGCGGCAGCACCCGCCACCAGGGTGATTGCGATGGCGAGCACAGCCCCAATTAGTTCTGATGCAGCAACGCGCCTGCGGCTGCCTCGATAATACTTCAAAGTCCGATCGTTTTTTAGCGCTGGAGCTATATTATCGGTTATGGACTTGCAATCTGTATCAGAACTCTTCAGGGATGTGCCCCCACAAGGCCGCTTTTTGCCGGCGGGAAACGCCTTAAGTCGCAAAGGGAAAATGGCGCCGAGTCCGGAATTATATTAGTGGTTGCATGAACAAATTCATAAACTATATATGCATACGCTAAGAGTCTTCTAGCTACTCGAACTAGAATGACCTACCTGCAAAAACCTGCGGGCATGTCGGAAGGCGAACAAACGGCGACGAAGAGGGTCGTGAGCAGGCGCTCACAGCTTGAGATTCGGATGGACATCCTCCGGGCGATAATGGAAGGCGCGGAAGGACCGACCCAGATCATGTACAAGGCAAACCTGTCGTGGATCCTTCTGTGCGACCACCTCAGCGCCCTCGGCGACCAGGGATTCGTCGGCGAAAAGACGGTCGGGAACCGCAAGAAGTACTCCTTGACGGGCAAGGGGATTGAAATAGTCGGAGCCTATCTCAACCTGATCAGAGAGATAATCTTCGACACCGCAGTCTCCCCGATGTGAGTCTCGAAACCGCCGCAAAGTAGCCGCTACCAATACCGATATTTTCTAGGACCTGAACTGCCGGCATATTCTCGAAGGACAGTGGGGCGTTTTTTGCACGTGTGCCAAAAATGCCGTCTATTCCGACCCGCCCAGGTCTGGCTCTGACGGAGCGTCTAGCGCGCCCGCAATTCTAAGCGGCAGACAAGGCAAACCATGTAAATACTTAGTCGCGTGGTCCTCAAGTCGTGCATGAGAGGACGTAGGCCGGCCAATTCCAAGACCCAGATGCCGGAGTTCGTGAACGCGATCAGCCAGCTCGGGCCCAACATCAACATGGTGAGCAAGAGCCTGGGGATCTTCAAGGAAACGGGTCGTTATTGGTACAAGAACAAGCTGCTCGCAAAGGGATTCGCGGTACAAGCAGCGGTCGCCTACGAGAGGCTGGGGCTCAAGTATGTCGTGATGGTGGTCGACTTCGAGGATGACTTCGAGGCCTACGCGAAGCCCATACTTTGGGCGATGAGCGAGCTCTGCTACGTTCGCTACTACAATAGGACGCTCCCGGGTGGCGACTACATAGTTCATGCGGTCGTGCCTCAGGAGCGCGTCGCAGAATTCACATCTCTATTCGGGAAGCTAAGGGATATGGCGATATTCAAGTCGGTCAAAGTGCACGTCGCCGATTGGCACAGAAACATCCCGATGCGCACCGAGTTCTTCGATTTTGAGCGCAGGGCGTGGGACTTTGATTGGGGGAAGCTGGCCGTGAAATATCGCGAGAGCGACGACATGAAGCCGCAGGGCAAGGCGGATTTTGACAGGCTTGACCTCGAGATCCTCAAGCAGCTTCAGCTGGACGCTAGCACGACGCTTACCAAGATAGCGATCAAAGCGGGGGCGACAATGAAGAACACCCAATACCACTATTGGAAGCACGTCGTCGGCAGAGGTCTGATCAGGAATTACAGAGTGAACTGGTTAGGGACGCGTTATGATTACAACAGAGAGAAGGGGATGCACAGGATGCACCGGCAGCTGTTGCTGAACTTTCTGGCGACCGAGCTCACAGAGAATGAGAAGCTGGAGGTGATGGCGGGTCTGAATCAATTTCCTTGTCTATGGGCCGAGGCTGCTGGCGAGGGGTTCTACTACGCCGAGTTCGCGTTCCCAAGTGAGGCGGCTGCGGAGGGATATGCGGCGCTTGCGAAGACGCTCCACCGCGTAAAGAGGAAGTATTCTCTCTACATCGCCGACTACGCGGACGCGACGGGGTTCACGATAAACCCACAGCTCTACGATACCGCGGACAACGCCTGGCAGTTCAGGAGCCGGGAGCTCCTCCCCAAGTTCGAGCTGCTCGCTATGAAAATCACTCGAACCCACTGAGGCTGGTGGGGTCTTGCCTCAGGAGCCGGCGCCGCTCATCGCATCGAGCGGTGACATGTGAAGGCCCAAGGTGGCAAAGACTAGGCTGGCGCCCGCGAGGGCCATCATGCTGTAGCGGATTTTTTCGTCGACTGTCATGGTGGAGAGGCTGCAAAGTCGCCTAAAAAAATGTATCCTATCCGCATAAAGAATTGCGGCGATTGTCTATGCAAATTGCTCTCAATTGCTGAGCACGCCGCGAAGAGCGAGTGAGTTTTTCGGCGGACGGTAATAAGGTTAATATGCCAAACGAGCCATTACAAGCCCGGCTGTCTCATGAAAACCGAGGAAAGGCGCGACTCCTCATATCTGACTTGCAAGATATGCGAGAAGGATTCCAGAGACCGCAGCGACCTCATCGAGCACCTTCGCACCGAGCACGAAATCCTAGAGCTGGCGTCCTACGCGGCAGCCACAATGGCAGCCGAGCAGGAGAGGGACAGGATGGCAGGAGAGTTCAGGCGCAGGTTCGATCTACTGAAGCGCGAGCTCGCCGGACACGAAGCCGAGAGATGAGCGACCGAGGGATAGCTCCCTCTACGACTTAATAAGGGCCGTAACTGCGAAGGCCCGTTCCCAATGGCCGACGACCCCATCATTGACATGACCAAAGTATCTGACAAGGGTCAGGTAGTCATCCCGAAGGAGATCAGGGACAAGTTGAAGTTCACCGAGGGGTCGAAGCTGCTCGTCATCGCCACCGAGGACGCGGTGATCCTCCAGAGGATAGAGAGCGTGGCAGGGAAGATGCGCGTCAAGGACATCATGGAGAGGGTCCGCTCGATCGCGAGCAAGATCAGTCTCGGCTAGAGGATTCGAAGGTCTCCGAATTCAGAGCTGCCATCGCCTCCTAGGGCGATTCAGAGCTACGGCAATATCTCTTGCTTCAGCGCGTGCGCGTTCTTCAGGTGCTCCCGGAACGTGGTGTCGTCCCTCGGGGTCATGCCCTTGAGGGTCGGATAGATGGTAAGGACGAACCAGCAGAAGGAGCAACTCGTGCTGGATTGCGCCTTGGCCTGCACTTTGGCCGTGTAAGCCTTCCTGTCCGCCTCCCTCCCTGGTGCGATGCTGTTCATGCTCTAGCTATGCAGAGTTATTTCCGCGATACTTGTGATTTCTAGCCGAACGAGTCAGCACCGGAGCTGGACTTCTTGGAATCGGCGAGGAGCTGCAGTATAGATGCGCAATCCATCGCCAGACAAGACTACAGCAGGAGTACTGTGAACGGCTTGGCGGACGCGCTGATTACTCGAAGGAAGTGTCGAATTCCTCGTCGCCGCTGGCGCCGCCGGCACCCTTCCTCTTCCTGATCAAGAAGACCGCTGCGACCGCGCCTCCGGCTCCTCCGACCGGGAGCAGGAGCATTGGGAAGGTCGTGAGCTCTTGAGTCAAGCTGGCCTTCGCCTTCGTGGCGATTGCTGATACCGGAGGAGCACTGACTTGGACCGTGAAGTTGAGCGTCTTCGTAAGAAGGCCTCCAGGAGCGACCACAGCCGTTATCAGCACCGACCCGGTCTTGGTCGGGATGGAAGACCGCCACAGACGAACCGTTCTTGTTGGTGGTGTCATTGACGGCCGGCGCTCCCGCTGGGGCGACCGTTGTTGTCGACCTCGTCGACTTTGCTGAAGTGCTCGTCACAGACGTTGTGCTCGTCGTTGTGCTGCTTGACGAGTTCGCGGGCAGTGGCGTGGCTATGATAAGTCCGCCGCTGGAAGCTTTCCAGTGCACGGGCGCGCCTGCTAGAGGCGTCCCGTCGAGCGCGACGTTGACTGATATGACTGCAGTCTGGTTCGTGAAAATCGTTGCCGGACCTCCGGTGATCGTCTCCACGTTAGGGTAAGACAAGAAAGTGATCGCAATCGAAGCCGTCGAAAGGCCGGAGTGCAGAGAGCGTCAGCGTCGTCGTCCCTGGGACCTTGGCGGCGAGGGGAACCGAACGTAATCCTGCCCGACCCCTATGACGGCCGTTAGGACCTTCGAGATCACCGTGCTGTTTGAGGAGGTAATCGTGATGTTCATCGGGGCTCTTGCTCGCGCGGGGTTGCCCGCAGAGTCCTGAAGCTGCACCGCCAAGAGGGGCAACTGATGCGAAGTGCCGGGCGTGAACATTATCGTGTCAGCATTGGGCGCGATTGCGGAGAGGGCGGATGGAGCCGGGATGACCGTGGAAAGGTTCACCGACGAACTTGCATAGCCAGTTGTGAACGATCAGACAAGACACTAGCGCAGTTACGTTGGCCTTCCCCTGCAAGATTCCAGCGGTCACGTTCACGATGGCGAAGGTCTGGCCCGCCGGAATCACCGCATCGCGCAACGCTAACAATTTCGGCCTGCGAAGAAGAGAGGCTGACCGGGATGTCGGACGCCGCGATCGCGGGAGAGCCGAACGCATCCTCCAGCGAGAGTTCGAGGGCCGGATGCGATGCTCCGTCTGCCGGCAGAGGAGTGGAGATGGCGCTGACGACGACCTGTGAAGGGACAGGACCGTAGGTGCGCCAGCGAGGTCTGAACCGGCAAGAAGTTCTGCGCCGATGCGGTGAGTTCCGTCGTGCCGACTTGGTAGGTCGAGGTGAACGTGACCGAAGCCCAGTTTTGTCCCTCCGGGATGGTAAACGTGATGCTTGTGAAATTCCCGACGCCCGTCACCGAGGAGGTGAGCGTCACTTGCGTCGGTCCGGTGTCGTTCACGCGCGGGACCCAGCCCTGTCATGCCTGGTGTGAGCCTGCTTCAAGGGAGACGACGACCGAGCTGTACGAGCGATGATCCGCAAGGACGGGGTTCGGTCCGGCAAATATTGCAAGCTGGCATGACGTCTGCAGAGCCGCTGAAGTGCATATCGCAGGGTTCACGACAAGTGGGTTGATCGACTGTGATTGTCAGCGAAGCCTGGATTGCAATCCGGGCGAGCTTGCCGTGATTGTTACCGTCGATCTGGCGTGGCACCGCGACGGACGTGGCCGTCACCGTGAATGTAGCGATGGCTGAGATGTTTCCCTGCTTCGATCGTGGTGGTCTCAGACGCATTTACGACGGCGAGGTCGGAGCTCCTGATTTGGACCTGGATGTTGCGGGTGGCCAAGGTGGGGTTCCCGTTCAGATCGGTGAGCGCCACGACCAGTCGGCCGTCGCAAGAAGTGACGTTCGCGGTGCACGCGACCATCACACTGGGTTGTGCCTGCAGCTTCAGCGCGAGCGGAGGAGACCCCAAGACGGATATCGTCGCAGCTGCCGGAAGCGAAACCCGTGGCGGAGGCCGTGATGACGGCGGCGCCAGGGACAAAGCCGCTGGTGTAGTTTATCTCCTTCAGATACTCTCCTTGCTTCATCACGGTCGTGGCCGCGGTCACGTTGACCACGTTCGTGTTCGAGGAGTAAAGCGAAATCGGGACATCCGTGATCGCCTTGGCCGGCAGGCCCACATCGTCCTCCAGCTCAAGGATCAGGTTCCCCGTGCTCGCTGCGCTAGCTGGAACCGTGTCCGGCACTGCTGTTATCACCAGGTGTGTCGGATAGCCGACGGCAATGACGGTCGTGACGACGGTCGAGGCAGTCGTGAGCCCAGTCGTGGTCGCCGTGATCGTTGTCACGCCGGCCGTGTGGGTCGTCGTAAAGTTGGCTATCGCATACGTCTCGCCGGCGGGAATGACGACGTTCGCTGTGATCGTCCCGACGTTCTCCTCGGAAGAAGTCAGCGACACGTTGATGTCAGCCAGCGCCACCGTAGGTTGGCCGCCTGCGTCGACGACTGAGACGACGACGGCCGGGTACGTGTTGTTGTCTGCGGGCAGCTTCGGTGGTATGGGCGACAGCGAGAGCGCAGCAGGCGCAAGAGATTGCGAGGCTGCGGCGTGGGTCGGGCTCGTTGGAAGCGCGCCGACGAGCGTGAGACCGACGAGGAGGATGCCTATGCCAAGTGCTCGAGCGTTATTTCGCAACTATTTCCGAAATCAACCCCATATGATGATATTTAGAGATAATAGGCGTCGTAGTCCAGATTTGGAATCCATCGCGACCGCGTCGCCGCAGTCTCGCTAGAGCGGGTGGTCCAGGATGACGGGCGCCAGGGCCACCATCAGGGCACCCACTATGACCAGCGCCAACGCGTGCTTGAAGCCGTCCGCCACGGTCCCGCCGCCCATCTTCCCGGCGACGAACCCGATGACCCAGCCGTCGAAGATCGAGGCGGTCAGCAGATTCTGCACGGTGGCCGGGGTTATGGTTACTCCCGGCAGGGAGGCCGCCTGTCCCGGCGAACTTTATGGGCGTGGAGAGGAAGTACACCATCATGAAGGTGGTCATCACCAGCATTATCGCCGCCATGTACACGACGAAGATGTACGACCTCAGCGCAGCCTTCTTGTCGGACTCTATCTCGTTGACCTTCCGGGTGAAGTCTGCCATCGTTGAGAAGCTGCTCACGGTGCCGCCTCCGACATCGACGACCTCCACCATGAGCGTCCCGATCGCCATCGTTATCCAGCTGTCGACCGAGTCCGCGAAGGTCTTGATCACCTTGAGGATGGGAAGGCCCCACGAGATCTGCGACCCCATGGTCTTGATCGACTTCGAGAGGCGCCCGTAGTTCTTCGACGCGAGCTGCTCGATGGCGCCCTCTGGGGAGAGGCCGATCTTGCGTCCCTCCGCCACGTCCCTGATGAAGTCGGGCAGCGCCTTCTCCAGCCCGCTTCGATTCCGAGACTGCCTGAAGGCGACCACCGACGGGATTATCACGATCGAGCAGAGCGCGACGGAGACGTGAAGGCTGAGCGCCAGCGGGAGCGGGAGCAGAAACATTGCGAGGCCGATGGGCATGCAAGCGATCAACACGTAGTACGGGCGCTTGTTGAAGTAAGGTTGCTTGGGCTGCGTCCCGTCGATGATGAAGATGAACAGGACGGAGATCGCCGGGACGACCAGGTAGGAGAAGGTGTAGAGCGTCTGGAGTCCGGAGTTATTGTGAGCAATCACGCCCTCCAGCTGGAAGAGACTGAAGAGCGTTATCCCCATCACCGCGGTCACCGTGAGGTAGGCCTCCGCGAGAGTCCCGACGGAGTCCGTGATCCGCCTGACCTTTGACGTGCTCTGGTCGAGCGTCTCCTTCAGCTTGTTGTTGACGTAGTTCTTGACGTCGCCCCCCACCTTCAAGACCGTCGTGTAGCCATACAGGAACTCCGCGAACGGCTTGTTTGGCATGTACTTCGCGGCGTTCTCGAACGCGGTGATCGGGTCGACACCGAAGACCTCGATGTCGATGAGAATCCTCTTCGCCTCCTTGGCCGAGGCGGGCAAGATCTTCGCCATGCCCGAGATTCTCCTCAGCGTCGAGATGGGAGAGACGCCTCCCCCAGAGAGCACGCCCAAGAAGCCGATCAGCATCGGGAGTTCGTTGTTGATGCCCTCCGCGCGAGAACTCTGAGACGCCTTTGGCAGGTTCCATATCAACACGAACACGATCGGCGGGGCGAGCACGACCAGAAACAGGAATATGATGTGCAGCACCAGGCCTAGAACCACGCAAATGACGACGGGGATGATCGAGAGGACCGTCGTGAACAGGGCCAGCGACACGAGCGCTTCCGGCGTGATGCGGAGGTTGGACTTTAGTATCTCGTCCCTCATCTGCGGAGACGACGCGGCAAACTTCTTGCCCTGAGCCCCGAAGATCTTGTAGGCGGTCGAGGTCATCCGGTCGAAGAGGCTCAGCTTCGAGCTTTCCTTGGCCTGGCTGTTTCGTTTCGAGCTGCGCCGAGCTGGCTCAAAGCTTGAACCCTTCCCGCATCTCCGCCTGCATCACGAGCCCGGCCTTGCCCAGGTCCTCGCGCGCCCGCTCAAAGATCTCGCTTCGAGTGCGCCCTGTACTCCTCGAAGACCAGCGAGAGCTCCCTGAAGTTCCGGATCTCCCTCTGCTGAGCCCATCTCAAGACGATGCTCCTCCTCTCGATCTCCGTCATGAGGTCCGGTACCGTGGTGCCGGTATCCCTCGCGAGCCTCGCGAGCTTGACGCTGGTCTTCATTGGCGACGCGAGCTGCTTGTCGCTTCCGGGGTCCCACTTGAACATCCGCACGTAGTTCCCGACGCTGACCACCTCGTCGACCGAGAGCACCCGCCTCATCGTCTTGAAGCCGCCGCCGGGCATGGGGATGGCTATCCTTCTCACCGTGAAGACCAGGTCGAGGAACGGGATGAACGAGGGAGGCACGTCCATGGGCTTCGAGGTGAGGCGCTGGACGGCCGAGGTGACATCGTCAGCGTGGAGCGTGCAGAGGCCTCCGTGGCCCGTGCTGATCGCCTGGAAGAGGACGTACGCCTCCTCTCCCCTGACCTCTCCCACCACCAGGATGTCTGGCCTCATTCTCATGGTGGCCTTGACGAGCTGGAAGAGCCCGACCTCTCCGCTCGTGTCGTCGCCCGTCCCGTAGCTCTCACGGGAGACGAGGGCCGACCAGTTTTGATGCGCGATGTTGATCTCCTGGACCTCCTCGATGGTGACGATCTTCGAGTTCATCCTTGTGAGCGTCAGGAGGGCGTTCAGGAGCGTCGTCTTCCCCGACCCAGTCGACCCGCAGACGATGGCCGTCGCCCGGTTCTCCATCAGGAGCCAGACGTAGGCCGCGAGGTTCTGGTCGATGACGTTCATGTTCATCATGTCGATGATCGTCAGAGGGTCCTCGCGGAACTTCCTGATGGTGAGCGTGCCGCCGTAGGGCGAGATCTCCCGCCTGTAGGTCGCGGCCAGGCGGTGCCTCCCCGGGAGGGTGCCCTGCACTATGGGGAACGCCGTCGAGACGTGCTTTCCGGCCATGTGCGCGAGCCTCGCGATTACGTTGTCCAGCTCCTCGTCGTGGAGGAAGTTCATGTTCGTCTCTATGTTGTCGTATCTCCTGTGGAAGATGAAGAGCGGCTTGCCGACACCGTCCACCGTGATGTCCTCGATCTGCGTGTCCCTCATCACGCCGTCGATGATGCCGAAGCCGACAAGGTCCCTCTCGGCGAAGTAGTTGATCTTCGGCCAGGAGAGCTGCGAGGCCTTGATCGAGTACTTCTTCACGAGCCTCTTGGCCTGCTCCAAGGAAGTACGCCCGCGGGTCGATCTCCGACCGTGGGACGGACAGCTCGCTCTCGAGCGTATCCAGCAGGTAGGTGTAGATCGATGCCTCCCTCGGCGATAGGACGACCTCGTCCACGAAGTACTTCCTGGTCCCGCTGCCCGGGTCCTCCGCGATTACGGCGTAGGCGAAGGGGGCGTTGAGTGGGTACTTGTCGACGACCTTCCATGAAGGCGAAAGGGGCGCCCCGACGAATGGGTAGCGGGTGGTGGCCTTGGCCGGCTTTGATCCGGGGCTGTTCGCGTCTTTCTTTCCAAAGGGCAGCTTGACCACTAGTCGGCACCTCTATGAAAGGCTGGCCGAGGTGCACTCGTCTCGAAAATTACAAGATTCAGCGTGCGTAAACATCAATTCGGGCCTCAAACTTTTGTTTTTTGTGCCCTCTTCCTCATAAATATCTTATGCATTAAGAATCCATTCCCGTGCGTCTTCGGAGATCGCATGACAGGCTGGAATGAGAGATTAAACGTAGGTGGATCTGGAAGAGTCCGGTCAGTTAGTCCGTGAGCGAACACCATTTCCAAGTCCTGCGAATAAGGGGTCAAGTCAGCTATAATATTGCTATACAATAGATAGAGTCAGGCATGGTTAGGAGATTAACATCACAAAAGAGCTCGTTCTGAATTTCGAAAAAAGAGGAGACTGGAATCCTGTTTTACCAGGATTCCATCTGATGTCGTTGTCCGTCTCGCCTAGCTTGTGAAGGTGCCCGTGAAGGTCGCTGATTCGCCGTTCCTCAGGCCGACTGTGCCCGTGTATGTTTCGCCGGTGATTGCAACGGCTGGTAGCCACAGAACTCACCTGGGGTGGTGAGGGCAGTCACCGTGATTGCTACGGCTGCTCCTCCTGCTGGGATTGGGGTCCCATTTGCGACTGTGGCGGTTGCACGCGTGCACGTTATTCCACCATAAGTGAGGGTAGATGGGAGCCGCGTCCGCAACTAGGTGTTGACTGTGCCTGTGTTGGTGAGTAACAGTTGCTGTGTGTCAGTCGTGGCTACGCCGAGGGTGACCGCTGTCACTTCGACTTGGGCTGTGTTGGATGCTGAGCCGAAGATGCCGAACACGAAGCCACCGATTGCTACTGCTGCAATCAGGGTGACCGCGATGATCAGCACCGTGGCTATGATTGGCGAGATGGCTTTCCTTTCGTACTTTCCGTTCCGTATTTTCATTGGTGAGCTGTCTGAGCCCCGTTTGGTATTTGAAGCGTGGGAATTACTAGTATGGTTTTGAAATCCATAGCCCTCTATATACCGCACGCGTGGTGTAGCCCTCATCTCATGAGTCGCCTCACCGACGGCATCCGAAGGGCGAACGAGAGGGACCGGCAGTTCATCATGAGCCTGAACCTCAGCTTCCTCGACAGAGTCCTGGTCCCCCTCTACGTCGTGTTCCTGTGCCTTGACTTTTTGGACGTCTACTCGACCCTGCTCGCGATGAAGAGCAGCTTCGACTTTCACGAGCTGAACCCGATCGCCTCGGCCCTGTTCTCGCTGCGCTTCGAAGGCTTCCTCATCGCGATAGCCTTCAAGTACCTGCCCGCGATCCCGCTCTTCTACCTGGTCTACGTGAGGGACTCCGGCATGCACCCCTTCGAGATCAGGCTCGTAAGGTTCGTGGGCCTTGTCGCGCTCATCGCGGCGGACGGCCTCCTGGGCTACATAGTCGCCTGGAACAACATACCGATTCTCCTAGCCTTCGTCGGGCACTAGGACAAACGACGCCGCCTAGACGACCCTGAACTTTCCGTCGAAGTTGAAGACCGCCTTCTTAGCCTCCTCCGCCTCCACGATTATTCGTTCCGGCACTCCGTTGCGCACGTACAGCATGAAAATCGCGTTCTGCGGTATCAGGGTGCTCGCGTTCTGCTCGAAAGACTTTAGGGCCTCGTTCGTCCTCGCCAGCTTCTGCTTCAGGTCCTCGTGGATCTGGTACATCACCTCGGTGGTGGCGGGCCCCGAGTTAGCGGTGTTGAGCATCAGAGAGCCCATCTTGACCCACCCGCCCCCGCTGGGCTTTCCCTTCTGGTCGCCCTTCTTGTCTCCCTTGTCCTGCTTCTTCTCCTCCTTGGGCGCGGACTCGCCAGCCCCTGGCCTGAGCATTCCGCCCAGCTTGTCCCCGTACTTCTCGGCCTCCTTCTGGTAGTACTCCGCGACGTCCTTGAGGTATTTCGTGATCTCGGCTTGGGAGTAGAACTTCATCAGCCCGGTTGCTAAGTCAGGTCGTCGCTGGGACAATTACCTCGGCCTCTGCCCCGCCTGCCTATTCACTTGTTATTGAGTTTTGAACGAGGTCCTCTTCGGCGGCCTGGGGAGCACTGCGCTCGGTCGACTTGGCCATGTTCCCCGCCTTCTTGACCTCCTTCAGGATCCTCTCTAGCAGGTCCACTCTGGAGCCGACCTCCTTCCTCCTCTCTGAGATTATCTTGGCGAGCGTGGGAGTCGCCTCCTTTACGATCGAAAGGACATACTTCGATTCAAAATGCGTGAGGGGGATGGAGCTCTTCCCGTCGTCCGCTCCAACGACAATGACAACGCAATCAGACGCCAGGTACGCCTCTTTGGCCTTCGAGTAGGCAGGCCCCAGGTTCTCTTTCTGCAGAGGCAGAGCGACGTCGACTTCGGACTGCAAGATCTTCAAGGGACTCTATGAGCTTCCTGGTGTAGTTCCGCTCCATCTCGTCGAGCTCAGACAGCTGTGCGAACTCGCTTTGCAGCGAGGTCAGGTCGTCCACGATGCTCCCCGAGGAGTCGTCGCTGAGGTCTGTGATGGGGTCCCTCTCCTTCAAGACGACGGTGAGAACGCGCCGTCTAATTAATAGCTTTGTGAATTAGTAGTTCATCTCTGCTCTCACCGCGGCGGCAGACTGGCCAAGGGTGCTCTAGGCCACCGCTTGTATGCCTTGCAGAAGGGATTGAAGAGCCGCACGGAGTGGCAAGCCCTTAAGTATGACCAGAGTCAAGTATGACCACGCAAAAGTTGGCCCAAGTAAGAGTCAAACGCAAGGGTCAGGTGACCATTCCGTCGGAGCTCAGAATCAAGCTTGGAATTGAAGAGGGAGCTCTGCTTGAAGTTGAAGAGCAAAAGGGGATGATAATGCTGAGGCCTGCGCCTCCATTGAAGGGCGGCAAAGTGGTGGGCGAAGAAGCGCACAAGCAAATCATAGATGAACTCGACGAATTGAGGAGAGATTGGCGCTGACGGGTGTGGCGGACACACGCCTGCTGCTTGCCCTGGAGTTCCCCGCCAGCGAAGAGACGAAGACGAAGGTCGAAGACCTTGTCAGGAAAGAGATTGCCAAGCGCCTATTTGCACCATCTATCGTCTTGACGGAGTTCATCAAGGTAGCAGGCCCCAAGGATGGGCAAAGACGCAGCGCTGGTGAGACTGCGTCTCCTGAAGCAGAAAGGGATGCGAACGGTGGCCTTGGGCGAGCTGGAGGCTTTGACCGCCGGAGAGATGCTCCTTTCGCATCAGGACGTACCGGTCGCAGACGCGTTGATAGCCTCGTTCGTCAGGCGGGGCGTCGCGGAGTACGTCATATCTGATGACCCTCACTTCAAGGCGCTAGGTGTTCGCACTAAATGGATCTAGCTCGCGTATCGAGACATCCCGCTGGATTCTTGACATGGCCGGGCCGTAGGAAGCGTGAGCTCCTACAGAGACTGCTTGGCGGCCAGGAAGACGCTCGCCCCTCAAGGCGTAGGGGCATCAAGTAGGAGACTGCCCTGAGACAGAAAGCAGCTTTTGGGGGCCGTCCAATGTCACCACGAAGGACTCCAGAACGCCCTCCGCAAGCCTCCTGTCAAGCTTCGGAGACGCATGAACCAAGATCCGGACTCGCGATGTGCCGTAGAATCCCGCCGCGATAACACTTATATCAGATGCGTTCGCCATATCCGAACTGAACAGCATGTCGGAGGAGACCCTTTTTGTCGGAAAGAGAGGGGAGATATACACCGATGAAAAGCTGCGCAAAGCGGCCGGGATAAAGAAAGGAGGTCGCGTCAGAGCGACGGTGACCGAAGGACGGCTGATCATAGAGGCGCTCCCGTCGTTGGAAGACCTGCTCAAGGTCCCGATGGTCACCATTAGCGCGAAGGAGGCCGAGCGGCTCAGCGAGGATGCCCAAATGGACGAGGGACTCTTTGGCTGAATTGCTAATCGACACGACCTACCTCCTCCCCGCCTTCGGTGTGGCGATGCAGCTGGAAGGATTCGAGGAGCGGTTCCCGAAGGTATTGGAGACCTACAGCGTCAGCTACAATCCAATAAGCTTGGTCGAGGCAAAGTGGGTCGTCCTCAAATTGGCTCGCAAACGGTCCGCAGACCGAGAGAAGCTATTGGAAAGATACAGGCTCGGGCTGAAAGTGCTTCTCGCTGATGAGAGGCTGAATCAGGCGGACTTGACGAGCGAGGCAGTCGAACGCGTCGCTGACGAGCTCCTGCTCGACAAGGGCGCGAAGGATTATTTCGATCGGACAATCTACGGGACTGCGTGCGCAACAAAGAGCCTCCTCCTCACAGAAGACGAGGGGCTGCACGCGCTCAACACGAATGATAGTCTGCCTCGACCTAGCGGCGTCCTCGCCTGGAAAGACCTCGCGCTCTAGAAGCTGTATGCCAGCTCGAGGTATGACTTTGCGAACGTCTTCATCAGCTCGTAGGGAGTGCTCAGGACGCAGTTCACGGGGAAGTATTGCTTCAGTGCGCCGCTGTCCACTCCTATCCCCATGAGGTAGATGTCCGACTTCGAGAAGCCCTTGATGACCGAGATGAGCTTCTTGTCGATGTCGTTGTAGCCCGACGGGTAGCCGTCCGAGACGACCACGAGGATCCGCACTCCCGCCTCTCTCGTGCTAAGGGCCTTGTGGGCCACCTGGAGGGCGTCCGGGAGGAGGGTCGTGCTCCTCTGCGTGAGGCCCCCTATCCTCGCTTTGGTCGTCATCCCGTAGTCCTCGCTGAAGTCCTTTATCACCTGGATCGAGTTGTTGAATGAGAGCATGGCCCACTGGGTCCGCTGCCTCATCAGCTTGGTCGCGACCTCAGCCAGGCAGGTCGCGATCCCCCTCGTCTCCTGAGCGAACGTGGAGATGCTCTTGCTCGCGTCGATCAGTATCACCCACGCCTCGTCCTTGTACATGGGCTGAAGTTGCTCGAATACGTCGGTCCTGTCGGACTGTGTCGCCATCACCTGCATGACCGTTTGCGTGTCGAGCTGCGCGCCCGCGTCGTGGCCCGAGACGTCGTCGAGGACGTTCTTCACCATCATCAGCTGGTCCCTGACGTTCTTTATCGGGCCAGCCAGCTCAGTCCTCACGCGCTGGAAGCTGCCGTAGTCGCCGCGAGGGAACTCGATGCTGTCGAGCCTGGTCGGCGCTATCAGGCCTTCGTAGTATGCCCTTATCTTGGTCACCCTCGCGTTGGAGGTCTCGGTGCCTGAGAGGACCTCTTGTGCCTCAGACAGGAATATCGAGTCTGTCTCCGTGGTGTCGTCGTTCAGGCCCACCCTGCCGAGGGCCGCCCTAAGAAGAGAGTCCCCCTTGCTCTGGTCGTGCTCGAGGAGCTTCCCGTCGAACACGTCGCATGCGCCATGGGCCTCGGTGAAAGGGAAGCAGGGTATCTCGGAGAGCTGCCCTCGGGCGCTGACCGCCGAGTAGATCTCCTGTGCTGCCTTTGCTAGAAGCGTCCTCTTTTCCGCGGACTTGTCCTTCGCGTATTCCTCCACGTCGATTCTGACTTGCTCGTCTACGGCGACGACCTCCGCATCCTCTTCGCGCAGGAGCCTTGACCCGCTCGATCTGAATACCCCCGCCGAGCACAGGAGGAGTTTTGTCGCGAGGCGAAGGGGGGAGTTGTCGATGTCGTCCGGGTCACGTAGACGAAGTGCGGAGAGGTAGCTCGCGTGCGCCAGGTCCGCCAGGACTCCGGGCCACTTCGACCTCGCCTCGGTGAGGATGTGGACGTCTTCGACCAAGGAGACTGCAAAGGTCGCTGCGCCCACGTCCTTGCCCTTCGCCCACGGCGCGTAAGCCCGAAAGTCAGAGAAGGCCGCGTGCAGCGAGAGGTGGAACAGCGACGCCCTGAAATTGCGCCATGTGGTGTCCCAGCCTTTGGCGTCCTGGTCGGTGTAGAGCCCTTGGAGCTGGTAGAACTTCTCATCAACGATTTTAGGCGACGGGAGCCTGACCACGACGCCCCTGCTGTCCCCAGCAAGGACGGGGGACTTCAGCTCTTCATCGAGTATCAGCCTGAATGTGTCGTAGTCGCGCTGCGCTATGCTTGTCGCAGTATTCCACGAATAGTCAAGGATGTTCAGTCTTCTCTACCGGCTTGGCCGCCGCAGGGGCTGCCGCGGCATTGGTTCCAATACTACTGCTACCTGCTCCGCTAGTTCCGCTGCCGAAGACGAGCGTGCAAATCCGTCTGACGATTGCCTGTATCTCAGCGTCGTCGGAGGTCAGCGCGACGAGTGTCTCGTCGGCGGCCGCCTTGGGGTCGAGGCCGTCGTGGATGAGCGTGGACCAGTTGAGCAGGTCTCCGACCGACGGCCCGTAGGGCAGGTCTCCGCTCTTGTACCTCTTCCTGCACTCCGCCCCGACGCGTATCACCTTCTCGGCGACGTCCATGGGTATCTTTGACCGGTCGGAGAGCATCTTGACCTCCCGCGCCGAAATCCTGGTCCCGACGCTCAGATAGTCGAAATCGATCCAGACGCTCATGCGCCTCCTGAACGCAGCGTTGAGGGGCTTGGTCCCGGAGAATTCGGACGAGTATGGGTTCATGCTGATGACGACATATCCGAACTGGTGCCTGGGTATGACCTCGTTGTCCTTCTCGTTGAGGACCATGTGCCCTCTCGTGTCGAGGACGGGGTTGAGCCTTGTCGCGATGTCCTGCTTCATCATGTTCGCCTCGTCCAGATAGAGAATCCCGCCGTATCTCATCCATGAGACTATCGTCCCGTCGATCCAGTTTTCCTTCCCGAGGCCTACGAACCTCCCGAACATGTCGTAGACTGATGTCTGGAGACCGCAGTTGATCTCCCAGAGGGGCATCCCCGCGATCTGGGCGACGAGGTAGACGATGTGGGTGTTGTGGGTCAAGACGCCACCGAATCCTGCCGCAAAGGTCTCCGTCCCCGGTACCTGGAAGTCGTAGACCCAGCCGTCGTATGCGGCCCGCCTCACCCGCTTGACTTCGTCCCAAAGAACCCCTGTCTCCGCCATGCCTTTGAGCTCGGCGGACCTCAGGTCGCTCGCAATCCTGGCGAGGGCCTGGAGCCCTATCATCCCCGTGCTCGAATAGAGGCAAGAGATTGTCCTCTTGTGGTAGCGCTTCGTCCTCAGCTCAGAAGGGAGCCGCCTGTACGCTCTCTTGGCGACGGCGAGCATCTCGGGCGTTACTCTAATCTTTTCCACATGCCCCCTGTGGTCGGTCGCGTCTCTCAGGCCGCCTATCCGCACTCCGAGTTTCGCGGCCCCGTCCCTGGCCATCGCGATGGAGTAGCTGATGGCTCCCTTCGTCTTTTTAACTCGGGCGGTCGGGAAGATGTCGAGCTGCTCGCATAGGGTGATCAGCCCGTTCGCGAGCTCTCTGCTAGAGGTGCCGAGCAAAAGCTCCGACCCCTCTTCCTCCCACCCGTCCCCTTCGAAAAAGCCCCGTAGGAACGCTATCTTCGAGTCGTCGGACATCGCGAACGCAAAGTCGGGGACCTTCTTGTACCTCGCCTGAGACCCCTTCCCCGTCCCGACACGCTTGCTTACGGTGGCCGAAGAGAGCATCGAGACGAACGCCTTGCTGAACACCCGCAGCTCTGTCAGCCCCCGCTGCACCCTGGTGGAGGTGGCTAGACCCATCGAGGTCATCAGTTTCGCGCACCTCTCGACCAGCGGCACGTCTTGGTTGTAGACGGAGGCGAAGCCCTTCCCTACGTAGCCCTCCGCGACGAAGAACCCTAAGAACCAAGAGAACTCCTCGTTAAGCGCGATTATCGGCGGCGCAGGGACCTGCACGGCCTCCCTTCCCGACATCACGACGCCTCTCTCCGTCAGCTTGGCGCCCGGGACGAGATCGGCGACCGCGATTTCCGCGAGCGGCGCGCGGTCGATCTTCGGGATTCGGCGCATTATCGGGATTCTTGTTCCTGCTTTGACCTGCTCGGCTTTCAACTCCTCCCCCTCCGTTATGAATGAGTGCTCCGGAGTCGCCCTTATCGTCCGGTTCCTCGACGTGGTAACCTCGACGATGTCCCCTTTGTGCACGGACCGCGCGAAAGCGTGTGCTCTCTTCCACGACACCCCGTCCGACAGCTTGTCGATGGAGAGGACGCGGAGGTCGACCCCATTGAGGACGATTGTCTGCCATTGGTCTTCGTCGAGTGTTACAGGATGCCTCCGCGCGAGCTCGTCGAATAGGGCGTCCACCGTGGTCAGCCTAGGCTTGCCGTCAACCAGCACGAAGACTGGTTCGCCTTGGCACACGCTTTTCCCCGTTCCGGACGGGCCGATGAGAGCGGTCTGCTTGAAGTAATACAGCGCACGCATTATGCGCTCGACGTATCCTTCTCCTTCGTCGACGTAGTCTGGTACCTTTGACGGGATCATGCTCCTGAGCGATTCGGGCACGGGATAGCCCACGCCGAGGTCGTACTTCGAGACTCCGTACCTCTCTTTGAGCGATTGTTCCCCGGTCCGGGGAGTGACGGAGAGTTTTACAGAAAGTCGGGCCCCTTTTCCTTCGGAAGACGTGGTAATGGTCGTCTTTGGGCTTTTATCGTCAGAATGACTCATCGGACCGAGCGAAAGAGGCCAACTCGTAATTAAATGGTTATGAATCCGCAGTTCATAACCGTGGTTCGTATACCTTTAAATCGACTTGAAGGGCCTTCTTTCAACCGCCCAGTAGGTTATATTCGCAAATGGTAGAAGTGGAAGTTCTCGTCAAGAACGTGGAGGCGAACCGACTGACTGAAGAGGCCAAAGACGAGACTTCGGTAACCTTCGACGTCGCCGCGTCACTGGCCGAGGTCGACCACTCGGCGGGGCAGTTCACCCTCAAGTTCAGCATCGCGATAACTTCGCAGCCGCCTGTGGCAAGGATGGACGTCGCTGGGACGGCGAGGATCACGGGCGAGGAGGCGGAGATCCAGCAGCTATTGAAGACCCCAGACGGGAACACGCCGCCCCCGGTCTTCATGAGCATCTACCAGAAGGTGTACGCGATCCTCTACCTCTTGTCGGGGTCGCTGAAGATACCTTACCCGTCGCCGGGGCTGATGAAGGTGGTCAAGATGGCGTCCCCATCGGAGATCGCCGCAGCCGGGAATGAGGAAAAGCCTCCGTCGATATCCGTGTGACGCCTTAAACTTACTCGACGATTACCGTTATCCGGGGCTCAATTCTCCGGAGGATTCAGCTAGTGGACGGGTAACGGTTTTGCGACGCAGAGTCGCCTATAATAGGCGCTGCTCGCTCAGTGTGCTACTGGAGCGACGGGTGCGGCCGGCGCCGCCACCGGCGCCGCCTTCTCGACGGCCTGAGGCGATTCGACGACCTCTCCGGGCACCATGTGGACGTCCTGGATCAGCATAGGCGAGGGCGATACCAATCCAGCGGACTCGAATATGAGATAGAGAACCTCGAAGTTCTTGGCGTAGATCTGCATGGCAATCTCAGAGACCTTCTCGTCTCCCAAGGCCTGCAGGTCGGTCACCGCGCTTATCGTCGGGCTGGTTATCGTGACCTCTCCTGCGAGCTCGGCCCTCTCGACGGCGGGGTTCGCGTCTAGGTAGAGCGTGTACTTGAGGCGAAGCCTTCCCTTTGTGGTCTCGATCTCCTTGATGTCAGCGCCCAGGTCGAAGGACATTTTCGGCATCGCCTTGCTGTGGCCGAAGGTAAGCCTCGACACCTTGATCTTGGAAAGCGTGCAGACGAAATCGCTGAGGTCGAGTACGAAGGGTGTCTCCCTGTTGCTGTACATCACCACGTCATGATGGGCGTCGAGAGTTAAGCCGTTTTGGAGTAATCGAGGACTTGCCTATGGCAGTTTCTGGAACTCGGCAACACGCCTTCCGCCCCGGGAATGCCCATTGAAGGCTTGACCTTCCTGTATCCAGCCGCGCGCGCCGCCTAGAGATCAATGGGTCGCTCAATTTGTCGATACTTTCGCCCTTAGTACAAGTGATGGTCCTCGCTCAGACTGAAAATAGAAGCCGTGTCTTGGTTGGAAAAAAAGGAAGGAGGGAGACCCGTCTTAGCTCCCACCGTTTTCCTACGCTTTAGTTTCTGAAGTCACTGACAAGGAGGTCAGAAGAAGCGGTGCCAGAAGCTCAGGAAGTTTCCTGAACCACTGTGTTGGCCTAGAGTTGCGGAGATTTGGGAAGTGAACTGGTATGCTGGCACACCCCACGAGGTGATGAACGTTCCAGACAATCCGCCCGCCCTGAAGCTGCCGCTGGAGTGGAACCCTGTAAGGGTGCACGTGTCTGGAAGACCCGATGTTGCTGCTGAGCAGTCCGAGGATCCCTTTGATGGAATGTAGTCTGTTCCCGACCATGTGCCAGGGGAGTTGAGCGACGCGACGTTCGTGTTGTATTGGAATGTTCCTGAGTCTGTTGCGGTACCGCTGACCAGGTTCTCATTCTCGTTGGATGTCTGGGTGAAAGTGCCTGAGACTGGGGTAGTGCCTAGGGTGCCACTGATGTAGCCCCCCACCTGCGCGCCCGTCCACTGGATGGTTCCCGAGCTGTAGGTTGCCACGATGACTATTGCACCGTCAGGCGCCCCGTTCGTCTCGGACATCAAGTATATTGGCCCGCTGTAGGGGTTCCAGTAGGGTGATTCGACGACCATCGTCTCCACCGTGGTCTGGGTGCCCATCGTCACCTTGACGGTCGAGCTCCCTATGAAGTCGAATGGGAGTACCTCCGTACAGGTTGTGGTGCAACCAGCCGGAAGACCTGCGCCCATGTCTTCACCGCCGACGGAGAACTTTCCGCTCACCTTGACGGCCGTCCCATCGACCTTCGCTGTGAAGTGGATGCTCCCGACTCCCGTCGTCGTCAGCCCGTTCTGGGTGGCGACTAAGGTGTAGGAGATCTTCCCGGTGTTCGAGTCGATTGGATATCCGCCAATGTAGGCGTAGACGACCTGGCCGCCGCTGACGCTGACCGTCTGCGTGCCGAGGTTCGTCACCCCGCCCATCGAGGTTGCTGTGAGTGTCTGTTGTGGAGTGGCTGCAAAGGCGGCTGACGTCCCGCCGAGCAGGAAGAGGATTGCTAGTGATGTCAGTGCTGTTCTGCGTATTAGTGTCTTCATTGGCAATCTGAATTCCTGCTTCATGTATATCGATTCTTGGCGTAATCCAGAAAGAATTGCGGCGCGGCTTTCAGGAAGGCCGATTTCGCGGCGTTTTCGCCCCAGTCAGCCCTAATTTCGCTCTTCCAGGGGGTTCGGCATGGCGCCGGTCTTCTCGACCATCTTCTTCTTGATATTAATGCCTTTGACATAACCGCCCCAGATCTCGGCGAACCTGGCAGTCCCGATGGCGAAGATCGAGACCGAGGCGAAGAGCGTGGCGTCCCTGATGCCGCTCGTCTGGACTGTCAGGTCGCCCATGTAGTCGAAGTAGGCGCCTTCGATGACCCAGAGGGCGAAGAAGATGCCTGCCATGCAAACAGGGATCCACTCGTACTTCAGCATGCTCAGCTCCTCGATGTTGTAGATCTGGTGAAGCGTCCTCACAAGATAGTAACCTGGGGCGAGGCAAGTCCCAGCGAGCAACACGTCAAAGAACGCGTTGAGATTCAATGGCTTTCGACCGCTCCCGATTATTAAAAGCGTTCTGAACTCCACGTCCATTCCAGTCAAGGTTTTGGGCGCGCGGAACTTCGAATTTACGTGTCGAAGCGGCTGTTTTGACGCCCAGACATCATGGGGTGTACGGTAGAATCTCCACCCCGCGCGGCGTGAAAAGCACGCTGTGGAACTTCCTGCTGTGCTCGGTTCCCCGCAGCTTCCTGATGAGGAACTGGGTCTTAATCTCGACATCTCTGGAGATGTAGTTTCTCAGCTCGAAGATGCCGTCCGCGACGAACTCCTCGACCCCCACCTCCTGGGGGACCATGCTCCCCTGTGGCCTGCTGACAGTCATGAGGCTGGTGACCCCTTCTCTCTTCAGCGTCTTGTAGATCAAGTGCATCAGGAAGCTGTAGTCGAACTTCTGCTCGGCCCCGCTCATGAACGCGGTCAGCGAGTCCACCACGAGCCTTCTGGCCCCGAGGTCGTCCATCGCCTTTAGCAGGGCCTCGATGTTGGAGCCCATCCCCCTGCCCTCCAGGGCTTCGAGGTCGAGAATCTTGACCTTCCCCTCCTTCTCGAGGGCGTCGAAGTCCATGCCGAACCGGAGCATGTTCCTCTTCAGGCTCCTGGTGTCCTCCTCGAAGGTCGCAAAGACAGCCTTCTCGTTGAAAAGCTTCGCCGAGTTGTAAACGAACTGGGAAGAGAAGACCGTCTTCCCCGTCCCAAGATCGCCCATCAGGAGGATGAAATCACCCTTCTGCAGGCCTCCTTGGATCAGCGGGTCCAAACCCGGGATGCCAGTCTTCAGCCTAACTTCGGCAGCTACCGTAGCCAAGATAGCGAGCGCTCGAAGTCCCTCCTAAAATAGGTTAGCGAACTGGGCTCCAAAAATCATATGGTTGAGATGCATTCCGTGCGTGAAACTACAAGAGTTTCGTGAATTCTTGTATCTTTCTCATACATAGAGGACAAATTCACATTGCTTTATTAGCCGAAAGCGCAAGTGATTAGGTTGCGCGATGATGGAGTTTGAGCGGCTCAAGCGCCGCAACCAGGATTATCTCCTCATCGAGACTATAAAGCGCGTCGGCCCTTCGAATTATTCCCTCCTGGCCAGGCTCACGGGGCTCAATCCGGAGACGGTCAGGTACAAGATAAGCAAGCAACTCGGGAAGTTCGGGCTCGGTCTCACAGTCAACATCAACTACGGGGAGCTTGGGTTCACGTTGGGGCTGCTGAAGGTCAAGGCCAACTCTGCGTCAGGCAAGTCTTGGTTCGACTACGCGCACTACCTCATGCTGCTCTCCAAGGTTGGCGGGACCGACAGGTACATCTGCCTCTACGGACTGCCGTTCCGCTTCAAGAAGAAGTACGCCGAGAGCTTCGAGGAGCTGAAGCAGAAGAAGCTGATCGACGACTACGAGATCACGGAGCTCTACTGGATGAGGTACCCTCCTTTCAGGTCGGAGCTGTACGACTTCGAGACGAAGTGTTGGAACGTCGATTGGAAGCGGATAGAGGCCACCACGCAGGAGGCGGGCGTCACCTCCTTCTCGGTGAACCGCGACCCCAAGGTCGACGAGGTGGATGTCAAGATTCTGAAGTATCTGAAGGAGGACCCTACGTTCGGCCTCGCGAAGATCGGGAAGGAGATAGGCGTCAACCCGAGGACGGTCAGGTACCACCACACCGAGCACGTCATCAAAGGCAACCTGATCATCGGGAACAACGTGAGGTGGACGTGGCCGCTCCAGCAGGGGAAGGGCGGCGAGATCATGCAGGTCATCGCCGCTTTCAAAGGCTTGGAGGCGGATGAGGTCTCCACGGTGAGGAAGCTGTTCAACAAGCTCCCCTTCACCTGGGTCGAGGGAGGAACTGAGGGGAGGGACTACTTTGCCTTCATGGACATCCCCATCCTAAGCTACCACGAATGCGTGAGATTCATCGAGACGCAGCTCGGGGCGATAAGGAGCAAGCTCGAAGTGTCGATCCTCGACTCCGCAAAGACGCAGTACATGAACGTGCCCGACGAAATGTTCGACAAACGGCTCGGGTGGCGGCTCTTCGGAGTCTCTGACGAGGCGCCGCAGGGCGCGTCGCCTGCAACCGAGCCCCGCGAGTCGCGACAGCTCGCCGACGGCGAACGGGGATCGAGGCCATGAGGCCTCTGAGCGTAGTATACAGAGAGCTAGTCCTCGGCGGCCATCTCCTGGCGCTGGGAACCGCCAGCATCGCCGGGGCCGCGGCTTTCCTCTTCGGAAGGAACCCGACCGTGGTGCTCCTGGTGATGGCGTACCTGTTCTCGTTCGGGGCGTACATGATGAACCGCAGCGCCGAGATGGACACAGACATCGCGTCCCACCCCGAGCGCACGAGCTATCTTGCGAAGCGGAGGAGGGTGCTCCCGGCGGTGGTCGCGGCGTCGTTCCTGATAGGATACGCGCTGGCATCCACGGTGAGCTGGATATTCTTCGTCGCGCTTCTCGTCCCGCTGGCGCTGAGCCTGCTCTATAGCGTAGGGTCCAAGCGCCTCGTAGGGCTCATAGGGACGAGCAAGCTGAAGCAGAAGCTCCTCCTCAAGAACGTCACGATAGCATTCGGATGGTCGCTCATACCCATCCTGGTAGGCCTATACTTTGGAGCCTTCGACCTCCCCCTGCTGCTCTTGAGCCCTTTCATCTTCCTGAGGTTGATGACGAACACGATCATCTTCGACGTCAGGGACACCGAGGGTGACCGGGAGAACGCAGTCAAGACCTTGCCCACGGAGCTGGGGGTGTCGAGGTCGTTCAGCATCGTCGGGATCATCGACGCGCTCTCGGCGGTCTACTTGGTTGGCCTGCTCCTCGGCGGACTCGTACCGGCGTACGCTGTGACGTTCATCTTGCTCCCGATTTATTCCACGATCTATAGAGGATTCGCGATGCAGAGCAACGCCAACCTGAGCTTCATCTGCGACGTCGTGGCGGACGCCGAATACATACTCTGGGGACCACTGATATACATTGGCAAGCTATTCATCTAACGACGACGGACCGGAGGGGACCGAAGCTCTGCACGAGCGCGTCCCGAATCCTCTCCTCGGGCGATACAAAGACGAGGTGGAGAAGCGGCTCTCGGAGATATACAGCGCGGACAGCTGGATATCGGCGGCAGCGAACGAATCGATCCGTGCGGGGGGCAAGCGGCTGCGGCCGATCCTGGCCATCCTTGTGTGCGAAGCAATCTGCGGCAACCCCGAGCCGGCGTTCCCCGTGGCGATGGCTTACGAGCTCGCCCACTCGGCCTCCCTCATCCAGGACGACATCATCGACGAGTCGGCGGTGCGCCACGCGAGCCCCACCGCCTACAACAGGTACGGGATGGCGCGAGCAATAATGCTCTCTGACAGCATGATCTTCGAGATATTCACGGTGCTCGCGCGCTACGACAGAACCCAGCTCCAGAAGGACGGCCTGGTACGGCTCCTCGAGCTCCTGGGTCGCGCGGCGAGTCTCGCCGCCGAGGGCGAGATGGCCGAGGTCGCGCTCTCTAGGAGGGGCGACATAAAGTCGGAAGAGTACCTCAAGGTGATAGGCATGAAGACCGGCGCCCTCTTCGCGGCTAGCGCAGCCTCAGGCGCCGTGGTCGCGAGGGGCGACAGGGCGATGGTGGACAAGATGTACGAGTTCGGGCTGTCCCTGGGGATGGCGTTCCAGATAGGCGACGATATCCTCGACATGACGGGTGACTCTGAGGATACGGGCAAGCCCCTCTTCAAGGACATCGAGAACAACGCCGGGAACATCGTCCTTCTACACGCCCTCTCTAAGGGGGACGCGATCCAGAAGAACGCGATCAACTCCCTCCTCTTCAAGAAGTGGTTCACCTCGCTCGAGGCGGAGAAGGTCGTGGCCCTCCTCAAGGAGCTAGGGTCGTTCGATTACGCGGCCGCTCTGCTCCGAGTGCAGACGATGCGCTGCAGGTCTCTCCTCGCGTCTCTGCCTCCATCTCACGCGAGGGAAGCGCTCGAAGAGCTCATAGGCACGATCGAAGCCAGGAAGGAGTAGGAAGCCCCCCATGCGGCAGCATCTAGTTGAAATAGTCTCGCCGAGAACGGGGGAGAAATTAAGTTGAGCAGCCCCGGCAGGATACCCACTGGCGTAGACGGCCTCGACGCCCTGATTGAAGGCGGCCTGATTCGGGGCGACATGCACCTCCTCGCCGGCGCGCCCGGCACTGGGAAGACCATCCTCGCCTCGACCTTCGCCTACAACGCGGTCACCGCGCTGAAGGAGAAGGTGGTCTACGCTACCTTCGAAGAGTCCACAGAGTACCTCGAGCGGAACATGAAGAAGCTCGGAATCGACCTGGCCGCGGCGGAGAAGGGGGGCAACTTGAAGGTCATCGACCTCGATGCCCTGAAGGGGAAGGAGCTCGAGAACAACATCCAGCTGCTACTCTCGGCCGTGAAGGAGACGAAGAGCACGATATTGATCATCGACTCCTTGACCGCCCTCCTCCTGGCGACGGAGTCGAAGTTCGAGCTAAGGACATTCATGAAGAGCGTGTACAAGTCCCTCAAGAACCAGGGCGTGACCACCCTGATGACCATCAGCCAGACGCCTGGAGCGGGGTTCGGCATCGAGGGGTTCGTCGCTGACTCGGTGCTGCTGCTCGAGAACGTCGTCGAAAAAGACCAGTTCAAGACGCGCCTGATAATCCTGAAGATGAGGGGAACGGAGCACAGCAAGCGCTACCACACCGTGGCGTTTGCGCCGAAGATGGCAGTCTCGAAGTATTAGAGAAAATTACGCTTGGCAGGTCACCGAGCGCGCTTAGCCGATGACTAGATTTCTGCTCCATTCGCCTTATAGGGGGACCTCCAACTTGATTAGAAAAAACATGAAATTGGTGCAATAATCTTGCTTTTTAGAACGGACCGTGGCCTCTTCGGCGTGGGAGCGACACTTGCAGCGGAGGCCTTCGCGCGAAGGTAGCTAGCTTTGCTCCCATATCTCCTGCACTGGCTCATCCTCGCCACGAGCTCTGCCGTCCAGCCGCTGCCGCTGGTCCTCTATCCCCTTGTCCAGATAATCACACTAGAAATCATCGGCCTGTCAGCGTATTACATCTCCAGGCAGAAGATGACCGCATACGGGTACACCAAGGGACTCCTGCTCGCGGACTACGCTCTCTTCGCGGGGGTGATGGTCTTTGAATTCCTCCGCACCGCGGTCTACTCCACGTCGGACTTCGCCTCCAGCGGCTTCGCAAACGTATACACGGTCGGCGGGACGTGCCTTATCCTAGCTTCCGTCGTCGTGCTGACGCTCCTCGCGGTCACGGTCTATCTGGTCCCCACGGGCATCGGAAGCAAGAGCGTGGTCAGGCTGCTCTGGGACAAGAAGATCCACGTCGTCATCTTCAGCGCCTTCACCGCCTTCATCGTGTTCGCCGGCGTCTACGTGGCCGTCGAGATTCCCTTCACAGTCCAACAGATTCCCAGCATCACCGGCGTAATCCTGCCGGCCACAGCTTTCGACAAGCCCTATCTCCTGGTACTCTTGATCGTCGAGCTTGTCTTCATCTTCTATCCTACCGTGCTGCTTTTCCTAGCCTCGAGGAAGGCCAAAGACCCGGCCGTCAGGCGCGTGCTAAGGATTCTGCCGGTGGTGTGGAGCGGAATAGGCGTCGACCTCCTGATATTCAACGGATACCTGCTCTCCGTGAACATCGACGCCACGGCTTTTGGGTACCTCATCGCGTCGGTGGCTTTCGGAGTGACTGCGCTCGTCTTCAGGAGGGCGTCGCTCCTCACAGCATTCTTCGAGCCGGTCAGGCCCACCGGGAGGTTCACAGCCGAGTTCCCCTTCACCGAGCGCCTGGGCGTCCCCGCGACCTTCCTCCAAGGGAGGTCCCTCCTCCTCGAGGCCGACCCGTCCGTGGCGTACGAGGAGGTCGTGACGGACTTTGCGCGCCAGTCTATCTCGAACAACAACACCATCTACGTCTTCACGGCCAAGGGGAGCCCGATATTCAACGCGCTCCACAAGACGGCCGGGGTCAGGTTCTACATCCTTTCAGCGAAGGTGTCGTACCCGAAGCCCGAGGAGAACGAGCCGTCGCAGATACTCATACCCAGCAACGACCAGGCCGTCACGCTGGACCTGATAGACAAGACGATAGCGGCCGCCGAAGCGCCCGCGCAGGTCGCGATCATCTTCGACAGCATCTCGGACATGGTCCTCTCGGCCGGGTTCGAAGCGACCTACAAGTTCGTGAAGCAGGTGAACGAGACGACCGGGAACGGCAGGACGTCCGGCCTCTTCCTCATGACGCTCGGCGCCCACGACGAGAAGGTCGTGAGCTTCATCAGGAGCCTCTTCCCCACCCAGCTCGTGGACGACGCGGGCGGCCTCAGGTTGACGCGGTCGCAGTAGAGCGACCTGGAAGAATGATACAGAAGAGATATACGGCGGGCGGGTCTCTCAGCGAGGGTTGGCAACCATCCTGCCGCCAGACCTTTCGACCACCTTTGTCTTGGCGCTGCTGATCCCGCTGGTGCTCGGGTTCCTGGTGGGGGTCGTGATAAAGAGCGCGCTGAAGATAGGCGCGGCCATCGCCATCATAGTGATCCTCCTGATATTCGCGGGCATCCTCACGCCGTCGCAGGTCATCCAGCCCTTGATGTCGGCTTTCAAGTCAGGCCCGGCCCTGACGACGAAGGTGAACCAGCTTGCGGGATATCTCCCATACTCCTCGGTCCTGTTCATCATAGGGCTAGCCGTCGGGTTCTTCAAGTGACGCGGAAGCAGCGGGCCCTGAGTGCTTGATCGGAACTCTAGTTCCTAGAGAAGCCATTCCTTCGGCGGGCCTTGTCCGCCCGCGCAGTGGACCTCGCCCATCACCCTCCTTATGAAGGAAGGGCACATGAAGCAGACTAGGAAGCCCACCTCTTCGTTTACGACCGGGCAGTCGACGCTCTCCTTCTTCATCCTCGCAATTGCCTTGGCGCCCGCGACCCCCTTGAGCTGGACCGAGACCTCCTTCGGGATCCGCTTGGGCTTCGCGGCCTCGCGGACCTTGACGACGAACTTGTAGTCGACGGACAAGCGCCTCCGGTATCGCTGAGGGGCGGATAAAAACCTGGGGCCTATCTGCCTATCGTGAAGGCGATCCATTTCGGGGAGAGCGGCGTGGCGGCGAGCCTGCTGACCATCATGAACCGCCCCTGCTCGGAGAACTTCATCCGGATGGTCCCGTCCGTTGCGTACTCCACGGACTTCACGGTCTTCTCGTCGTGGACCCCCTCCTCCAGGAGGACGAGGCCGGTCACGCCCCTCGTCTGCAGCTTCGTGTGCACCGTGTCGAGGAGCCGGAGCGCCCGCTCCGCCCCGCCGTAGTTGATGACGTCGGTGTAGGAGTCTATCACAATCCTCGCCCCGTCCTCGGGCTGGACGCCCGCGTCGTCGATGATCGATGTTATCCCGACCGAGACGTCGGTGAGTGAGGTGAGGCTGGCCGAGTACTTCGACTTTGACTTGCCCGACTTCCACGAGTAGCAGTCCAAGAAGCGCATGTACTTTTCGACGCCCTTGTTCCAGTTGAAGAGCTGCATCGTCTCGAGGGCCCTGTCCTCCCCTTCGCTCGTGGCGACCAGGAAGGCGTCCTTCTTCTCCTCGATGCCCGTGTACAGGAAGCGCTTGCTGAGGATGCTCTTCCCGGCACCTGGTGGGCCCAACACGAGGCAGAGGGAGCCCTCGGGTATCCCCCCTAGCATCATCTGGTCCATGTCAGGGACGCCGATCGGGACGCGCTTCATTGACGCTCAAGCCTGCGGCCCAGTGGTTATCAAGCATTCACTGCAATCCGAACCCAATAAGGAAAGCTCTATAGAGGATGCGAAGGAATCTAATGCAGCTTCATTTTTGACAAGGGGTCAGGCCGCATGGGTGCTATGCTATGCCTATCTGGTCTATGTCTTCCTTGGCGAGGTCCCTGGGCTGGACAATCTCTCGGCGTTCTCGGTCGAAGCCGTATCCGTTCTCTTGGCGGTCGTGTTCTTCATCTCTTCATATGCGAACTGGGGCGTGGCCAAAGCCACCAAGTACCTGGTTGTGACCTGGCTCACCGCCTACGCGATCGAGTTCATCGGGGTGACCACCGGCTATCCGTTCGGGCACTACGCGTACACCGCCGCGATGACCCCCTTCATCGGACCCATCCCCGTCTTCATCCCGTTCTCTTGGTGCGCGCTGGGCTACTTCAGCCTGCGGGCCACCGGGGTTTCGATAGCGGCGCCGGCGGTCCTGATGGTCTTGCTCGACGTGTCGTTTGACCCGGTCTTCTCCCGCACCCTCTGGCAGTGGCAGAGCACGACAGGCCCTCGATACTTCGGCGTGCCCTTGCTGAACTTCGTCGGGTGGTTCATAACCGCCTTGATCATCTTCGCGCTCTTCTGGGTCCTTGTCCGCGAGAAGGGGGGCCTGAAGAAGAGCATCATCCCGCCCGGCGGAAGCGCGGAGGCCGTCGGATTCTACTTCCTCTTCGGGATAAGCAACGCCGTCTCACTGTACAAGGCGGGCCTCACGGAAGCCGCAGCCGCCTCAACGATCCTCTTCGCCATCGCGGCCGTTCTTCTTTGGCGGTCGAGGGCTCAGCGAGAGGATTGAGATCCTTCGATTACTGGAATATTCTGATTCTCAGAATATCTGTTCGCCGGGGAAGACCTCTATGCCGTGCTCCGTGATGCGGTAGGGGTGCGGCTGGGTGTCGTGCGCCACTCCGCGCATCTTTTCGATGCTGAAGACCCGGGTGAAGGTGGAGCCGGTAAGGATCTTCGACATGACGATGACCCCCTGGGTCAGGAACTCCTCGAAGACGTGGGGGCGCTGGAGCTGGGCGTCGTTGAGCTCGTCGACGAATATGGTCGTGCACTTTGTCTTCGAGGCCGCCGCGACGAGCTCGAGGAAGGCGATGCGCCTGGTGTACTCGTCGCTGAAGTGGACGATGAGGGTGGAGATCGGGTCGATGACGAGCCGCGTCGCGCCCGCCTTCTTCACGGCGTCGGTGAGCGAGGATATCATCGTTGAGAGCGCGAACTCGTGGCCGCCCACCTCTGCCCCGCCCAGCCTGATCTTGGCGGGCAGGAGCCTGATGGGGGACGCGTCGACGATGGCTATCTTTCCGTCCTTGACCGGTTTCGCGAGGTCGACGCCCATTTGCTTTGCGTTTGCAAGCAGCCTCTCCGGGTCCTCGTCCATAGAGAGATAGACGCCGTTCTCCCCTGCGACCACCCCCGCCTGCAGGTATTGCAGGCTGAAGATCGTCTTCCCGCTGCCGGGAGCGCCCAACAGCAGCACGGAGGACCCCTTGGGCACCCCCTTGCCGTCGAGCAGGGAATCGACCCCTTTGATCCCCATGGTCACGTAAGACAAGGTCTAGCTCATGCTCTTCGCGAGCTGGCTCTTGAGCGAGCTCTCCCACGCCTGAGGGTTCTGGACCTCGAATCGCGCTATCTCCACCCCGCCTTCGGTCTCGGTCTCGATTGTGAGCATCAGGGTGGAGTAGCTCTCAGAGTCGTCGAGGAATCCAGGATGCGCGTTTATCGCCCGCTCTCCTGAGCCCTTCCTCTCAAAGTCGTCCTTGTTCTTCCAGTTCGGCCGGCTCCTGCGCGCGCGCACTCCCGACTCGACGGTCACGTCCACGATGGTGTCGAGCGCGATCGACATCACCCTCCCGGTCGAGTTCAGTCGGCCTGTCTGGAGGACTCCGGCGTATCGGGCCTCGTAGACGTGGAAGATAAGATACCTTGGGTTGAGTATGAGCTTTCCGACCATCACCGGGGGGTATGAAGCCAGGTGGCCCTCGTAATAGACGAAGAGGTTTGCAGCGGCACTGGAGGCTTCGAGCGACTTTTGGCTCGTCTCACTCGCCCCCGGCCTGCTGCTCTATCGTCATCTCCCTCCTCCTCTTTCCGGCGAAGGGGTCGAGGGTCGCCATCGACTCGACGTCATGGATGCCCCTCGCTGCGACAAGGCAGCCTCCCAGAGTCAGGCCGGCACAGACGCCCGCCAGAGGCACGGGGAAGAGAAGACCGACCACTCCTGTCTCGGCGGCCAGGGTGGCGCTCGCCGCGATGAGCAGGACGACCTGGCTGATGAAAGAGCGGCTCCTGTGAGCCGCGAAGACCAACGCGACGGCGCTCAAAGAGAGGCCTGAGACGGCAAGGTAGAGCCACTGCGACGTGACCGCCACGGTCGCTACCGTGGTCACCATGAAGATGAAGCTGCCCGCCAACGAAAGCGCGAAGCCCCTGAGCTTCCTGCTCCTTCCTTCCATCTCGGGGTATAGCTCCGGATACATCGACCTACGACCGCGCATCCTAAACTTCTCCGCGAGAGTTTAGAAGTTTAGACTGTTGAGTCGATTCGGATTATTCGTCTTCGACTCGACGGGGACGAGCTCAGGCGATATGAGGTGCTGGAGCTCGATGTACTTTGCGACGAACCCCGCGCCTTTCGGGGTCGCGAGGTACACGACGCTGTCGTCCTCGTGCACAGAGTCGAGGAGCGAAGTCTCCGTCAGCTTCTCGATCATCCTCGTCGCGACTATGCTGTTGACGTTAGCGAAGAGCATGATGTGGCTCTTGCTCGAGGGGGACCTGCAACAGTTGAGGACGTCAGCCATGACGTCGATCCTGCCCCTGTTCTTTGCGTGGGACGGCTTGAGCGCTGCGTGCGCTTGCCCTGTTGCCTCGGTCGCCGCTAGACCGTGCTGCGCCTCCGCCTTTGCTTCCCGTGCGTGCTGGAATGACTGCATTGCAGCGCAGCAGTAATGGTGGACGCCATTAGAACGGGTGTCGTGCAACAGCGGAGCATGCGCGTCAGGTGCCTGTATGCAACATTGTGCGTTGCACCTTCTCCATGCGTGATCCGGCAGGTCAGGCAGGTGTCTGGGCAGAAGGCTCCAAGAACTCTTCCAGAGGCGTGCGCTTCACCTCTTTCACCATGTCCAGGCCGCCGTCATCTGATGCGATTATGGCCGCCCTTCGCGTCACGGCTGACGCGCAATGGATCGCATCTCTTGGGCCCAGACCCTTCGAGGAATAGCGCTCCAACAACGATTGGGCCGCGCTCATGACGGCTGAATTCGCCTCCACGAAGCGCAGATTCGGGAAGCCCAAGAGCTTCTTTCCCGCGGCGACGCCGTCGGCTTTGCCGAGGACCTTGGTGACAACCCAGCACACTTCGTCCCAGGTCAGGACCGAAGTGAAGGCCTCTAATTTCTGTGCTTCGATCATCCTGAGAAGGCTGGTAGCCCCCTTCGCTCGCCTAGAGTCTTCGCCTATGACGGGCAGGACGAACGCGTTGGAGTCAACGTAGATTGATTCGACCATCGTCCTCTTCCTCGATGATTCCCTTGATGTCGACCCGCCGCCCCACCTTGCGGGCGTAAGTCGCGGTGAAGTAGTCCACGTAGCTGCCTGTGGGAGGGGCGACCCTTCTGATTACCACAGCCCCGTCCCGTGCCTCCACGCTGACCTCGGTTCCTTCCACGAGTCCGGTTTCATCCCTCAGCTCTTTTGGGATGACGACCTGGCCCTTGGGTCCGACGGTCCTCGTAGATTTTTTCATACTTTAAGTTAGAAGTATAACTATGATATATACCTTATCGACATGCAGAAACGAAGCTCGTGCATCTATCTAGCGGCGTCTTGTAGAGGAGCGACGTACTACTCTGCATCGTTAGTTGCCGATAGGATGCGAAGGTTGCTCTGCATGTCCCGGGCGCTGACTAACCTATTCTCGCCGTCGTCTCGACGACGAGGCCGTCTGACTGCACCACGTGCCTGAAGGTCTTCGACTTTGGAAGGACCCTGCGGAGCTTCTGGATCTCCACCTCGCCCTCCGTCTGCTGGAAGCCCTCCACGAACTTGAAGCTGAGGACTCCGTCGACCAGGTTCTTCAGGAAGACCACCTGCTTCTCGTCGTGCGCTCCCTGGAGCATCAGGATGAAGTGCACGCCCCCGTACTTGTGGACCGCGTTAACCCAGAAGAGCATGAGGTCGTTGATCTCTTGGGGTGTGTACTGGTTCATGAGGTAAGAGATGTTGAGAATGCTCCAGCGCTCTTCCTTGAGCCGGGTGAGGAAGTCCCTCGTCAGGGTGCCCAGCCCTGCGGAGGAGAGGTTGAGCAGCTGCTCGGTGGGGACGCGCGGCATCAGGCTGACCAGCCCCTGAAGGGACGGCGAGAGAGGCCTCACAAAGACGAGGCTGCCGTCCTCGACGTAGCTCCGAAAGTCCCACCCGTAGAGGTCGGTGTCCTGCTCTATCTCGGTGCTCGAAGTCTCCGAGGTGTAGTAGACCGCCTGCCCCTTCCTCTGGCAGGTGGCTGTAGATGGCCTGCTGAGCGAAGGTCGCGTAGTAGGTGCCAGGCTGGCCCGTGAGGATGTAGACGCTGTCCTCCGGAAGGCCGCCGCCCGTGACGAACTCTAGCCCGGGGATGCCAAGGTTGCTTAGTTTTACCTGATTTTCCGCCGCGACAGCGTCAGATCGCTGGCCGCCAAAGGCCAAGGAATATTGCAAAATATGGTGGCGGGCAGGTTGTATTTATGCTTCGCGGCAATTTTTGCAGGTTTTCTCGGAAATCGCTGCAGAACTGATATGGCGTCAAGCGCGAGTCGTCTTTTCGGCTCATTCAAAGACTCGCTTGATGTGCTCCATGCGGTCAAAATCCGAATCATTTGAGTAAATCTCTTCTATGTGTAGGCGCTCCATTTGGCTGGCGATCACAAAGTCATCGAAGACGTTCCACTTTTGGTCGGCGCGCTTCTTCGCCTCAACGAAATCCGCGAAGGAGGTCTCCTCCTTTGCAAGCGAAGGGAGAGATTGCAGGAAGTCGAGGAACCGAGGGATGGAGGTGGTCGCCTTCTTCCATTTCAAGTACGAGACAACTTGGTTAATGACTAGGGTGGATGTGGCTGCCTCCTCCCCCTTCTCGATACGC
Source organism: uncultured Nitrososphaerota archaeon (assembly GCA_963820505.1). GTDB lineage: Archaea > Thermoproteota > Nitrososphaeria > Nitrososphaerales > Gagatemarchaeaceae > Gagatemarchaeum. The sequence goes on along the minus strand of CAWFZY010000005.1, from coordinate 583,436 downwards.
GAGAGGATCCTTCCGGCGGTCTCTGCGTATTTCGGGTCGGCTGCCATGTGATAGACAAAAACATTCGAATCCACGAATCTCAAGGCGCGTCATTCTTTTCCAGGTGCTTCTTCAATATCCTCGATTTCTACCTTGAAGGGACCTATCACGCCCCGGATATCTGAGACGCTGACGATTCCCTTGCGCTTGAGAATGATCGCGCCATCCTTGGAAGTTATCTCCAGCTTCTCTCCCTTCGTGATACCGAGGTCGCGCCTAAGGTGCGCGGGAATGGTCACCCTCCCCCTGTCCTCCACTTCGGCCTCCAATCATCCCACCTAATGTGTCCCACAGACAAGTGGGTAATATCCTTTCCCATGGACGGCATGGGACAATAGAGCCCCAGAGTCGCCGTCGTGAAAGCTGAATCGTATCCTGTCCTGCGCCGTCGTCGGCTCGGACTTGTGCCTACTTCACTTCGTGGTAGAGCTCGACCGCACGGTTGAGTGCGGTCCTATCGAAAGTCGTGCCCGCCCTCGCGATCTCCTCGCCTAGGAGCCCCTTTATCGCGGGCCTAAGGCCTTTTTCCCTCAGCTCTTCGAGGCCGAGGAACCCGCTCGCGGCCCTGAACCTGTCGTCACCCCAGACGTGTATGGCGTCCTTGGTGAGGTTCTCGAGCGCCTTCGGGTCGTAATCGTCGAGCATCAGCAGCAGCCTGGGCAAGAAGCGCTCGTTATCGTTCACGGACTTGCCATACAGCTCCTGAATCTTATCGTGGAACATCGGCCTGGCCATCTCCACGGCGCTGTGCCCTCCTTTCGACAGTAGCAGATAGAGGAGGTCCAGGCTGGCTTTGACGGAGGAAGGGTCGTCCAGGCCCTTGCGTATCTCCTGCAGCAGCAGGTAGACCCTGATCCTCGCGTCTCCGGTCCACGCTCTGATCTCGGGCGAGAGCTCGTAGATGATGGGCTTGATCCGCTGGAGCGCCTCGGAGCTCGACTGGTTGCCGTGGCGCGTGAGCATCAAGGTGAAGGCCTTGTCGTATCTCCGCAGCAGCCGCTGCTTCTCGATGGACTTCTTGGGAGCCTTGGAGGACCTTTCCTGCTGCGCCTCGGGGACGCCGGGAAGCGCTCCCACCTCACCGACGGGCCCTGACTTGCTGCGCGCCGCCCCGGCCGCTAGCGCGCTCACTGCAAGGAGCCCCGCACCTCCGCCAAAGAGCACCGAGTTGTAGGGAGCGGGGAGTATGTCGAGAGAGGAAAGAGGCCATTGAGACGATTCCAACCGATGCCGCGACCGCCTCGCCGACCGCTTTGAGCAGTTTCATGGTCCGGATGTCTCAACTAGTTTCCTAGCCTGGATTTAAGACACCATGAATTTCAAATCCATTTAGAATTCGCCATTCCGTCAGGGATTACGCGCAAATATCCTACGTTTGTCCAGCTTACAAGCAAGAATCTCATGACAGGAGAAAATTGCATGATTTCCGGTAGTTTTCTCGCCAAGAACTACGCCTCGGCGATAGTCGGCGAGGCCCTGGGGAGATTTCGTCGCTTGCCGACCTGAGAGCGCTATCTTACTTCGTGATAGAGCTCTACCGCGCGGTTGAGCGCCGTCCGGTCAAATTCGTTCCCCGCCCTAGCGATCTCGGCGCCCAGCAGGCCCTTTATCGCCGGCCGCATCCCCCTCTCCCTCAGCGTGTCGAGGCCAAGGAAGCCGCTTGCGGCGCGGAAGCGTTCGTCGCCCCAGACGTGTATCGCGTCCTTGGTTAGGCGCTCGAGCGCCTTTTGGTCGTAGTCGTCCAGCATGAGGACCAGCCTCGGCAGGAAGCGCTCGCTCTCGAACCTGGGCTCGGTGTACATCTTGTGGATCTTGTCTCGGAACATCGGCCTCGCCATCTCCACGGCGCTCGCGCCTCCCTTCAGCAGGATCAGCACGAGGATTCCCAGGCTCGCCTTCGCATAGGCAGGGTCGTCCAGGTCCTTGGCTATCTCCTTCAAGAGCATGTGGACCCTGATCCTCATGTCTCCGGTCCAAGCCCTGATGTCCGGCGAGAGCTCGTAGATCATGGGCTTCATCTTCTCGAGGGTCTCGAGCCTGGCGCTGGGCCCGGTTCGCGACAGCATCTCGTGGAATGCCTTGTCGTATCTCTTCAAGAGCCGCGCCTTCTCGATGGACTTGGCCTTTGGCTTGGTTGCCTCGCCGCCCTGCGACCCTAGCATGCCAGGGAGCGCCCCCACCTCTCCGACCATGTCCGACTTGCTTCCCCTGCTCTTGCTTGCCACCACCGTCGCGGTGAGCAGGCCCGCCCCGCCTCCGAGGAGCAAGGAATTGTAGGGCGCGGGAAGGACTTCAAAAGAGTACATTGAAATTATTGCAACCGACCCCAAGACCGCCTCGCTTACCGTTTTTCGTAGTGTCAAGGTCTGGACGCGTGATATAGATTCCTGGCACGGATTTAACTAACATGAAAGAGTGCTCCATACAGAATTCGCGTTTGTCCGGCTTTGGAGAGCAAATATTGCACGATGTATCGTCAGTGTAGCAAGAATCGCAGAACGGAAAAGATTTGCATGAAATCTGCCGAAATCCCTCCCGTTTGCGAGTCCGGTAACATTCTCAGAGGGACTAGTGGCCGCTTGAGAGACGGCCCTCTACTGACTGCTGCCGGCAATTATCGTGTAGGAGAAGATTCCCCCGGTCGCTGTCACGATCTTCAATGTGTTGCTCGACCCGCCAACGAGTGATGGGACGCCGCTGTACCCGTCACCCGTTGTTGCCACGTTAGCGAGCCCTAGTCCGTTGCAGTCCTGATCAACGCCTATGGTGGTGCAATAGGAACTTGGAGCAGTGTCTGGAATCGTGGGAACCACCGTCAGCGCTACGCCGTTTATGTATATAGAATCTATCGTCGCCGAGGAGCTTCCAGTGTTCTTGAATGAGATAACGATGCATGAGCCTGTGGTGGCTGTTAGTGAGCCGCAAGAGGTAGCACTCGTGGAGGATGCGTACGCGGTGAGCTCGAGTTGCTGTGCCGTCTGCTGTCCTCCGCCTCCCCCAGTCAGGTTTCCGATGGCCCCGCTCACGAACACGTACACAATGACGCCTGCGGCGACCGTGATTGCTATCAGCAGGAGCGTCGCGATGATGGGCGACACGCCGAACGACGGCCTCCGAGTGTCCATGCCTTGAGTTGCGCCACGGACGCATATAATCCGGATGAAGAAGTTGTTCAGGGGGATACGAGAGATCGGCGCCGCCGACAAAAATGATGAGAGCGTCTTTGACTAGAAAATCAGAAAGGGGAAGCAGCCAGCAGGAGGAGATTACCCTGATCTGCCGGCTACGACTGTGAAGACGGCTTGTCCGCCCGTCGCTGTGATTAGTTTGATTGTGTGGCTGGTGCCTGACACTATGGCTGGTGTCCAACCAGAGCTGAGTCCTATGACTAGTTGGACGGTGGACTGCGCTGGAAGGGACGAACTCTCGTAGTTGTATCCGCTCCCTCCAGCGGGCTTTATGCAGAAGGCGGGGCTGTCGGTATTGCCGCAAAACCCGCCAGCGTTAGGAGAGCCAGATCCCACGCACTCATTGCTGGTTGCCGCGCCCGCTACGACTGTGCTGCTGGTAGTCGTCACCGATGTTATTGCTTGAGAGGTTGTGGAGCTTGGAATGAGAGCGAAGCATCCAACTGCCGTTGCCGAGGCAGATGGCACTTCCAGATATGTGTCGTACGCTGCTGGACTCCCCGTATTGTACCACTCGGTCAACTGTGTTCCGTCGAAGTAAATGGCGTTCACAGATACGGCGGAACTTCCCGTGTTCTCCAGGAAGACGTCGATTGTTTGGCTGGTTCCCTCGAGCACCTCGGTCGAGGTGGTCGTGACGTAGGTGAAGCCTGCAGCCGACGTGGTCCCGACCGGACTGAAGGAGTAGGATTGGAGTTGAATCTGCTGCGATTCTTGGCTGCCGCCGCCCGCGGTGAGATTGCCGGCGAGGCTGTTGACGTAGACGTAAACGATGATGCCTGCTGCGACTGCGATGGCGATGAGTAGGAGTGATGCGATGATTGGAGAGACTGCCTTTCGTCTTGAGAATTTCATTTGTCTAACCAGACCTCCCCGCAATGACGGTCATTGTCGCCGTTCCGCCAATCGAGTCGAGGATTTTGACGGTGTGACTAGTTCCAGAAGTTACGGCTTCCGCAGCCCCTGAAGTGATTGTGAATGTGCAGGTTCCTGTTGGAGGGATCGGATTGGTGGAAGGAGTTGTCGCACAGGCGCCTCCCGTGACAGTTGCGACCTGGCCGTCGAAGAATATCTGGCTGATTGTGATTGTACTGGAGCCGACGTCCCTAATCGTTATGGTTGGTCCGCTGGGGATTGTCTTGTAGTTGTAGGCGTCGAGCGAAATTTGGTCGGAGACTTGGACGCCGCCGCCCTGGGTTAGGCCTCCCGCAAGGCTGTTGACGTAGACGTAGACGATGATGCCTGCTGCGACTGCGATGGCTATGAGCAGTAGTGTTGCGATGATTGGATCAACTGCTTTTCGTGCAGTTATTTTCATAGCCATGACGAACCCTCCGACCGTATATAATGCGGGTGAACAACTTCTTCATCTGGACCGTCACCGAGCCCGAGGTAGGCGGGAAATCCAAAGAGTACGCTTTGACTCCGATTGCCAAAAGATTCGTCCAAAGTCCCTCCAAAAAGTGTCAATTGTGCAACAGGCGTTCGGTATCCTGCATATATCGATAATAGCAGGCGCAATCGGGACCCAGAATCCATTTCTCGTGGATTTCATCAACTCGGAGCGAATCAAACCGTATAACGAATCAAAGCCCGGTCGCCAGCTGAAATCCTTTAAAGAAAGTTCTGCGAGATGGGTATTAAGGCGCGGCTACGCCGTTCTGCCTGCGACGACAGAGAAGACGTTGGTCGCACCTGTTGTGCTTATCACTTTGACAGTGTGGCTGGTCCCCGAGACTGGCTGGTTCGGTGACGCGGGAAAGACGAAGAAGATCTGCCCTGTGGCGCCCGCGTTGTACAGCTGACCGTCGTTGTTTGTCGCTGCGGTCCCGGCGACCGTCGAACAATATTCGTTCACAAGGCCCGCCGTTGTGTTGCAAGTAGTTTGGAAGTCCGCGATAGTGGCGCCTGCCGTAGTATAGAACGCGAGTATGGTCGGTGACGTGGGAAGCGCGGTGTACGTTTGTGTAGCCGCTGCCAGAGTCACCAACGCACCGTCGTAGTAAACGCCGCTTATTGTTGTGGTCGCTGAACCGGAATTGACCAGGAAGATCTGGAGTATGGAGCCGGAGCACGTGCAACCTCCCCCTGCGACGTTGAAGTTGAATGCCTGCATCTGGAGCCTCTCGGTAGTCTGCGTGCCTCCGCTGCTAGTCAGGTTGCCCGCAAGTCCGTTGACGAAGACGTAGACTACGATTCCGGCCGCGACCGAGATTGCTATCAGGAGCAGAGTCGCGATGATGACGGAGACTCCCTTGCGCCTTTGGAACTTCATCTCTAACCTGACCTCCCGGCTATCACGGAGAATATGAACGTCCCGCCGTCTGTCGTAACTAGCTTGACCTCATGAGAGGTTCCCGCGGTCGCCGCAGATATGGGGATGGTCAGCTCGACGTACTGCCCCGCGGTGCAGACTGGCTGTGTGGTAGTGCCCGTGACCCACACTCCGTTTGTGAGTGCGCCCGTGGCCCCCGCGCAGGAGCTGCTTGCTGACGTGCTATACGGCGCGGTCGTGCAGGTCACACCGCTCGCTTGGCAAAGGTTGGAGTCGAAGAATAGGGACCCGAATGTTACGCTGGACGAGCCTGTGTTTCGGAGGACGAATTGGACGCAGGGGCCGGGGGTGGTCCCTGATCCCTCCACGCAGGTAGGGCTTGAGGTGGCAGAAAAGGTGTATGCGTCCATGCTGACCTGGTCAGAGACCTGCTGCCCTCCCCCCTGAGTGAGACTGCCGGCTATACTGTTCGTGAATACGTAGACGATGATTCCCGCCGCCACGGCGATGGCGATGAGGAGCAGAGTCGCGATTATCGGCGAGACCGCCCTCCGCCTCGTGAATCGCATATCTTGGCGGAGCGCCGACACGATATATAATGCGCGGGAATAACTTGTTCCCAGATCGCGTGGAGTCCGGCCCTGAGGTTGGGCCAGCAAGAATTGTTGCTTCGCAAACGATATATCAGCCAAATTGCATGAAACGGTCATTCTCCCTTGAAGTTCCAGAAGAGAAGAGGGGTGTCGGTAATCGTAGCCACGCTGCTGCTTATCGCCATATCGGTCTCGGCTGCAATAGTCGTCTATGTCTTCGTCGGAGGCCTCGCCGGCCAGCTTACGCAAAACGGAGGCGGGCAGGTCAAGGAGCAGCTCTCGCTTCAGTCGTACACCTTCGCGATAAACCCGGGCACCTGTGGCTGCGCGGACTCCCTCCTGGAGATATTCCTCATCAACAACGGGCCGGCCACGACGACCATAAGCGCGCTATACGTCAACGGTGCGCTGGTCACTAAGCTTACCAGTATTCCGATCTCTACGTCGACTCAGGCGCTGTCCGGCTGTCCCTGCTGGATCGGCATGACCGCCCAGTCGACCTTGGGGGGGACGTCCTCGGCTTTCTACTTTAACAATACTCCCAGTCCCTCGACCCAATATACGTACTCGCCAACGAACACCGGACAGGTCGTTGTCGGTCTGTCCTCGGCCGCGACCTACGGCGCAGGTTATACCATCAAGATAATCAGCTCGACGGGAGCGACGAACGTCTTTAGCGCGATAGCCGGCGAGACGGGCTAATCTGTCCCTGCAAATATCACGGGGCGTTCTTGGGGGCGCCGGTCGAACTTCTCCTGCGCAGGACGACGACCGAACCCCCTATTCCAACGATCGCGGCCGCAGAGACGATCGACGTGGTGTAGTTGTAGGAGGGGGAGACGAAAATCTGGACCGAGTCGCTGCTGGACGAGTGCTTGGGGTCTGAGCCGTACGCTACAGTGATTACGACGACACCGGCCGAGCCAGCCGTGAGCTTTGCCTGGCAGACGAGCACCCCCTGAAACTGGGGGCCGCAGCTCTCCTGGGAAAGCGTCCCGCCGATGGCCGACCAAGCTGTAGAGCCTGCCGCCGGGTTGCCGTCCGCCGTCACCACGGTGGCGGTGCATCCAGTGCTCTCGCCTGACGTGACCGTCACGTCGAAGCACGTCAGCTTGGTGCTCGTTGCCGGATTGCCGCTCAGGCTTCCGACGAATACTTGGTCCGTATCTGAAGCCCCCGAGTGGTAAGCGTCGCCAGAATAGGATGCGGTTATCGTCTGGGCTCCTGCGGCTGATGGCGTGTATTGTGCCTGGCAGACCAGCTGTCCTTGGTCCGGGTAGTTGTTGTCGTTAGGGAAATTGCAGCGCTCGTCTGTCAGCTGGCCAGATGTGGCCTTCCATGAGACTTTGCCCGTCGGCGTCCCGGCGTCTGCGGTCGTTATCCAGACGTTGCAATTGGAAGTTTGTCCGACGTGGAGTCTAAACTGGTCGCAGGAAAGCTCAGCGCCTGTGGGCACGAGCTGCGTAACCGAGGTTGTCGTAGTCGTTGTCGCAGTGCTTGTTATCGTCGAGGTGAACGTTGAAGCGTATGAGGTGACGGTGGTCGTCGTCACGACCGGCGGCAGGGTCACAGCGGTGGTGGTCGTCACCGGTGGGACAGGTGGCGCATATGCGAAGGCCAGCGTGGTCGGGCTTGATATCGTCCCTGAAGTCGTCGCGCTGGTGGTCCAGGTCTGTGAGAGGAGCGTGAGCGTGGCAGGCACTGACCAGGTCGCGCCATTGTTAATCCAATAGACCGTTGGCGTCGTCATGAGGGCGGGCGTGTACGCAGTCCCGTCCTCGCTCGTTGTCAGCAAGGGTGCCGAGGGAGCCTCGGCGCCTCCCGTCACAGAGTATGAAGCCGTTATCGCGTATTCCAGATAGACAGGCTTGGTTTCGACCTGCGTCCCAGACGCTCCCGTCGTGAACGTCCAGGTCGAGGCCTGACCCGGAAAACGATAGACGGAGAAGGGCTGGTCGGGGGGGACGCTTATTGTAAGCGAGCACGAGGGGTTGGCAGCGAACGTCTGCGGCACACCGTTCATAGGTATGCTGGCGACGGCCGCGTCGCATCCCGATACTGTCGCAGTCCCCGATGGCCCTGAGTTCGCCTGATCTATGGTCACCTGTTCGAGCAGAGGGACGGTATTGACGGTGGCGTCCATGATCGAGTACGACGCTCCGCTGTCTGTGAGCCAGACCGCGATAGCCTGGCTCGCGGGATCGGTCGAAATTACCGAAGCCGTGTTGATGAACGTTATTCCAGGGTCTGAGGCGGAGAGCACACTCGGCGAGCCGAAAGTCGCCGCCGCGCCGGTGTTGGACTGGACGAAGTCGACCGCGTCGCTCCCACCCGTGATATAAAAGGCGCCCAACGTGGTGCCGCCATTTCCGGTGAGCGAACAGCCCGTCCCCGAGCTGAGGGTGGTCGGACTAGACCAGCTGCCCCCCGAGGGGATGCTCATGTAGTCGACGTCCGTGCCATCGGTGGTGCACAGCTCGAGGGTGGCGCCGATCGCCACGGCAGAGGACTCGTCCATCTCGTAGTTGCTCCCGGTCGTGCTCGCCCCTGCGCTCCATGCGCCGTTGAATAGATATTCGGTGATTTGGCTCCCTATGAAAGAAGTCGCGAAGAGCAGCGCAATCCCCGAGGAGAGCGGGACGAGCTCTCCGGCCGCTGTGTAGGGCGATGTGTAGGGAGTGTAGCCGGTCCATGTAGTTGTGCCCGCCGGGTTCTCGTATACCTCAACCTGGGACCCCGGTTCTGTGGATGTTGTCGTGACCGCGACCCAGACGTTCCCCGCGCTGTCCACTGCGACCGAGGTAAAGGTGTCAGTCGGATTGCTGGTCGGCACGGCCGCCTCCGCAGCAGACCAGCTGATCTGGCCACTGGATTCCAAGGTTCCCGAACGATAGAAGAATTTACCATCGCCGCTCTCATCGGTTCCTGCGTAGTAAATCGTGGTCCCGCTGCAGTAGAACGCCATGTCGCTCGAGTCACCGGTCGCGACGCCGGTCATGCCAGTCAGCGTCGTCTCCGAGGACCAGGATGCTCCATCTGGACTGGTCCTGTAGCCCCAGGCAGAGCCGTCGTCGTAGAAGACCCAGTAGAGGCCGTTCGCTCCGCACGCGTATTGTTGGTACCCGAAACCAATTCCCCTGTTCGTCGACGTCGTCGCTACGGTCCCTGGCGAGGTCGCGTGGGCCGAGGGTGGCGGAAACGCAGCGACGATTGCGCCGGTGACAAACACCGCTAGAACCAAGCTCGAGCAGAGGCGGGAGCAAGAAAGATGGAATCTTGCCAAATGGAGACCGCCGGGTGGAGACGAGATTCACAAGTTTGATATGTAAGCGTGGTTCGATAAAACACGATCAGCCGCCGCATCCCTTCATGATTTTGCGATACCGGCCTTCCACGGACAGCCGTCTTGCGATCAGTCTCTAACCGAATATGCGACGGCCATCACGTCGGGAAGTTCGCGACCGATAGCGCCTGCTGCGCAGTGTCCTGGGAGGAGGCCTGCCTATCGAGTTTCCATCTCTCGAGACGGCGCAGTTCAAGCCTGACCCAAGGCTGTGTGCGCGGGACCAGGAGACTCCGTTTAAGGCGGCGTAGCATGCAATCGAGGCCTGCTAACCGCAGACTTGGACGGTTGTCCCTATCCTAGTCGCGGAGCTGGCGAGGAAGTCGAGTAGAACGCCAGTCGTGACGGGCGGAGTCCGGGTGCCCGAGACCTATTCGGTGATCGAGTTCGGCGCTTTTCCAAGCGAATGTGGCAGCAGACTGGCGTATTGCCGAAGGTCAGTATGGCGACATCAACACTGTGATCGTCGAATCGGTGAACGCAAAGGTCGCCGTGGAGCTGTAGGCTTGGATGTCTACCCATACGGTCGCTCCGCCGGCCGTCTGGTATCCAGGAATGAGGATGGTCTCTGACTGGGAGACGCTTCCCGCCGCTCCAGCCTGGCTCTCGACGGTGAACGACTGCCCGACCGTGACCCCTGTCTCCTCCGTGCTGCACGACGGCCCCACGCCGGTCCCGTACGAGGCCTGCCACACCGTCGTGGCCGCCGACGTCGCGGGTATGGAGACCTGGAAGGTGAGAGTGATCAGTAGGTTGCCCTCCGTCGAGGAGGGGATGTCGTATCTTAGGTTGAATCCCGCCTGCTCGTAGGCCGTGGCGGTGGCGTCGATGCAGCTTACAGCGTTGGTGTCTATCCCGCCGGCCGTCGTCGCGACCGTGTTAGGCAGCAGGTTTGTTCCCGCCGTGGGAAGCATGGCCACGGCGAGGGTGGGGTTGGAATAGGTCCAGGTCGGCGTCCCGGACGAGTCGGTCTCCTCTACGTCGACCCAGTACGTCGTGCCCGACGAAAGCCCGGTGAGGGAGAAGCCCACGTTCTGGGCGCCGCCTACTCCGTCGCCCGTCGTAGCAATCTGCGAGGTCACGGTGAGGGTCTCCCCTGTGGCGACTCCTGCCGCCCCGGCGTGGCACGTGGGGGCCGTTCCTGTCCCGTAGTGGACTTGGTACGCGGTGTTCGTGGCGCTCCCGGTGCCCGTCTCGGCTAGATTGAAGGTGAGGTCGGCGAACACCGACCCTGAGAAGCCGCTCGAAGGCGTGGTGAACGTGGCGTCGAGCGCGGCCATCCCTGCGGTGCCGCTGGTGATGCCGCAGCCCGCTGTCGCCGCCGCGTAGGTCGAGAGGGTGGGCGAGTTGGTGGATACCACGTCCATAACCTCGAGGTGCGCGCCCGAGTACACCCATGTGCTCGTGGTCGCCGAGTCGCTGGCTTCGATGTCGAACCAGTAAGTGGTGCTTGGGGCGAGGTTGGACAGGGTGACGCTCTCCGTCTGCGAGCTGTCCTTGGCGACGGCTGCCTGGCTTCTCACGGTGTAGATCTCGCCGACCGCGGTGGAGCTGCCGGCGAAGGATGCCGCCGTCTCGCACGTGGGGGCGGTCCCTGCGCCGTAGTAGAGCTGCCACGCAGTGGTCGCTCCGGCCACCACCGTGGTTGTGGTTATCTGGAAGGAGAAGCTCACGAAAGCGTTGCCAGAGGTATAGGCGCTGGTCGTATAGGACATGTCCAAGCCCATGTAGGTCGCGGCGGTCGCAGAGTCGGAGCACGAGTTCGTCCCTGACCCCCCGACGGTGACCGGGTTCGTCGAGCTTGTCGAGGTGCACAGCTCTAGGGGCGTCAGCTCGGTGTAGTACTCGCCCGAGGGGCACGACACCGTCGTCCCGGGGAGGGTCGTGAGGGTGGTCTGGGCCGTGACGCCGGTGTCCGTCGAGAAGGTCACCAAGTAGGACGTGGACGAGGACCAGATGAACCGGATGGGGATCTGCATCGTGCTCCCCTGCCCCACCCAGTAGTCGAACTCCTCCGTCGAGTTGTAGTACCAGTGGGCTACGAGCGTGTTAGTGGAAGGGTTGTAGACGTAGACGTCGACCACGTGGACGGCGAACGGGCTGCTGTTGCTCACCGTGAAAGACGAGAGCGCCGCGAACCTGACGTTGTCCGCTGTGTTGAACCACGTCACCGCGAACGCCCCCGACGCGGGCGAGAGCCCGTTGACGGACGTCTCCGAAGACTCGAGGGTTATCGCCGGAGAGCTCCAGATTGAGCCCAGCGTGGCGCTGGTGTAGTACTGGATGGTCGCGTCGGTGGGGTACGAGTCGAACAGGACGAGGGTGGTCCCCGACGAGGTCAGGGCAGCCTCCCACGCCTCAGCGGTGTTCTCTATCACGGTCTCGGTGACGGTGGCCGCCGTCATGGCCATCGAGGTGAACGGGATGGTCCAGAACCTGAGGGTGCCCGTGGTCGGCCCCGCGCCCGCGAGCCCCGCGAAGTAGAGCGTGGTGCCTATCATCACCGCCGAGGACGACGTGAGCGAGTACTGGCTCAGGCCTGTGACGGTGACCGCGAACCAGTTCGCGCCGACGGTGCCGCCCAGCGTGCTCTGCTCGAGGACGCCCAAAGTCCCGAATGGGTTGGTGTTGGAGGCGGCGTTCGAGCCGTAGACCAGTATGATCCCGGTCGCGCTGTAGGCGGTGATCGAGGGGAAGATTATCATCTGTGTGTCCTCGGAGAGGGCGCCAAGCACCCCCGAGGTGGGCGCGTAGTTCGAGGGGACCGTGGCGCTGGTGCAAGCGTTGGGCTCCCACCCGAGCGCCGCGCCAGTCGCGCAGGCCTGGTGCTCGTAGATCGCGATTGCGCAGTTGGCATCCGTGCTGCACGTCCCCTGCACGAGGCTTATCCACTGGTCACCGTCGCTGTCCACGGCCATGCCGATGGGACCGAAGGCGGCAGCGGTGGTCGTCACGGTCGCTGGCGCGTAGGTCCAGGTGATGGTCCCCGCGGGCGCGGAGTTCGAGCCTCCCGACGCGAAGGTGCCGATCCCGAGCTGGAAGCCGTCCGCCCCCTTCTCGGCGATCGCTAGGTAGATGGTGGTGCCGACCACCTCGATGTCAAAGTAGGGCCCTACCGCGTAGCCGCTCGTTATCACCGACGGTATCGCCTTCGGGCTCTCCCATGTCAGGCCGTCGAACGAGGTGGAATACTCGAAGCTTGCCGTGCCGCAGGTGGCCGAGCCGGTGAAGAAGTCCCACCACATGTTTGCGGCGTAGAAGGTCTTCTGCGTGTTCGTGTAGTCCGTCGCGGTCGTCGAGCACGCGGTGCCGACGACGTTGAAGTTCGAGAACGGGGTGGTCGAGGTCGGGTACGGCCCGAACTGGCCGGTGTTGACCGAGAGCTGGGTGTCCGCCGCCTGCAGGCTCGAGTTGCTAGCCTGGTTCACCTGGTTGTTGTAGGCCGTGAAGGAATTGAATATCGTGACGAGGGAGCCGATGGCTACAATCATTATCAGGACGAAGAATATCGAGCCCACTATCGAGGAGACGCCCGCCCTCCTCCTTGCCACGAAGCGCAACCTACTCGGCCTCCATGTCGTATACCACGCTGTTCCCCAGCGACGACGTGACCGTGAACGAATAGGTCTGCTCCGCGACCGGCGTGAAGGTCAGGACGCTGTGCGATATCTCCGCGAATGTCCCCACGTCCACCGTCGTGGGGCTCATGGTCGTCTCAGAGACGAACGTGTCCGAGGTGGTGTCGGTGATGTAGACCGAGACCAGCGTGGTCGGGATGCTCCCCACGTTCCTGACGTAGACGTCCGCGCCTGCAGAGGAGACGGCCGCATCGGATATCTCCGCTCCGTAGCTGTTCGCACCGCACGCCGTCGCGAGGCCGCTCTGTGTGGCGGAGACGGTCTGGTAGCCGACGTATTCCTCCTGGTTGGGCGAGTAGGTCCTTGAGTAGATGCTCGTGAAGCCGGACGCCATGCTCCCGGCTTCCGCCGCGCAGGCGTAGAGGAGCACGTCGCTCGAGTCGGAGGTCGACATGGTCGTGCTCGGCGAGGTCGTCGAAGAGTACCCAGGGACCGACGGGTTGGGGTCGAACGGGCTCGCCGTGTTGGTCCCGCTCATCCCAAACACGGCGATCCATGTGGCCGCCGTGTCGGGGCCCGACAGCGTGGCGGTTATCGTGGAGGCGCTCAGAGGCGAGGACGCTATCGCGTACCACTCCTCTACGTCGAAGGTGATGCTGGCGGTGCCGGTCGTGCCCAGCGACGTCGTGGGCATGTCGTCGGAGGGCGGGTACGCCCTCTCCCTGGCCCATCGGACGACGTTGCTAGTGCTCCCCACGTTGTTCGACTGCCCCACGTAGATCCCGTAGTTGGCTATCGTGTTGGTGGCGCTGGTGCCAGTGAGGGTGACGACGCCATCGCTCGCCCTCTCGGCGCCCGTCGCCGACCATGTCATCTGCCATATCCCCGCCTGGAAGCCTTCAGCCGCGTTGGTCGAGACGGTGGTCGCCCCTCCGGCCGCCTCGGAGGCGAAGGTGAGGGTCGTGGGAATGTCGTCCATCGCGTAGCCCACGTAGGGGTCGATCCCCGTGTTGACGGAGGTCGAAGTCGTGACCCCCAGTGTGGGGTCCGCGCTGCTGCTGCCGATGGAGACCATGTAGCTCTCCGCCACGAATGGGTAAGCGGTGGGCGCGGCGACTACGAAGGCGTACGCGCTGGCGCTGGCGCTCTCGGTGAACGTCACCCCGTTGTTCACCGTCACCGTGCTGCCCGCGTTCTCCACGGTCGTCCATAGGGCCGAGAGCGTCGTGCCAGCGAAGTTGTCATAGAGGCTGAAGACGTTCGCCCCGTTGTCGTACTGCGCGTATGAGGGCGAGAGATCGGGCGCCTCTCCCCAGTACACGCCGTCGAACTCAGTCGACGTTGATTCGAAGCACATGTAGACCGTGAGCGCCCCCCCGCTCCCCGCAATCGCCGAGGTGAGCTTCACCCAGGCGGTGGCCAGCGTGGCGCTGGTCCCGCACGTGCCCGTGCACGACTCCAACCAGGCGTAGAGGGGCGTGTTGCAAGCGTCGTCGGCGCAGAACCTGACGTTCCCGAGGTCGGAGGCCTCGTAGGCTGCGTACGTCACCGGGTCCCAAGTCACCTTCTGCTGGAAGGTGCTAGAGGTTGCCGCGCTGGGCGCTCCCTCGATGGCATCTCCCCACGCCCCGTCCGCATCTGAGGCCGCGTTGCTGTACGTCATGCTGAGCGCGGTCTGCGTAGCCGCGACGACTTTGTACTCGGAGGCAAAGGCCCCGCCCACGCCGCTTTCTATCCCGGTGAAGCCGCTCCCGGCGGTCGGAGAGCCCGTAACGTCGGTCACTTCGAAGCCATAGATGAAGTCGTCGGCGTTGCTGGTCGTTACGCTCGCATACGCACCGTTAACGAAGTCCGGCAGACCCGCGTGAGCGTCGAAGGGAGAAGCGGTGTTGGCCCCGCTCACCCCGAACACTTGAAGAACGGCATAGTGGGTCGGCGCGGTGTTCCAGGTAATCGTTATCGAATCGCTTGACAATGGGGAGGCGGCTATGGCGTAGAAGATCTCCGTGAAAAATGAGTATCCTCCAGAAGTGGCAACCTCCTGGAGCGTGCTTCTTGCATGCCAATTCAAGGCCGCAGTGTCCGAGGCGGAAGGCGTCCTGTAGGTCCCGGTCGCAGTATTCTGCCCAGAGACGATAGCTATGACCACGTCGTTTGAATTGACAGTGGTGAGCGTCGCCGCTATCGTCGCGGTAGGCGTCCCCTGGGTGGTGTAGCCTTTGCCGTCCAGTGCCGGCGCCACCCCAACGTTGTTAGTGATCGTGACGGGGACGTAGCTATCCTGCGTGTAGGTCTCGGTCGGGGTGGTCAGCCTGTGGCTCCACGTCAGCCCCCCTCCGGATATCGTTGAGACCGAGGGCGGGGCCGTCGCGCCCGTGTCGGCGGGGCTCACGTAGGCCATGACCAGGTCGCCGGAGCTGGCGGTCGTGAGGCTCGCGGCGATGGAGGACGAGCTTCCCGTGACCTCGTTCGTGCTAGTGCCGTCGAGGGCCGGGGTCGGGAATGTGAAGGCTACCTGCTCCACCTGGAACTTCTCCTCGGCGGCGTTCTGCTTGGCCGTCATGGCCGTGGCGTAGCTCTCGCTGAGGTTGTACATCCCCCCGCTCGAGAACGTGAATATCAGCACCCCGAGCGAAACGACGATAGCGACCATCAGCAGCACCCCGATGATTTCGCTCACTCCGCGCCGCTTCCGATTGCATCTCATGCTATGTCGCCTCCGAGTCGAACGTCACGCTGTTCCCCAGGATCGACGTCAACGTGAAGGAGTAGGCCTGTCCGTGGTTGGGCGTGAAGCTCAGCACGGTGCTCGGGATCTCGAGGACGTTCCCGACGTTCACGTCCCCCTGCGCCGTTGTAAGGGGGACCTGCTTGACAAAAGTCCCGGTCGTCTGGTCCACTATGTATACTGAGACGAGCGTGGACGAGATAGTCCCCGCGTTCCTCACGTAGACGTTCGCCCCCTCCGTCGAGCTGCAGGCCGTCTGGGTCGTCGACGTGCAGAAAGTGGCCTGCGTAACGATGAAGTGCTCCGCCTCGACGTTCCCCTGGCTAGTTATGAGGTGCGTGAAGCTCCCGGTCAGCGAGCTCAGCCCGCCGCTTGCGAACGTGAAGACGAGGACTCCGAGAGTTACAACGACGGCCACCAGGAGAAGCGTCGAGACTATCTCGCTGACCGCTCGCCTTTCTGCCCGCCTCCGGGCCGCTGACCTTGCGTGCTCGTGTGGTCTCATGGCGCTAGAGGGCCTCCTGGTCGAAGGTGACGCTGTTTCCGAGCGAAGATATGACCTTGAATGAGTACGTGTTCCCCTGCGCGGGCGAGAAGGCGAGGGATGTGTACGGGATTTCCGCGAGGGTCCCCACGCTCACCGAGGTGCTAATCGGAAATTGCCCCACGAACGCGCCCGTGGACTGGTCCACGACGTAGACGGAGACGAGCGTGGACGAGATAGTCCCCACGTTCCTGACGTAGACGTTCGCGCCGCCGATGAAGGCCACGACCGCGTCGGTTATCTCGGCGCCGTAGCTGTTCGTGCCGCAGGCCGTCGCGAGGTTGGTCTGCCTGGCGAAGACGGGCTCGTATCCCACGTATTCGTTCTGGTTGGGAGGGTAGGTGTTGGAGTAGAGGCTGGTGAAACCGGAGGCCATGCTCCCGGATCCGGCCGCGCAGGCGTACAGCAGGACGTCGTCTGGGTCGGTGGTCGAAATTGTCGTGCTGGGGCTGGTCCCCGAGGAGGTCGCAGGCACCGCCGCGTTCGGGTCGAATGGGCTGGCCGTGTTGGCCCCGCTTATCCCGAAGACCGATATCCAGGTCTCCGCCGTGTCACCAGTGGAGAGCGTGGCCGTTATCGTCGTGGCGCTGAGCGGCGAGGAGGAGATGGCGTACCACTCCTCCAGGTCGAAGGTCGCCGCCGTGCTCCCCGTGGTCCCGAGGCCGACCGTGGGCATGAACCCCCCCGGAGGGTAGACCCTGACGCGGAGCCAGTCGAACGGCCCGATGGTGGCCTGGGCGCCCTGCGCGTGGTAGATCCCGAGGCTGATCGCCGCAGTCGGTATGTCGGTGGTCGACGTCATCGCGTTGGCGTAGTTGTAGTACGACGTCGCGCTGGCGGTGCTCCCCCAGTAGAGGCTGTAGACCTGCGTCCCCGTCGTGGTGGACGTGGTTGTGTAGTGATACACCGCGCCCGTCGTCCCTGTCTGGAGGCAGGCGTTGGTGCTGGCGCATCCGGCGGTCCCGGTGTTGTCGTTGATGGCCCACTCCACGGTCGGCCCAGTTGGGCGTGTCGTGGTCGTAGCCGAAACCCGCGTTGTTCACCGAAGTGGCGGCGGCGAAGGTCCCGTAAAAGTCGACGATGTTGGCGGTGAGCCCGAAGGTGGCGGCGGTGTAAGCGTAGGAGGTGGTACCAGCGGCCGTGATCCCGTTGTTCTCCGTGGTCCCTGTGCACGTCCATCCGGTGGGGCAAGACGTGCCCGCGAAGTTCCAATAGTCGGTGAAGACGTTAGCGCCGTTGTCGTGCTGGGCGTAGGTCCCGCTGAGCTGGGGGGCCTCGCCCCAGAACACGCCGTCGAAGGTGGTGCTCGTGGACTCGAAGACCATGTAAATGGTGGTCGCGCTGTTCGCGGGAATGGAGGTGGTCAGCTGCACCCAAGCGGTGGCCAGCGTGGCGGTGGGCCCGCACGTGCCCGTGCATGACTCGAGCCAAGAATACAGCCCCGTGGAGCAAGAGGCGGTGGTGCAGAACCTGACGTTCCCGAGGTCGCTCGCCTCGTAGGTCGCGTAGTTCACAGGGTCCCACGTCACCAGCTGCTGGAAGGTCGCCGCCGTCGCCGAGGACTGCCCGTTGGTGAGGGTGATGGGGACGTAATATGAGGATGTGTAGGTCTCGGCCGGGGCGATGGTCCTCTGCGTCCAAGTCAGGCCTCCCCCCGATATGCCCGAGACGGAGGGCGGCGTGGCCGAGCCGAGGTCGGCCGGGCTGACAAAGGCCACCAGCACGTCGTCCGAGCTGTCGGTCGTGAGCGTGGCAGAGATGGAGGACGAGCTGCCCCCGACCTCGTTGGTGCTGGTGCCGTCGAATGCGGCAGTCTGAGCGAAGGTGAAGGAGGCCTGCTCCACGACGAAGCGCTCGGAGTCGGCGTTCCCCACGTTCGAGATCAGACCCGAGGCGCTCCCGCCCAGGGAGCCCAGGGCGCCGCTGGTGAAGGTGTAGACGAGGACGCCCATTCCGATCACAATCGCGACCAGAAGGAGGACGACGACTATCTCGCTCACCGCGCGCCGCCCGTGATACCTTCCCCGTCCCGACCCACGCTTGGGGTTCAACCTCGCGCTTCCTCCTCCCTACAGGCCCTTGCCCTTGACCGGCGGCTCGAGCAGCGCCTTCACCTTCTGCACGGCGCCCGAGCCGTCCGTGTCTTCTACTAGCGTTATCCCGTACCCCGCGTTGATCTGCTTCGCGGCCTCCGAGGCCGAGGGGATGGTGATGAGTACCGAGAGCCTCGGCCTAAGGTCGTAGGTCTTGGCGAAGAAGGATATCACCGCGCTGGCGTCCACGGCGACGGCGTCCACCGCTATCTGTATCGCGACGTCGGCCGCCTCGCCCTTCCTCGCGTAGACGTCTACGGTGTGGCTGGTCCCGGACCGGCCCTGGAGCGTGGCCGGCGAAGAGACCGAGTACCCCATGGAGGAGAGGAGGTCGACGAGCGCGGGCGCCAGGATCAGCGTGTTCTTGAGCTGCGCGACCACCGACTCCTCGACCGCGTAGGTGTAGGCGGCGGCGAGCAGTATGTCGGAGGTGCTGAACTCGTGCCCCTCCCTGCACTTGAACACGACCTTTGGGAGGCTGGTCTTCGTGAGGCAGTTCTGGCACTCGAACCACACGCCCGAGCTCCGCATCTCCTCGGCCCTCCGTATCGGCCTCTTGCAGTTGGGGCAGACGAGGAAGCCTCCCTTGTCGAACTTGGAGTCGGCGTCGATGTAGCCGCAGTAGAGGTGCTCCACGAGCGCGGTCTTCCTCATCTTCCGCGCCTTGCACTTCAGGCACTCGAGCTGTATGAGCGGGTCCGCCCTGAGGTGCGTGGGGCAGGTCACGAAGTCCTTGTACGTGGTCTTCTTCAGCAGCCCCTCGGTGAGCATCTCCCCTATCCAGTCCTCGGTGGCCCGGGCGTCGCCCATCACCTCCTCCGCCGCGAGGTAGTGCAGGAGGCCGTCCGGCCCCACCTCGGGCGCGAGCGACTTGCTGTCGACGATGAGCCGCCTGAGCAGCTCCCTCGTCCTAGGGTCGCTCAGGATCTTCTGCCTGCCGGACCTGTTCTCGGATGATACTTGCATCTATTATCTCAACTCACGAATATGGTAAAGACCACGATGTTCGCCACTGCCAGTATTATCACGTGCTTGAACCCGGCGGCGAAGGACGCCTCGCCGAGCTTGCCTGCCCCGAGGCCCCCGAAGACGGACTCCATCAGCCCCATCTGGAGGAACGCCTGCTTCAGCGCGGGGAGGTTCAGCCCGCCGAGCCCGGCGAAGATGCTGGCCCCCTGGCCGACCTTCGCCGAAGAGGCGAATATCTGCGTGAAGAAGGTGTCGATGAGTACCACCGAGATGGCCAAGAATATGCCCACGGCGATGTAGATGGTCGCGACGTAAGGGCGAAGCGCGTTCTTCGTCTCCTTCTCGATCTGGTGGAGCTCCGTGGTGTGCCGCTGGATCGCGTCGAGGACGTCCTGGATCTTGCCGCCCGAAAGGCTCGCCTGGCCGAGCGAGGTGAACGTGCGCTTCGCGAGCTGGGAGTCCACCCGCTTCACCTGCCTGTCCATGACTTGCTCGAACGTGAGGCCCCACGAGAGCTGGACCTTGTCTATCTTCAGCTGCTCCGTGAGGGGGCCGTAGTCCGTCTCCGCCGCGATCTCCATCGCGCGCGTGATGTTGAACCCGCTCCGCACGCTCCCGGCGACGTCCGCGAGCATGTTGGGGATGTTGTCGTCGATCTTCGTGCGCCACCTGTTGTATGACCTCTCCGCGAGCCCCGGGAAGATGAAGCACCCGATGGCCGCGAGTATCGCCATCGTGGCCACTGGGTACGGCAGAGGGACCCTGAACACAAAGTTCGCCACGACGAGCAGCGAGGCCGCCAGGGCGGCGCAGGCGCTGGTGACCGCGTACATCAGCGGCCTCCTGTAGTGGAATTCTCGGAGCTTCAATTTCTATCACGCGACCTCCTTGCTTATGGTCGAGTCGGCGACCACGAGGACCGCCAGCCCTCCGAGGGGGACCAGGCCGTAGGTGATGAGGTAGATCAGCGTGAGGATGCCGAACCCCCCGACGCTACCCGAGATGATCCCTATCACGGAGAACATGATCAGGAGGATGAGCGGCGTTACGACGAGGAGGATTGTGTAGAGCTCGGCCACGAAGCCGACCGACTCGCCTATCGTCCGGGCCTTCAGCCGCTTGTCGAGCATCAAAGACGAAGCAGACCTGAGGAGATATTCCTTCACTTCGCCCCCCGTCTTCGAGGCGGAGATGAAGCCGTCGAGGAAGTCCGCGAAGTTCTCGGAGGGGGACCTCTTCTCCTCGGCCTCGAGGGCGTGCTCGAGGTCCATCCCGAGGAGGGACATGTCCCTCACTATCATCTTCGCCTCGTGGTTGACCACGTCGGTGGAGTCCTCCTCCGCGAGGGAGTGGAACATCATCGCGGGCGTCATGCCCGCCGAGGCGAGGACCGCCATGTGACCCACGGTGAAGGAGAGCTGCGAGTCGAGCTTCCTCCTGCGGGAGCCCGCTACGAACTGGGGGTAGAGGTAGAAGGCCCCGAAGGTCACCGCGCCTCCGAGGAGGGCGAACCCGAACGGCATGACGAGCCGGAAAAGCAAGAAAGTGTCGAGGTAGACCGCGACGAGGAACCCAGCGAGCGCGCCGCCCACCACCCCGATGAGCGACGCGACCACCATCCCGGCCACGTACGCCTTGTAGGTGATGCGCAGCCCGGCCTTCGAGAGCTCCGGGCCGAGCTCGGCGAAGTACCTGTCGAAACGCTTCAGGTAAGGCTGCATGAGGATGTAGGACATCCCCCAGAAGCTGCCCCCGCCGCCCTTGGCCGTCATGCCTTCAGGCCCTCCAGCTCGACCTTGGCCTTGTTGATGACTGCGTACGGGCCTGCGTAGAACTCCCTGACCTGCTCCGAGACCTCGCTGTGGCTCCTGATGTTCTTCGCGGCGAGCCAGTCGAGGAAGGTCTTCCTCCCGTCGATCTCCCTCCGGATCTCTTCCGGCCTGGTGCCGAACTTCTGCGTGATCTTGTCGAAGAGCTTGCTCCTTCCAGTGAAGGTGAACTTGTCCACGACGGGGTCCCACTTGAAGGCGTCGTTGAGTATTATCTCGTCCGTCCGCGGGTCGTGCCCCACGACCTCGGTGACGGCCACCACCCTTCGCACCGACTTGTCGGCGATGCGTATCTTGAGCTGCATCACGATGCAGTCGAGGGTCGTCCCGACGAGGCTCCGCGGGATGTTCATGGGCTCCGTCGTCAGCCTGTTTATCACCGCCTCGACCGAGTCGGCGTGGATGGTCCCCAGCCCGCCGTGGCCCGTCGCGATGGACTGCAGCAGCGTGAACGCCTCCTCCCCCCTGACCTCCCCCACGATGAGGACGTCCGGCCGCTGCCTGAGGGAGGCCTTCACGAGGTCGAACATCGTTATCTCGGCCGCCGTCCCGACGCCTCTCGTCACTGACTGGATCCAGTTCTCGTGAGGGAGGTTGAGCTCGGGCGTGTCCTCGACCGAGACTATCTTCTCTCCGGGCTGGATGAACATCGACAAAGCGTTCAATGTGGTAGTTTTGCCACTAGCCGTGCCACCGGCCACGAGGAGCGCGAGCTTCTTCTCGATGAGATACCACAGGTAGGCCGCGACATCCGAGCTGAGCGTGTTGTACCTGATGAGGTCGACGATCGTGAGCGGGTCGACCCTGAACTTCCTTATCGTGAACGTGCTCCCCTTCTGGGTGATCTCCTTTCCGTAGGTGAGGTGGAGCCTGCTCCCATCCGTCAGGGAAGCGTCGACGATGGGCTCTGCGAGCGAGACGTGCTTGCCCGCCGAGTACGCGAGCTTCGACACGAACGTGTCGAGCTCCTCGTTGGTCTCGAATGCTGATGTTGGTCGGGATCGACTCGTAGTCGCGGTACCAGATGTAGATGGGGATGCCCGCTCCGTCGCAGCTGATGTCCTCGATCAGCTTGTCGCGCATGAGCGGCTCGATCTTCCCGAGGTGGATGAAGTCGCGGGTCAGGTAGTATAGCAGCTTTGTCATCGTGGGCGTGGAGATCTTGTAGCCGTATTTCCTCGAGAGCTCCCTGACCTTGGTCGAGAGATAGCGCTCGGCCTTCTCGGCGCTGTCGATGCTCCGCAGGTCGACATCGAGCTCGTCGACCAGGAGCTTCTTGAGGTCCTCGAGACGCGCCTTCTCGGCCGCGGAGAGAGACGGCTCGAGGACCACGTATGTGTAGCCCTCGCGACCCTCCTCCTTGGTGACCGCGGCGTAGATGTTCAGGGGGTAACCTTCGAGCTGGACGACGTCGACGAAGGGGTGCGTCTCCGCGCTCTCCGCGAACTGTATGGCTCCAACCCTCATCGCCCCGTCCTCGTTGGGCCCGCCAGCCTTCTCGAGCGCTGCCTTGCCTGCCTTCTTTCCGTTGCCGGGACGCCTCGAGAAGATCGATGGCGTATGCCTCCAGAGCCGGTAGACGAAAGCAGCCGTGAAGGACACAAGGACCGCCGCCAAGATCGTGCCGGCGACGACCGGTGCCAGCCCCAAGGCGTTGACCAGGAGCGCTGAAATTGGGAGGCTGTAGTGCACTCCCGTGAACGAGTTGACGCTCTCAACGCTCAGGTAGGCGATGAGTATGGCGGCCAGCGCCACTACCGCGAGCTCGAAGAGCCAGGCCTTCCCGACCTTCAAAGATTTTACAGAAATTATTCTCCCCGAGCATTTAAAAAGCGTGTGTAACATCAAGCCGGACAGACGGGTTCTTTTGGCCTCCCGCGTCTTGCTCAGGACGGCGAGAGCCCAGCGCTAGGTGCTCGGTGAGCCGGGTGGCCCTAGTTGAGCCCGATGTCCGGAAACTTCGCCTTTGCCAGGCCGAGCTGCCCCTGGAGGGTCCTGATCCTTTCGGCGTACTTCAGCATGTTGGGCTTGTCGTCCTGGGCCTTCGCTATCTTGTAGGCGCGCCACGCCTTTTTCAGGGCGGCCCAAGACTGCCCGACGCTGTAGGACATTAAGGTCTTCCTGGTCCGTCCCCCCGCGTAGCTATTTAACGCTAATTCCGGCTGCGAGGGCGTCTGACTACGACGTTACGTCGGCCTCAGGCTGTGGCTCTGAGTCGTCGGGTTCGGCGCCCGACTCCGGGCCGCCCTGCCTCATGCTTCTCACCAGGTTCGTGAGCAGGAGGAAACGTTTCTCCCAGGTGGCCTTCTGTTCGCTGGCTCCGCTGCGCTCGTCTTGAAGCGTCTTGGAGAGCTCCTCGACTTTCTCTTCCAGCTGCCTGGTCCGCTCCGGGTCGTCGACCAAGGGCACGTCGGGCGAGGGTTTCCGCTTGAACCAGGCCGTCGGCTTGCCCGAGCTCGCTGTCACCGCGGAGAGCTTGTACCCCGCCTTCTCGATCTGTTTCACGAGTGCCCCGCTTATCTCGCCCTTGTTGGTCTCTATGCTCAGGTTGTCGTCGACGATTACGCCTATCGTGTATACCGGCTCCACGTTCCACCTGAACGCCTTCAAGATCTTCGAGATGCGAAGCGCCTCGCTCATGCTCTCTTCTCCCTCTTGGATGTAGGATGATTTCGCCAGGAGCAGCGTCTCGTGGTCTTTCTTGGCCTTCTTCGCCTTCTCCGCGGGAATGGGCGCCTGCAGGACCGGCGGTGCGGCATTCACGGGCTGCTTCTCGACCGCCGGCTGCTTTTCCACGCGCTTCGGCTTCTCGATTCGGGGCGGGGACGGCTCTACCATTCGAGGTGGCTCCTGAATGTGTGGCGGGGACGGCTTCTCGGTTCGCAGTGGTGGGCGCTCGGGAACTCGAGGCGGCTCCTGAATCCGCGCCGGAGCAGTCTCGGCCGGGAGCTTCTCCATCGACGGGAAGACCGAGTCGACGGCGGGGACGGGTTCCCGCACCTGAACTTCGCTCTTCCTTGGCTCGACCGGGACGCGCGTCTCGCCAGGCTCCTCTTGGAAGCTCACCACGTCCGTATCCCATGTGTAGATCGCGTTGTCGGCATCGCGGTCCTCGTAGCGCCCGCTCCCGAGGAACTCTCTCATTTTTCCGGCTTCTTCGGGCTTGAAGAGCCGGACGAAGAGGAGCTCGATCCCGTTCATGCCTCTTACCCTGATCACCGGGAATCCGTCGCGCGCCGAGACCCTCGTGTCCACGAGGACCTTTTGGAGCTTCACGACAGGGATGTTCTCCTCCGCGGGGGCGCCCACTTGCTTCGGAGCGTCGCGGGTCTCCACTTCCATGGGGGGCGACTTGCTCGGAGCGACCTGCACGGGCTGGGGCGGGACGGGCGGGGGCGGGCTGCTGCGAGCACCCTCGACGAGCTCGTGCCCGTCGTGCTTCAGACGAAAGTACCCTACGCTGGTCTCGGAATAGAAGGTCTCCGTGATCCCGCAGGTCTTGCATGTGATCGAAAACTTGTGGGAGGCCAAGTGGAGGTAGTCCGGGTTATCGTTTGACATCTGCTGTCTCCTCACGGACGGCGGGCACTCCGAGGGATTTTGCGATGAGCTCGCTCGCGGACTCGCTTACGCTGAAGCGACTCTTCGTCAGCTTGCTCTTAGCCGCAGCGTAGTCGATGAGCTGCATGTATACGCCGTCTTCCAAGGCGACGCTGATCTTCTTCAAAGCTGAAGATGGCAATATCATACGACCAGATTAGCAGTTTCTCGCATCTTCAAGCTACCCCATCCTCTGATCATGCGAGCGAGAGGCGAGGGCTTGAGGAGTTTGTCCACTGCGTGTCGAGGTCAGTGCCGGCTCTGGACTTAAAATGGTTGCGAACAAGTTCACCACTGGCTCGGGTACTGGGTCGGCCGCAAGACCATGCATAACTTGGCATGCATGGATTGGGCGACCTCCTCTCATGGACGCATCGGGCCGACTTTCAGAACAAGTTATTCCTCTCCGTTATATGCCGAGGAAAGACACTTCGTCCAATGGCTGAGCATCTGGAGACTTTTACGATTGATGCGAGGCGCTCCGATGTCAGGGACCTCTGCGTCAAATATCTGACGGGTTTCAAATACAAGTTTATGCGCGAGGAGGACCAGTCGCTCCTCTTCGAGAAGGGGTCGAAGAGGAAGAACTTCTACACGTTCTCTTTCGAGGAGGCCTACAAGAAGGTCAAGCTGTCGGTCGTGGGGAGCGACAAGGTCCCCGTGACGACCGTCTCGGTCCTTTTCACGCTGCCATTCCTCAGGATGCGCAAGGACGAGATCGAAGGGATCAGGTCGTTGACCAAGGCCCTTCACGAGTTCATCCTCATCACGGTAGGCTACCAGACGACCTGACCGCGCCTCTACGCGGCTGAGATTTCCTTCCGGAGCCTCGCCGCCGCGGCCACGGGGTCCGCGCCGTCGATAAGGACCACCCCGACGAGGTTCGCGAGCTTTTGGAGCTCGTCCCCGCTGTATGGCGAGGCGATGACCACGAGCCGCCGAGACTTGATCTCTATACCCTTCATTATGGCGGCTACTATCTGCTCCCGGGTGGATTCCTCGTCGTTCCCCATTACGACATCCAACGCGAACCCCTTGGCGCCGAGGCCTAGCACCGCGGCCACCTCGTAGTCCGCTCCGGAGGCCCCCTTCAGGCGGCCCGGGGCCTCGACAGTCCAGCCCTCGAGCGGCAGCGAGGCCTTCACTATGTCTATCATGGCCTTGGCCCTCTCCTCGGCCTTCCTGCCGGTCTTCAGCTCGTGGAGCCTCTCGCGCGCGTCCGCGCTCCCCGTGAAGGCCTTCTCGAACATGGGAAGCATCGTCCCCGCGTAGTCGCCGCTGTTTGTCCAGATCGCGACGTCCCTCTCGTTCTTCCTCCCGACGACGTCGTCGAGCACCAGCGACACCAGGACCTGGTCATCGTCGGCGACGACGATCCTGCTCTTGGCGAAGTCGTCCGAGTGCCTCAGCTCGGTGACCCGCATGGCAGCCTCTGCCGCTTCGGTCGTCTGGTGGTCGCAGACGCTTATCACCCTCGACCTGACGCCCCGCTTCTTGGCCTCCCTGAGGCCCTCGGCCAGGCCCAGGAGATGAAGCTGCAACAGGTCGTTGCGGGTCAGGACCATCTCCAGGCTCGCGGAGGCGCCAGCCACCATGCGCATGACCTGGCCGTAGATCTGCTCGCGCCCTTGGACCATCCTGAAGCTGTATTCTTCTCGCTGCTTCGCCGCGGGCGTGGCGATGGTCCTCCCGATCGAGACGACCTCGGCCCTCCCCTTCTCCATCTCGTCGAGCTTCTTCATCTGATGGTCCATCATCATGGCCACCACCTGCTCGATCGGCTCCCCCGTGTACTTGACCGGGTTCCCGGGGGTCGCTACCACCACGCCGGAGTCCGCCAGCCTCTTGATTATCCTGTAGGCCTCCATCCTGCGTATCTGGACCGCTTTGGCTATCTCCCCCGCGCTCTGCGTCCCGTTTGCGAGCAGGCTGAGATATACGAGCGACTCCCTGTCGGAGAGGCCATATTGCATCAGGAGCTTCTGGGCGCGTTCGTCCAACTGCGCTGGAAACGGGACGTCCGGTTGATAAGTCTGGTGTTGTTGCGCCTTGTGTGGATGGGCGTTGATAAGCGATTTCGTCATGATATGACGTGATAGGGCTCAAGTCAGTCAAGCAGAGGTATCAGCCATCGTTAGAAATTCTCGAACTTCTCGAAGACTTTCGTCGTATGGTCAACGACTGCATAAGGACAGGGCTTGAGAAGGAGGACCAGGGAGAAATCATCACATCGATGCGAAGGCTCTCGATTGCCTGCTATCACCAATTGGCGGTGTACGATCTTCCGACCTGTTATCGGTTAACCGCGATCTCAAAAGCTGCTGGGATTCTGAGGACCTACCGGAGGGAGAAGGCAAAGAATAGAGACGCGAGGAAGCCATATGCGAACAAGCTGTTGCTCACCGACTGCTACGGTTTCCGAATCTTCGGAAGGCTCCTCAGGATACCCTACAGGAGGAGCGAATACCTCTTCGTGGTCCTGAACGACCACACCGTCGCGAGCTTTGGTGGCAATGACGCCAGGTCAATCGCGATTACTGCGAGCGCAATCAGCATCTGTTACTCGAAGGTCGCGCCAAAAGAGATGGAAACTGCTGGCCTGATGGGGATAGATCGTAACCTCGACAACGTCACCTTGGCCGACTCTGGCGGCTCCGTCCTGAGGTTCGACCTATCTGAAGCGACTCGCATCAAGAGCGTCTACCGCGAGGTAAAGTCGCATCTAAGGCGCAACGATGTCAGGATTATGAGGCAGGTCAGCGGGAAATATGGGGCGCTCCAGAGGAATAAGGTTGCGCAGATTCTTCACCGGACAAGCAGGGCTGTCGTTGATAGGGCCAGACGTGGTAAATTCGGCATCGTCTTGGAAGACCTCAAGGGGATGAGGAGGCTTTACAGAAAGGGAAACGGGCAGGGAAGGCACTACCGCCACCGACTGAACTCTTGGAGCTACTACGAACTCCAGAGGCAGATAGAATACAAGGCCAGGTGGGATGGGATTCCGGTCTACTTTGTGGCAGCAAGAGGGACATCGTCTAAATGCTCGATATGTGGAGGGAGGACCATCCAATCTCCGAATGGGCGTAGGCTCCTCTGGTGCCGGAACTGTCGAGCCACACTCGACAGAGACGAGAATGCGGCGAAGAACATTCTCGCAAAGGGAGGGCTGAGGTTCGGCCCCGACGGCCCGCCAGGTGAAGCGATGGCGGCGGAACGGGAACAGACGGAGGCGACCCTAATCCGCCCAGTCGATGGAGGGAAGAGCGCCCATGAGTAGTGAGCGCATAAGAACCATAAGTCTGCTTCTCGAAGACGGCGGCCTACGCCGCGTCCGCGTCCTTCTCTTCGCCCTCGTCTGGGCTTCCCCTTCGGCTCTTCAGTATCCGCCTCGCCCCCAGGGCGATGATCACGACTATCACGACCACCAGGATTATGGGCAGGAGCGTGCCGACCACGCCCAGGCCCCTGGGAGTCGGCCCGCCCGTTCCCGCGCTGCCCGCGCCGCCCGGAAGGGTGACGAGTATGTTGGTGCCGGCTGTCTGGTTCCCGAGGACGGGATCCTGCACCACGGCCGTTATGGTCGCGACCCCGTTCTGTTCGGGGATGAACGTATCCGTGAACTGGCCGGCCGAGTCGGTGACGCCGCTACCGGCGCTCATCGTCCCAGACGTCGCGGTGAAAGTGACGCTCGCGCCCTCCAACGGCGAGCCCATCACCTCGACCTGCAGCTGCAGGGTGGCGGGCGTCCCGATGGCAACGACTGGGGCGGAACTGGTCAGAGTGACCGACACGGGTAGAGAGAGGTCGGAGAGGCTCGCGCTCGCGGAGGCGAGCCCGCTGGTAGACGCCGTGAGGACGCTAGAGCCGGGCTCCGAGGTGTTCAGCAAGGCCCACGCGTAGTCCGCTCCGGCCGGGATGTCGAGCATGAGCGGTTTCGCCATGACGCTGCCGTTGGAGCTCGTGACGACCACCTGCGCGTCCTGCCGGGCGCGGGCAGGGTCGGAGTTCGAGTCCTGCAGCTGGACTGCTGCGATGGCGTCCCCTCCTCTCCCCAGAGACTGGATGCCGCTCGCGGGAGCCACGTAGAACCCGAGCTGGGAGGGAGCAGGGCTCACGGTGCTGAGCGTGGTCGAGGACGATTGGAACCCCGACGAGGTCGCAGCTATGCTTGAGGTCCCGGGGGAAATCGTCGTCACGACGTCGGTCAGGGCGTAGCTCTGGCCCGCGCCGATGACCACCGTGGAGTTGACCGTCGCTATGTCCGTGCTCGAACTCGCGAGCTGGACGGGTATGCTCGTCGGGGCCACCGCGGGCGACCCGTTGGCGTCCTCCAGCACCACTTCTAGCGCGGAGTATTGCCCTCCGTCAGCCGGAAGCTTGGAGGGCAGCGCTTGGACTACCACCTTCGTGGGGATGGGGCCGTAGCTGCTGATGGAAATGGAAGCGGACTGGAGGTTCTGCGCCGCGGCAGTGATGGACGTGCTCCCAACGAAGAACGTCGAGGTGAAGTTGGCCACCGCGTAGCTCGAGCCAGACTGGATGCTCAGGCTCTCCCCTATGTCCCCGACCGCGGAGTCAGAGGAGGTCAGGGTCACCGAGATGCCGGAGGTGGAGACCGCTGGGTTCCCGCTCGCGTCTGTCAGGGCGACCACGACGGAGCCGTAAGCGCCCGAGTTGTCGGGCACGGGGTTCGGGGCCGCCAACAGGGTGAGCTTCGCGGGCGAGACGGGCTTCGCCGCGGTCACTAAGGCGAAGTCGGACTTCAAGCCGGGTGACGAGGCGGTGAGGTTCGCGTGCCCCGGGGCCGCGCCGGTGGTGAAGTAGGCGACGGTGTAGACCTGCCCGGTCCCGATCGTGGCGGTCTGGCTAGGAGAGACGACGCTCGTGTTTGAGGAAGAGATCGCGATAGAGATCGGGGCCGGTGCCGGTGCCGGGTTGCCCTGAGAGTCCGTGAGGGTCACGACGAGTCGCCCAGTGGCCGAGGTGGCTATAGGGTCGGGCTGCGCGAATATGGCGAGCGCGGAGGGCGAGGCCCCCTGGACCGCCACAGCGCCCGACCCCGGGCTGAATCCTGAGGCCGAGGCCGTGAGCGTCGCCGTGCCTGGCGACTCGCCGACGTCGTACTGCGCCGACGAAAGGACCGAACCGCTCAGGACAAGGATGGTGTCCACGGGAAGGTTCGCGACGTCGTTGTTCGAGGAGGAGAGGGTCACTGTGATGGGCGAGCTCGCCTTGGCTGGGAGCCCGGCGGAATCGAGGGTCTCCACGAGTACGGTGCCCTGGCCCTTCGCGTTGACGAGCATCGAGCCGGGAACGGGGATGACGCTGAGCTGGGTCGCGAAACCGCTGGGAGTGACGGTCGTGACCTGTGCTGTGACGGCGCTCAGGCCGACGGCGGACGCCGAGATGTGGGTGGTCCCGGGGGTGGCGCTGGTAGTGAAGTTCGCGACGGCGAAGCCCGCGCCTTTGGGGATGGTGACCTGGTCAGCGACGGAGCCCACGCCCGCCTCCGAAGAGGTCAGGAAGACGACGGTGTCGTTGAGCGCTAGGGAGGCCGCCCCGGCGGAACTCTGGAGCGAGACCACGATCGCAGGGTATGAGCCTCCGTCGGCGGGCAGCTTCGGAGGGATCACTGAAAGGACGAGAGATGCGGGTGCTGCAGGCTGGACCACGGCTGAAGCGGATGAGGTCTGGCTCGCCGTTGTCGAGGTCGTGGAGGCGGCCAGGACGTGTGGAGAGGCTAGCACCGAGAGGAGTAGCATCGACGAGGCGACTAGAGTGAAGACTGACGCCCCTCTCGCTATGCCCTTCATTCTATCTCGCCCTTAGCCTCCGAACATATTTAGGAGGATGGGGTGTCACTTTTGTGCGGACACCCGCGCCTTCCCGCGCCTCCTCCTTTGCACGAGGACTCCGGAGGATCCTGCAGCGACGGCGGCGGCGACTATCACGAATAGCGCTATGACGCTCAGCGGTACCTTCCCTTCAGCGACCTGCGGGCCGGAGGCCGCGTCGCCCGCTATATGGGCGCTCATCCCAAGGCTCGAGACCTTCGCGGAGAAAGTCCCGAGAGGGATCATCGCGACGGAGAAGGTCCCGTCCCCCTTGGTGGTCCCGGTCACGGTCGTCCCGTTGGCGAGGCTCATCGAGACCTGCGCGCCCGAGACAGGCAGGCCGAAGAGGTCGACCACCTTCAAGGACGCCCCGTACACCTTCGTGTCTAGGGTGACATTCAGCGGTGCCTCCTTCACCTGGAACGACGGCGGGGGCGTGGGGCCCACGCCGGCGCCCTCCCAAGTCACGTTGACCACGCTGAAGGATGTCCCGTTCGCAAGCCAGACCGAAGGCCCTTGGACGTCGACCGTGGAGTTCCCAATGCCGAGCTCGACGGTGCTGGGCTCTATCGTGTTCCTGCCGAGGCTGTCGAAGAATTGGAATGCCACCTGGTACTGCGCGACGGCGCTGAAGACGAGGATGTGAGGCTGGTTGAATGTCACCGCCACGGTTGTGAAGGTTGGAGCCGTCGCCGAGGAGGGCACCGAGATCGGTGCTCCAGTATCTATGCTGTACGAGGTCAGCGTCACCCTCGAACCGGGCCCAAGGTCCCGTTCGAGACCCTCTGGACGGCGAAGGTGACCTTAGAGCCTGCGTCGAAGTAGGAGTCTCCGGTCTGCGAGGGGGGGCTCGCTGTCACCTTGGCGGGGCCTAGAACCGCGAGCAGATATTGGGTCGCCGATGTCACCGATATGGTGTGCGCCTGTGTCATCGAAAGAGTGACCGTGAAGGTCCCCGTCCCCGAACGCGCCACGTTGGTCTTGGCTCCGCTGTCGACGGCATAGCTCACCACGCTCTCCCTGGAGGCTGTCGAGGTCTGGTTCCAGACCGCGTTGTAGACGGCCTTCACGGTCGTCCCCGAGTCGAACCAGCCGGCGGCGTCGCCCGGAAGCGTCGAGTTGGTCAGCGAAGCCCAGGGCACCGGCGAGGAGGAGAGGTGGTACTGCGCGACCGTCTTGGTCGCGATGGATTCAGGCCCGGCAATCCCCGAGAGCGCGAGCACCTTCACCGGGGAGGAAGAGAGGACCGTTGTTGATGGCCCCGAGTTCAGAGAAAAGGATGCCAGCCGGGTGCCCGTCGTCGAGCCCCTGTTCCACAGACCATCCAGCGAAACGCTCACAGGGGTCCCGCTGTCGAACCAGTACTTGTCCTGGGGGATCGATGTCGGGGTTATCGAGTACAGCGCGGACGTGGCGCCGCTGTCGAGCGTCACCTGATACTGGGTCACGACCGTCGTCGTGATCGCCTGTGGCGAGGATATCGCGGGCAAGTTGAGGACTTGCACCAGGCCCGTCGAGGCGACTGTCACCTCTGAGCCCCCGTTGATGGAGTAGCCCGCGAGCCTCTGCCCCGTGCCGGACGCGCGTCCCCACATGCCGTTCATGATAACCCCCACTGGGGTGGAAGAGTCGTACCAGCCCGAGTCCAGGGGGATCGTGGGGCTCGTGATCGACGAGAGCGCCGACGAACCTCCCTTGTCAAGCGTAACCTGGTACTGGGTGACGCTGGTGGCGTTTACGAATTGCGGGGCGGTCATCGCCTTCGTCACGATGGCGATGGTGCCGGTCTGGGCCACCTTCGTGATCGGCCCGGAGCCGAGCTCCCAAGATGTTGTCCGAAGGCCGATGCCGGCGGAGCGCGCATAGATGCCGTCGAGCACCACGGTCGCCGCCGGGGAGCCGGAGTCATACCAGTAGGTGTCGCCTGTGAAGGTCGAGGGCGGCGAGATGGAAACGAACGCGGCGAACGCGGCCTTGTTGAGGACGACCTCGTACTGGG
Source organism: uncultured Nitrososphaerota archaeon (assembly GCA_963820505.1). Lineage (GTDB taxonomy): Archaea > Thermoproteota > Nitrososphaeria > Nitrososphaerales > Gagatemarchaeaceae > Gagatemarchaeum. The sequence continues at coordinate 550,824 of CAWFZY010000005.1, read as the reverse complement.
TCACGCTGGTGGTGGCGATCGACACGGGGGAATCGATCGATTGTGTCGAGTACGCCTGCACCAATCCCAGAGTGTCCACCTCGAACGTGCTCTGAGCGCTGGCCGAGACGGTAGAGATGCGGTGTCCGATTCCATTCGCGCGTCCCCATTCGCCGGTCAGGAAGACCTGCACGGGCGACCCGGAGTCATACCAGTAGTTGTCCCCCGGTATCGTCGGAGAGGTGATCGACGAGAGCGCGCCCGTACCCCCCGCGTCCAGCGTGACCTGGAACTGGACGACCGAGGTGAAGGCTATGGAGTGAGGTCCGTTCATCGACATCTGGATGGAGAGCTCCGGGTTTGTCTCGGACACAGGCACCATGGCTCCGGCGTCTATCCGATACGTGGTTATGCGGTATCCGACGCCCGCCGAGCGGCCGTAGACCCCCGGCGTGCTGAGGGTGGTGTCGTTTCCGGCGTTCACCCACTGCGTGGGAACACCTCCCCCGACTACCGTGAGGAGGTACTGCTGCGTGTAGGCGATGTCGACTGTGTTTGCCGGCGCGGGCCCGATGATGCTGCCGGTCCCCAACGCCGAGAACCACCTCTCGCTCGCCGTCCCCGAGATTGTGGTCGCGGCGGAGTAGGCCGAGCCCGCGTCTGCCCAGAACGTCTGCGGCGTCTCGACGAGGGCCAGGTGTTGAGGGCTGCCATATAGGTCGTAGGTCAGGACTGGCTGGGCTAGGGGCCCTGGCGGCTGCTGCCCGACGACAGAATAGAAGAAGGAGTCCACGTACTGGTGGTAGTAGACCGCGGCTATCGTGGTCGCTGAGCTGATGGTGCCCGTCGTGGCGCTGGTGAGCTCCCAGCGCTCGTCGAGCGGGGAGGCGACGCAGCATATGTCCTCCGGGAGCGTGTAGGGCGTGTCGGCCTCCACCCACACGGTTGCGTTCTTGTCCACCGTTGCCTGGGAGCCGAAGGCCTGGTAGGTGAGCGGCGGGAGGGTGAGGTCCGCCGTGCTGCCTCCGATGTAGGCGAATGTGACGCCAACGAGGTACTGATGGTAGTACACCGGGGTGATCGATAAGGGGCCTGTGACCGTCCCGTTGTTATCGGTGGAAAGTACGTTTCCAGACTTCGTTAGCACAACGACGGTCCCCGTCCAAGTCTCGTTCACGAGCGGGGTGCCGGGGGGGCTCAACGGCGAGGTGAACGTATAGGTGGCGCCGGCGTCCAACCAGGTGCCTCTTGTGAAGGAGGTCATGCTCACCTGCGACTGCATCCCGAAGGCCAGACCCGAGAGCGTGGGAGGGGTGGGGGTCCCGCCGCCCACTATCGAGAAGCTAGACGAGACGAGGTACTGATGCCAGTATGTCTTGGAGAACGTCCAGGTCTGGTTGACCACCCCGCTCCCGCCCGACGGCAGGACCCATTGCTCGTCAGAGGAGGACCCGGGGAGCTGCGACGCGTAGGAGTATGGAGACGAGGCGTCGACCCAAACCTTCTCGGCGGGGGCCGTGAGCAACGCGGGAGAGCCCAGTACGTCGACGCTCACCGACGGGCCGGAGTACCCCCCGCCTCCATTCACGACTTTGAAGTTGAAGGTCACAAGATACTGGTGGTAATAAGTGAAAGAGACCATTTGCGGTGTCGATATCGTCCCCGAGAGGTCCCCCGTGGACGCTACCCACCTCTCGGTTCCCGTCGAGCCGTTGAGGACGTTGAGCACGCTCCACTGGCTCCCCGCGTCCACCAAGTACGGGGTCGGCGTGCTCGTCAAAGGGACCACTTCTTGCTGCCCACCGCTGACGTAGGTCAGGAGGTCTTGGACGCCCGTTCCGCTCCCCCCTACGACGGTGTAGCTGGCGGTGAGCGGCACCTGCGACGCGGCGTGGGCCGAGTTCGATGTGGGCGCACCCAGCAAGACGAGCGCCCACACGGCGACCACAGCGAAGGCTAGCGTCGTGAGAGCCAGATGCCTGCTCAATGGGAAGACCCGCTCAAGTGCGTGTCGCCGGGCGCCCCCGCTCGCAAGTCCATCGCTAACGCTACCTTGGGTGGTTCTGCAGGGCCTCAAATATTTAGAAAGTGTATGCTGGATTCATCATACTTTTATCGTCCGGAAGGCGGAATCCTCCGAACTCATGCTTGAGACCTAGGCTGCTCAACCTGGCTACGCCCTCTGGCCGAGACGCGCACGAGCTCCATCTCATAGTGAAGTCGAAGATCGGCGTGCTGCACCAGATTACGGGGTTTCTCGCGAAGGAGAACGTCGACATACTTTCGATGCACATCCAGGCGACGAGAGGCAAGACTGCTGACATCGTGGCGTACCTCGAGATGGCGGAGTCGAAGATGAGCATCGAGAGCCTCCTCGAAAGCGTGAGAGAGCTGGACTTCGTTCAGGAGGCGACCGCGGTGAAGAAGGACAGGGTGATCTTCGAAGAGTTCCTCTTCCCCATCATGATGGACGACGACGTGCGGGGTTTCCTGATGACGGACAACGCGTGGATGTCGATAGCCACGAGGCTGGTTCTGACCTACGGCACGGGAGGCCTGGCGATACTTCACGAGGCAGGGGTCGCGTGCGGAGAGGTGTACGCGAAACAGCTTCAGGCCAAGCTCGGCTTGAAGGCCGAACCAGACAGGTCATTGGAGAACCTGGTTGTGATGCTCAGGGCTACCGGGCTGGGGATAACGGAGATGACCAGGACCACGGACGGTTTCGCGGTGAAGGTGAAGGAGCCTATAATCCCGGCCACCGAGACCAAGATCCACGATCATTTTCTCACAGGGGTCATAGCGGGAGCGGCGGGTCACCTGCTCGCCACGAGCTTCTCGATCGAGAAGGTCAGCTTTGAGGGCGACGGGCTAGGTTTCGTGCTCGGTCGCAAGCCCCTCGGAGGCGTCCCGCTGGAGGCGCGCGTTCCGAGGGTCGAGAGCACCCGCTAGCGCGAAGGCCCTCAGTCAGCCCTGCTTCGTAACGTGGAGCCCAGCCGCGTCGTATGTCAAGTGCCCCGAGTACAGGTTCTTGACCAAGTTCATCGACTTCTCGTCGTGCGCCTTTGAGAGGACCAAGAAGATCGAGACGACGTCCCCGCGGCTGAGTATCTCGTTCACCTGTCTTAGGAACTTGTAGCTCTCCTGGAATCCCGCGTCGAGGATGAGGGACGACACGTTGTCGAAGATCATGGCCTTCGGCTGCTCGGGGTTGCGCGCCACCGCCTCGTCCATCACGTTCAGGAGGACCGAGTAGTCGCTGCGAGGGACCAGCACCTCCGACGATCCTCCGGTGGACTTTGGGTATGAGCTCTCCGACAGGATGAAGAATCGGATGCCGGGCGATGTCCTTCAGGAGAAGGTACACCGGGCTCCCCCTCGAAGTGAAGGCGAAGACGAGCCGGCCGCTCGCAATCATCTCGAGAGCGAAGTCCTTGACCGTTCGCTCGTAATTGACGGTAGGGTCGGCCTCCAGGAGCATCGTCCCCTTGTAGTTTGACACTGGCCTCTCGCCTTTCTCGTCCCCATTAATAAGAAAAGGTGTTTGGGGAGCGAGGCCTGGCTCCGGCCGCCGTTGGCTTGGCGAGCGCCGGTGCGAGCCCATGGTCAAGGCGGCACGCCTCTTTCCGCCACGGGGAGGTCGCCCGCCCTCTCGGCCGAGAGGACCGACATCAGAAGGAAAAGGCCCCCGAGATACAGGGCCGCCCACCCTAGCCTCATCGCCACGTTCACGAGCTCGCCTTTCGACAGGATGACTCCCAAGAGCCCGGCCGCCGTCGCGCCCAGAGCCATCGAATACCAGTAGAGAACGCGTGACCTCGAAGAGGTAAAGACCCAGAAAATCATCACGCACGAGCAGGCGAAGGCGACCGCAGCCCCGCCCAGCGCGGCCTGACCAAGGAGCGTCGTGCCCTTTCCAGCCGAGTAGAATGGTGGCAGCACCCCCTCGAGAGCGGCGGCCACGATGGCCACCACTGAAAACGAGGCGGCCGGTATCCACAGCGAGACGTGGTAGCCCCTGCTGAGCCTCGGCTTGCGCGCCAGGTAGGTCGAGGAGGCACACGCGAGGTGGAATGCCGCAGAGAGCAACGCCCCCAAGACGAACACCGTCCCGGAGAAGCCGAGCCCCTCGGTCCCAAGAAACATCGCGGTGACGAGGCCCGTGCTGCCGAACACGAGAGCCCCGCAGCCAAGAAAGAGAACGCTGAGGAGCCGCTCACGCAGGTACGCCCTGACCGAGACATACGTCACGACGAGGGAGGTGGAGGTGATGAAGACGCTGGTCAGGATGGGGAGGATCAGGCCGAAGGATTGTATCAAGGGCAGGACCAGCGCGTGATGGAGTAGAGCGGCAGGACCAGAGGAATGGACACGATTACTCTTGTGGCACCGGCGACTCGGAGCACCCTTCAGCTTCCCTTTTTGAAGGCGTCTGCAAACCGCAGCGAGGTCAGCTCGATCGAACTAGCCCTGCTTGTCCCTTCTATCGGGACGAGGTTCGCCGCCGTCTGGTGACCCCTGGGGAGGGTTGCTAGGGCCACGAACTGCCGAAGGATCTTCTTCTCCTTCGCCAACGCTCGTCCTGGGCCTTTCGGAGTGGAAGTCGCGGCTGCGAGCCACCCGAGGTGAAGGCCTCCCCGCCCAACGCGCCCGTTCGCCACCCCATCTAGCAGCCTCCTTGCTATCTCTCGCTCGATTATCGCGGATCCGTTCTCCATGAAGATCCCCTTGAGAAAATCGTGAAACGCTATTGGGTCGGTCGAAAGCTCATTGAGGGGATAGTGGCTGAGCACCATCTGGACCCCACTCTCCCCCAAGATTTCTCGCAGTCCTTCCACGATGCTTTGCTCAAGGAGTGCCTCAAATTCAGGGCGCTTTCGCCCGCCTTCTGGTCCCGGTTCCAATTCCGGCTCTAGTTTCCTGATTCATGACAATACTATATAGGAGTTATGAATCCGGTACCTCACTGCGCTCTAATTCTACCCAAGTTCACGAATAGTTTAGCAATTCTTCAGGCCGATTGGCAGTCGATCCTCGGGTCTATCTGGATTAGTAACGTGGTCCTGCATAGTGCGGTAATAGGCTTCTTCCTCCGAAGCACGCAATGAATAGTCTACTTCTGCACAGGCTAGTCAAGGTTGCCCCGTTCGCCATGGTGGCTTTCTCGATGCTGCTGATGGCGCACGGGTTGCACGTCGTGACGAACGGCGACCCCGGTGGAAACACGGGACCTAACCTACACGTGATATCCAGCGGGGACCCGGGTGGAAACACCGGACCCAACCTTCACGGGATATCCGACGCGGTCTAGGCGGAAACACGGGGCCCAACTAGGCCCCCGTCACTTTTTTATTGAGACGATCTCTGGTAGGACAGCTTTCAGGGCCTTGGCTTGGTTGAATACCCAGCCCTTCTTGCCATCGAAGTTCTCGTAGGGAATGGTATACCAACGCTCGGTCGCGATGTCCAGCGTGTAGGTGTTCCATTTGTCCACGACCTTGGGGAGGTTGGCGCTGAGGAAACGGGAAGATTCCATGAACGCCTCGGCGGGCATGCCCAGGTGCACCTGGTAGTATCCGCTTTTCGCCCCGGCCTCGAACCAGGAGAAGGGGAAGTTGTTGAACAACAGCCTGAGCTTCGAGACCTGGCTCCTGTTCACGCCTTCGAATTCGTATATCACGCCTACCGCCTTCGAGACCTCGATTGGCGAAGCAGGGAACCAATGGACGTAGTTCGAGTTTGCGATGGGCGACACGTGCTTGGCGTAGTGCCAGCGCGCGGTCCGCTCGTTGATCCCGAGCTTTCTGGCGATCTCGGCGATGTTTCTCCAGGCATCTAGCTCGAGCTCCTTTATGATCAAGGCATCGACGGCGTCGATGTCAGGCCTCGAAGAGGGCTCGTCGTCCCTCACGGGGGCCGGGGGTGCTTCCATCCCTGAGCCCATCTTGCCCCAGTCGACATTCCAGACTCCCGTGGAGAAGTCGTAGTATTTGCTCTTCAGCTCAGGATGTCGCGTCCACTCGAGCTTCTTTACTTCGTACTCGGCCAGGACGCCTTCGACGGCCATCTTCTTCAAGAACGAATGAAACTCGTCCGTGAGCGAAACCGGGACGGAGAAGAGTGCGACGTATCGGCTGTCGAGAGCGGCCCTCGACCAGTAGGTCAGGAACGCCTCCCTCGATAGGGAGCGCATTATCGTGGGGACGCTCGTCCTGCAGGCATCAGAGAACTCGAGGACCACGAAGTACCTCTCCAGTCCGATCATTTGCTGGTTGAGCGTGAGGCTCACCTTCAGACCGAGGTTGGGGAACCTCTTCTTGACGGTGTATCTGATCGTCTCGATGGGCATTCCGGTCATCCGCGAGAGGAGCGAGATATTCTGGATGCCGACGCGGTCGATGGCTTCAATCAGCTTGCTTAGGTTAGTTCCCATCTCGTGCACCTTTTGACGTATTATCTATTAACGTTGCGCGCGCTTGTGAAAATGTCGACTCCCGACGCGCCGCAGATGAAGCCGTGACAAATTTCCAAGGTCTCACGCAACTCCTTTCGTGGTTTCGCTGCGCTTTGGGCGAGATAAATGCTTTATTTCCTTTCCCCATGAGAACTATGACCCCGATTTGACGTTTGACCTATTTTTCTCCCCCTTTTTGAGGCGCCGATACCGATTCGTGAGCCGGACGAAAGTCCCATCCATGCATCATGAATCTAGATTCAGCTTCCACATGAAAATCACCTGAATTACCTTATGCATTTGCTGGCACCACTTAAATTCCTAAGGTAATACTCCCTCGCAGCGAGGGTGCTTTTGGTGGTAGAGAAGGTCATCTCGGTCTCGAAGGAGAACGTAAACTTGAAGCTCGTGATCTATCTCGAAGACAACCCGACGCCAGTGGCGCGCCGTTCGCGTGCCTAACGCAACGAGACACTGACCCATTCTTCCGTGGACGCGGGCCGGCGCCCTATTCTCTTTCCCTGCATGGTAAGCGCAAACTTTCGCAGGCCAAGCCCCGCCCGGCACGCTGCCTGAGAACTTCACCCGCGAAGGGTTTAACTAATCTGTTGCCGTAATCGTGGACGGAGGCAGTCGATATTGATGAATTCGGAAGCGAATGTGGAGATTGGCCGTTTCGTTCGAAAGTATCGCAGAGGAATGGTGAACTCGCTTTTGGAGTACCTGATCTTGGACTACGTAGCGAGAGGCAGGCTCTGCGGATACGACATCATCACGCTGCTTCACGAAAGGTTCCACATCCTCCTCAGTCCGGGACAAGTCTACCCGGTCATCGACCATATGACCGAGCAGGGCCTCCTGCGCAAGGAAAGGCAAGGCAGGGCGGTCCTCTTGGAGCCCTCGTACATCGGACAGTCGCTCTTGAAGGCGTGGAGGGAGGAGTTCCGCGCGATTCAGATGCAGCTAACCAACCCTGCGATAGAAGAACTGCGTGCCGTGGCCTGAGTCCCGGGGGCAGCGGTGGTCATAGTTGGTCTCGAGTTGGATGCTGTCTCGGTTTAGGTCGGCCTGGCTCTCGCAGAACCTTACCCTGCTCGTCCTGAGGCTGCTTCGAGAGTCGAGCCTGAGCGAGTGGGAGATACTCTCGCGCCTTCACTCCGCGATACGGGCTCAATCCCAGCGCCCGGGAGTTCGGGCGACTCGAGAAAGGAGCTCCTGGAAGAGCGCTATGCGACGCTTGCGACCGGCGGCGATGGCAACAAGCTGCAAATCACGGACAAGGGCGCCGTTCTCCTGCGCAGGCTAGAAGAGGAGCACAGGGCGGTCGTCTCGAGCATCGGGAGGCCGCGGGGCGGCGCCGCTGGTGCGGTCACACGCTAGCGCCGCGGCGTTCTTCCTCCTCGAGCGCTTGCTAGGATATCTTGTACCTGCTCGCTGCCTTGACTATCAGGAATATTACCAGGGCGACGATGAGGAAGGTGAGAATCGCGTTTGCGAAGTCGCCGACCCCGAAGTGGTCGACCGTGTAGGTGTTGATGTCCGTCCCCGGCAGGCAGGGCGAAAGAGAGTATCGGCAGAATCATGTCCGTGACGAGGGCTTTCACGACGTCGCCGAGGTAGAGACCCAGGATGAAGGCCACCGCGAGACCCAGGACCTTGTATTCGGATAGGAACGCCTTGAACTCCTGAGCCGTGCCTTTCGGCTTCGGCGGCTCCGGGGGCTTCTCGAGAAGTGCGGTTATCTTGCGGAGCTCTGCAAGGATCTCTTCGTTCGAATCCAAGGCGAGCCGCAGGACTCCCGTCTCGGGTTATAACGTCTTCGCGGCTGGCGGCCGCGAGCTAGCGCCTTGGGCGCAGGCCCGTACATCGGCCTCACGGAGACAGTCGCGCAGAGAGAGGGTGCACTTGTCTAGCGCAAGATTTCCATTCTGTGCGTCGGGTAGATCAGCCCTTCCGCGCTGGCGGTTGGCTCCATGAAGACAGACTCCACTTCGCGGAATCTCTGCAACAGGTCCAAGCCGTCTGGGGTTGGGGTCACTACGACGCCTGAAGGAGTGTCTTTGCTGGCAAGTATGCCCTTCTTCTCCATAGAGTCGAGAGCGTCGTTGAGGACAGTCCAGGCGAGGTTCGCCTTGTACATTATCCTCGTCCGCTTCATCTCTCGCTCTTCAGCGACTACCTTCATGATGTCCATGAAGACTTCAAGCTTTGACCTTCGAATCATCGCAACAGCTAGGTAGTAGGCCCGTTACTTATCGTTCTTAGGCCTCTTGGCAGAACTTGGGGTCCGGATTTTATGGAAAACGGCAGGAATCGACGGTGGGCCTCTTCCGCGCTTGGCGGGGGAGCGCCCTGGAAGCCCCAAAGAAGCCATTACAGGCCGCACGAGAGCACCCCCTTGACATGGATATGGTCGCCCCGGTCCAGGTCACTTTGTCAGCAGGCTTATCGTCAGGTCCCAAGGAGTGAGGATCATCTTCCTGTCGCTGGTTATCAAGCAGCGCGCGTCCTCCCTGCTGATCAGCTGCAGCGCTGTGGACGCGTCGCAGTCAGGCTGGACGAAGACGGGCTTGTGGAGCATGGGGCCCATGGCGCTCACAGGGGAGTCGAGGATCTCCTTCGGCGCGTCACGGAGCCTGCCGAGGTTCGTGGGAGAAAGGAGCCACTTTATGACCCCCCTGTCGGAGACGACCTTCTCAGACTCCCTCAGGTAGAGCCTCCTGACGTGCTTGTCGAGCATGGTGGCTATCGTGTCCATGACCGAGAGCCCTTCGCCTATCGTTATCAGCGGGTTGGAGGCCTTGTCCCGGGCCCTCACGTTCGTGACCTTCGCGGCGAAGCCCGACTTCACGAGGAACTCGGCGATGTCGAGCAGCCCGATGAGGTTGGTCGGGGCGCCGCCGGCGTTGACCACGATGGCGTAGCCCCAGCCGTGGTTCATGATGCTCTTCACGACCGTCTGGACGTCGTCCTCGGGCTTGGCGAGCAGCACCCTCATCTTCGAGTCCGCTATCCTGGTCTGGTAGAATGTGGACCAGACCGTCCTGGGGATTGGCGAGCCGCAGGACGTTGTAACCGATGATTACTCCCGTGGGCATGCCCGCCTTGTCGACAGCGACTACGCCCTCGACGTCGAGCTGGGAGAGGTGAAGGCCTGCCGAGATTATCGGCTCGTCCTCGTTGACTCGGTAGAGGACGCAAGGCGAGGCCTCGAGGATTTTCGCTATCGAAAGGCCCGAGATCGAGATGCTGGCGACTGAAGCCAACTTGGCTCAAAGCTGCCCGCCGAATATTTATCCATTAGGAATCTGGAAGACCACCGTGCCCAGATGGACCTCATCCTCCTCGTCCACCCTGCGCTGGCCGCGAGCGCGGTCGTCCTCGTCGCGACGGCGTACCTGCTCAAGACCCGGAAGAGGCTCTACTTCCGCCTGCACTACGCGGCGGGCATACTCGCCTTCTCCCTGGCGATGGTCGCCTTCCCGCTCGGCTTCTACTTCGTCCTGACCAACGGAGGGGTCTCGCAGTTCCCCGAGGCGATAGTCTTCCACACGGTGAACTTCTTCGCGGCGGTGGGGCTGGTCTTTATCCAGGGAGGGCTCGGTATGGGGATGCTCCTCTTCGGGCGGAGGAGGGACGTATACAGGACGCACAAGCGCATGGCGAAGTACGTGCTCAGCGTCTTCCTGCTGCAGGGGGCGCTGGGGCTCCTGACCCTTTACGGGATACTGCCGTTCGTGTTCGGGTCGTGACCACGAGGCGGCTCATAGAACTTCTTTCAGCTGGGTCGCTGCCAAGAATAGACGTAGGCATCCGAGAGCTTATACCGTTGGGTGGAACATCCTTCACACGCGGACTTAGCTTGGAAGGTTTGGCAAAATGACACGACGGATGAGAGAAATGAAACTCCTGCTGCCACTGGTCTTGCTCTCGCTTGTCCTTTGCCTGGGTGTAGCGAGGCCTGTCTTCGCAGGTTCGACGATGACCACGACTACGGTTTCTTGCACCCCGCCATCCTTCGCTGTCGGCGCATCTACTTCCTGCATGGCGACGGTTTCAGGGTTTACGGGCTCCATAGCTGGAGAAACAGTCTCGTTCACGCAAGACGGTGGAACTGGGTCAATAGGTTCCGCCGATTGCACTCTCCCAGCGGGCGCGGGCAGCGTGTCGTGCTCTGCCTCGCTCACATCGACGGGGGCGGGGAGTGCCACGGTGGAGGCTTCATACGCGGGCGGCGACTCACAGGGCAATGGCGGCAGTTTAGAGACTACCGCGATAACTATTACTCAAGCAACATCAACCGTCGGAGTCGGCTGCGCCCCCTCGACCGTGATCGTCGGCTCATCCACCACCTGCACCGCGACCGTCACCGGATACCCTCCGGGCGACGCGACGGGCACCATAACCTTCTCCCAAAACGGGGGCAGCGGCAAGACCTCGATCGCCACTTCGCCCGCGATGTGCGCCCTCGTTGACGCTACATGTCAGGTCACCCTCTCAACGAGCGGCGCCGGGGCGGCCGACATCACCGCCTCGTACCCGGGCGACACTAACAACCAACCGAGCTCCGGTGGGGCGTTCCTCACGATCTCCCCCGCGCCGACCTCCACCAATATCGCCTGCGCTCCGGCCATCGTGCTCGCTGGTCAGACAACGATGTGCACGGCCACAGTGACCGGCGACAATCCCACTGGGATAATCACATGGCAGAGCACGGACCGGTCGGGGATCTTCTCCTCCAATCCGTGCACGCTCGCAGCCTATTCATGCAATGTCTCTTACACTGCGACGTCCTCCGCGCTGATAACGGCGACCTATTCCGGCGACATCAACAACGGCGGGAGCCAGGGGACGTTCTCGATAGCCGCTAACGTGAACCAGGCGATCCAGATAACGGTGGCCAACTCCGGGCCGCCAACGAGCGTCTCGCTCTCCAGTCCGAACTGCTCGATCACCCCGAGCACCATAGTCGCGAACGGCACGCCCCAGAGCTTTGTGGCCTCCTCGGGATGCGTGGGGATAGTAGTGACCCTGCCGCCCGCCGGGACCAACTCTCAATATCTGACGGCGGGAGGCCTGGGCTCGCTGCCCATCAGCAGCTGCGCATCGAGCTCGTGCCAGGTGTTCTCCGCGACGATCTACTACCAGGTCGAGAACACCTACCAGGCCACGCCCAAGAGCCCGGCATCGTGGAGCACGCCTGGCTCCATCGTCGTGAACGGAACCTCCCTGGGCGTGCCTGCCCAGACCATATGCACGATCAAGGTCAGCACCGGCTCGGGGCAGTTCTCATGCCAGGGGTGGACGGACTACAACACTCAGGCTGTCATGGGCGTGTTGCCAGTCCCCCCGACCCAGCGCTGGGCCCCCTCCCAGAGCTCCTTCGCTGACATCACGGGCGGGAACGTGCACAGCTCCAACTACTTCTCTCAGGTCTTGGAGGAATTCCAGTATTCCCTCGTCGGCTCGACGACCGCGCCATCGGCGCCGGCCTTGAGCTTCACCTCCCTCGGGGCGGGGAGCACCTTCCCGCTGATAGGCTCTCCATCCTCGGTGTGGCTGGACTCCGGCTCGAGCTGGTCCGTCCCCGCAGCCCTGACGGGCTCGACCTCGAGCGAGAGGTGGGCGAGCACCGTGACCTCGGGGGCCGCGACGGCCGGGCAGACGGTGTCTCTCGCGTATTACCACCAGTTCCTGGTCAACTTCGCCTTCTCCGTGACGGGCGGCGGGACCGCATACTCCTCTCCTTTGGTCTCGTTCACGGCTTTCGGCGTCCCCACGACGGGATCGCAGGGCTGGGTCGACTATGGCTCGGCATACGGCTACACCAACCCTCTAGCAGGGTCTACCCCGGTCGAGCGCTGGTTCACAACCACCGCCGCGGGCACGATATCGGGAGCGGGCACGGTCAGCGCGACATACTATCACCAGTTCGCCTTCGCCCTGAGCTACACTGTCTCGGGGGGAGGGGTCTACAGCAACGCGAGGCTGAACTACACCTCGCTCGGCTCTCCAGGGCTGGAGCAGCTGAACGGCACCCAGACGACCTTCTGGTTCGACGCGGGCACGAAGTGGGGGGCGACGCCCCTGCTACCCAGCTCGTCCTCTACCGAGCGGTGGATCACGAAGGGGACGTCCTCGGGGACGGCCTCTGCGCCCTTGCAGGCGCAGCTGCTCTACTACCACCAGTACCTGGGCACGCTCCGCTACACGATCCAGGGCACGGGCGGGTCGCCTCCGGTCCCTCGCCTGAACTACACCTCCTACGGCGCGAGCCTGCTCTCTCCGCTTAACGCGACGGCGAGCCCGGTCTGGATGGACGCGGGGTCATCCTGGGAGGTCCCGCTCCTCTTGCCTGGAGTACACGGGGAGAGGTGGATGTCCAACGTGACTGGTAGCGTTTCTGCCGGCTCGGCGTTCGTGATGGACGCACAGTACACGCACCAGTTCTACGTGGAGGTGGGCGTGAGCACCCCCGCGGGCGGGCAGGTCGCGAACACAGACCAGTGGGAGGACCAATACTCGTACGTCACCCTGAACGCGACGTCCGCGAAGCTGTGGAGCTTCGTATACTGGCAAGGGGCGACCCCGTTCTCCTACAACGGGACGACGCGGCTGCCCACCTTGACGGTCTCCGGGCCCGCGAACGAGACTGCCATATTCTTCCCCGGGCTCACGATATCCACGGACAGCTTCGGCTCGGTGACATATTCCTTCGGGACGACGAGCGGGACCGTGTCCGCCAACTCGCAGGCGACCATCTACCCGGCACCCGGGAGGAACGTCACCCTCACGGCGATGCCCAACACCGTCGAGATCATGTTCGGGGGCTGGACAGGCGGCGTGACGGGCACGCAGCAGCTGGGGCAAGCGCTGCAGACGGCGATCTCGATCAATTCGCCAGGGCTAGTGCACGCGAGCTTCGCGACTGACTACACCGACATCAGGACGTTCGCCGTGGCGACGATAGGCGTCTTCCTAGCGGCATGCTACATCTTCATCATCAAACGCGGCTTCGTACCCAAGGTAATCAAGAGACAAATGCCCCCCTAGTCCCGGCAAGGGCAAGGGTTTTTCGTAAGTCCGGTGAGGGAGGTCAGCCGTGCCAAAGGCTCGCCGCGGCCGTCTGATTCTCCTTTGCGGGATTCCCGGGAGCGGCAAGACCACGATAGGGAAGGCGGTTGGGACGAGGCTGGGGAAGTGCGTCCACGTCGAGACCGACGCGATACGGGCGATGGTCGGGATGGCCGAGTACTCACCGGGCGAGTCGAGGTTCGTCTACGCGGCGGCCACATCGGTCGCTGAGGAGGCCCTCGGTCACAGCTACGACGTGATACTGGACGCCACCTTCCCTCGGGAGGAGTTCAGGCGGGAGGCCCTCTCTCGGCTGGCCGAGCGCTCCGAGGGGCAACTCGTGGTGTGGGTCTGGTGCGACCCGCTGGTCGCATATCAGAGGAACTCCGAGAGGGCCCAGAAGGTCCCGCTAGAGAGCTTCATGAGGCTCTGCCGTAGCTTCGAGCCTCCGCGGGGCGCGCTGGTGATCGACTCTCAGGCGCTGGCCCCCGACGCAGCCGCGAAGAAGATACTGGCTGCGATTGGAGAGGGCTAGGGCTGGCGCGCCTCGGAGAGCTTGCGCAGGCCCTCTGCCATCTTGGGGTTCGAGGCCTGGTCGCAGCAGTACGCGAGGAGCTTCAGCTGCCTCCTGACCTCCTCGTCCATCTCCCCCCTCAGCTTCACCAGCTCCGCCTTGCCCTTGTTCGAGATGACGTAGCGCCTGGTCGTCCCTCCCCTGTGAGGCAGCTCAACGATGAACTCGCCCTTCCTCAGCTCGTCCAGGAGGAAGTAGATGGAGCCCGGCCCGGGCTTCCAGACGCTCCCGCTCGTGTTTCGAATCTCCTCCTGCAGCTCTGCGCCCGAGAGCGAGGACTCCGAGAAGAGCTGGAGGGAGACGAGCTTGAGCAGGCCCCGAGGCGCGCTTATCATGCTGGCGTCCAGACCCGCCGAGGTTTGCTTATATGCGCTGACCCCGTGTAGGGCCGCACCTTCAAGTTGGCGCAACACCACTGCATCTCTCACATCAAGGACGTCGACGGGGTGTCGTCGGCGGCGCTCGTCCTCGCCGCGAAGGGCGGGACTTTCAGGCTGACCGACTACGAGGACCTCCTCAAGGAGATGGACGCGGTCCCGACCTCCGCAACGAGCGTCACCATATGCGACCTCGGGACGAACGCCTCGAACTTCTCAGAGTTCGTCGGGCGGCTCGCTGGGCTGGCGAAGAGGATTCCGGTCACGTACATCGACCACCACTACCTCACCGAGGAGGCAAAGGAGCAGATCCTGAAGACGGGGGTGGAGCTTCGGCACGACGTCAGAGACTGCGCCTCGATGCTGACATACATGACTTACAAGGCGAGCCTGCCCGAAGGGGCGCGGCTCCTCGCGCTTTACGGGGCGGTAACGGACTACATGGATGGGAGCGCGAACGCGAGCCAGATGATGGAGACCTTCGACAGGCAGTTCGTCCTCCTCGAGTGCACGATGCTCGCCTACGCCCTCGCCAAGAACGGGCGGGACTACGCGTATCCCGAGATGCTGGTCAAGGAGCTGGCCCTCGATGAAGGCGCCGCACTCCATCGACGACGTGGGGCAGGAGGCGCTGGAGCAGGCGGAGGTCGTCAGGCGGTTGGCGGACGAGGTCAGGTCGAAGGGGATCCGCCTCGGGAAGCTCGCCTACATGAAGACGGGCGAGAGCGCCACGGGAAACGTAGCGAAGCTCCTCCTGGGGGCGTTCGGTGTCCCCGTCGGCGTGGCGTACAAGGAGAAGGCCGGCGGGATGGCGGAGTTCAGCCTCCGCAGCACCTCTGAGAGCAAGATCCACCTTGGCAAGGAGATAGGCCTCATCGCGCAGAGGCACGGGGGGAGCGGCGGCGGGCACGAGAAGGCCGCGGGCTGCTCGGTTCCGAGCTCCGAGGTCCAGGGGCTGCTGGGCGACTTGGAGTCTCGCCTGGAAGCGGCTTCCTGAGGCCCGAGCGCTATTGGACGGCCACGGCCTCTGGTCCCTGCACGAGCGAGTCTGACGCGTCGGCGAGCCTCTCGAGGAGGGACACCAGCGTGTCCACTTCCCTGGGGCTCAGGACCAGCAGCGCCTTTTTGACGAACTGCCGGTGGAGCTCGATCCCTCTCACATACGCTTCGCTACCTTTCGGCGTGATGGCGATGAGCACTTCTCGCCTGTCCTCCTTGCTCCTCACTCGCTCCACCAGCCCCCGCTCCTCGAGCTTGTCGATTATCCCGGTGATCGTCGGCTGGGAGAGCATCGTCTCAGGGCAGAACCGGTGCATCGGCAGAGACCCCTGCTCGCCGAGAAGCCGCAGGATGCGCAGCTCCGCGACGCTGAGGTCGGCGCGCGTCAGGTTCTTCTCCGCCCCGCGCTGGACCCGCTTCCAGTAGTCCACCAGTGAGCGCCAGAGCTGGACCTCGTCGGACTGTGCGGCCTTCCGTGACTTCCCCCCCGACGCGGTCAGCGAGCCCAGGCCACGCTCACCTGTTTTGCCCCGGCTCGTCGGCGCTGGACGGAGGCGCCGCGGATTCGGCCATGGGGACGACCTGAGCCTGGGGCTCACCCACCGGCTCTGCGACGGCCACCCGGAGCGCCTTTGGCTTGCGCATGCCGTACCAGGAGGTGCCGGCTGCGACGAAGGTGAGGCCTGAGGCGATGTAGAAGGCGTCGTGCAGGGCGGACATGAACGCCGGCGCGATGGCGGTCGGGAAGAACGTGAGGTTTGTCAGGTTGCTCTGGGCAGAGGCGGGCAGTGAGCTCATGACCGCGGGCGGGACGATGGAGCCGATGGGGTTGTAACCGAGGAACGCGGCGAAGAGCGCCGCGGTGGGCGGGAGGTTCTTGAAGGCACTCGCCAATTGCGGGGCGCCGGCGCTCTTCACCGCCGCCGTGAGCGCAGGCGCGAGGCTCGCCCCGAGGGCCACGAGGACGATCGAGAAGAAGACGGCGGTGCTCGCGCTCATCCCGGTGTTCTGGACCGTGGCCCGCATCCCGGACGCGGCCCCCCTCGTCTCGGGAGGGACGGAGTTCATTATCGCGACCGTGTTCGGGCTGGCGAAGAGGCCTCCGCCGAGTCCCATCACGAAGAGTATGAGGGCGAACTGCCAGAAGATGAAGTTGTAGGGTAGGAAGGTGAGAAGAAGGAGGCACGTCGCCGAGATGAGCATCCCGCCTGTGGCCAGCCCCCTTGCGCCCCGCCTGTCCGCAAGGCGGCCGCTGATTGGACCCATCAGCACGAAGCCCAGAAGGAGAGGCGTGATGTAGAGCCCCGACCAGAAGGGGGTCGACTTGTAGGCGTAACCGTGGAGCGGGAGCCATATCCCTTGGAGCAGGATGATGAGCATTATCTGGGTCCCGCCCCTGCCTATCGAGGCGAGGAATGAGGCGATGTTCCCCGCCCTGAAGGCGGCTATCTTGAAGAGGTCCAGCTTGAACATCGGGTCCTCCACCCGCCCCTCGATGAAGAAGAAGCCGACGAGCATCGCCGCACCCCCCAGCATCGAAGCGATCACCCACGGGCTGCCCCAGCCGAAGTAGGAGGTGCCGTAAGGGAGGAGCCCGTAGGTCACTGCCAACATGAGGAGCGTCAAGCCACCGCCGAATGTGACGTTGCCCCAGACGTCGATCTTCTGGTTGCGCCTTATCTTGCCGACCTCCTTCAGCTTCAGAAAGGCCCAGGCCGTCGCGAACACGCCTATGGGCACGTTCACGAGGAAGATGTATCGCCAGTTGATGGTCGCGAGGACGCCTCCCAACGTGAGGCCGAGCATCGACCCTGCGATGACCGCGACCATGTTGATCCCCAGGGCCTGGCCGCGCTCCTTCTCAGGAAAGGCGTCCGTGAGGATGGCGACGCCGTTCGCGAAGAGGAACGCCGCGCCCACCCCCTGGACCATCCTGAAGATGATGAGCTCGAGGGCTCCGGCGTCCCCGGTGTTCGGGGTGAGGTATCCCAGGACGGAGCCGATCGTGAAGACGGCGAACCCGAGGTTGTACAGCTTCACCCTGCCGTAGATGTCGGAGATCCGCCCGAAGGTCACGAGCAGCGAGGCGGTCACGAGGCTGTACCCGAAGAGGATCCAGAGCAGGTACTGGAAGGAGGAGAGCGGGTCGATCTGGAGGCCGTTGAAGATCGCCGGCAGCGAGATGAGCACTATCGTGCCGTCCAGCGAGGCCATCAGGATGGCGATGGTCGTGTTGGAGAGCACGATCCACTTGTACTGCAAGGGAAACACATCGGCGCCGAATGATTAGGTTATAAACAATTCGCCCTCGAAGCGTCAGGCCGTGCAGCGCACGACGATGGACCCGCCCATCTGCCTCTCCTTGACGGCCACCGAGCGGAAGTAGCCCGAGAGGAGCCTTCCCAGCGACTTGTTGTCCAGGACGAGCTTGTAGGTGTCGTGGAGCGACCCGAACCGGAGGCCCGAGCGCCCCCCCGTCAAGAACCCGATGAGCGGGGGCGCCACGAGGATGTAGGCCCCCACGAGGCTCGCCTTGACCCTGGATGCCGGCTTCCCGAGGTCGCAGAACGCGAACCTCCCGCCTCCGCGGATGGCTCGGCGTATCTCGGTGAGCGCCGTCTCGAGGTCCTGGGAGTCCCTCAGGGAGAACCCCGCGACCGCCGCGCCGAAGGTGCCGGGCCTGAAGGGGAGGTGCTCGAAGACGCACTGCACCCTGTCGAACTCGGGAGCCCTCGCGAGCATCTTCCTCGACGCGTCCGCGAGCACCGGGACCCCGCCGGCCTGCGAGACCACCCTCGAGAGCGTCCCGGGCCCTGCCCCCAGGTCGAGCACGAGCCCGCCCTTCTCCCCCTCGACCGCGAACGAGGCGACCTCCTCTCTCATCGCCTTGTCAGAGAAGAGGGAGATGCGGCTCGAGCCCTTCTCGTAGATCGGTATGATGGCCTCGAGGGAGTCGACGACGCCCTTCCACTTGGCCTGGAGCCCAGGCCTTCTCGATCGGCCGGCGTCACTCGAGCTTGTCAAACCGCTTCATCGCCTTCGGGATGCAGCGCACCACGTCGGAGGCCACGATGTGCAGCCCGAGCTCCTGCGCGGCCTCGGCGCCCGCGAGACCGTTGATGTAGGCCGCGCAGCACGCGGCGTCGAACCTCGCCAGCCCCTTCGCGGCGAGGCCCGAGGTCACCCCGGTAAGCACGTCCCCCGTCCCTCCCACGGTCATGGCCGGAGAGTGGGTCGTGTTCAGGCCCACGCTTTCGCCGTCGCTTATCACGTCGGTTGGGCCCTTCAACAGGATCACCACACCGTGCTTCCCCGCGGAGGCCTTCACTGCAGCGACCCTCTCGTCGAGGGCGTCGGGAAGCTTCCCCCCGAAGAGCCTCTCGAACTCCCTCGCGTGGGGGGTCACGATCATCTTCGCCCGCTGGGCTTCCGAGGCTTCGAGGATTGTCGGGCGGAGCGCGTCGGCGTCGGCGACCATGGTCTGGCACTTGCTCGAGAGCGTCGCGAGGGCGTTCTTCAGCTCGTTCGGGTTCTGCGGGCCCAGCCCGGGGCCTATCCCGATGCAGTCCAGGTCTGGGAGCCAGCTCGCCAGCCTCGTTGCGTTTCCCCTGGTGAGCTTGCTGTCGGGAAGGGGAAAGACGATGAGGTCGGGAGAGAGTGACCTCACGGGCGTGGCGACCATGCTCGGGACGGCCAGGTACACCAGGTCGACCCCGGTCCGAGCGGCGCCCATTGCGCAGAGGAAGGGAGCGCCGTGGTAGGTCCTCCCGCCGCCCACGATGCACACTACCCCGTTCATCCCCTTGTGCGAGTCCCTCTTCCTGGCCGGGATCTTGCTCCTCACGTAGTCCTCGTCTATCTCGAACCCGGAAGTGGACCTGGTCATGGTCGAAGTGTCCTCCTAGAACGAGTAGTGCTGCTTCTTCGGAGGCTCCAGCGTCACCAGGGTCTCTATCGGGCAGTTGAGCTTGAGGCGCTCCTTCAGCTTCGGGAGCGACTGCTCCAGAGAGGCGATGGTGAACACCCCTACAGGCCTAGCCCTTGCCTTCTCAGCGAGCCTCACCAGCGCGTCGAGGGTGACTCCCGACCTGATCAGGTCGTCGACTATCAGGACGTGTTCCCCCTTCTTCAACGAGCTCTTCGGGATGTAGAGGTACCTTACCGAGTCGGGAGTGTAGACCATCCGCTGCTCATAGTACTCCTCGGCGGCCAGGTCGCGCTCTGTCTTCGCGATGGCCACGCTCACGTTGAACTCGTCCGCGATCTCCACGGCGAGAGGGACGCCATCGACCTCCATCGTGAGCACCTTCTGGACGTGCGAGGGCTCGAACTCGCTGTAGACCACCTTCGCTATCTGCTTGAGGAGGCCGACGTCGAGGACGACGCGCGTGAGGTCGTAGACCCCCTCGCTCGTCATCTTGATGTTGTCCGTGACCATCTTCTTGAGGAGCCTCTCGCGGAAGACTGCGACGAACTTGTCGGAGCGGGACGGGCTCGGGAGGACGTGCCCCCTGACGTACCTGCTCAGGATCGGCGCCGAGAGCCCCAGGATCGCGGAGAGCTCCTTGTAGCTGTAGCTCTTCTTCAGCGTCGAGAGGAGCTCGACCGAGGATATCCTCGACTTCACCTCCGCCACGCGGCTCAAGTTGCTGCCCATGGTTGCGCCGCGATGTAGAAAAAGCTTCGCAATTCCAGTCTGGATTAACACGTTCGTGAATAGGAGGGGGCCGGGGTCAGTGCCCCAGCCAGACGCGGACCTGCGTAGGGAGGAAGCTCTTGTCCGGGTAGAAGATGAAGAACCAGAGGAAGACGCCCGCCAGCAGGATGTACGCGATCGGCCTGGGGAACCAGCTCCTGGTCATGAAGTAGGCGGCGCCAATCGCGAGCGCGGGGACGGCCGAGATGAAGTAGTAGGGATACGTGATGCGCCCGTAGTAGAAGAGCGCGAGATAGCCGAGGAAGACCACGAGGAACCACAAGAGCGCGAGGCGCGCCAGCCCGAACTCCCTCGCGTCAGACTCGGAGGCGAACCCGGTGCCCTTGGTCTTCCGCCAGAGGTAGATCGTGTAGGCGCCCCAGAAGTAGACGAGCCAGACCTCGAACTGGTCGGTGACGCCGTAGTACCCGGCGGAGACGTAGCTGTATACCGTCGAGCCCGACGTGACCTTCACGGTCGTGATGAGGTACCCCACCGGCGAGTAGTAGGTTATCCAGTTCCAAGGGGTGATTGGCGTGTTCAGGACGGTGTCGATCCAGCCCTGGCTCGTGGGGGTCATCGTGAGGGAGGCCCCGTACTTCAGGATGAAGTCGATCTGCCCCAAGAACGTCGTCGCCGATCCGGCGCCGAAAGCGCCGTCGTAGATCTGGAGCCCGACCGCGAAGACGAAGAAGGCGGAGAGGGCCAGCTCCGCGGTCGAAAGGATGATCCTCCTCCGGCTCCCCTCCGCGAAGAAGAGGTGGTACAGGAGGAGAACGAGCAGGAGGAAGACGGCCGTCTCCTTCGTCAGGACGGCGAGCCCGAAGGCGATCCCCGTGAGCGCTAGCGTGTCGAACTTCCACCAGTGCAGCTTCGCGAAGTAGAAGAGGAACCCGAGGAGGCCGAAGAAGATGGCCCCGACGTCGATGACGGCGATGCTGGAGTGGACGAAGAACAGCGTCTCGAAGGCGAGGAGGAAAGCGGCATAGAGCGAGAGGCGCTGGTTCTTGGTCATGGACCAGCATACCCCGAAGAGCACGGGGACGCTGAACGTCCCGAGGAGCACCTCGAAGATCCTCCACCCGAAGGTGCCGTTCCCGAAGATCGCGATCCCCGCGGCGATGAAGGCCTTTGAGAGGTACGGGTGCTCCATGTTGCAGTTGTCGGCGTAGGGGGCGCACTTCTCCCCGGCGAGCATGGTCTGCGCGGCGGGGACGTAGTAGACCTCGTCCATGATGCAGCCGGAGACGTTCTTCTGGGTGTCGTAGCAGTTGGCCGTGTTCGGGACGTTGATGGTGTAGAGGTGCGCGCCGAAGAGCCCTAGGACGATGAGGGTCAGGAGCAGGACGGTGGTGCGGTATGCCGGGTACGACAGGAGGGTGTAGGCAAGGGCGCTGACCACAGCGGCCAAGGAGGCGCCCGCGAGGATGAACGTCATCGGGGCGAGGACCCCCGTCGCGATTGCCGCCGGGAAGTAGGCGTGGAGGCCGACGAACACGAGCATCGAGAGGAGGTCGATGAGCGAGGCGGCGGTTAGGAATATCGATGACGAAGCGCAGCGCCAGATAGCGCTGTGGGAAGCTCACACGGCCCTCGGCCGACGAGACCGTTATACGGTTTGCGAGGGATCCGGCCGCTTCGCGCGGCCGCTGCTCTCGTTGGCGAAATAATTCCTATATACCCTCTCCCAAGGTTCACGCAACGAAGCTAGTTTGTCATCAGTGGTCTTTCGCAAGTTCGGGGAGGAGTTGAACGCCTTCCTGGGTAGGCACGTCGTGGTCGTCACAGCGGACGGGAAGGAGTACAACGGCCTGCTCGACCGGTGTGGACGACAGGCTCAACATCGTGCTGGACAAGGTCGTGGGCGCCGGGCCTAACGTCTTCAAGGTCGCGATGAACGGCGACAACGTCCGGGAGATCAGGCTCACCGAGAAGCCCTTCGACTTTCGGGCTCTGGGCGAGAGGCTCAACAGGGTCTTCCCTGGCCTGGTCTCCGTGAGGGAGGACATCGGGGCGATCATAGTCATGGAGAAGATCAAGGTCACCGACAAGGGCGTGACGGAAGGGACCGGCCTCGCCGCCGACAAGGTGAAGGCTATCTTCGACGACTACATGCGCGAAGCCGAAGAAGTAGCCTACGCGACCATGTTAGGGTACTCGATCTTCGTCGGCGCCCAGTCTTCGAGCTTTCCATCCAGGTATTGCTGGTAGGCGCTCAGGTCGAGCAGCCCGTGGCCTGAGTTGTTGAAGACGATGACCTTTGCCTGCCTCTTCTCGCGGCACCTCAGCGCCTCGTCGATCACGAACTTGATCTCATGGGCTGACTCCGGCGCCGGGATGATCCCCTCCGTCCTTGCGAAGGTCACTGCGGCCTCGAAGACGTCCCTCTGGCCGAACGCCACCGAGCGCATGTAGCCCTTGTTGATGAGGTAGGAGATGATCGGGGCCATCGCGTGGTATCTCAGCCCGCCTGCGTGGATCGGCGGGGTCTTGTAGTCCTTGCCGAGGGTGTACATCTTCAGGAGCGGCGTCATCCCGGCGGTGTCGCCGAAATCGTAGGTGTACTTCCCCTTGGTCGTGTGGGGTACTGCGCTCGACTCGCAGGCGACAAATTCCATAGGCAGCTTCTTGGTGATCTTGTCGCCCATGAGCGGCAGGCAGAAGCCTCCGTAGTTCGAGCCCCCGCCGATGTTCCCGACCACGACGTCCGGCTTGACGTCGAGGAGCTCAAGCTGCTTCTTCAGCTCGAGCCCGATCACCGTCTGGTGCAACAGGACGTGGTTCAGGGCGGAACCGATGCAGTACCTGGACTTGTCGTCGGTGAGCGTGTCTTCGAGCGCCTCGCTTATCGCGATGCCAAGGGAGCCGGGGTCCTTCGGGTCCTTGGCGAGCAGTGACCTCCCGAACTTCGTGTTGTTGCTCGGGGAGGAGATGCACTCTGCGCCCCAGGTCTCCATCATCGTCCTACGGCCCGGCTTTTGGTTGTAGCTCGCGGCCACCATGTAGACCCTGGTCTTGAGCCCGAAGTAGGCGGACGACATCGAGAGCGCCGAGCCCCACTGCCCCGCCCCGGTCTCGGTCACCACCCTCTCGGTGCCCTGTTTCTTGTTGTAGTAGGCCTGGGCCAACGCGGTGTTCGGCTTGTGGCTCCCGGTCGGGTTGGCCCCCTCCCACTTGTAGTAGATCTTGGCCGGCGTCTTGAGGAAGTTTTCGAGCTTGTAAGCGCGGAAGAGCCCGGTCGGCCGAGGCAGCCAGCGGTACGCCTCCATCACCTCGTCTGGGATCTTGATCCACCTCTCCTGGGACACCTCCTGCGCGACGAGCTCCTTCGCGAATATCCTGAAGAGGGGCTCGGGGGACATGGGCTTGTGCGTGCCCGGGTCGAGCGGCGGGGGGAGCCTTTCGGGGAGGTCGGCCTGAATGTTATACCATGACGTAGGAATGTCGTCCTGCTTCAAGAAGGTCGCACGCTCTTTGGGGGCGCTCATGCCGGGAATCTCGAGCCCCTTGGAACTAATAACCGTTCCCGGCAGTCTCGCGGTGGGTCGACCGGCCCACCGAAACTGCTAAAGCCGAACCGAGACCGAGCACCCATCCTTGAGACTCATCCTGGCCGGATTCGGGGTGGTCGGGCAGAGCTTCGCCCGGCTCCTCATGGCCCAGGAGAAGGAGCTTGCCCTCAGGTACGGGCTCGTGCCGCAGGTCGTGGGGGTCATGGACAGCTCGGGCTGGCTCGTGGACGAGCACGGCATCGACATGAAGAGGGCCCTCAAGGCGAAGAAGGAGCAAGGCAAGGTGGCCGGGAAGAGGCGCAACGATGAGGCCTCGCAGAAGCCCGGCGACGTGATAAGGGACCTGGAGGCGGAGGTGCTCATCGAGGCGACCCCGACCAACTTTCGGAACGGGGAGCCCGGCTTCTCGCACATGAAGGCGGCCTTCGAGAGCCGGAAGCACGTCGTTACGTGCAACAAGGGGCCTCTCTCGATCGCCTACTATGCCCTCCATGAGCTCGCGATGCACAACGGCGTGCAGCTGAGGTTCAGCGGGGCCGTAGGCGGCGGCACGCCGGTCCTCGACTTCGGGAAGACCTGCTCGATGGGCGACCGGCTGGTCGGCATAAGGGGGATACTCAACGGCACTTGCAACTACATACTCACGAGGATGGAAGAGGAGGGAGTCTCGTTCGACGAGGCGCTCGCAGGGGCGAAGAAGGCGGGGTACGCGGAGGCCGACCCATCGCTCGACATCGACGGGTACGACAGCGCGGTCAAGTTGGTCATCACCGCCAACCACCTCCTCCTGAGCAAGGCCGGGATAAGGGACGTGAAGGTCCGCGGAATCAGGGAGGTGTCCCTGGCGGAGGTGCAGAGGACCATGAAGGAAGGGAGGGCCGTGAGGCTGATCGCTTCGGTCTCCGCGAAGAGGGGGCTGACCGTGGAGCCGACGGTGATCGAGAGGCGTCATCCGCTGTGCATAAGCGGCGCCAACAACGCGGTCGAGTTCGAGTGCCTCTACTCTGGGCCGAAGGTCATAATAGGGAAGGGGGCCGGGGGACCCGAGACCGCGACTTCCTTGCTCAGAGACCTGCTTGAGATCAGGGGAAAGATAAACGGGCCGAACGCGGCGCTGCCCGAATACAGGCTGGCCGGGGCCGGCGGAGGATGGAGCTGACATGAAGGTCGTCATGAAGTTCGGGGGCAGCTCGGTCGCTTCCGCGGAGCGCATCAAGAACGTGGCGGACAGGGTCAAGGGCAGCGGCAAGGGGCACAAGGTGGTCGTCGTCTGCTCAGCCATGGGGGACGTCACCGACGAGCTCCTCGCGCTCTGCGCCGACGCGTCGAAGGGCCTGGAAAAGCCGGTCGAGGAGCGCCTGGCGTCCATCCGGGAGACCCACCTCGCCGCGCTCACCGCGACGGTCAGCGAGAACGCTGTGAGGCGCCAGGTCTTGGGGGTGCTCAACGTCACGCTCAGCCAGCTCGAGAAGCTCGCGCGCGGGAGCACCGTGCTCGGCGAGCTGACCCCCAGGTCTAAGGACGCTATCCTCGCATGCGGCGAGAGGCTCTCGAACCCCATCGTCTGGGGAGCCCTGCTCGAGAGGGGGATGGACGCGGTCTACATGACCGGCGGCGAATGCGGGATCATGACGGACGACAGGTTCGGGGACGCGACCCCGCTGATGGAGGTCACGAGGTTCCAGGTGAGAGAGAAGCTCGCCCCGCTCCTCGCCGATGGGAAGACGCCGGTCGTCACGGGCTACATCGGCGCGACGCAGAGCGGCGACACGACGACCCTCGGCCGGGGAGGCTCAGACTTTACCGGGACGATAATCGCCTCCGCGATCGACGCAGACGAGGTCTGGATCTGGAGCGACGTGGACGGCCTCATGACCGCCGACCCGCGGATCGTCCCCAACGCTCGCGTCCTCCGCGAGATCTCGTACGAGGAGGCCGGCGAGATGGCGGTCTTCGGCGCGAAGGCGCTCCACCCCCGGACCCTTGAGCCCGTCGCCGAGAAGGGCATCCCGGTGCGCTTCAGGAACACGTTCAAGCCCGCGGACCATGGCTCGCTGGTGGAGAGGAACCCCAAGCTCTACTCCAAGAACGTCGTGAAGGCGGTGGCGCTGGTCAAGGAGGTTGCGGTGATAACCGTGGCGGGGGCGAGCATGGTGGGGAAGCCGGGCAGCGCCGCCAGGATATTCGACGTGATGGGACGCAGCGGCATCAACGTCATGATGATCTCGCAGAGCGTCTCTGAGTCGAACATCAGCATGGTGGTCGCAAGGTCGTCCATGGAGAAGGGCGCGAACGCGCTCGAGCTAGCGCTGCTGGGTCAGGGGGGGTATAGGCACATCCTGACCGAGAACGACGTGAGCGCGGTCGCCATAGTGGGCGGAGCTATGAGGACCACCAAGGGCGTGGCGGCGACGGCCTTCGGGGCGATCTCCTCCAAGGGCATAAACATCAAGATGATCGCGTCTGGCTCCTCGAATCAGAACCTTTCGCTCATCGTGGCCGAGAAGGATGCGAAAGACACGGTCAGGGCCATCCACTCCGCCTTCAAGCTCGATAAGCTCAACTCCCGCGCGACCCAGCGGGGGCAGTAGGCGCTAGCCGTAACTGTAGCGCACGCCGCGCCCTTCTTCCTCCGGCTCGAATGCGACCATCTCTTTGGGGCCTATCTCTCCGCAGGTCCCGCAGCCGACGCACGGACCCCCGTCGAACGCGAGCGCCCCCTCGAGGATGTCCTTGACGGTCTCCCTGTAGGCGAGCACGTCGAGCCCGCTCCGGTTCTCCGTTGAGGAGGCGACCAGCTTGTAGTTCGCGGAGTACAGCGCCTTGTATGAGGCGAAGGCGCCCTTCGGGGTCACCAGCGAGAAGCAGCCGACGGGGCAGCTCGGGACCCACGGCTTTATCGACGACTTTGACGCCGCTTCGAGGTCGACCGTGATGCGGGCGGAGGGCCCGTCGGCCTGGGGCGGCGCGAGGGGCCTTGCGCCAGCGGCTCTCTCGGCCGGCGGCTCGAACTTCACGCGCCTTGAGAAGAGGGAGGACGAGAAGAGGATGCGCGGGAGCGTGGAGTACGCGAAGCCGCTCTCGCTGAAGAAGCTCTCCCTCCCGGACCTGTTGACGTCCTCGTAGAGGGGGGAGAGCATGTCCTTGTAGCGCGAGAGGTTGGAGGCCCGGTACGAGCCTGACTCGCTCGCGAGGAGGTAGGCCTGCGCAGCCATTATGCCGCTCGCTATCGCCCGCCGCATGCCGTCGAAGAGCGGGCCGATCTTGATGAAGTCCCCCAGCGCGTCGCCGGTGGGGAGGTAGCCGGTCGCGTAGGGCTTCTTCAGCATGGCTATATGCCCCCGCGGTATGTTGTGGGACGAGAACTCGAGGAGCTCCGCGCCCTCGAGGAGCTCCGCCGTGTAGGGGTGCGCCTCGAACGCATCGAGCACGTCCCCCAGGGTCCCTACAGTGTCGAAGCGCTCTGTGAAGGCGCGCACCATCGAGTCTACTGAAGCGACTATCCCTACCGAGACCGTCTCCCGGTTCGTGAAGATGAAGGCGCTCCCGCTGACGCCCTGCATGAAGTCGCCGAAGCAGTTGATGGCGCGGCCCTCGCCCTGCCTGAGCTTGAAGCGCTTGTCGATGTCCTCAGTCGAGAGCCGGAAGACGTGCTTTATCGCGTGGTATAGCTGCCTCGGTCCGAGCGGCCCCCTGAGGCCCGCCGCCTCTACCAGGTTGGAGGTGACCCCGGTGCTGTCGATGACCACCTTGGACCGTATGCTCCCCCGCGAGGTCCTCACGCCGACGACGGAAGGCTCTTGGTCGCCGCCCTCGGCTTCCGGCTTGCCGCTTCCCCCCTCACCCCGGGCCTCGGTGAGCAGCGCGCGGACGGTCGTCCCGGTCCTGAGCTCCGCCCCTGCGGCGACGGCCTTCTCTGCGAACCAGCGGTCGAACTCGCTGCGGATCACGGTGTAGTCGTGGCCGGTCTGGATCTCGACCGTGAAGAACCCCAGCCTCGCGAGGATGGAGTTCCCGTCGAGGTGATATCGCTGGTAGCTTCCGCGCCGCGGGTCCGGCGCGGAGAGGATGTTGACCTCGTGCGAGAGGACCTTCCTCTCGAGCGGGGCCTCTGACTCGAAGTCAGGGACGAGGTCCATCAGCCCGTACCCCTTTGTGAAATCGCCGTAGAGGACCCCTCCGGAGACGTTGCTCTCTCCGGGCACCTTGGCTTTCTCCAGTAGGAGCACCTTGACGCCCTTCCGGGCGAGCGTCAGAGCGGCCGCGGAGCCTCCGGGCCCCGCACCCACCACGATTACGTCGTATTCGCCGGTCGCGGCGCTCAAGACCTATCGGGGAGAGCCTCGAGGGTGTCGATGAGCTTCGGCACGACATCGTAGAGGTCTCCGACGATGGCATACTGCGCGGCGAGGAGTATCGGGGCGTCGGGGTCAGGGTTCACGGCGAGGATCTTCTTTGCCCGGATCCCCGCCCTGTGAGGCGCCGAGCCGCTCACGCCCAGCGCGATGTAGAGGTCCGGGCTGATGAGGGTGCCCGTCTGGCCTAGTTCGTGGTCTCTGGTGATTATCCCCTCCAGGGCCTTGACCTGCGCCATCACGAGCTCTCTCGAGGCGCCGATCTCCGTCTTGAGGCCCCACTTCCTCTCGATGAGCTCCTTCAGCTCGGTCGCGAGCTTGTAGGCCTCGATCGGGTTCCTGGGGGAGCCGTCCGCCCCGTGCAGTATCCCCATCCCCAGTCCTATCACGACGCTCGCGTGCTCGAGGTCCACGTTGGGCTTTGGCAGCTCGACGAGCTCCTTCACCGTTACGGCATACGTCTTACCGGGTCGGGGGAGCGGCACCTTCTCTACCTTCCCTCTTGCCCTCCTGCTCGGGTCCCTGGCCAGCGGAGCGAAGCTCCCAGGCTTCAAGGTCGCGACCTGCGGCCTGTGGCGCGGGGTCCAGATCTTCGCGACCCGGCTACCGAAGTCAGGCCTGACCTGGGTCATCGTCTTCGGGAACATCTCGTTGAACTTGGGGTTGAAGTAGTCCTGCACCTCGAAGTCCACGTTGTCGGTCGCTAGCCCGGAGTTCACCTTGTATGCGAGCCTGGCGGCGATCTCCCTGCCGAACTCTGTCGCAAGGAAGATTATGGCGTAGGGCTTCCTCTTCAGTATCATCGCTTCGAGGGTGTCGATTATCCTCAGCGTGTGGTATGTCCGCAGCGCTGGGTCGTCGACGACGAGCACGAGGTCAGCCCCGTAGTCCATCGCCTCCTCTGGAAGGCCCTTGAGGTTGCTACCGAGGATCAGGCCCACGAGCCTCTGACCGACCTGGTCGGCGACCTTCCTGCCGGCGGCCAGGAGCTCGAGGGAATCGTTCGACAGGTGCCCGTCTTGCCGCTGGAGGAAGACCCAGACGTCCTTGTAGTCGGCGAGCACGACCTTGGCAGAGGTCGTCGCCGGGGCCGACGTGGCAGAGGCGGTGGTGCTCAAGCCAGCAGCTCCTCTCCCAGCATCTTGAGGGTGAACGTGGTCAACGCTCCCTTCATCACGAGGTCGTCCTTGAGGGTCTGAGGAAGCGCGTCTCCGACGTCGCCCTTCTGGAAGGGGCCGTACTCTTTCCCTTCCCAGGCGGTCTTCTCGACGCTCCTGGTGAATATGAGGCTCTTGTCGAGGGTCTTCTGCCCGGATGGCGCCCCCATCAGTATGGCGGGGCCCACGATCACGGCGGAGCCGCCGAAGCCCAGCCTCGTCGGGTCTGCGTCAAGGATGTCGGCGGTCCACTTTATCTGCTCCCTTAGCTTCCCCTTGTAGTAGTTCTCTATCACCCGGTTGAAGTCGACCGACTGGATCGTCTTTGCCACGTACTCGGGCGCGAAGGTCATCAGGCAGGGCGCCTCTATCTCGAGCCTCTGGATTGACCTCCCGATCCTCCTGCCGGCGTGGATCCGGAGAGAGTCTGGGTCGACATCGAGCTCCTCCACGTACGTCGCGTGAGGAAGCTCGATGCCCATCTTCTGGGAGACAACCTCTGCGACCTGGGGGCCGACGCTGCCCGTCTCACCGTCGCTGGTCCTTATCCCCGCGACGACGACGAACTTCGTGACGTTGGCCCTCTCAGTCTTGAGCCGAGCCAAGGCCTCGTCCCGGCTCAGGTTGCCTTCGACGAGGTGGCCGATGATGGAGGTGCGGGTCCCCGGCTCCTCGTTGTAGACCTTGTTGGGGAGGACGTTCTGGTCGTAGAACTCACGCGCCTTCGCCTCGATCTCCTGCATAGAGGAGCCTCCGCTGATGAGCTTGATGAGGGCGTCGAAGGGGGCGATGTGCTTCTCGTAGACCTTGAAGACCGCCAGCCCGACCGCATACGACGTGGCGACGGTGTCGGAGCCAGCAAGCCGGGGGTCGCTGAGGATCATCTCCTCGTCGACGCCGGTCGCCTCCGCGTTGAAGAGCGGCATGAGGACGGGCTTCAACCTCGCATCAGGCCCCATGCTCAAAGTGACGATCTTTCCACCTACGCGTCTCTTCAGGTAGTCTGCGGCCTCGATGGCCTTCTCGTCGTTGGGGTTGACGATCATCTCCATCTCGTTGCGCTGGACGATGTTATCGACCCTGACCACCTTGGTGCTCCTGCTTGGAACGCCTTTCACGAGTGCTATGATAAGCAATTTCGTCCCTCGGCCAACATCGCGGCCATAAAAGTATTGAGGGAAAAGAGGAATCCCGAGTGCCTTTTCGTCAATTTGTGCAATCCCGAGCGCCGCGACGCCTCGGCGCGCGACTGGTGCTAGAGGGAGGCTTCTATCGACGCTATGCCTTCGCGTATGGTCTGGGCGCCCTTCAGGAATTGGGCCTTCTCCTTCTCGTTGAGGTCCAGGGGCAGTATCTTCTCCACCCCGTTCGCTCCCAAGACCAGCGGCACCCCGATGCACAACCCGGTCACCCCGTATTCCCCCTCGAGGTAGGCCGACGCGGGAATGACCTCCTTCCGGTCCCACGAGATGGCCTTTACCATCCTGACGACCCCGTTCGCCGGGGCGTCGACGGTGGCGCCCTTCTTGGAGATGACGTCTATCGCGATGCGCCTAGTAGCCTCCATGGCCTGGGCGATCTGGGTCTCGTCCATCAGCTTCGTCAGCGGGACCCCTCCTATCGACGTATACCTCGCAAGGGGGAGCATGCTCTCGCCGTGTTCCCCGATCACGAGGGAGGTGATGGACGAGTGGGAGACGTCCAACATCGCGGAGATGGTCGACTTGAACCTGGAGAGGTCGAGGATGCCCCCCATCCCGACCACCCTGCCCTTCGGGAACCCAGTCTTCCTGAGGACGACGTAGTTCATGACGTCCATCGGGTTGGTGACCGTGAGCGCGATCGACCCTGGGGCGTGCTTTGCCACCTCCTTCGCTACGGCGGCTACTATCCCCGCGTTCTTCTCCAGGAGGTCCATGCGGGTCATCCCGGGCTTGCGCGCAAGGCCCGCAGAGATCACGACGATCTCCGAGCCGCGCAGGGAGGAGTAGTCCGTTGAGCCCCTGACTTCGACGTCCACGCCGGTCTCGGCGATCTTCTGGGAGATGTCCATGGCCTCCCCTTCCGCCAGCCCAGGCACGATGTCGACGAGGGTCACGTCGTCTATCCCGGCGGACGCGACCTCGAGCGCCGCCTGGGCCCCGACCCGCCCTGCCCCGAGGAAACCAATCATGTGACTGTCTACGACTTCTCCAGACGCGACAGCACCTAGAGGCGAGTAAAAAAGCTAACAGGGTCTTCCGGAGGCCGCGGTCACAGCCTCAATCCGTAGGATTGGGCGAAGTCCTCGAACTGGGTGTAGGCTTGCAGGAACATCCGCCCCTTCTCGCTGATGCGGTACTTTGCGTTCTTCTCCAGCGTCTCCTCGAGCAGGAGGCCGGCTCCAACGAGCTCCACGATGAGCTTGGTCATCCTACCGTATGAGACGTTTCCGCGCCTGAGCAAAGTGGTGATCCCCACGCCCTGCCCGTCCATGTTCATGTCTCGGGCCGTCGCCAAGATGTCGGCGATTATCTTGCCCTGTGTCCTATACTGGGGCATTCAACAGGTCTCCTGGTTTCCTGAACGAGAACTTCAAGACCGGCACGAATAGCGCAACTAGTCCAACTTCCCTCATCAAAAGCTGCAACAATGTTAACAATACCAGGTCAGGAGCGGCCAGCGAAACCCACCACCCGGCGGCGAGGAGCCCCAGCCCAGTGGCGATGAAGAGGGTGTTGGGGTTCTTCGTCTTCGAGTAAGAGAGCGCCGTCTCCAGCACCCCGTATAGGATGAAGTAGAATGAGAGGCTGCGCAGGACCGTCTCGGCGCTCGTCTGGCTTATCGCGAAGATGGGGAAGAGGATGAGCAACGGTCCGAGGCGTCGCGACACGACCACGTCCAGGACGTGCGAGAAGGCTAGGAGGAAGTAGCCGATCGTCTGCAGGAACATCCCTGCGATCAAGATCGTGTCAAGAGAGACGGCGAGCCCAGG
The DNA here is from genome assembly GCA_963820505.1 of uncultured Nitrososphaerota archaeon. Lineage (GTDB taxonomy): Archaea > Thermoproteota > Nitrososphaeria > Nitrososphaerales > Gagatemarchaeaceae > Gagatemarchaeum. The sequence goes on along the minus strand of CAWFZY010000005.1, from coordinate 518,673 downwards.
GATGCTGCCGAAGGCTCCGACGCCGTCGAGCCCCTGGAGGACAAATCCAGCCCCGAGGAACACGAACGCGCCGGCCAGCCTGAGCATCGAGGAGCTGCTGGTCTCGCGCACGCCTTTGTAGGCTACCAGCGCGATAGAGAATGCGACAAACGCCCCTATGAACTGTAGGGCGTTCTCGAACATGACCAAGTCTGACCCCACAGGCCTTACCTGCTTTCTTGGCTGCGGCTTGATATAAAAGCTTGATGCACCCAGCATCGAATCCCCGACGCGGGCAGGCACCTCAAATGAGATCCTTCGGGGGGCCTAATTTTCCACAAAAGCTAAATAGGTGTACAATATTTTCAACATTGGCTACGCCCAAACGGAGTGTATTGCTTGTCATCTGAAAGAGATTTCTCAAGACTGATGAAGTTGCAACGGGCATTGGACAAGTGCCCGAGGTGCGGAAAGGGTCCAATGGTAGTGGACAACGCCGGGGGGGAGCTGGTCTGCAGCAGTTGCGGGTTTGTTGTCAAGGACAAGATAGAGGAGACCGGGCCCGAGTGGAGGGCTTTCTCGAAGGACGAGAAGGACGACAGGTCGCGCGGCGGGATTCCGACTTCGATAGCCATGCACGACATGGGCCTTGCGACGGTCATCGGCGGAGTCAACAAGGACGCCTCCGGCAAGTCGCTCTCGCCTTCGATGAAGGCCACCGTCGAGAGGCTCAGGACGTGGGACAGCAGGAGCCAGGTCCACGAGCCGATGGACAGGAACCTCAGGCAGGCTTTTAGCGAGCTCGACAGGCTTTCCGACAAGCTCTCCGTCTCTGATGCAGTGGTCGAGAAGGCCGCTTACATCTACAGGAAGGCTCTGGAGCGCGGGCTGGTAAGGGGAAGGTCGATATCGGCGATAATAGCGGCCTCTCTCTATGCTGCCTGCAGGGACAGGGAGACGCCGAGGACCCTGAAGGACCTTGCGAACGTCTCGAACGTGAAGAAGAAGGACATCGCCCGGTGCTACAGGCTCCTCCTGAAAGAGATGGACATCAAGATGCCCGTCGTGGACCCGACGAAGTGCGTCTCGAGGATAGCGTCAAGGGCGCAGCTCTCCGAGAGGACCAAGAGGAGGGCGTTGGAGATACTCAAGAAGGCGGAGGAGGCGAGGATTTCGGCGGGGAAGGACCCTATGGGCCTCGCCGCCGCGGCTCTTTATGTCTCGTGCACGCTAGAGGGCGAGGACAAGACCCAGAGGGACGTCGCCGAGGCAGCGGGGGTCACCGAGGTTACGATCAGGAACAGGTACAAGGGACTCAGGTCGGCACTGGGCATCTAGCGAAGCCGCGCTCTCGGGCCTGTGAAAACGGACAGAAGGGGAATATGGAATGCCGTTCCATAATCTGTAATATCCTCATCCAATAAATTCCGCAACGTAGGAGATTTTTGGACCTCGTGAGGTCAAACGAAGACCGCGAGCAGCCGGACGCCAGCGCGAACACGGTTGCCCTCGTGAAGCTTGTCACCGAGATAGGCCCGGACATCGCGGAGATATCGAGGAGGCTGGGGCAGTACAAGGAGAGCGTCAGGTACCGCTACAAAGAGAAGATAGTGAAACGGGGTTATCAGGTCAAGGCCGACCTGGACTACGGCGCCCTTGGGCTGAGGAGGATAGTCATGAAGCTCAGGGTCGGGGAGGCCTACAGCAGGCACGCGCGCGAGATCTTCGAGGCCATGAGCGACCTCTGTTATGTTGTTGCGTACGCGGGGACGATGCCCCACGACGTCTATGTGGTCCACGGCGCGGTCCCCGCGGAGTTCACCGCAGAGTTCCACCGGTTCATGGAGGGCCTCAAGGAAAAGGGGATCTTCTCCGAAATCGATTTCTTCGACTGCGATTGGTTCAGGGTCGCACCGATGCGGGCGGAATGCTTCAACTTCGACGAAGGCGTCTGGGACTTCGACTGGAGCAACCCGCCGCCGGTCGACGACAAGGCTGCGCGTGCGACCATCTCCGAGAGGAAGAGCATCGACAAGGTCGACCTGCTCCTCTTGAAGGAGCTCTGGAAGGACGGCGATCGCTCCCTGACGGAGATCCAGGCGGCTATCAAGAAGTTCAACGGCATCGAGGTCAACTACAAGACGCTCGGTTGGCACTACTCGCACCACGTCCTGGCCAACCACCTCATCAGGGACTACTCGATCGCCTGGTGCCGCATCGCGTATAGCCCCCCGCTCCACAGGGTCGAACGGCTCGCGAAGCACGGATACCTCGGAGTCTCGCTCATCGTCCGCGAAACCGACGAGCAAGACAAGATGACCCTGAGGAGCCAGCTCAACCGCCTTCCGTTCCAATGGTCCGAGGCAGCGGGAGACGCCTACTATTCGCAGCTTTTCTTTCCGCTGGATGCGGTGAACGAAGCGCTCGAATACCTCAAGAGGCTCCTAAAGCCGTATGGAGAGAGAGCAGAGATATTCTTGCTCGACCAAACGGAGATGAAATCGTTCACGATATGCCATAACCTCTGGGATGAAACGAACGGCCGCTGGACCTTCGACAGAGCGGCCGTGCTGCCTCGCCTCGAAAGCGAGGCATTGAAGATCCGAGGACGAACCCTGTAGCGACTAGTCTATTACGCCGCCGTCTTCCAAGGCCCTCAGGTGCAGCCCCGCGTGCAATCCCAGTCCAGCCAGGATTACCGACGCAGCCGTGAAACCGAACATCACGTACCTAATCTTCTGGTCGAGTTCCATGCCAGAGTATTGTGAATATAGATTAATAAATCTGCGCTTTGCATGATGAAACTACACTCTTCCTTATGCAAATACTAAACTCCCCGTTCGGATTGGGCTCAGCCGAAACACGGAGATATGTCCACGGACCCATGCGGATTCTGACTCGATGAAGGCCCCAAATGGCCCTCAATGTCTCCCGCGCGAAACTCGCTTGAGCAGCTCCGTAGCCACGACGAGCGTCGAGGGGATGCCCAGGAGGTAGACGATTACGACCGTCGGGACGACGTCGAGGTAGCTGCCGGTATTCGAAGTCCAGGAGATTCCATAGAGGACCTGCCCCAGGAAGGCGAAGATAGACCCCACGTAGTTGATCGACCAGTGCAGAAGGACGTTCGTGTGGAACCCATACTTGACGTAGAGATAGCCTAGCGCGAGACCGGCGAGGGCGGCCTCGGTGATCTTTCCCGGTCCCCATCCCACTCCCGAGGCGTAGTGCGCAAATCCGAAGATGACTGAGGAGAGGAAGAGGAACGTGAAGACGACCGGCTTTATGGCTCTCACCTTTAGCGAGTCTGACGGGGCGTCAGGGAACATGGAGGGGCTGGCCTCCGTGAAGGTGCGCACCGTCTCGACCCCTTCCACCTCGTCGACGTCCCATAGCGACGAAGGGCGCCACAGCACCTTGGCGGCCCTGCTCGGAGAGAAGTCCCGGAGGAGCACCAGGGAGAGCAGGAGCACGGGCACGCCTATCAGGATCAGCCTGAACTCGCTCTCCTCGAGCAGCGGAGCGAGGGCGATGTTCACGAGCAGCTCGAACGCGTCGCCGGTCAGCGACCCTGTGGAGACCCCGGCGCTTGTCTGGAACGTGTCCAACAGGAGCGTCACGAAGCTCGTCGCGCCGAGAAGCACCATGGTCGCAGCAAGCGGATTGGCGAAGAGCGCCGCGTACCCGTCGGAGACCGCGGCCCGGAGCGCCTTCAGCAGGCCTGCGCCCTGCCTTGCGGCAAGAAGGAGGAATGCGAGGTACACCACCGAAAAGACAAGGAAGAGGTCGCCCAGGTTCCCCGCGATTGGAACCTGCACGGTCGTGAACGTGAAGTCGTAGGTGAGCGCGGAGACGGGCGTCGAGGCGGTGTAGGTGCTCGAGAGGTGAGCCCCGAAGACGGTATAGAGTCCTACAGGAAACGAGACTAACGTCATCGCCACGGTGAGGGCGATTATCGCGACGAAGAGGAGCAGCCAGCTCGACTTCGGCGGAGGGCCGGAGGCCGCGGTCTCAGAAGTCGGGGGATTCAAGGCGCTTGCCTTGCTAGGGGAGGGCCTTGCTATGGTTCTCGGCGCTCGCCCTGCTTTTCTTTGCTCTTCGCGGTGCGCACCGCGTCCTCGCTTCGCCTGTCCTCGAGATAGACGTAGCCCTTGTATCCGCACTTTGTGCAGTAATAGTCCTGAGGCACGAGCCACCCTCCCAGCTGACTCCCCTTCTCCAGCGGCGCGAGGCAGTTTACGCAGAGCTTGGTCACCGGCTTGCTGGGGTTCCTCCTTACCAGGCGCGGCATCCCTTCGTCTGAGTCTTCCGGGGCCGACAAGCTCGTCCCTCTCGCGCAGACGCATCCCTAAAACCCTTTTCGCGCGTTTCCGACCCGGTCCGTCAAGGCACCCGGGCGATCTGGACGTGCACGAGGTAGTCGAAGCTCTGCCCGTTGTCGAACGTCCCGGAGATCGTCATCGGGTACAACCCGTCCGCGCTGAACGAGATGCCCGAGAGGATGATCTCGGTCTTCGATACGGACCTCCCGGGTGCCAAGGTGGAGGGGGGCGCCACCAGCTGGAACCTTTGGGTGCCTCCGTCGAGCGTGAGGGTCGCGCTCAGGGTCGCGACGGTGCGCGCACCGGGGGTCGCGGCGATGGTGACGTTGAGCTGAGGCACCGCAGGGATGGTCGACTCGACGTCCTCCACGGACACGACGCCGACCAGGGGGGCTTCGGGACCGCACTTCTGGGGCGCGTTGAGGGAAGACTGGTTACCCATTTGCACGGAGATCACGTGTCCGCTGGAGGACACGGCCGCCTGGATCTGGCTGGTTATGAGGTCCTGGGGCGCATCACCGCAGGGATAGACTATCGTCCCGTTGAAGTAGTCGAAGTAGAGTAGAGCGGCGCTCTCAGAAGAGTTCTCCCCCATGAAGTTGTAGCAAAGGTTGCCGGTCAGGGCCTCGAAGCTCGCGTTGTTCTGGACCTGCTGCGCGGTCTCTGGCATCGAGTCGCTGTCGCAGTTGACGCCCGTCGTGGACACCGTCGTGACCCCCCCGGTCTGGCTCGATGAGAGCCTGCTGTTCTGGACGAAGAAGAAGTAGACGCCGACCAAAGTCACCGCCACGAGGGCGGCGAGGATTATCTCGATGCGGATACTCGGCCCGCCGCCCTGCCCCCACTTGTCGCTTCCCTTCATCTCGCTGTGCCTCTCCAGCGGCGCCATCCATGGCAGATAAATCATGGTGCCCGTCTGAGGCGAGGAAGGCCTTTTAGCGGAGCGGAGCGCCTTTGAGAGAGGTGTTCGCGCGGCGTGTCTTCTGAGAGCGGAGAGCTGTGCTACTGCGGCACGATTGAGTGAGACACTCGGTTTGATGTGAGTGGTCGTTAAATCGATTACCACGGCTAGAAGCGATAGACTACGGCAACCTGCACGAAGTGCGGAATTTTCCTGACCTCAGCGAATCGGGGGTCCAGCCAACGAAACAATAGTTATTACGTATGCAACCCTTGTCATGCTGCGCGCGCGTTCGCGAGTATTACTGGAATCACAGGTTCGAGCGAAATGCGTATTCGCAGAGATACCGTGACAAGACGAAACTCGAAGCATTGACGCACTACGGCACTAATCCTCCTTCTTGCAGATGTTGCGGAACGAAAGAAATGGAATTCTTGACTCTCGACCACATCGATGATGACGGTGCTAAACAACGAAGGGAGGCCACAGGCAGCCGAGGTGGACGCGATTTTTACTATTGGCTCAAGAGAAACAACTATCCCGTCACTCTTCGCCTGCAAGTCCTGTGCTGGAATTGCCAATGGGGAAAGAAGAGTAAAAAAGGATGCCCGCATTCGAGAACAACACATGGCGTATGAGTGACGAAATATGCTATTGCGGCACGAAAATGGTTCAGATTCAGACGTGTCGCTACCGCTGCCCGAACTGCGGGGCCCTCCTCGACTGCGAGGACGTCTCCGGCCTCCCAAAGTGACGGAGGCATCCACGGGCCTCTAGACTCCAATTCCATGCGCGCGCTTATAGCAGGCGTCCGAAGGAGCATCTCGTAGCGAAGAATGAAAGCTGCGCTGGTCGGGGCAAATGGAGGGGTCAAGGTGGAAGACGTCCCGGAGCCCTCCCCCGCCGAGGGAGAGGTCCTCGTCAAGCTGAAGTGCTGCGGAGTGTGCGGCACCGACCTCGAGAAGGTGCAGGGCGTAGGGATCACCACAAGGATCCTCGGCCATGAGGCCGTAGGAGAGGTCGAGGAGGTAGGCAGGGGGGTCCGCAACATCTCGAGAGGGATGCGGGTCTTCGCGCACCACCACGTGCCCTGCCTCTCATGCGAGGTCTGCAAGCGGGGCAAGACCACCTACTGCGTGGAGTTCGGGAGGCACAACCTCGTCCCGTGCGGCTTGGCGGAGCGCTTCCTCGTCCCGAAGTTCAATGTTGACAGGGGCGCGGTCCTCGAGCTGCCCGAAGAGCTCGAGTACGAGGAGGCGAGCTTCATCGAGCCGCTCTCCTGCTGTATACTCGGCCTGGAGAGCGCGCGGGCGAGCGGCGTGCGCAGCGCGGTGATCTACGGAGCGGGGCCCGTCGGGCTGATGATCTACAAGCTTCTGAGGCACGCGGGCGTCGAGAAGGTCGCCGTCGGCGACGTGAGCGATTACAGGAACTCCTACTCTAGAAAGATCGGCTGCGACCTCGTCTTCAACCCCGCGACCCCGGAGGAGAAGGAGAAGACGCTCCGTGGCCCGATGCCGGCGGGGCCCGAGCTGGTGGTGGTCGCGACCGCGAGCGCGGCGGCCTTCGAGGACGCGACGAGGCTGGCAGCCCGCGGCGGGACGGTCCTGCTCTTCGGGGCTCCGAAGAGGGGCGCGACAGGGACGATCGACCTCGCGCACCTGTTCCTGAACGGGACATCAGTCGTCACCAGCTACGCCTCGAGCGAGAGGGAGACGCAGGCGGCGACGAAGCTATTGGCAGAGGGCTCGTTGACCGTCGCGGACCTAATCACCCACCGTTTTCCGCTTGCAGACTCGGAGCAGGCCTTTGCGGCCGCAGCTCAGCAGCAGTGCATGAAGGCCCTGATAACGGACTAGGGAGCTGAACAAAGAGACGAGCAGGAGAGCAAGCGCGGCGAGGAAGGCCACGACCCCGGTCTCCCAGAACCAGACCGACCCGAACACGCAGACTATCCTCACGGTGCTGAAGACATACCCGTCGAACGAGGTCGCCATCGTCGGATGCCACACCGCGCGGATAAGCAGGAAGAGCTGCGAGTACGACCTCCTTGTGGTGAGCAGGGACCCGACCCCGCCGAAGTACGTCCGCGCCGGCGACTTCTACGCGGAGATAATCTTCAGGTCGGAGAAGGAGCTCCGCAACCCGGAGCCGGAGTTCGGCGCCGCGCTCGCGAAGGCGACCATCCTGAGAGACGGCTCGCTGCTCCTGGCCGGCACGGTCGCCAGCTGCGAGAGGAGGTTCAGGGAGAACTGCGCGAAGGCGGCAGAGTCGCACCTCGCTTCGGCGCTTAAGGCCCTTGGAAGGGTCGACGAGAAGGTTGGGCATGACCTCCCCGAGGCCGACTTTTGGCTGACCTCGGCCGCCATTGACCTCTGCGTCTCGGAGATCTTCTCCAGCCTCCAGGTGCCTTCGCCGAGCCACCTCTTCGCTCAGATGAAGGGCCTCTCGCGTAGGAAGTCGGCCAGCTTCAAAGAGTGGACGGAGGCTTCCGGGTTCAACCTCGCTTCGAGGGTGTCGTGCGAGAACCGGCTTGAGACGCTCGCGGTGCTATACGACGTCCTGCGGACCACGGCCATGGACATGCCCATGTCCTTGAAGTTCGGGAGATACAGGGCGGAGGACGCGATCGCGATAGTCCGCGGGAAGGCCACCGAGCTCCTGCAGTCGCTCGAGACCATCGAGTGCTACTCCTTCCTCGGCTACGAGGTCGTCAGGACCGTCCTAGACCTCCATGCGATGCACTGCTACGCGCTCAACAAGGAGCCGGACTACTCGAACGTGACAGGGGAGCTCACCTCCGGTCCGGACAGGCTCATCTCGGAGGAGCTCCTCAAGGGAATGGGCATGGTGAGGCAGCCGCAGCTGGTGAAGGCCGGTGCCGACTCTCTTAGGTCTGCCGTCTCAGCGCTGGCAACAAAGATGTGAGATAGCAATGTGCCGCGTCTGCGTGGTCAAGGGCGACGGGCTCCTGAAGTATTCCTTCCCCCCGCCCCACCCCTTCAACTCGGCGAGGGTCGTCCGCTTTTGGGAGGAGCTCGCGAGGCTGGGGCTGGGGGAGGTCAGCATCGAGCCGGAGATCGCCGACGAGGAGGCCCTAGAACTCTTCCACGACAAGAGCCACGTCGAGTTCGTGAGGAAGGCCTCGACCCTGGGCTACGGGTATCTTGACGAAGGCGACACTCCCGCCTTCAGGGGGGTCCTCGAGGCCGCCGAGTTCGCCGTCGGGTCGACCCTTTCCTGCGTCGAACAGGTCATGAGCGGCGAGGTGGACCACGGGTTCAACCCCGTGGGAGGCCTCCACCACGCCCGGAGGGACCGCTCCGCCGGGTTCTGTGTCTTCAACGACATCGGCGTGGCGATAGAGACGCTCCGGAGGAGCGGGCTGAGGAGGATCCTGTATGTCGACATCGACGTGCACCACGGCGACGGGGTCTTCTATCCCTACGAGTACGACCGGGGAGTTTTCATCTTCGACGTGCATGAAGACGGTCGTTTTCTCTATCCAGGGAGCGGTAGAGAGAGCGAGAGGGGCGAAGGAGCGGCAGAAGGCACGAAGGTCAACGTCCCCTTGCTTCCGGGCGAGGGCGACGAAAGAATCAAGGACGTCTTGCCTAAACTTGAAGAATTTGCAATTCGTGCTGAGCCGGAGTTCGTGATCCTGCAGTGCGGGGCCGACAGCTTGGCCGGCGATCCCATAGGAGGGCTCGCCTTTTCGGAGAGATTTCACTCGAATGTCGCGCAACTCCTCCACCAAGTTGCCCACGACGCATGCAAGGGAAGGCTGGTGGCCCTAGGAGGGGGAGGATACGACGCGAGGAACTGCGCGGCGGCGTGGACGTCCGTGGTCCGGCAATTGGTCGGCGGCCCGGAGAGTTGAATTTGCACGCCTGCAAACCTGCAAACCAGAAAAGTGTAAAGACGCGTAAATGTGCAAATATTACAATATTACATTTGGAATTTTAATATTCCGATATCTATGCTTAAGAATTAGCACACCTTACAAGAATATGCTGGGTCGCGGTTGGCAAACGAAATGTACCCCGAGTCAAAGCAGAGCAAGACTGCAAGTTGCAGTTTTTGCGGAAAGGCTCTGGGAAAGGAGTACTTTTTCACCTGCCACGTCTGCGGTGCAAAATATTGTTACATCCATATGTATCGCCACGGCAAGGCCCATAGGCTGCAGACGGTGCAGCCGTCCCTTGTGACAGAGTAACCTGCGGACCTGGTTTTCAGCGCGGGCCTTTTCCTTCGCTTCGCATAGCTTTTGCAGCTTCTTGGACAGACTTTACGATATTTTGATAGCCTGTGCAGCGGCAGAGATTACCTGAAATCCCCAACCGGATCTCCTTCTCCGTCGGGTCCGGGTTTTCGCGTATCAACCAGGCGGCTTGCATTACCATCCCCGGGGTACAGTACCCGCATTGGAGGCCGTGGTTCTCCCAGAAGGCCCTCTGGATGGGATGGAGCTCCCCGCTCGAGTCCTGCATCCCCTCGATCGTCGTGATCTCGCTCCCGTCGGCCTGGACGGCGAACATCGTGCAAGACTTCACTGACTTGCCGTCGAGCAGGATGGTGCAGGCTCCGCAGTTCGTGGTGTCGCACCCGACGTGGGTCCCCGTCAGGCCGAGCACTTCGCGGATGAAGTGGACAAGGAGCAGCCGCGGCTCGACCTCCTTTGTGCTGGCCTTTCCGTTTACATTGACCCTGACGGCCCGCCGGCTAGAGGAGGTCGTCATCTTCCGCCGCGTCCCCCCTGCGCTCGAGCCCTGGCGGCGGCGACGTCGACGGCGCGCCTGGTGAAGACCCCGGCCATCTCCCGCTTGTACTTCGCGGAGCCCCGGAGCGGGTCGTCGGTCGGCGAGCACTCCTCTGCCGCCGCGGACGCCGCCTCTGCGATCGCTTCCTTCGTCAGTTTCCTGCCCGCTAGGCACCCCTCGGCCTTGCTTGCGCGGAGGCTCCTCGCGCCGAGCGCCGTGAGCCCGACCCCCGCGTAGGAGCAGTAGGTTCCGTCTCTCCTCTCTTCGAGCGCAAGCTGAACCGCCACGCCGACCGTCGCGAAGTCCCCGGCCTTCCTCTCGAGCTTCAGGTACGCCCCGCCGCTGCCTCCGACAGGGGGCATCGGGACGGAGACCTGGGTGATCAGCTCGTCCTCCCCCAGCGCTGTAGTGAATGTGTCGACCAGAAAGTCGTCTATCGGGATGCTCCTCTCTCCCGACGGCCCGTACGCGACCACCTTGCCCCGCAGTGCGAGGATCGCGGCACCCATGTCTCCGCTGGGATCGGAATGGGCCAGGGCGCCGCCAATCGTCCCGAGGTTCCTGACCTGCGGATCCCCTATCGATGCGGCGGTCTCGGCGAGGAGGGGCACCCTCTTCCTGGCAAGCGGAGAGGACTCTAACGCGTGGTGTCTTGTGAGCGAGCCGATGAGGATGGACCTGCCGTCGTCACTCTCCTTGATGTAGTCCAGCCCGGGCAACCTGTTGATGTCGACGACATGGCCTGGAGAGGCGAGCCTCAGCTTCATCAAAGGAATGAGGCTCATCCCGCCTGCGAGCACCTTCACGTCCCCCCGGTGCTCCCTCAGGAACCCTACCGCCTCCTCGACGGTCGTCGGCGCGAAGTACTGGAAGCTGCGAGGCAGCATGGCTACGAGCGGTGCGGGAACTGGGCGTTCGGATAAACTCTTCCTCGCGCAGTCAGTCGGTCCGCGACGCGGGACCCCGTTGTCCCCCGATGACCTTGCCAAGAAAGACCGTGCGGGGAGAGTGCTTGCCCCTCTTCGTCGCTATCACGTCGGCCATGATGCTCACGACCACCTCCTCTGGCGTGACCGCGCCGATGTCGACTCCGACGGGTGAATGCAGCGACTCGAGGAATCCGGAAGCGATTCCTCGCCGCCTCAGCTGCTCTACGTCCTCCGCGACCCTCTGGAGGCTGGCCATCAGCCCCACGAACCTCACCTTCTTCTTGGAGAGGGCCTCCAGCGTGGGGACGTCCCTTTCGCCCTTGGTCAGCACGATCACGGTGTCGGAGTCCGCGAACTTGAAATCGCCCAGGTCGTAGTCGAGGTCGGTTATCAGCACGTCAGGGTCCTCGCTGAGCACCGGCAGGTGGTCGATAACGACCGTCTCGAAGCCCAGGGACTTACCCATCACCACGAGCCCGTCCTCGACGTCGTCCTTCCCGCCCTGGCCAATCAGGATGAGCCTGTCCGCGGGAAGGTAGGGCTCCACGTAGATCTCCATCATGCCCCCACAGTTCGTCTCCACATAAACCTCGTCAGGGCTCGCGTTCCTGAGCGTCCCGTCGACCGCCGACCTCGCATCCTCGAGGTGGACCTTCACGACCTTCGCCTGCCCGGTCCGGAGCGCCTCCTGGGCCATCGTGGCGATTGCGGACTCGGGGCAGACACCCCCAATTGTCCCGAACACTATCCTGCCCTCTCGTGAGACGACGGCCTTGAAGCCCGGCTTGCCCAGCGAAGAGCCGTGGATGCGCACGACGGTCGCCACCACGAACGGCTCGCCCCTCTCCGCGAGATGGTCGACGAAGTGCGTGAAGTCGTGCTGCTTCAAGTCGAATCGGGTTTGGGGGGCGCTCCCTATTTATCGGTATTCTCTCGCGTGCGGGCAGGCGGGGCTTCGCAAGATTGGAGAAACCGCGGTATAGACTTATTTACTTCACATGAAAGCCTTGCCGCACCAAAGGAAACTACGGTAGGAAGTGATAACGGATGAGTTTCGGACAACGTGGAGGCGGCTACGGTAGCCGCGGCGGATTCGGCAGCAGGGAAACCTCCTTCAAGCCAAAGCCGGTCGAGGTGGGCAAGGAATACGACGTGACCATCTCCGACATCAGCAGGCGTGGCGACGGCATCGCGAAGATCGACGGCTTCGTCATCTTCGTCGCCGGAGGCAAGCAAGGCCAGTCAGCCAGGATCAAGGTCACCCAGGTCTCGAACCGGTACGCGATGGGCACCGTCGTGGAGGGCTCAGGGACGACCGCACCTTCAGGTGCCTCAGAGATCACTAATGCAGCTGAGGTCGCTGAGATCGCTGAAGAACTGGAAGAGGCTGACGAGTAGGCGGGCTTCGCGCTCCGCACCGACGACGAGGTTGCACCTCGACAAGAGGCAACCTCCCCCCAATTCTAATTTTTTGTCATCTGAAATCACATATCTACTCGCGCCCAGCCGTCGCCGCGATGATCGAGGTCTTCACGGACGGCCGGGCCGAGCCCAACCCGGGCCTCGGGACATATGGCTACGTAATCTACAGGGACGGGAAGCGCATCCATTCCGACCACGGCCTCGCGGGGCACGGAGTGACCAACAACTTTGCGGAGTACCTCTGCCTCATCAAGGCGCTGGAACACCTGGAGGCGCATCGCGACGAAGAGGTCACGGTCTTCTCTGACTCTACCCTGCTCGTCAACCAGATGGCGGAAAAGTGGAAGTTCAAGGGCGGGGCCTACGGCGAGAAGTATCTTCAGGCAAAGGAGCTCGCGCGCCGCTTCTCGAAGCTCCGGTTCGAGTGGATCCCGCGCGAGAAGAACTGGGAGGCGGACGAGCTCACCAACATCGCCTTCGCGCAGCTTAGAGAGCGGTAGGGACGCGACGCAAAAGGTAATATCCGTGAGCGAGGCCGAGGAGGTGGACCTCTCATTGGACTATGGGCTGAAGAACAGGATCTCCCGCATGATCAGGCCCTCGACTGGCCATTCCGTGATGCTCGCTTGCGACCACGGGTACTTCATGGGCCCTACGCGCAGGCTCGAGAACCCGAGGAAGACCATCGCGCCGCTCGTCCCGTACGCAGACGTCGTCTCGGTCACGCGCGGGATACTCCGCAGCTCGGTCGACCCGGAGTGGGACATCCCAATACTGCTGAGGGTCTCAGGGGGGACGAGCATCCTCCAGGAGGACCTCAGCAACGAGGGCATCACCACCTCGATGAAGGACGCGGTGAGGCTCAACGCCACGGCCGTCTCGATATCGATCTTCGTGGGCGCTCCCAACGAGAAGCAGACTCTCCTCAACCTGGGGAAGCTGGTCGACGAGGGCGAGGAGTACGGTATGCCGGTGATGGCGATCACGGCGGTGGGCAAGGAACTCGAGAAGAGGGACGACAGATACCTCTCGCTGGCCTGCAGGATAGGGGCCGAGCTGGGCGCCCACATGGTCAAGACATACTACTGCGAGGGGTTCTCGAGGGTCGTGGACGGGTGTCCGGTCCCCCTGGTTGTCGCGGGAGGGCCGAAGCTGAACACCGAGGCGGACGTCTTCAAGCTCGTCTACAAGGCCATACAAGAGGGAGCGGTCGGGGTCGACATGGGGAGGAACATCTGGCAGAACGACAGCCCCGTCGCGGTTATCAAGGCGATAAACGCGATCGTGCACGAGGACGCCACCGAGAAGGAGGCGCTCGACCTCTTCAACGAAACCAAGGAGAAGATGGGCGAGCTCACCAGTCAGCCCGCTCCGCGTCATCCGCAGCGCAGGCGCTCATAGCGCGTCGCGGATCTTGCTCCATGAGCAGGAGGTCAGCACGCCTTGCCCGTGAACGAGAAGTGGCATTCCGCGAATCCGATGCCGAAGCGCTCGACCATGGACGAGAGGATCAGCTGGCACCTGGAGCACGCCAGGGAATGTGGTTGCAGACCGATTCCGGACGGGGTGAAGAAAGAGATCGCGAGACGGAGGGACGCCTAGCTCCTGAGTGGACGGTGCGCCCCTATTCGACGGCCAGCTTCTCGATCTTCTTCCTTGCGTCCTCGAGTATCGCCGCGGCCCTCTTCGCCTTCTCCTTGTCCAGGTCTCTCGAGATGGACCCCATGGTGCGCCTCAGCTTCATCCCCGCCTCCATGAGCTCGAGCCTCCCTCCCTCGCGTGCCTGCTTCCAACCCTTCAGCAGCCTGTCCAAGTCGGCCTTGTTCTCCTCGTAGAACTTCGTCCCGGTCGGCGTCACCTTGTAGACTTTCTTCCCGCCCTTTTCGTTGGTGCCGATGTATCCCTCGTCTTCCAGCCACTGGAGCGTGGGGTAGACTATTCCCGGGCTCGGGGAATACAGGCCTCCGAATATCCCGCTGATCTCCTTGACCACTTCGTAGCCGTGCATCGGCTGCTTGCTCAGGACATCGAGCACCAGCACGCGTATGTCTCCGCGCCTGAGCAGGCGGGACTCGCGCATCCACGGACGGCCAAAGCCCATCACGAATATCTCACTGAAAGATATATCGCGATATATCTTATTAAGCGCTCCGGTTCGGCGGGGAGACCCCTGGACTGCGCTCGCGATAGCAGATTCATGAGCAATCGTTTTTACCCTTGAGCCAAGGGGAGGCACGGACGTGGCGGCGCAGGGGAGCAGGCAGGTCGGCGTGGGCGTCATCGGCGCGGGCAAGATGGGGAGGATCCATGCGACGAACCTCGCTCGAGGCATCTCGAAGGCCAAGCTGGTGGCCGTCTCGGACGTGGTCGAGGTCTCGGCGAAGAAGCTGGCGGCCGAGTTCGGCGTCACGAACGTCTTCACGGACTACCTCAGGCTTGTGGAGAACAGGGAGGTCGAGGCGATAGTCATCGCGACCCCGACGCTGCTGAAGCCGCAGATCGTCAAGTTCGCGTGCGAAGCGGGGAAGCACGTCTTCTGCGAGAAGCCCATCGCGACGACGTTCCACGACGCCGAGCAAGTGCTGAAGTTCACCCAGAAATCTCCCGCGAAGTTCCAGGTGGGATACCAGAGGCGGTTCGACCCCCTGCACGTGAAGGTCAAGGAGAAGCTGGAGTCCGGCGAGATAGGGAGCATCGTGCTCGTGAAGTCGATTACTCGAGACCCCATACCAAACGCGGCTCAGTGGCCGGACCTCAAGAACAGCGGGGGCATCTTCGTCGACACCTGCAGCCACGACTACGACCTGGTGAGGTGGCTCTGCGGGAGCGAGGTCAGCAGGGTGCAGGCCGAAGGTTCGCCGCGCTCGCAGCCCGACCAGCACACGGTCATCACGAACCTCTCGATGGCCAACGGGGTCATGGCCCAGGTGGAGGCGAGCAGGATGTCCAGCTATGGATACGACGTCAGGGTCGAGGTCCTCGGGACCAAGGGAGCGATCTTCACGAGGCCCGACGCGGCGAGCGACCTACGGGTGTTGAAAGGCCCGCAGGAGTCCGTAGCGAGCTACACCTGGTACGCCGACAGGTTCAAGGAAGCGTACACCCTCGAGATGGAGTCGTTCATCGACTCGATCCTCGCGGACGCTGAGACCAAGGCGACTGCGCAGGATGGCAAGGCGGCGGTCGAGATCGCGGCCGCGGCGAAAAAGTCGATGACCGAAGGAAAGGCCGTCAACCTGCCCCTGTGAGCTCGGGCTAGCCCCTAACCTTCGCCAAGGAGTCGGAGAGCGCGCTGACGGTCGCCGAGATCGCCTTGGGCGTCGCCGAGGTCCCCATGTGGCCGATCCTGATGATCTTGCCGCTGAGAGACTCTAGCCCGTCGGCAATCATGATGTCGTGCTTCTCGAGTAGCGTCCTCCTTAGGGCGGCCGACCAGGCGGGCCGCACCTTCGCCACGCTCACGGTGTTCGAGTAGAACCCCTTCTCCGTGAAGATCTCCAGCCCCATTCCGGTGAGCCCGTCCCTGAGCTGGGAGGCGGCCTTGGCGTGCCTCCTGTAGCGGTTCTGGAGCCCCTCCTTCAGCGCCAGGTCCACCGCCTTGCGGAGGGCCACGATCACGGAGGTGGGCATGGATGACGGATAGGGGTGCCCCCAGGAGCTGTCCTTCTCGATGGCCTCGCTCCACGTGTTCAGGTCGAGGAACAGGCTGTGGATACGCGCCTTGTTCTGCTTGGCTGCTTCCCACGACGCCTTCCCTATTGCCACGGGCTGCGCACCGAAGATCCCGCCGAGCGCTTTGCTCGCATAGCCGATGACGTAGTCGGCGCCCCATTCGTCCATCCTGACCTCCATCCCTCCGAAGGTCGAGATCGCGTCGAGGACCGTGAGCACGCCCCTCTTCTTGCAGACCCTGAATATCTCTGCAGGCGGGGTGGCCGCGCCCGTCGAGGTCTCTGTGTGGACGAGAAAGAGCGCCTTCCCTGCGACGTCGCGGCCCGACTCGTCTAGCACCGTCGCCACGTCCTCCGCGGTCGGTCCAGACCCTAGCTTCGAGCGTATGACGACCGGCCTGGCCCCGATGGCCTGCATCATCTTGGGGATCATCCCAGAGAAGACGCCGTTCACACAGACGAAGCCCGTCCCTCCGCGGCCGACGAGGTTGACAACGGAGGTCTCCACCGCCACTTGCCCGGGGACAGGCATGAGGACGACGTCCGTCTTCGACGTCCCGAAGACGTTCCTCAGTTTGGAGGTGGTATCGTCGTAGATGGACTTCCACTGGGGGCCGTAGTGCGGGAGGACCGGCTCCGCGAGCGCCTTCAGGACCTCAGGGTCGGGCTGCGTCGGCCCCGGGATCATCAACAAAACGAGAGCAACACTCCTGCTGTTCTTCCGTCCCGGCCATGGACGTTATTTAAGGCTGGCAGATGGAATCGTCATGGGTCCCGCCGGACAGGTCAGGAAAGGTAATAAGAGCCAGCCGGTTACTTGTACGAAATCGGCTATGAAACGACGGACCACTATCGAATCGCTGCTCGTCCTCTTTTCAATCCTCATAGCCTACGTCAGCCTCGCATCTTTGTTGAACGCCCGCTATGGGACGGTTCTACCACTGTCAAGCGTAGACCCCGTTCCATTCATAGTCATACAAACCGCGGCCGTATTGATTTACGGTCTGGGAATCGATGACACGCAACGCGTCTGACGGGAGTTGCTCCCGACGCCTTCGAGGAGCCCCGGGTCCTGAGAGGATGCGCGTCCGGAACCACGGTCAACTCACGGTCAGGCTTTCGTAAGCCTGCTTGACCTCGTCGACCGATGCCTCGTCCTCGAGCGTGGCGACATCCCCCAAAGGCTTCCCCTCCGCCACCGCCTTCACCAACCGCCGCATAATCTTCCCGCTCCTGGTCTTAGGCAGCTTGTTCACGAAGTAGACCTGCGAGGGCTCGGCGATCGGGCTGAAGTTGCTCCTCACCCACAGACGGATCTCCTTCCTCAGCTCCTCGCTCGGGGCGAACCCATGCTTGAGGACCACGAACGCGATCGGGACTTCGCCCTTGATGGGGTCGGGGATCGCCACGACCGCCGCCTCTGAGGCGGCCTTGTGCGAGACGATGGACGACTCGAGCTCGAACGTGCCTATCCTGTGCCCTGCGACCTTGAGGACCTCGTCCGCCCTCCCCGCGACCCAGATGTAGCCGTCGGTGTCCTTCACCGCGTAGTCGCCGCAGTAGAAGTATCCCTTGGCGAGAAACCGCTCGTAGTACTGCTTCGCGTATCTCTCGGGGTCGCCCCACATCCCCGTGGGAGCGCCCGGCATCCCCGGCCACTTGTTCCGGATGACGAGGAGGCCCTTCTCTCCGTGCTTCACGGGCTCTCCCTTCTCGTCCACCACCTCGGCGTCGATCCCCGGGATGGGCAGGCCGTTGGTGCCGGGCTTCATCGGGAGGAGCATCAAGCCAGGCAGATGGCTGATCATTATCCCCCCTGTCTCGGTCATCCACCAGGTGGAGCCGACGGGACACCGCTTCTCGCCTACCACCTCGAAGAGCCAGCGCCAAGCGGATGGGTTGATCGGCTCGCCCACGCTGTGTATGAGCCTCAAAGAGCTCCGGTCGTGCTTCCTGACAAAGTCCTCGCCGAACCTCATCTGCATCCTCGTGGCCGTCGGGGTCGTGTAGAAGAGGGAGACCCCGTACCTCTCGATCACCTGCCACCACCTGTCGGGCTGCGGGTAGTCCAGCGTCCCCTCGTAGATCACCGTCGTGGCCCCCTCGATCAGCGGGCCGAAGACGACGTAGCTGTGCCCGGTAACCCAACCGATGTCGGCAGGGCACCAGTAGACGTCGCTGTCCTTGATGTCGAAGACCCACTTCATCGTCGCGTGCAGGAGGACGGCATACCCCCCGTTGTCGTGGATCATCCCCTTGGGCTTTCCCGTGGTCCCGGACGTGTAGAGGACGTAGAGCGGATGCTCGCTCTCCAAGGGCTCCGGCTCGACTTGCGCCGACGCCGGGACCCCGCGCATGAGGTCGTCGAACCAGTAGTCCCTCCCCGCCTTCATGTTCGTCTCTCTTCGAGTCTGTCCTCCTGACGACGATGACCTGGTTCACCGTCCGGGTCTGTTCGAGCGCCTTGTCGGCTATCTCCTTGATGTTCACCTGCTTGCCCCTCCTGTTCAGGCCGTCCGCCGTCACGAGAAGCTTGGCGCCGAGGTCGTTGATCCTCGAGGAGAGTGCCTCGGCGCTGAAGCCGCTGAAGACCACGGTGAAAGTAACACCCAGCCTTGCGGCGGCGAGCAGGACGACCACCGCCTCGGGCACCATGGGCAGGTAGACCGCCATCCTGTCACCCTTCTTCATGCCGAAGTTGTTCTTCAGGAGGAAGGCGAACCTGTTGACCTCCCTCCAGAGGTCGAAGTATGTGAGCTTCCTCACATCTGAGGGCGCTCCGTCCTTGCCGATCGCCTCGCCCTCCCAAATCAGCGCGACCTTGTTCCTCCTCGGCCCTTCGACGTGCCGGTCGAGCGCCAGCTGGGAGAGGTTCAGGGCGCCTCCCTCGAACCACTTTGCAACGTGGGGGTGGTCTCCCTCGCTCAGGACGCTGGTCCCAGCGCCTCTGCCATGCGAGCTCCTTTGCGATGCTCTCCCAGAGGGCCGCGGAGTCCTTGATGGAAGAGGCGTGAGATGCGCGGTATCCTTTGAGGTCGACCTTCCTATTTGCCCAGTTCGGAAGCTCGATTCTCTCTTCGAACGGGAGGGACTCGCCGAGTATCTCGGCCTCTCCTGGCATGAAGGCTCGCCTATTCTGCGCCTGATTGAGATATTAAGGGTTGAGTCGAATCATAGCTTGTAGCTTAATCCAATCTCACACGTTTGTCTAGCCTATTTGCTTGGGTCTCGTCTAAGGCGGCCTTCACGCCTCACTCGTCATGATACCGCTGGGAATGCGATCTTGGCACGACTACGACGAGGCTCTCATCGAGAGAGGGTGCGCGATACTGGACCTTGGCTCGCTCGTCTCGTGGAGAGAGGAGCTGGACGCGATGAACGCGGACAAGCTGGGCAGGCCGTTCGAGTTCCCAAACTCGTATATCTCCTTCCTCGCGTTCGTCAAGGTCGGGTTTGACATACCATACAGGACGCTGGAAGGGATCACGAGGGAGCTCGAAGAATACGTCAGGTTCGTGGAGGAGATGCACTACACCCACATGCGCAGGAGGATTCTCGCTTCCATGAAGGGGAAGAAGCCGTCAGAGATCGTTGGCAAGGACGCAGATGGCACCGAGCCGATGACGGTGATCGCCGACTCCACAGGGCTCTCGGTCTCGAACAAGGGGTCCTACATCGAGGACATGTGGAAGAAGGAGAAGAGGAAGTACGTGAAGCTCCACATACTCGCCGACAAGAAGACGGGGAAGATCAAGGGGTTCCGCATCACGAGCGAGAAGACGCGCGACAACGCGAAGTTCGTCCCCATGGTCAAGGAGGTCTCGAAGAAGAAGAGAGTGGCGAAGGTCTATGCTGATGCGGCGTACGACGCGAGGAAGAACTTCAACCTCCTGAAGGAGATAGGTGCCGAGCCGGCGATAAAGCTCAGGAAGAACGCGACATTCAAGCTGATGGGGTCGAGAGGGAGGAGGGACGAGGCCCTGCTCCTCGACGCCCTTGGATACGAGGGATGGAAGAGCGTGAAGGAATACGGGAAGAGGTGGCTCGTGGAGATAACGTTCTCAGCGTTCAAGCGTGTATTGGGAGAGACGCTGCGAGGGAGGAGGTTCCTCAGTCAGAAGGTCGAGGCGTCGTTGAAGGTGATGCTGTACAACAGGTTCCTCTCGATACGGCCTCCTTCGTAGATAGCTATACGGAAGCAGCCAATGCGGAAAGTAGAGACTCTCGTAAAGGAGAATTAAGCTACAGGCTAGTCGAATCAGCAACCTATATCTCGCGGCTTCTTCCCGACGGAATCTGCCGTCATGCCTGCCATTCGCCCGTCGACGAGGACTTGGTGCTAGATATTGGACATCCAGCCAGACCAGCAGGCAGCCCTCAGGCTCGAGTCGCTCTACAAATCGTATGGCGACGTAAAGGCGGTCAGCGGCATCAACCTCACGCTCAAGAGAGGCGAGATCCTCGGACTGCTCGGCCCCAACGGGAGCGGCAAGTCCACGACGATGAAGATGGTCCTGGGGATCCTGAAGCCCGACGCCGGAAAGGTCTTCGTCTACGGGGAGGACGAGACGACCGCCCCCGTCGAGGTGAAGAAGAAGCTGGGCTACGTCCCCGAGACTCCGCAGCTCTACGAGTTCCTGACGGGGATCGAGTACATCGACTTCGTCGCCGAGATGTACGGCGTCCCCCCCGCAGAGAGGAAGGACAGGGTCTCCCACTTCCTGGAGGGGATGCAGCTCGCGGGGCACGAGAACGAGATGATAAGCGGATACTCGCAGGGGATGAAGCAGAAGATTGCGTTGATCTCCGCGCTGGTGCACAAGCCGCAGATCCTCGTCCTGGACGAGGCGCTGAACGGCCTGGACCCGCGCTCGGCGCGGCTCGTGAAGGACCTGCTCAAGGAGCTGGCGAGCGAGGGCGTCTCTATCCTGTTCAGCACCCACGTCCTCGAGATAGCGCAGGCCCTCTGCGACAGGGTGGCGATAATGTATCAGGGCACGATAATGGCGGAGGGGACGGTGGCCGAGCTGAGGCAGACGGCCGGGCTTCCGGGCTCGAGCTTGGAGGAGGTCTTCCTGAAGATGACCGGGACGGACGACATCGGCGAGGTAGTGAAGGAACTCTCCCGGTAGAGGAAGGGGCAAGGGAGCATGACCAGGCTGGGCCGAGTCTACGCCATAGCGCTGATCCTCGCGAAGTCGCAGCTGCGCGCGGGGCGGAGCGGGAGGAGCGGGGAGAGCTTCTTCAGGAACCCGGCTATCCTTGCCGTGATAGACGGCGTCTGCTTCGTGGCCTGCGCCGTTGATCGGGTTCGCTGTCGCCGGCAGTCATCTTGGCCATGCCGCCCGCGCAAGCCGCCCCGCTCATCGCCGCCGTCAAGGAGAGCCTGGTCTTCGTTCCTGTGCTCGTGCCCGAGCGTAGTGCTGGTCGCGGGTGTCCTCTTCGAGCTCAGCGCGTCGTCGAAGTTCGCCTCGAGCGACGCGATAAACTGGCTCCCGGTCACGCAAGGCGGAGTACGTTGCCGCCTCCGACGCTGTCCGTCGCTTACACCTACTCGGTGGTGCCGTCCGTGGTAATGGGGCTGACCCTCGGGCCGGCGGTGAGGCTCGGATACGGGGGCACTTGGGTCGAGATGCTCCTGCTGAGCTGCGTCTCCCTCTTCTACGGAGGGGCGATAGTCGAGATACTTAGGGCGGCAATCAACAGGGTCAGCACGGTGGTCATGAGCCGCGCCCGGCGCGGCGCGCTGGTCCTCAGGCTGGCCGCGACGATTGGGGTGATCCTCGTGGTCGAGGTGATATTCAACTTCGTCTTCCTAATCGACCTGGTGGGCAGTTTCACCTCAGCGCTCAACGCTGTCGAGTTCCTACCCGTCCTGTGGGCATCCCTGGCCGTGAGGGCTAGTCTGGTCGGGGACACCGCCCAGAACGTGATATACACCGCGGCGACCGCGCTCTTCTCCGGGGCCATGCTCTGGGCCGCCATCAAGGTCCGAGCACGATACTGGTCGCCGACGCCGTCGCAGGTGACCGTGACCGGTGGAGAGTACAAGCCGGGAGGGGGCTCGCCCTTCTTCTCGCTCTTCGGGCTGAGCGCCGTCGAGGCGACGCTGGTGAGAAAGGACATCAAGGGGCTGACGAGGCGGCGCGAACTCCTTCAGTACTTTGCGATCCCCTTCGTCCTCGGCATCGTCTTCATCTTCGAGATATTCGTCGGCCCCTCCGCAGGTTCGGGCTCCAGCGCGACGCCTCAGGTCCCGTCTGCGACTGACCAGCTCCCCATCTGGTTCGTGGGCGGACTCTTCGGCCTCATCATCTCGTCCATAAGCTTCGGGCAGGAGCAGAGGTCGGCGCCCCTCCTCTACTCCCTCCCTCTGACGGCCAAGCAGGTGTTGCGCGCGAAGATATTCACCTCGATGCTGCTGGCGATGGTCGCCACAATCGGCATATTCGTCGTCGTCACGGTCATCACAAGGCCGCCGCCCCTCGCCACTCTCGAGAACCTCGTCATCGCGGTCGCGATAACCGCTCAGGAGGTCTGCATCGGGACGGCGTTCGGTGCGAAGTACCCTGATTTCCAGGAGAGGCCGAGGCCCAGGTTCGTCGACCCCTTCGGGATCATAGTGATGGTGATAGTGGGCATGGTCGTCGTTGTGATCACCGCCCTGCCCTCAATCGTGGGGGACGCGCTGGTCTTGTACCCAAGTCTAGAGTCGGAGTTCCAGTCCCTCTACCTGGTCTCGTTCGCCTTCGCGGTCGCCGTAATCGGCCTCGCATACAGCTGGGCCAGCCGCGAGACCAAGAAGCTCTTCGTCGAGTTCAAGTGGTAACGTCGGTAAAGTTTAATCCCAAGCCGCCGACGGCAGTGCCAGTACTTGAAAGAAGGCGCCTACGGATACGACTCCTACCTCTCGCCCTTCACATGGCGCTACGGCAGCGATGAGATGAGGAAGCTCTTCTCCGAGACGCGCAGGCGGGCGACATGGAGGAGGGTCTGGCTAAGCCTCGCCGAGGCCGAGGCCGGGCTCGGCCTGATTTCGAGCAAGGAGCTCGAGGGGATCAGGAGGAGCTCGGGCGAGGAGAAGGTCGACATAGCCAGGGCGCACGAGATAGAGAAGAGGATCAAGCACGACCTGATGGCCGAGCTCCGGGTCTTCGCCGACCAGGCGAAGGAGGGAGGGGGGAAGCTGCACCTTGGCGCCACCTCGATGGACATCGAGGACAACGCCGACGTCATGATCTTCGGAAAAGCGCTCGAGCTCTTGATGGGGCGGCTCGTGAGCTGCCTCGACGCGGCCGCGGCGAGGGTGAGGCAGTACAGGGGCCTCGTCTGCATGGGCTGGACCCACCTCCAGCCCGCGGAGCCTACGACCATGGGCTACAGGTTCGCGAACTACGCGCAGGACATCGTCCTCGACATCAGGCTGGTCGAGACGCTGCGAAAGGAGTTCCTAAAGGGCAAAGGGATGAAGGGCGCGGTGGGGACGTCTGCGAGCTACCGGAAGCTCCTGGGGAGCGGCGCGAAGGTCAAGCGGCTGGAGGAAGAAGTTATGGCGGGCCTCGGGCTCGGGTACTTCGACGTCGCTACCCAGACCTACCCGAGGAAGCTCGACTACCTCGTCCTCAGCGCGCTCGCTTCTGTGGCGGCATCCTGCGCGAAGTTCGGTCTTGACGTCAGGGTCCTGCAGTCCCCCACCTTCGGGGAGCTCTCAGAACCCATCGAGGATTCGCAGGTCGGGTCGAGCACGATGCCGTTCAAGAGGAATCCAGTCACGGCGGAGAGGATGTGCTCTCTGGCGAGGGTCGTCTCGGTAATGCCGCTCGTCGCTTTCATGAACGCCTCGAACAGCATCCTCGAAAGGACGCTGGACGACTCCGCCGCGAGGAGGATAGCGATCCCCGAAGCCTTCCTGGCGGTCGACGAGTGCCTTGCGATCTACGAGAGGCTGATGAGGGGCCTGCGGGTGTATCCTGCGATGATAAGGAAGAACCTCGAGAGGTTCGGCGCCTTCGCCGGCACGGAGGCCGTGATGCTGGAGCTCGCCGAGAAGGGGGTGGACAGGCAAGCTGCGCACGAGCTCATCAGGGTGAAGTCGTTCGCGGCGTGGGACTCGGTGATGAGAGGCGAGCCGAACCCGCTGGAGCGGCTCCTCTCGGAGGACAAGGTCATCGCATCCAAGCTCACGAGGAAGCGGCTGAAG
The DNA here is from genome assembly GCA_963820505.1 of uncultured Nitrososphaerota archaeon. Taxonomy (GTDB): domain Archaea; phylum Thermoproteota; class Nitrososphaeria; order Nitrososphaerales; family Gagatemarchaeaceae; genus Gagatemarchaeum. The sequence continues at coordinate 494,489 of CAWFZY010000005.1, read as the reverse complement.
CTCCTCCTGGACCCCTCGACCCACGCGGGAGGCGCGAAGGAGAGCTGCGACGAGTTCCTGAAGAACGTCGTTTCGCCCATGCTGGCGGGGCACAAGAAAGCTAGCCGTGCGAAGGTGGAATACTAGCGGCGGGGGCAGACGTCAGGCGATGCGCATCGTCCCGACAACGACCCCTTCTCCCCTCTTGACCGAGCCTATCTGAGTCCCGTCGAAACCCAGCCTTCGATAGTCGCGGAGGACCGCGTCCACCTCGCTGCGAGGCGTCACGAGGCAGAGCCCCACCCCCATGTTGAAGGTCCTGTACATCTCGACATCGGCAAGGCGGCCCTCGCGCTGGAGGAACCCGAATATTGGCGGGGAGCCTGCCTTACCCAGTCTGCTCAAGCTGAATTGGAGCTTTCTTGTGCCGAGGAGGCGCGTGAGCTTGGTGAAGGCGCCGCCCGTGATATGCGCGATCCCGTGGACCTCGCGGCGCCGGATGGCCTTGAGAGTCGGCTCGACGTAGATCTTTGTCGGCTTCAGGAGCGCCTCCCCGAGGGTCTCTCCCAGCTCGTCGACCTCTTGGTCCAGGTTCCTCCCCTTTACGATGCGCCTCGCGAGCGTGTAACCGTTCGAGTGGAGCCCTGAGCTGCCTATCCCCACCACGGCGTCGCCCTCCCGAATCGCGCTTCCGTCGATGAGCGAACCCTTCTTCACGATGCCCACTCCCATCGAGACGAGGTCGAACCCATAGCCGTCTATGCCTTTCAGGAGGTCGCCCACGATGGCTGTCTCTCCGCCTACGATAGCCACACGAGCGTCGTTCGCTCCTGTCACCAATCCTCGCGAGAGCTGGGCGACGAGTTCGTCGTCCTCCCTCTCCAGCGCCATGTAGTCCAAGAGCGCCACCGGCTCCGACCCCATGCAGATGAGGTCGTTCACGGTCATCGCGACGCAATCGATCCCGATCGTGTCGAACTTGCGCATCTCCTGAGCCAAGAGCACTTTGGTCCCCACGCCATCGGTGTGCAACGCGAGAAGCCTCTGGCCTCCGATGTCGATCAGGCCCGCATAGTGCCCAATCGCGATAGCCGGTTCTCCGAACCTGCCCTTCCTCGCCTTGAACGTGGAAGACAACGAGCCCGCAATCGAGCCTTGGATGGAGCGGACCTTCAGGATGTCCACACCTGCGCGGGCGTACGCGTCACCGTGTCTCTCTCGTTTCTTCTTGGGCAAGTGTGGGCCTTTTCCTTCTTGTCATGCCTCTGCTAGCCGGCAGAGAGCCTTCTGCCCGTGATGCTCTCGTAGACGTTCACGTACCTGCGGCTGACCTCCTCGACCAGCTCCCGAGGGAGTTCCGGCGGAGGGGGCACGGGCTTGCCCGCCTTCCTCGCCGCGTCGAGCCTGGCCTTGTAGCCCGAGGACTGGAGCCAGTCGCGGACGGGCTGCTTGTCGTAGCTCTCCTGGGTCTTCCCCGGCGCGTAGGAGTCGACCGGCCACATCCTGAACTCGTCAGGCCCTATCGAGTCGGCCATGAGGATCTTCCCCTTCGCGTCCTTGCCGAACTCCAGCTTCAGGTCGGCGAGTATGAAGCCGGCCCGGAGCGCCCTCTTCGACATCTTCCCGTACACCTCGATGGTGGATGCCCTGACCTTCTTCAGCTCTGGCCGGGTCATCAGGCGCTGCTCGAGGATCTGGGACTCGGTGATGGGCTCGTCGTGGACCTCTGACTTTGTCGTTGGGTCGAAGTAAGGCGCCGGCAGCTTCGATGCGAGCACATTCGGCACGGGGAGAGAGACCTCGCCCTTGCCCATCCTCTCGAAGAGGCTCCCGTAGAGATAGCCCCTCACGACGCACTCGACCATTATCATCTTGAGCTTCTTCACGACCATCCCGTCGGTGCCCTCGAGCCTGACCATGTGGTTCGGCACACCGAGGGTCTCGAACCAGTACGCGCCCATCTTGCAGAGCGCCTCCCCCTTCCTTGGGATGGCCGTCGGAAGGACCACGTCAAAGGCCGAGACCCTGTCGGTGAAGCGGAAGAGAAGGTGGTCGGCATCGAACTCGTAGATGTCCTTGACCTTCCCAGAGCGGATGAACTTGGCCGCTGGCCCCGTCTTTACAGTCCCCCCATCCTCGTGCCTTCCGCGAGGGGTTCGTATTTGAGTCTTGTCGCAATAGAGAAGGAAAAGATGGGCCACTGTTGAATAAGCGATATAAGCCGACGCGCGACCTTGCCCCTGACGTTGCCTGCGCAGCACGAGGCCGTCATCAAGGCAGCGATCCTCTGCGGGGGAGAGGGGAAGAGGCTCAGGCCGCTGACCCAGTATTTCCAGAAGACGATGATCCCCGTCGGTCCGAAGATGCGGCCTCTCCTGGAGTACGTCGTGAAGCTGATGGTCTACCACGGAGTGCCCGACCTCGTCCTCCTGTCTGGACACAGGGGCGAAGAGATAGAGCGGTACTTTGGAGACGGAGCCAGGTTCGGCGCGAGGATAAGCTACTCGAGAGACCCGGAGGACACCGGCGGCAGTGCCCAGGCCCTCATGCACGCCATCGCCGATGGCAGGCTCGGGAGATTCGATGAGCTGATAGTCTACTACGGCGACGTGCTCTCGGCCCTCGACGTGGGGGCTGTCCTGAACAAGCACCTGTCGGCGCACGCTGACATGACCCTCGTCCTTTCGAAGAACTACTCGGTCCCCGTGGGCGTGGCGGAGGTCCGCCGCGACCGCGTGGTAGGGTTCCGCGAGAAGCCAAACCTGGGTCTCGAAGTGACGATGGGCTGCCTCGCCATGTCGAACTCCTGCGTGGGCATCCTCAGGCAGCTCACGTCTCGCGGCAGGACGAGCGACATCATGGCCCATTTCGTGCCGCGAGTCATCGAGCGCGGCAAGAGAGTCGCCCCGTTCTACCTCGACAGCTTCTGGTACGATGTGGGCTCGACGGAGGCCTTTGAGAGGCTGGACGACGTCACGCTAGGCCAGAACGTGGGATTCCTGGACTGAGCTTCCTTGCTCTCCATAGCAGCCAAACTGCTCCTGAGGCAGAGCGAACGGACGGCGATCACCATACTGATGCTCGTGCCGGTCGTGGCGCTGCTGGTTGGCTCGAGCATGGTGACGTCGGGATATCTGCAGCAGGCGGCAGCGTCCGTGAGCCTCGTGCAGCCCTCGGACGCGTACCTCGCCTACCAGGCTGGGAGCCCGACCCCCTCTTCGAGCACGCTCAACTACGATGCCTTCGTACGCATCCAAGAGAGCGGGGTGGGCTCCGCGCTCCCCCTGCTCAGCTTTCCGTCAGTCGTCACCGACGGGGCGGACAGCGCCAACTCGTCCGTCCTGGCGACCAACATGACCGCGTTCATCGTAGCAAGGAGTTCGATCGTCTACGGTGGCGTGGCCGAGACCGGGAGCCAAGCGGACGCAGGCGCAGTCCTGGCGAAGATCCTCGGCATCAAGGTGGGAGACGTCGTGACGGTCGACGCCCTCTCCCGAACGCAGGCGCTCACCGTCGTGGGGATACTCAACTCGACCGACCAGTCCGACACAGGCCTCATACTCCCTCTCTCCTCCTCCTGGGCGCTCTGGCCGCAGACGGCCGACAGGATATCCTACGTCGAGTTCGACGCGACCGACGAAGGCGCCGTGTCGAGCCTCTCGAGCAACATGACGGTAATCAGGGAGGAGGGAATCGACCAGATAGCGCGCTCCTTCGACAGCCAGACCGCCGGCCTCCTGACGGACTGGACTTACGTCCTCTTCGCGCTCTCCGGTGCCGCCGCCATGGCCGCCGCGTCGAGGGTCGTCACCGAGGTCTCCCAGGAATACAACACAGTCAGGGCTCTTGGTGCCAGGCTTTCGACCGCCCGAAAGCTCGTGTTTTACGAGCTGCTCGTCATCTTCGGGGTCTCCGTGCTCATAGGCGTCTCCGCCGGAGTCGTCTCGACCTCGATTCTGGGGACGCTGTTCAAGGCCATCGACGGCCTGCCGCTCGCCCCCAGCATAAACCCAGTCCAGCTCTTCACGGTGGGGGCGGCCTCCTTCCTCCTCATCCTCGGCGCAGGGTCGCTCTCGCTGGCGTGGCTGCCGAGGAAGATTGGCGATGCAGGGGAATCCCCATGATCTTCTCTCAGGTCGCGAAGATTCTCGGCTCGAAGAGGGCCGTCTTCTCCCTGGCACTGATATTGCTCATCACGTCGGCAGCTTTCGCCGTGTCGTCGTCCATCCTGCTCTCCGTCGAGAACACGGCGTCCGGGATGCTGGGGGAATCCGGAGACACCATAGTGGTCGCGCAAGCCAACTCGAGGGCGCCTTTCTTGGGGACCCTTCCCCACGCGCTTGCGGGCGACCTGGGGTCCGTGGCGGGCGTCCAGGTGATCGACCCCGAGGTCTTCGCCCCATCCACGCTGTCTAACCAGCCGGTGATGGTGCGAGGCGTCGATCCTCACTCGTTCATGGAGCTTCAGAACCCAACCATCGTGGCGGGGAGCGCCCTCGCAGACAACGACACCACGCAGGCGATGGTGGGAGAGACCCTCGCGAAGCAGATGGACCTTCACCCCGGCTCGCAGATCACTATCGTCGGAGGCGTCAGGGCGACAATCGCGGAGCTCACAGTCAAGGCGGTATTCTCGACCGGGACGCCTCTCGACAACGAGGTCATAGCGCCGCTCTGGGTAGGGGATTGGCTGAGGGGACTGGGCTACGGCACCATCTCCATCCTCAGGATCGAGGTGAGCGCCCACGAGAACCCCTCCCAGGTTACCCTTCAGGTGCAGCAGGCCGTCAAGGACGCTTCGAAGGCGCCGTCGGGAGGGAGCCAGGCGCCGGTCGAGGTCGGCCTTCCGGTCACTTCACAACAGAGCATAGCCGGCTATGACATCGAGGCGTCTCCGGACGTGTCCTCCGCCTTCTTCAGCAAGACCGTGGGCCTGAGCCAGGAGAATGTCCTGCTCATCTCGGCCCTCGTCTTTGTGAGCATGTCCGTCGCGATCGTCTGCGCCCTCCAGGAGGCCGTCTTCAGGTCGAGGAATGAGCTGGGCACCCTGAGGACGATAGGGATGAGTTCGAGGAGGCTGTCGGTGAACCTGATCCTCGTGGCGACGGCTCTCAGCTTAGTCGCGTCGGTGGCCGGGCTTCTCGTCGGCTGGGGCTTCCTCACCCTCGTCGCCGAATTCAGCCCCATCCGGATCGCATTCTACGCCGTGGACCCTCGGAGCGCCTTCCCCGTCGCCTCGCTCTACTCGGTCCTGGTGGTCACTGTGGCAGGCTTCGCCGCCGCCGCGTCCTCTTCCCTTCGGTTCAGGCAGCCCCTGGTGGTCTACGCGATGACCCTCCCGTACTTGGAGTCGGACCTGGCGTGATGTCAATGGCTAGCCTCGGAAGGCACCGCGCCCTCCTCTTCTTTTTCCCCTTCGCAGTCGCGGTGCTGCTGAGGATCTACCCGTACCTTGTGTACGGCGTACCCTATTCGACCGATTCGTGGTCGCCAATCAGGAACACCGAGCAGCTCCTCGCATACACGCCAACCACGCTCGGTGGCAACCCTGTCTTCGACAGCTACAACATCTACTGGCCGGCGAACTCGCTGTTCGGGGCCGTCTCGTCTCTCGTGTTCAACGTCCCCCCCATCAGGATAATGCCGCTGCTGTTCCCGGTGGCGGGAGCCGTCACCGTGATTGTCTTCTTCCTCGTGGCCGAGGAGATAAGCGGCAGCGCGGTCGTCGCATCGATCGCCTCTCTGTTCCTCGCGACCGCGGGCGTCGACGCCATCTTCACGGCCGCGGTGACCAAAGAGACCTACGCGGAGCCCCTCTTCATGGTCTCCATCCTGCTCCTGCTGTGGAAGACAGACAGGAGGAGCGGCGCCCTCTTCGCTATCACATCCGTCACCTTGGCGCTCTCGCAGCACGCGACCGCTGCGCTGCTCTTGGTGGTGGCCGGCTCAATCATATCTGTCAACTCCATCCTCCTGAAGAGGCGAGGCGAGCCCATCGGAAGGAAGCCGCTCCTCCTTGTCATCGGCGCAGGCATAACCCTGGCCTATTTCTTGGTCTACGCCGACGCGGGCCTCGGCCAGCTCGCGGGCCTCGTGACCGTCCAGAGCGCCCTCCTCGCGATGGCTTTCCTGACGGTCTTCATCGCTCCCGTCGCCTACCACGCCGTCTCTCGACCTACCAAGCTCCTCCTCGCAGAGGGAGGAATAGCCCTGGCGTTGGCGGTGGGCGTCCTGGCTATCGGGACGCGCTTGACCCTCATCCCCACCGCGCCCACCGTGTCCCCGACGCTGCTCTACTCCGCAATCCCGTACGCGCTGGTCGGAGTGCTTGCGGTCTTCGGCTACCGCTTCATCCACATCGGCAAGGACAGGAGCGCCTTCGCCTTCGTCGCGTCCTGGCTCTCGGCCGTCCTGGCCCTGGCGTTCCTAGCGGTCTTCTCCGGCGTGCCGGACGGACTGACCATCCTGTACAGGCTGCTCGCGTTCATCGCTGCGCCCGCGATCATCCTCGCCTCCTTGGCGCTCCAGAGGGTGCTCGGCGCCCCCCGCCAGAGAGGATTGCTGAAGGTGGCGGTCGTGGCGGTCATCCTGGTCATATGCGTCTCGTCCGCGTACCAGACCTACGAGGCGTCCATCGAGAAGCAGAGCCTGTTGGGCGGGCAGTGGGCATACCAGGAGTCTGACCTGATGGGGGCGCAGTGGATGAGTTCGAACTCAGCGCCCGGGAACCTTACCATCGCCGGCGACATCCGGATGCAGTACCTTCTCACCGGTTACTTTGGTATGAATGTCAGTATCGCGAGCGGATACAACTTTCTAGAGAGCCCGGAGGCCACGGCCAGACCCGCGTATCTCGTCACGTACGGCCTGATGGCGAGGAACGGATACGTCGAGTCACTATATGGGCTGCAGCTCCCCGGCAACTGGACCGAGACGCTGACGCAGAGCTCGCCTGTAATCTACAGCAACGGGAACATCGTCCTCTGGTGACCTGATGCCCATCATTACCCTCCGCGAAATCTGCAAGGAGTACTCCGGGGCGAGGCTGGTCCTCAACAGGGTCAACCTCGAGGTTCAGGCCAACGATTTCGTCGTCATTCGCGGAAGGTCGGGGATCGGTAAATCCACCCTCCTGAGGATAATGGGACTGCTCGATGCTCCCACCTCAGGAGAGGTCCTGGTCGACGGCCGCGACACGAGCAAGATGAAAGATCCTGAGCTCTCGAAGATAAGGCTCACGACGTTCGGCTTCGTTTTTCAGCAGTTCAACCTGATCCCGAGTCTCACCAGCGTGGAGAACGTGGAGCTGCCGATGCAGCTCGCCGGCCGCACGGGCGCGGACGAGAGGAGGAAGAGGGCGCTCGCCCTCCTGCAGTCCTTCGGCGTGGACGGCCTCGCGGCGAGGTTCCCGGGGGAAATCAGCGGGGGCGAGCAGCAGAGGGTCACGGTGGCGAGGGCGCTGGCGAACAGGCCCCAGCTCATCCTCGCCGACGAGCCTACGGCGAGCCTCGACGAAGGCAACTCCGACGCGGTCCTCGGCCTCTTCAAGAAGGTCAACGAAGAGAACGAAGTTGCGGTCGTGCTGACAACCACCAGCATCTCCGACAAGTTCCAGTCGACACGGGAGCTGAGCATCAGCGATGGCGAGCTGCACCAGCTTTGAACTGGTCGGGCGCGCGCCCTCTCGGGCGGGCGTCTGCGGTCCAGCCGGAGTCGGCCCTTCAGGGGCAAATGCATGCTTGTTTCATAATGGAATTAAGCCGCTGCGGCGTCCAACGAGAGGGAGGCAGTGACGACCAAGATTTGAGCCGCTCAGAAACAAAGATTCGGGCAGGGGCGGGCGCCGGCGTCTCAAAGGCCCTGCTCTGCCTCCTGCTCGCCCTCGTCGTGCTGAGTCTCTGCTCGAGGGCGGACGGTGCGGCAGCCGTCACCCAGGCTCAGGTCTCTAGCACGAACAGCGCGATCCAGTCGGCATTTGCCTCCGTCTACAGCGCCGAGAAGTCCGGCGCGAACGTCTCTGCGCTCGACGCGAGGCTGAACGACGCGATACAGCTGGTCCAGAACGCGGTGGCGGAGAATGCGACCAATCCCGCGCAGGCGGCAGCGGACCTTCAGAACGCCACATCCGTCGCCCAGAGCGTGGTAACCGAATCGCCAGCGGCCGCTCAGGCGGGAAGCGCTGCCCGGCAGGCAACCGAGATCGCCTCTGTGAGCGCTGCGTCCGCAATCGTCGTGGTCTCCTCCCTGACATACGCCTTCGGAGGCCGCGTCTACAGGAAGGCGTGGCTCCGCCTCCACAGAGATTACGTGGTGAGGCCCGCGAATGGATAGGGGAGCCGCGAGCATAGCGCTCGTTTTGGTCACGGTCCTCGCGGTCTTCGCCGCCATCCAGCCCATCCTACCCGCCAACAGCGAGCCGTTCTCGGAACTCGGCATCTTGGGCCCGAACCAGACCATCGGCGGATATCCGACGAGCGTGGTGGCGGGGGGCCAGTTTCTGCTCTATGGCTACATCGGCGACCACGAGGGGGCCTCCAGCTACTACCAGCTCATCGTCAAGGTTGGCAACGAGACCACGCAGGTCAGCAATTCCACCTACGCCCAGGCTCCCGTGATCTCCACCTACTATCGAGTCTTGGAGAACAATCAATCAGCGACCTTTCCGCTGAGTCTGACGCTGAGCAGCCAGGGAACCAACGTGAGGCTCATCTTTGAGCTGTGGTCGTATGACGTGACCACTTCGAGCTACGCCTACACCGGTTTGTGGAACCAGCTCTTTCTGAACGTGACGAGCCATTAGGAGTCGATGCGAGAATGAAAGCGAGCCAGACGACACAGGCTAAAAAAGAGCCCTCGACACTGGAGAAGCTGGCAATCGAGAGGCTTCGAGAGAAGGAGGCGGTCTCGCTCCAGGCGCTGGTAGACGACCTTTCGAGAATCCCGGGATACACTACGGACAGGGTGACAGAAGGTCTGATGAGACTCCAGTCGAGTAAGGCCATCGTCATCTCCGAAAGAGCCCCCTATGCCTCCCTCGCTAGCTACGCCTTCTCCCCGATCTCGCTGTGGTTCTGGGGGGCGGTGGGCGTGACGCTGCTGTCACTGGCCACGACGGCCGTCACTTCTGGTCTAGCGCTCTACCTGCGATACGCGTTCGGAGGCGTCTTCGTGCTGTTCCTGCCAGGCTACGCGCTGCTCGAAGCGCTCTACCCTAAGAGGGAATTGGACGAGCTGACGAGGTTCGCGCTCTCGATAGGGCTGAGCCTCGCCCTGGTGCCTTTGACGGGGCTCGTTCTCAACTACACACCAGTGGGCATCAGACTGCTCCCGGTGACCTTGTCCCTCGCCGGAATCACACTTGCACTTCTCGCGTTCGCGCTGGTCAGGAAGCACCAGTACTACAGGCTGGCGAAAGGGGACCCCATGGGGATGCGCGATGCGCGCGGGCGCGGGGGAAGGCGCGCATTCCCAGAAACCGTTCGTGGGGGACTAACGTGATTGGAGCGCAACACCGTAGTCGGAATAGACTTCCTGATCATGGGGGGCATCGTCGCTGCGCTGGGGTTCTTCTTGGCACAGAGCGTGCCCATAGCGTCGTTCGGATTCGCCCTGCTGATCGTCGGCGCACTGGCCGTCTTGATTGTGCCGGAGCCCGTGCCTCAGGACGCGTTCAAGGCGCTGCTGAAGGACTCGATACGCAACGTGGAGATCATCCTCGAGGAGTCCGCGCTCAGGAACAAGGCATACTTCATGCAGATGGAGGACGGCGAGGTGCGGGCGTTCGTGCCCCTGTCGGAGTCGGAGAGAGGCCTGAACGCCCGAGACCTGCAGGAGCTGGACAGGGCGCCGAGGCGGTTCATCGTCAACCACAAGGGGATGAGGGGGCTCTTGGTGGTCCCGCCGGGGAACGAGATCGTCAGGCTGGCCAAGGTGGAGAGGGGGACGGACCTCGAGGACGCGCTCAGGTCGGTGCTGGTAGACTACTCCGACCTTGCCGGAGGGGTGCTCGCGACCGAAGAGGAGGACGGAAAGGTGGCGAAGATACAGATAACAAAGCCGAGCCTCAGCTCTGATTCACCATACTTCAGGGACTCGCTCGGCAGCCCGGTCAGCTGCGTCGCGTGCTGCGTCTCCGCCGTGGCCAGGGGAGGCCCCGTGAAGATAGTCGAGGAGAGGTTCGACCCCGCCTTCATCAGGCTCACACTCCAGACGCTCGGGGCGGCATGATTGGATTCCCGACAGCGGTTTGTTCTGACATACGCCTCGGCGGCGATGATACCGTTCACCGTCTTCACCTTCCTGAACACTAATGACTTCGGACTGTTCGTCAGCGCGTACACCCTGGAGTACTTCGCCCTCAGGCTGGTGCTCAACCCGAAGATGAGGCTGAGGCTGGACGTCCTGGGGCTCGCGCTCCTCGCGCTCTTCGTCCTCTTCCTCTGGTTGGGGGCGGCGCGCGTCCCCGAGGCGAGGCCCCCGTGAGAAAGTCCAGACAGCTGATCGCGGAGTCGGCTGTCATAGGCGCCATCTTGATCGTCATCACGCTGGGCGGCTCCATCACGACCACCGCTGTGCCTCCGAGCTGGAGCAACAACCTCGACCCCAATCTGGTCGTCCGGTATTCGGACCTGAACGCCCTCGCCCTGTATTACAACGCGACCCTGACCGACCTGGGGAAGGGCCGGTTCTCGAATGTCTCGCTCCTGATAAGCACGTTCCATTCCGTTAACATCCCGCCAAGCGTCGACGAGCCGGCGCTCGCGGCCATAGGCGATGTCGCGAGCATGAACGCCACCATCCCGAAGGCATCAACCCTCTTCGACGAAACCAAGCTCGCGATAGGGGCAAAGGAGTACGTGAACGCCAGCGCGCTCGTAAACCAGGGCTGCGCGAACGAGGCCTCCGCGGGGCAGAGCCTTTCGGACTTTAGCGGGACGCAGACCCCCCGTTTGTCCGCGCTCTCCGTCCCGACGGAAATCTATTCGGCGGGAGAGGCGCTGACCGAAGGCGCAATTGCCGGCCTTCTAGCGCAGTGCGATCTACTTCGAAGCGAGCTTCCCCTGGGCTCGGCCAACCTGACGATATCGTCGCCGCAGACATCGATCGAGACCGGAGGCCCGGCGGTCTTGAGCGGGACGTTGACCCAGGACGGGGCAGGAGTGGGGAACCAGACCGTCCTGCTCTATCTAGACGGGAACTACTTCGGCAACATGACCATGGACGGCGGGGGCAACGCCGATGGGCAGATCAACATCCCCTTCGTGTACAAGCCATTCGCGGTCGTCCAGGCCGTAGTCGCCCCCAACGCGACGATCAACTTCGGCGGCGCGCAGTCAAACGCCCTCAACTTCACCGTCCTGTTCGATTCCACGAAGATCGCCCTGAGCGACCCGCCTGCGTACATGCCCACCTTCGGCTTCGAGGTTCAGGGCAACCTCACGACCGGAGCGGGCGTCTCTCTGCCCGGAGCGCCGGTGATGGTCACGTTCATCAGCGCGTCCGAGCTGACCACGACCAATTCGAAGGGGACGTTCGATGCGGGCTTCACAGTGCCGGCGAACGCCACCGACGGGATTCACGACGTTTACGCGGCCTTCGCACCCCAGGGCGTCTTCGGACCCTCGACCAACTTCACCCCAATCGAGGTCGTCCGGGAGCCGCTCATCCTGAGCGTGAGCGCGCCCTCGCTGTCGTTCGCCGGGCTCTCGACGGAGGTATCGGGAAGAGCCGGGGCCAACGGAACCGCCATCTCGAACGCGCTGGTCACCGTCAACACGCCGTGGGGGGCGTCCAGCGGGGTCACGGATTCCTCAGGCCGGTTCAGACTGGATTTTCAGGTCTCGTCCTTCGAGTTCCTCTTTGACTCGCAAGTGACAGTCACCGCGCTTCCTCCGGAGCCGTACATCGGCTCCGCGTCCGCGAGCACCCAGTTGGGAGTCCTGAACCCTCTCATCATCGTAGTACCGCTCATGTTCGCGGGCCTCGTGACGTTCGAAGCGAACCAGGTGCGCGCGTTCAAGAAGAGCGCCAAGATGCAAGAGGCCGAGACAACGCACAAAGAACATCCAGAGGCGGCCCAAGAGCCGCCACAAGCCTCGGGAGCCGGTGGAGGGCCGGTCCCGGAGATTCTAGCCTGCTACAAGAGGGCCATTTCGCTCGCCAGCGGCCGATTCGGGCTGAGGTTCGAAGAGAGCAGCACCATCAGAGAGATGGCGCAGGAGATATCTAGAAGGGAGGCCTCGACGGGTTCAGAGGCCTTCTCGGGCCTCATGCTGACCGTGGAGGACTTCCTCTATTCGGAGAGGTTCGACCCGAGCCGCGTCGAGGAAGCCAAGAGCCACCTCGCCACCCTCGAGGAGGTTTGGAGAGCATGAACGTCAGCAGGCGAAATTTCGCGCGCTCGGCGGTCGCCGCGGGAGCGTTCGCGTTCCTCGCATTCGTTCTGCTCGTTGCCTACGCGCCGGACGCGGTCCCCTACAGCCCCAACAACTACGGATGGGACGGGATAGAGGGGGTTTCATCTGCCTACAGCGTGACCTTCGTCAACTCGCTCTCCTCATTGCCGAGCGGCAGGACCGTCCTGGTCGAGGTCCAGCCGACCACGAGCTTCAGCCCCGATGACATCAAGGCGGTGGCCCGATACGTCTCGAGCGGCGGGACCCTCCTGGTTGCCGACAGCTCCGGGTTCGCCAACGGCCTGCTCCAGGGGCTGGGCACAGGGATAGTCATCGAGGACCAACTCGCGGTCAACGACCCCATCTACAACTGGAAGGCACAGGAGCTTCCAATTGCGCTGGTTGTCCCAGGCGAGGCCGCGGCCTTCCCGTTCCTGCGCGGGGTTCAAGAGATAGCGCTGAACGAACCCAGCCCATTGGGCCTCGGCCTGACGGCCGAAGGCGTGGTCGCGGTGACAAGTCCGATCAGCCTCGACGTGAACAGGACGGCCGAGCAGTCGGTCCTTCCGGCCCTTGGCGCTGCGCCTCCGACGATATCGCAGGGGCAGTTTGTCATCGCTGCGGCCGAGAAGATGGGAAACGGGACCATAGTCGTCATCGGCGATTCCCAATTCCTCACGAACTCTGGTTGGAACGTCGCGAACAACCGGCTGATGCTGAACAACCTGTTCGGGAACTCGACGGTGGTGATTGACGCTTCCCATTGGACTACCAGCCCTCTCACCAGCTCGACGGCTCAGCTGAAGGGTCTTTTCGCTCAGGTCTACGAGGGCGTTTCAGGTTCGCCAGCGAGATACATCCTCACCGCGGGGCTCATAGCCGCTGGCATCGCGCTTGTGCCTGACTTTGGGGAAAAGCGGACAAAGAGGCCCCGAAAAACGGAAGAGAGCTTAACAAGCTTTAACAGTGAAGTTCTGGACCGCGTAAAGAAGGACCGAGAAAAATATGCCGGGAAGCCTGAGTGACCGGTTCATCGAAGAAATCTCGAAGAAAGTAATCGGGCGAGAGGACGCCATCAAGCTGATGGTCGTCTCGCTGCTGAGCCAGGGACACATCCTGCTGGAGGGCAACCCTGGCCTCGGGAAGACGACCCTAGCGAAGGCCTTCTCCGAGACTATAGGGGCAGAGTTCCATAGAATCCAGATGACCCCCGACACCCTCCCCGCGGACATCCTCGGCACCTACGTCTTCGACCAGAGGAACGCCAGCTTCGAGTTCCGAAGGGGACCGATATTCGGGAACGTCATCCTCGTGGACGAGCTCAACAGGGCGACCCCGAAGGCCCAGGCAGGGCTCCTGGAGGCGATGCAGGAAAGACAGGTCAGCCTCGAAGGCCAAACGATGAGGTTTGACGAGCCGTTCATCGTCTTGGCCACACAAGTCCCGTTCGGCAGCCCGGGGACATACCCCCTGAGCGAGGTGCAGGCCGACAGGTTCGCCTTTTCCACGCTTCTGGGCTATCCTTCCTTTGATAACGAGCTGAAGATCATCGGCTCCATCGACGCGATCGAGAGCAAAGAATGCGCCGAGGTCATGTCTTCTAGCGACGTTCTGCGGGCGGTTGAGGCAACCAAGAGCGTGTATGTCTCCAGCCCAGCTATGAAGTACATCATCTCGCTGGTCACCGAGCTGAGGAAGTCGCCGACGCTCAGGGTCCAGCCCAGCACGAGGGCGGCCATTGCGCTCCTCAAGGGAGCGCGCGCCTTGGCAGTAATCGAAGGCAGAGACCACGTGCTCCCGGACGACGTGAAGTTCCTCGCCCCGTACGTCTTCTACCACAGGGTATTCTTGACCTCGGAGGCAGTCGCCGACGAGGTCACGCCTCACGGCGTCGTGGAAGGGGCGTTGGAGAAGGTGCCGGTGCCGAAGCAAAGTTGAAGCTGACACGCAGGGGGGCGGCGGTCCTGTCCGCCGCCTTTTCGCTCGTCTTGGCATCTGCGCTCTTTGAGGACTATCTGGTCGAGGTCGCGCTCCTACTGGTGCTCATCCTCGTCACCTACGATGTCGTCTGGGTCAAGGCGGTCGCCCGCAAGCCCGAGAATCGCTACGCGTTCGTACGGACGAAGGACGCGGCCCAGGCTGGGAAGAGGGGGGTGGTCCTCTATCCGGGCGAAGAGTCAGTCGAACAAGTGAGGCTGGTGAAGGCGGGCGGAAGGGTCGGCCTCGAGCCGGGGATCCGGTTTCTGTCGATCGAGCCCTCTTCGATAGCCAGGGGCAGCGGCGATTCGCAGTTGAAGTTCAGGTTCAAGTCTCCTTACGCGGGCGACTATCAGGTGGAATCCGTCGGCATCGAGGTCGTCGGCCCTCTAGGGCTGGCGACATCCAACGGGGCCGTCGCCTTCAAGGCTAGGTATTCGGTGTATCCGCGCGTCGTCTCGGTCGCAGCTGCCAGCATCAACCTATTCGGAAAGTGGGGGTTCGGCGGCACTCCTATCGACTTCCCCGGCGTCGGGACCGAGTTCTACGAGATGAGGGAGTACCAGAGAGGGGACGATTACCGCAGCGTCAACTGGAAGGCTTCGGCGAGGCGCAGCGAGCTCATAGTGAACGAAAAAATGCGGGAGACCGGCGTGACCTACCTGCTTGTCTTGGACGCGATGTCGCCCGACTTCTTCGACGTGGACAGGCTCGCCTCGACGTTCCTTGCCCTCGCCAACAGCTTGGCGGCGGCCGGAGTCAGGTTTGCGATTCTGGTCCACGAGGGAGAGAAGGTCACCCAGGTCACTGAAGTAGACGACCCAAGAAAGTCGCTCGCGGCTGCTCTGAGGGCTGCTCTGAGATTCGCGCACTTGGACTCGGCTGCACTCGAGGAGCTCGTCCCGACCCGCCTGGCGGCCGCGATGGTCTCGGCGCTGGCCACGGAGCGCGGTCAGAGTCCCGTGGTTGAGATCCCTCGGATCAGGGCGACCGAGATCAGGACGGAGGTCGGGCGGGCAGACGCTTGGCAGCGAATACTCGAATTCGTCCGCGAGGGGGACGCACGGAACGTCGTCTACGTGAGCGGGCTGTTCGGGAGAGTCGAGCCGCTGCTCGAGCTGGCCTGGAAGGCGAGACGCCTCAGGGACGTCGACATCGTCGTTGCGGACCCGTGCGCGCCGTGGGTCTCAGCAGCTGACGAAAGGGCCGGCTGCGTCGCGTACCAGAGGCAACAGAGGGCCGTAAGGGCGCTGCGCGCGTCCAACATCCAGTGTTACAGCGGGGATCCAAGCGACGTGTCGCGGTATGTCCTGTCGCACCAACCGACGTGACGTCCGCTGAACAGCTCGCCGCCTCCTCCAGCATCAGCCCGAGGTATAACCATCTGGTGCTCTCTTTCCATAGAGGCGAAGGTATAACCTTCAGGTATTGTCATTCTATAGAGGGGCTTCGGACCGCTTATAGAAGCGCGCCGTCCCAACTGTAACAACGATGATTTCGGTGGAAATTCTAGCCACGAGAGGGTCCAACCGAGTCTGAAGTAGTTGTCAATGCTAGATTGCGGTGAATCGTCAAGATGAACATTTTATACATAATCGACAAATTAGAGGCCAATTACCCACGAGATCAAAATTACATCATGAGGTATTCTGGCACTCTGGGAAATAGAGTAAGCATTGTGACGACAAAGAGCGTGTCCGACAGATTTGATGCAAATTACTTCCCTGGATTAGAAGTGCAACGAAGGCCAATAGTAGCAAGAGTGAAGGGCCCCCACGTCAGCGTTCCAATTTACTTCCCTGACATCGACGTAACGGAACGAATGATCATTGGGCAATTTGACGTAGTTCACAGTTTCACCTTCCTAACTTTTTCATCTATTCTTGGCACTGGAGCAATGAGGGCGAAGAAAATTTTGAGAACTGAAATTGGTCCGCCGGTCTCAGAAGTCAACGGCTACAAAACCATATTCGGGCAAATCCATGCTTCTATGCCGCTTAGGGGCTTGTTGAGGTTCTATGACCGGAGCTTCGACTATTTTACGGCATATACGACTGACGAGATTGAATCACTGAAGCTCTTAGGGATACGCAACGAAAAGATTGTTCTCCTACCACCCATGATTGATTACGATTCGTTTCGCCCCTTGGCTTTGACCAGAAGAAATGAAACAATCAGACTTGGATGTATTTCACGTTTAGATAGAATAAAAGGTGTGGACAGGCTAATCGAACCCCTTGATAGACTTTCAAGGGAAGAATCGGATTTTGTTTTTCTCTTGGCTGGCCGAATAGAGACAGAGCAAATGGCCTATGGCCAAGGAATCTTGGTTGAATTACGAAACAGACTCGGAGAGAGACACTTCAAGTATCTTGGTGAAGTAGCTCCACCGCATAAATTCTATGGTATGGTTGACGTCGTAATTAACCCAAGTAGATTCGAGACAGGTGCCATTGGAGTCCTTGAAGCTATGGCGGCGGGAAAGACAGTCATAGCAAGCGATATTTATCCAATGAACAAGTACATTACCCACGGACGAGACGGATTTCTTTTCAAAGATGAAGAAACGCTCCATTCTATTCTCGAGGGTCTGCACGAAATCAACACAAGTGAAATATGCGAGAGAGCTGCTGTCAAAGCGAGAGACTTTGATTACAAAGGAATCTTGAATCAATCTTACAAACCACTAATCAGCTAGATGGCAAATCATGTCTCCCCATAATGGACCACCGCGTAATTGCAATCGTCTTGCGCGGTCTTCTTGGACGCTTAGCACGGTCCTCTCGCCTCGAATCCCAGTATTCTACGTAAGTTGGCATAATAACGGCAAGAACGTCGGAACCAAGTGTCATCCGAGGACAGGCACTCAGGCGGGAGGAATCATCGATGGTACCCGAAGGTCGGGAGGGCGGTAAGTTGGAATCCACCTCTCCTCCGCTCCGTAACGGTGGAACGACGCCTCTCCCTCGGTCCTATAGTCACTTGTCCTACTATTACAAATACTATGGGCCAATCAAAACACTAAAATTCATGATATACTCCTTTTATCAAAAGTTAAGACTCTCCCGACTGAATTTGAAAGTTGAGCGTGTCATGGAGGTCAATGGCTACAGATTATCAACCATGCCAGGAGACAGAGGCATCTCAAGTGAATTAGCGATTTGGAAGACTCATGAACCTCTTACGACCAATTTGCTGAAACAAGAACTCAAAAGAGGAATGACCTGCCTCGACATCGGTTCAAACATTGGTTACTATGCGCTTCTTGAACAAAAAATAGTTGGAAAGGAAGGAAGGGTCATAACTATTGAGCCTTCTCCACTTACGTTCTCTTATTTGAAGAAGAATCTTATTCAGAACGGATTTGGTGATTTGGAATCATACAACTTTGCTTTAAGCAGTTACGATGGTCGCGCTCGCCTGCTAATGGCCGAAAAATCCAACCTCTCAAAGATCGTTAACGCGTCAGAATCTCCTCCTGGCGGGGTAGTGATAGATGTGCCTACAATGACTCTAGATTCCTTTGCAGCCCAACATAATCTGAATAGACTTGACTTTTTGAGGATGGACGTTGAAGGTCACGAAGGAGAGATATTTCGTGGAGGACTTCAGACCATTGAAAGATACGGTCCAATCCTCTTGATGGAGGTTCATGAAGGTCTGCTAGGCCTCGACCAAACGTGTGATTTCCTCAGGAGCCTACAGGATATTGGATATGCAATCAAATACTACATTCCGCGACATCTTGACATTCCTCTAATAGGAAGCGCGAGGGACGTTAGGGAAATCCGGATAGACGAACTTGTCACGAAACTAATGGCAGGTTTGATTCCAGATAGCTTCCAGATATTCCTCGTCAATACCAAGAAGCGATTGGATTGAGACGATCCAGTTGTAGAAACGCTTTCAGATTGCCAATGGCCGCACAGCTTTTGGGACCAGAGTCAGAAAAATGAACAAGTACGTACCGGCAACCATTGCTTTCCTGATATCAGTCCCGTTTCTCATCAGAGGCATCCCCTGGCGATTGGCGTATCCCAACTCGACGCTGGTGCTCTTGTTCAACCACGAGGTGCGCTACGTCGCCACGACCCAAACTCTGGTCTTCTTCAATCCCGGGTCGATTCACAGTTTCTTCCCCTTGTCGTATGTGTTCGCGAGGATGTTCTTTCTATTCGTCCCTTCTCCGGTTCTCGTCGAGTTCGTGTCGCCCGCAGCGATAACTTTCATCCTCCTGGCGGCGGTAGCGGTGTCGTGGTTGAGGAACGCCCCAAGCGCGGAGTGGTATCTTAGTTGGTTGGGGCTCGGCAGCCTAGCCCTGCTATATTTGGTCGGAACGGCCGAGACTTCTTCGCTCTGGTTCAGCAGCATAGGTCTGTGGGAGCTTTTGGTCTTCCTTTGTCTCTTGCGGTCCATACGAGGAAATTCCATCCGGAACCATTCTGTCTCTCTGGTCGCGCTTCTTCTGCTGGCATCGATGCTGCTGGGCGACGACGGTGTAGCGTTTCTCGCTTCGGTCCTCGCCTTGGCCGTGCACGCCGGCCTGTTGAGAAGAGACAGGGTGTACTATCTCAGATGGGTGTTGCTGTCGGGGATAATGCTCCTGTCCTACGAAGCGGCCATTGGCTTTGCGGGAGATCTGTATTACGGTTCTTACCTGCCGGTGCTTCAGTTACAGTTGTCAGACCTGCTATCATTCAACCTGCAGGTGTCTACGCATCTGAGCTATCTGTCGCTGCCTCTGTTCCAGACGGTCGGATCTGGGATTGCCTTCCTCACGATGTTCGGCGTCCTACCAATCCTGCTCCTCGGCTACTCCCTCAGGCAGGGTTGGAGGCTCACCAGTCTGGTGCTCCCGACGACCATCCTCGTGATAGGGGTCGCGCTCAGACTATCGAACATCGTCACAGCCCAACCCACATACGTGGGAGCGCTTTACGAGTACGTCCTTTACTTGGCGCTCCCTGTGACGATACTCGCCGCGGTGCACGCGAGATTTGAGGCGAATCGGGCGTTCGGGAGAAGCCAGATTCGAAGATACCGCTACGTATTCTTCGTCGCGGTGAGCGTCTGCGTCCTAGTCACCACGACATTCCAGATTACCCCGCTGATCCCGACTGGACCCATCAGTTCTACAGCCGACCCAAGAATGGCTCCGACCTTCGAGCAGGCAGCGGGAGTCTATGCGAACAGCTTCGGGACGGGTACTCTGAGCACAAGTCAGCTTGGAGATTCTGGAGTCCTTTTTGTGAACCCGACAAATTCATCCTCCCAATATCTTCTCACCAGCCCGCTTTCGTCCCCCTACGGCCAGCAATTCAGGCTGTCGTCCACGGCCGGACTGTATTACACGGACGGTCCAATCATCATCGTCGGCAAGTAGCACGCCGGGAAAAATTCCATCGAGGCCGTCCCCTCTGAACTCCTCGCATCGGGTATGCTCCCCATAGGTCGAGATGAGTCGTGCGCTCCCTGAAGGCTAATCCGTGAGAGCCAAAGCGTTGTATAGCTGCCCCATCCTGTCAGCCACCTCGTTCCAGTCCATTATTCCATCCCGCCTGATCGGGCGCAGTCCCGCGACTTTGGTGACAAGGTCTGACAGCTTCTGCAAATCAATCGGATAGTCTATTCCGAAGCACGTTTCGTTGTCTATCCACTCCGCGAGCGCGGATGTTCTGGACACGATGCACGGTCGCCCAGAAGCCAAGGCCTCGGCGACCACGATGCCGAAGGCTTCGTACTTCGACAGAAGGACGAACACACCCGCCTTTCGGTACCTGCCCAGAAGCTCTTCCCTGCCGAGCCCTTCAAGGAACCGGACCCTGCCTGACACTCCAAGTTCGAAAGCTTCGCGCTCCAATTTCCTCTTGTATGGACCGCCGCCCACGACCTCCAACGTGAAGCTTCCTGGCAGCCGAGCAAGGCACCTCAGTAGGTATTGGATTCCCTTGTACTCCTCAAGCCGAGAAACGCAAAGGATCGCATGGGTGCTTTCAGTCCTGGCCGACTTCTCGCCATCAGCAGGCTCAAACTCTCGCATGTCTAGCCCATCCGGGACGAGGACGACTTTCTTCGCCTCTAGGCCGAAGTTCTTGATGAGGAGTTCTCGTTCAAAATTCGAGACGGACACGATACGGTCTGATTTCTTGAAGATCTGCTTGGCGTAGTGCCTCCAGGCGACGTGCATGAGACTCCTGAACAGGGTGTGACCTGTCCCATGGTAGTGGGGCGTGAAGACAAACTTGTTCACCCCTTTGGACTGAGAAGCGTACAATGCGGGCAGGGCGTGGTAGCTGTGCGCATGGACGACGTCGTATTGCGGCGAATGCCGTCCTAGGTAGACCTTCAGCTCCCGAGAGAAGTGGTAGGCGTTGCTCGGTGCCCACGATTTGAATCGAAGGACCCTCACGCTGTTTATCGTCTCTCGCTTGGGAAGGTTCCCGGTTGAATCGGTCGTGAGGACTTCTACCTCGAAGCCTTGCCTGACCAGCCTCTCGCTGAGGGCCCGAACGTGACTTTCGACCCCGCCTATGCTCGGATAGTATGTTGGACATACCTGGGCGATCTTCAAGGTCGGCTTCAAAGTGGTCCTTCCTGTCTCAGTTTCTCGTATGGTTCTCTCACCCTAGAATCGGGTTCTGTTTGACCCCTCGATGTGCAGTCTGATCGCGCGCGTAATCCCCCTCCCCCAGGCGCGTCCCTCGTCCCCGGCGAGCATCAGCATCGCCGCGAGGGCAGGCAGCGAACGGTAGAACAGCCTTATCCAGGGAGGCGGCCTGGTGTAGTCGAGAGCTTGTAGGATGCCCAAGGTAGTCCGCTCCTTGTACAGGACCTCCTCCGCCAAGGAGGAAGTTCGGAATGTGTTCACGTAGGCGTCCTGGCAGAATTCGACTTTGTAGTGGAGCTCCATGGCCTTGAAGAGAAGGTAGGTGTCCTCCGCGAGGCAGGGCGGTATCGGCATCAGCTTGTCGAGCAGCGTCTTGCGGACCACCACGAGCTCCCCCATCGCGAAGATGTTCATCGCTCTGTTGAGGGGATTTGCGATTGCGTAGAACTTTGGTTGCGGACCTCCGGACGGCCTCACGGCGGCGTAGACGAAGTCGGAGCCCCCCGAGAGAGACGAGAACATGTTCTCCAGGCCGTGGATCTCTGCATCCACGTCGTTGAGGACCACGACGTCTGCCTCCCTCGGGATGCAGGCGTAGCCATAATTGATTGCGTCCCACTTCCCGACGGGGGGCCGATGGACGACGCGCGGGTCGTCGAAGCTCTCCCCGCATATGACGGTGAACGGGAGTCCGATGCTCTCGACCTCGAGCATTTTTGCCCGGACTTGCTTCGCGTCCCTGGCGAGCACCAGGCAGAAGGGTTTCAACTTTGATCGACGCTACGCGGATGGGGCTGAGAGCTGTGACGGACTAGTTGCCCTGCTTGAGCCTTCTTAGCCCAATCATTATCCTCTGCTCCGATCTCTTGGTGAGGAGCGAGCCTAGCGAAACGGCGGCACCCTGAGTGGCCACAAGGAGGAGCATCACGCCGAGCAGCGCGTAGCCGCTGTGCCAAACGCCGAGCGCCAGCTTCTCGTACAGCACCCATGACAAGACTCCCGCGGCGGGGACCGCGCAGAGGGAGACCAATCCGCCGAACAGGAGGAGGGGGTTGTAGTAGTAGGCCATCCAGAAGAGGGTGGTCACGATCCTGCCTCCGTCTCTCGAGCGGAGCTTCTGCGTGCCGAGCCTCTCTCCGTAGGTTATCGGGACCTGCGTTATTCTGCCGATGGAGGCGATCGAGCCTGCTATCTCGACCTCGATGTCGAACGACGTGGAGGTGATCGGGATCTCCTTGACAGTCTCCGTTCTTAGCAGATACATCCCCGACAGCACGTCCGTGATCGGCTCGCCGAACAGCAGCTTGAACGACTTGCTGATTACCCAGTTGCCGACCCTGTTGACAAGCGGAATGTTCTCCCTTCCTCCCGTCCTCGCGCCGATCACCTCGTCGTAGTCGGTGGCCTGAGGTAGCAGCCGGCTGATGTCCGTGGCCTTGTAGGTGTCGTCTCCGTCCATCACGACCAGGTAGGGGGTGGCGATGACGCCGATGGCCGTTGCGAGCGCCCCGGCCTTTCCGGCGCCGTGCTGCTGCAGGACGAGCGCCCCCTTCGACGCAGCGATCTCGGGAGTCCCGTCGTTGGAATATCCATCCACGACGAGAAGGTGCTCGAACCCCTCGCTCTTCAAATCGTCGAGGACTTTTCCAATCGCTTCGCGTTCATTGAGCACCGGGATCACGACGGTCACCTGGTCCGGAGTGACGAAACCATTCCTCTGCTGCAACCGGAGAAACGCATTCTCCGTCGAATCTTCCTGCTGGGAACGCCCTTCCGCCAGGGTGGACTGTTCCGGCGCTGCCGTGGCGCTCAATGTAGAAGATCCCCGCCCGAGCGACCTGGCATGCGCACCGAGCTCGCACTGTGATCGCAGTTTGACAGGGCATCGGCATCCCGCAAAGCGCGCCTATCGGGGAGGATTAATCTCATACAGGGCTCGTTCTTTAGCACATGCATGAGACGATTCATAGGATTTCATGTAGAAGCTCAAACCTATATATCGATTATTAAAATAGGGTTCATGGTAGCTATAATCTAAGAGCCCAATCTCCGTGCGTGGATAGCCCGGCGAAGGCTCCGAACGCTACGGTTCCGAGGATCGGATATGGGCGTGCGAGGCAGCTCAACGAACAGGAATGCGTCCAGATCCTCAGGGCGATCAGGTGGCCTGGGGCGGTCGCGTGCGCTCACTGTTCCTCGGCCAGGGTCATAAGGACCGGGAGGCACCAGACGTTCTACCAGCGATACAGGTGCAAGAGCTGCGGCCGGATATTCAACGACAAGACGGGCACCATCTTCGAGAACTCGAGGCTGCCTCTGAGGGTGTGGTTCTTGGCGGCCTCGCTCCAGCGGGGGAGGTCGATCCGCTCGGTCTCGAACTCGCTTGGCATGCACTACGACACCACGCACAGGATTGTCTCCAGGCTGAGGCGGAGCGGATTTCCTGACCTCATTTCGGGCGGCCAGACAAAGGCCAGCGCCACGCGCGATACACCGACTGCGCGCGAGGAAGACGCCGGCGTAGAGGCACGTGAGAGACCCATCGCAACCCTCCGTGAAGGTCGCTTCTCCTGACGTCAAAGGTCGCGACGCCATCGTCGAAAGGCCGTGACTTGGAATTCGCGAGCGGGCGCGCCTCGCACTCCAAGCTCGAGGCGGTTCGCAACCTGTCTGGGACTGAGATTGCTCAGAGGTCCACCAGGGGGAGCGTGGTCCTCTTCTTGGGGAATTTCGTCTCGACTGTCTTTCTCGCGGTCTCGTCGATAATCGTCGCGAGGCTTCTAGGGCCTGCGTCGTACGGTTCGTACACCCTCGTCCTCCTGATACCGCAGATCTTTCAGCTCTTCGTAGGCCTCGGAGTCGCCTCGGCGATAACCCGCTTTTCGGCCTTCTACATCGCCCGCGGGGAGCCGGGCGTCGCAAAGAGGTTCTCAGCCAACAGCATGATCTTTCTGATGCTTTTCGGGGTGGCGCTCTCCGTGGTTTGCTTCGCGACCTCCGGATTTCTCTCATCGGTGGTCCTGCACAGGGAAGGGCTCGCCCTCCTTGTCCGATACGTCTCGATCTCGGTCTTGGCCCAGACCGCCCTCCAAGCGTCTATCGCCGGGCTCGTCGGCTGGAACTCGATGGGCCTCGCCAGCTTCGCCTCGGTGCTGCAGGCAGCGCTGCGGCTGTCCGTCGCGCCCGTACTGGTCGTCTCAGGGTTCGGCGTCTACGGCGCGCTCACTGGTTACACCGTAGGATATCTGCTCGCGGGAGGGGTCACCGGCCTCGCGTTCTACGCCCTCACGCTTCGAATGGCCGCGGGAAACGACGGCGTGGGCAGGTTCCTCTCGGACGTGAGGGAGATGGTCTCCTATGGCCTTCCTATCTACGCGGGGGGCGTTCTGATAGGCCTGGCGACGTACTATGTGACAATACTCGTCGCAGCGATAGACGTCGATGCCGTCGTGGGATACTACCAGGCCGCGAACAACATCACTTCCGCCTACACGCTCGCTCTATCGGCGATAACGCTGGCGCTCTTCCTCGCCTTCTCGAGCCTTGACGGGACGGGCGCCGACACCGGATCGGCATTTCGCCATGCCACGAAATACGTCGCGTACATGATGGCCCCGATCATCCTCTTCATCGCGGGTGGCTCTGGCCTGATCTTGAAGATTCTCTACGGCTCGGCGTTTTCTGCGGCCAGCCCCTACCTTGTGCTCCTCGCGCTGTCAGACGTCCCGCTGGTCATCGGGTTTACGGTCACGACCGCCTTCTTCAACGGGATCGGGAAGACGCGGCTGTCCCTGGCCGTCGGCGGCGTGGGAGCGGGAATCCTTTTCTTCGGCGCGCCCCTTCTGGGTAGCGCGCTCAACCTGGGCGTCGACGGGCTGATCTACGCCCAGCTCATCTCCAATGCGTTCTCCGCAGTCGCCAGCCTTTACTTCGCTTCACGATATCTGAGAGCGACGGTCGACCTGAGGTCGATCGGGGCCATCTTCGGCGCGTCGGCCCTGGGTTACCTCGCGATGTTGCTGGTGTCTTCCCTGGCTCTTCCCAGCATCCTCGCCCTGCTGGCCGATGCGCTGGTTTTCCTCCTTGTCTATTTCACATCCGCCCCGCTGCTCAGGGCGATCGACGCCGCCGACGTCGAGAGGCTCGGGGCGGCCTTCGAGGGGCTAGGGGTCTTCGGGAAGCTGTTGCGGCCGATCCTCGCGTACGAGCTCCTGCTATTGAGGCGATTGAAGCCAGGGTGAGGCGGCGCGCACGAGCTCGCCGCGACGGGGCTACGCCGACCACTCTAGTATGGCGCGCGGCTTCTGGACCCTGCCCCTCAGCGCCATGCCTCCCTCATCTTCTCGAGGCGCTCCTTCACCTTCGGGTCGCTGAGGGCGACGATCTCCGCGGCGAGGATGCCCGCGTTTCTGGCGTTGTCGATCCCGACGCAGCCCACCGGGACTCCCGGGGGCATCTGCACGATCGACAGGAGGGAGTCTAGGCCGTTCAGCTTCGCGTTCACAGGGACCCCGATGACCGGCTTGAGGGTCGTCGAGGCGATGACCCCCGGCAGGTGCGCCGCGAGGCCCGCGATAGCGATGTAGACGTCCGCCCTGGAGCCTGCGAGGTACTTGCGCAGCCCTTCTGGGTTCCGGTGCGCCGAGAGGAACTGGACCTCGTGCGGGACCCCGAGCTCCGTCAGCACCTTCACCGCATCGTCGACGACCGGCTGGTCGCTCTTGCTCCCTGCGACTATCGCAACCTTGACGCTGTCTGCCATTCTCTCGCTACCGGCTCCGTCTTTCTCTGTTTTTGAATGCTTTCTTGTCCAGATTCGTCACCTGACCGGCCTGACGACCCGCCTCTCAGTGACAACTATGTCCAGCGGGACGTCGTGCCTCGACTCGGGTACCTGCGGGAGTCGCTGCGACTCGAGGGCTAGGCCGACCTTCGTTATCTTCCCCGCCCCCGCCAGGGCGCGGTCGAAGTACCCCGCGCCGTAGCCCAGCCGATGCCCCTTCTCGTCCCACGCGACGAGAGGCACGAGTACGAGGTCTGCCTGAGTGATGGACACCGGGCGAACGTGTCCGGGCTTGGGCTCGAGAATCCCGAATGTGCCCGGAGCGAGGTCGTCCTCGAAGGAGGTTATTTCCGAAAAGCTCAACGCCCTCGACGAGACGTCGGTGAGGACCACCGCCACCCGCTTCCCGTCCGAGAGCGCCCTCTCGATGAGGGGTCGTGTCTGGACCTCGTCGCCCTTCGCGCAGTACGAGATCAGGAGGCCGGCGCGCTTGTATTCCTCCAACGAGAGCACGTTGGCCTCGACGAGTGAGCTCAGCGCGGCGAGCTCCTCGGGGTCTATCGACCTCCTCTTTCGGAGGGCGGCGGCCCTGAGCTCCTGTTTCCGCTCCCTGGCCGTCGCCACGCCGCCTCGGCGGCCGTCGCTCATCAATCACCTAGGCGCCCCCGCGTCCTTCAGCCCGCTCTGGAGGGCGGCGGCGATGAGGGTGTTCTCCATCAGCATCGCGACCGTCATTGGCCCGACTCCTCCCGGTACCGGTGTTATCATCGATGCCTTCTCCGCCACCTCCTCGAACTCCGCGTCGCCGACGAGCTTCCCGTGGAGCCTGTTCATCGCGACGTCGATCACCACCGCGCCGTCCTTGACCATCTCCCGCCTCAGCGTGAAGGCGGGCCGACGCCCGACCGCGGTCACCACCACGTCCGCCTGCCTGGTCAGCGACAGCAGGTCCACCGACTTTGAGTGGCAGACGGTCACGGTCGCGTCCTCGGCGAGCAGCAGGTGCATGAGCGGCCTCCCCACCAGGGCGCTCCGGTTGATGATCGCGCACCTCGACCCAGCCAGCGGGACCTTGTAGTGGTGGAGGAGCTCCATGATCCCCTTGGGGGTGCACGGGATCAGGACTCCTTGGTTGTAGAAAAGGTGCCCCATGTTTACGGCGGTGAGGCCGTCGACGTCTTTCTCTGGCGTGATGAGGTCAATCATCTGCCTCCCGTCCAGGTGCGAGGGGAGGGGGAGCTCCAGGATGATCCCGTTCACCGACTTGTCCGCGTTGAGCCTGCGTATGAGGAGGGCGAGGTCCTGAGCGGGAGACGTTCCTGGAAGGTGAAACCCTTCGACCCCGATGCCTAGCTCCTTTGCCGCGCGTTGCTTGCCCGCGACGTACACCTTCGAGGGCGCGTCGTCACCTACCAGTATTGTCGCGAGCTTGGGCTCCACTCCCGCGCCCTTCATCATCTGTGCCTCTTGCGCGAGGCGGGCCTTGATCTCGGCCGCAAGCGCCTTCCCGTCCATGACGACCGCGGTCATTTCCTTCGTATCACCACGTTTCGGCCCTCAATTTTTAGCCTTCCCTGCACGAAGAGATTGACCGCGAGGGGGTAGATGCGGTGCTCCTGTCTCAGGATCCTCGCCGAGAGGCTCTCCGGCGTGTCCCCGTCCTCGACCTTCACCGCACTTTGGAGGATTATGGGGCCGGAGTCGACCTCCGGGACGACGAAGTGCACTGTGCACCCCGAGACCTTGACGCCGCGCTCCAGCGCCTGCTCCTGGGCCCTCAGTCCCGGGAAGGAGGGGAGGAGCGAGGGGTGGATGTTCATGATCTTTCCACTGAAGGCGTCGACGAACTCCGGCGAGAGCAGCCTCATGAACCCGGCCAGCAGCAGGAGGCCGCCCTTCGGGGTCACCCCCTTCTCCCTTAGGACTTCGAGGAGCCTCAAGTCGTAGTCGAGCCTGCTGGCCGCCTCCTCGGGGTCGAGCCACACGGCGTCGATCCCGAGCGCCATCGCCGACTCGAGGGCTTTCGCATCGCGCTTGTCGCTGACGACCACGGTCACCTTCGCGCCCTTGATTTCCTTCCGCTCTATGGCGCGGATAATCGCGAGCATGTTGCTCCCCCTGCCCGAGACGAGGATGCCGATGTTGCAGGTGGGCAATGGCGCTCAGCCCTTCGTCTCTTTTTTCGGCTCGACCTTCCCCAGCTTCGAGTAGTCCCCGTTGATGCAGGCGAAGCAGAGGCTGTCCTTCGGGAGCCCTATCGCCTCGGCGAGCCCGTCTATGTCGTTGTAGTGGAGCTCCTCGACCCCTAGCGACTTTGCAACCTTCGCGCTTATCGCCTCGACGTCGGTCTCGTCGCCCGCGACCCTGTACGCGAGGAGCTCCTCCCTGCTGGGGAAGTCCACCCCCATGTAGCACGGGTGCATGATCGGCGGGAACGTTATCGCCATCTTTATGCTCCTTGCACCCGCCGCGCGAAGCGCGTTGACGATTATCTCCGAGCTCGTTCCCCGCACGACGCTGTCGTCCACCACGATGACATCCCTGTGCTGGATTGTCTCCTTGATCGGGATTATCCTCTTCACAACCTCCTCGCGTCCGCCCTGCTTGGGCTCGATGAAGCTCCTCATGCTCCCCTTACGCCGGTACCTGTCCTTCATCAGCCCCTCGTCCATCGGGATGCCGCTCTCCGTGGAGTAGCCGAGCGCGGCGGGGCGTGCCGAGTCCGGCACTGGGATGACGACCTTCCCCTTCATCTTCCTCCGGCGTGCGAGGATCTTGCCGACGTTCTTCCTCGCCTCGTAGACGTTGATGCCGTCTATGACCGACGCGGGATGGGCAAAGTAGGTGTACTCGAAGGAGCAGTGGGCGGACGCGACCTTGGGCGCGAAACGAAAGGCCTCGAAGCCCTTCTTGGGGCTGCCCAGGCGTATCATCTCTCCTGGCGCCACGTCGCGGATGAACTGCGCTTCGACGGCGGTGAGGGCGCAGCTCTCGGAAGCCGCGATGTAGGTCCCCGACCTCTCGTGGAGCCCGATGCACAGGGGCCTGTAGCCCCTCGGGTCCCTCGCAGCGAAGACCTCGCCCTGCTTGTTGATCAGCGTGAAGGTGTATGCGCCCTTGACCTCCTTGGAGAGACGCTCGAAGGCCCAGAACCAGTCGTTTTCCTCCTTGAGGATTTGGAGGAGCCTGTGCCCTACGACCTTCGTGTCGGTGGAGCAGTCGGCCCCGGCGCGGGACGCTAGGACGGTCTTCTGGAGGTCTTCGGTGTTCACGATGGTCCCGTTGTGGGCGATGCTGAACTCGGTCCCGAACTGGATGGGCTGGGCGTTACCCAGGTTGGAGCGGCCCTTCGTCGAGTACCTAATGTGACCGATCCCGGAGCCCCCCTTGTACCCGCTGAGCTCCCGGGCGAAGTTGATCCAGTTGAAGGCCAGGCCCATCCGCTTGAAGACGGGCTTCCCATGGACCGCTATCCCCCAAGATTCCTGCCCCCTGTGCTGGAGCGCCTCGAGGCCCTTCAGTATCTTCGGGACGACGTCTGTCCCCTTGCTCGAGTAGGCGCCGAAGACCCCGCACGCTTCCTTGGCGCCCATCTAGTCCATCAGCTCCGGTATCGCGCCTTCCCACCTGGACTTCATGGACGAGACTAGGACGTTCGCGAGAGGCGAGCTGCCAGCCGCGAGGGAGAGGGAGCGCCCGCCCACCTTCCCCACGACCGCGTGGGGCACGCCGGCGGCTCTCAGCGAGGCCGAGATGGCGCGCCCGTCTCCACCAGAGACGACGAACCTCCCGTGAGACTCAGAGAAGGCGGTATCCAAAGGTCGGCGGCAGTTGCTCGGGGCCATGGCGATGTCGATTCTCGCGCCGAGGCCTCCCGAGATGGCCATCTCCGCCAGGGCGACGCCGATGCCTCCGCCGGAGCAGTCATGGACCGCGTCTACAAGGCCGCCGTCGATGAGCTTGAGTGCGGCTCGGCAAGTCTTCAGGTCTTCTCGGGCGTCGACCCGCGGCGATGCCTGGGCATCTCCGATGCTCCTAGGGAACTTGGAAGAGAACTCGGATCCGGCGAGCTCGGGCCTTGTCTCGCCCACCACCAGCACTGAGTCCCCTACGCGCTTGAAGGCCATCGTCCTCAGGTCCGCTTCCTTGGAAGCAAGGCCGACGACGAGGGCGATTGGGCTCGGCTTTATCGCGCGGCCCGTAGCAGAGTCCTCGTTGTAGAAGCTCACCTTCCCACCCACCACTGGGAGGCCGAACGCCTTGCAGTAGTCCGCCATGCCCCTGAGGTTCTCGCGGAACGCCCAGTAGACTTCCGGGTCGGAGGGGTCGCCCGACTGGAGATGGTCGACCAATGCGATCGGCTCGGCCCCGACGGCCACGACGTTCCTGCATGCCTCCGCCACGCACCCCGCGGCGCCCTGGTAGGGGTCGAGTGAGGCCTGCCTGCTGTTGCCGTCGCCCTTGATGGCGAGGAAGCGGCCGTTGGGGAGCCGCATCACGGCCGCGTCTGCCTGCCCAGGCTTTATCACGGTCCTTATCCCCACCTCGTGGTCGTACTGCTGATAGACCCACCTCTTGCTCGCGATGTTGGGCGAGGAGAGAAGGGAAAGAAGAGCGTCCTTCATCCCGGGCTCCTCCCGGGGCGTCCTTGATTCTTTAGCACGCGGCCTATCGGGCTTCCTGTAGGGCCAATCGATCAGCGGCGCGTCGGTGACGAGCGAAGCCGGAAGGTCGGCGACGACCTTTCCGTCCCACCTCAGCACCAGCCTTGGAGACGAGGTGACCTTCCCTATGACTGAGTGTGGGACCCCGTACTTCTCCAATACGGAGATGACGTCCTTCCCGCCTTGGGGTCCGGAAGGCAGGACCAGGAGCATCCTCTCCTGGGACTCTGAGATCATGATCTCGGTGGGCGACATGTCGTCCTCGCGAAGCCTCACCCTCTTCAGCTCCACGTCGACTCCGGTCCCGCCCTTCGAGGCGACCTCCGAGAGCGCGGTCGAGAGGCCGCCTCCCCCGAGGTCCTTCATCCCGCGCACCTCTCCGTGGCTCGAGACTATCTCTAGCAGGGCGTCGAGGAGGAGCTTCTTCATGAACGGGTCCGGGACCTGGACCGAGGAGCGCTCGCTCGCGGCGTCCTCCTTCAGGTTCTTCGAGGCGAAGGTCGCCCCCTTTATCCCGTCCCTCCCGGTGCTCCCGCCGATCAGGACGAGGACGTCGCCCGGCGCCTTCGCCTCCCCGAGGATGAGGTCCCCCTTCTTGCCCAGGCCGACGCAGGCGACGTCGACGAGGCAGTTCCTCTCGAACGAGTCGTCGAACTCTATCTCCCCCGCGACGGTCGGGACGCCGACGCAGTTCCCGTAGTCCGCTATCCCCCTGACCACGTTCTTGAAGAGCCAACGAGAGTGGCCGCTCTTGTCGATTAGCCCGAACCGGAGGATGTCGATGAGCGCGATGGGCCTGCTCGCCACGGAGAGGATGTCCCTCAGGACGCCGCCTATCCCCGTGGAGGCGCCGCCGTAGGGGTCCACCGCGGACGGGTGGTTGTGGCTCTCGATGTGCAGGGTCACCACGTATCCGTCCCCGACGTCCACCACACCCGCGTCGTAGCCCGGGCCCAGGACGACCCTCTTCCCTGTGGTGGGGAAGAGCTTGAGCAGCCCGCGCGACGACTTGTAGCTGCTGTGCTCGGACCACTCCGCGTCGATTATCGACCACTCCGTCTCGTTGGGCTCCCGTCCGAGAGACTTCCTCACCGTCGCTATCTCCTGGGCCGTCAGCCCGAGCCCTAGCTGCTCCACCTTCAAGCCCGTCGCCCTCGCTCGGCCTTGACCAGCAGAGAAGACAGCACCAGCAGGCCGTCGGGGCGGCCGAGCGGGCTGAGGAGCGCCTCCGCAGCCCTCTCCGGATGCGGCATCAACCCGACGACGTTCCCCTCCTTGTTGCATACGCCCGCGATGTTGTGGAGCGTCCCGGTAGGGTTGCTCTTGGGCGTGACCTTGCCGTTCGCGTCACAATATCTGAAGGCGACCATCCCTTCCTTCTCGAGCCGAGCGAGCTCGACTGGCGGGAGGTAATACCTCCCCTCCCCATGCGCGATGGGCATGCTAAGCACCTCACCATCCTTGAGCCCCGACGTGAAGGGCGTCCGCGTGTTCTCCACCCGCACGAACGTCCACTCGCACACGAACTTCAGCGTCGTGTTCCGGAGCAAAGCCCCAGGAAGGAGCCCGCTCTCCACAAGGATCTGAAAGCCGTTGCACACGCCGAGCACAGGCACCCCGCGCTCCCCGAGGCGCTTCACCCTCGCCATGGCAGGCGAATTGGCCGCGATAGCACCCGCCCTTAGGCGGTCGGCGAACGAGAACCCGCCTGGGAGAATCACGGCGCCGTAGTCGCCCCTGCCCAGTCCGCTGTCCTCGTGCCAGACCAGGACAGGTTCAAGGCCCTTGATCGGTCCTGAGGGCGGCCATGATGTCGAGGTCGCAGTTGCTCCCCGGGAACCGGATGACGGCGACCTTCATCCGCCTGGCACCCTCCCGATGGACACTTCGCAAGAGTGCGCGGCGGGGTTGAATATCCTGAGCTCGTTGCACATCTTCTCGACGAGCCGCTTCGCAGACTCGGGGTCGGGCGCCACCACCTTGACGCGGAGGTACTTCCCGGCACGGATCGACTCGACGTGCTCGAATCCCGACTTGGCCACAAGGTCGTGGAGTATCGTCTCACCCTCGGGCTCTCTCACGCCCGCCTTGTTGGAGATGACCACGCTCACCTCGAAGGTCCGACCTTTAGTCGTGAATAACGCCAATTTTCCGCGTCTATTTAAATCGGATTTGGCACGTTCTTGTTAAACCGGACACGCACCGATACGGCGAAATAGCCATGGCGGCGAGCAAGGGAGAAGCAGAGACAGATGAAGCGAGCGCCGAAGACAACCGATGACATCAAGGTCAAGACGGCCATCCTCAGCGTGGCCGACAAGTCCGGACTGGTAGAATTCGCGAAAGGGCTTCGGTCGTTTGGAATCTCCCTGTTGGCGACCGGCGGGACCTACAACGCGCTCAAAGAGGCACGCGTCGAGGTCAAGAGCCTGGGCGAGGCGATGGGCCTCTCTGAGGCGCTCTCCGGACGGGTGAAGACGCTACACTCCAACCTCTTCGCGGCGATACTGGCCAAGAGGGGCGACCCCGGGCACATGCGCGAGCTGAAGGCGATGGGGGTCTCGCCCATCGACATGGTGGTGTGCAACTTCTATCCCTTCGAGAAGGTCGCAACCGACCCCAGCGCGACGGAAGAGACGATCATGGAGAATATCGACGTCGGAGGACCGTCCATGGTCAGGGCGTCGACCAAGAACCACCTCTACGTCACGGTGGTCCCGTCCCCAAGGCTCTACTCCCGCGTGCTCCAGGAGCTCTCGAAGAGGGGCGGGAAGGTCGGCCTCGAGCTTAGGAAGTCCTTGGCGGTCGAAGCCTTCGCGGCGACGGCCTCATACGACGCACTGATCTACAACGAGCTGAGGCGGAGGTTCGCCGCTGGAGAGGCCTTCCCTGGCAGGTTCGTGCTCTCGGCCTCAAAGTTCCAAGACGCGAGATACGGGGAGAACCCAGACCAAAAGGCCGCGATATACTCGGTGGACGGAGTCCGGAGCATGACCGGGTGGAAGCAGCTCTCCGGCGAGGCGCTCTCGTTCAACAACTACCTCGACATCGGCAGCGCGTACGAGATCGTCGAAGGCTTCGAGGAGGTTCCGACCGCCGCGACTGTCAAACACGGCCAGATCAGCGGGTTCGCATTCGCTCCCGCCGTCGCGCGGGCCTATGCGCTGGCGCACGCGTGCGACCCCGAGGCCGACTTTGGGGGAACGGTGATATTGAACCGGGCGGTGGACATAGCGGCCGCCCGCCTGATCGGGAAGAACGAAGGCAAGGAGGACGGGTCAGTGTACACGGAGATCTTGATCGCCCCAAGTTATGACGGCGCTGCGCTGGAGCTCCTGAAGGCGAAGCAGAAGAAGAAGATACGCATGATAGAGGCCGGCGAGAGGCCCGACCATGGGTACGACCTAAAGGAGCTCGAGGGCGCGCTCTTGTTGCAAGAGGCGGCGGACTACCGAAGGAAGCTCGAGAGGAGCAAGCTCACGTTCCCGACCAAGGCCAAGCCCGACGATGAGACCGTCCAGAAGCTCCTCGCCACGTGGGAGGTGGTGAGGCGCGTGCAGTCCAACGGGATAGTCGTCGCGGACGGCAGCCTCGGCGAGGGCGGGAAGCTTCGGGAGTTCTGGACGTTGGGCGTCGCGAGCTTCAGGAAGAGGAGCGGAGCGGTCAGGATCGCCCTCGACAACGCCGGTTCGAGGGCGAAAGGCGCCGTCTGCGCCTCCGATGGGTTCTTCCCGTTCCGTGACAACATAGACTTCCTCGGCAAGGCCGGCGTCTCGGCCGCGATTCAGCCCGGAGGCTCGATAAGCGACGACGAGGTCGTAAAGGCGGCTGACGAATACGGGATGGCGATGGCCATCACGCATACCCGGGCTTTCAAGCACTAGGGACTGAGGCGGCACATCTTAAATTGGGGCGAACTCGGCCTCGGCGGCCAAGTTCTAGTTGACCCCAGCCCGCAACTCCCTCCGTGCCCCGGGTGTCTTGGCGCTCGTCTTCCTCCTCTCGCAGGTGTTCGGCCAGGCGTTCGCCGCTACCTACACCATGACCCTCCAGACCGACGCGCCCTCGTACTCCGGCGACCAGCCTATCCACATAACGGGGGTCGTCTCACCGGCTCCCGGGCCGAACACGGCGGTCATCATCACCGTGACGAACCCTGCAGGCAACCTCGCGGACATCAACGAGGTCTTCCCCAACGTCTCAACCGGAAGCTTCAACGACACATCTGTCCCCGGCGGGAACGCGGCGTGGATTGCAGGCACGTTCACGGTGAACGCGACCTGGGGCGGTAGCGGCGCGACCGCGTCGGAGGTCGTGACCTTCACATACTCGCCTGGAGCTGTCACGACCTCGACCACGTCCTCAAGCACGTCATCTTCGACGACCGCGAGCGCCAGCAGATCGACTACCACATCTCCAGCGGTCACCGTCGCGAGCACCAGCACGACCAGCACAGCGGCTTTGGTCACCGAGGTTGCGACGTCGACGACGCCAGAGTTCCCGTCCAGCGTGCTGGCGATGGTGGCCCTCGTCGCCATGGCAGTGGTCGCGGTGCTCTCGAGGAAGAGACCCACGAGGCCGCTGGGACAGTCGCCCTCCGCTGACGCGGCGAAAACGGATTAAATAGAGAGGTTTTCGGGCGAAGCCTGCGCGATTTCAAAATGAAACCAGACCAGCTAATGCGGATGCCGGTGACCGAGCTTCTCATTGAGACAGAGATATTCCCCTCAAGCGAATCCGTCTCGAAGGTGATAGGGTACCTCCGGGAGTCGAAGCTCATGGAGGCGTTCGCTGAAGACGGCGACTCCACAACGTGCATCGTCTCGATGAGGGACATCCTGAACGTGACCAGCCTCAACACCAAGCTCCTGTCGATCATGCACCAGGTGCCGCGCCTTGGCACGAACAACACTGTGAGCGACGCGGCGACCTTGATGCACGAGTTCAGGACGCGTTCCATGCCGATATACAAGGAGAGGAAGCTCGTCGGGCAGATCACGTCGCCGTCCATAGTCGCCAAGCTCCTCGACTCCGATACCCCGGGAAAAATCTCCTCGATAATGAGCCCGAGCCCCGTCTGCGTGGACGTCTCGGACAGCGTCTCGAAGGCCAGGGAGACCATGCTGAAGAAGAAGGTGGACCAGCTGCCCGTCACAAAGAAGGGCGCGCTCGAAGGCATCGTCACGTCCAACGACATGGTGTTCAATCTTATTCCGAAGGTCGACAGAAACGATAAGGGGAACTGGCTGACCGGAAGATACGAAGAGGCGGTCGGGATCTTTGCCAAGAAGGATGTCCTGACCAACGAAGTTTCCGACCCTCTCCGAGAGGTCTATCAGAACATGTCCAGGAGCGGGTCAAACTACTCCGTGATCGTGAGCACGGACGAGATCCAAGGCATCGTCACGTACCGCGACTTTCTGACCGTGCTCGCGAGGAAAGCCGCCGTCAGCGCGATTCCCATGTACATCGTCGGGCTCCCTGAGGACCCGTTCGAGGCCGAGACCGCCAGAAAGAAGTTCCTCGGGGCGGTCGAGCTCCTGAGCAGGAGCGTCCCCGACATCTCCGAGGCAAGGGCGGTGATCAAGATGGGGGAGACGAAGTCCCCGAAGAAGAAGTACGAGGTGAAGGTCTTTCTCGTCCATCCCAGGGAACACTACTCCTACAGCGTGCGCTCGTATGAGCTTGCCGACGCCTTCGACGAGGTAAACAACTGGGTCAAGGAGCTGGTGCAGCGTTCGAGACCGATGCGAAAGCAGAGGACTTCAAACGCCCGCTCCTATCCGGACGACTTCCGACCCGAGACCGCCCCCGGTTAGGCGACCTGCGGGAACCCTCACGACGCGGGGAAGACGAAGCATCCAGGCGCACTACGGAAATATCAGAGGATGGATGGCCAAGGCGGGCAAGCAAGCATGTCTCGCGCCTCGGTCAAGGAAGGAAAGAAGGTCCGGTCCCTTCTCTCGGTCTCGGACCTCTCGGCAAGAGAGCTCGCCGGCTTGCTCGAGCGGATGAAGTCTCTGAAGCCGGCGATAAAGAGGCGGGACGCCCTCTCCGACCTTCGAGGCAAGGCGGTCGGCCTCTTCTTCGAGAAGCCCTCGACCAGGACCAGGACGAGCTTCGAGGTGGCGACCGTCCGGCTGGGAGGGTTCCCTGTATACCTGGCAGCGGAAGAGCTGCAGAGCAGCCGCGGCGAGCCGATCAAGGACACCGCAAGGATCCTCGGGAGCTATCTCGACGTCATCGTGGGGAGAGTCTATTCCCACGAGACCCTGACCGCGATGGCCGCATTCTCGGGCGTGCCCGTGTTGAACGGCCTGAGCGACCTCGAACACCCCACGCAGGTAATCTCCGACCTGTTCACCATCAGCGAGACGAAGGGGAAGCTCCAAGGTCTGACCTTGGCGTTCATAGGGGACGGGGACAACGTCTGCAACTCGCTCCTCCTGGGAGCATCTCTCGTGGGGATGAATGTCGTTGCGGCTTGCCCCTCTGGATACTCCCCAAATTCCGACGCTCTGCGCCGAGCGGAGGAGAATGCGAAGAGGTCGGGGTCGACCGTGCGCGTCGTCGACGACCCTAAGGAGGCGGCGGTCGACTCGGACGTGCTATACACCGACGTCTGGGTCAGCATGGGCGAGGAGGGGGAGAGAGCCCGGCGGCTCCGCGCCTTCCGCGGGTTCCAAATCAACTCGGAGATCCTGAAGCTCGCATCCAGGGACGCGATCGTGATGCACTGCCTGCCGGCGCACCGCGGGTTGGAGATAACCGACGACGTCATCGAGGGGAAACAATCGGTCGTCTGGAGGCAGGCGGAGAACAAGCTGTACGGGGCGGCCGCTGCGCTCGACTTCGTGACGACGTGAGCCGCGTCCGGCGCCCTTTCGACGTCCTGCTCAATTATTGCCAAACGCCGCAAAGCCCTCGAGAAAGCATATCTATGCTGAAAAGCGGCTCGCCCATCGTCCAGTGAAAATCAGAGACGCCCTCCCCCACGTATTCAACAGGGCATATCCTGTCCTCGACCCGAAGATGCCTATGCTGCCCGCGGTCTCGATGCTGCGCTTCCAACAGATCGACGGGCTTCCTCTCGTCATCGACGTAACGGCGGCGCGGCCACGGGCCCTCCACGGGTACTCCCTCCTCAAGAGGCTGCTGGCGCTCAATCAAGGAGGGTTCTGGAAGTTCATCGAGAGGCCATGCGAGGACGCCGCCCAAAGCATCGGCTCCGTCGGCGCGGACGAGGGCATCGAGCGTCTCTTCGAAGTGTTCCTGAAGGAGCGGTTCGGCTTCGCCTGGATCGGCGACACGGAGAGGACCGGCGTGCCGGTGAGCCTCGCCGACGTCCTCGAGCTCTACAAGACCGGGAGGATTGAGAGCGACCTCCAGGTCAAAGACGTCGCGTCCCCCGTCTTCGCCCTCCCTGGGATGACACCGCTGCGGAAGGCCTTGCTCTTCATGTTCAGCCACAGGTTCAGGCGGGTCTTCCTCTCTTCAGGCGGCGCGTTCATCTCCGACCGAAGCATAATCAGCCACATATTCAGCCCCGCAGTCCTCCACGACCTGGCAGCTAACCCCGACGGCCTGTTGGAGATGCCCATCGCGGAGATAGAGAAGAGCAGGCCGCGCAGGGTGCCGGGGCGGACGTCGCTAAAGGCCGCGGCGAAGACCCTTGGAGGGGACATCGGGCAGTGCCTCACGTCTCGGGGGGCGGTCGTCACGCCCTGGGACATCATCATGAAGCCGTGGGTCGACAAGAAGCTCAGGATTATCGACTGAGCGGGCTTCCCATTCTCACCCGCGACAATCTTCTCATCTGTTTAAGAGGCGCGTCCCGGCGAGATGAGATGATGATCTCTCCCCTGCAGATAGGAATCAACACCAACAATCTGCTGACGGTGGTCTATCTGGCATTCTTCTTCGTGTTCATCGTCTTCGGGCAGCAGCTTCAATACTACATCTCGATAGGAAGCGTCAGCCGGGCGGTCGACCGCCTGATGGCGACCAAGGACAGGGCCACGAAGGAGACCTTGGACCTGGTCACGGCCGGAAGGCCGCCTGCGGACTCTGCAAAGAAGCTTGCCCAGCTGATTGAGTTCGTGACGATAATGCCGGAGACGCTCGACCCCGCCGGCCTCGTCCCCAAGATGCAGCAAGTGGTGAGGAACAGCGACGTGAGGGTGAGGAGCGAGGTTCAGCGTCTCATCGGGGTCGACGACCCGGTCAGGGTCTCGGTGGCGCAGAACATGGTGGAGATTGCGAGCTCGCTCACCACCATCTACAAGGTCGTCAGGCACTACTATCTCACGAGCAGGAAGACGAGGTCGTACTTCACCCTCGTCCAACTGCAGGCAAGCATGCCGCAGATATTGGAGATGGCGGACGCGCTGAGCGCGGCGACGGACTCCATAGCCAAGGCTCAGCCGATCGGCGACGGCTCTGGGAGCTCTCGTCGCCTCCAGGTTCATGGCGGAGGTGCCGAAGCAGCCGATAGCCCGGGACACGGTCTTGAGCAAGACGGACTACAAAGGGAGGACCTTGTACGTCATGAAGGCGGAGGGGCCGATGGGATACGTCGGCGAACCCGACGTCGCGATCCGGAAGGTAGTGGAGGAGATGAAGGTCGGGCTGAGCGCCATAATCATGGCCGACGCGGCGTTGAAGCTGGAGGGAGAGAAGACGGGCGAGCTCGTCGAGGGGATGGGCGCCGCGATCGGAGGGATCGGCACGGAGAAGTTCGGGATAGAGGAGGTGGCAGCGAAGCACTCCATCCCCATATACGCCATACTGGTCAAGGAGAGCCAAATCGAGGCACTCACCGCCATGAGGAAGGAGATAGCCGACGCTTCGCAGGCGGTGGTCGATGCCATGACCGCGGTGATAGAGGAGAGGACCAAGGAAGGCGACAGC
This sequence comes from uncultured Nitrososphaerota archaeon, assembly GCA_963820505.1. Taxonomy (GTDB): domain Archaea; phylum Thermoproteota; class Nitrososphaeria; order Nitrososphaerales; family Gagatemarchaeaceae; genus Gagatemarchaeum. The sequence goes on along the minus strand of CAWFZY010000005.1, from coordinate 455,174 downwards.
GTGCTCTTCGCGGGAATAGGGAACACCCTCGGGATCGGTCAGTGAATCAGTCCCGAAAGGAGCTGGAAAGACGAGGAGGGATGGGCCGACCCGGATTTGAACCGCCCAAGAACCCGATTCCGATTGCCCCGACGCGTCTAACCGGAGATTTAGCGAGTCGCATTCATGAAAGGAAAGGTGGGCCGGGAGGGACTTGAACCCACGACCTCCGCCGTGTGAAGCTTGACGGGGCTAGAAGCCCTGGCGTCCTACCAAGCTAGACGACCGGCCCGAATCAGGCTGATTCTGTGGCCTATAAAAAACGCTCCAGAGACACATCCGTCGAATCGTGACGGGCGATTATTAGTCCTGAATCATTCTTGGTTTGACTTGAATTGGCCGAGACGACCCCGCCACCAGGCTAGACGATCGGCCCAGAATCAAGACGCGTCTTTCTAGCCGAGTTAAGCTCTGGGTTCTTCCCTACTTCTTGAGCCCGACGGACCTGTTCTTCAGCCTCAGGACCGAGGCGTGACACTTCCTGCACCTTGTGGCCTGGAGGGCGTTCCTGGCCCCGCAGCGAAGGCAGACCTTGAGGAAGAGACGCCTCTTCTGGGCGATCTGCTTCTTGGTGACGTCGGCGATCGGCATCTGGGGAATTCGTTCCCAAGCCGTTCAAGGCCCGCTTAAGGACTTTTCGAGATTCGGAGCGAATGAGGCGAGGCCTTATCCCAGCGCTGACTTTACGAGCGCAGGAATCTCTGAGGCCGTCCTCGCGACCTTCGCCCCCACGCCTGCTAGCGCAGCCATCTTCGACTCGGCGGTCCCGTAGTCCCCGTAGATTATGGCCCCCGCGTGCCCCATGTGCTTCTCCCTCGGGGCGGACCTGCCCGCGATGTAGGCGACGACTGGCTTGGAGAACCTGGTCTCCGAGATGTGCGCGGCGAGCCTCTCCTCTGCGTCCCCGCCTATCTCCCCGACCACCACCACAGACCTGACCTCGTCGACGGCCGCGGCCCAGTCTAGGCACTCGGTCAGCGTGGTGCAGTTCACGGGGTCGCCTCCCACCCCGAGGGCGACGTGCTGGCCGAGGGAGCTCCTCGTGAGGGTGTCGGCCACCTCGTACATCAGCGTCCCGCTCCGAGAGAAGAGCGCGACCCCGCCCTCGCGGAAGGAGGGGGCGGGCATTATCCCCAGCTTCAGCTTCCTCGAAGGCACGATGATGCCCGGCGTGTTCGGGCCTATCACGCGGGCTCCGCTCTCTTCGCAGAGGCGTATCATCTTGAGCGTGTCCCTGATCGGGACGTGCTCGGTTATCGCGACGAGGAGCCTTATCCCGGCTTCCACCGCCTCCTCGGCAGCTGAGAGGAGGGCCGGCGCGGGGACGAAGAGGACCGACGCCTTCGCGCCCGTCTTCTCCACGGCCTCCTTCACGGTGTCGTAGACCGGCACCCCCTCGACAGCCTGTCCGCCCCTTCCCGGGGTCACTCCTGCGGCCACGTTGGTCCCGTATCTCAGCATCAGCCCGGCGTGGAGGCTGCCGTACCTCCCCGTGATCCCCTGGACGATGACCGGCTCGTCCGCCTCCGGGAGACTCGAAGGTCAAGCCGAGGCCCGCCTCGACCGCGGCGAGGACGGCCTCCTGCGCGGTGCCGAAGACCGAGATGCCAGACGCCCGCGAGCAGCGCGTGCGCCTCCTCCTCCTCCGCGCCGCTTATCCTCGCGAAGACCGGCGCCATCGGCTCCTCGGAGAGGACGTCCCTCAGCCCCTCTGCGACGTCGGTGGTCCGCGTTATCCCGCCGAATATGTTGACCAGGACCACCCTCGCGTTCGGAAGCCCTCGCACCAGCCTCAAGCGCGGCCTCGACTCTCTCCCGCTGGGCCCCTCCTCCCAGGTCGAGGAAGCAGGCGGCCCTGCCTCCGGAGTCGGCGACCAGGTCGAGGGTCGAAAGGACGAGCCCGGCCCCGTTGCCGACCACCGCGACGTTCCCGTCGAGCCTCACGAACGCGAAGCCGAACTTTGCCGCCTCCCCCTCGAGGGGGTCCTCGGGAGGGAGCTGGGAGAACTCCGGGTGGCGGAAGAGCGCGTTGTCGTCGAGCACCACCTTGGAGTCGAGCGCGACCAGGCTCCCGTCGACGTGGACCGCGAGCGGGTTGATCTCCGCGAGCTCGCACTCCTCCTCGCGCGAGAGCCTCTCCAGCTTGCAGGAGTATCGAGCGAAATTCCGAGGCCGTCCTCCCGTCGAGGCCGAGCTTCGTGCTCAGCGCGGAAGCGGCGTCGTCTGTGAGCCCCTCGAGGGGGACGGGCACCTCGACCATCGCCCCCTTCGCCTGGGACTCGACCTCGATCCCCCCGCTCCTCGATGCGAGGGCGACGAACTCCCGCCTCCCCCGGTCGAGCGAGACAGAGAGGTACATCTCCGCCGAGTGCTCGGAGGCCTCCTCGACCAGGAGCGCCCTCGTGGGCTCGCCGCCCACCGCTAGGCCGAGCACGCGTCCGGCTTCCCTCTGGGCATCTTCCCTCGTCCTGACCACGACGACCCCGCCCGCCTTGCCCCTGCCGCCCGAGAGGACCTGTGCCTTGATGACGGCCGGAAGCCCGAGCTCCTCCACCGCGGAGAGCGCCTGCGGTACGCTGTCGGCGAGCTTCGAGCGCGGGACGGGGATGCCGTACCTCGAGAAGAGCTCCTTTCCCTGGTATTCGAAGAGCCGCATGAGCGAACGGGTTTGGGTTGGCAATCTCGGATAAACCTAGCCCCCGACGTCGCCCTCTGGTTTTCTGGGGTAGACATTTTTATATCAGCGCGAAGAGCGGTTTTCTCAGTTAGGTCTTGCCACTCAGGATACCGATCTGCGCCTTCGACGCGAAGACTGGTATCCTCTGCGCCAAGTGTCAGGCCAAGCTCAGTGCCGGGCAGATTTCGAACTCCGACATCGTGGTCTCGAAGGTCTTGGTCAAGCTGGCCGAGTCCACCCCCGAGCTGAACAAGGCGGCGCTTCTCAGGTCGTACGAGGTCGAGGGGAACTACGTCCTGGAGATGGAGCAGGCGGACGCGGCCCTCGTGAGGTCCAAGCCTGAGATAAAGCAAAAGCTCGAGGACATGCTAAAGGGCAAGGTCTGGGTGATAGGGACGTCCAACTCCGACAGGCAGTTCCTCGAGGAGCTGTTCTACCCCATACGCATCTTGACGGTCAACACGGTCTGGCTCCCTGACGGGAGCAAGCTCACGAAGGTGATAATCCCCGGTAGGAGGCCAGAGAGGCTTCGGGGGGAGATCGAGGTCCTCAAGAAGATCGTGAAGCAGGTGAAGGGCATAGAGCTTCTCGTCGAGTCGGAAAGGGAAGCCACCCTAAGGATGTAGCGCGACACGAACTCACCAAGCTAGCCTGCCATCGATTGCGCACGGGCCAAGATTTAGAAACGCCCGCCCATCGGCGCAACCCGTGGGATTCAGACGAGAGGCGGGAGAGGGGGGCGCCGCGCAGAGATGGATCGACGACAACTTGCCGACATGCCCCCTGTGCAGGTCGCAATCGCTGTGGGAAACCTCCGTCGGAAACGGACCAGCTGGCCTTGAACAGGTGGGTTTTCCGCTGTCCCAACTGCAGGGCGGTGCTCTCCGTGATCCCCGCCACCAGCGTGTCGGCGCTGGCCGAGCCGGTGACGGTCGTGAAGACGGAATTGACCAGAAACCTTCGCATAGAGAGCGTCGAGAGGAGCGAAGACGAGGACTTCGTTGGTGAAGAGTTCCCTCTGGCCGAGCTGCAGGAATGGGCCAGCGAGGACGAGAGCTAGCACCGCAGGGGCTAGGCCTCGCTCCCAGCGCGTGGCGCTCTATGCTCCGGGGCTAGGGCTGCAGCCGCTCGGGGTCCCTTGGGAAGAGCGCCGCCTCCTTGACGTTCTCGAGCCCCAGCAATGATGCCGTCAGCCTCTCGATGCCCAGCGAGAATCCACCGTGGGGAGGGACGCCGTACCTGAAGGGCTCCGTGAACCACATCAGGCCCTGGGGGTCGAGGCCTTTCTGGGATATCTGCTCGACGACCCTGTCGTGCCTGTGCTCCCTCTGCCCTCCTGAGGAGAGCTCGAGCCCCTTGTGGACGAGGTCCACCGAGCGTGCGAACTCCGGCTCGGCGTCGACGTGCATCACGTAGAAGGGCTTGATCGACGAGGGAAAGCGGTTGACGAAGAAGAAGTCCGAGTCGTATTCTCTCTTGACGAACTCCGTGAGCAGCTTCTCGGACTCCCTGTCTAGGTCCTTGTCACGAGGGAGCTTGTTCCCCAGCTTCTTCAAGGTCTCGTAGACCTCGGGAAAGGCGAGCTCGGGGAAGGGGGTTCGGGGCTCCTCAAGGTCGATCTCCAGGATATCGAGCTCCTCTTGGCATCCCTCGCTGGCCCTCTTTATCCCGCTCACCACCATCGCCTCCTCGACGCGCATCGTGTCCCTCTCGTCCTCGATGAAGGAGATCTCGGGCGCGATGGTCCTGTGCTCGCTCATGTGCCGAGGTGTGTGCGAGAGCTCGGCCCGCCAGCTGGGGCCGAGGTCGTAGACCTTCCCCAGCCCGCCGGCGATCGCGAGCTGCCGGTGGAGCTGCGGGTCCTGCCGGAGGAAGGCCGGCTTGCCGTAGTAGTCGGTCTTGAAGACCTCCGCCCCGCCCTCCGAGACGCCCCCCAGGATGCTCGGCGTGAAGATGCGCAGGAACCCGCTCGACCGCAGGTGCGCCTCCATCCCCTCGAGGAGGGCGTCCTGGATGCGGAAGATTGCCTGGACCTCAGGCCTCCTCAAATCGAGGGTCCTCCAGTTCAGCCTCGTGTCGATGTTCGCGTCAGTGACTCCCCTCGGGTCGAGGGGGAGCGGAGTCGCCGCGGCGCTAATCACCTCCATCCGCTCTGGTATTATCTCGAACCCGTTCTTCGCGACCTTGGCCTCCTTGACGACGCCTGTGCAGCGCACGACGTCCTCGGGGTGAAGCGCCGCAACCTGGTCGAGCACCTCCTTGGGAACAGCCTTCTTCGGGGCGGTGACCTGGACGATCCCCTCGCTGTTCCTCACGAGGATGAAGCTGATCCCGCCGAGCAGCCTTACGTCGTGGACCCACCCGCTGATGGTCACCTTCTCGCCGAGCATCTTCGCTAACGCTTCGGGTGCGGGAGTCTCGTCCAAGGCGTCCCGGTCCCCCTTTCAGCGCCTTAAGAAGATTAGAGGGCTTTGTACTGCTCTGCCCAGTTCGCGTACGCCCGCAGCATGTCCGGGGAGACGCTGGGCTTGCGCGACTTCATTATCTCCTTGAAGTCGGTCATCACGATCGGCCGGGGCTGGACGCTCTTGTCGAGCGCCTTCCCTGTCTCGAAGAGCTCTCTCACCACGCGGAGCTGGCCTCCCTGGCAGATGTCTCGGATGTCGGACCCCGAGTAGCCCTCCGAGATCCTTGACAGGTCCTCCAGGCTGATCCCGGCGTCCACGTTGATCGGCGCGGTGTAGCTCTTGAACATCGACATCCTGCCCTCGAAGTTGGGGAGCGGGATGTAGATCCTCTTCTCGAACCTGCGGAGGAACGGCCAGTCCAGCGCCCACGGCTTGTTGGTGGCGCCCACCGTGTAAAGGTGGACGTGGTTCCCCTTGTCCTGGATGCCGTCCATCTCCTTCAGGAACTGGTTCCTCACCCTGGTCTCGCCGCCGACCTCATTGGTCCTGCTGCCCAGGATCGAGTCGAGTTCGTCGATGAATATTATCACCGGGCTGCCCTTGTCGAGGAGCTTCCTGGCCTCCGTGAAGAGCTTCGAGACGTTCTTCTCCGCCTCGCCGAGCCACTTGCTCATTATCGAGGCGGCGTCGATCGAGATGAAGTAGCCCTCTATCTCCGCGGCGGTCGCCGCCGCGAGCATGGTCTTCCCGCATCCGGGCGGGCCGTAGAGCAGGATGCCGCGCGGCCACCCCAGAGGGAAGAGGTCGGGCCTCTCGAACGGAAATACGATCGACTCCCTTATCGCCCTCTTTGCGTCGTCGAGGCCGATCACGTCGTCCCACTTCACGTTGGGCTTCTCGCGGATGACGAGCTCGTTGAAGGACGCCTTCAGCTGGGGGACCATCTGGGGGCCATTGCCCGGGCTGCCGGCCCCGTTTCCGTTGCCCCTCTCGCCGCCGGTCAGCGCGACCGGGCTCGACGTCTCCCCTTCGGTGCGGGCGCTGCCGCTGCTGTTTCCGCTTGGTCCCATGATCGAGAAGTTCGAGCCCTCTTGCGGCGTGTCCTGCGGGACGAGCCCGTGCGCCTGCTGGATGGCCTTGACGCGCTCCTGGTAGATGGAGGCCTTGTCCATGTAGTGCCTGTTGAGCCTGTAGTCGGGATAGAGCCTGACGAGCTTTATCAGCGTGGAGATCGCCTTCTGGTAGCTCTGGATGGCCATCCCGTGGGCTCCCTGAGAGTCGAGGCGGATAGCCTCGCCCGCGTATTTCCTGGCATCCTCTTCCAGCTCTCTCGCTGCTACGACGCTCATCGTGAGTCGCTACTCCTCGGAGGTGACGGTTTAACCTTGCCCTGGGCGACCAGGTGTATCATCGACTCCTCGACCAGGTCCTGGGGGATGCCGAGCTGCTGAGAGGTCCTCGATATGTCGAGCGCCCCTTCGTGGGTCGCAGCGTAGCTGAGCACCTCGTATTCGACCTTCGCGTCCTTCGGCGCAGAGTAGATGGTCCCGAGCACGACGTTCTCGTCCTCCTCGTCGCCCGTCGCGAGGAGCGGCGTGTGGTCTTCCGCGGTGCGGAGGATCTGCTCCTCGAACCTCCCTGGCATCATGTTGAGGCTGTCCTTGAGTCGCTGAGACTGCTCCTCGGCGTACCTCTTCGCCTGCTCGACGAGGTCCTCGGAATTCTCGGTCTTGATGTCGATGTTGATGTTCGGGGAGATCTGGCCCATCTGCGCCATCGTCTCGACGAGCGTGCTGTTGATGTCGGTCGACGCAGCGTCGAGGGCGGGGATGACCCCTTGCATCTCCTTGCTGATCTGCTTGAGCGACCTGAAGGCGGTGTCCATGTGGAGCATCGCGTCTCCGATCTCGCTTATGCTCTGGAGCCTCAACGAGACCTGCGTCAGGGCTAGCTCGCTCGCCTCGACGACCCGGCACACCTTCCGCACCTCCGCGTGCTCGGTGGCGTAGACCGCGGCCTTCGACTTGTTCTTCTCCTGAAGGGCGCGGACGGCCGTCTCGAAGAGCTTCTGCCGCCTCTCCGCCAGGCGGACCTTCAGCAAGTCCAGCTCCTTGCGCTGCACTTCGATGTCTCGGAGGGCGACGGCGATCCTCCCCTTGTAGTCCCCTCCTCCCTTGCCTCTCCTAAGAATCCGCAAAGCTTCCATGGACGCCATTGCTAAGTGGGCACCGCCGCGACTGGCTCCATTGCGTCCGCTAACAACGCCACTACCACGTCCCCTGAACGCGAACTAGAATCTGAGTAATCTTGCCTTTGGTCAACAAAAGGAAACAAAGCGCTGAACAAGCGACGAATCTTCGATCCCGCCGCATCTTCTTCTCTCTTTGTTGTCAAGAGATTTGTGCCAGGTCTAGGTTTCGCGCGCCGGGATTCTAAAAAAGAGGAGATGAGGGGATGCTCCCACTTGCGTGGGCTGGCACCCCTCTCGTTTTCCATTGCTTGGGTCCTTTACGATGTGCTTTCCGTCGAGCTTTCCATCGAGGGGAGCCCAGAGGGAATCTCTGGGAACTTCTCCTTCATCCTCTGCTCTGCGACTGCTGCAGCCTCTGCAAGTACCTTCTCCGCGTCCTCGTTGGCAGCCTCGAAGTTCAGATTGTATCCTCCCACTGTGCCCGCATCCACGAGGATGCTGCTCAGCAGGCCAGATATCTCTCCGATTTCGCCTTCTGCCTCCGGTAGGACACTGACAAGCCCTTGCCTGACGCTGCGAATCACTGACATTGCAGGGGTGAGGGTCACGACGATGTCGCCTAGCTCGGTGATGGTGTTCAGTCTCAGGGTGATCTGCTCGAGAGCCAGTTTGGCCTGTGTGACCATCCTGTTCATCTTCCTGATCTCTGCGAGTTCGTTCGCATAGACCGAAGCATGCTGCGAGTCATGCTTCTGGATAGATGACACGATCTTGTTGAAGATCGAGGCGTCTCTTTCCCTTAGCTTTGCTGACGTTGCATCGAGTTTCGCGACTTGTACCTGAATCTGCCTTACTGCCAGGTCCAGCCTCGGCTTGAGGGGACCAGGGTTCTTAACAGATTCACGCACTCGGTTCGTGATTCCGGCACTGTTTGACTTCTCCCACTTGCTTGCGAATTGGGACATATTGACTCGCTGGTTCAATGTAGATGACCAGTCTTCTTATGCCAAATGTCACCGAGTAACCAGTCACCGCGGTGAACGACATGGCAGTTAATCACGCAGCCAGGGGCATGAGCCTCGCCGACGACTCGACAGAGCTCGTTGCCGGCCTGCAGGGGTTCGGCCTAACGGAATACGAGTCCAGGGTCTACTACGCGCTGCTGTCAAACGGCGCTTGCACGGTCAACCAGATACAATACGCGTCGGGCGTGCCCCGGACCAAGGTCTACCAGGTCTCCCAGCAGCTCACGAGGAAGGGCCTCCTCAGGCAGGTCGAGGGCGGCAAGCCCTCGAGGTTCGAGGCCCAGCCCCCGGAGGCGCTCCAGTCGATCCTGGTCGAGAGGGAGCGCAAGGTGAGGTCCCTCAGAAAGTCGATGGCCGCCCTCAAGAAGGTCAGGGAGAAGAACATCAACCCGGGGGACGTCATGGAGGAGAGGTACCTCTCCCTCGGGTCGCAGAGCCTGCTCGTGAAGCTCAAGGAGTCGATACTGAAGGCGGAGAGGGAGGTGAAGTGCATAGTCGACAACTGGGGCCTACACCTCATCCAGGAGTGCATCGAGGAGGTCGAGAGCGCGTGCAGGCACGATGCGGAGGTGAGGATAGTCTCTTCGCTCACGGAGACCGTCCCCGAGTTCCCGTTCTCCTCCCCGAAGCTGAAGCTGAAGTTCGGGAGGCACTTCGTCGCCAAGAGCGTCTTCATCATCGACAACTCGGAGCTGATAATCGTCAACAGCCAGACCGGGAGAGGATACCAGATCATGCTCAGCGAGCTCAGGAGCGCGTTCGGTGGGGAGTTCTTCGACGGCCTCTGGAAGAACTCGACCAGCAGCAGGGCGATCTCGTCGCTCCAGCTCGTCGACGGCCTCCCCTTCTTCGTCGACCCTCTGCTGATGAAGGACCTGTTCATCGAGGCCGTGGCGCGGGTCGTGAAGGACGAGCAGACGATAGAGTGCGTCGGCGAGGCCTTGGTCGGGCTGCTCGAGACCCGGGTGTCCTCCAAGCTGACGCGCCAGCCGTTCGACACGACCGTCAAGTTCATGCTCGCGATGATGAGGGAGGAGCTGGGCGACGAGGTCACTTCGACCGAGTACGACCCGCTCACGAGGATCGCGCGGATAGAGCTGCCCGACAGCCAGGGCGCCGTGCCGGGTTCGGCGTGGTACTTCGCGCTGGCGGGGATGCTGAAGAGGACCGGCACGGCCAACGAGCTCCTCCAGGTCGCCGCGTTCCCCGAGACGAGGAGCCGCATAATCCAGAGGCGGTTCGCCGGCCCACGGTGAGCGGCCTCCATGGCGAAATCTTATAGCGACTAAACGCGGGAAACCGCCGACTCAATTGAAGGGCAAGGAGGCCTCGCGCGTCGCATTCATCTCCGACGTGCACTCCAACCTCGAGGCGCTGGAGGCCGTGCTCGACGAAGTAGGGAAGCTCAAGGTCTACTGCTGCGGCGACATAGTGGGGTATGGCGCCTCGCCGAACGAGGTCGTGCGGGTTCTCCGCGACATAGGCGCGACGTGCGTCCTCGGGAACCACGACCAAGCGTCCCTCGATGGCGACGTGGGCGACTTCAACCCTCGGGCGGCGATGGCCGCGATATGGACCTCGCAGCACCTCAACGACATCAGCAAGGCGTTCTTGGCGTCTCTACCCCGGGAGGTCTCGACCGAGATAGGCGGGAAGAGCGTCTACATGGCGCACGGGTCGCCGGTTGACACGATGTGGGAGTACGTCCTTCCCTCGACCCACTCCGACCTCTTCGACTACTACCTGCAGAAGGTCCGCGCCGACGTGATAGCGCTGGGACACACGCACCTCGCCTTTCAGTGGCGGAGCGAGGCAGGCGGTCTGGTCTTCAACCCAGGCTCCGTGGGGCAGCCCCGCAACGGGGACACGAGGGCGTCGTTCGCGATACTCAGCGTCGAGGAAGGAGAGGCCAAGGTCGAGACAAGGCAGGTGGAATACGACATGGAGAGGGCCGCGAAGAAGATACTCGAGTCAGGCCTTCCGCCTTCGCTTGCGGCCCAGCTCCTTTCCGGCGAGTAGGCCGCCTGAGACGTCGAGGTACAGCGGCCTCCCGTCAAGCTCGTCCTCCTCCCACTCGGCCCCTGCGGTCTTGTCTGCCATGACCTCCACCTCCTTCACGCGGACCAGGAACGCCAAGTGCTTCTTCAGCGGCGCGAGCATGGAGACCGTCTCCTCGTCGAGGCCGGCGACCCTGGCCTTGGCGAGCACCGCCGCGGGCGAATACCCGCGCTTCTTCCTCAGGGCCTGGAGCCTCCGAGCGACGTCCCTCTCGACCCCCTCGGCCATCAGCTTGTCGTCCCTCACCTTCTCGATCGCTACGATGGTCTCCCCCCTCGCTGCCGCCTCCCAGTCTCCGGTCCCACGGAAGTTGAACTCCATCGCAGAGACCGGGACCTCCAGCTTCTCCCCCTTGGCGGTGGTGACCTTGATGGGCGAGCCGCTCCTGTAGGTCTCCCAGGCCTCGTCCCCTTCGAGGACCTTGAGCTTCGCGAGCACGTCGTTGGTCTTCTCCTTGAAGTGGGCGCCGATCTGCGACCTGTTGGGGGTGAGCGTCACGGAGATGGGCAGGGAGGAGACCTTCGTGGCAAAGGAGACCTTCTTCACGTTGCAGAGGAGCGAGATCAGCTTCTGTGCCCGCTTCATCTTCGCGGCCCTCTCGGGGGGGACGTAGACCTCCATGCTCCGGAGAGGCCAGCGCCTCTTCAGCTTGGCCTTCTCTCTCGCTGAGTTGCAGGCTCCCTCCACCATAAGAGCGAACTCGACCGCCTCGCCCTCAGCTTTCGCGGCCTTGGGGAGGGCGGCCTTGGGCAGGTCCTGGAGGAGCAGGGGCTTCTCCCATGCATCCGCGGCGAAGACCTCCTGGTAGAGGTACTCCGAGAGGTAAGGGGAGACGGGGTGCAGGAGCATGTCCGCGGTCGAGAGCGCGTGCCCAAGCACCGCGAATATCGCGAGCCTCCTCGCCTTCTCCTTCGGTGTGTCGTTCCAGAGCTCGTTCCTCACCATCCGGACGTAGCCTTGGCTCACGACCTCGACTATCTGGTGCTCTAGCTCCTTGCATGCCTCGTTGTACCTGGCCGTCCCGTAAGCCTTCTCGACGGAGGTCACGGCCTGCTGCAGGTTGTAAAGCATCCAGAGATCCACCTGGGTGAGCAGCTTCCTCGCCATCGCCCACTTGACCGTGTGCTTGCGAGGGTCGAACCCGTCCTGCTCCCCGTTCTGCTGGAGGTAGACGTGGAGGTGGTAGAGCGTGTTGAGCACCTGGTAAGGCCTCCCTGTCATCTCCTTGGTGTCCAGGCTGAGCGCGTCGACCGGCGAGCTCTTCCAGATGATGTAGTAGCGCAGGAGGTCGACTGAGCCGTTGTTGAGCATCTCGAGCGCGTCGAGGACGTTCCCCAGGCTCTTGCTCATCTTCCGACCCTTCTCGTCGAGGACGTGCCCCTGGAAGAGGAAGGCCTTGTATGGGGCGACGGGCTTCTCTTGGTAGACGACGTTCAGGACGAGGAGGGTGTACGCCCAGCCCCTCGTCTGGTCGATCCCCTCCGTGAGGTGCTCGACCGGGACCAGCTCGGCCCTCTCGGCGTCGGTGAAGGCCGCCAGCGGGGCCGAGCCGCTGTTGTGCCAGGTGTCCAGCACGAACGGCTCCCTCCGGCAGTCGCCCCCGCACTTCGGGCACTTCAGGACGACCCTGTCGATCCACGGCCTGTGCAGCTCGAACTCCTTCCCGTCGGGGAGCTCCTTGGCCTTGTCCAGGATGCTGCGGCGCGAGAAGGCGCCCACCTTCTCCTTGCAGTCCGCGCACACCCAGATCGGGAGGGGCGTCCCCCAGACCCTCTCCCTGGAGATGCACCACGGGGGTGACTGCTTGAGGAACTCGATGAACCTGTTCCTCGGCGCGTCGAAGTAATACTCGACCTTCTCGGCCGCCTCCACGAGCCTGTCCTTGACCCTGTCGATCCAGTAGAAGTACTCCCGCCTCGCCACCCAGACCAGCCTGTGCCCCGACCGCCAGCACGTGGGGTACTCGTGCTCGAGCCTCCCCTCGTTCACGAGGCTCCCGCTCTCGGCGAGGAGCTTGGAGACGACGCTGTCGGCGTCCCGGACGTATAGCCCCGCGAACTTGCCCGCCTCCTCCGTGAACCTCACCCTGTCGTCGATGGGGGCGAAGACGGGGACGCCCCTCTTCGTGGCGACCTGGAAGTCCTCCTCTCCGTTGGCTGGAGAGAGGTGGACAAGCCCGGTCCCCGTCTCGGTGTCCACGAACTCCTCCGCGACCACCTTGTGTATTCTCCCCTGGGCGTGCAGCTTCTCGAGCCCGGGTATCATCTTGAGCAGTGGGTGCTCGTAGGTGAGGCCGTCGAGGTCCCTTCCCTTGACGACCTTGACCGTCTCGCCGAAGGGGAGACCAAGCTCCTTCGCGAGGGCCGCCTTCCTGTCCTCGCCCACGACCCAGGTCTCTCCTCCCACCTTCACGTAGGCGTAGTTCGCCTCCGGCTTGACGCCCACCATCTCGTCGGTGACGACCGTGAAGGGCATCGTCGTCCAGATCACCAGATAGCTCCCGTCCGACGCCCTCACCTTGTAGTAGAGGCTCGGGTCCTCGAGCGTCTCGTAGCCGAGGACCGCCTCGGCGTGGCTCAGCGAGGTCATGCAGCTCGGGCAGTAGGGGACGACCTTGTACCCCTCGCCGAGTATCCCCTTCTCCCAGGCCCGCTCGAGGAACTTCCACTCCCGCTCGATGTAGCTGTCGCGTGTAGGTCATGTAGGCCTTCGAATGGTCGAGGAGGAGGCCGAGGAGGTCGTCCGCCTCCTCCCACGACTGGAGGTACTTGCCGAGGAGCCGCTTGCAGGCCTCGACGAGCTTCTCCTCCCCTATCTGCTTGAGGTCCTCCCACTTGTTGCCCGAGAGCCCCAGCTCTTTCTCGGCTTGGAGCTCGACAGGGAGCCCCTGGCAGTCCCAGCCGGCCCGGAAGACCACGTTCTTCTTGAGAAGGAGGGTGCTGTACCGGTACCAGAGGTCCTTCATTATCCGGCCGCGTATGTGCCCGATGTGCGGCACGCCGTTGAGGGTGGGCGGCCCCTCCACGTAGCCCACCCTGCGCTTCTTCCCCATCGACTTTGAGATCTCCCTGATGAAGTCCACTTCCTTGGTGAATTTCCTGACCTTCGGCTCGACCAGCTTCCAGTCGTAGACCGAAGAGAACCTTGGTTCCTCTGACATTGGCTCACTGGGCACGGATTTGATAATCACTCATGCGCTTCTTGCCGCACAAAGCTGGGACGAAATCGATTTTAAAATCCTTCGGCTCCTCGAGGACTCCCAGCGGCTAGGTGTCGTCATGGTAGTCCGAGAGCGCGGCCTGGTACCCGTCGAGCGGCTTCGCGTCGAACCCCTCGCCTCGCAGCGTCCTCGCGAACTCGTTCGTGAACCCGTGCGTGGTGTAGACGACCTCCGGGGAGACGTCCCTGACGAGCCGCAGGAGCTCGGCGTAGTCGCAGTGGTCGCTCAGCGGGAACGAGTAGTCCGCGCCCAGGTAGCTCCCGTACCCTCTCTCGACCGCCCACCCGCTGAAGGCGGCGAGGACCGCCCCGTACTCCTTCTTGAGCCTCACGGCGAGCCCGTTCCGCGAGCTCATCATCGGGGCGACCATCACCCACGGGCCCTGGGGCAGCCCCTCGAGGGTCCGGGCGATGGTCTTGGCCTCCCTCTTCAGCGGCACGCCCGAGTCCCTGTAGATGTCGTTCATCTGGGCGACCGACTCGTGGACGAAGAACGGGTTCCAGGAGGAGAAGAGATAGGAGAGAATCTGCGACTTGCCCAGGGGATAGCCCATGAGGACCACAGGCCTCCCCTTGTCGAAGGTGTGGCCTATCATCTCGTTCACCAGCTTGACGGTCTGGTCGAGTGGCGGGAAGATGTAGCGAGGGTCGCCGAAGGTCGTCTCGGTTATCAGCACCCTGGCCTTCTTGGTCCTGCACCGGCACATGAACGCGCGCTCCCTCCCCGCCGCGTCTCCCGTGTAGAGCAGCTCGTCCTCGATGTATAGCGCCCTCGCGCCGAGGATGTGTCCGGAGTCGAGGAGCGACACGCCTTCTGGCGGCTCGTGCCTGTTTGCTTCCAGCTCGACCCCCCTGGCGCGCGCGAGGAGGACGGTCTCCTTCGAGGCGAGCACCTTCGACTTTGGGTGGGGCTTCTCGACGTGGTCCATGTGCGCGTGGGAGACGAAGGTGTAGTCGGACTTGACCGGAGCCTTCGGGTCGAGCGCGTACCTCATGACCCCATGGTCGACCATTATCCCCTCGCCGAGAGACACGCGTGTCCTGCTCAAATTGAAGAAGAGTCTACCTTCCCACAGGCGTCGACTGGAGAAGTTTATGATGTTTAGGGTCGCTCCATGTAGACACGCATCCTCCGTTCAGCAAGAGGAGCGAATCAGGTCGCTGAAGGTCAGACGACGCTGCCGTGCAGACGGATGTGGAGCATGAGTAGATCTTCGTACTGGGTGACGAACCCGCAGAACGGGCACGGTCTGAGATTCGGGGGGAGTTGGTTCTGCTCCTTCTTTCTCATGGCCGAGACCGGGTTTGCCGAACGTACGACGATCCTCTCGCCGGCGACTTCCACGGCGTAGTGCGCGGCGTCCTTCCTCCGCGAGACGAAGCTTGTGACAGCGTCCTTCACCGCGGAAGGTTCCGGTCTCTCGTCGGAGAGGGCATCCAAGACGATGTCCTCGCCTCTGACCAGGGCGACGGCCACGCCCTCGAGCTTGTCGGAGATCTGCGAGGCGAGGGCGAGCTTCTCGTCAGCCGAGAGGTCGGAGCAGTCGACAAGGATCATGATGGTGCGGGGCTACCGGTCGGTAATACGCGTTTGTCGGAGAGGCGTGGCGGTCGACAGCGGCGTCGCGTGGTTCTCGCGAGGGATGGCTCGAAGATCGCCCAGCGTCACTTGAACTTGCCGAAGAGCCGCTTGAAGAACCCGCCGCTCTTCTGCGGCTCGGCTTGGGGAACGCCCTTGCCATCGTCTGTGGCCTGAGGCGCGGTTGGACTATTCGCCTGCTCGGGCTTCGCATCTGGAACGCCCGCAGTTGTGCCCGCGACCGTCCCGTTGAGCTTCGCCACGACCTCCTCGATTATTGAGACTGGAGGAGCCGGCCGGGCCTCTGTGCTCGGTGAGCCCTCTGACCCAGCCTCTGACTTGGGCTGTCGCGTCTACGCCGGCTTGAATTACCGGCGCCGCGGCGACCTCCCGAATCTCAGGGATCTCCGAGATTTCTGATATCTCTGAGGTCTCCTGGGTTCCTCTGGCCTCTGCGACTTGGGTCTGCTCGCGACCACAAGATTGCTACCGTCAGCTCTTCTCTGATAGAAGACGTCGTTGTAGGATGTGCGCGACGAAGGTTGAGCCACGCCTCCTGACCCTCCGGAGTCAGGCGCGACGAGCGCTGAGGCCTGGGCGGCCTTCGCTCTCTCGTCTCTTGCCCTGGCGAGCGGGTCGTCGCCTAGACGTCTGGGCAACTCAGGATCTCCTTCGCAAGCTCTCGGTACGCCTTCGCGCCCGTTGAGTCGGAGTCGTACTCGAAGATGGACTTGTGGTGGCTCGGCGCCTCTGCGAGCCTGACGTTGACCGGGATCACGGTCGTGAAGACTCTCTCGCTGAACTCGTCTCTTACCTTCTCCGCCTACCTCTCTGGAGATCAGGGTCCTCCTGTCGTACATCGTGAGGACGACCCCCAGCACCTTCAGGCCGGGATTGATGTCTTCCCTCACCTTCTGGATCGTCTCCTGGAGGTGGACGACGCCGTCCATCGCGAAGTAGTGGGTCTGGACAGGGATTATCACGCCTGTTGGCGGCCGTGAGGGTGTTGACCATCAGCAGGCCCAGCGAAGGAGGCGTGTCGATGAAGACGAAGTCGTAGTTGCGACTGCCCTCCGTGATGGCCTTCAGCTTCTTCTTCAGCTTGAACTGCATGTTGATGTCGTTGGCGAGCCTTATCTGGCAGGAGCTCAGGTCCTGATGTGAGGGGATGATGTCGAGGTTCTCCCTGCAGTTCTCCATCACCACGTCGTCAAGCGTCACAGAGTCGTCCAGGAGCAGGTCAGCCGTGGTCTTCCCCGCAGGAGCTGCCGGGCGCGACGAGATAGTCGGTCGCGTTTGCCTGAGGGTCCAGGTCGATGAGCAGCACCCTCTTTCCCAGCGAGGCCAGCTGGCACGAGAGGTTCACCGTAAGGTCGGTCTTCCCGACGCCGCCCTTCTGGTTGGCGACCGCGATAATCCGCGTGGTCGCTTGCTTGCTGGCGAGCACAGTCCTTGATCCTGACGCAGAAGCCTTGCTCATGGTTCCCATTTGGTTCGTCTCCTCTCATCTCGGAGCGTTCCCGATAATAACGCCGAAGTGATTTCATTTACATCTGGAGGCCAACTCATCTTAACCTGCGCACGGCTCTCCGGCCCCTTTGACGAAGCCTGAACCCGCAGGCTCTGGCTCGTCGCTACCGTTTTCTTCTGTGAAAGAAGTCCATCTTCTTCACCGGCCCCTTGTAGTGCTCGTTCCGGGGGCAGTGCTCCCCGCACTTCTCCTTGATCGGGTGGTTGTGGCCCTTCTTCACCTTCTCTTCGGTGGGCTTGTGGTAGGACGCCAATCTACGAGCTGCAGATGCGTGCGGGCCGCGCCTAATAAGCGCTGTCGAAGGTCCTCCTCGGGAGCCCCTCGCCTTCTTCACGCCACCAGGCCGCCGAGCCGCTTCGAGAGCTATTGCGCGACTCGAGAGAGCCTGAGCATCTTCCACGAGTTCGGCCTAAGGTCGACCTTCGTCTCGAGCCTGCTCAAGAGCTTGACGCGCTCGACCGTGCTCCACAGCCCCGTCTCCTGCTGGAGCTCCTCCATCTGCGCGAAGAGGGCGGTCGAGAACGACTTCGACCTCAACGTGACCGAGACGAGTCCCGAGTAGGCAGAGCCGCCGGTGTTTCCGAGGCAGATGAGCGACGAGTTGTTGTCCCAGAATAAGATGCCCTCGAGCCCCGCCTGGGCGCCGATTCGCTCGCATTCAGCAA
The DNA here is from genome assembly GCA_963820505.1 of uncultured Nitrososphaerota archaeon. Taxonomy (GTDB): domain Archaea; phylum Thermoproteota; class Nitrososphaeria; order Nitrososphaerales; family Gagatemarchaeaceae; genus Gagatemarchaeum. Next base: position 437,782 of record CAWFZY010000005.1, on the reverse strand, counting down.
GGCGCGACGACGTGATCGTCACTCCCTGGCCGCTCGTCCGAGACGAGTCCTCCAGACTCTCCTGCTCGAAGGTCGAGACCACGAAAGCTCGCCCCGTCGACCTGCCGACGAAGATCGAGCCCCTTCGGCCTAGATCGAGGTCGTGGATGAAGAGCCACTTCAGCTGCGAAGCTTCGGGGACCTTGAACCTCGCTCCCTGAGAGCCAAGCGAGAGCCCTCCCTCCCCGAACACGACCGCCTCGATGAACCTGGACGCCGCGACGGGGTCCGAGCCCGACGCCAACGATCTGCCTCCGCTCTGTGTCTATCCAGTAGGGAATCTCGCCAGGCATCCCGCCGAGCCGCTCCGCGTCGAGGTGCACGAGTCGGGCGACCTTCTCGAGCTGCGCGCTTCCTATGCTCGGGTAGCCGGTGAGGAAGGAGAGGACGGCGTGGGAGATGGCCGCCCTGGTCCAGTAGCCGCCGAGCTGACCCTCTCCGTAGCTCGAGCTGTAGTACAGGTTGTTGGAACCCGGGACGGTGCGAGGGCCGTAGCCCGTCTCGAAGTCCTTCTCGAGCAACCTGTGGACGACCGAGGACGCCAGGTTCTGGTCCGGAGAGCAATAGGAGAGCCCGACCGCCTGGTCTATCGTGATCTCCTTGTGGACGACGCCGCGGCCGTCGATGTTCAGCGCCAGCACGCCGCTCTCCGAGTCCCTCAGTCTCTCGTTCAGCGCGTTGAGGAGCCTCACGCTGAGCTCGCGGAACTTCGCGGAGTCGCTCCCCTTGCCGGCGAGGTACGCGATGGTGGAGGCGTCCCGAAGTGCCCTCAAGGCCAGGAGGTTGACCTCGGCGGAGTTTCCTGTGGGGAAGCCTGCGCCGAGACGCCGGCGCCACCCGTCGGGCGAGTCAGGGGGCGACGAGACGAGCCCGTCGCGGACCATCCCCGCGAGCCCGTCGCCGACCTTCTTCAGGTGAGGATACCACTTCTTCACGAGCGTCTTGTCGCGCGCCCGGGCGCTGAGATAGGCGCAGACGCTCAAGAGATACAGGGAGGTCTCCACCGGCCCCGCCCTCTCCGTGTGCTCGCCGGCCGCCGTGCCCTCCGAGTAGCGGATGGTGCCGTCCTTCCTGAGGCTGCGCTTCACAGACTCGGCCAGCTTCTCGAAATAGTCGCCCCTCATCATCGAGAGCGCCACCCCAGACCACAGCCGCTCCGCGAGGTTGCCTTCGCCCTCGATCGCGAAGAGCGCGGCCTTCGCCCAATCGAAGGCGAAGTTCATCGAGGCGCTCGATGAGGCGAACTCCATCCCTCGCGATTCGGCGACGTCAGCCTCGCCCTCCGTCGGGCGCAGGGCCGCCGCGTTGAGGGCCGATTCGAGCGACGACGGGTGGTAGACCGAGACGCTCCGCACCTCCGCCGTGGCGCCCGGCGGGAGATCGAGGTCGTGCTGAGTGAGCAGGATGACCGAGCCCGACATCCCGAGCGAGCTCTCCGGAAGCTCCCCGAGCGCCAGAAGCTCGGCGGCCCGGCTCCTGTCCTTGGTCATGTAGATGATGGAGGGGCGCGGAGAGAAGCCGACGACCCGGACCCCCGTCGTGTCGCCCACGTCGTCCATCACGACCTGGTCGTGGCGGTTGAAGGCGTTGACGCCTATCTCGCCTGGAGGGTCGCGCTCCCTCCTGTAGTTGAGGGAGGTAGGGTCATGGAGCGAGAGGACCCTCAGCTTCACCACGGCGTCTCCCTTGTTTGTGAGCCTCACCGTCCTGACCGAGCCCGCGCAGTCCCCGACCACCAGTCGGACCGACTGGGCCGCCTGGACCTTCTCCTGCCCGCGGTGCGTGTACGAGACGCTGGCGGGGCTCGCCCTGACCGAGATGTCCAGGGGCTTCACCGCAATCTTCACTCCTGATTGGATCTTGAAGACCTCGGTGGTCTCTCTCCCGAAGAGCAGCTTCCGGGCCGTCGCGCTGTGGACCCACGAAGACGACCCGTCGGGCTCTACCCTGGCCCTCAGGTCGCGCCTGAAGAGGTAGATGCTCCGCTTGAGCTGCGAAGCAGAAAGCTCGCGCGTGTGCGAAAACTGGGAGAGCTCGCGCTGCATCGGGAAGCGACTGCGCGGAGTCGCAACTAATGCACCGGGATTGAACCTACTTGAGCATCGGTTAAGATGGCGTTGACAAGATGCGCCAGACGGGGCCGTCGGGCGTGTCTTGGACCACGACCCCTTTCGCCTTCAGCTGTTCGCGGATGGCATCGGCCCTCGCGTAGTCCTTCAGCTTTCTGGCTTCCTCTCGCTCGTCCACCAGGGCCTGGATGTCCGAGCTCTCCTCGCCTGCTCAGGCTCTTCGATGGCCGGGGCGGACCCTCTGGTCGAGCCGCATTATTCCCAGGACATCGTCGACCTTCGCCAATGAGTCTATGATGAGCTTGTAGTCGCCTCGTGAGAGTCGCCTGGAGTCGATCAGCGCATTGACCTTGCGCTGGAACCCGAAGAGCGCGGCCAGCGCCTTCGGCGTGTTCAGGTCGTCGTCCATGGCCAGGTCGAAGCTCCGGAGCAGCGACTTGACGGGCCGGACCGCGACGAGACGCCTTCCCCTTGGCCGCGGACACTTGCCCCTGCAAGAGCCTCTCGTAGAACTGGTCGATCTTCTTCATCGTGGCCTCGGCCTGCCCCATCGAGTTGTCGGTGAGGTTCAGTTCGTCTCTGTAGTGTGCGCTGATCAAGAACAGCCTGATCGCTCTTGGGCTCCAGGCCTGTTTCACCAGGTCCCTGAGCGTGATGAAGTTCCCGAGGGACTTGCTCATCTTCTCTCCGTTGATGTTGAGGAACTCCGAGTGCAGCCAGACCTTGACGAACCGCTTCCCCGTGAGAGCCTCTGACTGGGCGATCTCGTTCTCGTGGTGCGGGAACTTCAGGTCCTTCCCGCCCGTGTGGATGTCGAAGCTCGCCCCGAGGTACTTCATCGCCATGACGGAGCACTCTATGTGCCAGCCCGGCCTCCCCTTGCCCAAGCTCGTCTCCCAGAAGACGGAGCCGTCGTCCGGGTCCCAGGCCTTCCAGAGCGCGAAGTCGTTGGCGCCCATCTTCTCGTAGTGGTCGGCGGCCACGCGCGTCCCGGACTTCACTTCGGCCTGCTTGATGCCGGAGAGCCTGCCGTATCGGGGGAATTTCTTGATGGAGAAGTAGATGGAGCCGTCCTCCGCCCGATAGGCGTAACCCTTCTTCATCAGCGACTCGACCGCCTTCACCATCTCGTCGATGAACTCCGTCGCCCTCGGATACTGCTCCGCCCTCTGGATGTTGAGCGTGTCGAGGTCTTCCATGAAGGCCTTCGTGAAGAAGTCGGTGAGCTCCTGCAGGCTCATCCCGGTCCTCTTGATGCCCTCGATTATCCTGTCTTCGACGTCGGTGATGTTCTTGACCTGGAGCACGCTGTAGCCCTTGTGCTTCAGGTACCTCCTGAGGACGTCCTCGAAGACGAACGTCCGAAAGTTGCCGATGTGCGCGTAGTTGTAGACGGTGGGTCCGCACGTGTACATCTTCACCCTCTTCCCTGAGAGGGGCTTGAACTTCGTGAGCCTCCTGCCGAGGGAGTTGTAGAGGACGAGGACCATCTGGAGACTCCCGGTTCCCCGGACGTGCGTGATAAGGTCTTCCTTCGTTTCGTAAAAATAAAGAGGAGGGGAGATTCCTGTTTCCTTACCGATTACTTGGTCGGCATCTTTCCGATGCGGAAAATAGGCTTTCCACAGGACCCGCAAGTACCCCGAACAGCAAACCGACCGTTCTTCAATTTGATTTGCTTGGGCGTCTTGATCTCCCTGTTCTTCTTCTTCTCGTAGACACAGTAGCCCGTGACCACGTTTGCTCGCGTCCAACCTCGCATGGTTGATATTTAAGCTCTCGGTAACGGAGCAAAATTCACGGTTTTTTTGGAAAACGAAGACTCAGGACGGGCGGAAGGCGTCTTTAGGGCAAGGCACCCCTCGGAGATGAGCGTCCAATTCGTCTAATCAAACCGTTATCGAAGAAAAAGTCCATGGCCCTTGATGGACGCTCTTGAAAGCGGCGCAAAATGCACCGGATAGTCTGTGGCGTAGAACAGGAAATCGGACAAATCGCCGCTAAGAGTCTGAATTTGGCCCGCACAACTTTTCGACGCTTCTAGTGCTGTGCGGTCGCGATCCGTGGAAGCGATGAGGGGCAGCTCGACGTGCCGCTGGGAGGTGGGCTATCCTGCGACTACCGTGACGGTCCCGGTCATCCACGAGTGGTAGTCGCAATGATATTGATAGGTTCCTGGGACGGTGAACGTGTAGGTGAACGACGCGCCTGCGACCAGGTTGCCGGAGTCGAAAGCCGGGGCGCCGGCCGTCGTGTTGAGCGCGGTCACGGTGTGCGGGACGCCAGGGCCGGTCGTGTCGTCGTTCGTCCACGTCACGGTGTTGTTCACCCCGATGACGACGGTGATCGAGTCAGGAGCGTAGCCCGGCGCGCCGCTCGGCGTCCCCGACCCGGCTGGGGATTGACACCTTTACTGTCTCGCACGCCCGCCTTGACGATGACCGTCCCGGTCATCCACGAGTGATAGTCGCAGTGATACAGGTATGTCCCTGGTGTCGTGAAGTCGTAGGTGAAAGCTTGCCCCGCGGGGAGGTTGCCTGAGTCGAACGCCGGGGTGCCATCGGTCGTGTTGAGCGCAGTGACCGTGTGAGGGACGCCAGCCCCGGCAGTGTCGTCGTTCGTCCAAGTCACGGTCGAGTTCACGCCGATCACCACGGTGACAGAGTCTGGAGCGTAGCCAGGCGCGCCCGAGGGGTTGCCCGCCCCGCTGGGTATCGAGATCGAGGTGACGCCGCTTGCTGCTGATGAGGTGGCGGAGAGCGGTGGCCGAGGTCGCGCCGCCGGGAAAGGTGTACGACGGGTTGGTCCCCAGCCCGCTGACGAGGAAGTACCCGAGCAAGATCGGGATGATGACCGCCACGAGTCCCACCACTCCGAGGGTCAGTTTCGGGGGCGCGTAATCTTGGACTCGCATTCTATTCTCACTCACTGGGCGAAGGCGAAGAGCATGGTGAGGATGAGGACCATGATGAGGGCTAGCGGTGCCAGCATCAGGTATTGGATGACTGGAGGCTCCTTCCGGATGTTCATCAGGAAGAGCGCCGCCACGAGGCTGTTTATCATCGCGATGACCCCTATCGCTATGTCGACCGAGAAGGTCCCGGGCCCCGAGTAGAAGACGACGACTTCTGCGACCGTCGTCACGACCATGTAGAGCCAGACCGCCACCGGAGTTTTGTAATTCAATTGTCTCTATCTCCATGCTATAGCAGGTAGAACAGCGGGAAGACGAAGATCCAGACGATGTCGACGAAGGCCCAGTAGAGCGCGAAGTTCTCGATGCCCGCGTGGTTCTCCTTGGTGTACCCGCCCTTCATCCCCTTCCGAATCAGGTACGCCATGAGGATGAGCCCCGCCGTGACGTGGGCGGCGTGGAGCCCGACCGTGAAGTAGTAGGTGCTCCCGGCGAGGCTCGAGTACCAGGTGAAACCCTTTGTGAAATACAGGTTGTACCACTCCGCACCCTTGACTCCAAGGAAGGTGGCCCCCAAGACGAAGGTCGCGGACAGCCACATTATCATGTTTCTCTGTTTGCCCTCCTTGATGGATTCCAGAGCCAGGAAGGCGGTCAGCCCGCTCGTCAGCAGGATGACCGTGTTGGCGAGCCCGAGCGGGATCTCGTGGATGCTCCCTGGGATCGGCCAGTCGGGCGTGAAGGAGCGGATGTACAGGTAGGCGCCGAGTATCGCCCCGAAGACTATGACGTCCGTGGAGAGGAAGATCCACATCCCGAGCCTCATCTTGGGGATCGCGTTGAATGGCCATCTCTCCGTGACCTGTTCCGGCATGTGGAACTTCTCGTGCAGGTCCTCGTACATCCATCCCACTATGGCGAAGCCGTCGATGGCAAGGCCGAGGATGAAGACGGCGATGCCCCAGGAGTAGACGAGCAATGCTAGCCCCAGGAAGCTTACGCCGATTCCCGTGGCGAGCCAGATCGGCCTAGAGCTCTGGTGGCGGGCCGTGGTGTTCGCCGGCCTCGCCTCCTGGCATCGAGCCCAAGGCGGAGGCGGCGCCTTGCGAGGCGCCCGTGATGATCGGCACCCACTCGGGGGTTGTGGCGCCCCAAGGGTTCGGAGGGGAGATCTTCCCGCTCCTCATGACATAGATGATGTTCGCGAGGAGCAGGATCTGCGCGCCCGCGAAGATGAAGGCGCCGACGGTGGAGATCAGGTTGAGCGTGTTCCAGCTCGGCAAAGACTGGTAGGTGTAGATCCTCCTGGGCATGTCGTAGAGGAAGAACATGGGGAAGTAGAGGACGTTGAACCCGATGAACGAGATGATGAAGTGCCAGTTCGCCATCGTCTCATGATACATCTTCCCGGTCATCTTCGGGATGTAGTAATACAGCCCGGCGATCAGGCCGAAGATGGCGGCCCCGACCATTACGTAGTGGAAGTGGCCCACGACGAAGTATGTGTTGTTGTAGACGACGTCCAGGACGAACGACGACAGGAACACCCCGGTGATTCCGCCGATGATGAAGAGGAAGATCGAACCGATGCAGAAGATCATCGGCGCAGTGAGGCGGATGGTGGACTTGGTCAGCGTCTTGATGAAGGCGAGCGTTATCACGTCGAACGGAAGCGAGATCAAGATCGTCGCGACGCTGAAGGCCTCGTCCTCGCTGAGGGTGACGCCGGTCAGGAACATGTGGTGCGACCACACCATGTAGCTGAGCGGGATGACGATGGCCCCGGTGCAGATGAGAATGATGTTCTTCTCCGCGAGCGGCCTTCCCGAGAAGACCGGGAAGATCTCCGCGATCAGGCCGAAGGCTGGGAGGAGCACCACGTAGACCTCGGGGTGCCCGAAGAACCAGAAGAGGTCGTCCCAGAGGATCGAGCCTCCTGCAGAGGCCGAGAAGTACATCGTCCCTAGCACCCTGTCGGAGATGAGGAGGATCAAGGCCGCGAGGAGCGAGGGGAACGAGAAGAGCATCGCGATTATCGTGAAGAGCATGAACCAGCTGAACATGGGGATCTTGCGCCACGTGATCCCCTGTCCACGCTCGACAGCAACCGTGAGCAGGATGTTGATGCTGCCGACCGTGATTGAGGTGGCGAGCATGATGAGGCCTGCGAAGGCGAGCGTCGGCCCGGCGCCCGGGCTGAAGGTGGAGGACGACAGCGGCGAGTACGCGGTCCAGCCCCCGGCGGTGTTCCCGCCCGGCATGAAGAACCCGAGCGTGGCCACGATTCCCCCGAAGAGCCAGAGCCAGTAGCCGAGCGCGTTAACCCTGGGAAGCGCGAGGTCGGCTGCGCCTATCTGCAGCGGCAGGAAGTAGTTTGCCAGGCCGATGGCGAGGGGGGACAGGAACCAGAGTATCATGATCAGGCCGTGAAGCGTGACCGCCTGGTTGAACGAGGCGGCGTTCAGGAAGGTCTGCGCCGTGCTCGGCCAGCACATCCCCTTGACTCCCGCGGCGCAGACGGGTATGGCGAGCTCTACTCTCACCAGAAGGATTAGGACGGCCCCGATGAACCCGAAGTACATCGAGCCGACGATGTAGAGGAGCCCCACGTCCTTGTGGTTGGTGGTGTAGAGCCAGCGCTTTAGCCAGGCGTTCATCTCTCGCTACGCCCCTCCCTTCGCTGGTGGCGCCACTGGAAGCTTTGAGTACCACGTGTTATACTCGGTGGAACTCTCGACCACGAGCTTCGAGATCATCAGCGCGTGACCGACGCCGCAGAGTTGCCTGCACTCGATCGTGAATGTGCCAGGCTGCGTCGCGTTGAACCAGAGCTGGCTGTAGATTCCGGGCTGAGCGTCCTTCGCGACATCCAAAGCGGGAATGTATAACCCGTGCGTCACGTCCGCAGACGTGATGTTCAGGATGACTATCGTGTTCTGCGGGACCGTCATGTTCTGGTAGTCGGTGTAACCGTTAGGGTACGTGAAGCTCCACGAGAACTGCCGCCCCACGACGCCAATACTCAGCGAGTTGGGAGGGTCCGGAATCGCGACGAGGTTGGCGGAAGCGAAAGTCTGGTACTCGACGAAGGCGAGTACCGATCCCGTCACGCACAGGAGAAGGACGACATTCTTCCAGTTCCCCCAATCGCCCTCCTCGTGGTGGAAGGCGGGGACCTGCCTCCCCGGCCGCTCGCGGTTCCTCACGATTTGAAGGACCATGAAGGTGATGACGATTACCGCGGCCGCGCCTCCGAAGAACAGGTAGTAGTTTTGGAGCGTCGTGAATATCTGAACTGTCGGCGGTGTCGCATCCAATTGAACCGAGAACAGCATGCAGCGACGAGCCCATCATGAATATTTCATATAAGTCTTGTTAGGGCGATGGGTGGGCTGGCGGGGGCCCTCCCAACGCATATTTACTCGAGGGTAGGACCGATTCCTGAAATTGTGGTAGGGTGGCGGATTGGTTACGCGTGCGCCTGCAGTTTGTTGACAACGAGACAGACAGCGCATTCATGTGGGTTCGATTCCCACCCCTACCTCTGCCACCAATCCCTCATTTTGTCCCCTTCTAGTCATTTGCGCCGGTAATTGCGCCTATCCCTTTGCGCGCAGCGTAAATCATGCTGTTTTACTTAAGGCTAGAGAGAGGGCCTCTGATTTCCGCCTGATCGAGAAACCCACTATTACTTGGAACTTCTCAAGAGACTTGGCGCGCACGCGCAGGTAATGGCCGTCTTCGTTCTGCCTGTAGAACTTGCCCATTATCATTACGGTCCTACCCCCTTTTGTGGCCAGATGAGTGCCTGTGGTTTCGACACCGAGTGATTGAAGGAGTTCGCAAACAAGTTTCAAAAGTTCCAAGTTTTCGTTAGACGCCGTGAGGGTACGGGAAGAGATGCTACCTTCGGAGTCGAAGAATCCCCTGAGGAACGCAGCTTTGCAACCATCACAATGCGAGATGGTAGGAACCAGCTCCTTCAATTCTAGGCGCAGATAATTCTTCAGCAATAAGCTAGAGACCTCAGTATACCACGAATGCGTCTTCTCGCGCCATTTTACCAGCGGCGGGCTCCTGCTCAGCAGCACTCCAAGGCATCTTGCGAATTCCGCGGCAAACTCGCTATCAATAACCCTGAGCTTGATCTTGTGGCTATGATTCCGGTTGCTGCTGGTTGAGCCGTCACCGAGGCTCACTCCGACGACGTAAGCTATCCCACTTGACATAAATCCTTCAACCTGATTTGACAAGATAATTCGACTCCGCTGCTCATCTTCTTGTCCACTCGTCATGGATTCGTGACAGCGCAAGTAGCGAGAGAGGATGTCGAGAGGGCATACAACGAGGAGAAGGATGCCGATGTCAGCAGGAGGATGCTCCTCGTCCTGAAGGTGAGGTGCGACGGTATGAAGCAGTCCCATGCAGCCGAGGAGCTTCGCAGGGACAAGTCTTGGGCCACCATTTGGCTCAGGCGCTTCGACGAGGAGGGGCTCGACGGCCTTGGGACAAGGCCAAGGAGCGGAAGGCCTACGAAGGTCCCTCAGGAGACGCTGGCGAGAGTGAGGAGGAACGTCTCGAGGTGGAAGGGAGGTTGCAGGATCGAGGAGGTAAGGGAAATGATCCGCAAGGAATCGAGGACGACCTACAGCGAGAGGCAGGTCTACCGGATAGTGCACGGTTGGAGGTTCAGGAGCGTGATGCCTGAGAAGAGGTTCGTCAACGAGGCCTCTGACGAGGAGAGGGCTCTCTTCAAAAAAACAACGCGAGACTCCTGAAGAACATCCCTGAAGGATTCGCGGTGGTCTCCGAGGACGAGTCCTTCGTGGTGAGGGACGCGATAGTCACGAGGGTATGGGCGCCCGAGGGTAGGAGGCCGGTCTGCAGGGTGACGGGCTCGCATGACAGGACGGTGGTCTTCGGTGCGATGGACATGGAGGGAAGGAAGATCTTCAGGCAGTACGACACGTTCAACGGAGAGAACTTCCTGGACTTCCTCAAACAGATCCACAGGAAGTACGGGAGGCTCTACCTCTTCCTCGACAGGGCGAAGCAGCACTACAGGACCAAGATCGTCAGGGAGTACATGAGGAAGAACAGGGCGACCCTGAGGGTCAGGTGGATCCCGGTCGGCTCGCCCGCCTTCAACGTGATGGAAGAGTGCTGGAGGCAGATGGACAATGACATGCTGACGCTGAGGTTCTACAGCTCCCTCGGAAGGCTCTCTGTAGAGATCGGCGAATACCTGAGGACGAAGAGGTTCAACCTGAACATGGTAAGCTTCCTCCTAACGAACCGGTATGGTTGAGGAAGTTATGTCAAGTAGGATACATCGCCATTTCGAAACCCGCTAACCTTGTCTCCAACCGCGATGATTCTGCCAGCCCCCTCTGAACCGAGTATCCAGGGGAACTTCGGTTGAATTCCGAGCATTTTGGCAAGCCTTCCCTCGCGTTCGACAATATCCCAAAGTCCGATTCCCGCAGATTCGACTCGGATTAGAATCTCATCCGTTGCGGGTTCAGGAACGGGGATATTTCTTACTGAAATGACTTCGGGGCCACCGAAGCGGTCTATCGCTATGGCACGCATCACGTCCTTTGGCATCTCCTCCTGTTGTTCGGACATGGCACAATGGTTAATGTCTTAACTATTTAAGACTTGACTATCAGTAGTAAAGCTGTATATACATAAACTACAGAGAGCTTAACTATTTATATCTAAAACAACCGTCAGCTAGCTGTGCCCACGCGAACAGAAAAGGCCGAAGCGGACCAAAAGGCCTACAACGCAATCATTGCGACATCCAAAGTCGTGAGACACGTCGCACTGAGACTGTTCTCAGACGAGGGAATAACGGACCCTCAGTTCCTGGCGCTCCTGCTGCTCGTGGACAACGGGCCCATGCTGATGAGGAAGATGAGCGATGAGATGCTCGTAACTCCTGCCAATGTCACGGGCATAATGGACCGGCTGGAAGAAAAGAGCCTAGTCAGGAGGACACCTGGCAAGGGAGACAGGAGAGCGACCATCATCGAGATCACCTTCGAGGGAAAAGCTCTGTACGAGCGGGTTGCGATAAAAAAGGCCGAAATGCTGCAGAAGGCCCTTACGACGTTCACAAAGGACGAATTGACGACCCTGTACAGCCTCCTCGAAAGATTCCAAAGAGAAATGTCTCGCACAGTCGTCGAGCGCCAGTCGTAGTTTGGGCACTTCGGTAAATGGACAGGGAGGAGTCACTTCGGAGAAAATCCCTGACCGAAATCAAGTTTATCTATTCGCAAGGTCAGCTTTTGAGTTGGTCGCACGAATTGATCCCTACCCAAAGAATCGTCTTGATCGTCGGACTCACAGTTATTGTGCTAGTCATAGTGGTCGTAGCACGCGTCTTGACGGGCCGATCGTGGTCGAATCTTAGCAGTCCAAAACCCAGCGATCCAACCCGGAGTTCCCGCTTTGAGCTTCGGCATGATGGCCCGAAGCGATGAGTTCTGGCTGAACTCTCCTCAATCTTTGTTCCAGTGAAGCGGATTCGCACCTAATCAGGTGCAGACCCGGGACGGGCTATCTCCTCAATTCTAGCTCTATTTGCCCAGAATAGTCTGATACTGGATGTATCGCCATAACGGGTCTTATATCATAGGTATTTGCCGCGTCTGGACGGGCGAGCTGGCTGGGCGGCTTGGTGGGAGCCATAAGATCGCAAGCCCTTGAGCGTGTCATTTCCACTTTGTGAGTATCTCTTCCCTCTTGAAGGTGGCTACGCTCAGATAGAAGAGAAGAAGGTCGACCACCAGGAAAATGCCGGACATGATGAACAGATTGATTGTAGTCAATTGAATCACACCGATCTCGGTCATCACGTAGATGATGATGAAAGGGAAGAACATCACCCCGGTGAACTGCTGTACGCTTCGAACGTCGTTGGCGCGTGCGGATAGGATGACGGTCAGCTCGATGGAGAGTATGCTCGCGAGCGGTGCGAGGACGAGTAGGCTCACTCCGATGCTCCAGTTTGGATAGAAGAGATATCCTAGCCCGGCGTGAGTAATCAGGTCTATCAGGGCCATGAAGACCACCGAGCTAGCCCAGATCGCGGCAATCGGTGGGACGAATGAAGCGATGATCTTTCCCAGCAGAATCTCACCATCTGTCATGGGCGTTGCGAGTAGCGGTTCGAGGCTCTTCTGGACCTTCTCGCCGACTATGCTGTACGAGGCAATTCCGGCTGGGAGACTCGCCGCTAAGATCACGAACCAAAAGGAAAACGCGTTTAGAAACGGGGCAGCAGACGCGGATATGGTTCCTGCGCCAGCGACGCTGTCGATCGCAACGAGTACCGCGGGAAATCCCAAGGCAACACCGAATGGGGACACTATCGTGGCGTAGAGGACCCCCTTCCTCCTCTTGAAGATCTCGAAGTCCTTTGATGCGACCGACCACGCGCTCTGCAAGTCCATTTCTATCACTGGCTCCTTACCAGCTTCAGGTACACATCCTCCAGAGTTGAGCTCGCCTCGGTAACGAACTGGATGCGACCCCCCGCAGCTCCGATTGCACTGATAATCTCAGGGTTCTCCTTCTCAGGATCACCCACGCCTATGATGAGCTTGTTGCCTTCGCCCACCTCGACATTACCGGTTGCGACCTTCTTCGCTGCAGATATGATCGCGTTGTTGACGCCCTCGAGCTGGACCACAATCTTCCTGCCGCTCGCCGACCGTTCGAGCTCGGCCGGGGTGCCCAGGGCCATCAGCTTGGTGTTCAGTATTGCGATTCTGTCGCAGATCCTTTGCGCCTCGTCGAGATTGTGCGTGTTGAGGAAGATGGTCTTCTTCTCTTTCTTCAGCTCCAGGATAAAGTCTCTCACAGTCTTCGACGCTTCCGGGTCGAGGTTGGCCGTCGGCTCGTCCATGAAGAGTATCTGCGGATCATGAATGAGAGCGCGCGCTATGGCAAGCTTCTGCTTCATTCCCTTGGAGAAGGTCCCTGCCAACAGATCCCTCTTGTCCCACAAACCAAGCAGCTTGAGGAAGTATTCTATCCTCTCTTTTCTCTTTGTTTCGTCGACCTTGTAGTATCTGCCGTAGAAATCCATGTTCTTGTACGCTGTGAGTTCCTCGTACAGACCAACGTTGTCTGGGACCAGTCCGATGATCCTCCTTATCTTTTGCTGGTCCGCGCTGTTTCCAATGTCATAGTCGCCAACCCTGGCCGTGCCGCTCGTCTTCGATATCAGACATGCCAGCATCCGTATGGTGGTGGTCTTACCGGCACCGTTAGGTCCGAGAAAGCCGAAGACCTCCCCGTCGTCGACGCGGAGGGTCAGGTCGTCGACTGCAACAAGGTCTCCGAACTTCCTCGTGAGGTTCTCGGTCTCAATCAACCTTAGTTTGCCCTAATCGTTTACGAGATGCGGTATATACATTCGAGCGTCCCGGGCCTCATGGCCTGACCATTCTAAAGATGGCAGGTTGGATTCGCACCTAATCACGTACTGAGCTGAGCGACAAAGCGGTCAGGGTTACCATGGGTGAATAAATAGACCCACGACATCAGATACCGTGCATGACCGTGGAGGGAGCTGAGGCCAAGGAAGTGAGGGAGGCCGTGGAATACATGAAGGAGTTGCGGAGAGACCCTCAGAGATTCAACGCGTGGGCAGACAGAGTGATTGACGGATGGCTGAAGAAAGAGCGGAGCTCGCAGAGACGCTCGCAGGCCTCGAAACGCGCCTGATTCGTCGTCTCACAGTAGCCTTCGAGCGAAGTCCTGAAAGTTTCCTTGAGGAGGCCGAGGCACTGGATTTGGTGATTAGGCTGAAGAAAGAACTCCGTGAGTACCATTTTCGACTGCCTAGTGGACAGCGAGGTTTTCCCCAAAAAGCAGAGGGATTCGCACTTGATGCAGCCCTATACCAGACTCCCCTACATCACTCGTACTTTCGACTTTGGGAGAAACTTCAGAAAGTCTTTGTCGCCCGTCCACACGACGGCGCCGTACCTCTTTGCGGACGAGGCGATTAGCGCGTCCAAGAGGTCTGCTCTGTTGGGCTTCATCTTCGCGGCTTCTTCTGCATCGGCCTTGATTAGCGGCGCAATCTCGACGCCCGCGATTTCGAGAAATTCATGGTAGTTCGAGGGAGACATCTTGGCGACGATGTACCCCCAGAGAATCTGAAAGTGGCTTATCGCAGACACGTAAAGGCTCAAGCCTGTTTCGGATTCCTTCATCATCTCAGCGCGAGTTATGTCGCGTTTTTCGTCACTGAGAATCGATGTATCCAGAAAGACCTTCAATCAACCCAGACCTCGCTTCATGGACGCGGCTCCTGATCTTGGTCATGTCACTTGCTAGATTGTCGAACGCCGTGAGAACTCTCGCTACGTCAACGCTCGAGCCTGACACCTTCTTAATCATGATTCGCTCATCCGGTGTCTCCTCGAAGGCCACGGAGTCCCCTGGCTTGATTCCGGTCCTCTCGGCGATTCTCTTTGGAATAGTAACTTGCATCTTTCGCGTAACTTGATACTGTCTCAAAGTACTACTTTCTTACTCGCTAGTAGTATAAAAAGACCTCTAACGATTCCGCGGGGAGCGTTACTCCAGCCAGGGTTTCGAGTCCGCCTCTTACCACCTCATTTGATGAACTTGGATTCGTACCTAAACAGGTGCAGACCCTGAACGGCTACCTCCTTTTGTATCTGCAACTAGCCCGCGTGACCTAATACTTGACTCGAAGCGATGGATAGCCCTGAGGAACGGGAATACAGTCTGGAATGACTCTAGTCGATATTGTTGCCTGGATGAGGAGACAGGGATTCGAGCCTTCGTCCGAGTTATGCTCACGGGTGGCAAACCTCAGCACGGCCAGGTGCATCACTAGTGCATGTCCCGCCAGCCAAGACCCGCCCGGTACTACTTATCTGGTGACCGATTCTAAGGTCTGGGGCTGACGCTGAATTGATTCGCACCCCCGGCGACTGATTTGGCTCCGGTCATCCTGGCTGTCCTCCTTGCCATCCTGGCCGCAGCCGTCTTCGTCTGCCTCTCGTTCGTTCTTCCCTCCCTGACGGGCGCTCCCTGGGTGCCGAGTTCTAACGAGATCGTACGGAAGATGCTCCTGCTCTCAAAGGTCAAACCAGGCGAAGAGGTCTACGACCTAGGATCCGGAGACGGCAGAATCGTGATAACCGCCACGAGGGAGTTCGGCACGAGATCGACGGGAGTCGAGATTGACGTATTTCGAGCCTTCTACTCAAAGCTGCTCATCAGGCTGATGGGTCTCGGGGGGAAGGCCAGGGTCATCTGGTCCAGCTTCTACAGGGTAGACCTGAGCAGTGCGGACGTGGTGACCGTGTACCTGCTGCCTGAGACCAACGACAAGCTAAAGCCCAAGCTCGAGAGGGAGCTCAGGCCGACGTCCAGGGTGGTCTCGCACGCGTTCAAATTTGACTGGCCGCTCCTCGACTCTGACGAAGGCGCGAGGATCTACGTCTACCATCCTCGTGCGAGCGCGTCATCGGACACGCTCGGGAGAGTTTGAATCCTGGCCGAGCCATTTCTATTGGCCCCCAATTGGTGTTAGCCCCTGGACTGGCTATCCCCATTCAAGGGATCATGTTTCACTTGCTCCTCCCTGCCATCATCCTACAATGGCGTGCGAACTGACCCGTCCAGTATCCCCAAGCTCCGTCAAACCTTTCACCAGCTTCCTTGGTGATGCCGGAATGGACCACCGTGACGCGCGTCTTGCCATCGGGGAGCGCGTCTAGCGTCCAAGTCACCACCGAATTGGTCACGTCGGGAAATAGCGAGTCGGCCCCGCTAGTTCCCGAACCGGACCGGGTGATGACATAGGTGTAAGACAATCGCTTGTCAGGGATCAGCTCAAGTATCCTTCCTGTGGCGACTGAATGCTGGCCTGTTGCGGCCCGGCGGTACTTGAACTCGCACTCCCCGCCGATGCGAGGATCCATCCTGGCCTCCTGTGTCATCCATCGGCCGAGCTCCTTCTCGTTCGTCAGTGCCTTGAAGACGACCTCCGGCGGAGCTTCGACCACAACGATCTTCCTGACCTCACCTCCGGTCATCTTCCCCTCGCCTTCTTGTTTTCCACGTGGTCCTTCAGGCGGGAGAGTTTATCGTCCCAGAAGACGTCGAAGAACTCGGCCATCTCCGACATCTTGTCCTTGTTGAGCGAGTAGAACCTGTTCTGGCCCACCTTGCGCTCGCTGACGAGGCCGGCGTCCTTCAGGACCCTCAAGTGTGTCGATACGGCAGGGAGCGTGAATTCGAAGCTCTTGGCCATCTCGGTCGGCGTCTTCTCGCCGTCCTTCAGCAGGAGCAGCATCTGTCTTCGGTTGTCGTCGGCCATCGCCTTCCAGGAACTGACCACGACAGTGTAATACTTCGATATCTATTTAAGTATAGGACGCCTTCGGTGTGGATTGCACCGTCAATGAACGCATCCAAGCCATCGGAAATTATTGACAGGCAAATCGCAGCCCTTACGGACTGGCGCGGCAAAACGCTAGCCAATCTTCGCAAGGTCATTCATGATGCTGACCCAGAGGTAGTAGAGGGATTGAAATGGTTGGGCACTCCGTGCTGGTCTCACGACGGAATCATCTGCGTGGCCGCCCCTTTCAAGGATAAGGTAAAACTGACCTTCATTCATGGCGCAAGCCTTGCAGATTCTGACAAGCTCTTCAACGCCGGCCTCGAAGGCAAGGATTGGCGAGCGATCGATCTCTACGAGGGCGACAGAATCAACGAGCGCGCCCTGAAAGATATAATCCGTGCTGCCGTGGCTCACAATCGTGCTGGGCAGAAGAAGAAAACCCCGTCAGGTGCCCGCGGGATTCGGCGCAAAGCACCCAGTGGATAGAAGGCCGTTCCTGGCTATGCCAGCACGCTTTCTCTAAGCTCTTCTTGGCGGCTGGAGCAGCGCGAAAGCGTTTCCGTCCGGGTCGCTGAAGGTGGCGAGGACGCCCCAAGGATATTCGTCTGGCCGAGCCTGATCGAACTTTACGCCGCGTGATTTGAGCTCTTCGAAGTCCTTGCGGCAGTCGCTGGTCCG
Organism: uncultured Nitrososphaerota archaeon; assembly: GCA_963820505.1. GTDB lineage: Archaea > Thermoproteota > Nitrososphaeria > Nitrososphaerales > Gagatemarchaeaceae > Gagatemarchaeum. The sequence continues at coordinate 420,675 of CAWFZY010000005.1, read as the reverse complement.
GAACGTCCACTGTGGACTGCCCCCGGGTTGCAATCGATTTTGGGGCGCCTTTGGGTCTGGGTAGGAACCGGCTTGGAACAAGCTGATTTCGATGTCTTGCCCCTTGGGGGCGACGGTCACCCACCTTGCGCCTCCTGGAGGCGTAAGGTCAGTTCGCTTTTCGAAGCCGAGCACCCGCGTGTAAAAGTCGAGGGCTCTGGCTTGGTCTCTCACGACTATGACTATCGTCATTAGTTTCTCTATCATTGTGGATAGCTCACGCCGCATCACTACTTCAATACCTACTTAAATATTTAATGCCGGGAGGCGCGGTGCTGTTGCATAGTCGGGTGATTTCTGAACGCGTTGCACGAGGGGTGACGAGACCACTCAGTAGCAATTGAAATTCGGATAAAAGTGCTTCCAGAACCAGAAAAGATGCCCGAAATAATAGACCGTTCCTACGCCAAATCGCTCGTATGAAAGCGACTCATGCTCGTCCGGTGAATACGGACCACACCAAGGCGGTGTGATTCCCCGAGCAATCGGAACGACAAAGAAGAAGAAAGCAAGGATGACGACGAGGCAGGCTGCTGCGGCTACAGTCCTTCTTCTCATATCTTTTCACTGGTCTTGGAGTTACTTATGGCCTCTGTCTTCTGAAGCTTGAGAAGCCTGTTTACCTAGAGACAGTTCTGGTACGTCGGGTCGGTGGTCTCCAAGGCCGTGCTCCCCACCGAACATCACGCCTCTTGGAGCTCAGGCATCACTTCCTTCGCGAAGGTCTCAAGGTTCTTCATCACTTTCCGTTGCGGCATGTTCCCGTAGTTGAGGTTCGCCAGGAAGACGCCAAAACCCAGCGTCTTCTTCTGCGCGAGGATCTCCTGAACCACCTCTTCCGGGGTTCCGCATATGTGAAGGCCTCCTCTCTTGGCTACTTCGTGACTGAACTTGCCAGCTCCGAGGATCTTCCCGGTCATGTAGATCTTCCCCCCTTCCGGGATCCGCCGATAGGGCGATTCGATCTGCGTGTTAACGTGGTCCTTGAAGTGCAGGTAGTCCTCTTCGCACTCGGCCCTTGCATCACCGTCCTTGGAGACGTAGACGCTCCTGGCGACGCCGAGCTGGCTCTCTTGAGGGTCGGCGCCATCATGATATTTCCTGTGGTAGAACCTGTACCTGTCGAGAAGAAGCTTGCTCGCGGAGGTAACTGAGAGCCAGCGCGTGTAACCCGCGCCTTTCATGGCGGCCCATTCTATGGAGCGGTCTGTAAGACCTGATGACCAGATAGGGGGATGAGGACTTTGGTAGGTCCTAGGCCATACGTTCACGGTATCGAATTGGAAGTACTTACCCTTCCACGAGAAGGGCTCCTCGGCCGTCCAAGCTCTGATTATCAGCTCCCATGCCTCCTCATATCGACCGCGAGTTTCGCGGGAGGGAATGCTGTACGCCAAGTGGTTGGATGCCCCGCCCCGGATGAAGCCCGCGAGCAGGCGGCCCTTCGAGAGGACGTCAAGCATCGCATATTCCTCAGCGACCCTGAGAGGGTTGTGCAGCGGGAGGATTGAGCCATACGGGAGGAGCTTCGCCCGTTTCGTGTGGGTCGCGAGGTCAGCCATGAGAAGGTTGGGTGACGGCGTCACGTTGCTCGGCTTGGAGTGCTGCTCGTTGATGCAGAGGATGCGAAACCCCAGCTCTTCGGCGCGATAGAATGCCTGAAGCGCCTCACGGTAGAGCTCGGCCCCCTTGACAGGGTCGTAGTTTCTGCGGGGGACCGGCCATTTGGCGGTGGGTTCGAGTGGCTTGTAGGGCATCTCGCTGAAGAAGCCGACCTCCAAGCTAGTCCGACCTCCTCAGACGAGGCATCACCTCTTCGGCGAAGAGCTTCATGCTCCGTGCGGCCTGATCATGAGTCATGTCGCCGAATCGAAAGAGCCCGAGAAGGGCGCCGAAGCCCAAATCCTTCCGCTGCTCGAGTATCATGTCGGCCACCGTCTCGGGGCTTCCTGCGATGTGATTTCCCCTCTTGACTATGGCGTCATAGCTCTCGTTCGCAAGGAAGAGCCTGCTCGCCCAGTAGAGGTTGACCTTGGCCTTCTTCGCAATCCTTTCGTTGGCGGTCATCGACGGGCGGTAGAGTATGCGATACTGGTGCAGGAGAGGCCTCTCGCACTCTGCTTTGGCCTTTCTGTCGGTCTCGGCGACGTAGACGCTTCTCGCGACAGCCAGATTCGCTTCGGGAGGTGCTCTCCCATACTTCTTCCCGTATATGCCTCGATAAACGCCGAAGAGTCCTTTGGTCTCTTCCGTCGTGGTCGTGAATCCGCTCCCGAAGCTGCCTCCCTTCTCGGCCGCGGCGCTCGCGGAAGCCCCGCCTGCGGTGTAGATCGGCGGGTGCGGTTTTTGGTACGGGCGCGGCCAGACCGAGACCTTGTCGAATTGGTAGTGCTTCCCTCTCCACTGGAACGGCTCATCCGCGGTCCACGCCTTTACTATCAGGTCCCAAGCCTCCTCGAACTTGCTCCTCTCGCTGAAGTAGTCCATACCATACGCGATGTAGTTCGTGAGGCCTCCGTGCACAAAGCCAGCCATCAGACGGCCCTTCGAGAGCACGTCTAGCATCGCGTATTCCTCCGCAATCCGAATCGGGTTGTGGAGCGGGAGGATAGCCCCATACGGCAGAAGTCCGATCCTCTTCGTCTTGCCTACCAAATGCGCGATGATGATGTTGGGAGAGGGGTCGATGTTGTCCTGTTTGGAATGCTGCTCGGGGAGGGCCACGTAGTCGAAGCCCAGCTCTTCCGCGAGGACCAGCTCCTCCATGTACTCAAGGTAGAGCCGATGCCCCTCTTCCGGGTCAAACAGCTTGTTGGGAACGGGGAAGTCGCGGTAGTCCTTCATCTCGGCGTACGGGGTCTCGTGCAGCAATCCTACCTTCAACTGGCTTCGTGACCTCCGTGGACCGAGTTGCCCCCGGAGGACTTCGCGCCGACCAAGGTCAGCCTCGTCTCCATCTTCGCTGCTCCCGCTAAGGTTTGATAGATTACGTCGGTCGACGCAGCCTTCCGCACAACCCGATTCAGTTTCCCGATGGGAGATTTCGAGCTAACTTTGAACTCCAGAGTTACCTTGGAAAGCTTCGGATTGTGCCCCTTGATGCCCAGGGATCCCTTCGGATCAAACCATCCCGTAACGACTGTCTCGAGTGAATCCAGCTTCACCCCGCTGACGTCTGATTGAATCAAGATCTGATTGTTGATGCTGAATCCGATGGCTGACAAGAGGTACCCGAGGGGGCTGGGGGCCTTGTCGCTGCCACCCCACGGCGCTGCATGCTCGTCGCTGTACACTTTGAAGTGGTGCATGTTCGACTCTTGGTAGAAGTTCTCGATGCGATTGACAGCAACGGCGTGGCTGATGCGAGTGGGCGAGTTTGTAGACCTCTGCCGCTCTCTCATCTCCTTGTAGACTGAAGCCAGGGTGTTTGCCACGGGAATCAGAGTCTTTGAAGTGCTAAAAAGGGTTCAGTTCGGATAAATCTAACTAAGCACTATTATAGTAGAATGTGCGCCGTAGTCGTTCAGCCAATAGCTTTGTCTCTCACGCTCGGAGTCTTCGGCGATTTTCCTTACCACTTCGTCAAGGAGTATCGTGACTTTCCGCGGCCGAACAGGGAGTTCGACCCGAAGAAGGGCCATCAGGTCTACAAAGAATATCTGGACGAGTTCGTCCATGCGGACAAGCTGGGTTTCGATATCCTTGCCTTCAACGAGCACCACTCGAAGGAGTACAACCTCGACGTTTCACCCAACCTGATCACCTCCTACCTGATTGGCCAAACGAAGAGAGCTTTTCTGCTTCCCACGGGCGCCATACTTCCAATCCACAATCCCATCCGGATCGCCGAAGAGCTCGCAATGCTCGATGTCATCTCAGGCGGCAGGATAATAGCGGGATTCGAAAGGGGCGGCATAACCAACTATCTGGCTTACAGCGTCCCCATTCAAGAGAAGGAAAAGTTCGAGGAGGCTTGGGACCTGATAGTAAAGGCGTGGACCGCGGATGAGCCGTTCCAGTGGAGAGGGAAGCACTACCAATTCGACAAGGTCTCGGTCTGGCCGCGCCCGTACCAAAAACCGCACCCAAGCCTGCACACGTCTGGTCCATTCCCGGCCTTCGCCGCGGAGAGGGACGCAAGTTACGGCCTTTGGGTGCAGCCGACGGCCGACATCAGGGGGACGTTCGGAAAGTATAGAGACGCGTACGTCAAGGCACACAAGAAGGAGCCTAGGCAAGACAAGGTCGTCCTCGTCAGGAGCGTCTACGTCTCCGAGAACGACGACAGCGCCGAGGAGGAATGCGCGAAGCACCTGCTATACATGTACCGAACCCTCTGGAAGCCGGGAATGATGGCCGTCAAGCAGGTGGAGGCGCGTGCCGGCCACCCGCTCTTTTGGGCGAGCCGACTCTTCCTCACCGAGATGAGCTACGACCAGTTACTAGAATCCGGGATGCACATAGCCGGGAGCCCTGAGTCAGTGCTGGAGCAGATCATGAAACAGCAGAAGGAGATCGGTTTTGGCACCTTCGTGAGCGAGTTCCGATTCGGCAGCCTGCCTCACCGGAGTGCGAAGAAGAGCATGGAGCTCTTCGCAAAGAAGGTCATGCCTCACCTCAGGGAGGCGACTCACGTCCCACTCCTGAAGGCCAGGTAGCTTCTAGAGGACAAGCTAAGCACCTCAGAGATAGAACTACAATCTGTATTCGTGCGTCAATCTACTGATATGTCGGGATTTCAACTGCGTCTACGGGGCCGAAGATGACCTACCTCGCACAAGAGGACCAGACCTGTACCAGGTCGTCCAATCATTCCACTGGAAACGGCAACGGGAGGACATGCGCGCTAAGCGTGATCGAGCTTGCGAGCGGCTCCATGGTCACGGCGCTTTCAGGAACTCACCACTAGAGAGTCAGAGACTTGTTGGATAGCCAAGGCTACAATTCTAGGTTGCACAAGATCAGCATAACGTGCAAGACCTGCGACGTGTCGGAATCGTTCTACTCGAGCATCAGCACCAAGAGGTTCAGGCTAGAGCACGTCGGCCACGAGGTCGTTGAGGAGAACACATACGCGCAAACCGCGTGGAGAGGAGGCGAGCCGCCTAATGGGAGCCAGGATGGCGAAAGAGTGAGGTTACTGAAGGTGCTGGTCGAGCTCGTGATGCTCCCCTCGTATCCAGCTCCCGTCTTCACCATCACCGGAGTCAAAGAGGACTTGAAGAGCGCCTTCGTCCAGGTGGTTTCCCCTAGCCAACGCGATCAGGTCAGAGAGACTCTGGAGAAAGGCAAGTATCTGGATTCCGGCCCCAGCGACACGGTTTATGTCTGGGAACCGAAGGCAATCACCATCTCGGAAGGCGCTACGCTTGCGATGGGTTTCGGTCCTTCTTCGCGCCTTGGCTCGAATCTCGCTGACCCCGATCCGGCCGCTCAAGAGCCCATCCAGAGCGAGACCTCCCCAACCTCCGGGGGTATTCAAGAGATTGAAATCGCTCCGTCCGGAGAAGAGCAGTCTGTCCTTGCGATCGACGAGGTTTCTCCTCAAACTGAAGCCCCTGTTCTTGTCCCCCCGGAACCCTCCGATTCTGCAGCATCGGCGCTTCCCGCCGATTCCCTCGTCCAGCCAGAGGCCTCCTCACCGGACCTGGCGCAAGCGAACGCGGTTGCGGCTGCCGCGATCCTGTGCCCCGAACCCGAAGCCTCGACAAAGCCCTCGCCCGAGTCAATGGAGGCCTCGATACCCGCAAGCTCCGCAGAGAAGGAAGCGGTCACGATGGGCTCGAGCGAAGGTTCGCACCAAACCAACGTCGAGGAATACAACTATCTGCTTGTCTCGAGGTCTTGGTACATCGAAAGAGGGGCGAAGACCATGAGGGAGGCGGTCCGAGTCTCCAGACTCCTGAGGCCCTTCAGGTGGAGACTTGAGCCAGCGTACACCATCGGCGTCTTGGTCGATGACGTCCTCAGCGTAGAGACGGCAAGCGGCGAGATAGGCGGCGACATGACGAAGCAGGTTGAGGGCGCCGGGTACAGGCTCTCCCGCGTCAGCGTGGAGAGTGGAATGCCGGTTGCGTGGTTCAAGAGGGAGCCGGCATCTAGCGAGATGCCCTTGGATCCTGAACCCTAGGTGGCAAAGGATGACCTGCCCGTGTCATCGCAAACTCGGCAGGGTAATCTAAGGGACGCGCCGTAAGAGGTTCCGTCCCGATTCATGCCGCGTTACGGTCTGCCCGATGTGGCCGTGCGGTTCAGCGCAGCCTCTTGACCATGAACCGAAGCGCCACCTTGACGCCTCCTACCCTCTCTATGGCCTTCCCCGACTCTGTGAATCCCGCCTTCCTGTAGAAATTGATTGCCCTCTCGTTGGTCACCTCCGTCTTCACGCGGACGGAGTTGAACCCGCGCTTCCTCGCCGCGTCAAGGGCCTTGCGAAGCAGCCTCGACCCGACCCCCCTGCCGGTCGCGCTTTCCAGCACCACTATGCTTGAGAGCTCCGCTTCCCTCGCTTCGACCCTTCTTACGCTGGTGAAGCCGATGATCCTCCGCCCCTCCTCCGCAACCATCATCTGGATTGTGGGGATGGCGAGCCTCTTCTTCAGGAACTCCTCAGAAGCGATCTCCCCGATCGCTTCGTCGGTTGCCCCGGCAAACCCCAGGGCGCCGGGTCCCGCCTCCTTCCACGCCTCGACGAAGAACGCGGAAAGCTTCGAGACGTCGTTTGGTCTCGCGGGCCTTATCACAAGAGGGGCTGGTCTCTCCGCCGTCACAGGATTGGCCGGTGCTTTCGCGTCCAAACGAGTCCCTCGTCAGCCTCACTCGAATTAAGGATTCTGAGATTGAAAAGGACCGGTTCTCCTAGAAATTACGCTTAAATGGCGCGTTTTGCTCTTTGTAACGACTCTTGAAAGTCCAGAAGGCGTTCGTCTTGCTGCAAGCAGACTCCGGGCGGGCACGAGAAGTTGAGGCCAAGCTCTTCAAACTCGACGAGGTGAAGGAAGTACACATCATTACGGGAGAGTGGGACCTGCTGGTGGTCATAGAGGCAGACCGAGATATCGTGTCACCGACGGATGAGCGGGTACTCGAAGTCGTGTTGGACAAGATCACGCGGGTACCTCACGTTCGTCGGACTAACACGCTCATTCCATCGTTCTCGAGATTCAAATCCGAACGCGTTTCCTAGACTGGATTCCGGTTTGAGCTGACGCGTGAAGTCCCGCCAAGCGGTTTTCGGCGCTAAGAGGACTTCAAGAAACCCACTCAGGGTCAGCCCTCGCTCGGACTATCAGTCTTCTCCGCCTCTGAAGCCAGAGTGACCATCAGAGCGCCGTAGAATTCCCTGGTTATCGCCGGCATCAGGTTAAGGTTGCTCTGAATCGCTCTCAGCAAGCACACCATCGCATCGGGATCCGACGCGTCTAGATCGAGGGCGAATCTTCCCTCAGCACTGACTGTCCCCTTGAACCGAATGCGAGTCGCGTTCACGTCGCCGCAGTCCTCGTTGGCCTTTCTTTCGATGATGCCGGACCACTCGGCGAGGACGTTCGGGTCTGCCCCGCGCGGCACCTCTCTGAGCTGGTCGTAAAGCCAGCCCCCACCGGCAAAGGACATCGCAACTCTCGGAAGTTGGCGCGCGCCTAAAAACTGTTGGCCTTCGCTTCTTGTGGTCACGCTTAATACGCTCGCACGCCCCTCGCAAATCAGTGAAAACAACCAGGTACGTGGTTCCGGTGGTTGCCGCTCTCATGGTGACCATGGCCCTCAGTCCATACTTCACAACAGTCGCACACGCCAATCCTCCGAGCATCCCTTCCTCCATAGAGGTAGCCGTGGGCTACGCGGACACCGAGGACAGGGGAAGCGGTGTCACAGCCTGCACGGACTGCTTCCCAAGCCCCTGGTGCGGCTCCCCGGGCGTCCAGTTCGTAGGCGCATCCACAGACTACAACGGCAACCCGACCGGCCCGAGCAACTGCTTGGGGGGTGACTGGGATGGAGGCGCAATGCTCGTCACAAACACGGGCTCGACCTCCGTCACGCTGACCGGTCTGACGGTCACGCTTCCTCTGCCCCTGTCAGGTAACCCAGGGTCACCCAGCTGCGCAGAACCCCCTAGGCCGGTGACATTCGACCTCTGGTTCGGACAGCAATACTACTACGGCAACGTGTCTGACCCTGCATACGATGGCGGCCCAATCGCAATCCCCGCTGGAGGACAGGCGATCTTCACAGGGACCAGCGCCGACGGCGCTCTAGTATGCCCGAAGGGCAACTACCCGTCTGGCCCGACGGGCGGGACCTACGACTTCGACACCAGCGACGCCAACTTCCTGGGCGGATGCACGCCGACGACGGACACGGTATCCGACCCTCAGATCACCCTCTCAGCGACCGGATACTCGCCCACGACGTACATCGACGAAGGCCACGTCATCGACACGGGCGGCATCGACGTCGGGAACTGCGGCCATGCCGCAGCGAATCCTGAGTGGCCCAACGAGGCCCTTGGCTGGAGGCCCGCGAGCAGCACGTGCGGAGAGAGCTGCGCGGATAACCAGCTCGGTGTCCCGAGCTCCACAACCGCTCAGACCTCCGTCGCCACGACATCCGAGGTCCAAAGTTCGGCGACTACTCAGAACCCCGCAAGTACTACCACAGGCGCTTCGACCGACCTGGCGCTATACCTAGTCGCAAGCGTGGCCGCTGTCGTGGTTGTCGGGTTGGTGGGGTTCGGGCTCGTGCGGCGCAGGAAAGCATCCTAAGGCGGGCCCTGAAACGAGCGGACGCTCCTGAGGCCTGTTTCCTCGGTCACGCCCTCCCAACACGGACAAGGGATTGGACACTCCGCAAGACATCTTAAATGCCAAAACTCGGCGACGCCGACGACACCATGGCAATGGCTTCGCGCAATGGAATTGGGAAGATAGCCGCGGCCGTCATCGTCATTGCGATGGTGGCGATAGTAGTCGGCGCCGGAGGCTTCTTCGCTTCTCAAGGCCCGCCTGTGACACTGACCCCAGAGACAATAGTCTCGACGAGCCACCCGTCCTCTTCGGCTTCGGCGACCCAATCGACTTGCACGGCGGGCGCAACCGTCACCGAGAGCATCGGTCAGTCGGGCCCTCCCTGCGGATGCGTGCTGGTGGATTCGAACTCGAACGGGAGCCTCTACGTCTCACCCGATCCCAAGGTAGGGGACAGCGTGTGCGTAGAAGCGTCCCTGGATGATTCGGCCCAGGTCTCCTTGAGCATCACGAACTCAGCCGGAAGCGTGGTGTTCTCGGGTGTGTGCGTAGCTACTGGGCAGACCAGAGCCCCTGCCCCGACAGGAGACACATGCACAGCCTTTTGGAACACGGCCAATCCAGACCCGCAAGGGAACGCGATTGAAGCGGGAAACTATCACCTGGTCGCATCCGGGTCGACTTCAGCGGTCCAATTGGAAGCGAACTTCACCCTCTCCTGAGCTCGAAAAAATCGACTCGGGAGCCGATATCTTGTCAGCCCCCCGTGAAGTGTGATTAGAAACTAAATACCAGGGATTCCAGGTGTCCTCATGGGACTGAAACTCGTCATTCAGGACGACAACGGAAAGGTGCTCGGGATGGTGGACGCGACCTCGCGGGGAAAGAGCAAGCCCTTCAGCTCCGGCTCAGCCGGGTACTACGTCAACGGCAAGATCACGCTGCCCTCCGTGGTAGACGGCGAGAACAGGACTCACCAGATCAGCTGCAGTATCGTGGAGATCGGGACGAAAGGCAAGTTTCAGCAGGCGAAATGATCTTCAGCGTGAGGTGAGGGTTCGTTATGACGAGAGCGCAGTCGCTCTTAAATAGACCGGAGGGCAAACGCCCGAATATGTTCCGAAGGAGGAGCGGGATTGCTACTTCTGCAATAGCCGTGATTGCGGTAGTGATAGTGGTCATCGCCGGCGTCGGCGCATATGTGCTCCTCGCCGCTCCAAGCACGAGCTCTTCCAGCTCGTCTTCCCCTTCCACGACGAGCTCAGAGTCGTCCTCTACAACATCTTCCACGACGTCGACCACACAGCCCTCGACCGTTGCTTTGACCGGCTGTGTCTTCGCACCCCCCAATGTGCTCGAGGCAGGTAACACAGTGAACCTGAACTTCACAGGGTGCCTAACAACGGGCAAATCGGGTAGCTATCTGATCGCCGCGACTGACCTGGACGGGTTGAACATGACCGGGACCATCACGGCTCAGTACCCGGTTGGGATCACAATCGGCAACGCAAAGATTTCGAACCTATACCAATCAGCTGGCGTGATCTATACCGCCAACGATACCAAGTTGGCCAACGTCGTCGGTCTCCAACTCCTTCCGACGAACGGGTATGCAATCACCGTGGTGAACGAAGGCGGACAGAACAACACGGTGACGTTGAGTTTCCAGCTCGACGATATTCCTGGAGGCGGCTTGTAGACCATCGGTCTACAAGTCGCTGAAATCCCAAGAACCCGACAACCACGCTTTACCGATTATTGCGCGGATGCTTGAACAAGTCTGCGGCGGCTCGACCCGATGTCGGCGTTAGCCCGGGATCGGACTCAGGTGCCCATTGGCTTGGTGCGGGGCCTGGCCCGAATCAGCGCGACCAGCAAGATGATCGCGACGATCGAAGGTACCGCGACTCCCACCGCGAAGAGCGTGGAGGAGACCGTCCCGCTTGTGCTGGTGGTGGTCTGGCTCGTGGTGGAGGATGAGAGATGGAACACGCTCACGTCAGCGGTCCCCATCCACTCGGCGTTGGTATAGCCCGTCCCGTTCGCGTAGTTGCCGCGGACCACCAAGGTCGCCGTGAAGCCCCCCAGGGTGAAATTGGATGGAATCTGCAGGGCGATGTTCGTCGCGTAGGATTGCCCGGTCATCAACCTGGCTGGAAGGCCTATTCCGGTGTTGGTTTGGAAGGAGGCCGACAGCGTCGCGTTGTCGATCGTGACGTTCCCGTTTATGTCGGAGTTGATGATGGTGACGGCGAAGAACTCATTTCCGCCCGGATAGTTCCCGGTCGCCTGCGCGTCCAGGATGACGTAGACTGGCAGAGAACCCGGGACCGGTATGTCTCCCTGCTCTTGGGCCCGGGCCTGTATGGCCACGAGGCAAGAGAGCATCAAGAGCGCAAGCATCGCAACCCCAACAAGCTTAGGGAGACGTTTCTCCATGACAGTCGCAACCCGCAGCGGGAATTATATAACGTGTATGGTGTCTGCCAAATCGGCGTCCTCCTCATGCTGGGGCACATCCGGGGGTCTCCGGGGAAGTCCCGAGGGGTCCAGGCCTCTGACCCAGGTCACTCGATCTGGTATTTCGCCTTGAGGTCCCTGATCTTCTGGGTCACGACGTCGAGGTCCCAGTACCCGATCGAGAACCTCGCGAGGTCGACCTTCCACTTGTCTCCGCGTTGGACCCATTTGTATAGCCTGAGGTGCCGCGCCCCCTGTCGGTCCTCGACCACCACGACCGCCTCCCACACCCTGCTGCTCTTGTGGATGTCGAACCCCTCCAGCGCCTTGTAGTACTCCCCGATGGGGTACGACGGCCCGGTGGACGGGGGCTGGGGCCCTTCGCTCAACCTGTTGGTCCTGCCTTCCTGGCTGCGCGCGGTAATAATCCCTTACGGTCGTGCCGGCCCGGGCGGCAGCGGGACCGAACTCCCGCGCGGAGCCGGAATCGGTGTCGGTGATGCTTGAGACATTAATATCAGGTTACTCCGCGTAAGCCGCGATGTCAGCGGCGGCGAAGGTCGACGTCCTCGTAGTGGGCGGAGGGTTGGCCGGTCTCGTCTCCGCCTCGAGGGCGGCGGAGCTCGGCGCGACGGTCCTCCTCTTGGACAAGGGGAGCTTCTTGGGCGACGGGAACACGCAGACCACGACGGGCGATTACTACACGGCCGGTGTCCACGCAAACTCCGCGCCCGACGAGCTCTACACGCGCGCAATGAGAGGCGGGGCGGCCTACCCCGACCTCGCGAGGGTCTGGGCTGACAACTGCCGCAGGGCGCTCGAGTGGCTCGAGGGCATCGGCATCGAGGTGGACAGGCGAGGGGACGACGTCCCACGCCTGGAGTCCAAGTCTTCGATCTCGACCGCGCCGGTGTACAAGATCGACGTCGGCACCAACATAGTCAAGAAGCTGCGGGCCTTCTTCGAGAAGCACAATGGGGTGAGCATGTCAAAGACGAGGGCCGTGAAGCTTCTCACCAGCCGAGGCAGCGTCGTCGGCGTGGAGGCGGCGGACAGCTCCGGAAGCCGCATAGCCAAGAGGAGCATGGCGACGGTCCTCGCGACCGGGGGGTTCCAAGCGAACCGGGAGCTGCTGAGGAAGTACGTGGGGCGCCACGCGGACGCGTGCAAGCTCATGGGCGCCTCGAGCGCGACCGGGGACGGGCTGAAGATGGCGATGGAGGTCAAGGCGAAGACGGTGAACCTCAGGTACGTCTTCGGACACGTCGTCTCGCTAAAGGCGCTCACGGACGACAGGTTCTGGCCGTATCCCACGATGGACACCCTCATCGAGGACGGAGTCGTGGTCGACCGGAAGGGGAGGCGCTTCTGCGACGAGGGGTGGGGCGACATCCCATTGGCGAACAAGCTGGCGACCTGGGACGACGTCGCCGGAGCCTTCCTGATCTTCGACCAGACGGCATGGGATCGCTCTCGCACCGACACCCAGTCTGTGGTGCCGCCCAACCCTTGGCTGGAAGAGAAGGGCGGGCTGCTCTACAAGGCAGACAACCTCTCGGACTTGGGCAGGATGCTCGGAGTGGACGCGAAAAAGCTCGAGGCGAACGTCGAGCAGTTCAACGCCGCGGCGGCCCGTCGGCGACTGGGCGAGCTTGAGGTCCCCAGGTTCAACAACGTCAGCCCGCTCAAGCCGCCATACTACGGGGTGAAGCTTCTCCCTGGCATCATATCCACGATGGGAGGCCCTCTGATAAACGGGCGAGCGAATGTCATCGACAGGAACGGCAAGCCGATCCGCGGCCTGTACGCCGCAGGCGACCTCGTCGGGGGGCTGATGGGCGGACGGAACGGAGGGTATGTCGGAGGCATCTCCCAGGCGGCGGTGACGGGGCTCCTGGCCGGGGAGAACGCGCATCGGTTCGCGATGGCGTCCATCCCGTAGGGGCAGTGCCGCGGAGAAGGAGGACCGGAAGCAAGCCCCTAGGTCTCAGATTTCTTGTGGGAGACGCTGAGCGCGTCCCAGTACATCGCGGGTGTCCCTATGTCTATCCACGACTCGTCCGACCTCAGCTCGACGCCGACGACCCTCTTGCCTTCTTGGAGCAGTGTCTGGATGCCGTCGGTCAGCTGCAGCTCCCCCCCGATCCCCGGGCCGGCCTCCTCGATTGCGTCGAAGATGGAATGCCTGAAGACGTACACTGGCGTGACGGCCAAGTCCGACTTCGGAGCCTTCGGCTTCTCGACTATCTCGTCTATGGCGACGAGGCCCCTCGAGCTCTTCCCCGTCGCGACCCCGTACTGCCGCGGGTCGGGGACCTTCCTGAGCGCCAACGAGCACTCGGCACCGTCCTCGAAGGATGAGAGCAGGCGCCGCAGGTGTCCGAAGTCGTTGCAATACACGTAGGCGTCCCCCGCGTGTACGAAGAAGGGATCGTCTCCCGCGAAGACCTTTGCCTGGAGGACCGCGTGGCCGAACCCCAGCGGGACGGGCTGGTTCACCCACATTATGCTGGCTTCGTCGACGCGCCGATAGAACCTCTCTAGCGCGGAGGCCATCGCAGGCTTGGGCGACGCTGCCGACCTGCCCCTCGCGGTGAGTCGCTTCACGTAGTCGCTGTCGGGCGTGAAGTGGTCCTCGATGGCCCTCTTCCCGCGCCCCACGACGAAGCAGAACTCCCTGATACCGAAGTCGAAGAGCTGCTCGAAGACCAGCTGGACGAGCGGCTTGATGCAGAGCTCGCCGTTCTCCTTCGCGAAGACCGGGAGCATCTCCTTGGGCTGCACCTTCGTCGCCGTGAGGAGCCGGGTCCCCAGTCCGGCGACAGGGATCACCGCCTTCATGTCTTTCGGGCTCATGCGCTCTCCTCCCGAGCTAGAGGCGCTCCGCCGCGCAGCGGTCCCCGCATGTGCGCGCCTTCATTGTGGCCGTACCTCGGCTCTCGACTCTTAACCATTTGAGAAGCACGCTCAGCTCCGTCCCTTCACTCGCGGAGCGGCCTCCAGCTGCTCCACTCGGAGGGTCTGCTCGCGCCCGTCGAGCTTCATGACCGCCGCCTGAGAGAGGGTCTGCTCGGCCAAAGCCGCGAAGTCGTATCGGAGCGAGGCCTCCAGGACGGCCTCCGCGTTCATCCTCGTCCTGGGGTGCCTGCTCACGATCGAGCAGCAGTCCTTGTAGTCCGCGATGGAGTCTTCGTAGGTGCCGATCTCCTGGGCGAGCTTCACTATCTCGGACTTGTCGTACCCGACGACGGGCCTGAAGGTGGGCATCGAGGCGCCCGCGTCGATGCAGGCGAGGTTGTAGAGCGTCTGCGACGCGACCTGGCCGAGGTTGTCCCCGGTCGAGATGGCGGTCGCGCCGACCCTGTGGGCGACCTTCTCGGCGACGATCCTCATGAAGTGCCGGAAGACCACTGGCTCGTAGTCGGGGCGCAGGTCGCCGGTCGCCACCTGGTAGTCCGTGAAAGGGACGAGGATGAGGCGGCCGCCACCGACGCCGAACCTCGAGAGGGTCTTCAGAAGGCTGGCCATCTTCGTCTCGAGTATCTGATCGGCGGTGGGGGCGACGAAGAAATGGACGTAGGTCAGGTCGCACCCGCGCTTCATCATGAGCCATGCGGCCACGGGCGAGTCTATCCCTCCCGACAGGAGGTGCACGACCTTGCCCGTCACCCCGACCGGGAGGCCGCCTGGCCCCCTCTCCTTGGACGTGTGGAGAAGGACGCGGTCGGAGAGGATGTCGACGAAGAGGGTGGCCTCCGGGTGCGAAAGGTCGACTCCCAAGCCCGTCTCCTTCATCAGGTCTTCACCGAGCTTGACCGCCATCTCCTGGGAAGAGAGCTCGTAGTTCTTGTTTGCCCGCTTAGCGGTGACCCTGAAGGTTGAGGGGTTGGACTCCTGCTTCACGGCGGCCAATTCCTCCACAGCGGCCTTCCTCACGCCTTCGTAGTCGAGAGGGCACTCGACCACCTTCGCGAGCCACGCGACGCCGAACACCTCCTTCAGGAGGGACATCGCGCCCCGCCAGGCATCCGGGCCGTCGTGGCTAGTGACGAGCAGGCGCTGGTCTATGAGCACGACCTTGAACTTGCCCAGGGGCTCGAGCTTCTCCAGCAGGTTTCTCTCCAGATGGTGCTCGAAGAAGGCCCGGTTGTTCCCCTTGGTCCCGATCTCTGCATAGTGGACAACCAGCGAGACTCGCGGGGATCTGGCCATGTCTGTGCCGGTGTCAGGCTCTGCCGGATATAAAGGCGGAGAGCGGCCGGGTAGGGTGACCAGGCCTGGACGCTTGAAAACGGCCGTGAAAATCCTTTTTCAAGGGCCGAGAATGGCGCATGGCGCTTATGGTCATAGCGAAGGGACATTTTCACATCCCCGGGGCTTCCCGGCACCTGCCGCCGGACAAGGAATTTCACGCCGAGCACGTCGCAATTAGGCTGAAGGTTGACCTCGAGAAGAAGCAGATAAGCGGGTCCTGCACCACCCGGTTGATACCCCTTAGAGATGGCACGAGAGCCCTGCACCTCGACGCCTGCGAGATGCGGATCGGTGGCGTCATCCTCGACGGCGCGAAGGCCCCTTTCGAGCACGACGGAAAGATCCTGACGGTATCAATCCCTGAAGGCTTCAAGGCATCTCCGCACGAGCTGAGGGTCGACTATTCCGCGGAGCCGAGGCAGGGGGTCTACTTCGTCTCGCCGGACGAGAAGTTCCCGGACAAGCCTGTCCAGGCTTGGTCCCAGGGCGAGCCGGAGTTCACTAGGTACTGGTACCCCTGCCACGACCACCCGGACGACAAGGCCACCTCCGAGACGGTGATAACCGTCCCCGAGGGGAACGTCGTCGTCTCAAACGGGCGGCTGCTATCGAAGGGCAAAGCCGACGGGGAGGCGGGGTGGGTCACATTCCACTGGAAGGAGGACGTCCCGCACTCCACGTACCTGAACTCCTTCGCTGCGGGCAAGTTCGGGACGAGCGAAGAGAATGCAGAAGGGGTCCCCCTGCAGTATTACTTCCCGGAGTCGAAGCGCGCTGACGCGACCAGGCTCTTCGGGCAGACCCCGGAGATGCTCAGGGCCTTCGAGTCGCTCACGGGAGTGAAATATCCCTTCGAGAAATACTCGCAGATCGCGGTGCACGACTTTCTCATGGGCGGGATGGAGAACGTGAGCGCGACGACCCTCACAGACACGCGGTTCCCGGACGCGCGCTCGGAGGAGGACTACATGTCCAGGTATTCTCGGCCGGACAGGAACCACATCGAGCTCGTCGCGCACGAGCTCGCCCACATGTGGTTCGGAGACCTCGTGACCGCCAAACACTGGTCGCACCTCTGGCTCAACGAAGGATTCGCGACGTATTTCCAGGCCCTATACACCGAGAGGAAGTACGGCAAGGACGAGTTCAGGCACGACATGCGCTCCAAGGCGGAAGGCTACTTCGAGGAAGACGAGACGATGTACAGGAGGGCCATCGTGGACGACACCTACGTTTTCGCTGACGACGTCTTCGACGGGTATGCCTATGAGAAGGCGGCCTGGATGATCCACCAGCTGAGATACATCCTCGGCGACCAGCTGTTCTTCAAAGCTACGGGGCAGTATCTCAAGCGGTACGCTCTTGCGAACGCGGACACGCACGACTACATGAGGGTCATGGAGGAGGTAAGCGGGCTCTCCCTGGAGGGCTACTTCGAGCAGGCCTTCTACAAGGCTGGGCATCCGGATTTCGAGGTGAGCTACTCGTGGGACGAGGCGGCGCACACAGCGGAGGTGGCGGTGAAGCAGACGCAACAGGCCGACGAGCTCACGCCCATCTTCTCGCTCCCTTGCGAGCTGGTCTTCTACGTCACGGGACCGGCCGGCACGAGGAGGCTGGCGAAGCGGATCAGTCTCAGGTCCCAGGAGGAGCGGTATCACTTCGAGCTCCCGGAGAAGCCCAGCGTGGTAGAGTTCGACCCCGAGGAGTGGCTGCTCAAGAAGGTGAAGTTCGAGAAGCCGCTCTCGATGCTGATGATCCAGCTCAGGGAGAGCCGAGACGCTTCTAGCAGGACGAGGGCGGCGGAGGGGCTCTCCTCTTTCAAGAACGATTCCACCGTGATCGAGGCCCTGGAGAAGGCGGCCCGCAACGAGGGCGACCATTACTCGGTGAGATCGGAGGCGGCGAAGTCCTTAGGAAAGATAGGGAGCAAGCAGGCGCTCGAAGCGCTCATAGGGCTCTCGAGCGTGAAGCACAGGCGGGTCAGGCGCGCTGTCATCGCCGCGCTCGGCGAGTTCAAGGACAAGTCTGTCTCCGCGCCGCTCTTGGCCGCGCTGCGGGGCGACGAGAGCCCGTATGTGCAGTGCCAGGCGGCGCTCTCCTATGCAAAGGCAGGGATGGAGGACGCCTACGCTGTCCTCACTGCGGCCGTCGGGACCCCGTCCCCGGAGGACGCGATCAGCGAGGCTTGCCTGGAGGCGCTCGGCTACGTCAAAGAGGAGCGGACACGCGAGTTCCTCAGGAAACACATTCCCTACGGGCATCCGACACGGGCGCGCGTGGGCGTGCTGAAGGCGTACTTGAGGCTCGGATGGCTGGAGGAGGTGGACGTGGCGCTCTTGAAGGACCTGTTGCTCGAAGACAAGGAGTATGCCGTCCGCGCCCAGATCCTCGAGACGGTCTCCGAGCTCCTCGACAGGAGGCTGCTCCCCGCAGTCAGGGAGGCCGCAGAGAAGGACGTGGACCCTCGCATGAAGAGGAGGGCGATGGAGGTGGCGCTGCACCTTTCCGATGCGTCGTCCGTCGAGAAGGCGTTCAGCGAGGTGAAGGACGACCTGGAGCGGGTCAAGACCGAGAACAGGGAGTTCAGGGAAAGGTTCTCGAGCATGAAGCTCGCATAGGCGGCCGTCTAATCTAGGCGGGGGAGGAGCGTCTCCAGCTCGGAGAGCGAGCCCAACGTGTAGTCCGGACCCAGCTTCTGCAGGGCCTCGACGTCGTACCTTCCGCTCGCCACGCAGGCTATCTTTATGCCAGCCGCCCTCGTCGCGATTATGTCGGTCGGGCTGTCGCCGACGTAGAGGACCTCGCTCTCCTCCAGACCAAGTGCCTTCAGCGCCGCGGTTATGCCGTCGGGGCGGGGCTTCATCGCCGGGAGGTCGTCCCTCGTGAAAGTCCTCTCGAAGTACCTCTTGAAGCCGAGGGTCTCCATCGCGTAAGTCGTCGCCGCCCTTCCGCTGTTGGTGAGGAGGGCGAGCGTGATGGGCACCTCTCCTTCGCTCCTTAGCCTGGAGAGGATGGCCTCGGCGCCGGGAAGGGGCTGCGAGTGCCGGATCCACTCCACCTCCAAGGCGTCGAGAGCCCGGAAAGTCCGCCTCCTCACGTGCTCGTATTCTCCCTTCACGACGCCCTCGTCAATCTGGGACCTCGCGAGGTCCAGCATTTCCTGGACGTAGAGCCCTTTATAGTTGGCCTCCGTGAAATCTATCCTGAACCCGCTCTGGGTCAGCTCCTTGGCTATCTCTCTCCTGAACGCCGCGCCGTCCACGTGGAGAGAGATCAGCGTCCCGTCCAGGTCGAAGATTATCCCCCTGAGCAATCTCACACCGCTGCCGGCCAGATTCGTAGGTAAGCCTTCCTCAGATCTTGCCCTTGGAGAAGAGGATCAGGATGGCCAGCCCGGCGAGCCCCAGGGCGATGGCCAGGATGACGAGGGGCTGCGAGACGTCAGACTGCGTGCTGAGGGGAGAGATGAGTTGAAGCGAGACCATGCGTCTACTGCTGAGGAACGTTCGCACGGGCCACTTAAATATTTGCAGGCGTTCGCCGGCCCGTGGCCCGCGTTTCTGTCCTCGGCGGCGTCGGCGAGATAGGCGGCAACAAGATACTCGTCGAGGACAAAGACGCGCGAGTCATGCTCGACTTCGGGATGTCGATAGGCCAGCGCGCGAGGTTCTTCTCCGACCCCTACGTCTCGCCGAGGCGCCCGGAGAGCCTCCTGAGCCTCGGGATCATCCCGAGCATAGACGGCGTCTACAGCTGGGACGAGGGCGACAGGAGGCTCGACGCCATATTCCTCAGCCACGCCCACCTCGACCATTACGGTTACCTCTCCATGGTGCACAGGGACATCCCCGTGCACTGCGGCGAGACGACGGAGAAGCTCATGGCCGCGATCACCGAGACAAAGCGGGCCTCGTTCGAGACCGACTATCGAGGGCTCGATTACCGGACTTTCAGGAGCGGGGCTGCGGTGAAGGTGGGGAGCATCACTGTCAAGCCAGTCCACGTCGACCACAGCATACCGGGGGCGTATGGGCTTATCGTGGAGACGTCGACGGGCTCCTTCGTCTACACGGGGGACCTCAGGGCACACGGGAGGGCTTCGCACCTGACCCATGATTTTGCGGCGGCGGCCGCGAAGAGCGACGCGAGCCTTCTGCTCACCGAGGCGACGAACATGGTCGGTGGCTCCGTCTCCAGCGAGGAGGAGGTGGCCCACAAGCTCGAGGCGGTGATCCGCGAGGCGAAGGGGCTGGTGATGGCGAGCTTCTCGGGCATGGACACGGACAGGCTCACCTCCTTCCACAAGGCGGCCGAGGCGGCAGAGCGCAAGCTGGCGATATCGATGCGTCAGGCGCACCTCATCTCGACGCTCGACGGGGGGCACATCGACGGGCTGCCGAAGCTGGCGAAGGGGAACGTCGTCATCTACAGGCGCAACAAGAAGAGGTATGAGAAGTGGGAGGAGCAGGTCTCCGAGAAGGCCGAGGTGATCACATCCGAGGACCTGACCGCGGCTCCTAAGCGATATGTGGTGGCCACTTCCCTCTCCGACATGGAGGGGATGGTGGGGGTCAAGCCCAGCCCCGGGAGCGTCTACATCCTGTCGTCCTCCGAGCCCTACAACGAGGAGATGGAACTCGACATGCAGAGGCTGATAGAGTGGCTCGACTTCTACGGCATGCCGCTCTACCACATCCACGTCTCCGGGCACATCATGCCCCAGCAGCTGCGGAGCCTGGTGAGCGGGGTCGGGGCGAAGAGGGTGGCCCCCATACACACGGAGCACCCGGAACTCTTCCTGAAGTTCGCCTTGGAGAAGCGAGGCGCGGGGATCCTGCCGGTCAGGAACCAGTGGATTGAAGTGTAGCCGGGGCGCACAGCAAGGTAGAAATATCGAACGGCCGCGCTCGGTCGAAGAGAGAGAAGATGGGGAGAACTATTTGCTGCTTGAAGAATACAAAGACCTAGCCGACTACTGCGTCCGCGAGGCTCGGAGGCTCGGCGCGGAGTATGCCGAGGCGAGGATACACGGCGGGACCGGGACGGGCTTTCTGCTGAAGAACGGCGAGCCCCAGCCATCGATGATCGAGGACAGCTTCGGCATCGCCGCACGCGTGATAGTGGGCGGGGCGATGGGGTTCGGCGCGACGAACCTCCTCTCGAAGGAGCGGGTGAAGGACCTCACGGCGAAGACGGTCAAGATGGCAAAGTCCTCGGCGCGCCTCGTGAAGGAGCCGATCGCGATGGGGGAATCTAGGCCCGCGAAGCGGAAGGTGCGGGTCGAGGAAAAGGAGCCCGTGGAGGGCGCGGACCCGAACTGGCTAAAGTCGCTGCTGCTGGAGATAGACGGGAGGGTGGTGAGCCTCGAGTCCAAGGCGGGCGGCGTCAAGATCCCGAACAGGTTCATGGCCGCCTCGGCCGGGGTCGAGGAGAAGTACATCGTGACGAGCGATGGCGCGAGGGTCGAGAGCAGGGTACCCCGCTTCAACTATCTTCGGGATATTCACAGCTCTCAAGGGTGGCGACGCTGCCCAGAGGATGGTCCAGCAGGGCGAGACCGGCGGCCTTGAGATAGTCAAGAGGATACGGCTTCTCGAGCTCGTGGAGGAGGAGGCGCAGACGCTCATGGAGGTCCTTGGCGAGGCGGAGAAGGCCCCGACCGGGATAATGGACGTCGTCCTCTCCCCGGAGCTCTCTGGAATCGCCGCCCACGAGTCGGTGGGGCACCCGCAAGAGGCGGACAGGATACTGGGCAGGGAAGGGGCCCAGGCCGGCGAGTCCTACCTCTCCAAGGGACAGCCTCGGGATGAAGGTGGGAAGCGCGGAGGCCAACGTCAGCGACGACCCGACCATCGCGCACTCGAACGGCTACTGCCCCGTCGACGACGAGGGCGTCGCCGCGGAGAAGAGGCGGCTCATCGTGGGCGGGAAGATAACCGAGTTCCTGCAGAACAGGGCCACCTCCTCGCTCCTCAAGGTCAGGAACAACGGGTCCTCGAGGTCGTCCGGCTTCGACAGGGAGCCGATAATCAGGATGTCGAACACCTTCGTCGAGCCCGGGGACTACGCGACGACGGAGGAGCTGATCAAGGAGGTGAAGGACGGGATCTACCTAAAGTCGTTCACAGAGTGGAACATCGACGACAAGCGCCTGAACCAGAGGTACACCGGGCTAGAGGCGTACCGCATAAAGGACGGGGAGACGACGAGCCTCGTGAGGGCTCCCGTCCTCGAGATCACGACGCCGGCCCTGTGGGGGAGCGTGAAGGGGAGGAGCAGGCGGCTGGAGTTCGAGGCCGCGAACTGCGGGAAGGGCGACCCGATGCAGGGGATCCCGGTCTGGACGGGGGGACCCGACACCTTGCTCGCGGGCGTCAGGATCGTCGGAGGCAGCTAGAGCAGCCTTGGCGAAGATGATGGGACCCGAAGAGTCGAACAAGTTCGGCGTCGGCGTGGCCAAGAAGCTCGGCGCCGACGAGGCGATACTGATAACGGTCATCTCGAACGAGAGGATGGCGAGGTTCGCCAACAGCTCGGTCACGGTCACCAAGAACGTCAACGAGAGCGGGCAGGCCGTCTACCTCGCAAAGGGCGGGAGGCGCATAATCGGGAGCTCCTCCAACCCGGAGAAGGCGAGCCTCGAGCGCTTCATCGAGCTGCTCTACAAGAGCATGATGAGCCTCCCGAAGGACGCCGGCTACGTCCCGCTCCCTTCGCGCGGGCGCGTCTACGCACCCAAGCCGAGCCACGACAAGAAGCTCGAGAGCGCCGAGGGGCTCCTCGCCGGCTACGTGCAGGAGGCCATCGACTCCGCCGAGTCGGCCGGGGCGAGGAGGACGGCGGGAAGCCTCGAGGCAGGGGTGACCTCGCACCACATCATGTCCTCGACCGGCGCGGTGGGGAGCGAAACCAGCTCGAAGATCCTCCTGAACATCAGGGCGTTCACGGACAGGGACGCCAGCGGGCACGGCCTCTCCTGCTCCGCGACCGTCCGAGACTTCCACCCGGGCATCGCCGGCACGAGGGCAGGCTCACACTCGAAGAGGATGCGGAACGCCAGGCAGCTGACCGAGGAGGGGAAGACCTACCAGGTGCTGATGAGCCCCACCGTGGCCGCGAACCTCCTCACCCTCGTGGGGGAGTTCGCGTCGGCCTTCTCGATCGAGGCGGGGACGTCGTACCTCGTCGACAAGCTGGGCAAGAAGGTCGCCTCTGAGTCACTTGACTTGACAGACCTGCGGCAGGGGCGACGGCTGCCTGGAGGCGCGGACCTTCGACGACGAGGGCCAGCCCACCCAGTCGACCAAGCTGGTCGAGGGAGGCGTCCTGAAGAGCTACCTGCACAACCTGTCCACGGCGAAGAGGTTCAAGACGAAGAGCACCGGGAACGCCGGCCTCATAGAGCCAGGACCCTGGAACCTGGAAATCGCGGCGGGAGATTCCAGCTACGACGAGATGGTCAAAGAGATGAAGCACGGCCTCGTGCTGACGAGCAACTGGTACACGCGCTTCAAGAACTACAGGACGGGCGAGTTCTCGACGGTGCCGCGCGACGGGACCTACCTCGTGGAGTCGGGCGAGGTGAGGGCGCCGATAAAGGGGATCAGGATAAGCGACAGCCTCGAGAGGATGTTCTCGTCGATACGCCTCCTCTCCAAGGAGAGGGAGTGGGTGCAATGGTGGGAGGTCAGCACCCCGACGCTCTGTCCCTGGGTGCTGGTGGACGGCGTGACCGTCACCAAGGCGTACGGAGAGAGCCCTTCGCAGGCCGGCTGACGCGAGCGTCGAAGTGGAGGTGTCCGCGTAGAGACGTCTGCGAAGAGGAAACGGCTGAAGGGCCTCTGGCCTTCGATCGAGCGCGAGTTCGCGAGGCAAGGCTCGAGGCTCATGGTGGTCAGGAAGATGCTCGAGTACGGGATAAGGGTCTCCGGTGACGGGAGGCTCTTCGTCGGAGGCTTGGAGGTGGACTACTCGGCGCTCGCGAGGGATGTGGGCACCGACAGGCGAGTGGTCAAGCAGACCGCGGCCAAGATAAGGGCTGACCCCTTCCTCTTCTCGATCTTCTCGGGGGTGACCCCTGTCGGGGCGAGCCTGCTGCACGTCGTCTCGAGCATCGGCTGTTCGGCGATAATCATCGAGGCCGACCCGAGGGCGGCGGGCGTCATCTCGAGGGTGACGGGGGTCCTCGCGAAGCACGGGATAGTGGTCAGACAGGCCCTCGCGGACGACCCCGACATGGTCAGGGACGCGAGCCTGACCCTCATCGTCGAGGGGGCGGTCGAAGGGAGCGTGATCGGCGAGCTGGAGGGGCTTGAGATGGTGCGCGGCATAACCGTGAGGAAATGACAAGCGCCGGGGCTGGCCTACTTCTCCAGCATCCTTGAGAATGTCCACGAGACGGTGTTCAGTATCTCCGTCATCCTCTCCTTCTCACGATAGTTCTCGATCACGAGGGCGGAGATCCTCCCGCCCCTTTCGGAGAGCGTGTATCTCAGCTCGTCCCCCTTCTTGAGCCGACCTTTCGCGACCGACTCCTCGTCGTTCGACTTCATCCCCGCAAGTATCTTTCCGAGCAGGAACGACTTGAAGGGAGGAGTGTCCGCCTTGAGCGTGACCTCCGCCACTGGCTCGATCTTGAGCCGCTGCTTCGTGACCTGCGCGATGGCGACCGTCTCGCCTCCCCGGTCCCTCTTCAGCTCACGGATCTCCGGGATAGGCTCTCCGGTGAGCTCGTTCGATTCGTTGGCCTGAGCGCGCGTCCCGGCCGAAGCCAACGCCGCGGCCGGCTTGAAGCTGGAGGCGCGCAGCACGGAGTCTATCACCGAGAGCGCCTCCTTCAGCCTGTCTATCTCCTCTTGGAGATCGCCTATCCTCGTCTCGATCCAAAGCTTCAGGTCCGCGTTTCGCCTTAGCTCGTCCTCGCTCGCCGCCATTCCGTTGGCCCGGGCCGGGAAGCGGCCTTAAAACTTTAGCAGGCGGCGGCCTATCATTCCTGTGGCTGGCGAGCGCTTATCAGGACCCGCAGGTCAAGCCTGGCCACTCAAGCATTTATCTCGGCGAGAGTGGACGGGCAGACTAGTTGGACGCAAGCGCGCGCCTCGGGTCGCTGCCGGTGGGCGACCGCTTTCCGGTCCGGATAATGGCCGTGATCAACGCGAGCCCCGAGTCCTTCTACAAAGGCTCCGTGGCGGGCACCGCGCAGGAGATTTCGAGGCGCGTCAGGCAGGCCATCGACGAGGGGGCCGACCTGATAGACATCGGTGGGGCGTCGACCGCCCCTTACTTGAAAGTGGGAGTCTCAGAAGAGGTCGAGATGTCGCGCGTCCTCGCCGCGGTACACGCCGCCATCGAGACGGTGGGAGAGGGCAAGACGGACATTTCGGTCGACACAGTTCGGGCGTCGGTCGCGGACGCGGCCCTCAAGAGCGGCGCGTCCGTCATCAACGACGTCTCGGGGCTGAAGAACGACCCTGAGATGCCCAGGGTAGTCAGGGACAGAGGAGCTTCGCTGCTCGCGATGGCCCACTCGTCGCGAGACTCCAAGTTGCGACCGATTCCCCTGATCGCTCACTCGTTGAGGCAGACGCTGGCGATTGCCGAGAGGGCGGGGATAGACGAGAGCCGCGTAGTGCTCGACCCGGGGATAGGCTTCTTCAGGAACGAGGTGGGGAACAGGACGACGTCGTTGCAGAAGCTCATGCCATGGTATGAATGGGACTGCGAAGTCATTGCCAACCTCAGGAAGCTCAGGCCTCTGGGGAGACCCATCGGCGTCGGCGTGTCGCGCAAGTCGTTCCTGGGAGGAGTGCTCAAGGTTGAGAGCGCAGAAGACAGGCTCCCCGGCTCGCTCGCGGTCACCGCGATCGCGGTGATGAACGGCGCCCAGCTGGTGAGGACCCACGACGTGAGGGAGACGCTGCAGGCCGTTCGCGCAGCCGAGGCGGTGAGGGCGAGAGGTCGGCGAGCAGCCCCGGCATCTTGACGACCCCCTTGTCTGCGCTCAGGCCCGCGAGCAGCTCTGCCACGCTCTTCCCTCAGGACCGGATGGACGAGCCGCGGCCTGATCTCGTTGAGAGGGAGCAGGACGAAGGCCCTTTCTGCCATCCTTGGATGCGGCACCTCGAGAGAGGCTCTCGAGACGACCAGGTCCCCGTAGAAGAGGATGTCCATGTCGATGACGCGGGGACCGTTTCTTTCGTCCCGCTGCTCCCTGCCCATCTTCCGCTCGGTCTGCTTCAGCCAATCCAGCAGCCTGCCTGGTTCCAGGTCAGTCTCCACGGCGACGACGCAGTTGAGGAACCAGTCCTGGTCTTCGCGATACATCGGCTCCGTCTCGTAGACCGAGGACATCGCGACTAGCCTCATCTTGCCGCCGATCGCGACGATGGCGCGCCGCAGGTTGTCTTCCCTGTCTCCCAGGTTGGAGCCGAGCGCTATCACGGCCTCTACCGAGGCGCAGCCCCCCTAGCCCTCTCTACCTCGACTCCGATGGACGGCTCGACCGAGTACTTCTCCTTCCGCACCTTGACGACCACCCGGTCGACGCTGAACCTTTCCAAGGCGAGGGACGCGATTCCCTCCGCGAGGCTCTCGATGAGCACGAACTCTCCTTTCGAGACGAACTGTGAGATCAGGCGCTTCGCCTCTCTGTAGTCGACGGTGTCCGCCAACCTCCCGCTAGCCGCCGCGCGGCCGCTCTCGAGGGCGAGGCTCACATCAACCACGACTTTCTGAGCCAGGCGCCTCTCCTCGTCGGTGACTCCGACGCGGCAATCAAGGTGCAGATTATCGATGAAGATCCTATCCATCGCTCAAAGACTGGAAGAGCACCAGACTCCGCCGAATGATAAGCGTTGGGCCCCAAGACGTGGGCGCCGACGCCGGCCTCAAGGCGCTCGTTGCGGTCTCTCAGGCGAGCGTAGGCGAGACGTAGGTCTCCATGACGACGTCCAAGATCGTGCGCTGGACGTTGAGCGACGTTGCCGCGGCTTCGAGAGAGAGATCGCCCGGCCCTGCCCCTTCTCTCTTCAGGACGCCCCTCCAGACAGCGGCGTGCCTGATGTCGGCCACCTCGTGCTCCCTGAAGTATTCGGTCCCGGCGCCGTCGGCTCTCATTCCGTAGAACGCTTTCAAACCGTCGAGCTTCGTACGGCTTATCTTAGGCTGCTCGCTCTCAATGGCATACATGGCCGCTGCGCCTTGGCAGAGCGATTCCCCTGTGATGGCCCGTAGTCGGGAAAGCGCCTTCTTCGTCTTGGGCGTCCCGTAGTAGGCCATCAGCGATTTTTTCGACACCCCCAAGACCTTAGCGAACCTTGCCCAGAGTTCCACGTGTTCCGTCTCCTCCTCCATGATTCCCGAGACGACCCTCTTTGTGGGCCCATCCTCCACAAATCCCCCGATGGTCCCGACCAGCTCAGGGACGGCCCTTACGAGCTGGAAATATTCCTGAGAGTAGCCCGCGAGGTGCCCTCGATTCAGTTTTCCCTCAGACCACATCTTGTAGAAGGGATGTTTCAGGAGGCTGCGTTTCTCTATCTCGGCGTCGAGGTTCTTCACGAGATAACTCATTGGGAGATCGACCGCCGCATAATCTAGATAAAGGTTGTGAGCGGCGCGAGGCGATTGCGTCCCGAGCTCAGCGGACGAGCCTAGCGACTGCGTCGGCCATGGCCGTCGTGCCCGACTTTCCGCCAAGGTCATAGGTCACTTTCTTTCCTGAAGAGACGACGCTCATTGTCGCGTCGAAGACCGCCTTCCCCGCGCGCTTCTCGCCTATGTAGTCCAGCATCCACGCGGCTGAGAGTATCGTCGCGGTGGGGTTCACCTTGTCCTTCCCCGCGTACTTTGGGGTGCTCCCGTGGGCAGGCTCGAACATCGCATAGTCGTCACCGAAGTTCGCCGAGTAGATCATGCCGATGCTCCCGACCAGGCCCGACGCCTCCTCTGAGAGGATGTCCATGAAGAGGTTCGTCCCAACTATGACGTTCTGGTCGAAGCGCTGGGGGTTCTTCACGAGCTGCTGGGAGAAGTTGTCCACGAACAGCTCCTCGAGCTCGACCTCGGGGAACGCCCTGGCGGCCTTCCTGGCCGCGTCGAGAAATACCCCGTCCGTCAGCTTGAGGATGTTCGCCTTGCAGATGACCACCAGCTTCTTCCACCCGCGCCTCCGTGCCTCCTCCAGCGCGAACCTCGTCACCTTCGTCGACTTGTTCTTCGTTATCAGCCTGATCGCTATGGCCGCTTCGTCGCTGAGCTTGTACTCGATCCCAGAGTAAAGCCCCTCTGTCCCCTCTCTGACCATCACGAAGTCGACCTTGCCCAGCGGCCCGACGTGGTTCGGGAACGTCTTGATCGGCCTCACGTTGGCGTAGAGGTCGAACCTCTGTCTTATGCTGACCGCCACGCTCCGCGGCGTCCCCGGGCCCGTAAGGGTGGTCGTCGGCCCCTTGAAACAGCAGTCGGCGTCCTCGAGGGTCCGCCAGGTCTCTTCAGGTATCATGGTGGGGCCTCCGTGCCTCTCCCACCAGTCCGCCCCAGCCTCGCTCGTCACGAAGTCTGCCTTGGCGCCGCTCGCCTTCAGGACCAGCAGCATGGCATCGACGAGCTCGGGGCCCGTGCCGTCGCCCTTGATCAGCGCGACCGTCTTCAAGAACGGTTCGGTCCCTGCGTCGCGAGCAGATTTAACATTTGGCCGAACGTCTTCGGCAGACCTTAGACGAGGACGCGAAACCCGAACTGCGGCGGGCAAGCGTCCAGCTTGTGCGCCTCGAGCGAGGCGACGTCCGCCCCCGGCGGGCCGAACCGCGCCCACTCGAGCAGCTCCACGACCTGTGCCTCCTCCCCCTGGATCAGCGCCTCGACGGCCCCGTCCCCTCTGTTCTTCACCCAACCGTGTACGCCATGGCGCAAGGCCACCTCCCGCATCGACACCCTGAAGGAGACGCCCTGCACTCGACCTGAGATTATGGCCTTGTAGCTGACCCTCGCCAGGCTAGCCCGCCCCGCCCCCGGACGACTGGATGATCGCGACGACGCCTTCCCTGATGAACGCGACCCCTATCGCCGCTATCAGGAGGCCCACTATCCTGGTGATGACCTGCGTCCCGTTGTTGCCGAGGACCCTCTGGACCCATGACGCCCGGTCCAGGATAACGAAGGCGAGCAGGGAGTTGAGCAGGATCACCAGGTAGATCTCGAGCAGGCCGTAGGGCGGGTTGGCGTCGATCATGACCGTAGAGATCGCCCCCGGTCCCGCGAGGAGTGGCGTCGCGAGCGGGAATGCCGCTAGCTCGGTGGCGGCGATGGTCCTGGTCTGCGAGATCCTGCCCCTGAGCATGTCGACCGCTATGATGAAGAGGATCACTCCTCCGGCGATCTTGAAGTCGTTTATCGTGATCCCGAGCACCTGGAAGATCAGCGGGCCGACCGTGGCGAAGACGAGGAGGATTATCGTGGAAATGATCACCGAGTCCCTCACGATGACCGCGCGGTGCTCCTTGAAATCCTGGGTGAGAGCTAGAAACAGCGGGACCGTGCCGATGGCGTCGTAGACGGAGAAGAGCAGGACGAACGACGCGCCGAAGGACGCGAGGTCGAAGGCAAAGAAGGAGCTGAGGTCGAGGGCCAACCGGCTGCACCCCCCGCAGGCCCCCTGCGCGTATAAAGAATTGGCGTTGGTTTCTAAAGGTCCACGGTCGCGGAATTCTGGGGCGAAGCTTGAGG
This sequence comes from uncultured Nitrososphaerota archaeon, assembly GCA_963820505.1. Taxonomy (GTDB): domain Archaea; phylum Thermoproteota; class Nitrososphaeria; order Nitrososphaerales; family Gagatemarchaeaceae; genus Gagatemarchaeum. The sequence goes on along the minus strand of CAWFZY010000005.1, from coordinate 391,447 downwards.
AGAGCTAGCGTCCTTTCAAGGACCCATTAGCCGGCTTGGTTGCTCTGATGTGCGAGCTGTGATAGCTGAAAGGATACTTTCCGATGTTCGAGTCAGACACATGCTCGATCCGGACATTTCGGAACCCAGCACCCTTGAGCAGTTTCCTGTAGTCCGAGTCGGTTAGGGCCCCCGCGATGCAGGCCGACCAGGAGTCCATGTCCTTTCTTGCGCTTTCGGGAATCTCCTTTGGAAGAGTGACGTCGGCTACCGCAAAGACTCCGCCTCGCCTCAGGACGCGATAAGCCTCGCCGAACACGGCTGTCTTGTCTGGGGAGAGATTGATCACGCAGTTTGAAATCACGTAGTCGACACCGTTGGACTCGATCGGCAGGTGCTCGATCTCGCCTAGCCTGAACTCGACGTTCGTGTACTTGCTGCCGTACTTCGACTTGGTCTCCCTCGCCCTCCAAATCATCTCTGGGGTCGCGTCGACGCCGATCGCCCTGCCTTTCTCACCGACCGCTGCGGAAGCCCTGAAGACGTCAATGCCTCCTCCGCTACCTAGGTCGAGAACAACGTCGCCTTTCCGGGGTCTGACCAATTGGAGCGGGGAGCCGCATCCCGCGTTGACAGAAGAAGCCTCCATCGGGACTGCCTCTCCTAGAGAGATGATGCCGGAATCGTCATCGCTGGCTGCGCCACCGCAACATTCCGCTTCGGAAGACGCCGCCATCTTTGAGTATCTTTCCTTTACGGCCTTCCTAATTTCTAGCTCCGACATGATCTCTTCCTTGGGACTGCGGACCCATTCACTGCCGTGAAATAAAAAGGCATCCGCCAATACCAAAAAATCACTTTCGCCCTCCCTCGCCGGCCGCATCCTTGAAATACGAACTTAGGGCGCGCTAAGGCGTGACGCGTCTAGAGATGGCGATTGCCTGGCTGGTCTATGCCTCTGTGGTGCTCGGCGTGCTCTTCTTGTACGTCCTTTACGGGACACCCGGCATCCCCGGCTTCCTCTTCCCCTCGATACTCGTGGGAGAGGTCGTCTGGTTCCTCTGCGCCGTGGCGATCTCGCGCAGCGTCAGGTGGGCGCCGTACATGGCCGTGGTCCTGGCGGTGATAACGCTGGCCGTCTCGCTCCCCCAGCCTACGCACTATACCTTCGCCGAGACCGGGCAGGTCGTGGCTTTCCTCATCTTCACCGGCGGCGCAGTCCTTCAGTTCGTGCTGATAGGGGCAGTAGCCCTCTTCGTGTTCAGGTCGAGGAAGCGCTAGCTCTTTTCTTCGACTGCCGGTTCTTCGCCCTTCACGATGAAGATGACCGACCTACCGATGTAGACCGCGTGGTCCGCTATTCTCTCGAGGTAGCGCAGAATCAGCGTCTGCGAGAGCGCGCAGCGCAGGTCGACGTGCTTTGATTTCATCAGCGCCTTGATGTAGCCACGGTACGCGTCGTCGACAAAGTCGTCCATGCTCACAATCTTCTTCGCGAGCTCGACGTCCTGATTCGCGAAGGCCTCGACGCTGAGCTTGATCATCTCCTTGGTCGTCTCGGCCGCGCTCCCGACCACTGCGGGGTCGCACTTTGTGAGATCCCCGAAGGTCTCGAGGACCTCCATTATGTCGTGGGCGTATCGCCCGTACCTGTAGAAGCCGTACGAGATCTCCATGCAGGCCTTGATGTAGCGGAGGTCAGATGCTACCGGCTGGAACCTGGCTATGAGCTCTATCGAGGTCTCGCTTACCTGGTCGTCGAGCTGCTTCAGCTTGATCGACCACCTGTTGACGTCCTGATGGTTCTTCCCCACATGGTAGGCCTCAATCGCGGTCACAACGGTCTGTTGAGAGAGCTGCCCCATCTCGAGCAGGAGGTTCCGAAGCCTGTCCATTCCCAGATCCATGAGACGTGCCAAGCGGGATTCACCCGAACTTCCCCGTGATGTACCGCTCTGTCAGCTCCATTGCGGGCTTCTCGAAGAGCTGGGCTGTCTCTCCGAACTCTACGAGCTCTCCGAGGTAGAAGAAGGCGGTGTAGTCCGCTACCCTCGCCGCCTGCTGCAAGTTGTGAGTGACGATGACTATCGTGTACTGCTTCTTGAGTTCGACCATGGCCTCCTCTATCTTCGCGGTTGCGGTCGGGTCGAGAGCGGAGGCGGGTTCGTCCATCAGAAGCACCTCTGGCTCTACGGCGATGGCCCTGGCGATGCATAGCCGCTGCTGCTGTCCTCCTGAGAGGGCGGCTCCAGACTTGTTAAGCTCGTTCTTCACTTCCTCCCATAAGAACGCCATCCTGAGGCTCTTCTCCACGACGCCGTCCAATCGCCTCCTGTCTCTGACTCCGTTTAACTTCAAGCCGGCCGCGACGTTGTCGTAGATGGTCATGGTTGGAAATGGATTCGGCTTTTGGAACACCATGCCGATCCTGCGCCTGACCGAGACGGCGTCGACCTTAGGCGAGTAGATGTCGTCGTCGTCTAGAAGGACCTCACCCTCGACCGTCGCTCCTGGTGTGAGTTCGTGGATTCTGTTCAGACACCTGATGAATGTAGTCTTCCCGCAGCCCGAGGGTCCCATGATGGCGGTTACAGCCCTTTCTGGGACATTGAGGTCGATACCCTTGAGCACCATGGATTTGCCGAATCCGGCTTTCAGCCCCTTGATTTTCATCTTGGAACTGAGCATTGATATGCCGGGTCTGGTTTCCATCTTCACGCCTGCCGTCAAGGCACTACTTTCCTTCTCTTTCTGCGTTTCCAATGTCATCTCAACCTAGTTCTCCGGCCTGATATGTGAATATCTTCGTCCAACTGTCAGCTTAACCATGAGGTTAAGGGCCAGCATTACTAGCACCAAGACCAAGGCCGCGCCCCAGGCCTTCGCCTGCCAGTCCAGGAAAGGCGAAACTCCGTACTGGTAGATGAGCAGGGGCATGGCCGCCATTGGCTGCAGCAAGCCTTTCGAGAAGTAGGTGTTCCCAAGGGCCGTGAACAACAGGGGTGCGGTCTCCCCCGCCGCTCTGGCGATGGCGAGGAGGATGCCGGTGAAGAGCCCTGCCCTTCCGGTCGTGATAACGATGCTGATGATGGTCTTCCATCTTGATACACCCAAGGCCATCGAAGCCTCTCTCAGGCTCTTGGGGACTAGCTTGAGAGACTCCTCGGTGGTACGGGCTACTATTGGTATCATGATGATCGCCAGGGCAAGAGCGCCAGCGAGGGCCGAGAAAGTGTGGGTCGCCAGGACCACGACCACGAATACGAAGATGCCCACCACTATGGAAGGGAACTCGGCCAGGACGTCGTTCATGAAGCTCGACAATGCCGAGAGCCTAGCCTCGGGCCACTCGGAGAAGTATATGCCAGCCCCGACTCCTATCGGGATGGCGATCAAAGATGCGAGGCCGACCATTATGAAGGAGCCGACTATAGCGGGAGCTATTCCTCCTCCAGGGACGCCCACAGGTGTCGGAAGATGCGTGAAGAAGTCGAGACTGAGAACGGGAGCTCCTCGATAGGCCACCTCGCCCAGAATGAACAAGAGCGGCGCGATTGCGATTATTACTGCCACGTATATCAGACCGGTCATCGCACGGTTTGTGAACTGCCTTCTCCGGTCGTTGGTCTGGATTGAAGCTAGCTTCGCCATCTCCTCGTCACCTATATCCTCGCCTTGGTCATCCTTGACATCCGCCAGAGCAGTGTCCTTGCGAAGATGTTTATTACCAGTGCCAGGAAGAAGAGTATCAGGCCCAACTCCACCAGAGCCGCGGTGCTGACCGGGGACGACGACTCTGAGAACTGATTGGCTATCGCGCTAGCCAAGGTGTAACCGGGTGAGAACAGGGACGGCGATATTCTGGTGGCGTTACCTATGACGAAAGTGACCGCCATCGTCTCCCCTACAGCCCTGCCGAGTCCAAGGATCGTCGCACCGAACAAGCCTGAACGCGCGAATGGCAAGACCCCTTTGCTTATCACCTCCCAGTCGGTGGCTCCTAGAGAATACATCGCCTCACGTTGGCTGTTTGGAACTGCGTTCAGGACGTTCCGGGAGACTGCAGAAATCGTGGGGATTATCATTATTGCAAGTATCACTCCGGCTGTGAAGAAGTCCAGGCCGAAGGGTGTACCGGAGAATACGGGGAGAGAGCCCAAGTATCTGTGAAGAGGCTTCTCGACGTCTGTCTTTATGATAGGACTGAGGAAGAAGAGCCCCCAAAGTCCGTAGATCACGCTGGGAACCGCCGCGAGCAGCTCCACGGTGGTGCCGATCAGGTAAGCCTCGGTGTGGCGGGTCTTCAGCTTTTCCACCAGGAAGACGGCGACGCCGATGCTTATGGGCAGGCCGAATAGGAGCGCGAGCGCAGATGTTAGGACCGTTCCGTAGATGTAGGGGAGTGCCCCGTAAACACTGTGCACGGGATCCCACACTGTACCGACGATGAAGCCGAAGCCGAACTGCTCTAGAGACGCGCTGGATCCTACGAAGAGCTCGTAGGCGAGCGCTATCATCAAAACAACCACTGAGATGGCCGCGGCAGCCACGAGCCCCTTTAGGATCTGGTCCCCCCTCAGAGGGAAACCTGGGCCTGCACGGCCCTTGTTCAGGCCCATCCCCTCGTAATCATAAAACAGGACCCTGCCGTAAGGCTAAGGTCCCGTGTGAAGTGGAGTTCCGTTGTATGTGATGGAGTTGATAGTCGCTTCGTCGATTGCGACCACGTTGGAGGGCATCGGAACGTATCCGAGCTTGGTGCCCGCCGACTGCGCGTCGTTGACGACCCAATGCAGGAAGTTCACGAGGGCCAAGCCCTGTGCTTGACTGGCCTGCGCTTGGTATACGACCAGATAGGTGAATGTCGTGATTGGGTATACTGTTGTGTCCTTGGTGTCGTTGTAGATGTTGTTGATGATGGAGACGCTCGTCCATGCGGCGTTGCCTGCCGGCAGTCCCGTTGCGCCCGCAGTGACGGCCGCCGAGATGTTGGTGAGGTTAGCTAGGACATAGTTGCCCGCGGCGTTTTGCACCGAGCCGTACGAAATCAGGCCCGAGTTGACGATTTCATAGGCTATTTCGAGCGGTCCTATTGAGTATGGGGTGTTCTGTATGCAGCCCGCCACTCCCTCGTTGCCCTTGCAACCGAGGCCGACAGGCCAGTTCGGCAGAGTTGCCGTCCCTGGGCCGTTCTTCCAGGCGCTGCTAGAGTCGGAGAGGTAGTTGGTGAACGCGAACATGGTCCCGCTTGAGTCTGACCTATGGATCACATTTATTGTTTGTGCGGGTAGAGTTATGCTGGGGTTGAGTGCCACGATTGATGGGTCGTTCCACATGGTGACCTTGCCAAGGAAGATATTTGCAAGGACCGCGCCCGTGAATTGGACGCCGTTGGTTATCCCTGGGAGGTTGTAGGCGGGGACGACTGCGCTCGCAGACTCTGGTATTACCACCACTGGGGCGGGGAATGCCGCGATCTGTGCTGCCGACGGAGGAGCGTCACTCGCACCAAAGTCGACTGTCTTCTGAGTCAGGTCGGTTATACCTGCGCCGCTACCGACGCTTTGGTAGTTGACCTGCACGTTGCCAGTGTACTGCTGGTAGGCGAACGTCCAGGACGACATGAGAGGGAAGACAAGGGTCGACCCTGCTCCGTTCAAGGACGCCGCGGCGCCGGTGGTTGTGGTCGCGGTGGCTGTGGTGGTAGTCGTAGACACGGCCGTCGTGGTTGATGTCGATACCGCTGTAGTTGTTGCTGTCGTGGTTGCCGTAGTGGTTGCTGTAGACACTGCTGTAGTTGTTGCTGTAGTTGTTGCCGTAGTAGTGGCCAATGAAGTTGAGGTGGCAGTTGACGTCAGAGTGTTGGTCTGAGTTGAAGTAACGGTCGCAGTCGTAGTCTTGGAGCCTCCGGACGTGGCTACGTACGCGCCTGCGCCCGCAACTACAATGACTACAACAACAACCGCTGCTATTGCTGCTGTGTTAATTCCTGATCTTACGAATTTCATCTTCACGCGAGACGCCTTCGCACCTCATATATGGCGTGCCGAATTATTCTATTGCTCAATATAGAGCGCCATGTTGGCTATGGGTGCTCTATAGTTCACTGCGCGGCGACGCCATTATTCGCTCAATCCCGGGCAGCGCTCGCTGTTTCCGCTAAGGAACGGCATTTTAGACCATATCGCTGTGCAAATTCTAACCCAGTTGCGGCACGGACGAGTCCGCTGGGTCTCGAAAATAGCCCATCCGGGCCGATATTACCTTTACTTGGCATAAGATATATAGAGCCACTATATACACCTTGGCTGGAATGGAAATCAGGAAGATACAGATCACAGGGGGCAACAGCTACGTCGTCTCCCTTCCAAAGTCGTGGGTCAGGGACGCGGGCCTGAAGGCGAAGGATGCCGTCTTGGTCATGCCCCAGGCGGACATGTCCCTCCTCGTCATACCAAAGAACGACCTGAGGAAGGAGACCAAGAGCGAGGTCCTGCTCGAGATGCAGGAGAACGCTGACAGGGACACCGCGCTCAGGACGTTCATCTCGTACTACCTCGCCGGCTACGACGTGATCAGGCTGAGGGTAGCCGGCTCCAGCTCGGGGCTCAGGTCGCACCTCAAGGAGGCCATAAGGAGGAAGCTCATAGGCATCGAGATCGTCGAAGAGACCTCGAACGGGATAACTACGCAGTGCCTCTCGGGATACTCCGACCTGCCGCTGAAGAAGGCCATAGAAAGGATGGCCATCATCGCTTCGGGGATGGTCCAGGACGCGGTCGCCTCGCTGCAGAGCGGCGACCTTGCCCTTGCGGAGGAGGTGAGCAATCGCGACGACGAGGTCGACAGGTTCTACCACTTCATCGTTAGGCAGCTGAACATGGCGGTGCGGAACCGCGCGATCATCGAGGAGGTCGGGCTGGTCGCGGCCCGGGACTGCCTGGGATACAGGCTCGCCGTGAAGAGCATCGAGAGGGTCGCCGACCACGCCGCGAGCATAGCCAAGGTCGTCCCGAGCCTCCGCGCCGACGCGCTGGGGAAGATCGTCAAGGAGGTCGTGAAGATGAGCGAGATGTCGCAGAAGGTGCTGGGGCAGGCGGTGAGCTCCCTCGTCGACCTCGATACGAAGAAGGCAAACGAGTCGATCAACCTCAGCAAGAAGGTCATAGAGATGGACGAAAAGATGACCGGGGAGCTGCTGAGGCCCGGGATGGAGGCCAGCACGGTCGGGTGGTTCCGGCTGGTCCTCGAGAGCGTGAGGAGGGTCGCCGAGTACGGCTCGGACATCGCGGAGATCGCGGTGGACCTCACCGCAAAGGAACCCAATAACCTCTGAGCGGCTGCCTGCGCTCAGAAGACGGAGGTGACGAGGCCGCCGTCGATGGCGAACACCCCCCCGTTCAGGTACGCGCCCTTCTCGCTCGCGATGAACGCTGCGAGGGAGCCTACCTCCTCCGGCTCGGCGTACCTTCCCAAGGGGATGCTCTTCGCCATCTCCTTGTACGTCTCTTCGATGGTGGCCCCGGCCTTCGCTGCCCTGTCCTCGACGATGTGGAGCATCCGGTCCGTGCGGACGTAGCCTTGGACTATCACATTGGAGGTTATCCCCTGGGGCGCGAGCTCTCTCGAGAGCGACTTTGAGAGGCCCGCGATCCCCAATCTCACGGTGTTAGAAAGGACGAGGTTCGCCACGGGCTGCTTGAGCGTGAACGAGGTGATGAAGATGAGCCTCCCCCATCCCTTGGCCTTCATGTGCGGCACGACCGCTTGGGTGAGGGTCACCGCGCTAAGCAGTAGCAGCTTCGTGGCCTCCTCCCAGTCGGCGTAGGTCAGCTCCCCGAAGGTGCCGGCCTTGGGCGGCCCTGCGTTGTACACGAGGACGTCCACACCGCCGAGCTTCTTCGATGTGGTCTCCACGAGCCTCTCGAGGTCTTCCCGCACGGTCATGTCGGCCGGGACCGCGATGATCTTTGACCCGGTCTCTGCGGCGAGCTTGCCCCTGGCCTGCTCGAGTTCTGCGGCTCTCCTGGAGGAGATGGCGACTTTCATCCCTTCGGTCGCCAGGACCTTGGCCGTGCCCAGGCCTATCCCTTTGCTGGAGGCGGTGACGAGCGCCACCTTTCCCTTCAGACCAAGCTCCATGCCCACGGAGCGTCTTTCGCGCCGATATATCTGCTCGGTTCGCGGGCTCTAGTCCTCGCGCCACTTGAAGAACCGGACTGCGAGGGCGAAGACCACCAAGGAGAGGACGATGAGCACCCCCACGTCGACCAGCGCAGCGCCGAGGTTGCCGTAGAGCATGACGTTGTTGAGCCCGTCTATGACGTAGAAGAGCGGCAGCACGTGGGCGATGGTCTGGAGGTAGGCGGGCATCGTCGAAACCGGGAAGAACGTCCCGGAGAGGAACATCATCGGGAACGTGACGAGGTTTCCCACCACGGCTGCGGACTCTACGCTCTTAGAGACGGTCCCGACAAGCATCCCGAGCGAGACGAAGAGGAACGGGCCGAGCAGAAGGAACGGGAGTATCCCCAACGAGTAGGTTATGTGGGCCCCCAGGAGCCCCACGCCGATGGCCGTCATGAGGAAGAACGAGATTATCGTCAGGACGATGTACCACGTTATCTTCGAGAGCAGCCATTCGGTCTTTGTGAGGGGCGTGAGCGAGAGCTGCTTGAAGACCTTGTCTCTCTTGTACTGAGAGCTGATGTTCACGAGCGCGAACATAGGGCTGGTGAGCACAGAGAAGCCGATGAGACCGGGCACGAGGTAGTCGATGTACTTGTACGACTGAGAGCCGATAGGGTGCTGCTGCACGCCGATGATGGCGGTCGCGTTGGGGTTGGCGTGGCGGAGGTTGAACGCGTTGACCACCGAGCCCGTCACACCCGCGACTATTCCGGTGGTGCTCGACGTCGGGTTGCCGTAGAGCGTGACTTTGACTGGAATACTGGCACTGAAGTCCGCCCCGAAGCCCGAGGGGATGACTATGCCGGCGGTCGCGGAGTGCGACGTAAGGTACTGGGTGAAGTTCACTGAGCTGCCGACCACGGTGATCTGCATGGTGTTGGTGGCGTTGAGGGCGCTGATGAATCCGGTGCTCGCCGGACTCCCGCCGTCGTTGTTCTGCACGTAGACAGGTATTGACGATGAGCCGTTCCCGGAGAAAATCGCCCCGAACATCAGGATGAGTATCACGGGGAAGATCAGGGAGAAGAAGAGGCCGATGCGGCTCCTCAGGTATCCGCGACCGAAGACGGTCAGGTCTGCCCTTATGCGCTTGAAGCTGACCATGTCTTCTTCACTCGCTCCCCGCACCGCTGATGCCGACGTCGGCAGAATCCTCTCTGCCGATGAGCTTCACGAAGACGTCCTCCAGGCTCTCCCGCTTGGGGACCATGATCGTCTCTCCCGAGCCGTAGCGCTCGATCAGCTCCTCGGGCGTGCCCGCCGCTATTATCTTGCCCTTGTTCATTATCGCCACCTTGTCTGCGAGCTCCTGCGCCTCCTCCAGGTAGTGCGTGGTGAGCAGAACGCTCCTGCCTTTGCTCTTCAAGTTCCGGATGACCTCCCAGACGGCCCTCCTCGCCTGCGGGTCTAGGCCGGTGGTGGGCTCGTCGAGGAAGAAGAGCTCTGGGTCGTTCACCAGGGCCAGCGCAAGCCCGACCTTCTGCTTCTGCCCTCCGGAGAGCCTCGTGAAGTAGACGTCTGCCGAGTCCTCCAAGATCACCTCGCGAAGTATCGCGTCGGCGTCCACCTTGACTCCGAAGAGCACGGCGTAGTACTTGACCGCCTCCTTGGGGGTCGCATAGTCCACGAACTTGAAGCCCTGGGGGATCACGCCTATCTTGTGGTGGAGCTCGCTCCCGCTTTTCCATGGGTCGAGCCCCATCACCTTCACTTCGCCCGAGTCCCTCTCCCTGAGACCCTCGAGGATCTCGATGGTCGTCGTCTTGCCGGCCCCGTTCGGCCCTAGCAGGGAGAAGACCTCGCCTTTGTTGACTGAAAACGAGATCGAGTCCACCGCGTTCAGGGACCCGTAAGCCTTCTTGAGGGAATCGACCTCGATAGCGGACAATTCAATCGCCCTCCGAGGTATCGTTCTTTAATCTGTTGTGGAGGTTGCGGGCCGAGACGCCTCGCAATGGCGCAGACGAATCCATCTCGCTCTTTCCCAAGCCGGCATGGGCGTGGAAATCTAATATCGATGTCGTTACCCCTACCGTAACATACGAAATGACTTGTCCGGCCGCCCACCCACGGCACCGACGCGAAGGCACCCTTGGCGAACGAGTCCTTATATCGCCTCTCGACCGAAACAGACGGAAGACAGTTGGCCTCAAGGGCACCTGAAATGTTCCTTGCGTACGACGCAAGCTGCGGGCCGTGCACCCGCTTCAAGGCTCTAGTCGAGTTTCTCGACGCAAGGAAGAGGCTCAGGTTCGTGCCCTTGGAGACGGCCGACCGATCCGGCCTGCTGGCGAGTGTAGCCCCCGACTCTCGCTACGCCTCCTTTCACCTGATTCGGCCCGCCGGCGCGGCAGGGCACGCGGAAGTGAGGAGCGGGTCGGAGGCGCTTCCTCCCCTCTTTCGTTCGCTCTGCCTCTGGGGGCGCGGGATTTCAAGGTTCGTCGATACAGTCCCCGGGGGAATGGCTGCGGTCTCGTTCGCTTATTCCACTCTCTCCAGGCTCCACCGCGGGTGCCCGGTCAGGAGGGAGTAGTGCGACGGTCAAAGGCCCGGAAGGCGCCATAGACTGGCTGCTTGAGGAAGACGAGCCCTCGATCAGGTACCTCGCGCTCACGCAGCTGCTAGGCAAGTCACAGAAGGAACCCGAGGTCAAGGCCGCGAAGAAGAGGATCGGCAAAGAGGGATGGGCCGCCGAGATACTCGCGAAGCAGAAGCCCGGCGGGTGGTGGGTCCACCAGGAGAACCTCTACCGCCCAAAGTACCTCTCCACGAACTGGATTCTCCTTATCCTCTCGGACCTTGGGCTGACCAAGGAGGACGCTAGGATCAAGAGGGCGAGCGAGCTCTGGAGGGACAGGTTCTCGAAGGCCGACGGGGGCTTCGGCTCGGACGGCGCACGCGCGAGCCACCTCTGCATAGCGGGGAACACCGCGAGGGCCCTCCTGAAGTTCGGGTACGAAGACGACCCGAAGGTGGAGAGCGCGCTCGGGTGGCTCGTCAAGAACCAGGCGAGCAACGGCGGATGGTCGTGCTTCGGCTCGGGGGGGAACCTCGACTCGTGGGAAGGGATGAGCGCATTCGCCGCCTACCCGAAGCAGCTCTGGACGAAGAGCGTCAAGAGCGCGGTCGAGAAGGGCGCGGAGTTCTATCTGAGGAAGTCGATGGACCAGCAGGGGGCGCGCTACGAGCCCTGGTACCGGTTCCACTACCCAGTTCACTACTACTACGACCTGCTCGTGGGGCTCGACTTCATGACGGCGCTGGGGTACGGCGACGACCGGAGGCTCGCAAAGGCGATAGCGCTGCTCAAGGAGAAGAGGGGCCCTGACGGGAAGTGGAACTTGGACGCCGTCCACCCCGATGTCGAGGGCGGGATGGCGGACTGGTACTCCAAGCACTCCAACCAGGCCCCGACCCCCTTCGCAATCGAGAAGGCTGGCCGCCCGAGCAAGATGATAACGCTTAGGGCGATGCTTGTGCTGCAGAGGCTAGGCGAGTAAAGGTGGCGGGCCCGGCCGGATTTGAACCGGCGACCTCCAGCTTCGCAGGCTTACGAACCAATCTCGGTTTGACGCCCTGATCCGTACTAGGCTACGGGCCCCGAACTCCGGGCGCGGGGCTAGACTAGTTATGTTTTCCAGAGGGAGAGAGCGCCTTTTCCAGTTTCTCGGCCACAGCCTGCGGACCGGAGTCCATCACGTAGGGGCCGAGCCTCGGCCCCTTCTCCGCGCCCAGCAGCAGGCCGTAGATTGCCGGGAAGAACTCGCTCGCATGGATTCCGTTCGACCTGATGACATCGAATGCGGCGCTCTGCACGTCGTCGGCGGTCTTCGCGGCCCTTATCGCGGAGGCGAACTCCAGGACTGCCGCGACCTGCTTCTCGGAAAGCTCGGCCGGCTCGCTCTGCGTGGCCATCGTCCCCTCGCGCTTTGCCCATGCAGCGGCCCACCTGATCCTCGTGAGCAGCTCGGGGCTCGGGACCTCCTTCAGCATGCCATAGGTGGTGAGGCGCTTGGCTACGTAGTCCTCGAGGGCATTCCCCGGGGCAGCCGTGGAGAGCTCCGCGAGGAGGCGATAGGGGACGTGCAAGCTCGGCTTGGCGGGGACCTTGAGGAGCTCGGCGTACTCATAGAGCCCCCGCAGCCTCGCCTCCTTCATTGCATTAGGGTCTTTCTTCTTCGAGAAGTAGCTCTCCTCGAGCTCGTCAAACTCGTCCATGTAGACGGGGACGTCGTCGACCGAGATGCTCCTCGCCCCGACTATGCGCTTGAACATGAGCAGCCTGACGCTCTCCGGGGAGGCGTAGGTCAGCCAGTCTTGTATCGTTATGACGTTCCCGACCGACTTGCTCACCTTCCTCCCGCCCTTGTCCTGGAACATCTCGTACCTGGCGTGGTAGGGCGGCGGGTGCGCGAGGACGTTCTCGCTTATCCAGTCGTTTATCTTCACGGACTCCGCGATGTCCTTGCCGTAGGCCTCGAACCTGATGTCGAGCGCGGCCCACCTCGCGGCGAACTCGCTCTTCCAGATGAGCTTCCCCTCTCCCTCGGTCACCTTCCTGTCGCCCTCGTGGCCGCACCCCTTGACGATGCTATGGCCGATCTCCGCACTTTCGCACTTGTAGTGCACCGTGAGCCCGACTGGGTCGTAGGAGGAGACCGCCGTCGTGTAGAGGCGCCCGCAGTTCTGGCAGATGGGTGTGTAGGGGAGGACGGTCTCGTACTTCTCCTGCCCCGTCAGCTCCTTGATCATCTTCCCGACCAGCGCGGCATTGTCGAGTATCTTCTTGATCTGGGGGTTGAGGAGCCCGCTCTTGTAGACCTCGGCTCCGCTCTTGAACGTGTAGGGGATGTCCAAGTCGTCGAGCGCCTCCCTCAGCAGGCTCCCCATGTGGGCGCCGTAGGACTTGTGGCATCCGAAGGGGTCGGGAATGCGCGTCACAGGGTGGGCAATATACTCCTTCAGCGAGTCGGGGAACCCTGCGGGCACCTTCCTAAGCCCGTCGAGGTCGTCGGAGTAGGCTATGAGCTCGGACTTGTAGCCGAGGTTCTCGAGCGCGAGCTTCACCCCGTAGCTCCTGATGGCGTCGCCTACGCTCCCGATGTGGGGGATTCCCGAGGCGCCGAGCCCGCTCTCTACCCTCAGCAGCGAGGTGCCCCTGCCGAGCGCCTTCTCCCTCTCGAGCAGCTCGCTCGCGACCCTGTCGAGCCACGTGCCCCTCCCGATGACCTTGGCATCCTGCGACGACAATTCGAGTTTACACTACTGCGTTGTGTGCCTGCGGCGTCCGACGGTTAAAGGAGATTGTGGCCCTACCCCGTGACTAGCGGTAGTACGGGACGGCGACCTTCTCCATCGGCTTGCTCTCCCTCGAGGAGCGCACCTTCTTCACCGCGTCCTTGAAGTGGTCGTAGTTCACGATGGCCTCATCGAGGTGCTTCTTCGCGTCCTCGGGCTTCGGGTACTTTGCGACGTACTCCTGGAGCACCATCGAGACCGCGGTGTTGACCAGGGCCGCGACGTCGGCGCCGCTGAAGCCCTCGGTCATGTCCACGAGCGGCTTTAGGTCCTTCTTCACCTCGTTGGCGATCTGCTTGCCCTCCATGTTTATCGAGAGAATCTGCTCTCTCGACTCCTTGTCGGGCATGGGTATCGGTATGACCTTGTCGAACCTGCCGGGCCTCACCAGCGCGGGGTCGACCATGTCGATCCTGTTCGTCGCCGCCAGGACCACGACGCCCTGCAGCTGCTGGATCCCGTCGAGCTCGGTGAGGAGCTGGCTGACAACCCGCTCGGTGACCATGCTGTCGCCACCCATCCCTCTCGTGGGGGCTAGGGCGTCTATCTCGTCGAAGAATATGATGCAGGGCGCCGCCTGGCGAGCCCTCCGGAATACCTCCCTCACGCCGCGCTCCGACTCGCCCACCCACTTGCTGAGCAGCTCAGGCCCCCTGACGCTTATGAAGTTGGCCTCGCTCTCGGTAGCCACGGCCTTTGCGAGCATCGTCTTGCCGGTTCCCGACGACCCGTAGAGCAGGATCCCTTTGGGCATGTTGTAGCCTATAGCCGCGTAGAGGTCGGCGAACTTCAGGGGCCACTCCACCGCCTCCTGGAGCTCCCTCTTTACGCCGTCTAGGCCTCCGAGGTCCGCCCACTTTACGTCCGGCGTCTCTAGGTAGACCTCGCGCATCGCCGAGGGCATCACGTCCTTCAGCGCGCCCTCGAAGTCCGCCATCGTCACGATTAGCTTGTCGAGTATCTCGGGGCTAAGCCTCTCCTCCTCGAGCTTCAGCTCCGGCAGCATCCTGCGGAGCGTCTTCATCGCGGCCTCCTTGCAGAGGTACTCTGCGTCGGCGCCCACGAAACCGTGGGTGACCGCAGCGAGCTTCTCGAGGTCGACGTCCGGGGTGAGCGGCATGTGCCTCGTGTGGATCTGGAGTATCTCGTAGCGGCCTTTCTTGTCTGGCACCTTGATCTCGATCTCGCGGTCGAAGCGCCCTGGCCTCCTGAGGGCCGGGTCGATCGCGTTGGGCCTGTTGGTGGCCGCGATGACGATGACCTTGCCCCTTGCCTCGAGCCCGTCCATGAGCGAGAGGAGCTGGCTCACGACCCTGCGCTCGACCTCTCCCGGTGACCTCCTCTCTCTTGGGAGCGATCGAGTCGATCTCGTCGATGAATATGATGGTAGGCGCCTTCTCCTTGGCCTCCTTGAAGATCTCGCGGAGCCTGGCCTCGGACTCGCCGTAGAACTTGCTCATGATCTCAGGGCCTGATATCGGGATGAAGTGCGCGTTGCTCTCGGTCGCGACCGCCTTTGCGAGCAGCGTCTTGCCTGTCCCAGGGGGACCATAGAGCAGCACTCCCTTGGGCGCCTCGACGCCGAGCTTCTCGAATATCTCCGGGTGGCGCAGCGGAAGCTCTATCATTTCGCGGACCTTTTGGATCTCGTCCTTGAGCCCGCCGATGTCCTCGTAGGTCACCTGCGGGACCCCGCGGAGGGCCTCTCCCTTCTCCGAGATCACGAAGACCGTCCTCTGGGTGATGAGGGCCGCCTCTGCGACCGGGGTGACGCCCATGACCTGGAACGTCAGCCTCCCTCCGAAGTACGGGATCATCACGTTGTCGCCCTTTGTTACTGGTACGCTCTCGAGTGTGTCGGCGAGGTATCTCTCGTCGATGGGGGGCACCGCCTCGAGCGGGGCAACCACGACCTTCTCCGCCGGTGGCGCCTTCACCTTGCGGACGATGACCATGTCGCCTATCGCTACGCCCGCGTTGTTGCGGATGAGTCCGTCGATCCTGACTATGCCCCTTCCCTCATCCGAGGGGTAGAGCGGGAGGCACTTCGCCACCGTGCGCCTCTTCCCCCTGATCTCGATGACGTCGCCCGTCGAGGCGTCGAGCGCGTCCATCGCGTCGTAGTCGATCCGGGCCACTCCTCGACCTACGTCCCTCGTGTATGCCTCCAATACTTTTAGTTGCACTTGCTGCTGGCTCATGCCTCGACCACTTTCAGACGATACTGACTCCTCTATATCCCTTATTAGCCTTGTGCATAGGTTTTAAATCGATGGCGAGCTTTTCGTCGCGACACCCCCCGTTTGCGGATCCGGGGACGAACTCCTCTAGAGCAGATAGCTTATCTCCGCTCAAATGAGACTGGAGAACCGGCTTGGACGAAGACAACCTGATCATGGTCACGAACGACGACGGCGTGACCAGCCCGGGGATAATAGCGCTGGCCGACGCCGCCTCGGCCCTCGGGAGCGTCATGATAATCGCGCCCGACGGGGAGCAGAGCGCCGCCGGGATGAGCCTCACCTTCCACAGGCCCCTCCGCGTCACTAAGGTGCGGGTCGGCAGGAGGGTGTGCTACGCGGTATCGGGAAGCCCCGCCGACTCCACCATGATAGGCATACACAGCATCCTCCCGAGGAGGCCGGATGCGGTCGTCTCCGGCATCAACAAGGGCGAAAACCTGACCATCCAGGACATCTTCGCCTCCGGGACGGTGGCTGCGGCGCTCTCAGCGGCGCTCCTGGGGATCCCTGCCATCGCGTTCTCGATGGAGATCCCCCAGAGCAAGACTATCGTGCACGGAAGGAGCGACCCCAACTTCGCCATCCCTTCGAGGATCGCGGCCGAGATACTGGGCGAGGTCCTCGAGCACGGGCTCCCGAAGGGGGCGGACATGCTCAACGTGAACTTCCCCTGGGGGACCGACTGGGGAACGCGTGTCAAGATAACTTCACTTGAGGCGAGGAAGTGGAGGGACTCGGTCCTCGAGCGGGAGGACCCGCGCGGCAGGCCGTACTACTGGCTCTGGGGCTCCCGGATGCCGAATTTCCGGAGGGATTCCGACGCGTACGCGGTCCACAAGCTGAGGGCCATCTCGATATCCCCGCTCTCCTTGGACTTTACGCCGAAAAGCTCGGGCGAGTTCAAGAAATTCGAGCGGAAGATCACTTCGAGGCTGAACAGGCTCACAGAAGACCTGAGTAGCAGGCATAAATAGCGTAGGCGGCAAGTAACACCGTCAGGGTGCTCCATGAAGAAATCGGAGGGCGATGTGCCCAATGGGAATATCAGCGGCACCCATGCCAGGAGCGAGGTCGGCAGGCCATCTACTCTGGCGAGGGCTCTCGGCCTCCCCACACCCGTTGCTGCGATCGACGGGGTCATCGTGGTGCCGCTCTCGAAGCTCCTGAGGGTACTTCTTCCCCCTCTCCTTGTCTCGTCGCTCCCGAGGAGGGCGATAGGGTTCTCCTTCCCCCGTGGCACGGAGGGCAAGATGCTCGGGGTGGCGCTGGTCGGGGGGACCGCAGCCATCTCCTACCTGCTCAACCACGCGTTTGGAATCTATCCGGCCCTGGCGATGATCTGGCTCATGGGCGGGATGGGCGTCGTCATACTCTACAACTCGTCGCGCCACGGCTTGGCCTTCGTGAAGGAGATGTGCTCGACCTGCAGGCTGCGGCCGATAATCGAGGAGCACGAGATCATGCACCTCAACGGCGAGCCCTCTGAGGAGGCTGTCTGGAACGCGGCGAGGAAGAAGTACTCCTACGAGGGGCTGAGCCTAGGCACCGACCCGAAGATACACAGCTTCTGCCCGATTGCGAAAAGGCTGAAAGAGACCCCGTAGCCGAAGGTCTTCTCGCAAATGGTTCACAGGGTAGCGGGTCTGGACGAGAATCTCTGCCACTCCGACAAGTGCGGCCTGGAGTGCATCAAGGACTGCCCTGTTAACATCAACGGGGACGAGTGCATAGTCCTCGGAGAGGAGAAGCTCGCTGTCATCTCGGAGCAGCTGTGCATCGGCTGCGGGATCTGCGTGAAGGTCTGCCCGTTCGAGGCCATAACCATCCTGAACCTCAGCGAGGAGCTTCAGGAGGAGAAAATCCACCAGTACGGGGTGAACACGTTCCGCCTCTACCGCCTCCCGACGCCAAGGAAGGGGATGGTAGTGGGCCTGGTCGGGAGGAACGGGACCGGCAAGTCCACGGCCCTGCAGATCCTCTCTGGGCAGCTCGTCCCCAACCTCGGCGACTACGAGCACCCGGCGACATGGAGCCTGATCCTGAACTACCTGAGCGGGAAGGAGCTCAAGGAGCACTTCGAGAAGGTCGAGAGCGGTGAGGTGAAGATATCGCTCAAGCCCCAGGCCGTCTACCGCCTCCCCGAGGTCTGGAAGAAGGACGTCTCTTCCCTGCTCTCCAAGATGGACGAGACGGGGGAGATGGAGAGCGTGGTGGAGACGCTGGGCCTGGGCGAGGCGCTCGGGAAGAACGTCGGCGAGCTGAGCGGAGGGCGAGCTCCAGAGGGTCGCGGTCGCGGTCGCCTCCCTCAAGGACGCCGACATGTACCTCTTCGACGAGCCCTCTTCCTACAACGACGTCTACCAGAGGCTGGCCGTCTCGAAGCTCATCAGGTCTATCGCCGAGAAGGGCAAGTACGTCCTCCTGGTCGAGCACGACATCACCTTCCTCGACTACGCCAGCGACTACGTGCAGATCGTCTACGGGGAGCCGGGGGTCTACGGGATTGTCTCCGCGCTCTATCCCTCTCGGAGCGGGATCAACGCCCTCCTGGACGGCTTCCTCCCGCAGGAGAACACGCGGTTCAGGGACAAGAGCGTCACGTTCGACGTCACGACGAGCGTGGAGACTCAGCAGTCGGAGGAGGTCATAGCGAGGTACGGGGCGCTCAGGAAGAGCTTTCCCCGGGTTCGAGCTCGACGTGAGCGCCGGGGAGATGACCGCCGGGACCATCTTCGGGGCGATTGGGGCGAACGCGCTCGGGAAGACGACGTTCCTGCGCATGCTCGCGGGCGAGGACAGGCCCGACTCCGGGGAGGTGAGCGTGGGGGTGAAGATCGCGCTCAAGCCGCAGTACCTGAAGGCGGACTACCCGGGGACGGTCTTGGACTTCATCACCGAGAAGGTCGGGAAGGGGTTCGACGACCCCAACCTCCAGGCATACCTCGCAGGCCCGCTGAAGATCGAGAAGCTCTTCCCGAGGAACGTCGCCGAGCTGAGCGGAGGGGAGCTCCAGAAGCTCGCGATAGTCTCCACGTTCGCCGCGCAGGCGGACCTCTACGCGCTGGACGAGCCGTCCGCGTTCGTGGACGTCGAGGACAGGTTCGTCATCGCGAAGGCGATGGGGAGGCTGGTCAAGGCGAGGGGGAAGAGCGCGGTGATAATCGACCACGACATCCAGCTCCTCGACCTCATCTCAGACAGGATGCTCGTCTTCACAGGCGATCCGGGGCGCAAGGGGCTCGCGACGGCTCCCCTCGGGAAGGAGGAGGGCATGAACACGTTTCTGGGCGAGATAGGCCTCACCTACAGGAGGGACGTCAAGAGCGGGAGGCCCCGGGTGAACAAGCCGGAGAGCAAGAGGGACCGGGAGCAGAAGGAGAAGGGCCAGTACTACTACGCCGCCAGGGCCGGACAGCCGGAGGGCGAAGAGGAAGAGGAGCAGGAGGCGTGACGGCCTCCGCCGCCATCGGCCTCGATAGGTGAGACGCCACGAAGCTTTCCAGGTGGGGAGAGCTCTCGTCGTTCGAGAGCGGCATCGACGTGATAGGCGACATCGCGATTGTGAAGCTGCGCCCCGGGGTCGGCACGAACGAGGAGGCCCTCGCCGAGGCCATACTCGCCGAGATGAAGAGCGTGAAGTGCGTCTACGGCCAGGAAGGCGGGATCGAGGGGGACTTTCGGCTGCGAAAGCTCCGCCACCTCGGCGGCGAGGAGCGCACCACGACCACGCACAAGGAGAACGGGATAAGGCTGAAGCTAGATGTCGAGACCTGCTACTTCTCCCCGCGCCTGTCGACCGAGAGGCTGCGCATAGCCGGGAACGTATCGGCGGGCGAGAGGGTCCTCAACATGTTCGCGGGGGTCGGCCCCTTCTCTATCCTCATCGCGAAGAAGACGAGGGTCTGGAGCTGCGAGCTCAACGACGCCGCGTTCAGGTTCCACCTAGAGAACAACAAGCTGAACAAGGTCGAGGGGCGCATCGAGATGATCGAAGGCGACGCCATGCTTCTGCCGGACGAGCTCGAGGGCGAGGGGCCCTTCGACAGGATACTGATGCCGCACCCTTCGCAGTCGAACCTCTTCCTCGCCGCAGCCCTCTCGATGCTGGCGCCGACGGGCGTCGTCCACTACTACAGGCACATGTCAGGGCGGGACGTCGCCGAGGCGGAGAAGGGCCTGAAGGACGAGATAGGCGGCATCGCGCCAGGCCTCTCGGTCGGCTCCGTACGGAGGGTCAGGGTCATCGGGCCGAGGTACATCGAGCTCGTCGCTGACTTGAGGACGCCCTAGAAGGCAAGCTAGCCGCATTGGCGGTTAAATACGATTTGACAATCCGACCGTGTGCCCAAGCCTAGAACCTTCAGCGAGCAGGCGGCTTTCCGCGATTCACATCATCCCCGCTGAAATTTCTAGCGTACCCTCCCAGGAGAGCGATGTGAATATTGCTGACCTACAAATTCCGAATCTACCCCAACAAGGCTCAGCTGACACTTCTCGAAGAGACTCTTGAAACTTGCCGCCGACTCTATAACGAAATGTTGTCCGACAGAATCCAAAACGGTACCGGCTTCTACGAGCAGAAGCGTCAACTGCCGACATTGAAGAATAGCAACAAGTACCTCGGGCAGGTTCATTCTCAAGTGTTGCAGGACGTTGTCTTGAGGCTCGACAAAGCGTGCCAAGCGTTCCTCGTTGGCTTGAGCAACTTCCCAAGATTCAAAAGAAAAGGTCGCTACAACTCATTCACGTACCCACAGTCTGGTTTTTGGGTTGAGAAGAATCACGTTCGCCTCAGCAAGATAGGCCGGATAAGAGCAAGAGTCCATTGCGCAGTTGAAGGAACGATAAAACGGGCAACGGTGTTTAGAGATATCGATCAATGGTTCTTCATACTACTCGCTCCCGAAGCGGCATCCAGTAAGATTTCTGGAACCGGCGCAATCGGGGTTGACTTGGGAATCACCAGTGTCCTTACTCTGAGTAATGGAAGTCAACTGCGTTACCCAGATTTCATCTCAAAGTCGACGCAAAAAGTCCGGACGCTCCAGCTCGAGCTCGCCCGTAAGAGGCGCGGTTCGCGGAATTATCAAAAAGCTCGCCTAGCACTAGCGAGGTCGTGGAGAAAGGTAAGGCGACAAAGGAGCGACTTCGCGGGAAAGATCTCGGACAGGCTCACACAAAGTTACGGGGTTATTGTTTTCGAAGATCTGGAGGTAAGGAAGATGGTGAAGAACCATAATCTGGCATCAGCAATAATGGATTCAGCATGGGGAAGGCTATGCGAACTAACTGCCTCCAAGGCAGAAGCGCGTGGCGGGCGAGTCGTATTCGTCAACCCCAGCGGAACCTCGCAGAAATGCTCAGGATGCGGTGAATTGGTTCGGAAGAATCTGTCGCAACGAACCCACAAGTGTCAACGCTGCGGGTTAACCATCGACAGGGATGTAAATGCTGCAAGGAACATCCTGGAAAGGGGTCTGGAACAGGCCCGTGCCGAGGCCAAGCCGCTACTTGTCCAGCGCATGAGGATAAGCAAGTTTCGCCGATGAAACAAGAAGCCCATCAATCGAGGTACTTGGGCTGTTCAAAAGGCAAGCTGCTGGCTGTACCTGTAGAGGTGGACTATCGCGGCGAAGGTGATGAAGATCACGCCGAGCTCGAAGAGCGCGATCTGGTTGAACCCGCTCGCCACCGCCTGGACTGCGAAGAGGTTCATGATCACCTGGACCGCGATGAGCAGGAAGATCGTCGCGGTCAGCCACTCCCTGGACAGGAAGGAGAGGTTCGTGGGCTGGAGAGCCTTCCTGACCCTCTCCTTGGCGTTGAGGAAGTTGATCACCGAGTAAGTGAGCCCGAAGCTGACCACGGCCAGAATCAGCATCGACCCGAAGTACTCCGTCGGCGGGACGTAGAGGCGCTGGAGCGTGGTCAAAGAGGTGTCGGGATTGACGTACGCGCCCCAAGAGGTCGTCACCAAGACCTCACCGATGCTGGTTATGCCCAGCGCCGCGAAGAAAGGCCGCTCCTTCCAAGACATCTTCTTCGAGGTGTCCACGAAGGGCACGACGGCAAACATTAGCAGCCAAAGGACGGGGATCAGTCCCGCCATCGTGAACTTGTCCAGTTCGGTGCGGAGCAGTGCGTAGAGGCTGGTGAGATACCACTCCGGGATGGTCAGGCTGCCGTTCGCTGGGCTGTAGGCCGTGCCGAGCTGGACCGGGAAGACGGCGGCTATTACGAAGATCCCGCCCATCACTGACGCGACGATCGGCAGGTCGAAGACAAGGTAGCGTGGGAAGTGGAAGAACGTGAGGAGGAGCATGAACATGGGAAGTATGAAGACGTGCGCGGCGAACAGGCGGAGGATGAAGTCGTTGAAGCCGGAGCCGAAGGTCGCGATCCTGATCGCAGTCCCGGTAACGGGCCCGATAGAGGGGGACGAGTTGGCCAGTGAAGCACCTATCTCGATCGCAAGGCCCGACCTCTGGTTGAAGATGATGTCGTACCCGGTGAACGCTTCGAGGACCGTGATGAGCCCGAAGAGCATCCCCGTCACCCAGATCACCTCGTTCTTGATCTTGAACCTCCCGCTGAAGTATTGGTAGTAGAGGTGGAGCGCGGCGAGGAGGACCATCGCGTTCGACGCGGTGTAGTGTATGTCCCTGATGAACCAGCCGTAGGGGACGTTGTTGGTGATGTTCGCGACGCTGGTGAAGGCGCAGGAGAAGTTTCCGCACCCCGGCAGCGTCGGCTCGTAGTAGATCATGAGCAGCCCTCCCGTGATGCCCAACAGCAGGAACACCATCCCCGTGAGGACGCCGAGGAAGCCCAGCGGGCTCACGAACTTCTTGGGGAAGGTGAACTTCAGGCCGAAGAAGACCGTCCTCTCGAACCTCCCGACGATGTAGTCCCAGAGCTTCTCGACCATGTTCGGCGGTGGTGGAGGTGGCTTGGCCGCCGCGGACGGCGCCGCCGGCGGGCGCGGGGCCGTCGGGGCCGTAGGGGCGGCGCCCATGGGCCGCGGAGGCATGGGCGCCATCGGGACGCCGGGCCTCGGCGCCGGAGGGAGGGTGCCCGTCCCGGGCGGCGCGGGGGCGGTCGCAGGAGAGCCCGCGGCTGCCGTCGAGCCGGGCCTCGGAGGGGGCGCCATCGGGACGCCGGGCCTCGGCGCCGGAGGGAGGGTGCCCGTCCCGGGCGGCGCGGGGGCGGTCGCAGGAGAGCCCGCGGCTGCCGTCGAGCCGGGCCTCGGAGGGGGCGGCAGGAGGGACGGCTTCTTCTGCTCTTCGGGCTTGCTGCCGTCGCCTCCGTCAGAAGATGACAAACTCACAAATCACCATTTTGCTACTGAGGGTTGTAGACTCCGGTGAACGCCCCGCTCCCCGTCACCCTGCCGTAGCCGATCACCCCGTTGTGGTCGACGTCCCAGATCGGGGGTATGACCTGCAGGTTCCCAGCGGAGTCTGTGGCGAGGGTGAGAAGCGGGATCGCGTTCGTGGGGGCTGGCTGTATGGAGGCTGGCCCTTCCAGGCATAGGCCTACGGGGCTCCCGCCGAGTCCCACCGAATATGCGCTCCCGTGGCACGGGCACTCGTAGAGCTCGTGCGTGTCGCAACCCGCCGCAGACTGGTACCCGTTCTCCGAGGAGTCGGAGCACTGCTGAGGATTGTAGTTGGGGCTGCACCAGAGGTGCACGCAGACCTTGCTGAACGCGACGAAGTCGCTGGCGGTCTTGTTCGCCCCGCCGAGCTCTTTCGGGAGTCTTATGAGCGCGAACTTTACGAAGGTGTTCGGGTTCTCTCCGTCTGTGGTCGAGTTGCCCGAGGAAGGATAGGTCATGACCCAGGTGGAGTTGGGGGGGAAGGTGGTCAGGTCGTTCACGTTCACCGTCTTCCCCGCGGCCCCCCCGTTCTCGAGGCTGTTGTCGTCCAGCACTATGGTCTGCTTCGTGGTGACGCTCGTGGCGCCGCTGGCCGACGACGAGAGAAACGCGCTGAAGGGGACCCACGGGGCGAGCGCGAGGAGCCCCCCCACGACCGCGAAGAGCGTCAGGAACCTGCGCCTGCTCTTCTTCGCGGGCGCACCGGCCGCAGGGCGCGGCGGAGGCGGCGGCGCGGGCGGGGCGCTGCTGTTGGTCAGTTTCTCAGACATCTAGACCGCTACCCTCCCTACTTTTGACCTGCGATTGCATGCTGCGCCAGCGAATCCACGCTCGTCCCCGACAGCTACGTCCTGCGTCGTCGTAGGTAACAATATGGCTGCCGGGTTCAACCACACCTCGAAGCCGTTTTTAA
Source organism: uncultured Nitrososphaerota archaeon (assembly GCA_963820505.1). Taxonomy (GTDB): domain Archaea; phylum Thermoproteota; class Nitrososphaeria; order Nitrososphaerales; family Gagatemarchaeaceae; genus Gagatemarchaeum. Next base: position 367,446 of record CAWFZY010000005.1, on the reverse strand, counting down.
GTTTACATCAGACCCCAATGTTAAAATTTTATTACCCCTTGATTCGCGACACTGCACCAAGCAATGAGTCAGCCGAAGGGGTCCGTCGGCGTCGCCTTGGCAATAGCCGTGATAATAGTAATCGCGGTGACTTCCGTTGGGTACTACCAGTTCGTCGTCTGCAAGCCGACTTCGTGCAGTACGAGCACCTCTTCCAGCGCCACCGCGGCCGTGGGGTGCACGCCGCCAAGCTGCGTGACCATCCAGATTGCTAACGGGGCGGCGTTGCTCACGAACACGGCGTACTCGCCTGACGTGGCGAGGCTCGTGGTCGGCGTGAACAACACGTTCCAGTTCCACAACAACGACTCGCAAAGCGGAGGGGTCTTCCACTCGGCGACAGCGAGGACCTGCCCGCAGACATGCCCGTTCGACACGGGGATAATCGCGTACAACGTGACGTCCGCGATGTACACGATGACAGCGCCGGGCACCTACGCATACTACTGCGTGGTGCACCCGACGACGATGGTCGGCACGATAGTGGTGGTCGCCGGGTCGGGGAGCAGCTCCGGCTCGTCCTCGACGTCTTCGACCACGGCCAGCGCCGCGTCCTCGAGCAGCACCATACCGGCGAACGCGCTCCCGATCTCCATCTTGAAGGGCGCTTCGGCGGACGAGGCGTCGCCCGGGTTCGGGCCTGACACCGTGACCGTCGTGGTGGGGGTCAACAACACGCTTGTGTGGACAAACAACGACGTGGCCGCGCACACAGTGACGTCGACGAGCGTCCCTAGCGGCGCCAAGGCCTTCAACTCGGGGCTAATGGCTCCGAACGCTGTCTTCACGCAGACCCTCACCGTCCCAGGCACGTACAATTACGTGTGCAGCCTGCACAACTGGATGAAGGGCACGATCATCGTAAAGTCTGGCTAGGCCCTTGAGCGCGGCGTCGGCGCCGACCTCGCCAAAAGCCTAGCCAGCCGGACCGGTTCCGGCACGCCTCCTTGGAGCGTGAACGCGTCTAGGACGCTCTTCGCGTCGGCGTCGCTAATCTGCGAGCTCCGCACGTACACCCTGCTGCCGGTGTGGAGGTGGACGGGGGAGCGGGGGCCGAGCTTCCTGTACCTCTCTAGCCTCTCCTCCGGATGGTCGAAGTGCCGCCTTATCGCGCCCTCGATGCCGCTCGACTCCTTGTAGGTGAGGCAGACCACCGGGAGCCCCGACCGCCGCGCCAGGTCGTCCACGTCTATGATGTTGTAGCGGCTGATGATGCACCCAGAGAGCATGATGAGGTTGACGTCCTCCCGCCTGAGCCTCCGGTACAGCCGTAGCACGGAGCTCGTCCCGTCCTCGCCGCCCACGGTGGCGGCCCCGAAGGCGAACCCGTCGACGACGAGGTCGGTCCGCATTACGATGCCCGCGAGGGTCGACTTCTTCGCGGTAGGGCGGAAGCTCTCGGCGACGCCGAGGGCTCTGATCGCCTTCTTCCCGGGATGGAGGACTACTCGTCTCGGTGCCAAGGAATAGGGGAGCAGCGCGATGTAGCTTTAATACCGTCCGCTCGTCCGAAGGAATGGCGTCTATGAAGTAACAGAGTTACGGATACACAATATGACCTGAAGGCATTTGACTGAGACGCCGTTCTACTGCATTAGCTGCGACCATGCGGGATACTCGGCATCTCCCGAAGCGCCAAAGCACTCCTAGTCGCGCCGTCCTGCCCTGATGAACGAGAACCCCTCCTCGAACCTCGTGACCGATGCGAGGAACTCCCTGAGGGCATGGAGGGGAACTACCGGGACCCCGTCCACGACCCTGACCTTGTTGTCGACCATCGTGAGCAGGACGGGGAGGAACGCCCTGCCGTCGGCCCGCCCCGAGCTTTCCATGTACGCCCGGGTCCTCTCCGCCTGCGCGAGGGCGTGCGCTTCGAGGGTCGCGGGCCCCGTCCCCTGCTTCCAGTGCTTGCAGTCGATCGAGAGGACGAGCGTAGGCGACTCGGCGACGATGTCGATCTGGCGCCGGGGCCTCCGGAGACGGACGTCCCTGAGGACGGCGTACCCCGCGGCCGAGATGGCCATCGCGCAGTAGTCCTCGAACTCGTCCCAAGCCAGCGACCTCGCGATGCGGCCGAGGTCTGCTCCCAGCCTGGTGAGGGCGAGGGCTGCGGAGACGTTGCGCGGGGCCTCCGGCGGGAGCCCGAACTCCTCGGCCACCTCGATGATGGCCCGTCTTGCGGCGGCCTTCGACCCCAGTCTCGAGGCGAGGTACTCGTCGAGTCGCTCGGAGTCGGGAGGGACAGGGACGTCCAGAACGCCCACGAATCTCGCAGGCCGGGGGTTGCGGCGCCTCTTCATGACGACCGCGCAGGCCTTGTCCATGGTGCCGAAAAACATGCCTTCAGCCCGGCGGGCTCACTCCGGACGGTCGACGGGCACCAGCACCGTGCGCTTGATCATGGCGCCCCTCCCTCCGAGCTCGGTCTCCTCCGTGACCGAGCAGACCTGCGCCCCCGCCCTCGCCTCCAGCCTCGAGATCCAAGCGAACTGCAGGATCTCAGCGAGCGCCAGCCCCAGCGCGAAAGCCAGGTAGAGGATGAAGAAGAGTATTGGCAAGAAGAAGACCGTCGAGAGCGGAAGGACGACGAAGACGATCCCTCCGAGGACCAGGAGGAGTCCGGTCCTGGTCATCTCCCGTGCCCCGATGGTCTCCTCCCTCCCCTCGCCGTAGGGTTCGGGGAGCCTCCTCCTGAGGCTGCGCGACCTGTGGAGGAAGACCGCGGCGGCCGTCAAGAGTGCCGCGGAGAGCGGGGCGTAGGAGAGCCCCTCGAAGAGATAGATGGTGAGGTAGGAGGCGGACGCCGCCACCACGAGCGAGAGGCCCAGGCTCATGAAGGACGGCCGGGCCCTCCTTCTCCTGGGCATGCTCGGAGACAAGCGCGCTAGCCCCCCGCCGGGGGAGCGCCCCCGCGCCGGCCCGCGATCATCTTCCCATCTTCTTCCTGGCCTTCGCGAACTTGCGCTTTTCGCGCGAGGACGTGACCCTCCACACCGACACGACGGCGACCACCACGATCGCCCCCGCCACGAGCAGTATCTGCACGTCGGGGTTGAAGATCCCCGTCGGCGCGTGGCTCGAGCTGATGAGAGTGTAGATGAAGTTCTTCTCGACGTTGAAGAAGTGCGTGTAGGTCGTGCCCTGCATGAGGACCCCAGTCGTCGCGTTGTATCGCATGACCGTCTGGGAAGGCGGGGTGGAGGCCGAGGAGAAGATGGTGAAGTTCACGCTTATCGTGCCGGCGCCGCGCGCCACGGTCGAGTTGACCTGCTGCACCCCGGTGAGGTCGCCGCTCGGGGTGTCGCCCACGGTCAGGGAGACCGGCAGGTTGTGCGCCGAACCCGCGCTGAGGTCGGTGTAGGTGAAGGGGTAGAACCCGATGTTCCCGAGGTAGGTGTCGTTGTCGTAGGGGTCGAGTATCGTGGTCACGTTCTGGACCGCCGAAGGCGTGCTCACGACGGTGCCGTTTACCTCCGTTATCAGCTCGGAGTACGCCACCTCGCCCAGGGTGGTCGCAGTCTTGGTCCAGAGCACCGCCAGGTTCAGCTGGTTGTACTGGGTGGAGCTCTTGTTCCCGTTTGGCGTCGCGTAGGTGGTGAACACGGTGTAGCTGAAGACGAACGAGTCGTTCGGCTGGACGCCCACCGTCCTCGCCGCTGCATCGTGAGGCGCCGAGGAGACGAGCAGGAGCGCGGCGAGCGAGAGCGCCACCAGCGCGCGCCTCAGTGGGGTGGGAAGGCCTGCCGCGGGCCTGGTGCCGGCGCTCAACCCCGCGCTGCCTCGCCTTCGAAGGTCTGGCGGGCGAGGTCCCAAAAGTGGCAGGCGACCTTGCGGCCGGGAGTCACTTCGGCGAGCGGGGGCTCGGTGTCGGTGCAGACCTGCTGGGCGAACCGGCACCGCGTGTGGAACCTGCAGCCGCTCGGCGGGGAGATGTTGGTGGGGATCTCTCCTGTCGCCAAGACCTTGATCTGCGGGCCCGTCGGGTCGGGGACCGGGACGGCGGCGATCAGGGCCTGCGTGTACGGATGATACGGCTTCCTCACGACCTCCACTGCGGGGCCGCCCTCGACTATCTTCCCTAGGTACATGATGGCCAGGTCGTCGACGATGTCCTTGGCGAGCGCCAGGTCGTGCGTGACCACCATGATCGAGATGCCCCGCCTGGCCCTGATGGCCAGGAGGACGTTCACTACCTCGGCCCTGATGGAGACATCGAGCATGGAGACGGGCTCGTCCGCGAGGATGATCTCGGGGTCGAGGACGAGCGCCCTCGCGATCGCGACCCTCTGGCGCTGGCCTCCCGATAGCTCGTGGGGGTAGCGCAGGAGATACTCCTCGGGCGGGATGATCTGCACGTCCCTCAGCGCCGCCAGGACCTTCTCCTCCGCCTCCTCGCCCGAGCTTACGAGGTTGTTGATGAAGAGCCCCTCGGAGACGATGTCGAAGACGGTCATGCGCGGGTTGATCGACTCGTAGGGGTCTTGGAAGACAACCTGGAGCTTCGGCCTGAGCTTTTTCATCTCGGTCTTGGTGGCCTTCGACAGGTCGGCGCCGTGGAAGAAGACCGAGCCGGAGGAAGGCTCCGTGAGCATCAGGATCACCCGGATCACGGTGGTCTTCCCCGAGCCGCTCTCGCCAGCGAGCCCCATTATCTGCCCCTTCCTCACCTCGAAGCTCACGTCGTCGACGGCGTGGACGACCGCGGTTTTCCCACCTCTCAGCGCCTCCGCGAAGCTGCGCCTGACGGGGAAGAACTTCACGAGGTGCTCCACCCTGAGGACCACCTCGTCGCCTCCCCCTCCCGCGGTCCACTCTTGCGACGTCAAGGAGCCGCCTCCACCTCGTGGCTGGGGGCGCGCCCCTCCTTGATGTCCTTCCAGTAGTGGCACGCGACGAAGTGCCCGGGGAGCGCCTCCTCCAGTGACGGCTCCCTCGTCGCGCAGAGGTCCTGGGCGTACGCGCACCGGGTCCGGAACCTGCAGCCGCTCGGGGGCGCGAGGAGGTCCGGGGGAGAGCCTGGTATCGAGACGAGGTCCTCCTTCGGCTTCCTGATGTCTGCGAACGCGTGCAGGAGGCCCAAGGTGTACGGGTGGAGGGCAGAGTGGTAGACCTCGGCGCTCCTCCCGAACTCCACGAACTTGCCCGCGTACATTATCGCGACCTCTTCGCTCATCTGCGCCACCAGCGCGAGGTCGTGCGTGATCAGCATGATCGCCACGCCGAGCTTCTCCCTCACGTCGAGGAGGAGCTTCACTATCCCGGCCTGGACGATGACGTCGAGCGCCGTGGTGGGCTCGTCGGCGATGAGGAGGGCGGGGTCGAGCGCGAGGGACATGGCTATCATCGCGCGCTGCTTCATCCCTCCGCTGAACTCGTGGGGGTAGTTGTTTGCCCTCGAAGCGTCGATGCCCACCAGGGAGAGCAGCTCGACCGCCCTCCTGTGCGCCTCGGACTTGGAGGTCGACCCGTGCGCCAGTATGGCCTCGGATATCTGGTCCCCCACCCTGAAGATCGGGTTGAGCGAGTTCATCGCGCCCTGCGGTATCATCGCGATCTGGCTCCACCTGACCTTCCTCCTGACCTCGGCGTCGGGCATGGGGACGACGTCGGTCCCCCTGACGAGTATCTTGCCCGAGATTATCTTCGCGTTCGAGGGGAGCAGCTTCATCACGGTGAGGGCGAGGCTCGACTTGCCGCAACCGCTCTCGCCGACGATCCCCAGGACCTCCCCGCGCTTGACCGAGAAGGTCAGGCCGTCCACCGCCTTGACCTGTCCCGCCGACGTGGTGTAGTACATCTTCAGGTCGTCCACCTCGAGGACGTTCTCCCCGAGCCTCCCTGCGGTCGTCGCTGCCATGGGGCGTGCCATCACCTCGCGCGCAGCCTCGGGTTGAATATCCTGTCGAGGGCGAAGCCGACGAGCACGAACGAGAGCGAGAGGGCTGCGATTGCGATGCCGGGAGGGAGGAACCACCACCACGCGTAGTCCACCGCTGAGTTCGTCAGCGCGTCGGAGAGGGCGTTCGTCAGGGTGAGGCCCCAGGTTATCGTGCCGATGGGATGGATCCCGATGGCGAGGAAGTCTAGCGCCGCCTCGAGGATTATGAACCCCGCGACGTTGAGCGCGGTCTGCGAGTAGACCAGCCCCATCACGTTGGGGAGTATGTGCCTCCTGATGATGTGCCCCGGGCCGCCCCCGAGGGCGCGAGACGCCTCGACGTACTGCCTCGTCTTGACGGTTAGCACTTGGCCGCGGATTATCCTGGTGATGGAGGGCCAGGAGAGGACGACGAAGAGAGCGATCACCCACCAGTAGATGTTCTTGTAGAGGGCGGGGTTCTGCCCCAAGAGAGAGACGAGAATTAGCACGAGGGGGAGGAAGGGGAGGACGAGCATGAAGTCGGTCACCCTGCTGATCACCTCGTCGGACCCGCCGCCAAGGTAGCCCGCGGCCAGTCCCGTCACCGTCCCGATGCCCACCGCTCCCATCGCCGAGAGAATCCCGATGAGCAGCGAGACCTGCGAGCCCCACACGAACTGGGACCAGAGGTCCCTCCCGTAGATGTCAGTCCCCAGCAGCCCGTAGGCCCGGCCCAGTATGTGGAAGGTGACCCCGGTCACGTAGAACTGAGTCTGGACGGTCGCCCCGGTGGGGACGACCTGGAGCTGCATGGTGAACGTGTAGGTGCCGGGCTGGCTGAAGACCGTCGCGGCCGCGTCCGAGGAGCTCGCGAAGCCGGGGATCCCTGAGAGCGGGAGCAGACCGCTGGGCACCGTCACGTTCTTCCACGAGTTGGTCTGCGGGCTGATCTGTATCTCCTCGCGCAGGGCGTAAGCCTCCACCGAGCTGAAGGAGTAGTTGCCGGTGGGGGTCTGCATCTCGAAGTTGACGTAGACCGACGAGACGTTCTTCAGGACGACCGGGTCGACGAACGCGCTCACGACGAAGTCCGTCGGGGGCTTGGTAGTGAACTTGAAGGACTGCGACATCGCGAACACCGGCACCCCGCCCGGCAGGGTGGGGTTGGTCGCAGCGCCGGGGGCCGGGGATGTGGCGGAGGCGTTGACCATCAGGCTCCCCGTGTACTTCGTCAGGTTCCCGGGCGGTTCGACGGAGGGCGCGGCCGCCACGGAGATCTTCGATCCTGTGAACGCCCACGGAGAGAGGTCGCTGGTGCCGGTGAAGGTGTTCGCGTCGACCGGGTACGAGGTCACGGCAAGGTTGTGGTATCGCGGGAAGACGGTCGCCCACTCCGGAACCGAGTAGGGAGAGGAGACGTCGTACCCGAAGACGGGGTTGTTGGTCGTGAGCAGAGGGGCGAAGACGGCTAGCACCACGAAGAAGAGGATTATGGCGAGCCCGACGACGCCTATCTTCGACTTTGCGAAGAGCCTCGCGTTGCGCTTCGCTCCCTGGATGAAGCCCCCGCGCCCCCGGCCCTGATTGCGTGGAGGCTGGTCGTCGTTGGCTCTCGTCGCTAATCACTCCTGGGTCTGGGCCTAACCCGCCTTGATCCTCGGGTCCAAGAAGCCGTACGCGACGTCGACCGCGAAGTTCGCCAGTAGCACCATCACCGCGATTATGAAGAACATCGCCTGCTCCAGAGGAAAGTCGTTCGACACCACCGCGGTGTAGATGGCGAGGCCGAGCCCGGGCCAGCCGAAGACAGTCTCGGTGATCAGCGCCCCTCCCAGTATGAAGCCTATCGAGAGGGCGAAGAGCGTCGCTATCGGGATTATCGCGTTCCTGAACGCGTGCTTGTAGAGGACGGTGCTCTCGTCGAGCCCCTTCGCCCTCGCCATGACGATGTAGTCCTCTCCCAGGACGTCGAGCATCGTCGCCCGCATCGTGAGGTAGACGCCCCCTATGCTCACGAGCGTGAGCGTCAGGAACGGGAGCCACATCCCCTGCAGCGTCGGCACGATGAGGTCGAGCCCGTACTTTGTGAGCGTGAGCGTTCCGACGTTGACGTAGGCCTTGCCCGCGACGAGGATCTGCAGGATGATCAGTATCCCCCCCACGAAGAAGACGGGGAGGGAGTTGATGAAGAGGAAGGTGGCTAGCGACCCGACGTCGAAGACCTTCCCCCTCTTCGCGGCGGCGAGGACCCCGACCCCGATGCCGATGATGAAGGCCGCTATCGTCGCGGTGCCGAGCAGGAGCAGCGTGTAGGGCACCCGCTCGGTCACGGTGTTCCAGACCGGGCCTCCGAGCTGGCCGCCTATGTTGAAGCCGAACTGGCCGGTGAACATGTTCTTGAAGTAGAGCACGAACCTCGTGCTCAGAGGCTGGTTGAAGCCGAACGCCGTCATGACCTGTGCCCTGTGCAGCGTTATCACCGCCGAGGCGTTGCCACCCTTCGCCGGTACGGGCGGGACGTAGAGGAGCTGGACGCATTGGTTGTAGCTAAGGCCGGGGCACGACGTCGTGAACGGGATGATCTGGAAGAGGACGAAGTTGAACGCGACTATCACGAGGAGAAGTACCACGAGGTTTAGGCTTCTCCGCGCGATGTACCTCCCTAAACCCATTCGGCGCCATCGCTCCTCTCGTCATATATAAAATGAGGAAGGGTGGCGCCCTCGGCCCGGCTGTTGGGGCTGGTCGCGCCTAGCGCTTGCGTCTCATGAAGGCCGCGGCTATGACCACGATGACTACAACCACGACTCCTGCGAGGATGTAGTAGTCTGTGTTGTTGCTGGAGGTCGCGCTGGAGGTCATCGAGCTCGAACTTGCGCTGCTGCTCGCGAGGCTCGAGGCCGCGCCTGGCACCGTTATGCCCGCGGCCTGATACCACGTGCGCGCCAGGCCCAGGAAGTTGAAGCTGGCCTGCGTGACCAGCTCGTAGGTGCCTGGAGCCCATCCGGTCGTCGAGATGGCGGCGGTGTAAGCGCCGTTGGTCCCTCCCGAGAGCGGGATGGACGCGACGGTCTTGTTGCTCGCTGTGCCAGGCGAGGATATCACCGTGACCGTCCCCGTAGCGTTGGTGATCGGGACCACGCCCACCTGGCCCGCGGGTACGCCGCTCATCGCCGAGGTGCCGGCGTTGTATATCGTCTCGTTGATGTCCTCAGCCATGTTGTAGGTCGAGCCTGCCGTCACGGTCGTTGCCGTGCTCTCCCAGTCAGACCTGAAGTAGTTCACGTTCTTGTTGAGCTGCCCTGCGCCCGTGGCCGCGGAGTATGCCGCCAACGTGAACGGGCCTGAGCCTATCTCGAGGTTGGGCAGGTATTGGAGCCAAGTGGGTGCTGGAGTGGAGGTCAGGAAGCTGCACGGGCTGCCGCATTCGGCGGAGGCTGTGGCCGCTGAGTAGGGCAGCGTCAAGTCCAAGGTCGCCGCCTCGGTGGCCATCTTGTCGATGTTGAAGTACTTGAAGATGTGCTGGGGCATCACCACTGGGAGAACGGAAGGGATGTTCCACACCGATGAGCTGTTGATGTATATCTGAATCTGGTACGGATTTGTGGGCGGGATGTACGTGGCCCAGAGCCCGGACGGGCCGCTCAGCGTCCCGGAAAGTGGTGTGGCCACGTCGGGCAGCGTGGGAGGGGCAGAGATGCCCTCAGAGTAGAGCGAGAAGTTGTAGTCCGCTGCGGTAACGGGCACGTTGTCCGACCAAGTGAGGTTCTTGTCGAAGTTGAACGTGATGACGTCGCCGCTCACTATCTTGTTGGCTGTCCCCTGGCTTCCTTGCATCTGGAACCACCCGGCCGTTGTCCCGGTGCTGCCCGAGAACGAGGCGATGCTGTAACTGGAGGTCATCCAGTTCATCAGCGCGAGAGCGATGTTGTTCTGGGCGGGCGGCGTAGCTAGAGCCGAGTCATAGACCTCACTCCAGACGTCGACCTGCCATATCCAGTTCGTGTTGTACAGCGGGTTCATCCCTCCCGCGTCTGCCGCCTGGTGGATCGCGTAGTTGAAGGTCCCGCCATTGGCGTCGTTGGTCGGGTGCACGTTGAGCAGGGTCCAATAGATCCCGGTCAGGGTGTCGGGGCCGGCGGCCGGGGTGTTCACGTAACCAGTCCAGCCGTTGACGTAGTTAGCCCACAGGGTGTTCTGGTAGAAGGACATCAGATAGGGCAGGCTCGATGCGGCGTCCTGGTCGACCTTCTGCGCGGCGGTCTGGGCTGCGGCGATCGTCGAGGCGTACTGCAGCGCGTTGGTGTCCTTGTCCATCGTCGTGTTATAGTAGTTCAGGAAGTTCAACGAGGTGGCTACGTTCTGCGTGTTGAAGAACGAGAATGCCCAGTTGTAGTCGGCGCTGGTGGACCAGCCGTACGTGTACATGTCCCAGTTGTCACCCGCAGCAGCAGCCGAGTAGTTGAACACTGGCGGCGTGTTGAGGCCCGTGGCGGGGTTGTAGACTCCGGCCTTTAGCGCAGCCGATGCCGACGGTCCATACACGTCGGTTGAGGCCGAGGAGCCGGAGATCCCCTGTGCGTTGAATTGCAGGCCTATCGCCTTCGCGTTGGAGATGAGCGAGGTCGCGACCCCGGTCCTCAGCGGGTCGTCGCTCCTGTAGATGAACTTGGGGGTGAACGGCTGGCCGTTGTACGTCCAAGAAATAGAGCTCAGCGCCACGTCCGTCGTGTTACCCTCCTTCAGGCCTGCCAGCTTCAGCTGGCTAACGGCGTTGGCGTAAGTCGATGAGTAAGGGTACGTCGCTATCGAGGTGCTGCAGGCCGTCGGGTAGGCGAGGCACGGGAAGAGGTCTGGCTGGGCCGCGCCCGCCACGCCTGAAAGCACCGTGCTCTCTATGAAACTGTAATCGGTGAGGTACGCCATCGCGCGATGGAAGGCGGTCGTGTTCGTCACGGGGCGCAACTCGTTAAACCCGATACCGTAGAACGTGTAACCCAGCGAGGAGTTCGCCGCAAGGTTGGTGTCGCTCTGCGCCGAAGTGTAGCTCCCCGTCGTGAATGTCCACTCGGGCCCCTGGATCGTGCCCGCGGCCAGAGAGCTGTAGAGCGTCGCGTCGGTAGAAATCACGCTGAATTCCACCTTGTTGACGCGCGGACCGTGCAAATCTGCCTGCGCGGCGGAGATAATCCCGTTTTGGGGCGCAGCGGCCACGACAGGGATTGCAGCGAACACGAACATCAGAGCTATAGAAATGGCTACGTAGTTCCTGATTGCCATAGGGTTACGACCGTGTTTAGCGCTTCTTGCGTATATAACTATATCGAGGCCGGGTGGAGTATTTCACACGTGCATGCCCCTAGCGCGCTTGCTGCGTTTGTGGCTCTTCCCGCTTGCGGCTGCTCTTGATCGCCGACCACGCGTAGACCGCGTCGGTCAGTATCAGGACGACCAGGACGACCTGCTGCCAGTCCACGCTGAGGAGGCCTGGGATGCTCGTCGAGCCCTTTACCGCCGATGTGATGAAGAAGAACGGGTATCGCGCGGTCGAGGGGGCGAACCCCTCGGGCCCCCAGTAGGCCGTGCGGAGGCTGTAGTTCTCGGTTATCAAGATCAGCACCGGGATGAGGATCCCGTTGACGACGAGCACCTCGGCGACCGAGACCCACTTCATCGAGCTGCCGGCGGCCACCTCCCTTCTAAAGAGTTGCGGGCGGAGGCCGGCAAAGGTTAACAATCTCATGGGGACGGCCCAGGAAGGACCGTGCAGCTCTCGAAGAACGTCAGCAGGGCGCTCACCTACGTCATCATCGTAGTCGTCATCGTGACAGGCGCGCAGCTCCTAGTCGGGAGCGCGCTGGGCTCGTCGCCCGTGTACGTGGTGGTGAGCAAGAGCATGGTCCCGACCCTCCAGATAGGCGACCTCGTCATAACGGAGAGCGTGCCCTTCAGCAGCATCCACGTCGGGCAGGTGATAGTCTTCGTGACGCCCACCACGTCCGGCACATGCTACGGGCTGACTGTGGTCCACAGGGTCGTGGCGATCACCAGTCAGGGTCTCATCACCCAGGGGGACGACAGGGCAACCAACCCGCATCCCGACGAGCCCAATTCTTGGCCCCCGGTGCCGGCCCAGTGCGTGAAGGGCGTCGTCGTCCTCGCGGTACCGTACCTCGGGCTCATCTCGATGTCAATCCCATATCCTTGGAACTACGCCCTCGTCGGGCTGATCCTGCTCTTCGTCTTCCTCTCTGAGCTTCGGCCCTCGGAAGAGGGAAAGGAGAAGGCCGACGGCGAGTCTGGAGGCACGGCCGGCGTACCTAGTGAGAGTGGGAAGGCGCTGCCGGGCTCTGCGTCTCCGAGTCCCGGTACTTCTCCGCCGTCATGAGGAACCTCGCGAACCACATGCTGATGATGACGGTCGCGATGGTGAGCGTCAGCCATATGGGGATGAAGATGTTGGGCAAGTTAGCCGACGTGCTGGACGTTCCCGTCCCGCCTCTTGAGAAGAGCGAAGGCAGGAATGAGAGGGCGGCGAAGCCGACCATGATGACCGTGATCAGGACGAGCCTGCGCGACGAGGACTTCTTCGCCCCGCCGGTGCCGTGCGGCATCTCTTGGCCTTGCTCTCCGCTTCCACCGTGAGAATCTGACAAAGCTGCGCTTTTCCCCGGTTACGACCCTTCGCCACTAACGGATATAACCTGCGCGCTGGAAATCGCTCCGCCTCTTCTGCTCCTTATATAATCCGTCCTCACTTCCCGGGCAATGCCCCAGACCAAGGCCATCGTGAGCATCGAGAACGTGGTCGCCTCTGCATCGATCAACCAGAAAGTGGACCTGAACCAGATAACGAAGAAGTTCGTCGACGTGGAGTACCACCCCGACCAGTTCCCCGGCCTCGTCTTCAGGCTAAAGGTCCCGAAGACCGCGACGCTCATCTTCAGCTCTGGCAAGATGGTCTGCACGGGCGCCAAGTCGGAGGACATGGCGCGCAAGGCCGTGCAGGAAGTCGTCAGGCGCCTGAAGAAGGGGGGCATCCCCATCAAGAACGAGGCGGAGATAGTGATACAGAACATGGTGGCATCGGCGAACCTTGGCGGGAAGGTCCACCTCGAGGAAGCGGCACGGCAGCTACCGAAGTCGATGTACGAGCCGGAGCAGTTCCCCGGCCTCATCCACAGGATGGCCGACCCCAAGACCGTCATCTTGCTCTTCGCGTCCGGGAAGCTCGTATGCACGGGCGCCAAGCGGGAGAGCGACGTCTACAGGGCCGTCAACAACCTGCACGTCCTTCTGGAAGAGAAGAGCCTGATGGTGTACTGACGGGCTAGCGCCTGTTCACTTGAGAGGAGACCGCGCTGGCCTCCTCGGCGGAAAGCAGCGCCTTGGACCTGAGTATCTTCACAAGTTCGAGTATGTCCGTCATCGCGTGGAGCTTCACGTCCTGCTTCTTCATGGAGGCGGCGCCGCCCTCGAGCCTGTCTATCACGACCGAGGCGCTCTCGACGTCGCAGCCCTCCGCCCTTATCGCCTCGACCGCGGAGAGTATCGAGCCCCCCGTTGTTACCACGTCGTCGATCACCAGAACCTTCCACCCGGGCCTGGTCACGCCCTCGACGAGCTTGCCCCTGCCGTGGTCCTTCTCGTCCTTCCGCACGTATATCATCGGCTTCTCGAGCATCAGCGCGATGGGCGAGGAGAGCGTGAGCCCCGCGGTAGGGATCCCCGCTATTGCGTCGTAGCTCGTCTCCTTGAACTCGTGCCTCAGGAACTCGCCGAAGGCGTTGGTCAGCGTCTTGTACGCGCCAGGGTAGCTGGGTATCGTCCGGAGGTCGATGTAGTAGGAGCTTATCCTCCCGCTGGCGAGCGTGAACGTCCCGAACTGGATCGCCTTGACCTTCACGAGCACCATCGCCAGCTCTTCGAGCAGCTCCTTCCTGCGCTTCCACGCCATGGGGCGAGGTCTCCGGGGGCGATACAAAAGGATGACCGAGGGGGGTTCTGGGTAGTCCTCGGTTGCTCCTCCAAAATCGTCTCGCTGTGTAAAGTCGGTTGTTAGGGAGGTGCCTGTTTCGCCTTCCTTGAACCCCAAATCGTCCCTGGCTTGACTCCCTCTATCAACAGGGCCAACCCACCGATGAGGACGAGCCCCAGAGCGATGAGTCCGATGTCGAACCCATTGGCGTTCTGACTCTGGAAGGACGAAGACTCGCGCCCCAGCGAAAGCAGGCCGAAACCCGCTATCAGAGTAAAAATGGCCCCGACGGCCACGAAAGCCACTTTCAACCCGTCTCGGCCATCCCACTCTCTCGATTAATCCTTTTCTCGATTCTCGCGAACACTTCAAACGTGAGGCCGAGCGAGTGGAGGCGTGAGAAAGTCGAGATGGGTCGGTATCGTCCTTCTCGTTGTCCTCATCCCTTCGAGTCTGGCCTATGCTTTGGCTGTCCAGTTTGATTATTACGGCTTCCCCTACCTCAACCCAGCCCCGCAGTCGCAAATCTTGCCTGTCTTCCTTGATTATCCTCCGAACTCCGCGTCCCCTATTGCCGTGAGGCAGGTCGATGGCGTCCCTGCGGCGAACATTACCGTGAGCCAAGTCAACGGCCCCTTTGCGGCGAACGAAACCTGCGTGTTTCTCTCCATCAAGATGGAGTGGAACGGGACTCTCACGCAAGGAACCCCAATCAAGTTCCTCTACAGCGGAATCCTTCCCGTCTCTGACTATTGTAGAGAGTATCTCCGAGAGGTTCAATTTGGCTTCTATGGCGATTATCCAGTCGGTGCCCCCATCACTCAGAACGAACTCGATTTCGGGGGAACCCTCTGGGGAATCTTCTGGGCGAGAGCAAACCTCACCAGCACCTCCCCATACCAGAGCGTCAACCAGACCATCTACTTCCCCGCTTCGGGACAATACTATCCGACAGTCGTCCTTGACTTCATGAACTTCACGAGCCCCCAGCCCACGACGAGCAATACGAAACCCGCAGGAACCAACAAGGCAACTGCGAAGTCTTGACCAGATAGGAGTGGGAACCAGCCAACCACTGACATTACCATCCCTGCGAAGAACAGGACGTTCCCTACGCGGTAGACTTTACTTTGAAGTAGTCGCTCACGATTATCCTGACGACTTCGGGGACTGTCGCTATCGCCCTGACCTTCCGCTCCTTCTCCAGCTTCTCTATCATCTCCTCGGTCATTGAGACCATGACCTTCTTCATTGCCAGATTGCCTCACCCCCGTCCAAGGTGTGTCATCCCTTATGGTATCTAACGCAACCCTTATAACCCTTCGTGTCTTACCTAATGGTATCCAATGACTCCAATAAGCCGAGTGATGGGGGACTCCTACTGATGAACGACCCCAGAGACAGGAACGGGATAAGCGAGCCCAGAAGGGACAGAGGGCTCGCGATAGCCAAGACGGAGGGGCAGGTTCGGAGGGTTTGGGACGGCCTCTACTACGTCCGCTCCCAGTCTGGGAACGGGGAGTATCAGGTCTCGCAGGGGAGCAGAGGGTGGGCCTGCTCATGCCCCGACTACTCCAACCGAAGGACGCGGTGCAAGCATGTCTGGGCCGTTGAGATTAGCAACCGATTCAGGCACACGGTGGACGGCAACCGAGTGATAGCCGAGGTCTCGGTCTCGGAGTGCTTCTTCTGCCACTCTCAGAGCATCAAGAAGTCGGGAGTTCGGAGGAACAAGAGCGGAAGCATCCAGAGGTTCGCCTGCCTCGTCTGCCATCGGACGTTCTCGGTGAACGTGGGGTTCGAGAGGATGAAGCACAACCCGAAGGCGATAACGATGGCCCTCCAACTCTACTTCTCTGGCGAGAGCCTTCGGAACACCCAGAAGGCCCTCAGGCTGATGGGCGTGGAGATAACCCACAAGACCGTCCTCAACTGGATTCGGAAGTATGTGGGCCTCATGGAGAGATACGTCGAGCAGATTACGCCCGAAGTCGGGGAGGCGTGGAGAGCGGACGAACTCTACTTCAAGGTGAAGGGCGACATGAAGTATCTGTTCGCCATGATGGACGAGGACACCCGCTTCTGGATAGCCCAGCAGGTCGCCGACACCAAATACACCGCCGACGTGAGGCCCCTGTTCGCAGAGGCGAAGGAGAAGGCGGGGAAGATACCCCTCACTCTCACGACAGACGGAGGGAGCCACTTCATCCCAGCGTTCAGGAAGGAGTTCCAGACCGCAAGCCGATACTCCCAGCACGTCCGAGACATCAGGCTCGACGCGAAGGAGGGAGTCCACAACAACATGATGGAGCGGATGAACGGGGAGATTCGGGACAGGGAGAAGGTCATGCGAGGCATCAAGACTGTGGACACCCCAATCCTCAAGGGGCTCCAAATCTACCACAACTTCGTGAGGCCCCACGAGGCTTTGAACGGAGAGACCCCAGCCGACAGAGCGGGAATCAAGGTCGAAGGCTCGGATAAGTGGCTGACCCTGATTCAGAACGCGAGCAGGGCCAAGCCAGCAACCGCGACTACACAGACGTAGGGCGAACTCTGAGAAACCGCAGACTACCCAGAACCCCGAGGGGGCAAGCTTGATAGACGCGGGAAGGGTGGGTCGAGCGATAGAAGCGCCCCATGGAAATCTGGGTCCCCTACGGCGACGTCGAGTCCCTCGTCACGCTCATGCAGGAGAACCTCGGCGAGACCATCGACCCGAAGCCGGAGTCGCACGTCGACGAGATCGTGGCCACGCTCGCTGAGAGGCTGAAGGGCGCCGAGAGGGTGCTGATCTGCGACAACAAGCCCGCGACGCTGAAGGTCGTGAAGGCCCTTCTGGCGCAGGTTCCCAAGGAGGGCCACAGGTTCGTCTCCTCGAGCCCGAGGAAGGTGGAGGCGGCGGTCCCCGACCTCAAGGATGCGGTCGAAAAGCTGCGCCCTCCCGGCGAGCCGGGCCCCGAGGGGCAGGGCGGGAAGCTCTCGGCGGACGTCTCGGGGCCGGGCAGGAAGTTCGCTATCTCGACCGGCGAGCCCGACCCGCTCTACGGGTTCATCGACGCACCCGTGGCTCTCGCCCTCGCCTGCATCGCGGGCGCGCGGAGGCTGGGCTACAGGAAGAGGGACGGCGACGGCGCGCAGCCTCTTCGAGAGGGCGCCCCGAGCTACGTGGCCGTCCGCCAGGACGCCGAGGCCGTCCAGGACGTCGACTACGCGACGATAATCACTCGAGGGGGCGAGCCCTACTCGATAGTCGAAGGTGATTCTGTGAAGCAAGCTCGCGCCCACTACGTATCCGCGGAGATCCCGCAGGCGAAGGGCCTAGTAGTCGGCGCGGGAGGGAGGGGGTACGACGACACGCTCTCGCACGCGATCAGGCTGGCCCTCGGCGCGTTGAAGGGGGTGAGGAAGGGCGGGGAGATCGTCCTCGTGGCAGAGTGCAGAGACGGCGTCGGCTCCGAGGCGCTGCAGATGTACCTCACCGGACGGATGACGGAGAGCTTCGTCAAGAGGGGGGCCTACGTCGACGGCCTCGAGGAGATATCATACGTCGCCGACCTGAAGGAGAGATACTCGGTCACCCTGCTCTCATCCCTCCCAGAGCTCTACGCAGGGGGGAAGCTAAGGTTCAGGACCGCCCGGGGCTCCGGGGAAGCGCTCGGCAAGGTCTTCTCCGCGGTGGGGAGGGGCGCGAAGCTCAACGTCGTCACCCGCGCCTGCGAGACGGTCATTCCCTAGAGCCTGAGGGTCGCGAAGGTCTGGGGCAGGGGGACACACAGCACTCCTACCACGACCGTAAGCGCGAAGAGGGCCTTCCTCGACCGCGACAGCCCGGAGATCGAGTCCAGCGTCTCCCCCTGGACCGGAAAGGCCGCCATCAGGAAGACGAGTAGGAAGACCACCCAATAGCCGGGGATGTCGGCCGCGAGCAGGAACAGGCCAGTCACGATCGTGGTCAGCCGGCTCCCCCTATCCCCGAGGGCGAGCCGAGCCATCCTCCCCCCGTCGAAGAGCGCCGCGGGCATGAGGTTGAAGAAGGCGAGGAGGAGCCCGAGCCACGCCGCGATCTCGACAGGCGAGAAGATGAGCGTCCCGCCAGGGGGGACCTGGCCCACGAGCCCGAGGCTCTGGGAGAGGGACATCACGCCGCCCTGGAGGATGCTCGGGTTCGTCTGGATCGTGGCGGTCTGGTTCCCGACGGACAGCGCCGCTAGCTGGGACTGGGTGAGCACCACCGACGTGCCGGCGCCGAGGAAGGAGACCGCGAGCGCGACGAGCACCAGCGCGAGCGAGCCGAAGAGGTAAAAGTCGAAGAGCTTGTCCCTGTTCGCCGGGGGCGAGCCCGGGAAGCTCACCGACCCGAACGTTGGGAGGAAGTACATCGCCGGGAGGGCGATGAGGAGGGGGACGTTGGGCAGGTAGTAGGAGAGGAACGAGAAGTTGCCGCGCTTGGCTGCGTACCTCTGGGCGAGGTACCGGACGGCGACGATCGCGCCCAACGCCGCGACGAAGCCCACGCCCATCTCGAGGGGGGAGCTACCGGGGGCGACCTGTGGGAATATCACCGCGACTACGTACCCCGTGACCAAGACCGAGAGGAGCGTGAGGAGGAAGAGGAAGACGGGCGCGCTGAGCCTCACCCTCTGCTGAGGCGGCTGCGGCGGGGGGTTCTTGATCAAGACGAGGGTCGCGCGCTCCGGGTCGCCGTAGAGCTGCGCCGAGTAGTCGGGGCCCTTCAGCGACTCGAGGAGCTTCAGGAAGTTGGCGGCGGAGCGCTCGTCGTAGACCACGCTGTACTCAGCGGCGCCCTCCTCGGCCACGAAGTAGTCCTTCACAGAAAAGAGGGACCTCACGGCGGAGTCGACATCGGTGTTGATCGCCGACAAGTGCCCTCTGGACGTCTTGGGAAAAGTTGCCGCATTAAACCTTGGGGAAGCAGAATCGGCGAACCTTATTTAGCGGGCCGATGGCGCACACAGACGGCGGAATGCAGAAGTCGATATTGGGCAGGGCAGGGGATTACACGGTTCGATATGCCGAGGCCTCCGACGTGCCCAGCGTGATCAACGTCAACGCCACGACCCTCCCCGAGCACTACTCGGACTACTTCTACTACGAGATCCTCAACGAGTTCCCTAACACGTTCATCGTCGCGGAGATCGGCGGCGCGCTGGTGAGCTACATCATGTGCAGGGTCGAGTACGGCCTCTCCGTGATGAGGAGGTTCGGGCTCGCGAGGAAGGGGCACATCATCTCCATCGCCACCATGGAGGCGCACAGGGGGAAGGGGGTCGGCACCACCCTCATACAGAGGGCGATGGACGAGATGAGGAAGGGGGGCTGCAAGGAGGTGTTCCTCGAGGTCAGGGTCACGAACGACGACGCGGTCCGCCTCTACAGGAAGCTGGGGTTCCAGGTGAGCGGGACCATGCAGGGGTACTACAAGGACGGGGAGTCGGCCTACCTCATGGCCCAGCAGCTCTAGCGACAGCAGCGGCCCGGAGACCGATATACTTCCAGGCAGGACCGGGGCGAAGCGCGAGACACATGAAAGGCACACCCTTCCGCGACCTCGCGGAGGCACTGGAAAAGGTCCGCCTCGCCAAGGGGAGGAACGAGAAGGTATCAATCCTAGCGGGGCTCCTCTCGAGGCTGAAGAGCGAGGAGGAGGTCGAGCAAGCGGCGCGCTTCGCCGCGGGGAGGTCGACGCGCAAGGGGAGCGCCGAGGAGACGCAGGTCGGGTACTCCGCGCTCATCGGGGTGCTTCGAGACGTCACCGGCGTGACGCAGGAGGAGCTCAGCAGGAGCTACCTCGAGCACGGCGACCTCGGCGAGTCGGTGGCCGAGTTCATCGGGAGAAGGCGGGAGGCCACGCTCTTCGACGGGGCCGACGACGCGCTCAGCATCCTCGACGTCGCCTCGACCTTCGAGAGGATCACCGAGGCCCAGGGGAAGAGGTCGACCGCGATGAAGAAGGAGCTCGTGAAGTCGCTCCTGCTCAGGGGGGAGGGGACGCTCGAGGCGAAGTACATCGTGAAGATACTGAGCAGGGAGATGAGGATCGGGCTGGTCGAGGGCCTGGTCGAGGAGGCGGTCGCCGAGGCCTTCGGAAAGGACCTTGGGAGGGAGAGGGTGAAGGAGGCCTACCTCATGCTCGGGGACATCGGGCTCCTCGCACGCGAAGCGAAGGGAGGCCGGCTGGAGGAGGTCAGGATCGAGCCGATGCGCCCGACCAACTTCATGCTCGCCGAGCCGATGGCCTCGGCCGAGGAGATATCGAGCTACTTCGAGGGGAGGGAGCTCTACGCGGAGTACAAGTACGACGGCGTGCGGGCGCAGGTGCACAAGCTCGGCGGCGAGGTGAAGATATTCTCCCGCCGGCTGGAGGAGATGACGAAGAGCTTCCCTGAGGTCGTGGAGGCCGCGTCGCGCATCCCCCACGACGTCGTCCTCGACGGCGAGATAGTCGCCTTCCGGGAGGGCGAGGGCCCCCTCTCCTTCCAGCTCATCCAGCGGAGGCTCAGGAGGGCGGACGTCGAGGAGTCGAAGAGGATCGCCCCGATCAGGTACTACTGCTTCGACATCCTGTACCTGGACGGCAGCCCCGTGCACAGGGAGTCCTTCCGCGCGAGGCGCGCGCTCCTCTGGCGCGTGCTGAAGGGGACGAGCACTCAGGAGGGCCGACTCGAAGACCGTGCGCGCGGCGGGCGAGATAGAGGCCTTCTTCAGGGAGAGCAGGTCGCTGGGCTACGAGGGGCTCGTCCTCAAGGACCCGGAGAGCCCCTACACGCCGGGGAGGCGGGGGAGGTACTGGGCCAAGCTCAAGGAGGAGCTGGACACCCTCGACGTCGTGATGGTCGCGGCCGAGTTCGGGCACGGGAAGAGGGCGGGGAAGATAAGCGACTACACCTTCGCGGTGAGGGACGGCGGCGGGCTCAAGGTCATCGGGAAGGCGTACTCCGGGCTCACCGACAAGGAGATCGACGAGATGATGGTCAGGATCAAGAAGCTCACCGTCGGCGAGGTCGGCTTCAGGATGGCCGTCAGGCCGGAGATAGTCCTCGAGGTCGCCTTCGACAGCATCCAGAGGAGCGACCGGCACGACAGCGGCTACGCGCTTGAGGTTCCCGCGCATCAAGCGGGTGAGGTACGACAGGAAGGTCGCCGACATCGACACCCTCGACAGGGTCAAGGAGATCTACGAGGGCCAGAAGGTCAAGGCGGACGTCGCGTAGTCGCCCTGGTGATGTTCAAAGGCACTCCCATGGGTGGTTAAATATCATCAAGCTCGTGATTAGTATCAACCGAGATGGCCGAGAAGATCCTCGGTTGGCTGGAGAGGGTGCTCCTACCTCAGATAAGCGAACTGAAGGGAGGGGTGAAGGTGATTGATGCAAGGATCGGCGGGCTCGAGGAAAAGCTGGACTCCAGGATGACCGGCCTCGACGATAAGCTCTCCGCGAAGATGGACGGTCTCGGGGAGAAGATTGACGGAGTGGAGAAGCGGCTCGAATGCAAGATAGACGAAGTAGATAAGAGACTAGGAGCGAAGATCGACGAAGTCGACAGGAGGCTCGGGTCGAAGATTGACGACCTCGACAAGCGGCTTGACACAACACAGCGCCTTGCCGTGGTCGAGACGCAGCTCAAAGAACTGCGCGCCAAGGCCTAGTTCTCAAAGAATCGTGCACAGGTCCAAGACGTTCAGAAGGTCAAAGCCGAGGTCGCGTAGAAGGCCCTGAGCTCCTTGGCGAGCGCCTCGTAGTCCGCGACGCCCCGCCCCACGAGCGCGTCCAGGAACGCGGTCCTCCTCTCCAGCTCCGCGGAGATCTTCTTGGCGGAGTGCCCGAAGCCCTGCCCCCTCCTCCCGAGGCTCGCCGAGCCCTCGCGCTGCACGCCCTCGCCCTCGCGCAGGAAGACGCTGGTCCACGCGCGGCCCGCCTCCTCGCCATGCGGGCTCGACCACGCTCTGGACGAACCGGTGCCCGCCCTGCCCCCTGACCATGAAGACGACCGCGTCTATCAGGCCCGAGCGAGCTCTGCGCCACCGAGAGCGGGGGCTGGGTGAGCCGCGTCGTGAGGCCCTCGGGGTTGGGGGCGTGGAACGTGGTGAGGCACCCCGTCCCGGTCGCGGCCGCCTGGAAGAGCGCCTGCACCTCCTCTCCCCTGGACTCGCCCAGGACCACGAAGTCAGGCCTCTCCCTCAGGCTCAGCTTGACGAGGTCGAAGAGCGTCACGTCGCCGCCGCTGGTGCCGTGGGCGTAGCGCGTGTGGAGGGGCTTCCAGCCTCCCTGCGGGAGGGTGATCTCCCTCGTGTCCTCGATCGAGAGCACCTTCCAGTTCGGGTTCAGGACGGTCGCGATGGCGTTGAGCAGGGTGGTCTTGCCTGAGGCCGTGACCCCCGCGATGATCACGAAGCCCTTCATCTCGAGGAGGAGCCAGAGGTACGCGGCGAGGCCGGAGTCGAGCGTCCCCGCGCGGATCAGCTCGGAGACGGTGTACGGGGTGGCGCGGAGCTTCCTGATGCTGAACGAGCTCCCCAGCGACGTGACCTCCTTCCCCCAGGTCGCCGCGAGGCGGTACCCCTCCGGGAGCACGCAGTCCACCACCGGGGAGGAGACGGAGAGCGAGCGGCCCGAGCGCTGCACGAGCCGGGCGACCACGCTGTTCAGGTCCTCCTGGTCGCGGAAGAGGACGTTGCTCTCCAGCCACCCGTGCGAGTTGTATCGCTTGTGCCAGACCTTGACCGGCCTGCCGGGGCCCTCGCAGGAGACGTCCTCGAGCTCCGGGTCCCTCAGGAGCGGGTCGACGAGCGAGTACCCGAGGATCTCGCGCATCAGGTAGTGGGTCACGGCCTTCGCCTCCTCCTGCTGCTCGGGCGAGCGCCCCCCGAGGTACCCTGCCCTCCGGAGCTCCGCGAAGAGGTAGCCGAGAGGGTCGACGGAGATCACCGGCGAAGGCGCGAGCCATGTCGAGAGTGAGTCTATCGCCTCGGCGACCGTCCCCGCGACCTCCGGCCTCACGTAGGGCTCCTTCACGAGGTAGAGCCCCTTCCCGCGCTCGTCGTAGACGTAGACCGCGAAGCTCGACCTGTACCGCGCCCCGCCCGCGGAGGTGAGCTCATACTCGACGACGTAGTTCTCGACGAGCCGCCCGCCGTGCGGCGGCTCGAACGGTATCGCCTGGAGGCCGGGGCCCGCGGGGAAGCCCAGGCCGGCGCCTCGCGCCCGCCAGCCGCGCGAGGGCGCTAAACCGAGAAGTCCAGGCTCTTCGTTCCAAATACGATGCTCACCTCTCCGTGCGCCCCCGTCGGGATGGATATCGCGCAGAGCGTCCCGGGTCGCAGCACTCCCCCGCAGCTCGAGGACCACTTCACCAGGCCTCCGTTGAGGTACGCCGCCGAGAGCGTGCCCTGCACCCAGCCGTAGTCGTAGACCCACGCGTAGGAGCCGCTCGAGTTGGTCTGGACGGAGACCAGCGCGAGGAGCAGCCCGTCTTCCCTCGCCGCGCCCTGCGAGCTCGAGGAGAGGAGGCTCCCCGAGCTCCGGACCGAGCCGAGCGCCACCACGCCGATCGCGCCCAGGAGCGCGATGGTGACCATAAGGACGGCGAGCGACGAGACCACCTCGCTCACGCCCGCCCTCCTCCTCGGCTCAAAGCGCGACGTCGTCGAGACCTCCGCTCGATGTGATCAAGAGGCTGTGGGGGCCCACGCCGCTCGGGACGTAGAAGGTGAAGGCCGTCCCCGTGAGGGCGCCCACGACGGGGATGGAGGAGAGCACGGATGATGAGGGGCTCCACTGCGCCGGGACGGCCTGCCCGCCCGGGAGAGTGACGGAGCAGGATGTCCCCCCCTGTATCATCACCTCCTGCCAGCCCGCGGAGACGTTCACAGAGCTTCCCCAGGTCCCCGAGACCCAGGACTGGCCGTTCGTGGCGACCTGCAGGGTGCCCGCCTGCAGGCGCGAGGACAGAGAAGAAGGTGGTCTCCCCCGCCGCGCAGAGCGACGCGGTCGTGGAGTACGCGGAGCCCCCGAAGGCGAGGACGCCCGATGAGGAGCTCGCCGTGTCGATGCTGAGCGAGGAGACTGTCGTCGCGGAAGAGGAGTTCACCTCGACGCGCTCGATCGCCGGGCTCCCCCCGATCTGCGTCTCGTCATTGACGAAGACGGGCTGCGGCTCTAGGCCCGACTCGCGCCTCAGGCCCGCGTAGACTATCGACGCCAGGGAGAGCGATATCACCACGAGAACGACCGTCGCCTCGTACTGGGCAATCGCGGCGCGGCTCTTCATCCCGCCGGTCAGGCCTGTATGTTGAACGCCTTTGCGACCTGGTCCCCGACCACGGTCACCGTGAAGGTCGCGAAGCTCGGCACCTGGAAGTTCGTCTTCACCTTCGCGGTCAGCAGGTCGCCCGGCTGCATGGTCGCCCCGCCCGAGGAACTGGAGATGAGGGTGATGTTCACCTTGGGGCCGCCCTCCTCGAAGACGTTCGAGGACGCGCCGTAGCTGACGTCTATCGAGAGAAGCGTGACGGGGACGTTCCCGTCGTTCTTCACGTCGAGCGTCATCGTCTCGCCGTCGGGGGCGACGTTGCTGTCGATCAGGGTCACGGACGGGTTCTTCACCTGCGCGACTATCACCTGCCTGAACGTGGTGTAGAGGATGCCGCCTATCATCAGCGTGATCACTACCAATATCACCGTCGCGAGGAAAGGGCTTATCCCCCGCCTTCCGTGGCTCTGGAACTTCATCGCCCTAGAGGCTCGGGCGATATTTAATCGCCCACCGCGCTCAGACTATCCCGAAGGCGAAGAGCGAGAGGAGGGTCGAGGCCATCAGGACCGGGAGCGCAACCTCGTGCCTGACGGTCTGGGTGAGGAGCTTAGAGAGCAGGAGGCCCGAGAGCATCGAGACGGTCGAGACCGAGAGGATGAGCGACGCCTGCGAGGCCTGGACCGCGAAGACCGGCAGCCCGATGGGGACTCCCTGCTGCGCGAACCCCGCGAGGAAGGTTATCGCCGCGACCGAGATGACGGGGACTATCGCCCCTATGAGCATGAAGGGGATCATCGACTGGGTCACGGTCTTTCTGGCGTCGGCGACGCGCCGGAAAAGCGAGGAGAGCTCCTCCAGGTGCTCGAACCCCGCGCCGGTCTCGAACGCGATGGAGAGGATGCCGAAGCCCAGCCGGACCAGCCACGAGGGGTGCTCGACCCTGCGCTGTGCCTCGGTCGGCGTGAGCCCGAGCCTCGTCGACTGGTAGAACGTGAGGATGGGTTCCCTGATCGAGGAGAAGGACTCCGCTCGGGAGCTCAGCTTCGACAGCGCCTCGGGGAGGCTCACGCCCGCCTTGCTCTCCTCTGCCAGGTCGTGGAGCATGGCGCTAACCTCCTCCTCGCCCTTCCTGATCTTGGAGTATTGCCTCCTGGTCTCGTAGAATCCCAGGAGGGACACGCAGAGCGGGACGAGGATGTACTCGCGCGCGCCTAGCAGACCGGCCTCGAAGGCAGCGGTCGAGAGGCCCCAGCCCGCGAGGGAGACCGCCAGCCACGCGGCAGAGGGCGGGCGGTCGTAGACGACCGGCTGGATCGAGTCCGTCATGACGAGGAAGACGACTGACGCCACCGCCAGGAGGGCGAACGACGCCAGGAAGAGGAAGGACGAAGTGAACCCCGAGACTATGGCGCCGATCATCTCGAGCCCCACGGGGAAGAGCGCGAGGAGGATGAAGGCGACCTCGGCTATGGAGCCGACCGAGGCGCTGAACGAGGACCACGACTGCTCGAGCTTCTGGACCTGGAACGAGGTCTCCTGCCGGACGAACTCGGAGACGTCCTTGCCGGTCGCGAGCGTCTTCATGAACCCCTGGACGAAGGCCCTCACCCTGGCGCTGGGGTGGCCCGCGAACGCCCTCTCCGCTACCCCCATGGGGGAGCCTGGGACGAACGCGTCGTCCCTCGCCAGGATCTCCGCCTCCTTCGCGAAGGCGGGGAAGACCCGCGCGCCGATCGCGGCCACGCGCTTGAACCCCTCCTGCAGGGTCGGGTTCGCCTCGTGGACGAAGACCGAGAGCGTCATCAGGAAGAAAGGGAGCTCCGCATCGGCCGCCCTCCTCCTTGCGTTCGCGCGCGAGAGAAGCACCACGACGGGCATCGCCTGCACGACGGCCAGCCCCCCGACGATGAGCCCCGCCTGCTCAGTCGGGAGAAGGAGGAAAGAGAGCGCCTCGACGGGCGCAGGGAAGACGAGGAGGGAGACTACGAACCGCGAGTACGTCCTGGGGGAGATGAACAGGCTCGCCGCGGAGAGCATGGGGGCGAGCTTTGCCTGCAACCGCGCGGCGATGAGCGGGAGGGGGCAGAGAGAAGCGAGGCGCTGCATCAGCAGCTCGGGCGTGGGTCGCTCCATCGCCCTTTAACGTGGTTCTCCTTAAAAACGGCAACGGAGTCTCCGGGCGGCGTGTACTACCAGCTGCTGTTGCTGGCGTCCTTCCTCCTCGCGGGCTACCAGGACGCACGGGAGCGGCTCGTCTCGGACTACTACTGGATCCCGGGGATCATCGCCGCGGTCCTCGTGGTGGCCCTCCTCCCCTCGATGGACTTCCTCCTCGTCGCCAGGATCACGCTGATCGGCATCATAGCGTTCGCTTTCACGTGGTTTGGCTTCATCGGGCAGGCCGACGCGATAGCGCTCACCCTGATCTCGTCCGACCCGGCGCCATACGCCCCCATCCCGGTGCTGCTCGCGACCGGCGTGGTCGCGCTGGGGCACATCGCGTACCTCTACGCCTCCGGGACCGCGAGGGGCGCCCACCTCGTCACCCTCGAGGAGTTCCGCAAGCAGGCCAAGTGGATACCAAAGGCGCTGGTGGTGAACGGCGTCCGGAGGGAGATCACGAACGACGTCAACGTCTCGAGGGAGCTGGCGGAGGAGCACGCGAGCGCAGGGCCCGACGGCGCGACGACGATGGTGGAGGTGCAGTACGGGGTCCCCCAGGTCACCTACATCGCGGCGGGCTACGTCGCCTACCTCGTCTTCCTCGCGATATTCCAGCCCGGCATCCTGACCGCGTTCCCTTAAGAGCCGCAACCGGAGGTGCACCTCCCATGCGCTCGAGGGCGCCGTTCACGGCCCGCGAGATGATGGCTTACTCGCTGGTCATCCTGGGGGCGGTCTTGGTCATCCTGTCCGCGACGGGCCTCTTCGACGACCAAAGCCTCGAGGGGCCGAACTACTGTGGCACTCCGCTCGCGTTCCCCGTCTGCGCGCAGATCTCCAGCCAGTCCGGGCAGTTCGTCGCGATCATCGCGATCGGCGTGGCCATGGCGGCCCTGGGGGTCTACCTTGCGTCAAGACCTCGCCGCGCGCGACGGGGCTAGCGCTCCTGCAAAGGCAACAGTAAAATGTCCACGTCGGAGGACGGCGGTCCGGGCAGAGATTGGTGGTCAACTGGGAGGACATCCTGAAGGAGGCGGGCGAGCAGGTCCAGGGCATCTCCGACAGGCTCAAGGGGAGGCAGAGCGGCCTCGAGGCGCAGGGGCAGGGCGCGGGCGGCGACATCACGATGAAGGTGGACGCCGACGCGGAGAAGAGCATCATGGGCCTGGTGAGCGGCCAGGTCGAGGACGTGAGGTTCGTCACGGAGGAGGCGGGCGTCGTCGGGCCGAGCACCGCCGCGTGGACCGTCGTAATAGACCCGATAGACGGCTCCGGGAACTATGCGAGGGGGCTCCCGTTCTACTGCACCTCCATCGCGGTCCTCGATGGGCCTTCGCTTGAGGACGCCAAGCACGGGATGGTTCGCAACCTCATCAGCGAGGAGACCTATTATGCCGAGAGAGGGCGCGGTGCGGAGAGGGACGGGACGCCGGTCCACACCTCCAAGGCCAAGAAGCTCCAAGAAGCGTGCGTGGGGATAGACATGTCAAAGGCACCCCGGGCGGCTGTCGAGAGGCTCGTCCCGCTCATCGCCGCGGTCAGGAAACCTGCGCACCTGGGGGCGAACGCGCTCGAGCTAGCGTTCCTCGCCGACGGCAAGTTGGACGCCTTCGTCGACATCCGCGACAGGATGAGGGTCGTCGACTTCGCGGCGGGCTACCTCATAGCCAAGGAGGCGGGCGCCGTGATGTCGGACCCGCAGGGGGAGCCCGTCAACACGAGGGTCTCGCTCGAGGAGAAGTTCAACGTGGTCGCCTCATGCAACGCTACGATCCAGGAGCGCATCCTGAAGCTCCTCAACCCCTGACCCACGGGGACGCCGCGAACTCCGCCACGCTCCGGTAGAGCGCGTCCGCCGGCGGGCTGTCTGGCCTCTTCCGGATCATCACGAACCTCACCCCCGCCGCTCGCGCCGCATTCAGGTCGTTGATCCTGTCCCCGACGAAGAACGCCTCCGCTTCCTTTGCCCCGAGGGCCTTCAGGGCCATCCGGAGCTGGGCCGTCCTGTCCATAGAGTCCTCGCGGGCGAAGCTCGATTCGAAGAACCTCCCGATGCCCAGCCCCTCGAGTATCCTGTCGCAGGCCGCCCTCCCCTGCATGGTGACGAGCGAGAGCTTCGCGCGCCGCGATAGCGCAGAGAGGACATCGACGGCGCCCTCCTCCAGCCTCGCATCAGGGACGGCCTTCGCCTCGTAGTCGTCGATGACCCTCATCATCGGGCCGAGGAGCAATGGGTCCTTGGCGACGACGGTCTGCACGTCGAGGAAGAAGGGGTTGAACTGGAGCGAGGTGCCTGTGAGCCTCTGCAGCTCCGCCCGGACCTTGTCCCACTCCACGGGGAGCGAGATGAGCGTGCCGTCCATATCGAAGACGCAGTACTTCGCGCTCGCGTCCCCCAAAGGCTTAGAGCACCTTCTGCTTGGACCCGTCGTCTTCCCTCCACAGGTACGCCCCCACGTCCATGTCCCTGAGGAGGTAGTAGCCGTCGGGGAGGAGGTCGGTCTGCGGGGGCAGGTCGCGCACGTCCTCGCCCATCCCGAGCCGGACGTAGAGGTCCGCGAGGTTCGCGTATTCCGGGAGGCCGAGGTGCTTCACCGCGATGTAGCCCCAGAGCGGCATGGTGGAGTGGAACTTGCCCGCGTCGACCTCCGTGATGCACGCGCTCCCGTCCGAGGACTCCTTCATGTCCACGGAGTAGGCGCCGTTGGGCCTCCGGTCGATCGCCTTCACGGCCCTCTGCCCCACGTCGTTCAGGCGCGGGTCGCGGACGATCCTGGAGACGGACGGCGTCCCGGTGATGCCCGAGGGGGAGATGTGTTTGAACGGGTACTCGAGCCTCTCGCGCGAGTAGGAGGTGACCAGCCTCCCGTCCTTCCAGATGCTGTCCCAGGCGATGTTCCTCCCGGGCAGGTACTCCTGGAGGATGAACTCTCCGTACTCGACCCCGCCCCTCTTGACCCAGAGCTCGATCCACAGCCTCGCCTCCGTGGCGTCGTCGCAGAGGAGGCTCAGCCTGCCGCCCGCGCCGTGCCTGGCGCGCGCCCAAAGGGGCTTGCCCAGCTTCGCGAAGGCTGCGCGGATGTCGGCCCTGCCCTTAATCTCGACCGTCTTAGCCACCGGGATCCCCTCTGCCTTGAGCTTCCTCTCCGAGAGGAGCTTGTCCTGCCCGACCCGCATCACCGGCGCGGGAGGAAGGAAGACCTTGCACGGAAGCCTATCCCTCTTGCTGGAGACCACGTAGGCCTCGCTCGACGGCTGGGGGTGGAGGAAGTCCGCCCTCTCCTTCTTCGCTATCTCCGCGACGCGCGGGATGAATGATCTGTCGCTGTGCCTGGGCGTGAGATACCTCGCGTCGACGTCCGGGTAGAGGATGTGGTACCTGTTGAAGTCGGTCCCCACGATGTAGTAGTCCCTCGACGAGGCGCGGAGGGCCCGGACGAAGTTCACACCCGCGAGCCCGCCGGAGCCGGTGACGAGGACCCTTGTCATGTGTCTCAATCGCCTCCTGAGATTTGCAGCTTGAACGACGAGCCGGAGGGGAAGACCAGGCTCCTGTCCCCTCTCCTGGTGACCGAAGCGGATGCCACCTTGATCTTCGTCCCCGCCCTCGTCTTGAGGATGAGCGTCAAGCCCTTTGGTGGGCGCGAGCCAAGGGTAATCAGCCTGCCGCCTCCCGTCACCTTGAGCGGCACCTCTCGCGCGCGCCACCACCGCGCTACGTCTGCACCGTTCCCCACGAACACGCCCCTTCTGAGGCGGATGGCCTTCAGGATCTTCCAGTAGATCCTGCCGCCCTTCATTCGCACTGCCTCCTGGTGCCAGAGCAGGGTGAAGAGGCCTTCGACACCCTCAACCATGTCCATGGACCTCTTCACGTCGGCGAAGCCCTCCGCCTCGCTCTTCTTGAGATATCCCCAGAGCGTCGTGTCCATCAGGGAGAGCGGGAGCTCGAGGATGCGCATCGGCCTCCAGCCCTCGTCCGGAGGGTGGAAAGGCGTGGCGAGGCCTAGCTTGAACCCGAGCCTGTCGTTGTTGCCGATCGTGGTGTCGTAGTCGAAGCCCGCCTCCTCCATCACCCGCCAAGACTTTGCGAAGTCGAACCTCAGGTAGTGCTCCCTGAGGCCTCTCGGTCGGATCCCGACCCCCTCGGTCAGTCGCTCCACCGCCTTGTTCATCTCCGCCTCGGAGTCGTGCGTCCCAAAGTCCCCGTGTAGCCCGAACTCCCATCCCCCTGCGTGGAGCTTTCGGGCAGACGCCCTGACCTTCTCGAGCGGGTAGTTCGCGGACATCAGGTAGAAGCTGGAGCGGAAGCCCTCTGCCCCCTCCTTCTCGCCGATGAGCTCGAGGTTGTCGTACAGCGAGATGAGACCCTTCTCCGCCCTCAAAAAGTCCGCCTTGCTGAAGCGGTCCTTCACCTTCAGGATGTGCTCCATGGGGCGCTCGATGTTGTCCACGTCGTGGGTGAGGCAGACCGCGAGGGGCGCAGCGTTGGGCCACCTCGCCTTGCGGACGAAGAAGCCCTTCTCTCTCAGAGAGGACCGCTCGAGCCTCCCAAGGAGCTCCATGATGCGGGCCTCCAGCGAAGGGGTAGCTCGAGTCGTTCGGCGGCACGCCGCGCATCACCGATGACAGCGCGTCGGCGATGTCGCCGGGGACGTCCTCGGGTGCGGAGGGAGCCCGAGGCGAGCCCGAGGCTCTGCTCGAGGAAGCCCGCCGCGTATCTCGCCCGCAGCGCTCGTCAATTTTCACTCGCTCCCTTGCCCACGCGGGGAAAGACGTGGTCGAGGTGCGACTCTATCTTCTCCTCGACCTCCCCGAAAGAGGCGGTCGCGTCGATGACCGGGTAGCCGTACCTCTTCGCGATCTGGAGATACTCCTGCCTCTCGGACTCTAGCACCTCTCTCGGGTAGTGGATGTGCGCGACTCGCTCGTCGATGACCTGCAAGGACTTCTCGACGGGCACGTTGAGCACGAACGCGAACGTCGGCCTCGGGGAGAGGTAGAGGCCCGAGATCGGCTTCACGGGATACCCCAAAGCCTTGTACTTGATGTAGGTGCTCCAGATGAACCTGTCGTAGATGACGACCCTCCCCTCGACCCTGCACCCCAGCGAGCTCGAGAGCTGGAGGACGAGGTTGTCGAGGAGGGAGGCGACGGGCCTGAGCGGGTTCCCGCCCCGCCTGAACCGGGACCTGTCGGCGTCTCCTCCTCCGCTGCCCACGGCGGAAGATATCGTCGCGAGCCGCTCGACGAAGAGGTACCTGTGGAAGGGCATCACGGTGCACTTGTAGCCCCTCGCCTCGAGCCACCTCGCGACGAACATGGAGTGGGACGACTTGCCGCTCCCGTCGATCCCGAGGAGGGCGATGGAGCCCCCCTTCCTCCCGGTCCTCACCGCGTGGAGGGCCCTCCTCTGGAACTCGTCGTTGAGGAAGAGAGCGCCGACGAAGAGGAGGATCCCCGCCGAAGGGAAGATGAAGGCTCGCGTCAGCGTCACGAGGTAGCCGCCGAGCGAGGCGAGGAAGACCCGGAGCGCGTTGGGGATGTCGTTGAGCGGGTCGAGGTGCTTCGCGAAGCTCATCGCGATCCCGTAGGCGCCGAAGGCGGCCCCGAAGAAGACAGGCAGCAGGAGGCCGGCGACCGGGACGCGCAAGGAGAGCAGAACCGTGACCAGAAAGAATGCAAGCGAGACGAGTTTCATCTTCAAAGAGTATTCCCGCGCTCTCCTTGCGGGCTCCTTGCTATCTCCCCCTTAATTATCTCGCTCGCGAGCGCGAGGACCCAATCGCGCCGGCGCACCTAGCCGCCCTGGAGAAAGGTTTAATCGCCCCACACACATACACACACAGAGAAGCGCCATGGGAACGAAGAATATTGCAATCTCTGACGAGGCGTACCAGAGGCTAAAGTCTCTCAAGAAGCCCGGAGAGAGCTTCACAGAACTCATCGAGCGCATGACCCAGCAGAAGGCAATCCTCGAGCTGGCCGGAGTGCTGACCCCGCAGGAAGGCAGGTCGATGAGGGAGACCATCGAGAAGATGAGGAAGGAGAGTTCAGACCGGGTGTTGCACGTTGCCAAGAGGCTAGACGAAACATAGGAGATTGGTCGCATTGCTAGCAGACACGAGCTTCGTCATCGACTTGATGCTCAACGACAAGGGGGCTGTAGCGAGGGCGAAAGAACTGGCAAACGGCTCTACCCCTATACTCGTAGGGACACCAACTCTCTTCGAGCTATACGTCGGAGTGGGCCTCAGCGTCAAGGCCGAGGCGGAAAGGGAGAAGATCCAAGGCACCATCAGCTCGCTTACTCAAGTTCCTCTGGACGCATCCTCAGCCAGCCGGGCTGGGCTGATCTACGCGAGGAAGGTGAGAGAAGGTACCAAGATAGATACTGAGGATGCCATGCTGGCCGGAATTGCTCTCGAAGGCAATCAGCCGATACTCACACGAAACAAGAAGCATTTTTCAGGAATACCTGGGTTGAGGGTCGAAGACTACTGATGAGCGAAGTGATTCGGGTGAGAGTGAGAAGAAGCGTCAAAGAGGAACTCGAAGCCGCAGGCATCGACCCCTCTAAAGAAAGCAGGAAGCACCTTGAAGACTTGGCGTGGACGATCAGGTGCAGAAAGGCGTTTCAGGAGATGAATGAAGTAATCCGAAAAAGAGTAAAGCCGTCCAAAGAGGGATTCGCTGGCGCTTATACAAGAGAAGACCGCGGCGCTCACTCCTAAGCGACCAATCTCCTTCGCCTCACTCGCGGGAAGCAAAGCTGGAAACAGTCGTTTACCAACCCGCGCGCGATTTTGAAAATCGAGCGGGGACCTGTTCCCTGGGAGGAACCTATTCATTCTAGCTCAAGGCAAGACTGAAAGCCTCGGGCCTGGCAGGCTTCAACTCTCGGACTCGGTGAAAGGCTTGGGCTCACAAATCTCCCTTCGGAGGACGGGGCTTGTCGTCTTCGGCGCCAGGATTGCGAGCATCTTCACGGGGCTGGTCTTCCTGGTGATGATGACGCACTCCCTCTCCGAGCAGCAGTTCGGGCTCTACGAGGTCATCACGGACATAGTCACCTTCGCCGCCTATCCAGCGGGCCTGGTCGCGTTCTGGGCCACCAGGGACATCGCGCGCGGCAAGATGTTCGGGAAGACCGCCATCGTGCTCAACATCGCCCTTAGCGCCCTCGGCATACTCCTCTACTTCGCCCTCGCTTACTTCAGCGCGTCGAGGATCCCCTCGGCCAGCCTGACGACGCTCCTCTTCGCGGTCCTGCTCGTCCCAGTCGCCTACTTCAACCAGGCCGCCAACTCCGTGGTCGCCGGGCACCGGCCCGTGGTGCTGGGGTACGCGGTCATCTTCTCGGAGGCCGCGAAGCTCGCGGTCGCCTACCCGCTCCTCGTCGTCTTCAAGGTCGGGATAGACGGGGTCGTGCTCGCGGTGATGGTGGCGAACCTGGCCCAGGCCATCGCCTCTGCGGCGCTCGCGGGCGACGCGACGTCGAGCCCGGTCAACATCGAGCAGGGGCGGCGGTGGCTGGCCCACTCGTGGCTGCCCATGCTCACCACCCTGCCGCTCATGCTGGGCATCGCCGACACCTACATCGCATCCCTCGTGGACGCGAACACGGTCCTCGTCGGGCACTACCAGGCGGCCTTCTCCGTGGCGACGCTCGCGGGCTACTCGCTCTACCTCGCCTCCGCGATGTACCCCCTCCTCCTCAAGGGCGGGAGCGACGAGGTGACCGCCATGACGCTCGACCTCGCGCTGGCCTTCGGCATCCCGATGGCGGTGGGCGCCGCCGTCCTCGCCTCGCCCGTGCTACACCTCCTGAACTCCAAGTACCTCGACGCGAGCACCGCGCTGGGCATCCTCGCGGTGGCCGCGCTGGTCAACACGGTCTCCGTGGTCTTCGACTAACACGCTCCTCGGCAAGGACAGGGTCGACGTCGACGAGTCCGCGAAGTTCGGCGACTACCTCAAGAGCAGCATACTCTTCGTAGCCGAGGTGGACCTCGCGCTTAGCGCCGTCTACCTCATGGCGGTCTACCTGACAGTCACCTACGGGCTTGCCGCGGGGCTCTCCATAGGGTCGACCCTCGACGTCTGGGCGCTCGCCCAGCTCGGCGTCTTCACGTTCTTCATCTTCGTGAAGGCGGCGCGCATCCGCCAGGTCGGTAAGCTGATCATCCCTCGCTCGATAGGCTACTACGTGGTGGGGGCGGGGATAATGGCCGCGATACTCTACCTGCTAGAGCCCTTCATCTACTACCATGGGGGGACGTTCTTCCTCGCCTTCGAGCTGGTCCTGCTCGGCGCCGTCGGGGTAGGCGCCTACGGGGCCTTCGTCCTCGCCCTGGACAAGACCCTCAGGGACTTTGTGCGCAGGGCGCTGAAGGAGACCTTCGCATGAGGCGCGCCGCTCATCTCCCTGAAACCAGCCGCCTCAGCGCGGAGACCTCCTCCCCGTGCATCGCGGTCAGCTCCTCCTGCTTCCGCCTGACCTTCGCGGCCCACTCCGCCCTGGTCGGGCCCGAGCAGAGCTGCTTGACCTTCTCGGCGACGTCGTCCACGGTCGAGTCGGCGTAGAGCAGCGAGTCGCCGAAGAGCTCCTCGACGACCGGCTGCTTCGAGGAGATGACCGGCAGCGAGCTCGCGGCGAACTCGAAGAGGACGTGGGAGAGCGTGTAGGGCTCGTCCGTGATGTTGATCGCAAAGTCCGCCGAGGCCTTCAGGGACTCGTAGACCTCCCGCTTGAGGAACCCCGCGTACTTCACGTTCGGGGGGAGGGTGAGCGCCGCGAACCTCCTCTCCAGCTTCTCCCTCGGGCCGCTTATCACCAGCGAGACCCCGGCGTCCCTCTCCATCCCCACCGCCGCGGCCTCGACCTCGAGCCTCTCGAGGGGGTGCCCGCCGTGCGATGAGATCGCAAGGATCGGCCCCTCCGCCATCTCGCGCCTCAGGGCCTCGTCGGGCCAGCGCTCGTTCTTCGGGACGTAGTCGTGGTAGACCAGCACGTCCCTCGCGCCCATCTTCACGAGCATCCGCGCCCACATGCCGTGGGGCGTGGTGTTGGCGTCCGCCGCGCGCGAGACCACCCGCTCGAGGAAGCCTATCCCGCGCGAGAGCGGGCTGCGCCCGCCCAGGGTCTTGACGCTCCAGATCGAGTGGTGGTCGAGGACGAGCCTCGCGCCGGTGAAGCGGCAGTAGAGGAGGCACGTGAGAGGGCAGAAGACCGGCGGGTTCTGGGCGTAGACCACGTCGGGGCGCTTCTGCGCGAGCAGGAACAGCGTCCGGAAGAAGAGCGCGAGGTAGCGGATGGGGGCGAAGTACCTGGGGCCGTAGAGCACCGTGATGCTCGCGCGCTCGGCGCCGACCACCTCCGCGAGCTCATCCGCCCTGAAACCAAACGGACCCCACAGGATCATGAGTGTCTTTGGCAAGGCGTCTTCGGCGATGGGCGCCTTCGCATCTCTGCTCATTAAAGCATGAAGCTTTGCCGTAAACGCCGCCTCGAGGAGGGCCCGCGCACCTTCAGATGTGCCTAGGCTCGCCTAGTGCTGGCTCTTCTCGACTTGCGCCAGCCTTGCCTTGATTTCGGCGAGGTCCTGCACTAGCGGAAACCGCTTTTCGAGCGAGTCGATCTTGGTGTCAAGCGTCTCCAACTTGGCCTCGAGTTTCTCGTCGAGCGCGTCAATTCGAGTGTCGAACTTCTTGTCGAGCGCGTCAAGTCGTGTCTCGAGCTTTTCATCTTGCGCGAGGAGCCTCGCGTCGACGACCTTCTCGAAATGGGAGAACTCCTCTTTCACGACAGAGCGGACCCTCGTCTCAATCGTCGGTATCAGCAGCCTTTCCACCCACCCGGGGACCTTCTCCCCTATTCTCGAGGCCATCGCGTTGCATCTAAAAGACACCGGGTCGTTATTTAACCATCCCGGGAGGATTTTCGCACCGGCCCATTCCGATGTCGTGTCTTCTCTCCGAAGATTGTGCACCCTACTCACCGGTCTGACTAGCGAACCGCGCTCTCGTAGGCCGTCATGACCTTCGCGGCGACCTTTTCCCACGTGTGCTGGCTCGCGACCTTCCGCGCCGCCGCGCCCAGCCGCTCGACCTTCTCGGGCGAGGAGAGGAGGTCTTGAAGGCACGAGACGAGCTCCGCCCTGGTCTTGTAGATCATGCCGCTGACCCCGTGCTCTATGAGCGCCCGGTGGGTGGGGAGGTCCGACGCTATGCAAGCACAACCGGAATTGTGAACCGTTATCCCGTTCGCGACGTATGAATTGTCGGCGGCCACAGAGAGGTCGAATATTTCGCCGAAATATTGTATCGGCTCAATACTTCTGATTTCAACCCATTCAGCCTGTCGAGTGTCTTTTGAAGACGTTTCGGACTGAAGGCTGAATTGATCATTCGCACTTGAATTGCTTTGTCGATGAACCAAATCCAATCTTCCGGCGTATTCCGGACAAATGACAAATTCCTGTTGCACACTTCCAAAAGCAGCGATGCCACGTCCCTCTTGCATTTCAATAGGGGCAACAGTGTTTCCAATATCGGTCGTATCGCGCGCCTTCCTTGAATCGTCAACACTGAATTGTGTAGAACTTGATCCTGGTGGATGCGCCCTCCGAGTCTCCCTTGAATCCAGTAAAGGACTTCTTCGCGCCTGACGTTCTGGCCCGCCGCTATTATTGGTCGGATCCCGAGGCCTGCTCCAATGTTCCTGGCGGCAAGGTTCTGCCGGGCTATGCATATGGTCATGTGACTTTCCCCATCGAAGAAGCCAGCGATGTAACCCCTCTCCTCCGCGGTCAGACTCGAAGGAGAAGGATAGATGATCCGCGGAACTCCAACCACCTCTCGTCAACAACCTGTGTGTCGCTGTGACACATAAGCGCCCATGCGTGGTCTCAATAGCGTACATTTTTCCACCCCGCATTCCCCTATACCTCCGTAAGACTGGCCTAAACGATCCGGTGTGAGTCAGGACTAGGGTACCTGCCTGGATGTTCTGGATTGGGACCGGGCCGGTTGAGGTAGTGACCAGAGTATCTTTCACAAGGCAAGACATGGCCTCGAGCAGGGAGAGGCCGAACCCCTCGGAGCTGCTCGTGGTCAGGAAGATCGCGGAGTCACCGTAGAGCTCTGGGAGGGAGCCCACCCCCACGCGCCCGAGGAAATGGACCCCGCCCTCTGGGGCAAGAGTCTTGGCGAGCTCCGCCAGCGCCGCCCTCTCCGAGCCGTCGCCTGCGATGTCGAGGTAGCACGCGCCCTTCGGGAGCTCCGCGACGGCCTCTATCGCCTCCTTCACGTTCTTGCGGGGCTCCAGCCTCGATACGACCAAGACCCTCTTCATCGACGCCGGGCTCGCCGCGTCCCTCCGCGCGGAGAACCGCTTGTAGTCCACGCCGTTACCTATCACCTCGACCCTCCCCGGGTCCAGCCCGTACCTGCCAAGCAGGTCCGAACGGCTCTGGCCGCTCACGGCGAGCACCGCGCTCGCCCTCCTCAGCGATACCTTCTCAAACGCGATGGCGGGTATCGACACGACCTTGAGCGCGTTCCGGTAGTGCTCGAACTCCTCCAGCACCGGGGAGTGGACGGTGACCACCAGCGGGACGCCGACGACGAAGGCGCCGTAGGGGAGGCTCTGGACGTGGACCACGTCGTAGCGCTTTAGAGGTATGTCGAAGGGGAGGAGCAGGGTCTTGACGTCGTTGGAGCCCACGTAGAGGTCGGCCTCGACGCCCGTCCGCCTGAGGGCGTTGACGAGCCCCTCCACGTGCGTGGCGATGCCCCCTATGGCCGGCGGATAGTCCCGGGTTAGGATCGCCACCCTCATGGTAGGCGAAAAAGCCGGCCGCGTCGGTTCTTAAGCTATCGGAGGGAGAGCGTCCCCGCGTCAAGAGCCAGCTTCTCGTTCGTCGCTCCGTGCCTTCTCCCCGTGCTCCCTCTCCAGGTCCCGGAAGTCCTCGAACGGGGAGTTGTGCGTTAAATATGGAATATTTGCGTCGACTATTTGTAATTCATAGCGGTTAAGAACGAGGAAGCCGGACGTGGGGGGAGATTCTGCATGGATTTGGGAACCATTCAGGAAAACCGCTATAACGTCACCGTAGGGTCCGGAGCCTGATTTATTTGCGGCGGTTGGTCCTCCTGAGCGCCCTCCTCATACTCGCCGGCCTAGCGCTGCTGCTGCCCTCCAGCTCCCTCTACAGCATCATCACCGCGGGCTCGACGACCTCCCTCCTGCTGACGGTCACGGACGACACGACGACCGCCGAGTCGCTGCTGGGCTTCGGGCTGATAGGCGTCGGGGTTGTCCTCGAGATATTCTCGCTATTCACCGACGTCGGCGCAGCGGCGCCGCTCGCCGTAAAGGCGGAGGAGAAGCAGGCATGAGCGGGACGGCGGCCACGGTCCAGGCTCCCGCCAAGGCGCCCTTCGTCGAATCCGCCGATCCAGGCGGTCGACGTGAAGAAAAAATACGGCACCGGCGAGGACGCCGTCTACGCCCTGCGGGGGATGAGCTTCTCCGTCGAGCCGGGCGAGTTCATCGCGATAATCGGCCCCTCGGGCTGCGGAAAGACGACGCTCCTCAACATCCTGGGCGCGCTCGACCGGCCGACCTCCGGGAAGGTCTACATCGACGGCATAGACATCTCGAAGCTCGGGAACAAGGACCTCGCGCTCGTGAGGAGCAGGAAGCTCGGGTTCGTCTTCCAGGACTTCAACCTCCTTTCGCGGATGTCCGTTGTCGAGAACGTCGAGCTGCCGCTCTTCATCGCGGGCGCGGACCCGGCCTTCAGCAGGCGGCGCTCGCTGTCCCTGCTGGGGCGCCTCGGGATAGCCCAGAAGGCGGACAGGAACGTCAACAACATCAGCGGAGGGGAGCGCCAGAGGGTGGCGGTGGCCCGCGCCCTCGCCAACGACCCGAAGATCGTCCTCGCCGACGAGCCCACCGGCAACCTCGACACGAAGAACACCCAGATGATGATGGCCCTGCTTCACCAGCTCAACGAGGAGTTCGGGAAGACGCTCCTGGTGATCACGCACAACCCCGACGTGGCAGCGCATGCGCAGCGGGTGATATCGATCCGAGACGGCCTGATCACGGAGATCAGAAAGAACTGAGGCTGTGAAGATGAAGAAGAGTCCCCTCGCCGCGTCGTCTCTGGTGCTAGCCCTTCTAGTAGGCGGAATGGTCCTAGGGGCAGCCCCCCTCATCCCAGCTGCCGCCGCGGCGAGCGCTTCCTGCACCTCGGCGTCGACCCCCTTCGTCGTGACCGGGGCGGCCTGGGGTACCTCGGGGTCTCCAGTCAGCGTCTACCCCGGCGACCAGAACGTCCCGCTCACGGTGTCCATGCTCGTCGCCGGCCCCTGCTCAGCCTCCCAGGCGAGTTTCGACCTGACTTTACAGAACGGCACCGTCATCGTTCCCTTCGTGGGGCCCAACGGCCTGACGCAGCTCAAGGACGTCGGCGTGAACATCGTCGTCAACACGCTGCTCACCGAGACCTACTATCTCAGCGTGGAACCGAGCGCCACGACCGGCATTGTCTACTCCATCCCGTTGGAGATCCAGTACGTGGACAGCTCGACCTCGAACACCCTGTTCGAGTTCACCCAGTGTCCCGATAGCCCTCTACGGTCCGGTACAGGTGAACTACGCCGCCGGTACCACGCACCTGGTCGCCGGGGCGGTGAACAACGTCACCATAACGGTCTCGAACTCGGGGTCGGCGACCTCAGGCCCGGTCTCCACGACGGTGACCGCCCCGTCCGGGGTCACCCTGCTCAACCAGCTCGCCACTACGAGCCCTCTCGCTCCCGGCGCAAGCTCTTCGCAGGTCCTGCAGCTCTTCGTCCCTTCCTCCCTGAGCGGGACCGCGGTGGTCCTCACGCTCGCGGGCAAGTACGTCGACGCCTACTCCAACAGCCAGACGGCGACCCAGACCGTAGGGTTCTTGGTCAGCACCCCCACGGTCGAGGCGTCTTCTTCCTTCGTCGTTGAGGGCGCCCTTTGGGGAAGCGCCGCGACCACGACCTCGCCCCTGCCCGGGACCCAGGACACGCCGCTCGTGGTCAGCCTGCAGTACCTGGGCTCGGTCCCCGTGACGAGCCTCCAGGGGATCGTCCAGCTCCCCTCCGGGATCACCGACCTCAACGGAGCCAGCACGGCCGCCGCTTTCTCGTCAGCGACCACGAACCAGTATGGCGCCATCCAGCTGACCTTCTACCTCAACCTCGCGAGCACGGTGAAGCCCGGCAGCTACAACTTCACCCTGGGCCTGGTGTGGATGACCTCGCAGTCGCTCGGCCTCAGCCAGACCTCGGTCTTGACCCCGCCCCCGATAGCAGCGCTGCAGTCCCAGTTCCAAGCCGAAGGGGCGACGTGGGGCGCCTCCTCGACCTCGAGCGCCCCTCTCCCAGGTGCGCAGGACACCCCGCTGGTGGTGAGCCTCCAATACCTCGGGACGACTTCCGTCACCAGCCTGAAGGGCACTCTGACGATGCCCGCGGGGATAACCGACCTCAATGGCGAGCAGACAGCTACGGCCTACGCCGCGAGCGTCTCTCCGAACGCGGTGATCACGCTCACCTTCGACCTGGACGTGGCCAGCACGGTGAAGCCCGGCAGCTACAACTTCACGCTCGCCCTCTCCTGGATAACCTCGGTCTCCGTGGCGCTCACGCAGACCTCGACGCTCTCCCCGCCGCCCATCGCGACGCCGACGCCGACGGCCGCCAGCAGCTTCCCGCTCTCCGTGGCGCAACAGAACTCGACCGTGGTCGCGGGGTCTCAGACCTCCGCGGCCTTCGAGCTCACCAACCAGGGGACCGCCTCCATCTACTCGCCGACCTTCACGCTTACCGTCGACTCGCCGCTGGTCATCGCCTCGCTCGGCTCGGACGTCCCCACTTCCGCGCTCGCAGCGGGCAAGACCGCGACGTTCGTGGCGCACATCACGAGCGGACCCAGCGCGACAGAGGGGATCTACAGCGGGACGCTGACCGTCGCGTTCACCGACTCGACCGGTGCCTCCCACACACAGAGCTTCCCGGTGGTGTTCACGCTCGAAGGGACGGTGATCCTGGTGCTCCAGAACGAGGCCGTGTCGCAGACGACCACCGGATTCACCGTGACCGGCTCCATCCTCAACGAGGGCAGCGTGCCCGCATACTACGCCTCGGTCTCAGGGCTCCTGGGCGTGAACACGGCCACCCCGGTATACATGGGGGAGATCGACCCCAACACGCCGCTCCCGTTCAGCGTCACGATACCCTTCACCGCCCCGACCACGCTCACGGCGACCAACTCGACAACGACCCTGAACTCGACTAGCGCAAGCACCGCGAGCACCACTCGCAGCGTCAACTCCAGCAGGACAGGCAGCTTCACCAACGTCTTCTCGAGGAACGGCAGCCTCGTCTCGGGCTTCGCCGGAGGCATCGCTGGTGGCCGCGCCGCGTCGGGCGCGAACGGCACCACGCTCATCGTGGTCACATTGACCTACAAGGACGGCTTCAGCAACAACCAGGCGCAGTCGTTCACCGTCCCGACGACGGTGAAGACGGCCAGCCAGCTCTCAGGAGGCGGCGGGACCTTCACCGCCCCGAAGGCGACCTCAACCACGAGCTACCTGACCTACATCGCCTACGGGGTCGTCGGGGCGGTCGTAGTGATCCTTGTCGTGGGAGCCGTCCTGCTGAGGAGATACCGCGGGAAGAGGCTCGCCGACATGCCCCAGCAGGACGCAGGGGAGAAGTCCGTGATTTGACCGAGGGGTCTGGCGGACGGCGGGTGCCGGGGTAGATGCGCCCGGCCGGCCTCGTGAAGTACGCCATGCGCGCGCTGACCGAGCGCAAGCTCCGCGCAGTCCTGACGATACTCGGGATCGTGATAGGGCCCGCGACGATAGTCTCGCTGGTGAGCGCGACGCAGGGGTACAGCAATGCGAGCGCCGCCCAGTTCTCCACGCTCGGTGCGACGACCCTCTACGTCTCGCCGGTCGGCCGGACGACGACCCTGACGGCAGCGGACGCGTCGGCCATCTCCAACATGACCGGAGTCCTCAGCGCGATCCCGTACCAGCAGCTGAACGGACAGATCACAGACGGGAGCACGAAAATAGGGGCCTCGATCGTCGCCGTCGACTTCTCCCAGCTCAGCTACGCCTTCCCCAACCTCGCCCTCTCTGCAGGAAGCGTCCCCGCGGCCTCCAACGCCTTGGGCGCGGCGGTAGGCAACTCCATCGCCTACCCCGACATCCAGGGCACCTCCAACCTCACCGTAAATCAGGTGGTCACCGTCGCCGGCGTCGGGAGGACCTCGGGGTTCGTCATCGGGGCGGGCGTCGGGTCGAACGCCTTCTCCTCAGCGAGCTCCTCCACCTCCAACTCTCATTCGTTCGTCGTGACGGGCATCTTCAGCCCATACGGGCAGGGCTTCGAGATCAGCCCGGACACCACGGTCTTCATCCCCCTCGCCTCTGGTGAGCAGATACTCAAGAGCGCGGACTACACGGGGCTGATGGTGGTCGCGTCGAGCCCCGGCGCGGTCACCGAGGTGACCGACGAGCTGACGGCGGCATACGGTAACAACATCAGGACGACCTCGGTCAGCTCCCTCCTCTCCTCGATACAGTCGGTGACCTCCGGGACCTCGACCCTTCTCGAGGCGGTCGCCGGGACTTCGGTCCTGGTCGCGTTCATCGGCATCATGACGACCATGCTCACCTCCGTCCTCGAGCGGACCAAGGAGATAGGCGTCCTGAAGGCCCTCGGCTCGAGCAGCAGGGGGATAATGGCGGTCTTCCTCACCGAGGCGGTGGTGACCGGGCTCCTCGGCGGGTTCATCGGCGTGAGCGCGGGTTACGTCCTCTCCTTCGTGGTCATCGGCGCCCTAAGCGGCACGCTCAGGGTGCCTGGGATCGGCGGAGGCGGGGGCGGTGGCGGGGCCCGCGTGGCGACGGCGGCCACCGCGGCCCGCGGCGTGGGGTCGGTCTCCTTCGGGGCCCCGGCCTCGTCGGCAGCATCGTCGACCCTGGCGATCACCCCTGCGATAACGCCCGAGATTATCGTGCTCGCGATACTCCTGGCGGTGGCGGTGGGGACGTTCGGCGGGCTCATCCCGGCGTGGAGGGCGTCGAGGCTGAACCCCGTGGAAGCGCTGAGAAGGTCGTAGCCGGCCGACCCGTCGGGTAGATGCCTATATATCCGGCGAAAGACAATATTCCGGATACAGTTGTCGGAATCCGAAAGCGTCGTCGGCTCCAAGGAAGAGCTCTATCCGCCGAAGAGCGTGCGCAAGGCCCTCAATCTCAAACCGGGTATGAAAGTGAGGTACAGGGTCGAAGGGACGAGGTTGATCGTGGAACCCATACCCACAGTGGACGAACTGTCTGAAAGAAAGCCCACCGTCACGATCACGCTTGGGGACCTCCTCGGCGACAGGCGGAGACTATCATCCGAACTTGAGGAGTAGCAGCGCGTGGGATCTTGATGGCCAGTGTTCT
The DNA here is from genome assembly GCA_963820505.1 of uncultured Nitrososphaerota archaeon. Taxonomy (GTDB): domain Archaea; phylum Thermoproteota; class Nitrososphaeria; order Nitrososphaerales; family Gagatemarchaeaceae; genus Gagatemarchaeum. The sequence continues at coordinate 323,609 of CAWFZY010000005.1, read as the reverse complement.
GATTGACACCACGTACCTCCTGCCCGCCGCCAGGATAGGGGTCGAAGGAGTGCCTCCCGACGCCACGCGGAGAATCAAAGACGCCGGCCACGACGTCTTCTAGCTGCACCGCAAACCTGTGCCGCGGGTCCACCGCGGCGTGAAGGGCGACGAGGCTGAACCCCGTGGATAGCGCCGAGAAGGCCGAAGAAGCTCCCGTAAGCTTGCAGCTATTCTTACCACCGGTAAGATTTTTATACTGTGGGTAGGGCTAAACGTTACCGTTGACAGACAAGAGCGTGGTCGGGCCGAAAGGCCAGATAACCATCCCCAAGGAGCTGAGGGAGAAGTATCACCTGCTTCAAGGGGAGGAGGTGGTGCTCGTGGCCCAGCAGGACGGCGTCCTGCTCAAGCACACCTCCTCCGTGCTCCGCGGCCGGCTGAGAGGAAAGCTCGACCTCGATGACATCGAAGCCGAGGTGAGAAGCCTCCGGGAAGAGTGGACGCTGCGTGGAACGGAAAAAGCGCTACGTGGCTGACACCGTCGGGTTGGCCAAGTTCTTCGAGGACAGCCTGCCGGCGAAGGCTGACCGGGCGTTCAAGGAAGCCGAAGACGGAAGCGCGGTCATCCTCATCCCCGAAGTCGTGATAGCCGAGTTCGTCTACATCGTGCTGAAGGGCCGGCTAAAGTCCGGGGACCCGAAGTCGGTGATATCGGAGCTTCTCGATGAGCTCGACGCCTCCGCCAACTTTCGGCAGGTCGGGATGACGAAGGAGGCGTGGGCGGAGCTGATACGGAGCGACGTCCCCGAGCTCCATGACAGGATGATCCACGCCATCGCGAAGGCTGAGGCGGTCGATGCGATAATCACGAACGACGAAGAGCTGGTTTCGACAGGCTTCCGGACGATTTGGTAGCCGCTGAGGCCGTCGAGGCTGAACCCAGTGGAAAGCGCGGAGAAGGCCGTACGCGCTCTAACCAAAGGGATTCCCGAATCTCAACGTTCAGGATGCGGCGAGGCAGTTTAATAGGAATGGTGAAGGACCGACTCAGAGACCATCCTTGGTTGATCCCGGCGCGGAGCTAGACAACAACGACGTGAAGGAATATTTCAGCAAGACCAACACGGTCTCAAAGTGGTGGGATCCGGAGGAGAAACCCGGGCTCTTCCGGGACCTATACGTGAAGCAGAGGCAACTTCTCGGCGAGCTCCTTGACACCAAAGGCAAGATAATCCTGGACGCGGGCACAGGAAAGGGACGGTTCGCCATCGACTTCGCCCTCGGCGGCGCGGGAAAGGTCTATGCGACCGACATTTCGGAGGAAATGCTCACGATAGCCCGACAGAGAGCCGCGGGCAGGAGCGTGGAGAATGACATCGAATTCCAGCCGATGGACATCGAGAGCATGAAATACGCCGACGGCTTCTTCGACATCGCATGCTGCATGGAGACCTTCGTCCATCTCCCGTCCCCACAGACGGCCATGAACGAGCTGGCCAGGGTCGTGAAACCGGGAGGACTGGTGGTCGGGAGCGTAACGCTGCCGATCAAGAATTGGTACCTGAACGTGAGGAGGGTATCGAACTTGGACCAGCTCTACGAGTGGCTCTTCACCCCGATCTACCAGTCGAAAGCCTATCAGAGCGGCCTGAGGCGCGTCCTGAGGCGTCCGCCCCTCGTCGGCCGCCCCCTCAGAGCAGAGTTCTTTCGGAGCCTCTTCGCGAACAGCCGGCTGTCAATCCAGAAGGAAGTCTACTTTGGGTATCCCCGCGCGCCACATTTCATGCTCATCGTCGCGAAAAAGTGACGCGGCTTGGCGGTCTGCCTCGGCTGATTCTTACTTTCCAACGCGACCGATAGCCAGAGCGTTTGCGAACGGGAATGGTCTTCCAAACTCGGCGCTCAGGGCATCTTCCAGGCTGGTTTCTATCCACCTGTTGTCCCTCGAAACGCGCTTCATGAATGACTGGCTGTCGAACATCCTTTGCTCCCTTATGAATCGGTCCGTGTTTGGATTATAGCCGATGGGCACGGTGATCAACGCCGTTCCCCCGGGAGATAGCAGCCTCCTTATGTTTTCCACCGCTCTAAGTGGCTTTTCCGGATCCCGAGGCGTTTCGTCCCACCCCACGTGTTCCAGAGTGGATACAGCAACTATCGCCCCGAAGGTCTTGCTTGATTGGAAATCAGCGATGTCGGCATTCAACACCCCAGACGCCTTGTCGTACTTGTCAACGACCTGGTGTCTCACTGGAAAGTAGTGCGAAAGGACGTTACCCACTTCGAGGACGTCGCCTGGGTCTGCCGACTTGACCAATCTCCACGCTATCGGAACCTCGACGGCCCTCTCATGCAACCAAGTCGCGGTGTGGAGATGGTAGAAGTAACGATATTCCTGGCCTTGAAAGGTGAACGTCGAGTCCTTGAAGAGCTTGTGATAATACAGGCTGCACACCACCGGAAACTGGGACACGACGTACCTCGGTCCGTACATTCTGAGTGCGGCTCGTGCCCTTCTGAGCGCGTACACGCCTTTTACACCGTTACTCAGACATTATTCCGCACGGGAGGTGTTAAGTCTTGAGGTTCCAACCCTGGACAGGAGACGCCACAGATTTTTCTTTGCGACAAGCCTAAAAGGTAAACAATGGCACGCCGTTCGGTTGAAGATTATTCAGATCAGTCGCGTCGAAGCGAACAAGAGACCCTTTGATTTTGTCGATCTGGCCGCAAGCCTTCCCGAGCATACCTTCGTATGGGCTGGAGGAGGGAGCCTCCTGAGCAAATGCCAAGCTCTGGCCGCGAACCTCCCAAACGTCAAGTTCATCGGTCCTGTCAGCGAAGAGGAAAAGTCCCGCTTGTATGAGGATTCTGACGTGTACGTCTCGACGAGCTCGTTCGAGGGGTTCAACATCACCATAGGCGAGGCCTTGCTTCATGCGATCCCCGTGGTGGCGTACGACCTGCCCGTGTACCACGGCCTCGGGTATTCCGATTTCATCCACCTGGCCGCACTGGGCAGCAATCGCGCCGCGAGCGTGGACAACTTCACGCAGAGCTTGAGGGACACCCTCAATTCGTATGACTCCGCCGCTCAGATGGCAGAGGACGGCAAGAGGTTCGTCCAGAAATTCTACTCTCTGGATTCAGTAAGGAACACGGCGGAAGCCACGTTCTCTCGCATCTCGGGCCCAGACTCGAAGATATTGGCGGTCATGCTTGACAGTCCTTCGGTGGGCGGAGGTCGAATCGCCTTCAGGCAGTTGCTGTACGTCCTCCAAGGGCGGTTCGCCATGACCCTGGTCTCCACACGAGGTTCCACAGAGGCTCAATTCCCCAGGCTGAGCGAAGAGATCAGGATTGATGGCGATAGGGCATTTTCCAGCATGTTACTGCCCCTGTACGCGCTCCGAGCCCTCAAGAAGTCGCATTACGACGTTCTCTTGACACACATGGGCCTGCACACATTCTTGCTGCTTCCGCTGAGCCAGATCTACCACGCGACTTCTGTGATATACGTGACCGACCGCCTGTCGCTCCGGGAACAGGTCGGCTTCTCAGCGGGCCTCGCTCGAAGGGCAGACGCCTTCTTGATATGGCTGTTGAACTGGGCGCTCCTCAGGCTCTTCCAAAGAGTGGTGTCGATAAGCGGCTACACGAGCGACGCGATAGCAGAGACGAGCGGAGTTGACAAGCGACGGATTAGCGTAGTTCCTTTCGCACTCTATCCCACTTGACATAAATCCTTCAACCTGATTTGACAAGATATAGAGTCGCTGACGAATGTTCGAGCCCCTACGTGTCGCGCCCATCCGAGTGAAGTCCGCCTTCGCGAACCTTGGATCGAGGACGGCGATGGTCTTCGCTCTCTTGAAGGGCCTGCTTTCGATCGTCGACGACCGGCGCGGATTCCTGCTGCTAGAACTAGGGCTGCGAAAGACCGCGCTGATCGGAATACGGTTTTCACCCGACAGGCTTGAGCTCACGGTCGACAAGCGAAGCGCGAGGATTCTTTACTACCTCATAGAGCTGCGCAACCACGGCGTGGCCTTTGACGGCAAGGCTCTCGCAGTTCCCAACTCCGACATCCGTCTGCGCGCAGATAGCGCGAGCATCGATGAGCTCGCGGTGATTCTGTTCGCCTTCCGTTACGGCGTTATGATAAACAAATACGACGAGAAGCACTATCTCGCAACGGTGCCAAACTCGGAGGGCCGATTCATCGTGAGAAACAACGTGTACGGCGACCTCTCGACGCTCTTTGAGACCTTCATCCGAGGTCAGTACGGCGATTTGGACGTGAAGGGGAAGCGAGTGCTGGATGTCGGCGCCGCGATAGGGGACTCGGGGATATTCTTCGCGCTCAGCGGCGCAAAATCGGTCAACTCGTTCGAACCAGACGATGACTTGTTCGGTCTGTGCCGAATGAATATCGCGATAAACGGGCTGAAGAACGTCGTAGTGACCAAGGCGGCCGTCGGGTCTCAAGGGCAGCTCGGGCGAGTTGAAACCGACCAGCAACCTCAGGCGCCCACCGTGGACCTTGACGCCGCAGTCCAGGAGATGGGGGGCGCCGACGTCCTGAAGATGGACTGCGAAGGATGTGAATTTCCGTGCCTGCTCGGCGCGGCTCCGCAGACTTTGACGGGCATCAGCGAGATGACCGTCGAATACCACGGCAACCCCGAGAAGATCGCGCAAAGGCTCGAGGAGCTCCAATTCGAGGTCAAAGTCTACAAGCCCTGGACGTATTTTTCAGGCAAGACCGTGGGATTCCTGCATGCGAAGAGAAGGGCGAGCCAAGCGACCGCCCCGAGCCATTGATTTGTGGCTGGTTCGCGAATGGCTTGCGTAGGTTTCGTAGCCTAGCTTGACAGGACGGAGGCGTAGACCATCGCGGTCTGTCGAACGCATTCCGACCAGCTGAAGCGCTGGGCGTTCCTCATGCCAGCCTCTGAAGCCTCTCTCGATTCACGGTCGTCGGTCAGGAGGCCCATTAGTCTGTCCGCTAATTCCTCCACCGTGCTCACTTTCACACAGCCGGAGGCAACCTCTGGGGTAATCAGCGCGTCTTTTCTGATGACCACCGGAGTGCCGCATGTCTGGGCTTCGACGATGGGGAAGCCGAATCCCTCGTAATCGCTAGGGATGACCAAGACGCTCATCTGATTGTATAATTCATTGAGCCTCGCGTCGGTGACGCCGCTGAGAAACGTCACGGCGTCCTCGACCTGCAGAGACGATGCTAGTATTTTGAGGTTCGGCAATTCGTCACCGCGGCCGACGATGACTAGCTTGGCGGAGGAGTGGTGCCTCGTCCGTAGAAGGTGGAATCCTCTGATGAGGTACTCCACCCGCTTCCTTGCGTTAAGACTCCCGACATAGCCAACGACGGGGCCGTTTCCCTTCAACGACGGTATCGGTCTGAACGCCTTCGAAACCCCCGGGTTCACAACCCTTACCCGCCGGTCGGATACTCCCAACCCCTGAATCAACTCTGATTTGGTCTGCTCAGAGACTGCTATCATCGCGTCGCACAGCACCGAAAGCCTGTACACGAACGTCGAAAAGACCCTGTCGCCCATCGAGAACTGGCGTCCCGTGTAGCGCAGGGGCATGAGGTCGTGGAAGGTGACAACGCTCTTCTTCCCGCACAGTGGAAGGGCGAGGGCTGACGATGGGTCAGTGGCGTGCAGGATGTCCACTCTGGGTAGAAGGGAAAGAGTTTCCAGCGGAACCTTGGAAAGGGCGTTCAGCGCGAGCGCGAATCTCCGCGCAGACGGTCTTGATTCAACGTCGCATACGCCATAAGACATCTCGGCCAGCCCTTTGCGAAGCTCCCAACTGTAGCGTTCCGGGCCCACCCCGCCTTCATTCGAATAGCGCTCCGAAATCAGTCCGACTCTCATGAGAATATGGATACTCTCGCTCGCGAGTCCAGGTCCGCTCGGAGAATTGAGGCTTTGGGTCTTGCGGGCGGTGAAGCGAGGCCGCGGATGCACTTGCCCCCAGGACTCCGTTTATGTATCCGTGCAGCCACGCATCAGCCAACCGTTTGATTTGGTAGCCGCATACCAAACTGCGATGCAGGGGGATCATGAGCGAATCCGAATCGCGCACGTCGTCGTCTCTGACCGGGCGTGGGGCATCGTGAAAGTGGCGCTCGAACTCGCGAGACAGCAGTCCAAGAGCTCGTCCGTGTGGATGGCGATGAACAGCGATTTGCTGGCCGGCACGGTCCTTCCTGAAAGGGTTCTTCCTGTCCCCTTGCCGTTGAGGATCGGAAAGGACTGGCCGACTCTCCCAAAGCAGATCCTGATGGCTGCCGACTTTGCGCGAGCTGGTCGGACGCTGGAGAAGGCCAACAGGGAGTTTAGCTGGGACGTCGTGCACTTTCACCTGCCCAACGCATACTTCCTCTCGTTGCTTACGACGAACCGAATGAACAAGGTCTTCACGGTCCACGGCCGACTCTTCGAGAGTCCGCTCCTCAGGAGATTTGAAAGGCCGCTCGCCAAAGCCGTGGTCCGGAACTCGCCGACATCCACGATAAGCCAAAATGCGACCGCATACCTGCCGAAGCGGAGCGACGTCTATTTCATACCGAACGGCGTCGATGCGCAGCGGGTGACCGCGCTTTCGGAGGCCTTCCGAGTCCGAAACGAGGAAATATTCGGGAGTGAAGAAGAGAAGAGGCCTCTGCTGGTGTTTCCAGCGAGCCTGATCCGACGGAAAGGACAGGACCTCCTCCTGCAGTCGATGGAAAAGATCCGAGCCACCCATGCGACGGCGACCGCGCTGCTGATAGGAGCCGGACCAGACGAGGTCTTCCTGAGAGGACTCGCACGAGAGGCCCGCGTCGAGGACTCGGTGATCTTCATGGGCTACGCGGACAACGTGTACCCCTACATGCGGACGGCGGACGTCGTGCTGAGCCACCTGAGCCTCAGGTGGCCATTCCCCAGCCTCGTGGAGCTTGAGGCGCTCTCGCTCGGCAAGCCGGTGATAACCCGCTATACGGCGGAGAAGTACTCGCTCTACAGGGACGCTGTCTACTACCTGAGGAGCGAGGATCCCGGGTCGTTGGCCGCTGCGGTGGAGGCTGCCTTGTCCTCCGACGACGCGTCCATGGCCGCCGCCCGCCGGAAGGCGGCAGAAAAGTTGAGCTGGGAAAGCGTCTCGACAAAATACAGGGGGATGTATGACGCGTCGCTCGGAAAGAGGACAGCGCGAGAGGAAAAGTAGGGCGTCGACGCACCTCTATAGACGTTAGACACAGATCAAACCTGTAGGCCCAAAAAGGCCGCGGCCTTCTCACGGGCTTGCCAGAGTATCCGCAGAGACGCTACGTCGGGCCTGACCGTCCTGTTCGGGCGGATGGCTTTTCCACCCAACCTATTCTTGTTACGTAGCCCTCTTCCTTGTGCTCCCTGACGGTCCCTTGGACGCCGACCTCTTTGCAGAAGTCTTGGAAGGCGTCATTGCGGTCAACGTCATCGCTGAAGAGCATGCCTCCTCTTCGGATTCTAGGCCACGCCGCCCTGTACTCAAAGGTCATGTGCTCGTACTCGTGCAAGCTATCGTGAATAAAAAAGTCGATTGTCTCAAGCTCCCTCAGAAGCCTTGGAAGTTCGGTTTTGCTGTCTCCCATTCTAAGTGTCCATCCTTTCCGTAGCGACCCAGGAACGAGGAAACCGGTGGGCTCTCCTTTGGGCAGGACGCGCGGGCGTTGCAGGCCTGTGTCTGGAAGGTCAATGGAGTATAGATGTCCCTGACCATTGTCCTGAAGTGCTTGGAGTATTGCGTACGAGCTGATTCCCGCAGCAACTCCCGTCTCGACGACTGTGAGAGGCCTACGGTTCCTGACCAGGGCGTAGAGGAAGCACCGTTTGTATTCAAAGCACAACTCGCGCTCGTATGAATCAAACAGATCTTCAAGGAGGGCACCTTGTGAATGTCGGTAGAGTCCGCGAGACTTCTCGACCTCGATGGCCGCATGCTTTCTCATGATGCCTACGCTTCCCGCCGGAAGTGAGAAGACTAGGGCGGGATGAGTTCTGAGAAGCCTTAGGCCTCTTCGATACAACCCATTGCGGGATATTCGGGCGCTTGACTAATAATGTATCTGCGTGTGTCGAGGCTGTCAGCCTTCCTAGGGAGCCCCCGATTCGAGCCGGCGACGTCCGAGAGACGTTTGAGTAACGGCGATAGCAGCGAAGTGGAGGCCAAAAAAAATCACATCAGCCACTTGATTGCCAAGAAAGATTGGCTTGTATCAAGGTGAAATCTGAACCTTGCAATACGGTCTTGCTGCTGGTCACGGTAAACGGGTCTGAATAGCTGCCTGGACGCGCCCCCGGGACAATCAAAGGAAGCAGATAGGGCGCTGTCGAGTTGAAGTAGCTGATGTCCGAGGTGAAGTAGATGTAGACTGTGCTCCATCTGTCCGCTATGAAGCTGCTGTAGGAGATCGACTGGACGGAAGTGCCGGTAACCAGCTCATACACATGGGTCGACGGCAGAATGTCCGTTCCTGGAGTGAAGATCCAGCCTACCGGATATCCTAGGATGTTGAAGGGACCTTCGTCGGGGTGAGCGCCGATATAGTTTCGTATTACGACGGCGTCTGTCCTGAAGTTCAGGGCGAATGGGTTCGAAGAAGTGTATGAGACGAGGTTCGATGACGCATAAGTCTCATAGATGGGAACCGCAGCCACCACAAAGAGCAATAGCACCAAAGCAAATCCGATAACTTGTTTGTTCTTCTTCGCTAGAACTGACAGGATGAACGGCGCGCATAGAAAGTATGCGGGGAGCGCGGTATCGGAAAACCTGATTATCGTCGAGTAGTTCGAGAACGACAAGTAGAACGGGTCCGTCGAGAAGATGAAGGACACGACGAAGTACGAACCCAAAGAACACAAAGCCAAAAGGAAGACAAGCCACCGCGAGCTGTCCGCCTTCCGCAAGGACATCAGTATTAGCGCAAATCCAGCCGCTCCGACGAGGAATAGGATAGGTCCCCAGCCTAGAACGATCCCACCTAAGAATATCAAAAGTGTGTTGCCGAGCCTCGTCCTCGCCAAGAAGTTGGGCTGTGGAGCTGGCGTTGTTAGGGTATGAGTTGATGTAGTGGTGACGGTCTGAGTTGATGTGGTATTCGAAACTACTGTTGTTATCGTCGAGGTAATCGTGCTCACCGAGGTAGTCGTGCTTGCTTGAGGGGTCGGTGTGGTTTGCGATATCCCGCCAGCAAAGCTTTGCGCAGTCGGCGTCACCTGACCAAAAAGCAGCCCATTTGGGTACTGAAGAAAGACGAGGCTCGGAATGATGAATGCGAGGGCGGATACCGCGAGCAGCTGATTCTTGCGCGCCCTTGGAAGATGCCGAAGACTCTGATTCTGAGTCCGAAGAATTAGCGGCACCAGAAAGATGCACGCCACGGGGAATATCAGATACGGTTCTCTAGTTCCCGCGGCCGCGGAGAAAGATAGCGCTGCTACGAGCGGGTTGACGATCGCCGACCGACTGCTCTCATGCCCTTGCTTGAGCCATCTTATCATGAAGTAGACGCCCACCAACGCGAAGCACAGTCCGACAGGCTCTGTCAAGAATCCTAGCGAAAGAAGGACGAAGGACACCAAGAAGAAGGTCGAGAAGAGCGAAAGCGCGATGGTCCTTTCGTCGAACTCGAGCAACTTCATTATGCGGTAGAAGACGTAAATCGTCACAGAGCCCCAGAGGAAGAGATAGAACGGCAGGAGCAGCCAATACCTTGTAGCCGAGGTTATGTCCAGCAGGCGGAAGAGCGCGATGTTCATCTCCCCGAAGAACCACCGATCTCCGTAGATGGTGCCCGACATCGCGTCGTTGACATACCCTATTTCGTCAGACACGTAGAAGCCGGTGACCCAGTAGTCATACGCCCTATAGGCGCAGAGGGCGGCAAAGGCCCCCAGGGCGAGGACGAGCATCTTCTTGCCGGCCGGCATCCGCGCGAACCGCTGCATCATGCTCGCCAAGCGCCGCCCACGGAACATCCGCTCAATAAGGTTCTGAGGATGCTGTCCTGGTTGATGGTCCGACCAGACGATGGACTGAAGGTTTCGTTGCTCATGGCGAGCTCCTTGATGTCGTCTTGCTGCATCACGGGTTCCACACCAGGTCCACCCTGACAAGCGAGAATCCTGTGCCTTGGGTCACCACGAGAGTGTCCGCCACTGAATAGCTTACGTTCCCGAGTTGGGTGCCGTTCAGAATGTCCCCCAGGTAAGGATACTCGCTAGACAAGGGGGCCGTATTAGAGGGGACGTACAGGTAGAACCTCGTCCAGCGCTGCTGGATGAACTGTGTTTGGTTGAGGTATGGGACCACCTCAGCTCGAAGATCCTGCACCCCAGGGGTGAGACTCCACCCGCCGGGCACCCCCATCACTACCGACTGACCCGTGCCCTGCTGCGTGAGTAGATAGTCCCTGACTTGAGCGGCGGGAGTTCGATAGCTCAAGAGGAAAGGGTTGGCGTTCGCATAGCCGAGGTTCGATGCGGCGTAGGCCTCGTAAGAGCTCAGAGAGACAACGGAAAACAGTACCAAGATGCCGAAGACGACGAGGACACGTCTTCGGGTATTGACGAACCGGGAGAAGAAGAACGGTGCGCTGAGGAAGAATGCTGGCAATGCGGTGTTCGAGAATCGAATCACCGTGGAGTAGTGGAGGAAGGTCAAATAGCTCGGGTCCCAGGAGACAAGGTAGCAGACACCCAGATACGAAGTGAAGGCGAGGATGCTGAGGGCGAGGACGACATCGCGCTCAAGGCTCCTGCCCCGCATCATCGCCCAGGCAAGAAAAAGCGTTCCGCCCGCGCCGACGAAGAAGAGTATCGGAGTCCAACCCAGGCCGAGCCCCAGAAGGAATACGCCAGCGGTTTCGGGCAGACGACCCGGCGTGGCAGCGCTCAGCACCGATGGCGAAGTAAGAGAGCCGTTGGCGACAACGACGGATTTGTGAGCGCCGCCGACGGCGAAGAGCTGCGAGAGAGAATTCGCGAAAGAGCTTCCAAGAGGGACGAGCGTATTCAGTAACAAGCCGGTGGGGTACTGAAGGAAGAAAATCGCAGGGACGGCAAAGAGCATTGTCGGGATGGCGACATGAAACCAATTGCGCCTGTATGCTGTATCGCTCAGCCTAAGTTCGGCGAGCAGCACGATGAAGATTCCTCCGACTGAGAAGACGACGTACGGCTGCCTTGTCCCAGTGGCAGCCGAGAAGAACAGCGCAGACAGGAGAGCAAGGATAGCCCGACCACGGATCGTCTTTGCCTTGGTATATCGGAGGATGAAGTAGACTCCTACCATCGCGAGAGCCAGGCCTGGCGTTTCTGTCAGAAAGCCCAGAGAGAGAAGGGAAAAGGCGACCAAGAAAATCGACGAGAGGAGCGTGAGCGCGATAGCTCTGCCGCTCAGTCCCAGTAGCCTGAGGACGAGGAACACCATGACAAGGGTGAGACCGCTCCAGAAGAAGAGATAGAAAGGAAGGAAGAACGCGTAGGCGTCAATGCTATTTATGCCAAAAGCGCGGAAAATCGCGATGTTCATCCAAGCGAAGAACCACCTGTCAGGGACTGCTGACGTGCCTTGCAGAGCGGAAGTGACGTACCCGTATTCGTCTGAGACGAAAAATCCGGTGACCCAATAGTCGTACGCCCTGAATGCGGAAAGCGCAGCCAACGCCGAGAGGACAAGCAACAATGACTTGGCCTCCAAGGTCAGATTCCGTGGGATGACTGACTTGGAGAGGGCGGAGCGAGAGATACCTCGGAGGTCCATCAGGCAAGCCTCTGAATTGCCCGTGTTCCAAGGTCGGACTTGGGCGCATGAGTCATGCTGTTGGCTATTGCGTCTCCCGCCCCGTTGACTCGGCGCTTACTGCCGGCTTTAAGTCTCTTTGGCCGAGTCTATGGGTCCAAGAGAAGAGGCCTTGGTTCGCTGACAATCTGTTACGAGGTCGCATGGTAAATGTGAACGAGCCGAAGTGCAGGCAGTCGAAGAAGCGCCTGCGCCATCTTCGTCAATCGTTTAGACTACATCGACGATCCTCTCACCATCCTCTTCATGGTTGAAGAGCTTCATCAGCACCCTGGGTTCGAAATGCAGCTCACGCAGAGCCTTCTTCTCGGTGCGCCTCCTCAATCAGCTCGCTCGAAGATGCCTTGCTCGGTGCCACCAGCTCGTTGACAATCTGGAGGGCTCAAAACCGATCTCTAGATGGAAGGCTCAGCAGGAGGATGTAAAGCCTGATAGCTGACCGGATCGCTTCGCTCTTGTGCAAAGAGCCATATTCTCTCGCGATATTTTCTATGCGCCCGGCCTCCTCTCTCGTCAGCTTCGTGGCTACAGGCATCGACTTGGTCATCGTTTACCATGGTAGACTGCAGGAGTCAGAATGTTCCTGATGGCGGCTGGAGTCAACCTGATTAGTTCCTATGTCGACCTTGTCAAGCCGTCTCCACCAGCACGCCGTTCGCCTTCAATCTCTCCTTCATCCTCAGCTGGTCATCGTCCAATGTCAAGAGTTGAGACCCCGGCTTGGCTGACAGCGCCACTAGCAAGTCCATCTCAGGCAGCGGTTCGCCCCCGATCAGAGCTTCGGCCTGCACCTCCGCCGCCTTGCGGACAACCTCTCCGTCGATTTCGTAGATGGTCAGCCAGTCTAACGCATCGTCCAACCAAGCTGACTCTCTGGCATCGCCGTACTTCTTCCAGAGATAGCTTGCTCCTAGGCGCAGCTCGTACTCCGTGAGCCGGCTCACGCCGATTTCATCGGCGCTCTCCCTCCGCTCCTTAAGGGCGCGCTGAGCTCGCGGGTCGCCTTTGCGCAACGCCACGAGCATGCTCGTATCCAGGATGAGTCTCAAGAAGGCCTTGCCTTCGTGCGCTTCCTGATGCCTTCAACGATTTTAGACAACTCGTCTTCCCTCCCGGTCTTGTATGATTCGAGCCTCATGAGGCGGTCAATTCTCTCCCCCACGCTCGCGGAAATCAGGCTGTCAATCGTCGCGGAGAAGGATCTACCAGACTTGATGGACTCTAGCCTCTTGTAGGTCTCATCCGATATCGTGATAGTCTTCATGTTCAACACACGATACATGGAATCAATATTTAAGCGCGCACGCGCCTTTCGATTCGCTTATTCGCCATCCTATGGCAAACCCGCGCACGCAAGGGCTGGCTTCTGGGCACTATGAGTGTGCAATTAATTGCAAATGCATATATATATTGTATGGCAACGACGATGCTCATGGAGCGGTACAACCCATGGTGGAGGAGCGAGGAGGACTACGCCTACGAACGCTGGCAAAAGTCACCGGTAAGGTGGATTCCAAAAGAGACGTGGGCGCTCTCTCTCAAGCCCTTCTCGCTCAACTTCCTCTACGGCCCAAGGCAGGTCGGAAAGACCACCTTGGTCAAGCTGCTGATCAACCATCTCATCAAGGGAGGAAGAGGACGGACGAGCGCCTCTCCCTCCTCGGTCTTCTATTTTTCTTGCGACGAACTCACCGACTACAAGGAGCTCGGAGAGGTCCTCGATTCCTACAGGTCTGCGAGAGACGCGCGCGCCCCGGGGGCAACCTCCTTCCTGTTTCTGGACGAGGTGACGTTCGTCCGAGACTGGTGGAGGGCGATAAAGTCGAGGATTGACTCTGGTCTCTTCAGCCACGACGTCGTCACAGTGACCGCCTCTGCGAGCCTCAAGCTTCTGCGCCAGTCAGAGAACTTTCCGGGAAGGAGAGGGGGCGGGTCCGATGTCGTGCTGAGCCCCCTGGGCTTCCGCTCCTACTGCAGCTCGCTCTCTGGGCCCGAGACCGTTGCCATCGACGACCTCTCGCGCTCTGCCGAGTCGATAAGGGCAAACGAGATACACTCCGAGTCCCTCGGTGTGCTATTCACGAAGTACCTCGAGACGGGCGGTTTCCCGCTCCCGATGATGAGGATGGTCGACCCCAACAGCGCTGAAAGCTACCCGGGGAAGGCATTGCTGGACGGCCTGAGAGGCGACTGGCTGCGCGCAGGACGGAGCGAGAAGTTCATGAAGGAAGTGATAGCCTATGTTATTTCGTCGCGCGGGACGCCTCTGAGCTGGCTGAGCATCTCCAAGGCCACGTCCATCGCCTCGCCCCATACCTCCCGCGCCTACGTCGAGACCCTCGAGGACCTGCTCGTGGCCACGGAGCTAGAACTCATCCGGCCCGACGGAAGAGTCGACCACAGGAAAAACAGGAAGATTCATGTCACAGACCCCTTCGTCTACAAGACGCTCGCCGAGTATTGCGGGGTGCCTGGCGATGAGGCAGCAATCGTAGAGGCAACGGTGGCTTCGCACCTCGAGAGGCGAGGCGAACCCGTCTACTTCTGGAGGAATGGAAGCGAGGTGGATGTCATCGCGCTAGAGGGAAGGGCGCCTCGTAGGCAGTGCGGCTTCGAAGTGAAATGGGGCTTCAAGAAGGGGGCGAGGCCAAGACACCTTAAGGAATACGTCTCGCTCGACAGGAAGTCTATCCCCGTATTCCTAGCTTCTCTGCCTTTCGCCTGAAGCCGCGATTGCGGAGCTGTGCAGCCCTTGGGACGACATGGCCAAGCCTAGGGAGCACGGAACAGCAAGCCCCGACTGACGTTTTGAGCGGGAGCAAAAAAAAGACACGGGGAAATGGAATCTCCTCAACATCAAGCAGGAGGGACCCCGGTCCGGACAGAGGCCTTCGGCCGCCTCCGCCAGCCCCCTCTCCTCACAATGTTTGACTTCTCCGACCGCTTGAAACGAATGTGGGTTGCGGCATCTGCGCGTTCGTCGCCTCCCCGACAAGGGGCTCCTCCAGTCCATGTGCGAGGGCCGAGAAAGGTATAAACTCCGCGTGCCAAGTAACGCCAAATGCAACCTTTAAATGTGACATCTAGATGTAATTGCACATGGCCGAAAGGAAAGTGGTGCAGACCGAGCTCGAGCCCAAGGAGTACGACATGCTCGCATCGAGCGCCAAATCGAAGGGTTTGACAATAAAGGAGGCGGCGAAGGCCGCTATCGTCGAGTGGGCGCTCTCCTCGAGCAATGTTGCTGACGATCCCCTCGTGAAACTGAAGCCTTTCGGGTTCAAGGTGAAGGTCAAGGTAGACGAGATTGACAAGGTCCTTTACACTTGATGAGTTCTCGCGTCTTCATAGATACCTCGGCCTTCAAGGCGTTCTACGACCAGAAGGACGAACGCCACGAACCAGCTCGCGCTTGGATGGAAGGTCTCGGGTCGTTAGAATCCAGCGCCAGAGGGCTTGTGACGACCGATTATGTCCTTGACGAGACGATTATCCTGATCATGTTCGCCCACAGCCATGGGAAGGCAGTGGAGTTCGCCGACGCATCTCTCGCATCTAAGATACTCGCCATCGAGTATGTCGGAAAGGAAGGCTTCGGAGAGGCTCTCAGACTATTCAGGCAGAGCAGGGACAAGGCATGGAGCTTAACAGACTGCGCGTCATTCGTCACGATGCGATCTCTGGGGATACACCGGGCCTTCGCGTTTGACCCACACTTCAAGCAGGCGGGTTTCGACACGGTCCCCTAAGGCGCGATAGTCCCCGAACGCGCCCAAGCACGTAACGTTTAATTCTGTTCCGGGGTCGAATCCGGTTCCTTGGGCTGCGGAATCTGTGGGTTCATCGGCCTCTCCGACAAGAGTCTCCTTCGGTCCATGTGCGAGGTCGAGAAGCACAGAGGGCCCGACGAAACGAACTACTTCATCGACGATGGCGTCGGGCTGGGGAACGACAGGCTCAGCATCATCGACCTCAAGACGGGCGGTCAACCGGTCCACAACGAGGACGGCTCGGTCTGGATCACCTTCAACGGGGAGATCTACAACTACGTCGAACTCAAGAAGGAACTCGAATCGAAAGGCCATCGCTTCTACACGGAGAGCGACACCGAGACGATAGTCCATGCCTATGAAGAGTGGCCGGAAGGGTTCCTCTCGCGGCTCCGCGGGATGTTCGCCTTCGCGATATGGGATGGGAGGAAGAAACTCCTACTACTCGCCCGCGACAGGTTCGGGAAGAAGCCCCTATACTACTCGCTGATGGGCAAGCGCATCTTCTTCGGGTCGGAAATGAAGACGATACTTTGCAACCAAGAGTTCGAGAGGAAAATCAACCTCGACGCCCTCGACCACTACTTCACCTACTCCTACATCCCCTCGCCCCTGACCATCTTCGAGGGGATCTCAAAGCTCCCGCCCGCCCACTATCTTACGTTCCAGGACGGGCGGGCCACGTTGCGAAGGTACTGGGACATCGACTTCGCTGCGCGAGAGGCAGACGAGGGCGCCCTCATCGAGCGGCTCTACTCTAGCATCGAAGAGGCGGTCAGGATCAGGCTGAGGAGCGACGTCCCGCTCGGGGCCTTCCTCAGCGGGGGCATCGACTCCAGCGTGGTGGTTTCGATGATGGCCAGACTTTCGAAGCAGCCGCCCAAGACCTTCTCTGTCGGGTTCGACTCTATCAACGAGCTCCCCTACGCGAAGGAGGTCGCTGACGCCCTGGGAACCGACCACCACGAGCTTCACGTCGAGCCCAAGGCCTTCGAGATTCTTCCCAAGCTCGTGTGGCACCTAGACGAGCCCTTCTCCGACTCTTCCATCATCCCGACGTATTATCTGTCCGAGGCCACGCGGAGGCACGTCAAAGTGGCTCTGAGCGGCGACGGAGGAGACGAGCTGTTCATGGGCTATCCCAACATGATGGACCCCTCGGTCTACTCGCTCTACATGAAAGTGCCAGCCTCCGTAAGAAAGGCTGGACTGAACCTCGTGACGCGTATCCCCGTCGACTCGAATCTCAAGAAAATGGCGAGCCACGCCCAGAGCAAGAGATATGCTGACCAGCCCCCGCTCGAAAGATACGCGATGAGGACGACTCAGCTCGACCAGCAAGGGCTGAGGAGGCTGTACTCGCGAGAGCTGGTGGCCAGGCACCCGCCCACCGACGCCTACGGCTACATCAGAAGAATCGGGAAGCCGATGGAGGGGAAGGACCCGCTGGACGCGATCGACTACGTTGCCATTAAGGGTCCGCTGTCGGAAGGGATGCTGGTGAAGGTCGACCGGATGAGCAGCGCCGCGTCCCTGGAGGTGAGGTCGCCCCTGTTGGACCACCTCCTCTTCGAGATTGTCGAGACTATCCCGTCCCGCCTGAAGATGAATGGGAGGACGACGAAGTACATCTTCAAGAAAATGGCGGTTTCAAAAGGTCTCGTCTCGTCGAGGATTGCAAACAGAGAGAAACAGGGATTCGGTTCGCCCATCAGCGACTGGTTCGGAGGGACCTGGAAGGAGATTAGCGAGAATATTTTAGGAGACTCTGAGACAACTCGGAGCTTCTTCGACGGTCAGCAGATGGCAAAGCTACTGTCCGACCCATATACCAACGCACAGCTGATCTTCTCGCTCATAGTATTCATCATTTGGCACAGGACATACATTGAGCAAGGCGACAGCGTTCCGAGGATCGTCCCTATCAAGATATGACAGCAAAAAAAGACAGACGGCGAGGCAGCTAGAAATGAGAGCCTACATCAGAGAGTCCCCAATAATCTCGAGGCTCGAGGCGCGGTCATCTCAAGCAACAATGATGCAAACAAACTCACTCTCGGAGCAGTGAGATTCACCAGATGGCATGTCAGGGGCAGTCACGTTCTTATAACGACGACCCGCCGAGCGCGTTTAGCTTGAAGCAGGCCTTCAAGGACGCCCGCATCCTAATCACCGGAATTACAGGTTTTGCAGGTCCTTACCTTGCTAAATCGTTATTAGCCGATGGCGCTCATGTCTATGGTCTCGTCCGAAGACGTTCTGACGGAAACATAAGCAGAGGGCTATCAGACCTCAAAATACAAGGCCAAGTGCATGCAATGGAGGGAAGCGTCGAAGACCTCACCAGCTTGTTGTCGGTTTTAGACAAATCCCAACCCGATTACATCTTCCATTTGGCAGCCCAAAGCTTCGTCGAGCGCTCTTTCATCAACCCCCTGGAAACGTTCCAGGCCAACGCTGCCGGCACCACGAACTTGCTCGAGGCGATGAGGATAAAAGACAAAATCGACTCGACGTTCATCTTTGCCGGTTCCAGTGAAGAGTACGGTCTGGTAATATCGTCACAAATGCAACTTGATCGATACCTCAAGGAACACGGCCACATATTTCCTTTCCCAACCAAGATACCCGAACTCCCGATCAAAGAAACAAACCCCCTCCGCCCAATGTCTCCCTACGCAGTTACAAAGGTCTACGGTGAATATATCACGTTGAACTTCAATCGGAGCTATGGCCTTCGAAACATCGTCGCCAGGTCTTTCAATCACGAAGGAGCACGCAGGGGCGCGACTTTTGTCACTTCCACAATCGCTCGGCAGGTAGTCGGAATAAGATACGGCCTCACGAATAGAATATTGATCGGCAACGTGAATGCTTTTCGCGATTGGAGCCATATTGACGACATCATAGAGGGATACAAACTAGTAGCAGCCAAGGGGGCGAAAGGCGACGTCTACAACCTGGGTTCTGAGAGGACCAACTCGGTCCTGACCTACATATTATGGGCCTTAGAAGAAGCAGGTTATGAGATTCAAGCCCTATCAACTGCGAAGCAAACCAAGTCCATCAAGAAGCCCGCCGAGGAGATCGCTTTGACGAGATATGGGAAGTCATTTCGAGCATCCAGAATTGACGATCTCATGCTCAACGGAAAGATAGAATTCTCGTCTTCAGATGGAGGAATCAAGCTTCAGACCAGTAAGGGCGCCATCTCAATTGAGTTCGACAAGGACCGGTTTCGTCCCGCGGACGTGCCATTACTGTTGTCGGATACGACCAAGGCGAAGGAGACCATCGGATTCTCTACACACCGGTCGGTTAAAGACATCATCATTGACCAGTTGAACTATTACACGGCGCCTGAAAGACGGTAGAAGAGTCAAGCCGCACGCGTTGCGACCCGTTAATAGGCTTCTTGATTCTTACTTGGCAGATATCAAGTACGCCTGATTCGAAGTCCTTCAGCCTCACGACATCCACTCCCGTGGGTACCTCCAGTCGGACCCGTGCGCGCGAAAGCTCAGTTTGAAGACCTCTGGCGGGTACCGCTTGTGTTGGGTTCGCCTCACCTTCCGCATTATCCTCTCCACCTGGACACGAGGTATTGAAAGACTCTCCGCGATTGATTCCTCGTCTTCCCAAAGGTCAAAGCGATGGAAGAGGATACGATCTAGCAAAAAGTAATCCATCCCTAGTTCCGTCTCTGCAGACTGCCCTGTCCAGAGACCTGGGGATGGAGGCTTTTGGTAGATTCTCGCTGGCAAACCGAGATGAGCTGCGAGTAGCCTCACTTGAGACTTGTACAAATCCCCAATGGGAAGGACGTCGACTCCGCCGTCTCCGAACTTCGTGAAATAGCCAATAGTTATCTCCGATTTGTCCCCTGTACCGATTACCAGGGCTTTGTGTTTCTGGGCAAAAGCATGAAGCAGAATCATTCTCACGCGCGCCTTGACGTTGCCGAGGAGCAGCCGGTCTCCCTGATTCGCGCCCACCGCCTTTCCGAGTAACCGGACAGGTTCATCTATTTTGACGACTTTGAGGTTCCCGGCAGGTATCTTAAGCCACTTTGCAAACTCCGCCATATCCTCCTCATCTTCATTCGAAGTGCTCTTGCTGGGCAGATAATAGAAGCGCACATTTCTACTTGAGACGGCACGCAATGTCAACGCTGCCACCACTGACGAGTCAACTCCGCCGCTGAGACCGATGACGGCGGAATGCGTCTCTGAATGCTCGAAAATGAAGGTCTTTAGACGCCGCTGGAGGTAGCTGACAACAGCAGCCGCATCAATTCTCAGTTCTTGCGGAACCGAGTTCTCAAACTTCTGGCTCAAAGTGATTCCAACACTCTGTGAAATCTCTCCTTGTGATCCTTGAACGAGCTGAATCTTCTCGATCTGGCGACCTCTCTAAGGTCCACGTCGACAACTGTGAGATCATCCCTAAACCGTTTCGCGCTTGCCATGACCTCTCCGCTGGGTGAGATGACCATCGAACCTCCCCAAAAGAACTCTTCGTCTTCTGCGCCCGCCCTATTGACGAAGACCATGAAGACGTTGTTCATCAGCGCGTGCGCGCCCAGCAGCGTCTTCCACTGGAGCTCAATTGGTAGCTCCTTGCGCTTATTCGTCATGTGGATGCCTCTCGCTGGCGAGGACGAGATGCAGAAGATGATGTCGCAACCCATTCTAGCCAGCGCTTCGGCGGGCTCCGGGTGCCAAGCGTCTTCACATACAATGACTCCGAATCGGCAGGCTCCGATGCTGAAGACCTTCAGGTCTCTTGTCGGCTGACCGGAGGAAAAGTACCTCATTTCCTCAAACAGGCCGTACGTTGGAAGATAGAATTTTGCCGTGCTGCCGAGTATTCTATTTGTACCTACCACAGCAGCGGCATTCTCAATTAGCCCTGGCTTATTCTCTCTCACGTAGCCGACAATGCATCGTTGGTTTCTTGCGACAGACGATGAGATTTCCGCCAAAGCCTCTTGACACCTGTCGCTGACTTCAAAGGCAACGTCCTTGATTAGATAGCCAGTAAGCGATAACTCAGGGAAGGCCACTATGTTGACGTCTGAACCATCAAGCCTCTTCAAGATTCTGAGATGGTCTCGAGTGTTTCGCTCGACATCGCCGATTTTCGACGAGGTCTGGGCTAATGCTAATCTAACTACGTTCTTGTCGGGTCTCGTGACAAAGCCCTCCCGACCACGATATTTTTTCTTGCTTGCTTGACGGTCAGCGTCCCAAAGAATCGCCAACAATCGACCACAGTTTTGTTCTTGAAAAGGGCCGGGTCCAGGCGCTTGAACTCTGGCCAAGGCGTGGCTAATACGCAAATGTCAGACTTCGTGACGCAATTCTTCGCGGATCGTTCGAAAGTCACCATGTCACGCAGGACAGGACGCGCGTTCTCAATCGCAGCGGGGTCATACGCGCGGACTTCGAAACCGGCGTTCGCCAATTCCTGCACAATAATCAGGGCCTGAGATGCTTCAACGACATTGGTGTTCGGCTTGTAGGCAAGTCCCAGTACTCCGACCTTTGCGGGTGGTCTGATCCTTTCATTTTTCAAGAGACTGACGAGTCGGGAGGCCTGCCGCAAGTTGATGTCTTGAGTTGCGACAGCCAACGGCGCCGCAACACCCGCGCCTCTAGCAAAATGGGCGAAAGCTATGTTGTCTCTGGGGAAGCAAGGACCGCCGAAACCCAGGGCACCCTTGAGGTACGCCCCGCCAATTCGCTTATCCTCTCCCACGGCAGACGTAATCGTGTCAACATCAGCGCCAGGAACGTTCTCGGCTAGCTCAGCGAGGGTATTGGCGAAGCTTATCTTCATGGTTACGAAGGAATTTACTGCAATCTTTGCAATCTCAGCGTTCACAAAGCTCATCCGACGCATAGGCGGAGACACGGTGCAGATTCTCTCTTGCAGACTGGCCAAGAGCGCCCCAGCCTTGGGATCAGACTCCCCGATGAGAACAAAGTCGGGCTTTCGGAGACCGTTCAAAACATCCCCCAACGCGATGAACTCTGGATTGTAGCATAATCCGAATTCCTTCCCGCAAGTTCTTCCAGAAGCTGCTTCCAGCTCAGGACGTATTGTCTTATCCATGGCTCCCGGCATCACCGTGCTAGTCAACACCACGAGGTGGTATGATTTCGTTTTTGCCAAAGAAAGGCCGACGTCGTGCATGGCCTGCTTGACGTATTTCAGGGAAAAACCTCCTTCTTTATCGCTGGGTGTTGGGACAACTATAAAAGTCACTTCGGAGTTAACTACAGCATTCTCGCAGTTGTCCGTCGCGCTAAGACGATTCCTTACGGATCGCATCAGCTCCTTCAGGCCAGGCTCAAAGATTGCCGGTTCGCATGTATTGACGGCCTCTACCGTCTCTTTGGAGACATCGACGCCGCTCACCTGAAATCCGCTTTCAGCGAGGACGGCCGCCAAGCAAAGCCCAAGCTTCCCGAGTCCTATTACTGAGACTTTTTTGATCCTCAAGCTTCTGTCCCGCGGCAAGCGCCTAGCCCTTCCTAAGTTCCTGGTGCCAAGCTATCGTCTTGCGCAGGCCTTCGTTCAAATCCACCTTGGGTTCCCACCCCAATAGCTTCTTTGCTCGAGATATGTCAAGGGCTCGGCTGTAAGGGCCTTCAGGTTTACTCCTGTCGAAAACAAGCTCCTTGGGATGATGCCCGGATATCTGGAGGATTTGTTTGGCGACTTCCGCTATAGCGTACCTCTTGTCCCAGCCAAGATTCACCGCAGTCCCGTCATCAATCTTCTCGACTGCCAGGATTGACCCCTCGGCTATGTCGTCGACGAAAGTAAACCCCCGTTCTTGCCGACCAGACCCCCAGATTACGAATGGATCTTCTCGAGCGAGCGACCTCTCAATGAGCGCAGATATCGCGTGGGAAGTGTCGAATTCCCCAGGCCCATAGACGGTAAGATACCGACACGCCGATGTCTTGAGCCCTTTTTCCGTGTGGAAGACCAGGCATTGAAGCTCTCCCATGAGCTTCGCGAAGCCGTACAAATTGTCGCTGCTCTTCCACCCCTCGCCAGTGCTAAGGATGTCATCTTCCTTCAGGAGATAGGTGCGATCCTTCTGTAGCGAATCCGGATATACGCAAGCAGAGCTGGCATAGTGCAAGCGTTCAACCCCAGCCTCCGCCGCCGCCTCTATTACGTTGTGATCAACGGCCAACATCTTGGAACAGTCTGCTTGCCTAGTGTCCACAAACTCCCTACCGCCGAAAAGCGCACTGAGGTGGAAGAGCACGTCGTGTTTCTGGGCAATCAGTTGAAATCTTTCCTTCTCGACAGCGAGGTCGAGCAACTCGAGAGGGACCTCGGCGTACCCGTGGAGCTTGTAAATGGATTGCAGCCGGCTGGCCTTCATCGTCCAGGAAGTCGACTGCGATTGAAGCATGAGCTTGTCCACGACCGTAACCGAGGCTCCACGGTTGAGCAACCTATCGACAAGATTGCTGCCAATGAAGCCTGCCCCGCCCGTGACGAGAACTCGCTTTCCCGCCCAGTTCAACAGACCCCCCGTTCTGCTTATTACTTATAAAGAGAAAGCCAGGCGATGGGTTGCCCTGACGTTCGACCCGAAACCTGGTTACCGAGGGAACAATTGAGCTCGCTTGTCCTGGTAGAAGCGTCGCGAGACAGAAATGGAGAGTTGAAGGGGATGGTTAGTCCGCCTTGAAGTTTAGGACAGTTATGACCGTCGGACTTGCGATAAGGCTAGTCTTGGCCCCCTTTCTCGCCCATCCCCTTGATGTCTACTCCTGGTATTTCTTCGGGTCCAGTGTCGTGAGCGGCAAAGAATCCGCCTTGGACTACCTCTCAATCTACCACTACTCTCTGTTCCTGTTTGCGTTCCCCGCAACCATCGCCTTCGATTTGATGTCGAGAATAATTCCGAACACTACCATTCAGGTGAGCACACTGGCTCCTTCTCTGCGAGTTCCGGGGGTGGAGCTCGTCCCCGGGATGCTCTTTGACTTCTTGGTGAAGCTTCCCTTGATAGCGTCGGACGCAATCATAGCTGTCCTGCTTTACAGACTGGTTCTCAGAGACTCCAATGACGACAAGAAGGCGACCTATGCCGGCGCCATCTGGTTTCTGAATCCACTAACAATCTGGATTTCATCGGCCTGGGGGACCTTCGATACGCTACCCGTGCTGTTCAGCGTCGCTGCTCTATACTTGGCGGTAGAAGGAAGATTCCGGTTTGCTTCAGTAGCCGACGTCGTTTCGATTGCACTCAAGGCCTACTCCCTCGTTCTGATTATCCCGATTCTGTTGATGGCGTGGAAGAGGTCGCGCTTGAATGGGTTGGCAGCTGCCGCGGGCTCTCTAATCGTTTCCGCGCTGGTCTTGTACCTCCCATCTCTATACCAGTCTGCTGGCTTCGTCGCGGGTCTGGTGCGTCCCTCTGCAAGCCCTGCAGCCTATTCAGGCCTTTCGTTCTGGACAGTGTTCACCCTGGTGGTCTCGCCGGGATTCGATCCGAGCACCATCTCCGCCTTACTCATCGTCGGATCTCTTATCCCAATCTACTATCTCATGGCTAAACGAATTCGCCGGTTTGACCTCAAACTCGCGTCCGCGTGCTTCGCAGTCCCGGTTCTCGTCGTCCTACTATTCTACCGGTTAGTAGGGGAGAATTTCTTCATCTGGCCGCTGCCTTTCCTTTGCATCCTCGCGACGAACCAAGCGGTCAATGGTAAGCTTTTCTGGGCTCTAAGCATGCTCGCGTTATTGTCGAGTGTCACAAATTCTCTGCTCCCTCTCTACTTGCTTCCGTTGGCGCCTTGGATAGGCAACGGCCTTGCAGCTGTGGTAGGATACGCCGCCCCTTACCGAGTCGCGCCGAACGGGGGCATACTCCCAGGTCCCTCTATAGGCAAGCTATACTTGTCTGCGCTGGGATTGTCGTCGGCACTTGTCATAACACTCATTATCATTGGAATCGTCTCGACATGCCTTGTTCGCGAGAGCCCGAACGGACGGCTTTAGGGTGCGCCAAGAAGACTCGTTGCTTTGGAGTACGTGATTATGGGCGCAACGCTCCCAGCATACAAATGGAGGGAACTTGGCCGGCCCTTCTCCGAATCGTAGGATACGAGTCACTGTCTTGAAGCTACGAGGTGACTTGGGGATATGTTGTAAAAGCTGTATCCCCTGTCCTTGAGAAACGAAGATATGGCTGGTTCCTCCTTTGGATCATGGATTTCGATAATCCACTCATCTATTCTAGACATCATGTCTTCGGCCCCGCGCAATATGGCAAACTCCGCGCCCTCAGCATCGACCTTAATCAGACTGATTCCTTGAGCATCTTTGAAGAGCGAGGTGAGTGTTCGACTCGGGACCCTAAGAATCTCTGCCGACTTCTCCTGGTAAATTGTCCCGATGTTATCGGGCCTCACATAAAAATCGAGGGAGCCATTCTTGTCGCTCACGGCGGTCTGCAAGACGCGAACGTTTCGCACTCGGAATATCCTGCATAGCTGCGCAATGATTGAACAGTTTCGTTGAAGCGGCTCTATCGCGAAAACGAAGGGAGACGTCTTCGACATCAAGAGAGAAAAGTACCCCGTATTGGCACCAATATCAACGGAAGGTTTCGTGTACCTGTGGCGCTGAATGTACTCGCGTACTTCCCGTTCGTAGAGAGATTTTGGGAAGAACCTAGCGACTATCGTCAACTGAGCCACTTGTACCAGCAGCCGCCCCATCTGTGTCGAATTCATTCTGGTAAGAATCCCGCGTATCGGTAACCTGTTCAAGTCCAGCTGTGAGATGGAGCCTCCGGCAGTTGCCAAGTTCGCCATCGACGTCTCTGCGACTTTCTGATAAACTGAACTACCTCCGGCCTGAAGGCCGGAGAGTCTTTGATTGAGGGATCTCTTGCAAATCGCTTGGTTGTATATCCGAAATTCAAAAAATTCCTTTCAAGAGTCGATTTCGGGGATTGGCTTCTGCCGAATCGCCCAAGTCGATGGCGAAGGCATGACACTCCAATGAGCTCATTCTTCCTCAAAATGGTCAGTCGCATCATTATCTGGTACTAAGAACGTCATAAATTGCCTGCACCAGGGAAGCGGCATCCGAACGTTGCTGAGCGTATTCGATCGCATGCATTCTCATAATTTCGCGGAGATTAGAAGATAGCATTAGGTTCTTGATACATGATGCAATTTCGTCGGACGAGTCATCTACAACCAGTGCGCATCCCGACAGCCTGAGATCTTCCGCTTCAATACTTGATTTGGAAATAATGACCGGAAGACCTCCCTCTAGATACTCTCTAGTTTTTCCAGTTATTGCCAAGTTCGAGTAGTTCAAGTTTCCACCAGGGAAGATTGCTAGACCACACAGACAATTTCTCATCAACAGCCTTACCTGGTCAGGGTCTTCTATGAACCCTCGAAAGTGCACTTGGTGGCGAATTCCCATTGATTCGGCAGAATGGACTAATGTACCTAGGTAATCGGGTGAATACGGCTTTCCTATGATTTCGAAGATTACCTCAATTCCTTGATTCTTGAGTCTTGCCATGGCTTCAAATATTATCTGAAACCCTGACTCTTTTCGAACGACTCCAACGTAACAGATTCGCGTGCTAGAGTTTTCTTTCGTCGCTAGAAGAATGTCTCGTTTCCTGTATAATGGAGGCATCACCCTAATCTTTTTGTGTTCGGTCAGATGGCCGAGTGTCGCCCTGTAGTATCTGTGCATTAACCAGACTTCGTCAGAAGACCTGATAATGGCTCTTTCGCTCAAGGAGATTAGGAAATTGTAAAGAACGTCCGACAATCTGTTGCTTCGCCTCGGTGGGAATTGGTCGAATTTGTAAAAAACCAGTTTCTTGACTAGATGCACGCGCTTTAGAAATAGCCCAAACAAAGCCCCCTGAATTCCTGCACTAATCAGTAAGTCAAAGCGCCGCCGGCGGAGTCTGACAAGTTCTAACATTAGGAATACTGACGCTGCTACCCAAAGAACGACGAGATTGATGTACCTAACAGGATTGCCGCTCTCTCCTTGACCTGTCTCAAATGGAAGCTTCAAGAGTGTCGTAGACTCTGCAATTCTACTTGACCTTCCTTCGAAGAAGAGCCCGTTTTCCGACTGTCCTAGTCCAAGAGTTAGAAATCGTTTGCTAATACTGTCCCAGATCACCCTTGAAGTACTCGGGCCTCCAGCTATAAAAACGACCGAGGGAGACCCAATTTCTTTACCATCCACAGAAGAGAGTTCTGAAGTCGAACCAGCCGTTGACAAAATTTCACAGGTGCCACGAAACGCCGTGCTCGGCGCATCCCGGTGCGCAAGAAGTGGCTGTGGTTTCCTTTCGAGAGGGTGAACTGAGTTGAGCCCTAGGTTGTGCGAATATTGGCAATATGCCAACCTGACTTAGTCCTCGTGTTTGGTTTCTAGGCAAGACTCTTGAGTGCATTGATGTTGACGTGACCAACCGGTGCCTCCATTAGGATGAAATATAAAACAATTGAAACAATAGACGTCTTGCGTGATAACTATCTGGCGATGGGGTCCTGACCGTAACTCTTCTTCCGTCTATGACTACTTTTTGACTATGCAAGAATGTCTTGGGATTATGTAACCCAACAGCCGGCTGGCTCTCACATTGTCATTCGGAAACCGCTATGTTGTTGCCTCTTCGGGAGGAGTAAAGGCTCGAATAAACGATGAACGTAGAGCGGCCGACCTAATTGCCAATTTTCAGGGAGTCAGCCGAGAGGTCTCCCGCAAGAGAAGAAAGAGATGGTTCAAGGTGACGCGGCTAACGCGAAGGGAGGAAGTTGGAGATGTCGTGGTATGCCTGCTCCTGCGCCCCGAGAATAGCCGAAATATAGAGTATTCCGGAACCATAAAATCAGGATTATACTAGCTTTAACCTGGCCTTTCGATGAATTTGGAGCATAGAAGACCTAGAGACAAGCCGAAGTTCATAGCCCACCGACGAATCGCATCCTCATCGTCCGAAAACTACTGTCTGAACTAGAATGGCGGGAGGAACCATTAAAATAGGCGGTTCTGAAAGAAATAGCTGCCGTTGACAGTTGAGGCGAGTGCGTCCTGGATTCCGATTCACACGAGGAAAGAGATATTCGACCCGTCCACTAGCGTCGTACTCCGCCAAGACCCGGACGAAATATTCGGAAAGGAATATCATAGCTTTGAACCCCTGAATGCGAGAAACGCAATCTCGCTGAGGAACAGGGTTGACAATCTCATCTTATACAATTACAGGATAAAAAAGTTCACCTTTGAACTACTACGCAGCAGAGCGATTCGGTCGAATCCAGTCTATCATACACTATACAGGCGCCACATGCGCAAGAGAATGGCGGTCCTTGAAGCGAAACCGGCGTGCGTTCAAATCGAGAATACGTCGTATTGCAACCAATCATGCATTTTCTGCCCGCACTCGACCATGGACCGAGCGGCTGGAATAATGGACCTCCGCCTTTACAAGAAGATTGTCGACAACGTGGCGGACATGGGCATAGAGGTGCTGGGAATTGTTGGTCTTGGTGAGCCGTTGCTTGACAAGTTCTACCCGGAACGGGTGAAGTATGCAAAATTCAAAGGATTTCCCTACGTATACACAGTTTCAAATCTTATAGCCCTCACGCCC
This sequence comes from uncultured Nitrososphaerota archaeon, assembly GCA_963820505.1. Taxonomy (GTDB): domain Archaea; phylum Thermoproteota; class Nitrososphaeria; order Nitrososphaerales; family Gagatemarchaeaceae; genus Gagatemarchaeum. The sequence goes on along the minus strand of CAWFZY010000005.1, from coordinate 295,307 downwards.
GAGAAGGCAGAAAAGATAGTCTCGTCAGGACTGGATTTCATCGGCGTAAGCATCGACGCGGCAAGACCCGAGACGTACAAGAAAATCCATAGGTCAAATTTCGCCGTCTTGAAGAATAATGTGCAGCTGCTTCACGATACGAAGAAAAGAATGGGGTCAAGGACGCCGGTCTTGGAAGTCCGATTCAGACATCAACAGGCAAACTACGACGAATTAGATGAATTCAGAAAGCTCTTCGGCCCAATCTCGGACCACGTAGCCATCTACTGCATGATTCACAACTGGGGCGGGGCCGTCGACAACTCGCTCTTGTCGAATTATGGGTCTCTAGGCATTCGATACCCTTGTCAGCAGCTATGGAACAGCATGTACGTTTGCTGGGATGGCAGGGTGGGGCTGTGCTGTCTTGACAGCGAATGCGTCGTGCCATTAGGTGACCTGAGAACCCAGTCAATCGAAGAAGTTTGGCATGGTGAGATTCTTAGCAGCGTCCGAAAGTACCACCTCGAAGGAGAGTATTCGAAGGTTGGCCCGTGCGCGAATTGCGTGGAAAATGAGTATTACATGCAGCCATGGTTCTAAATTTCCTCCTTGCCGCTTCTCAGTACATGTCCATTTTGGAACAAACCAAATCGGCGCGCGATGAGTTCTCTAAACTCATTTTGACCGGCGTAGATCAGGACCGCGAGAAGAACCAGCAGACTGGTGGCTAGACCCAAGTCAAAATATGTTTGCGGAGAGTAATAGACAAGAAAGCTGTAGCTGCCATTTCCCTTGATGTTGACGTCCCAGACATTTCCATAGCCATTTAATCCGGGGCGCGCGACGCCAAGGAAACTATCGTCAATTGGAATCCCGAACAGGCTGCTGCTGCCTGAGTATAGTCGCCAGCCTTGGTTGTATCCTTCTGATAACACAAGAGTGAATGGCTTGCTTGCATTCACCGTCACTCTGTATAGTGTCGGGTTAAGCTGCTGAAATCTTACCTGCGCGAGCCCGTCTGGCCCGGAAGCGTACAATCTGGGTTGAACGAGCCCGTCATCAATCGCAAATATTGTTAGGTTGCCGAACTCAGCTGCCGGTCGGAGAGCGTCCGATTGCTTCAACTCAGTCAAGAGCGTCGAATTGTATGGCAACGCGTATCCGTCGAAAAGGACATATTTGACATTCAACTGGCCAGCAATCTGGAGACCCGAGTCGAGGTTGCCTTTCTGGATTTCCGAATAGATCTGAGACGTCAAGTTTGAACTGATGTACGTGAATCCACTTCCGTAGAGGATTGTGGGCACCGAAATGATTAAGCTCTCTACTCCACCGGAGTAGCACTGGCATCCACCAAATCCATCTCCTGTGAGGCCTGGCCACCTGAAAGCAGACAGCACAGCTGGAAGAACGAGAACGCGATAGTTTTCTGCGTTGGCTTGCACAAACCACTGATCTGCTTGATAGTAAGAAGATGGAAATACGTATCCATCGCCGGTGGACGGATATGCGTTCCCCAAGGAATCGTGAAAGTAGGTTCCATTGACAAGAGGCCATCCGTTAAGGAGCACCAGGCAGATGACAACTCCCACGAGAATCGGACGGGGAATCCTGATTCGCCTATGAGTCTCTGAAAGTTGATGGATAAGAAAAATCGTTGCCGCCCCGAGCAGGAACGAATAACACATAGCTAGAATTACGTTGGTGTATCCATCTCCACTCGCGAAAGGCTCCAGAAATGGGCTGCTTCTGTAAATCGATATGACTGCGTTGCCTAGGAAGGAACCTGGCGAATTTACTGCCTCAATCAGCGCAATGGCCACTACCAAGACTCCAGAGAAGACCAGAATAGGCACTTGTCTTGGGCGAAGAAGAACCGCGGAAGAAGCGAGGACCACTGTCGCCAAATTGACGAGCGCGATTCCAGGAATGCTGAAGTATACACCATCGTTCCAGCCATCTAGTAATATGATTCCTAGCGGAGTAGCATAGCCCCCGCCTCCAACCACAGAATACTTCGACGAAAGCAGGCCCTCAGCGCCTCCAGGCAGGTTGCCAAGATAGTTGTAGATGGCTACAATTACGCCCAAATTCAGTGCCACTGTGAAAATACAAAACAGCATGCTCGTCGTTAAGAAACTCTTGAGGCTGGTTCGTTTCAGGACTGTCAGCAAAAGACCAATCAGAAGGAGGACCCCGACTAGGTGGAAAAGAGATCGGTAGTTTGGAAAGACGCCGAGGATTCCAAAAAAGAAAACCCCGGTTAGCGAGGCGTAGAGAACCTTGGCCCTTATTGGAGATGTCAACGCCCTCCAATAGAAGGCGACGTAGAGCGGGAAGAACGCGAAGGGCAGATAAACGATATCGACTGCGTTTAACTGAATGGGGCTCAGCATGTACGAGAACGACGCAACCAGTGCTCCAATTCTTCGGTTCGACCAGTCGGCAGAAAGAGTTGAGAACATGTAGTACATTGAAAAGCCAGCCACCACCTGAATCACGTAGAGGAAGAGCTCGACGATGGTCGAAACCGGCAGACCCAGCTTCGCGAAGACGTAGAAAAAGGTGAACTCAAAGATTCTCGTCGGGCCGCTGAATGCATTAGGACTGCCTTCGCTGTAATCGAACCACAGAGAAAAAGGCGAAAACTTTTGCATGTTTCCTATGGGATTCAACGGAAAATCGAGGTCAGACCCGAGGTGAATCTGCGAAGGATTCGGGAGGAACCAAATGATTATGTGAAGACCTACCAGACCCAGAATTACGTAATCCAGTCGTGGGTGTCTTGACAGCATTCCACGAAGGTCAACCAAAAGCCATCACATTGAAACTAGGTTAATCGAACGAGGTGAACGTTTCACGAAAAGATACCGCGGAAAGACTTGAAAGCAGGACCGCAAGAAGTTCGGCGGAGAACTGAAACCGCTGGCGCTTCTGCGGCACTGGAGAGCACGAAAGTTCGGAGAAGCTGTCGTGAACCTCTTGGCTGCCAAATGGAAGACGGTCAGGGGAGGCCAAGCAGGCTCAATAAGATTTCTTCTCCTCACACTCGTCTACCGATTCCTCCCCTACTTTGGCGTTGGTAACCATCGGTCGGTGGAATACGCCTTCATCCTCGACAACCTGCCTCGGGGGCGTCTGAAGCTCCTTGAGGTCGGAGCAGCATCAAGTCTGCTCGTCTATGAGCTGCAAAGGAGAGGGTTCGATACCTATGCGACAGATGCCAGACCTTACGGCGAACGGCTGCCGTCATCCATCAAGTTCTCCGTGGATGATATAACGGCCAGCAAGTTCTCGGGCGAGTTCTTCGACATTGTGACCTGTGTGTCGACCATCGAGCACATTGGGCTTGGAGCCTACGGCGACCCCAAACACAACAATGGCGACCGCGAGGCGATGGACGAGATGAAGAGAATCGTCAAACCTTCAGGAGTGATACTGCTAACTACACAGGTCGGGAGGGAATATGCGTTCTTGCCTAACGCTCCTGAGGCGCGCGAACGGGTCTACGACGAGGAAGCGCTCTCTCGGTTGCTGGAGGGCCTAGATATTGAAAACGAGGCATACTATAGCTTCTCCGATGGACATTGGCAGAATGATAGGGTGAAAGCTTTCGCCCGAGACCCTGAACATTATGGCATTGTATGTCTGAAGTTGCGCCTTTCTTGGCCGCAGCATTGATCGAGGCATCAGATGTTTATCATTGTCATTCTTCCGCCCGTGCACTGATGATGTCATCCGAAAACAAGACCAAGTCGGTCGTTGTTCTCCAAACCAAGGAACATTAAATATCGCTGAGAACACTTGAACCGTTAGATGGTCCGAAGGAAATCAGCAATTGCAGTAATCGCCGGGTCGACCCACGCACCCTATCACCTCAGGCTGGTCGAATTCTTGAACCAACGCTGGGAAACAGTCGCGGTTTCCATCTTCGAGGAGAATACTGCGGAGAGAGTCGCGATTGCCTACGTAAATGGAGACCAAAGGCTCAAAATCTCTCGGCCCCTCAGAAGACGAGTTGGTTCATCTGGAAATCTGCAGAATTTCTTCATGTCCTTCCTATTGAGCATCACGGAGATGAGTGCTGCGAGCAGAATACTCGGCGTTCGGTTTGACATATGCGTTGCGCAGGGCACCTATGAAGCACTCATTGCGATAATCTTGAAGCAAGTCGGCGTTACCAGAAAGGTGGTCTACTGGGCGGTCGATTGGTTCCCGAGGCGAAGCCTAGATTCTGGATTTCTTTCTTCCGTGGAGAGCATGTTCTTCCCATTGGTGGACTGTATTTGCGTTGCGTTGGCCGATAGGTGCTGGACTGTAACGCCGAGAATTGCAATTGCTAGAGACAAGCACTGGAATCATGGTGGATTCCAAGAGACTTTGACCGTCCCCCCGATTCTTTCTTTGCCGAAGGTTCGGTCGGCCCACAACGGAAGCGCGGTCCTCGGTTACGTCGGAGCGCTGATGCCGGGCCGAGGACTCGAGAAGTCAATAGAGCTGACTTCTCGACTTCGTGGAAGTGGGATTGATGCAAAGCTCGAAATCATTGGTTCCGGGCCGCAGGAGTATGTCTCAGGTCTCAAAGAGCTAGCCGAGAAACTCAAGATTGCTGGGAGCATATCGTTCTTGGGAGAAAGAGATGCGCTCGGACTGCTCTCCTCGTGGTCGTTCGGGCTAGCCCTGTACGACCTTGATCCACAGAACCATTCTTATTATGCATGGCCTCTCAAGATAATGCTTTATCTAGAGAATTGCCTACCGATCATCACATCAGCCCAGACCAGTATCGCAAAGGAGATTGCGCAATTCAACGCAGGCATCATTATGGAATCGTTGGACCAAGCTTTGCCATTGGTGTCGGACGCCCTTCACAATAGTCAAAAGATGGATTCGTATCTCGAAGGAGTAAGGAGAGTCGCAGCGAAATACGCGAATGGTGAATCGCTCATGAACGAGCTCGCGTCTCTTTGAGACTCTGACCTGAATCAAGCGCGCGTCGGTTATGAGAAGGCTAGTATTCCGGCGTAATTCGCTCCAAAGTTAAACTAAAGGCACTTTCCAAGACTTCCTGACTGGAGAACGCCTTGGCCATCCTGGCGGTGTTACTTCGGCAGCGGCGAAGTAATACCTCATTGGAGAGCAACTCAACGATCGCATCGGCAAAATCGCGAGGCGATTCTTTGCAAGTCAATCCGACGCCGAAATTCTTCACCAAGACGGACGCGGGTATATCAGTTGAGACCATTGGAATTCCACAGAATGCATACAGTTTCAGTTTTCCTGGATCCGCGTTAATCGCGTAGCTATCCGGCCCCGTGGGGTAGGGAGCAAGTCCAAGCGCGCATGACGATACGATGTCCATCATTCTCTGTTCATCCGCGACAAAGCCTTCGAAGATGACACTCTCAATGATTCCAATCTTTTCCAATCTCGCTTGAAACTCTTCACGGTGCGGACCCGAACCGATTATTCTGATCTTGACATTTGGTATTCTCCTAACGACGACCTCAAGAGCGTCGGCTAACAAGTCCAAGCCTTTCTCGCGATCGAGAGTCCCGACAAAGGCTATGGTCCACCTGTCCCACCTTGCGTTGTCTGGATCTCTTGCAAGGCTCGCGTCATAAGTCAGCGGGACCAAGAATTGCGTCCCCAGCGCAGAACATAGCTTGCGCCTTTCCGATTCAATCTTTGTCGTCAAGTTCCAAGCGCAAGAGCTGTTCGCTGTCAAGAAGCAATCAAGCCAATGGGAGAGAGAGACGAAAAAATTGTTGACGGACTGCCCTGTCGGAACATAGTAATCTAGGCAGTAGTACACAGAATGCCTGACAGATCTCGACTTTCTGAACATGAGCAGAATAAGTGTGTAGAACGGGCTAATCCCAATTCCCAGTTGATATCTGGAACGAATCCGCAATAGCGTCAAAGTTATCACAATCGCGTTTGCCCCGAAGTAAAAGGGAAATATTGCGGCACTCGAGGCTTGCGACCGAAAGCTTGGGAGAGATGCCGTCTTCACGAGTTTGGAGTCTCTGTAGACTCTCAAATATCCGGGCAACGGGTGGTGGAGACCCGCGACACCGACGACCACTAGGAGACCGACTCGCTCAACCAAGAACTGCTCAAGCGTCTCTAACCGTCCCGTCGATCTCTGGCCAAGCAGCAAGACGTCCAATTTTCGGCGACCTGCAGTATGACCTCCGTTTCGCATTCCGGGGCTGGCAACGCCGGATAGGGAGAATATGCTGGCGAGTCTTGTCCGCAGTCGGAACCCAGTCTTTGGGGATTTCGTTCCGAATTCACCAGCTACGGACCGACAAACAGACTAATGGCTAATTTTATCAAGCCAAATCAGGTTGAACGATCCGTATATCCGCTCGATTCCTGTCACGTGCATGACTATTAGAAGAAAGTAAAGAAACCTGGAGTCTTTTCCACCCCAAAACATCCTACTCTTGATTTTGATCCCATGAAAGGAACTGAACATCGCCCGAACCTCGGCCTTTGTGTAAAGCTTCGAAAGAACAGTGTAATCATACATGTTGAATATCTCCTGCTGAGACCTGCCAATATGGCGTATCCGCTTGGCGTAATAGCTAAGATTTCGGTTGTAGAGCATTACGAAGGCACTGTACTTTACCACGCGATGAAGTTCCTGAACAGCCTCCTGGGTGTTTGGCGTGTGGTGAAGAACTCCGAAAGAGTACGCCAAGTCGACTGAGTTTTCTCTGAATGGGAGATTCTCCGCATCGGCCTGGACAACATCAGCTGAAATCCCAAAGACCTCGAACCCTTGTTTCGTTATCTCGCAGCTTCGATGGTTCAGGTCCAGGCTGATTACACGCAGTCCCAACTTTGCGAAGGCTCTTGAGTCAGCGCCAGCTCCGCATCCAATCTCCAGGACCGTTTTCCCTCTCTTAGCCAGATTTCTCCGGATTTCTTCGAGGAAAGGATTGTATCTCAAGTAGGTTCGATCGATTCGAAGGAAATAGTCTCTTCCAAGGTCTTCGGGATTCGTGGAAGGTTCAACGAGAGGAACTCTGCCGGCCCAGAATCTTTGGATTTCGGTCTTTGTCACTTTAGAGGTAGACAAGGCCCCCATATGCTGCTCTCAGCAACTAAGTAATTAAGTAGAAGACTACCGCCGGTGCGGAGGAGAGCTTGCCTTAGAAAGGATGACTGGATTCCACTCAGAGTTCTTCTTCGCCATCAGGAAAGATGCTTCCAACAAGTCCTTGTAGGAGTTGATATTGATGTTTGAACCCGAGATATACTCCGCGTATGCTCGGCCGTTAGACGCGACAGCTCCGATTACGTCCGTAATCTCGACATTCCCAGTTCTCGCCGATGCGGGCGTACGGTCAATAAACTCGAAGAAACTCGGACTCAAGACGTAGACACCGCATCCTCGGATATTGGACATGGGACGGCTCGGCTTTTCTACTATGCGCGTGATTTGTTTGTCGCCGTTGACTTGCAGGCAGCAAGTTGACCTCAAGACTCTTGAGTCCTTCTCCTCGACGATCCCTTCGACTACTACGGCCTTCTTGCTATGGAAGAGTTCTGGAAGGTTGGACAAGGACCTTGTAATCGTGCAGTCATCTCCAAGGATGACTAGGAACGGCTCGCTGATCTTCGCACGGGCAAGAGCAACCGCCTTTGCAATGCCAGCCAAAGGTCGCTGCTCCACGAATTCCATTTCTACCGGCAATTTTGCTTCGGTGTTCTCGAAATATTCCATGATCTTCTGCTTCTGATAGTTCACGATGACATAGATTTTCTCGACGCCGACCTTAGCCATGTTCTCCGCGATGTGATGTATGATTGGTTTATCGTAAACGGGGAACAGGCACTTTGGCAAGATGTTGCTGAGATATCCCATTCGCGTGCCTTGTCCGGCTGCAGGAATTATCCCAAACCTGATTTTTTGCGGCAAAGTGCAGCCAACTCGCGGGAGCGCTGCATTCCGTATTTGACCTTTCCCCGACGAAAGAGTCTTGCGGCGAAAGCCTAATTCCCAGTTGATGAGTTCGTCGGCTCGTTAAAGAAGAGGAATATCGACTCTCATGCTAAACGTCAGGCAGACAACAAGCAAGACCTCCGAGTAGACCGTCTTCAACTATTCCAGCGTCAAGAGCGTCAAAATTCATGAAATTACATGATGGAGCATATGGCACAGAAGACAAGGAAGACTGAACCACCCGCCGGTTTCTTCATGCCGAAAAGAGCCGCTTGTTCTTCGTGACCCACGAAGCTAACTCTTTGACGCCCTCCCGTGGTCTTACCTTGGGACTCCAATCCAACAGAGTCTTCGCCTTTGAATTGTCACATACGAAATACCTCAAGTCTCCGAAGCGCTCAGGTTCGAACTTCACGTCTGTTTTCTTCCCCGTTACCTCGGAAATGAGGGCGAGGCACTCCAGCAGCGATATTGAATTCTTGAAACCGCCACCTATATTGTAGGTTCCTGACTGTTGCTTCGCGTAGAAAGCATTGAATGCCTCTGCGAGATCTGAAATGTACAAGATGTCCCGCACTTGCTTTCCGGTCCCAAATACGGTTATGGATCTTCCCATGATTGCTCGGATCGTGAAGTTAGCAACCCATCCGTGGTCTTCGCCGCCGAACTGCCTTGGACCGTAAAGACCGGTCAAGCGAAAAATGGCAGCTTTTAGGCCGTATGTGTCGATGAATGTCTGAACGTAGAGCTCAGCACTTCTCTTTGAGGCATGGAGTGGCGTAATCGCACCTTCCAAAGGATGGAACTCATCAATCTCAGCGGGAGTACGAGCAAACCGTGTCTCTTCCTCTCGGAGGCCTTGGTTAATCTTGTTTCCATAGACATGAATTGTCGAACAAAAAACAACGGGCGCATCGGTCGCTCTCGCAGCCTCAAGGACATTGAAGGTTCCTAACACATTCGTGGTGAAGTCCAATTCAGGTAATTCAATGGCTATCGTCATTGCCGGCTGCGCGGCAGTATGGATAATGAAATCACAACCAGTTGCTGCGCGGACGAGGTCCTCTTTATTTCGTAGGTCGCCCTTCACAACCGAGGCTCCGATTTGCTGTAGAAATTTCTGGGTGTATTCTCTTGCAGCGTTTGCGCCGTAACCCGTTCTTGCGAGCTCGTGCTTCGTCATGTTATCGAAGGCGATAACTTCGGCTCCCTTCTTGATGAAGTATTCACATGCGTTCGAGCCTGCGAAACCACACCCACCCGTGACAAGGACTTTCATTGGATTAGCATCCTGCTACGCAGGATTCCTTCTTGTTGAGAACAGAAGCATTCTCTGCGTTCTGTTACTACTCGCAAAGACCATTTTCTTCCAAAATGTCCACGCACATTGTAGGTCCGTATGGAATGCGTAAATCGCTTCCGAGACTGTTGATATGAAGAACAACAAAGCAAACCCGAACTAGTGTTACAGCCGGCGCGCAAACAAAATTCCCTGGTCCCGGCTGATTTCCTTAACGATCTCAGTTTGGAAACCTGCTTGTTTCAAACGCTCCTGGAGGGGAGGATAACCGTTGTGGTACTCCATAACGATCTCTGGAAACTTTTGGAGGGTCTCGTTGGACGCGGAACGAAGGAGTTCATATTCGGCTCCGTCACGGTCGATTTTCAGGACGGCCTCAGGAACCGCTACTTGAGCCAAGGACGTCACGCCATTCCTGTGTAAGGTCGCATTCCGGGCTGAATTGATGTTCAAATTTGGCTCGAAAACATCACAGAATTACCTCCCTCGCTCCTCTATTGACGAAGTAGAGGGCAGAGTCTCCGACGAAGCCCGCTATGTCCAGCGTGGTTCTACCCTTTACGTCGAGCCTCTTGTAAGGCTGATTGTGGAACATGTCTACCGCGTTGTAATTCTGTGGATAGGCAACGAAGGCTAGGCCATTCCTGAGCTTGATGAAACTCGGCTTCTTGAACCCAAAATGCATCAAAAGAACGTCGAACCAATTCTTCACGGTCGTGACGAGATAGAATACCTGCAAAAGATGGCGCCACTTCCAGAGCTGCAAAAGCTCATGCTTTGTGAAGTCGCCCATTGCCGCGTCGAAATCTGAAAATATCATGTCCAAAATCCCTTTCGGGATTCCTCGCTCCAAAACTGCAGAATGTCCAGTCTTGAGCGCATTTAGCTCTAGGCAAATCAGACTACGATTGCAATTCAGTAAGTGCAAGTCGAATCCAGTTATTCAGCCAATCACGACTCGATAATCCCCAGAATCAAAGCGTTTGCAGACGGGGACCCGCGGGCGTATTTTGACTCTTCGATTTCTGCCCAGACAACTTGTTTCCATTGGTTGTCCCTTGAAATTCGCTTTAAGCAGAAGAACTGGCTGAAGGGGATTTTTCTTTCAGAAATCAATCTGTCAATGTTTGGATTGTAGCCTATTGGCAGAGTGATAATCATTTTTCCGCCCGCGGAAAGTTTGCTCCTTAACTTGGCAATCGCTTCGAGAATCTTCGCATCATCCTTGACATCTTCGTCGTAGCCTACATGCTCAAGAGTCGAGATGCTGACGATTGCATCGTATTTCTTGCTTGTTTCAAACGAAACTACATCGACATTGAGTACACCTGGCGCTACCTCGTACTTGTCAACCACATCGTGATTTGAGTTGAAATAATGCTTTAGCACGTTTCCTACTTCCAAAATCCTGTTTCGATTAACATCCTTGATCATATCCCAAACGAAGGCAACCTCGACGGCCCTTTCGTTCATCCATGTGGTCAAGTAACGACCATAGAAATAGTCGTAGTCATGACCATTAACTGTAAAAGTTCTTGGTGATTTGAAGTACTTGTAGACATATAGTTGGAATGGGAGAGATTGCCAACCCGTGTATGCCAAGTACTGGATTCCTTCTTCGCGATATCGCTGGCTTAGATGCGATGAAAGCCACCGGGCGTGGCCGAGCCAACTCCTTTGTTTAGACCTTGAACTGGATTCAGCCAATCAGGTAGGATGACTTCGCGCCTTGATTTTAGCTTTACAAAGGCCGCCTTGGTTCTGGTAAGTACTCCGCATACAGCTTTTGTCATCTCTTTATGATCTATCGATGGTATGCGGCTTATCCGGGCTTCTCTCCTACTGCTTCCCCTCACCCAGAAAGAAATCGATACCGGTGTCTCGGCGCGAACAAGGGATTCGACCTGAAATGGGCGTCTCATTTCGGACTGGATGACTTGTCGGCTACAATTACCAGGAAGGAACTGAATGTGCGTTCAGCCGCTGGGAACTTTTCATCAAGAGCCAAGTCACCCTCAGGCGCGAGTTTGCCTGAATGCCGCCGAAGTTTATGCAGGTTGGCCCAATTCGCACATGCCGAACAATTTCCTCGCTTCCGAGAAAAGCGAGCAGTCTCGATGTTGGTGTATTATCGTACCTCCTACAAAGAAGTTCCTTCTCCCCGAGATGCAATAGCTCGAAGGAAAGCATGCCATGCCGCACTCCGTCCCCGTCACAGCCGCGCCGTTCGCTGGAGCAGTGCCCGTCCCGTAGCGAATCTCGACGAAGGCTCCGTCGTGCAGGGTGTCCGTTCCAAGGTTCGCGGACATCGAGATCGTAACTATGCCGGACGAGATTGAGGTAAAGCTGACGGCCAAGCCTGTAATGACGAAGCTGGGAGACGTCGTGGTGGTCGTGGACCGGTCCGTGGAGCCGATCTGGATTCCTGTTCCAGACTCTCAACTGGGGATGACGGGGCGCAGTCGGCTTTTGACCGATTGAGGTGCGAATCGGTGGCCTAGGGCGACCGCGCCAGTATACAGTCGTTCTATGAATAGCTGCCTCCGTTCGCTCTGCCTAAGAAGGCCGAGATGCTCCACTAGGTCATCTGGCGGTATGACCGTCCTCTCGAAAGCGGTCTGGAGCAGGTGCGCCACGCAGTCCGATGCCCTATGCAGCTCCGCCAGGCTCGCCAGTTTCAGGACGCGGATTTCCAAAGACCCAGGCTCGCCGAGCAGCCTTTCTCCATCCAGCAGGTAGAGCGCATCCGCCCATACGACCTGGCCGGACTTGCGGGAATGAGCGAACGAGGTCTTCCTCCTCCGCTTTGGGTGAAGCTAGAGGTACATAATTGGAGTATCCGTCTTGTGATAAATGGCCTTTGGTAGCCGAAACAACGCGAAACGGCGCCAGTAACCAACTCTTCTTGGCGGATTTTTTGCGGTGCTGAAGCTTTTACAGCATGATAGATATTAGGCTAGGCTTGTCGCGACAGAGGAAAAATTGAAATCAACCGCCTCCCGTCCACATCACAACTTTGAACCTCAACCTGTCAAGAGTGCCCGCGTATGTGAGAACCGTCATTAGGCATCCAACACTGCTAGCGTTTGTTCTGACTCATCCAAATTATGACAGCGTTGTGTCCAAGCTAAAGCGAGTCGAAATGTCAAGCACCTTTGAACCATTTCACAACGACGCAATCCTCCAGCAGTTAATCGAACAATCGGTAAGCTTTTTCAAAGTCAAGACCTTCTTTGAGACTGGCACCTACAAAGGAGATTCGCTTCGGTTTGTAATCGGAAAATTCAAAGATACAGTTACGTACGTATCATGCGAACTAGACAAGGGCATGTATGACTACGCGCGTGGTGAATTGAAGAAGGATCCTGTGGCGTCAAAATGCAATGGGAATGTGACTATTTTGAATACCTCTTCGCCAGAAGCTATAAGGGCGTCTTCCGAGAAGGGAATTCTCGCATCGCTGACGTTGTACTGGTTAGATGCGCACTGGTACTCGTATTGGCCACTGCTTGATGAACTGAAAGAGATACTCCAAGTATCAAAGAAGGCAATCATCATTATTGATGATTTCAAGACTCCACTTCAACAAAACGGTGCGACGTTTGACTCCTATTCTGATCAGCAGAATGACTTGAACTACATTAACCGGGTGCTGCAATTCGATAGCCATCCACAATCATACGATGTTCTATTCCCTAGCTATTTCTCTGACTCATCCAAACCATCACAAGTCGGTTACGCAGCCATTTACATGAACCTCAGAGATGAATTCAAAGAATTTCGGATTAACAATAGGTTTCTCCTAGAGAACTTTAGCTATTGGGCCGGCGACAACCCGCGCATAAAATGAACCGCCCGAATAGGATTGTTCCTTATTAAACAACTAATTTTTTCGGTGGAACACAAAATGTCTAGTCAGCGGATTGACCATTCGTGAACCCATTATCATGTCAGGAGACGTCACGTAATTCGGTGGCAACACTCCGTTAAAGAGAACTGATTTCTTCATGAAGCCGAGACAAAACTCGCGTTCTATTTCCGCGGTCTTCTTGTTGTACGCGCCGAACACCACGAACGGAGCATTCACGAATCGACAGCAGTTGTTCCTTGAGCTATCATCAGCGGCATGTGACAGTACCCTATCATGTAATCCATCTGAATTTTTTTTCCTACGGAAGAACTCGGCAATTCTTTTGGACCTTCCAAAAGGCGACGTGGAGTAGACGACCAGAATCGGCGAGTTTCGCGCTTTGCGCAGAATTTCAAGACATGATTGGATGGCGGATTCAACATGACCGAGAACGAGTTTTCTAATCTCCCGTGCTGACGCAAATCATAACAATGTCTGAGCCGGCAATTTTTCTATAGTCTGTGGTCGGGTGAAGATTCTTTCGCACAACCGACGCTATGCGACTGTCTCGTAGTAATCTATCGAGCGATTTGTCCCTCCTAGGTCTCTCGACAATCTCTGGGTTGAGATCTAGGCCAACAACCTGATAACCAGTCTGGGCAAGGGCACATGAGAGCGCATATCCTACTCCCAACCCAATCACGCTAACCTTCAGATCTTTATGTGTTCGCATGTCTGTGTCATGGAAGATTTCTGGAGTCTAATCACCGAGTATTCCCCGCGGCATGTTTCAAAAGAGAGGAAAATATAAGAAAGTTGAAACCGAAAATTGAGTTATGTTCACTTGATGCGATTTCTGCAGTTCAACGAGGAGTTCTTGCACCCGACCAGATTTCACTCCCGTCAGTTGTTCAATTCTTGAGTTCTTTCAGGTACGACCAGGCCAGCCTCGGCCTGGTGATCGCGACTTTGAATCGCTAAGTTGTTGGTTTTGCGACGCTTAACACTCAGAGATAGACTAATAGTTATCTTCTCCTCCGATTATCAAGAATTCCTTGCAGGAATTGGAAGTCTCTGCGGAAGACAATAAATCTCTGCCAAAATTCTCGTTTAATATTCCCACCTATAACGCGTCTGAATACTTAGAAGACTGTCTAAAGAGCCTCTACTCTCAGGACTATCCAAAAGAAAAAATTGAGGTATTGGTCGCCGATGGCGGGTCGACTGATGGCACACAAGAGATCGCCAGAAGATACCCCGTCAAGCTACTACAAAATCCGAAGAGATTGGTGGATTACGCCTCAAAGATAAACGCCGCAAACAGTACTGGCGATCTACTTGTCGCCTTTGCCGCAGATAATGAGCTAGAATCCAAGGATTGGCTGAGGAAGGTCTCGGAGATATTCCGAAGGCATCCGGATGTCTCGGCGCTATGGTGTGATATGATTGCCGGCCCGAGAGACCCAAGCATCAATAAGTACTACGAACTCATAAAATCTGATCCAATGACAGCTTTTCTGAACAAGAACCTGCAATGGTATCTGCGAAATAGCCGACAGCTGAGCTTTGATGGAACGCGGTATCACTTGTTCAAGGTACAACCAAAACGCTCTCTTGTCTGGGGAGCGAACGGGCTGGTGTTCCGCTCAGAACTCTACAAGCCAGTAATGCTTCGTGAGGAGTACATTGGGGACAATGACGTGTTCCAAGAAATGGTGGAAAAGGGAAACGGCCTGGTAGCGTTTTCCCCAACCCTCAAAATCTACCACCATCATCTGAAGAGCTTGAGTCATTGGATGAAGAAATGGGAACGTAACTACAGGTTGCATACGCTCAGTCACCTGGAAACAAGAAACATGAACTGGATTGGGGTAGAAAACCTTAGGGCTCGATTGTTGTTGTGGTTCCCTTATAGCCTGATTCCCATGATCTCTCTATCTCATTGTGTATACCTTTCCGTGCGTGACAAGAACATCAACTGGCTCTACCAGCCGCCAGCTGCGTTCCTCCAGTCTTACTTCCTACTGAAGGAAACACTTGGATCGAAAGAAGGAGTCAAGATAATTCACAGTGTTCTAAGTGGCAAAGGATTGACTTAGACTTTGCTTAAGAACATGTTGCCGATCGCTAGGCAATCCATACCCGTTCCGAAGAACGTAGATACCGCTTGCTGAGGATTCATCACAATGGGTTGTCCCTTGATGTTGAAGCTCGTATTTAGAACTACAGGCACGCCCGTAATCTTGTAGAACTCTTCAATCACCTTGTAGAACATTGGATTGTTTTCCCCATCAACCGTTTGAGTTCTGGCAGTGCCATCCACATGAACAACGGCAGGAATTATCTTCTTCTTTCCCTCAACAGTATCGCTTGTGATTATCATGAAAGGATCAGTAGCTCCGTCAACGAAGTACTCCTTGACGTGTTCTACAAGTATCGCAGGAGCGAACGGACGAAACTCTTCCCGGAACTTTACCAGCTCGTTTACCTTGTCCTTCATCTTCGCGTCACGCGGATCCGCGAGAATCGACCTCGCACCAAGGGCTCTAGGGCCGAATTCCATCCTTCCTTGGAAGAATCCGACAATCTTGCCGTCGGCTATTGCCTTGGCGGTTTCCTTCGTAATATTGTCGACTCGCTCGAACGGAACCTTGAACACCTCCAGTTCCTTTCTAATCTGCTCGTCCGCGAACGAAGGACCGAGGAAGACGCTTCGCAATTTCGGGAATCTCTCGCCATTCTCATTGGCAACCGTGAGCGCGCCTCCGAGCGAAAGCCCCGCATCACCGGCCGCCGGCTGGACAAAGATTTCGTCGATGAAGGGCAGGGCGCGCAACCTTTGATTCATCACGCAATTCAGCGCAACCCCGCCCGCTAGACACAGATTTCTTGAGCCTGTCTTGTTGTGTAACCAAGTCACGAGGTCTATGGCGACTCCTTCGAGCTGCTTTTGTGCACTCGCTGCTACGTTCGCATGGTGGTCCGAAATTGGTTCGTCCCTTCGCCGAGGGTTTCCGAGTTTTGCCCAGAGTTCTTCGCTTCCCAACTTGAGTTGTCGTGAGGGATGAGAGAGGCCGGGCTTGATTCCCTCCCGAATGTACTTCGGGTCTACTTGGTAGTCGCCATTCTTCGAGTCGCTACTCGCAAACCAGCTCATGTCGTAGGTCGGCTTACCATATGAGGCCAGGCCCATGACCTTGTATTCGTCCGTATCGTACTGGAACCCAAGGTACTCCGTGATTGCAGAATAGAAGAGCCCCAATGAATTAGGCTTGAGAAACTCCTTGAAACTGGTGAACTTTCCGTCCTTCGCATAAGACAGTGTTGTGGATTTGTTATCACCTGAAAGGTCCATTGTGAGAACATTAGCTTCCTCGAAGCCAGAGACGCAGAAGGCGCTTACGGCGTGAGCAAAATGATGGTCTATCAGCCTAATCTTCGGAGCATGCTTGAATCGAAGCTCGAAGAACTCAGTTAGGATTTCTGTAAAGCCCACATAGGTTGCGCCCGGAAAAGTGACGAAGTCTACGTCTTCGATTGAAAGTCCTGCCTCGTTTAGGCAATACCTGATGGCATTCTCAGGCAAGAGGCCTGGTGAGTGCTTTATTCTGTTGAATCGTTCTTCCTCGGCCGCCGCGACTATTCCTCCGTCCTTGATTATCGCTGCCGCACTGTCCTGATTACCGGGCCGGACCCCACCGCTAATGCCCAGAATATTCATTTCAAGCTCGAGCTCCTTATGACTTTGCCCGGCACCCCGACTACCAGGGAGTTATCAACTATGTCCTCGATAATCACAGAGCCCGCTCCGATAACGACGTTCGTTCCTACAGATATGTCAGGAACGATCTTGGCGCCTGCTCCCACGAATGTATTGTTTCCGACTTTGACGCCTGATGCGAGGTTGACGCCCGGGCCGAGGTAGACGTTGTCTCCGATGATGTCTTCGTGTTCTATGGTGGAACCGGAGTACGCAACGAAATTGTCACCGATTTCGGCAAATGCGTTCACCACGCACAGCGGATTGAGGACTGCGCCAGAGCCGAGCTTAGCGGTAGGGTCAATTACCGCGGAGTCGTGGATTGCACTCACCGATGCCATGCGAAAGTCCGAGATTCTTGCGAAGTACTCTGACCTGACGCGCATGTGCAAATTGCTTATTCCCATTATTGCAGCGTCGAGGGACAGACTGTCTCTCAACCTAGCCAAGTCCTTGAACGCCCCTAGGATTGGCAATCCCAGTAGCTCCTTGCCAATCAGGACGGGGTTGTCGTCGAAGAACCCGATGACTTTTACCTCTCTTCTGCCACGCGAAGATGTGCGCAAGATGTTGCAAACGACTTTTCCATGCTGTCTTGCACCCACTATCACAGTTCGTTTTTTCACTGCTAAAGTTCACCATGTCGGTGACATATTTAGGCGTAATATCTTGAGAGGTTCCTAGGCGTATTTTCGAATAATTGCGTCAAGCCTCTTGGCATGATCCACCCAGGTGTTATGCTTCGCGACCTCCCATGCCGCCCTGCCCATGTTTCTCGCCTTTTCTGGATCTGAAATTATCCGATTGATTGACTCGGTCATCGCGTCAATGTCGTTCTCCGGCGGAAAGTAGCCGTGTTTACCATCCTCGAAAAGCTCTGTCACCCCAGAATCCTTAGGGATTATTATCGGGCAGCCGCACGCCGCGGCTTCAAGGGATTGCATTCCGAAAGCTTCCTTGTTCGGATGGACATGGACTGCTGCCCTTGAGCAGAGATCGATTATCATCTGCTCGTTTAACGGACCGAGAATCGAGACGCGATTCTCCAGTCCCCGCATTTTCACTTCGCGGACGAAAGAATCCCTAATGGACTGCGGGTACCAATGGCCGGCAACGACAAGGTTGACACTGGTGCTCAGCCTAGGGAGAATGTCGAGGAAGAAGTGAGGTGTGTTTCCAATGTCCCACCTATCGAAGGTTAGCAGGAAATTTTCCCTTCGCTCAGGCAAACTTTGTATGGGGAAGCATCCGGCCGGAAGGGCCTCTATCGGTTTCCCTGAGTATTCCTTAATCAGATAGTCGTACTTGTGACTGAAGGTAATCACAGCCTCGCAGTCCCTCAGAATGTATTCCTGAAGAAAAGTAGCAAACGGCATGAGGATTGGAAGCAACCGACCGAGCGGCTTGCCTGAGTAGACCTTCTTCAGAATGTAGGTGAACGGTTCTGTGCCTATGAATGCAAGGTATGGTATCTGGCGGGTTCTCCTAAGCGCCTGGGCCGTAAAGCACGTGTATGCGGCGAGGCAGACCACTATGTCCCACTCCTTTTGCCTGAAAATTAGCGGAGCTGCGGCTGCCGAGGTCAAGTGATGCAACGAAAAGAAGGAAAAGCCGGGAAACCTAAAGTCCAATGCTCCAACCGGTGGCATGAGGTCCGAGATGCTCCTTATCGGTAACCCGTCGAGATGAAACGAGTAGGTAGGCGAATATCCAGACTTGATGACAACCGCCTCGGCGTTGTATCCCAGGGACGAAAGGCCTCGCACCTCTTGCCCAACCATTTTTGGCGCGCTGCCCGATACGAGTTCGTCAATCATTATGCAGACCTTCATCTTTTTAGGGGCACTGCCTCCAAACCTCGTCCTCAAGGGGGTATTGTGCCTTTCAGCGATTCGCAGGCGATATGCCGGTTCCGCGAACCACTCGATGTACATGAAGAGCGACTAAGAGGTCTTTTATAGCGAAAACAGACCACGAAGACCAGATGCCAGACAGGGGGGACGTCAGCTTCGCGCTGATTGGAATCGGCTATTGGGGCCCCAACTACGTGCGCATCCTGAATGACGAGAGTAGGGCTAGGCTAGCCATGGTGTGCGACAAGGACCCCAGCAGGTTTGGAATTAGAGGAATCAAGAAGTCGGAAGTGGTTCAGACCACCGAGACCAAAACGGTGCTTGATTCAAGAGTCGAAGCAGTAGTCATCTCCACGCCTGCATCGACACATTTTGACTTGTGCAAGGAAGCCCTCCAGAAAGGCAAGAACGTCCTAGTTGAGAAGCCGCTGGCACTGAGCGCCCACCAGGCCACCGAGCTATACCAAATTGCGCGCGACAACAAACTGGTGCTAATGGGAGGGATGGTGTATCTCTACAACAACGCTGTAAGATACATGAAAGAGATGATTCAAGGAGCAACAATCCTGCATGCGTTTTCGCTTAGGACTGCTCTTGGTCCTATTCGGTCAGACGTAGGTGCGATTTGGGACCTGGCAATTCATGACTTCTCAATCATGAGGTACCTCTTCGACGAGAATCCCAATCGCGTCTGGGGCATCGGTGAAAAGCTTCTGGGGCCCGTGGAGGATGTTGCTATGGCTTGGCTGCGCTTTTCCAAATCCGTTGCGTCAAGCAGAGTCAGCTGGATGGACCCTCTTAAGCGAAGGGAGTTCACACTCGTTACCGACCGGAGCATGATAATTCTTGACGACGCGAACGCATCCAACCCCATTCAGATATACGAGAAAGGAGTTGAAGTGGCTAGGCCTATTAGCGACTACGGGCAGTTCAAGTTCTCGATAAAAAATGGCGACGTCGTCTTACCTTACATAGAATACGGCGAGCCGTTGGCCTCGCAGGTTAACAGATTCATAGAACGCATTCATAGAAAGGAGATCCCCATGACATGGGAGGATACAATCTGCCTCGACACAGTTAGGATTTCAGAAGCCGTCGACAAGTCGTTGAAGAGCGGAGGAAAGGCCTGCATCTTGAAAGAGAAGCCAAAGGTCGTCTAGTCAGGAATAGCTTGTAAGTCAGACAACCCCGTAGTCGTGAACTCCAAGGGCCCTCGCAAAACGGTCGACCTCAATGTCATTTCTAAGGCTAACTCAATAAACCAGCTATGTTGGGCTCCAAGTAATGGGCGGAGAATCGAGAACCAACAAGATTCGGCTAGTCAATCTAGGCGCTGAGTACAAAGAGATTCAAGAGGAAGTCCTAGGTTCCATCGAGTCTGTCCTTGAAGAAGGATCGTTCATTCTCGGAAAAAATGTATCATTATTCGAGGAAGAATTCTCGAAATATGTAGGCTCAAGATTTGGAGTTGGCGTCGCGTCGGGAACTGACGCCCTCCTCATGGCACTTCGGGCGGTCGGCGTCGGCGCTGGCGACGAAGTCATCACAGTTTCACACACCTTCGTAGCCACCGTGGACGCAATCACGCGTTTGGGGGCGAAACCGGTCTTGATAGATGTCGACGAGAGGACATACAATATCGACGTTCGGCAAGTCGCCAGACGAATAACCAAGAGGACGAAGGCGATAGTCCCTGTCCACCTATATGGGCAACCGGCAAGGCTTCTCGAACTGAGAGAATTATCTAACAAGTTCGGTCTGTCGATGGTGCAAGACGCCTGTCAAGCGCACGGAGCAACAATAAACAAGCGCAAGCTTGGGTATTTTGGGGATGTCTTGTGCTATAGCTTCTATCCCTCGAAGAACCTCGGCGCTTACGGAGATGGCGGAATGATCGTCACACGTGATTCGAATGTCGCTGAAACCTGTCGAATGCTGAGAAACTACGGGCAAAGTCAGAAATACCATCATGATTTGGTGGGATACAACTCCCGGCTCGACGAAATTCAAGCAGCCTGCCTGCTGAAGAAGCTACGACATCTCGACGAATGGATAGAAAAGCGCAGAAAGGTGGCTTTGCGATACTCGCAGCATTTCGCAAGTTCGAGAACCGTCAGCATTCCATTCGAAGATCCCGATGCGTATCACGTCTTCTACCTCTACGTCTTAAGAGTGAAACAAAGACAAAAAATCATTAATGCTTTGGCGCGAGCCGGAATCGAGACAGGCATACATTATCCCATTCCAGTGCACCTCCAAAGGGCGTACCCAACTCTTGGCTCTGCTAAACTTCCAGTCACAGAAGAAATTTGCGGAGAGATACTCTCGCTGCCTATGCACCCGTTCCTAACTGAAAGAGAGCAATCGGGCATATGTCAAGCGATAGAACGCGACGACAACTAATTAATTCGGGTTTCAAGCCGAATATTGAATTAATCCCGCCATTCAATTCAAGTTGAGAAACGCATTGTTTTACTTCTTGCAAAATCTTCAAGACATCCGAAGATATTGCTCGGCGCGGCTATCGCAGGTGGTGGCCTGATTCGGCTACTCGCCGGATCTATTCCTAGACCCTTCGGTAACGAGGACGGGTTCGGTCTCTCTCATCTCACTCCCTTTTGCGAAGTCCTTCAGGTGGCCGTAGACGTAATCGACTCCTCTGTTCGCGAAAGCGAAGTCGTCCTTGGACCTAATCGAGACTAGCTGCCTCGGCGAGATACTTTGGCGTGCAGGAAGACCCGTAGAGGTCCTGGGTAAGCTGCTTCACCTGCTCGTTCGTCAGCTCGCTCTTCATTACGGCCTCGCGCATGTCATACCTGTCGTAGTCTTCCGTGAGGAGCCATCCGTTTTCCTTGCACTGATGCCACAGCATCGTCCCCGGATATGGTATCACTATCGTCGCCTGAAGGGTCTTGGCGTAGCCGGCGCTGAAGACCTTCTTCGCGAACTCGACGGTCTTTCGGGCGTCTTCGTACGTCTCCCACGGATAACCCATCATGATGGTCAGGTGAGGGTCCATGCCATACTTGCTTGCCCAACGGCAGGTCTCCCAGGCCTGTGCGTTTGTCGTGCCCTTCTGGAGTCTGTCGAGGGTCTTCTGGTTCGCAGATTCCAGGCCGTATAGGATGAAGCGGAACCCGGCCTTCCCCATCAGCTTGTAGTCATCTTCCTTCAGTGCGCCGAAACGCATGTTGCAACCTATTCTAACCTTGAATGCGAGATCTCTCTCAATCATCCCGTCGCAAAACTCCTTCAGCCAAGCACCGGCCGGGAAGGTCCCCGTGTCGTCAAATATCTCGCGTATTCCGTATCTCTTGTGGAGCATGTCCACCTCTTGGAGCAGGCTCTCGGGACTCCGGACCTGGAACTTCTTGTAGGTCATCGTCCAAGAGCAGAACGTGCAGCCTCCGCCTTGTCTCCACCAGCAATCCCTTCCGACCATGGTGTAGGTTCCGGGTTCATACTTGAAATTGCCATTCTTGACGTAAAGCCACCACTTTGTCAGGTCTCTATCGATTAGTGGGAGCTCATTGACATCGTTGTTCTGCTGATAGATGCCGGTGTTCTTGATTGTCCCGTCCTTTTCTCTCCACCAGAAGCCGGGACTCAATTCCGTTCCCTTGGAGAGATGCTCGGCCAGCGACAGCAGTTGGAAGTCATAGTCGCCGCCCGGTCACGACGTAGTCAACGGCTGAATTCTGCAACGACTCTTCAGGAAACGCTGTGACATGGTCACCCATGAGGGCTATCGTCGAATGAGGCCAGCGTTGCTTGAATTCATTGATGTATCGCCAGTAGGTCTTCACGGTAGGAGCCTTGGTCTCTATCGCAATCAGGTCAGGGCTCTGGAAGTCTTGGCGAGCATAGATACTCTTCGCAGCGAAAGCCTCTCTGCGATTCCGTCATCCCATGTGACGTCGTATCCTCTGCTTTGAAGCAAGTGTGGCTGCGTACGCCGGGATTACGGGATAGATGTAGGTGGGCTCGTTGAAGTACTGAAACTGCCGGTTCTGTGAAAGCAACGGCACCCCTTTGGGGCTCTCGATGGGCGGATAGGAGATGCTGATTCTCAACTAGAAAGCCTTCTGGAAGCAAGTCCTTTCATAAATCCCAAGCCGTAAACGACATGAGTTACCGGAATGGCTATTAAAAGGATATGAAACCTGTGAAAGGAACTTCTGCCGATGACGATGACGACGAGAGCCAGATACGTCAGAAGCAGGGCACCTGTGATGAGCAGCCGCCTCAGTGGAGAAGAGTGAAGCGCACACCAGAACGCAGAGCGTAAGCACCATCGCCGAAGGCAGGAAATAGCCGAGCCGTCTCGAAGTTCCCGGGAACTTCTTGGCGAAGTAGCCCCTGTGGATCGCGTAGCGGCCGTATCTGGGTCAGGTAGCCTCTCCACGTGCCCCTCCTGTGATGGTAGACGACAACGTCCGGGGCCATCAGCTGTTTGTACCCCAACTTACTGATTGCGAGGCAAATCAGCGTGTCTTCTCCCGGCCAGTAGTGCTCATCCCAACCTCCAGCCTCCTCGACGACGTGACGCCAGACGACGAAATTGACCGAGTGGATGTCGTCAGATTCGCTGGCTTCCTTCCCGGCATAGCGAGCCGAAAGGCCCCCCATGAGAAACGACCCGAGGAAGTCACCCTGGGCGTGCGCCAGTTCGCCGTCAGTGGATGGAGTCAGCCCGGGACCTCCCACTGCTCCCACCTTATCCTGTTGCAAGTACTTCACGGCATTTCGGAGCCAGTCCTTTCGAGGATATGCGTCGGAGTCGATGAAGGCGAAGATCTCGCCGGTGGCAATCTTTGCTCCCATGTTGCGTTTCTTTCCGGGGAACCCGGGACCGGTCGGGAAGACGGTCACGCCTTCCATCGGCTCGGCGAGGTCAGGCAGCAGAATGATCTCGAAATTGTCGTAATCGAGCGCTTGGCACTCGCGCACGCACTCTCTAGTGAACTCGTCAACTGAAGTGCACGGAACGAGAATGCTGACTCGCGGAGAACCCATCACTTCACGCTCATGTAGAGTGGCTTCAGCTTCCGACGCAGTTGACTCACCTTTCGAGTCTCATATATCTGCTCGAAAGTCGACAGTCGCAAGTCGAAATCCTTCGCCTGCCGCTCTACCACCTCTCTGGCGGTTCCTGTTGTGCCGAACTTCAGAAATCTCTGGACTTGGAGGAGGAGGTCCTTGTATCGCATCAGCTCCATTTGGGAGATTTGAGGCTCGTTTGTCAACAGGTTTCCAGCCCCATTTCAATCTCGAGTACGGCTTTCCATTCGAACACAGGACGATGCATTCGACGAAAGCAGGGCCGACGGCGATACTGCTGATGTTGGCACAGCGGCCTGAGACGCTCGTTGCCCTTGCGATGCGGAAGAAGAATCTCTCATCAAGCTGACGATCATATCGGAATGACCGGTTTGTATTGGAGCGTCGGATTGGCAAGGTTCTTCTGATACCAACGGAGAACACGAAGACGGTAGACTATCCCAAGCACGTCTATGACCATATACATCATGGCCTTCTTGCTGAACTGTGACGTTTGAACAATCCGGACAGGCGATTCCGCGACTTTCAGCTTCAGGAGCTGCGCTACCGCCAGGATTTCCACGTCGTATGCGTATCGCTTGACCGTGATCACGTTCAGAATTCGCCTGAAATGCTCACCTCGCATGGCCTTGAAACCAGTCTGGGAATCCGCAAGTCGGATGCCTGTCGTCAACCTGATGCCCTTGTTGAACGCTACGCTGAGAAATTTCCGCATAATCGGAGCGTTGTAGGACGATTGAGGGTGTCTCTTTGAGGCGACACAAATGTCGAAATCATGGAGGATGGCGACATATTCCTTTAACGACGAAGGGTCGATCTCCATGTCTGCATCGATTACAACCACGGCGTTACCCCTGACGAACTGCGCCGCCAACTTGACAACCGAACCCTTCCCTCGATTGACGGGCTCTCTCAGAGCCACGACTGCACCATTCATTAGGGCCATTGACCTCACAATCTCATAGGTATCATCGCTGGACCCGTCGTCTACCACCACGACTTCATAGGTCCTGGCGGCTCGCGACGCGACCTCGCACAATCTCCCAACGACCTGCCTGATGGATCCAGCCTCGTTGTAAGCAGGAATTACGACCGACAGGTCGACGCTCCCCGTCTTCCGCGAAGATTCGAAAACGGTTTCAGGCGTGGGAGGCCGCATCATGAATGGTGAGCCTCCCTGAAATAGGCGATTGTGCTCGCGAGGCCATCGTCGAGCGTCGTCCTAGGTCGCCAACCCAGCTCGCGCATCTTTGATATGTCTGCACACCTCCTCCGCGGATCGTCCTCTCGCGCCTCTACGAATTGGGTCTTTGATTTGCTCCCGCTGATTTGTTTGACCGTCCTTGCGAGAGCGGCTATTGCTATCTCGTCGGGACTGCCGATGTTGAAGGTCTCTCCGTCTTTCCCGCGGGAGGACGCAAGGAGCATCAGCCCCATTACAGTGTCGGTGACGTAGCAGAAACTCCTCGTCTGCGCTCCGTTCCCTTGGATGGTGAGAGGCTCATTCCGAATCGCCTGCAAGATGAAGCGCGGGACGACTCGCGCATAGAAACCGTCCGAACGGATTCGCGGCCCGTAGGAGTTGAAGATTCTTGGCAACCGGACATGAACGCCGTGCTGCCTGAAGTAAGCCATGCAAGCGGCCTCCCCGAAGCGCTTCCCTTCGTCATAGCATGACCTTATCCCGACTGAGCTGACATAGCCATAGTAGGATTCCGGCGTGGGAACGACTGTCGCGTCTCCGTACACCTCGGACGTCGAAGCGTAGACGAGGATGGCTCCTGACTTCCGAGCAAGCTCGAGCATCCGCATTGTCCCCACAGAGTTCGCCCTCAATGTCTCTATCGGATATCGCTGGTATTCCTCGGGCGAGGCCCTGCTGGACAGATGAAAAACATAGTCGTAACCACCAGGGAGTCTGGCCGTTGTGACATCGGCGCGTATCATTCGGAGTGCTTTCTTGAAACCCAAGACGTTCTGAATCTGACCGGTGGAAAAGTTGTCGACGCAATGAACCGAGGCGCCACAGGCGGCTAGGATTTCACACAGCCAGCTTCCTAGAAAGCCAGCTCCACCGGTCACGAGGACTTTTGTGCCGACGAAGGTCGACCGGAAGTCTTCAGCCATTTCCTGGACCGTTTCGGCCTGTCCTTTCAATCGGACTCGGTCCCCAGGCGTGGGCGTGAAAGCTGTAACAAACGAGGGCGGGGCTCCCGAGATATTATTATGCGTTCTTTTCCATTCCCCTAGGAATCGACAATCGCCTCACGGTAGACGGCTTCGACCAGCTTGACCGTCTCGGACCAATCATGCCTCTCTGCGTCGGCCCGAGCGCTCTTTCCCATCCGCTCCCTCTGCTGAGGGTCGCTCGACAGTTTGACGATGGCATCCACAAGAGACGAAGACGCGTTCGGGTCTACCAGGATTCCGGTCTCCCCAGAATTGATGACGTCGGTCACCCCGCCCACGCGGGACCCTATCACCGGTTTGCCCGAAGCCATTGCCTCCAGCAAAACCAGCCCGAAGCCCTCTGACCTGTCTTTGCTAGGAAGAACCGCAAAGTCGCAGGCGGCGTAGTAGTGTGGCAGGAGCTCGCTGCTCACCTGCCCTGCGAAGATCACCTTCTCTTCGAGTGAGAGTGTCGAGACTAGCTGCACGAGCGATGGCAAGAGAGAACCCCTGCCGACGACGAGGAGCCTCAGGTCGGGATTTTGCGCCGAAGCAGTCTTGAAGGCCGCGATGAGGTCATCTACGCCCTTGTACGCGTGCCATTGGGTCAGCGCCCCCACGAAGAGGACGACCACTTTGCCTTGAAGGCCGTGCTTTTCCCTGATGCCCGTTCCGCTGAGATGCGGGGTGAATCGAGCCGTGTCGACCCCATTCGGGACCACCCGCACCTTCTCGTGGAATCTTCTCAGGGTGTCCGAGGTTCTTGCATAAACGGCTGTCGTGGCGATTATCCTGTCATAGTATTGGAGGTAAGCCGGGGAAAACAGGTCGTGCGCTCGCACCAGGAGGCCCGAGGCAGAAGTGACCCGTGGGAGGTCGTTGTGCCAGGTCAAGACCGCCGGAATCCCTCTGATCCTGCTGAACCAGGCGAACAGCGCCGACAGGTACGGGCTGGGAAAGTTGCAGTGTATGATGTCGTAATCCTCGCGAAACAGGTTAAGGGGCGAGACGGCGAGCGGCGTGCCGTAGAGTCTAAGGGGCGCGCGCTCCCGTCTGACCCTGACGCCGCCGTCGTAGCTCTCTCCTGGCGGAAGCGGCGCTGAGGCGCAGTAGACTGTGACGCTGTTCCCGTCGTTTTGCAGCCCCTTTGCCAGGTTGCTGACGTAGGTCTCAGCCCCGCCTATCCACGGAGGATAGAAGCTGTTTACGATGCAGATCCTCATCTGAGCTCATCTATGTTTCCGTGCGATGGACTGATCTCGTGCGGTCTGATTGAGAAGATGTGGCCGCGTCTCAAGCACGTTTGACCAGCGTTAACATGCGCCTCTCGTACCCCAACATTAGGCTCAGAACCTTTCGCATAGGTCCCAAAACCTCCCCCGCTATCGACAGCCGCACGATATCGTCTCCGTCAATGCCCCACACCAGGGGGACGCAGGTCAGGTAGACGGCCAAGTACACCACGCAGTCGATGGCGACAGCGGCCACGCTTGGCAAGCCGGCCAGCGGCAGGATGTAGACTGCGAGCCAAGCGGCGAGGGCGGCAGCCACGATTCCAGCCAGAGGTTTCATCGACATCCGCACGCCGAGGTAGCTTCTGGCGAGAAGCAGACCGGAGACGGTCAACGCGGCATTCGATACGAGCAGGGCCAGCATTATCCCTTTTGCGCCGAGGCCGAGAGAGACGGCAAGGAAATAGCCGGAGACCGCGAGGGCTATCGCGCTTGCAAAGGTAATCACCATCGTCATCCTGCTCTTCCCGACGCCGTTGAAGAACGGGGTGAGGACCGTCAGGCCGACGGCGACTGGCAGCGCAGAGAGGGCGACGAGCTGCAGCAATATTATCCCCTGAGAGTAGGAAGGCCCGTACAGAAAATCGAAGAGAGGGCCTGCCGCCGCAACCAGAAAGAAGATGATCGGGGTCAGGAAGAGCGAGACATACCTGACGGCGTATGAGAACGCTAGGGAGGTATCGCCTGCAAGGCCGTGAAGCGCGGAAAACGACCGAAACAAGGCGCTGGTCACCGCGCCTGAGATGACGGTGATTGCGACCGACACGTTTAGCGCAGCCTGGTAGTACCCTATCACGGCGTTTGTCGCGATCATGGCGAGTATTATCGTGACGTAGTTCCCGGCCAAGCCCGAGACGATGTTTCCGGCGTAGGGAGGGAAGCCGTAGGTCAGCATCATCTTCGTGTCGGCGAAGAAGGCGTTCGACTTTCTGGACCAGGGCCTCATGTGCGCAATGTAGAGAAACAAGGTCACCAACGCGCCCTCCACAAGATACGATACAACGTGCCCGACCACGGCACCGAGCACTCCGAAGCCAGCGAGTATCAACCCGACGGTCAGGACGAGCTTGAGCCCGGCCTGGAGCACGGTGAACGCGCTCGACTCCACCATCGAGCTCCAGCCGATGAAAACCGCGGTAGCTGATTGAGAGACGGTCGAGCCGATGATGAAGAGCGAAGCGAGTTGGACGTATTGCACCAGATCCGGTCTATGCAGAAGAGCGTTCACGAGGTATGATGCCGCGAAGAAATTGACGGTCGATAACAAGAGCCCGAAGAGCAGAAGGAAGCCGGTGGCGCTTCGCGTTACGCTCTTCGCCCTTTCAACATCTCCTTTTGCTACGTAGAACGCCACGTATCTCGTGACCGAGATGTTCACGCCCAGTCCCACGAAGAGCGATAGAATCGAGGGGACCACGAACGCCAGCGTGTAGAGGCCATAGCCACCGGGTCCGAGGAGCCTTGCGACGAAGACGGCCGTCACGGCGGTGATTCCGGTGTACGCGAGGTTCCCGGCAAGCAGGATCAGCGTGCCTCTCGCCGACTCCTGCGCTACCTTGACATCCGACAATATGCAAATGGCAGCCGGTCAACGACTGTATATATAGAGAACACGGCGAGATTCGGTCAAGTCTTTTGACCGACTGAAACTATCTTTCTAAGTAGACATTATCCTCATCGAACGAGATTCGGTATCTTTGCAGGATGTCGATTCCCAGAAGACTTGGAAGTTGCTCGATGATTGCTTTCTTTCGGGGTAGTCTGTATCGGAGATGCCGCACGGCGATGATGCTCTCCAGCGTCTCTCTATGGTCAGGGGTATCGCAGTTCGCAAACTCTATCGTCACCCCTCTGATTAGAAATGACCTCGGGCCTCCGCCGCCGACTCCCACAAGTTGGCGCGGCGACCTGGACATCTGAGAATATTTCAGACCTATCCTGGCGATATCCCTGTCCATCAGACACGTTGCCGCGGCGCCTGTATCCACCGCAAATCTGATCGGCGAGGTGAATGCGGGACTAGTTCCAGTGACCGTGCAATACAGGTATCCAAGGCCGCCCTGAGCCCGCTCCCCGCTTATCTTCAATAGGGGGAACGCTACCTCTAGAGTATAAGCTCGACCTTGCCGTCGGTAACATGCTCGATGGCGAAAGTGCGAAGATCGCCATGTTCCTTACGAAGTCGATTGATTAGTTTGAATGAGTCGTTGTCCGTATCAATCACCCTTTGGTTATTGATTGCAACGAATTTGTTTGGATACTTGCGTCTTAACTCTGGATAGTGCCTTCTGAACCACTCCATGTTCTCTTGGAACGCCTTGAATTGTTGGGCTGGGTTAAGCACAAGGCTCGTCATGCTCGCTCGGTTTATTGTATTGTTGAAACTGTGTTATAAGATTATGGCTCGAGTCAGGTTAGTAATGCGGGTATTGTATTGATTTGGTCACGGCTTTCCACTTAGGCGTCCGTGCCCTTCCGCAGGACGGTCGAGAGGGTGAACAGGATAATCCCTTTGAAGAACGTGAAGAGCCCGAAGATCCCTATCGAGAACCCCGTCAGGGCATACGTCAGAACGATGTTGTTGATGGCCTACAGTCCCAGGAAGAGAATGTAGGCGTGCGCCACGAAATAGGCGCGAACCAGCGTGACCGCCAACCGAAGCATCCGGTTGAACGTCGTCAGCTTTGGACTGCGCCACCATGTCCTCCGCTGAGTTCGAATGCGCTGTCCAATCTGCGGGAGACGTCTGCCTAGTGGTGATTGGCTCCAATCCTCCGAGCAACAGATGGGAAACAGCCCCTGGGCCTACGCAGAGAAGCATGATCCGTCGGCGACGGTGAGGCTGGTCGAAGACGTCTATCACGAGGCGCTTGCCGATTCTTGGGAGGGCTCACACGGATGATTCGTGATGCCATGGGCGTGGGTGCGACCGGCGGTAATGGACAATTCATGTAAAACTGTCCATTAGTAATGGACAAAAGTTATGTTCTCGTCCTGATTGAGCCACAATATCAGGCGTTACCCTGTGACCGCTGCGTTTATATGACGATTGGTAATACCAGTATTACTGGTATGTCAAAAAGAAAGGAACGACTTGTCAGGACAACCATCACGGTACCGGCTTCCCTCAAGGAGAGAATGTCACAGGTCGACGTGAACTGGAGCGAGACAATCAGGGAGATGGTAAGTCAGAGGCTGGAAGAGGAAGGCCAACCAGACATGGCGGAAGCTGTCATACTCAACGAAAAGGTGAAGCGCGCCGCGCCAAAGGGCTGGAGCAGTTTGGAAGTAATCAAACAGTGGCGAAGAAAGACGAGTTCGTAATCGACTCGTCTATCGTGACGAAGTGGTTCCTCATCGAGCAAGACTCTGACAAAGCGATCATCCTACGAGACGAGTTCGCTACTGGTAAGATCAAGCTGGCGGCACCGACACTGTTGTTCTACGAGGTGATGAACGCCCTGCGGTTCAGCGGAGCATTCAAGGAAGCGGACCTTGTGACGGCGTCCAAGTCCTTGAGCAAGTATCAATTCGAGGTATGGAGGCCTAGAGGAAAGCTGTTGGAACTGTCCGCACAACTCAGCCTTAGGGAGAACGTGACTGTCTACGACGCATGTTATGTCGCGTTAGCCCAGAGGATGGGTTTGTGGGTTATCACAGAGGACAAAGAACTGCTGGCCAAATTCCCGGGGCTCGCGATAGCAATGGACAAGTATAACGAGACTTCGAGCTAGGCGTCCGCGCCCTTCCGCAGGACGGTCGAGAGCGTGAACAGGATTATCCCCGTGAAGAACGTGAAGAGCCCGAAGATCCCTATCGAGAACCCCATCAGGGCATACGTCAGAACGAGGTCGCTGATGACCTGTTGGCCCAAGAAGAGAAGGTAGGCGTGGATGACGAAGTAGACGCCGAACAGAGTGATCACCAGCCCGGGTATGCCGTAGAAGGTCATCGGGTGCCTGATCGAGGTGAGCTTTATCGCGCTGGTGAGCACGTCCACGGTGTGGTAGACTGGATTGTGGGTTGACGTCTTCCCGATCCCATATTTGACGGAGATCGGCACCTCCATGATGCGCAGCCCCTGCTTTGATGCGTCCATGAGGAGCTCTGAGTCGACGCCCATGCCCGTCTCTGACGGACGAAGCGACTCGATGGCCTTCTTGTTGTATGCCCTGAACCCCGACTGCGTGTCGGAGATGCCAGCGAGCGTCACGGCGTTCAGGAGCTTGTTCCCGAACCGCCTGTGCGCAGGGATGCCCTTGTTGCTCTCGTGGAACCTGGCGCCTATCACTATGTCGGCTTCGTCCCTCATCAGCGGTTCTACGAGCTGGGGAATCTCGGCAGGCTCGTGCTGGTCATCCCCGTCGAGGGTGACCATGACGTCCGCGCCCATGTCTCTGCATGCCGAAAAGAGTGAGCGGAATGCCTCGCCCTTGCCCATGTTCCTCTTGTGCTTGATGACTTGGACGCCTAGTGCCTCGGCAATTTGGCCAGTGGAATCTGTACTTCCATCATCGACGACTATGACTTTGTCGGCGTATTTTTTTGTCTCCACGATGACTTTGGCTATTGATTTTTCCTCGTTATACGCCGGGATGCACGCAATCAGCTCAGATGACGGGTCTGCCAATTTCTCCCCTTTCATAGCGTACAATCCACTGGCAGTTCATGCAAAGGACTTGGAATCCTACTGGGTAGCCGTTGTTGCAGAGCCATCGGTAAAAGTTCCTTGCCCCACCACTGATTCCGAGAGATTCGAAATGCTTTCTCCCGCCACCGTTAATGTGGTCCATCGAAAGCGCACGAATGTCAGCGAAGCCGCACCGCACACATTTCATTGTCCCGCCAGAATAGTGTTTTATTGCCAAATGTTTGTATTTCGCCTGCTGCTTGAGGTTGGCCCGCCTCCATTGTAGCCGCCGTTCTTGTGGATGCACGCGAGCATACCACTTGTGCCAACAACTCTTACATCTAAATCCTCCGTTGCCGTCCTTGTACCAACTTTGACCCGGCGAGGTCTTCTCGCCACAAGTCGAGCAACGCCTGTTGAGAGGGATTCCAAGGGGGTTCGTTGGACCATCTCGCCGTCAGAGAATTCCGATTTCACATTTAAGCGCATATTATCCTGAGGAGCTGACAAAGTTTGGGAATCACCTTGCCGCCAGAAACACTGCGTCCTCGCATTCGGCGCAATCCACGTCGCTCCGTGATTTCCCCACCGCATAGTTACCCATAGAGATGGCCGAACTCCGCCATCCCCCGTATCGGCAGGGCTTGGCTCGCGCTTCTTCTCGCGCTTTGTAGCGTAACCGCAGTCTGTGGTCGTCGCAGACGAGCACTTCGTCCACATAATCCTGGGCGCGCACGACGACCTTCCCGATTGTCCTCTCTTCGTTGTAGGCGGGGATGCAGGCGACCTTAATCACGAGACGGCACCCGACAGGACCTTCTCTTCACTGTAGGCTACGCAACGCCTAAAGTCTTTAAATCTTATCTCGCGAAATCTCGGTTCACGTCGTTCTCAAGGCGAGCTAAGGACTACCTCAGGATTAACTGGGGCTCCCCGTTCATCATCGCTTTCATCGGCCTGCTCGTCGCCTCAGCGGCCGAGCTCTCGGCGGGGGCTGCGGCCGCAGCCAACGACATCGCCGTCTACGGCTTCTACGCGCTGGTCGCCGGGATCGCGCTCCAGATCGCGTCATATGTGAAGTATGGTGAAACGGCGCCGGCTTCGCCTCAGGCCGCGGCGCCCGGAGCCGTCGTCACTCGCGCCCCCATCGCTCGCCCCGCCGCAGGGATGCCACGCAGGACAAAGGTGGCGGCTGTTGCCGCTGTCGGGTTGATATTGTTGGCCGCGGTGGTCATAGGGTACCCGGCGCTCGTGCATCCGGGTCCCGTCACGGTCGGGTCTGGCTCGAGCAAGTCGTCGACCTCAAGCTCGTCCTCGAACGGGTGCATCGGGCCCCGCACCGACGGCACGGTGTTCATCAGCACGAACGCGACGGTCTCAATCGAGATCTGCGGGCAAACATACCTCGTCCCGGTTGGGGTTGGAGGGGGTTTGACCTACTCCTATCACGCCGGCATAGTGAACTTCACGGCCCCCGCCTCTGTGAACGGGAGCGCGTTTGAGTTCTGGTATGCCATCGTCGGGAGCAATGCGCCGTCTCGCGTCAGCAACGCGACCCTGAGTCTGAACCTCCCCGCCGGACTCAGCGCCCAGAATTCTTTGGTAGACCTCTTCTACGCCGCACCCCCGGCTCCTGCCCAATCGACCACGGTCACGTCGAGCACCACGGCCTCGTCTACCTCTTCCGCGTCATCCACGTCCTCTACGTCCTCCACAATCACCTCGACAACTTCGGTGACCACCATCTCGGCGAGCGCGACGAGTTCCACGAGTTCCACGAGCTCCACGAGCTCCACGACTTCGACCTCGACCACAGCCACGACGCCGGCTGTAGCGTGCGCGGGCAGTGACGGAAGCCTCTTCGTGGCCACCAACCTCGGCGCGACGGTCTCCATCGACATCTGCGGGAACCAATATTCAGTGCCGGGAGGGGTCGGGGGCGGGCTATACTTCGGATATCACGCGGGCAACATGACCTTCGTCGCGCCGGCGACCGCGGGCGGGGAGGCCTTCGAGTACTGGTATGTCGTGCTCCCGACCCAAACGGAGCAGGTGACGAGCGCCCAGCTCACCCTATACGTGCCCGCTGGTCTCGCGTCGAGCGATTCCATCATAGAGGCATTTTACGGTTGAGGAGGGAACACAAGGCTTATGTAATACCTGGCGCTCCAGTATTTACGAAGACAAAGGTATGACTCGCGTTGTAAGTGTTACCAGCAAGGGTCAGGCGACCATCCCGAAGGACCTCCGGGATAAGTTTCAGGTCGGAAAAAAGGTCTTGGTGGTCGAGACCAAGGAGGGCATATTGCTCAAGCCCCTGCCGAGGCCGAGAGACGACTTCGGCTCCATGCGAAGCCTGTTCGAAGGCCAGGGTTCCAAGGAGATCATTGACGAGGCGAGGGCGCAAGAGCGGATTGAGGAGAGGCGGCGGACCGGCCTGCTCCCCCGAAAGAGACGGGGGGCTCGCTACTGAGCGCCTTGGTCTTCGATACGGAAGCACTGCTTTCGTTCTACCTCGGCGAACCGGGCGGGAAGAGGGTCGAGGCCTACTTGGAGGCGATCGTGAGAGGAGAGGCGGTGGGCTATCTCAACGTGCTCAACCTTTGCGAACTTTACTATATCCTGTTCCGCAAGAGCTCGGCCATGGCGACTGAGAAAGAACAAAATCTCAGGGGATACGGGCTGAAGATAGTCTCCGTCGAAGATGCCGATGGTCTTTGGAAAGAAGCGGCACAGATCAAAGCGACCCACGCTCTGTCCCTGGCAGATGCCTACGCCGCTGCGACGGCAAAAGCGAAGAACGGCACGCTCGTCGTCGGTCGGGATGCCGAATTCGGCGACATCGAAGGAGTCAAGGTAGAACGGGTACGGTAGTCATCGGGCCCGCCCCTTCGAGAGCAGCGTCACGGGTGCATCGTCCTCCGTCCCGGCAAGAGGTGAGGAGCACTCAATGACCTTGCGCCTCCCCGCTGGGTACACGCCGAGCAATTCCATAGTAGAGACGTTCCAAGGGTGAGGAGCGAAGGTGGGCGGCGTGCTGCCGTCAATCGGTTTTCTCAGCTTCGACCAGCTCGTTTCCCTGATAGTCCTTGATGTGCCTAAGGAAGGGATGATTCGGGAGCTTTCTCAACAGGACTTCGTCGGCGGTGTAGACGGGGAGCTTCCTGACCTCGCCGATCGCGACGTTGACGGCGTCATAGATGGTAATGCCTGCGTCCATGGCCAACTTGATCGTCTCGCGCGCGAGCGGAGCGTCCAGAGGCAGCTCAATCAGCTGATATCCACGGAGCGTGTCCGCGACCTCGGTCAGGTCTTTCGTCCCGAAGCCGCCGGAGTACTTGAGCGCGTTGAGGACCTCGTAGACGGCGATCTGGGGGACGATGACCTTGAGCTTCAGGGAGGCGTAGTCATCCCTCAGGCTCAGCGCGACGTCGGAGTGGTCCTCCTCGACGAACCACTTCGCGACCACCGATGCGTCAATCACCGCTGCTGGGACTGCCTTTTTTCCCGGCGTTGCTGCGCCATCTCCTTATCTCGGCCGCGCTGTCCCAGCCCTCGACCCTCCGCCTGAGAACATCGGTCCTTTGCGACGCCTTCCGCAGGGCTTCGGTGTCAATCGGCTTCCAGAGCTCGACTTCCTTTATCTTCTCCTCTATGGCCATCCTGGTGACCTCGCTCCAGTTGACTTCTCTGAGCTCCTCCATCTTCTTCTTGAGGTTCTCGTTCACCCTCACGGTGACCACGGGCATGGATTTGCCTATACGCCGTCTGTATATAAATGCAATACACAGGAGGGGTGAAGGGCCTTGATGCTCAAGCTAGATGCGGAGCGGAGCACATCCGCGTCATGCCTCCAAGATTGTTGGCGTGGGTCGCAAGCTATTTATGAGGGCGGAATATACAAAACGTGGGTATGAGCGTCGTCGAAGTAGATTCCAGGTTCAGGGTCACGATACCAAGCGAGGTCAGGAAACAGGTAGAAGTCAACGAGGGCCAGAAATTCTACGTCATCCCATACGAGCATGGGCTGTTGCTGAAACCGATTCCGAGTGACGCCCCGCGTAAGCTCGACCAAATGATCGGCGATTTCAAGTTCGATAGAAAGGCAGCGAGGAAGGCAGAGAAGTGGCTTCTGGAGCAGGCTCGCCAACCCTAGTGGAGTCCGACTTCCTATTCGGTCTGAGGGAGTCTGACGCCCACCATGAGCATGTCTTGAAAGGGCTCGAACTCCACTCGAGCGGAGAGATGGCGATACGCGTGTCATCTTCCTCAGTCATCGAGATTCAGACCGTCCTGCATTCGAGGGGGCTGGCGAGCAACGTCATCGAGGACGCGCTATCATTGATGGGCGGCATGCTGGCGCTGCATGGCATACGGGACTTTGTTCCTTTTGAGTTGGGCGACGCCGTGTTGTCTGAAAGGTTGAGGGCAACGCATCGTGGGCTAGGATTCTTCGACTCGCTTCATGCAGCGGTCTGCGAACGGCTTCAGTCCACGATGCTCTCCAGCGAAGGTGTCTACGAAACGCTGGGATTGCGGGTCGTTGACTTGGACAGATTGTAATCGACGCGCGGCATTGGAAACGAGGGACCCCAGGCCCAGAAATCTCAGGGCGGTCAGTCTTCCATTTCCGCATCCCCGATGCAGCACCTCTCGGTCCCGAGCAGGAGCGTGGCGAACTGCTTGAGGATCTCTCTCCCCAGTAGACACTTCCCTTTTCCCCGGACGGGGGCGACCACTTCCGTGAGGATATCCCTTCCCGCAACCTTGGCACGGCCAAGGCTGCTCTTGAAAATCACGGTCCCCGAGAGGGTCCTGTAGGCAGGGAACTGATCCTCAGGCTTCTCGGAGAGTTCGAGCTGGAGCGAACCGTAGGTTTCGGAATCCAGCATTATCGAGCCGTCGAAGCCCGTGTCTATCACGCCTTCGATGCTCATGGACCTTCCGGTTATCACGTTGCTCATCACGATGGGGACTGCGTACGCGCGCTGAGGCGCGTGGCACTCATACTTTCTGAAGACTACCTGCAAGCCACTCGTGCTCCTCGCGGGCCTGTCCGACGTGGGCTACTATCCCGTGCTTGAATGGAGCTTTCGAGTACGCCTCTCGCATGAGCGCTATCACCTCTTCGACTCTCTCTGTCGTTCCGAGCACCTTGCCGCCTGCTATGCCTGCCCACCGTCCCTGAGAGGAGGCGTCCGTCTCGATGACCTTGTACGCGATATTGTCGACCGCCTCTTGGCTCAAGACGGCCTCATCCGGGAGAGCGCTCTGCCCGGAGCGGAGGTACGCGGCAATCGCTTCGTTGAGGACCTTGTAGACAGGGAGCCCGTTCTGTGCGGCCATGGCCTTGAGCTTGCGGTACATCCGCCTATCGACCTTCTTGAGGTAGATTCCTTCGGCTTCCATTGGCATATCTAAGGTATCCATGGATATAAATATATCCACGTTTGCGGCTTTGCGTGGTCGAAGTCGCTGAACTCGGCCCGCGTCAGCTCTGAGCTCGCGTAACCTTGAATCTGAGGCCGGCCACCGTCCCCCTAAGGAAGCTCGAGGCGGTCTTCAGCCTCCCGTCCGAGGTGCTCAGCGGGTGGTGGACGAGGTAGTAGGCTCCCACGAAAGGCAGGATGCAGACGGTGTAGAACCTGAGGTCGCGACGGCTGAAGTACCTCTTCAGCACGATGATCCTGTTCCTCTCGGTGTAGTACGCCCTTGCGCTGTCGATGTGGACCATAGTCCAGCCGAGGTCGTGCCAGTCTTTGGCGCGCGGGTTGACGACGGCCGAGTAGCCCGCGGCGTGCACTCGGTGCGCAAAGTCGACCTCGCTGAACCTCATCGGGAGGTTGGCGCAGTCGAAGCCGTCCAGCATCTCGAAGACCCGCCTCTTCACCATGAATGAGTTGTGGAAGGAGAAGGTGGGCGCGTCGGCCGGGGGGATGTCCGTGTGCAGCGTGTAGAACCCGGGAAAGGCGCTCCTCGAGATATACGACGTCCAGACGGTGTTGGGACGGGCCAGGTAGAAGATTACCGGGGAAGAGACCGCGACGCGCTCGGAGCCGGCCAGGGTCTCGGCGAGGAGCCGGATCGCATCGGGCGCGAGGACGTTGTCGTCGTCCAGGAAGAAGAGGTAGTCTCCGCTGGAGGCCGCGGCGCCCTCGTTTCGCGAGCACGAAAGGAGCATTCTCGTCTCGTTCCGGATGAAGCGGACGCCGGGGAACCTTGCTGAGAGCGCCTGCGCCGCCGGCACGGCCGACGCGTCATCCACTACCACCACCTCCAGCTCAGCAAAGTCGCTCTTGTAGACCGAGTCCAGGCACCTTGCCAGCTTGTCGGTCCTGTTCCTTGTGGGGATGATGACCGAGACGCGAGGACTCGTGGACGTTGGATGCATTATCGACCAGGCAGGTAAGACCGGCAGCCTCGAGTTGATATCTCTTGCCGGCGCCCGGTCCGCCTACGCCTGGGTCATCTCGCTAGCTGGGCGTCGATCTGCCGCCTCAGCCCCCCCGCGAGGGATATCCTCGGCGAATACCCCAGGTCCTGCCGTATTCGGGTGATGTCGGCCGAGGTGTTTCTCACGTCTCCCAGGGCGGTCTCGAGCCGCTTGACCCTAGCCTTCTTGCCGATTATCGACTCCATGGTCGCGATCACGGCGTTGAGTCTGGTGGTCCTCCCCGCTCCCACGTTGTAGGTGGTCCCCGGCTTTGCGTTCAGGGCGAGGATGGTCCCGGAGACGGTGTCGCTGACGAAGGTGAAGTCCCTCCTCTGCTCCCCGTCCCCGAACACCTCTATCGCCCTCCCAGCGGCGATGTTTGAGATGAACCTGTTGAAGGCCATGTCGGGCCTCTGCCTCGGGCCGTAGACAGTGAAGTATCTCAGCGTCACGACGGGGACCGCGTAGTTCCTGAAGTAGACGTGGCAGAGGTGCTCCCCTGCCAGCTTGGTCGCCCCGTAGGGCGAGACCGGCCTGGGGGTGGCATCCTCGGGGGTGGGCAGCCGCTCGGAGTCTCCGTAGATCGAGGAGGACGAAGCATAGACGAACTTCTTGAGTCGGGCGTCCTTCGCCGCCTCGAGCAGTCTCTGCGTGGCGACGATGTTGTCCTTGACGTAGTGGGAGAAGGAGGCGCCCCAGCTCGCGCGGACGCCGGGCTGGGCGGCGAGGTGGAAGACGCATCCCACGTCGCGCAGGAGATGCGAGAGCTCGGCGGTGGAGAGGTCGGCCTCGACCAGCTTGAACTTCTTCATCTTGCCGAGCGCGGAGAGGTTCGAGATCTTCAGCTTTCTTGGGTAATAGTCGGTGAAGCAGTCCACCCCGAGGACGGAGTGGCCTTCGTTGACCAGCGCCTCGGAGAGGTGCGACCCTATGAATCCCGCGCAGCCGGTGACGAGGCACTTCACCCGGCTCCAGCCTCCGTCCCCAGCCCGACCGCCACGTACCTGAGCTTGCGGGAGAAGAGCCGAGGGTCATAGATCCGCCTCGCGTCGACGAGGACGGGCGACCTCATGAGATTGATGAAGTCGGCGGGCTTCAGGCTCCTGAACTGCCGCCACGCGGTCATGACTATCGCGATGTCCGCGCCCTTTAGGCAGTCCCTGACGGAGGACGAGTAGACGACCCGCGACGCGAGCGCGGCCTTCGCGTTGGGCATGGCCACGGGG
This sequence comes from uncultured Nitrososphaerota archaeon, assembly GCA_963820505.1. Classification (GTDB taxonomy): domain Archaea; phylum Thermoproteota; class Nitrososphaeria; order Nitrososphaerales; family Gagatemarchaeaceae; genus Gagatemarchaeum. The sequence goes on along the minus strand of CAWFZY010000005.1, from coordinate 255,794 downwards.
TCGTAGACCCGGACATTCCCCCCTATCTCGAGGAGCCGCCGGATAAGAGGGATGGACCGCGATTCGCGGATGTCGTCCGTGTCCGCCTTGAAGGCGAGGCCCAGGACCGCGATCTCCTTGCTCTGGAGCGAGTTCGCGGCCTTCTCGGCGAGCTCGACGACGTGATTCGGCTGAGCGTCGTTCACCTTCAGGATGCTTTCGAGGATGGACGGGTCGAGCCCGGAGTCGCTCAGCGACCTGCTGAGCGCGCGGACGTCCTTGGGAAAACAACTGCCACCAAACCCTGGGCCGGCTTGGAGGAACTGCTGCCCTATCCTGCTGTCCATCCCCATGCCCCGCGCCACGTCGCTCACGTCCGTCCCGGGAAAGCGCTCGCACAGCCTGGCGATGAGGTTGATGAAGCTGACCTTGGTCGCAAGGAGGGCGTTGCTCCCGTACTTCACCAGCTCCGCGCCCTCGGGCGACGTCTCCAGGAACTTGGCAAAGCTCCGGCCGTAGAGGCGTTGGTAGAACGAGCGCGCCAGGTGGAGCGAGAGCTCGTCGAACGGCCCCAAGACGACCCGGTCGGGCGAGAGCGTGTCCTGTACGGCGGTCCCCTCGCGCAGGAACTCAGGGTTGGAGCAGAGCCCAAAGTCCTTCCCGCAGGTCTTGGCAGAATGGCTCTCCAGGAGCGGCTTTGCCACCGTCCTTGCGGTTCCCGGTACGACGGTGCTCTTCATGAGGACCAGCGGGACCTGCTTGCTCCTCTTGAGGGCGTCTCCGACCGCCGCGCACGCGGTCCTCACCTGAGACAGGTCTATCGAGCCGTCCGCGCTGCTCGGGGTGCCCACGGCGATGAAGACGATATCGACCCCCCCGAGATCCTCGGGCGAGGTCGAGAAGAAGAGCCGCTTCGCCGCGAGCCCCTTCTGCAAGAGCCCCTGGAGCCCCTTCTCGTGTATCGTGACTTTGCCTGCCAGGAGGCTTGAGACTCGGTCTTTGTTGACGTCGATGGCGAAGGTCGGGAATCTCGTGGCGAGGCAGACGGCGGTCGACAAGCCCACGTATCCGACGCCCAGTATTCCGACCTTCAAGTGCCGCGACCGGGCATGCGTCGGTAATTATTGTTTCCCGGCTCTGTGGCAACTGGAGAAGGCGAAAGCGGTAGAGCTCACGCTAGGTCTGGAAAAATAAAGAAGGAAAGAAGCTGTCCTAGCTTAAGACAGCTTCCTTACTAATATTGCTAGTTCGAGTACTAGAGTGATTGCTGCGAGTGCGGCAACTACCAGAACGTATGTCTGGTTCGTGTTTACCGCGTTGGTCAGTGAAGTGAGTTGCGTGCCAATCCCGTTGACTGTGGTGAGGTTGGTCGAGAGTGCGCTTAGAGTATTGGTTATCCCAGTTACTCCAGCAGAGATCGTGTTGAGTGAAGCCGGCACTGTCGACAATGCGTTGACGCTTGTCGTCAGTGTCGCTATCCCGGAGTTGATCGTCCCGAAGCCCGTGGTTAGGACTGCGAGGCTGCTTGTGATTCCAGCGAGTGTGGTCTGTATCGATGATAGTGCGGCTGCGTCGCTGCTGGCCACGGTCGTAGTGACCGTTGCCGTAGAGACCGCAGTCGTTACGGTGGTGGTGACGGTGGTGGTCGAGCCGCTGGTGACAGAGCTCGAGGCGTAGGTGAAGGTAGTAGTCCCGGAACCTGACCCGCCAGGGCCGCCGTAGGTGGCGTTAACCGTGTATGTCCCGCTGGACATCATCGGTCCGCCCGCCACGAACGCGTAATTGAACGCGCCCGTGCCCGTTGCTACGGTTGCTGTTCCAGAGTCGACCACGCCTCCAGGGCCCCTCGTCGTTATGACGGCGGCCGTGTTGGCTGCGGACGGCGCTGGAGCCACAGTTCCTGTGACTAGTACCGTGTTCGTTCCTGAATAGGTTGCTGAGTTTGTGGAGACCGTTACGGTTTCTCCCGCTGCGAACGCGGCTAGTGGCCCGAAGACCAGGAATGCCGCGAGAGCGATTGTTGCGATGGTTCTGAGTGTCTTCATTTTCGATCACCTGGTGACTAGATAGTCACCGTGACTGTGCTTGTGCCTGAGATTGCAGTTCCGCTGCTCGATGTTATGAAGAGGGTGACGCTGTATGTGCCTGATGGCAGGCCGAAGAGTGCGTTGAACGCCGTGGCGCTTCCGCCAGCTGGCGCGGTGATTGTCGCGGTAGAGATGTCGACAGTCTGTCCTAGTGCGTTGTGCACTACTGCATAGACGAAGGCTGTCACTGGTGCGTTAGAGGTGTTGGTGAATGTGCTCTGGACTCCCTTGTAGGCGCCCTGAGTTGTCTCAGTCGGAGTACCGCTAACCGTCATACAGTTAGTGGTGTTGCACGTCGTTGACGAGACTGACCCGACTGTGAGGGTTCCTGGTGTGTCGAGCACTGCGGTGCCCGCTGGTGCTCCGCCGCAGCTACTGCTGCCGCCCGAGCCGCAGCTGCTAGCCGCTGCTCCTCCGTTGGTGACGAGTTGGATGGTGTATGATCCTGCCGCTACATTAGCGGGGATGGTGAACGTTGCGCTGCCTGCTCCGACGCTGTTGGGCGAGATGATACCGACCGGTGTGCCGGTGTAAGAGGTGGTTGAAAGGGCGCTCTGGACGTAGTTGAAGACGATGGTGTAGGTTGAGCCTGGATCGCTGCAGTGACTGCAGCCCTGTTCTCCCGCTTCATGGAGTCCATGCGCGGAGAGGATGACGTTGTGACCCGCCGGTGCACTGCTCATGTTCAGGCTGGCACTTGCGGCCAGCACGAACTGGGCGTATGCATTCGACGTTGTGGTGGTGCCAAAGTTGGCAGCGGACTGGACTGAGAGGTACCCTACGGTGCCTGTCTCTAGCCTTGTACCGTTGTCGCCGAGGTTGATGTTTGTGTTCGCTGGGACGCTACCTGCTGAGGTGGCTACGAAAGTCTTGAGTCCTGGTGCGTTCTTCGAAACTGTGCCTGCTCCCGTTCCCAAGGCCACTACGTAGGTTGTTCCGGCTGCGAGGCCGCTCCCGCTGAGGGCCTCAGATTGGCCGAAGATAGCTACGCTCGGACTTGCGGAGAGAAGGGCGACGTTGAAGAAGGCTAGGTCGCCGTACCCAGTGTAGGTTGACGAGCTGCAAGCGGTCGCCGAAGTGGAGGCCACGTCCTTGACGGCAGTGCTGCCGTAGATCGCGCTTCCACCTGTGACCGGTTGGATGTCCAGTAGGTGGCATCCGCTCGAGTCGCTAGGTATAGTGACTTGCTGTCCAGGGACTGGGATTCCTCCCGTTCCTGTAGACGTGAAGGACGTTAGGACTGTGCCGCCGGTGATTGCGTTCCATACGATGTTGTATGCGGTGTTGGCGAGAAGGCCGTGGACACCATACGCAGCTGCCGTCCTGAGTGAGGTGAGCGTGCCTGCTCCGCCTGTGTTGACGCTAAGGGCTGTGCCGCCGTTGAAGGCGACGTTGGGGTCGTATGTGACTGTTGTCGATGGTGCCGCGCCGCTGATGCTACCGGTTGCCACCAAGGTTTGGTGCCCGCCCGCTAGGTCGGGGACCTGTCCCGAGACGGTGGAGCATGTCCCTACCGAGGATATCGTCAGGGTGCATGTGCCATATCCAGTCGCTCCGGTTACGAGCGAGGATCCTCCAATCGTCACTGTGACGACGTCCTGCGAGCCGAAGCCGAATACTGTGACGGCCTCACTGCTCGTGAAGTCAACGGTAGTTGCTGCGACGCCGCCTGTTGCGGTGCTGATGTACGGCGTGATGCCGAAGGATGGGCTGATGAAGTTCGTTACTGAATTGCCTGTCTGGGCTAGGGTCGGACTGTATGAGGCTGCGGTGCCTGGTGCTGCATTAGTGGACCACGCTGTGTTACCAAGGATTCCGGTCGCGAAGACCGCTCCGTTGAGGTCACAGGTGTCGACTGTGGTGTTGCATTTGTTTGCAGTTCCGCCATTGTTGCCAGTGTTGAAGGTGATGGTGAGCGAGGATACGCCGGTTGGTGTCGCCAGAGTGACTGCTCCGTCACCTGTGGGCGTGAACCCGTAGCCGAAGAATCCTATCTGGTTCTGTGCAGGTGCTGGACTGGTGGTGGATGCCGTGAACCCTGTTCCTGGCTTGTAGTTGGCCGCGTCGGTGTTTACCACCGCTGTGGCGCTGCTAGCAACCGAGGAGACCAAGGCTCCGCCCCAAGTACCAGCTCCGAGTGCGATGTTGCCTGCCGCGTAGCTGAACGTTGTGCCGTCCATGACTACGGTAGCGAGCCCGTACGGCACCTGAGCCAGAGGCGTCACAGTCAGCTGTCCGCCTTGACCTCCGAACGCGCCGTTCGCGCCGACTGTCATGGAGGTGTGACTTGTGGCAATGCCGCCGACGGTGATGCTGTTTGCCGCAATCGTGCCTGCAGGGAGGCCGTGCGCCTCAATGAGAATTGAGGTCGGGGCTGTTCCGAGGAAGCTGAAGGTTGTCAGTGATGAGATTGTGTTGTAGAACGCTGCCCATGGGTAGACCGTGTACGTTGTCGGCGCGGTCAGACCTGAGGTGGCGCCCGTGCCTGTGATCGTCTTAGCCCCGCCAGTGATGTCTGCCACTGTGGTCGAAAGGGCGCCAGTTGAGCATTCTCCGAATGTTCCAACACTGTTGCCGGTGATCGACGCGCAGCTGGGAGCCGAGTTGGCCCACATTGGCGTTGCGAATGTTACTGATTCGCCAGCGCCGAAGCCCGTGGCTGAAATCGTTGGGGCTATGGTTTCCTCTGGGAAGCCGAAGTTGTTGCCAGTGTAGGAGACTGAGATATGTGCTTGGATTGTGAGTGTTGCTACTCCGGTGAGTGTCCCGTCAGAGACTGAGATAGTCTGGACACCGCCGGGGAGGGCTGGTACCGCTACGGTTGTCTGGAAGGTCCCTGCTGCAGTCGTTGTCAGGCAGCCTGATACGACGAGGCTGTCGACGCTCCCGTGTGAGGAGCTTGAGCCTACACCACCGTTGGTGGTTGCGCAAGTCCCGTAGAGGGAGTTCGACGTCAGCCATGGGACCGTTGTGGTACCGACGGTTGTGACGATGGTTACGGTCGCGCCGGCACTGAATCCGGAGCCAGTTATGACCACGGACGTACCGACGGTTTCCGATGTGACAGCGGTGAGTACACCGCTTGTTTCTGTCGATACGGTTACCGTTGGGCTCGCTGCGTGCACGCTTTGCAGCGGCAGCAGAAAGACCATTCCTGCTATCCCAGCTAGGAATAGCAGCCCGATCGTTCCTAAAGAAGCTAGTCTGTTGTTTGGTGTTATATGCTGTTGCATATTATTCACTTATTTTCGTAACTTCGAGCTTCCGAATCATCATATTTAAGCATAGTGGACAATTCGTCTACTAAGGGGTAAAAGCTTGCTCTATTTCCGGAATAAAAGTCAGCGTTTGTCCTGTTTCCAGAATAGGGACAATTTCTGGCGAATCTGTGGCACAGGTTCAAAATCGGTGGTCTAAATCCGGATTCCGGCTCCATTTTTCCTGATTCTCAGGGGCTGAGCTCGTAGACGAGGACACCCGACTGGTTGAATTGGAGCTGGAACCGCGTGTCGCTGGGATACAAGAGGAATGGGTTCTCGCTCGCGTTCGGCAGCGCCACGGTCCCGACCTGCGTCAGGACCACGTAGGTCGGCACGGTGCTCCCGGTGCTTGCGGCGACCACGTCGTCCGGCGTGGCGAGAGGGGCGTAGCCGGACCCCCTGCCGTAGAGCAAGGAGTAGTAGTTGTAGCTGGAGTCCGTCACGGAGACCACCAGGCTGTCCTGGGGCGTGTTGGCGACCATCCACTGCATGGCCAAGAGCACGCCGTGCTGCGTCTCGTTGTTGGCGGCCCCGTTTGAAGCGGCGTCCCCGGCGAGCTGCCAGCTCCAAGAGTTGACGACGAGAAGCAGGAAGAAGACGCCGACGAGCCCCCACCTGAGGCGCGTGTAGTCCCGCCTGTACCTCATCTTGCTCCGCTGCCTGAAGCCCCTCTCCTCCGTGTTCGGGATGAGGCGGTCGAACCCGACGGCGGCCGCGATCAGGAGCGGGACGAGCGCCATGTAGGAGAAGCGCCACGCGGTCTCGCTGAAGGGGGCGACCACCAGGATCGCGACGAGCCAGACTATCAGCATCCAGACGAGCGGGTTCTTGCTACGCGCCGCGGCGTAGACCCCGAGCGCGGCGAGGACCAGGGCCGCCACCGCGCCGAGGTCGTCGGCCACCTCGACCACGACATACCTCAGCACGGGCCAGGCGGCCAGGTACCCTGAGAGAGAGGTGTCGCTCGTGATGTTCCCCCCGCCCGTGGCCTGGACGAACTGGATGAGCAGGGTCACGAGGTCGGGCCTGAGGACTGCCCCAACCAGCCCGGGCACGACGACCACGGCCGGTATCGCGAGGCTGGCGAGGCTGACCTTTCTTTCGACCACGAACATGGCGACGGGCAGGGCGAGAAGGGCGGGGATGACCGTGACGTAGGAGTAGTGGGAGAAGTATCCGCTCCCCACCGCGAGGACGAGGGCGACCCAGACCCCCGGGTTGCGGGGCTGCTTCAGCACCGCCGGGACGATGGCGAAGAGGAGCAGGATGGAAAGGACCCCGTAGAAGTTTGCGTAGAGGCCGGCGTCGAAGACGCTCCCGAACCAGACGAAGCCCGTCGAGACGTAGAGGAGCGTCGCGATGAGGCCCACGCGCTTCGACTGGGTGAGCGAGTTCACGGCGACGAAGACCAGGAGGGGCGAGAAGACGGCGAGGACGCCCATCGCGTACTGGGTGGCCACGAGGACGAGGTCGCCGGAGAGGGCGACGAGAGAGCCCATGAGGAGGTGCGCCCCGTAATACAGGATCCCGCCTGGGAACATGGTGAGCGCGCCCGACTGCAGACCGGCCGTGACCTCCACGTGCTCGGTGAAGTCGGCGCTCGTGAACTGGGGGAATATCGGGTACTTGTAGAAGTGCGCGACGACGAGGAGCGCCTGCGCGGCGACCAGCCCGAGGACGAAGAGGTCCGTGCGCGTGGGCTGGACGTAGATAGTCAGCCTCCGCCTGAGCCCGACTGGCGCGGCGAACGCGATGAGAGAGGCGAGGAGCATCAGCTCGAGCGTCCCCGGGAAGATGCCCAACATCAGCTGCGACCCGATGAGGACCCCGCTCGTCCGGAAGGCGAGGACGAGGACGTCCACCGCCATGCTCAACCCGAACGCGAGCCCCAGCCGCTCCGCAAAGGTGAACTCGCCCCCGAGCTGGAAGAGCTCGACGACGGCCGCGCCGGGGAGGAAGAGGAGCGCTACGAACTCGAGGTAGCCCAGGAGCAAACTGGGAGAGCCTGCATCGGGCCGTTATAAAGCCGAAAGGGAGGCAGGTTCCTGATCCGTCCGCGCCCTGCGAGTCTGAGGCCTACCTCTCCGGCTCAATCGTTATCTTCTTCTTGGGTCCGTCGAGCGTGACTTTGAAGAGGTTGAGTAGGTTTCTGCCGAGGACAATGTTGGGAGTCGCCAAGGGAAAGTGTCGAGTACCGATGGACGCGAAGCTCACCGTGTGCTTCCTGCCTGCGAACTCTACACGCCCTTCGACCAGCTCAGATTGAAACGACCGGCTTCCTCCGAAGCCCCGGAACGACTCCTTGCCGATTTCCTCCAGCCCCATGGCCCTTGCCAGCTTCTCGTGGATGACGCAGGTTTTAGCCCCAGTGTCTATCAATGCCAAAGCGCTTATCGAGAGTTCCCTGCCAACTAACTTGACCGGGACGAGTGGGGCGTCGTCTTGGTAATCCGAGGATGGCATTTATGCGGTCACAGGATGGCCGCGGCTCGATCTTGGGGCGAAAAGAGCTCTTCGACGAAGAAATCCCTGCCATTGGTTTTCTTCTTCGCATAGGCGATTGCCTTCTCAACGTCATCCTGCACGGTGACGAGCCTGCCTTGGTAGAAGACGGCCACCTTGCCATGATGCTTTCTAACCAACTCGTCTCTCATTCCAAGGTAAGCTTGGAGGTTCTCATCGACCATTCCAATCACGACATGAACGCCGTGCAGACATTTAAAGGCCCCTTTCCTAAACGAGGTCGTCATGCGGCTCGCATCCGGGCGCGGAAGCGCGAAAGCCCTGAGAGGGTACCTCGATAGCCTTTCGTCGACCGAGGATCTCTTGCAAAGCATCGAGAAGGCTACTGAGAGAACGAGGGAGGCTTCTCTCACAAAGGCCACTGTAAAGTGAGCGAAAGGAATCGCATGAGGTCCGGCTTGACACCTCTGTCACAGTCGCTCTCCCGAAGAAGGACGCGAACTTTACGCCTGTGCATACGACTCGAGACGCATGGTCCTGGATGGAGAGAGTTGAAGCGCTGACGTCTCTGCTCGACGTCCTGGAGTTCGGCGTCACCGCGAGCAAGAAGTATGGGGAGCTGGCCAATTCTCCTGCGCTGAAGCAGCGGCCCATCGGCGACTTCGACCTCATCATCGCGTCCATAGCATTGTCGGGCGAAGAGCCCATCGCCACGAGGAATCTCGAGCATTTTTCGAGGGTGCCGGGGCTGAAAGTCGAGTACTGGTAGAGTCAGGGCTCACCGAGATGCGGTCGGGCGCGCCTCAGGGCCTCTTCCTGGGCGTGACGACGCCCATGATGACGACGAGCGAGGAGACCGCCGCGATCAGGATTCCCGCGTACTCCATGTCCGTGCTCGAGGAGTAGGCGAGCGGCTTCCCGGGCTGGCCCTGCGGGAGAGGCCCGAGCACCGTCCCGTTCTCGAACTCGAGAGGGTAGTGGTTGGGGATGAAGGGCCCGGGGAGGACGAGGGGCGCCCTGGGCGTCTGGTAGAAGTTGAAGGCCTCGAGGAGGTTGTCCGCCTTCGCGTCCCGCGTCCCGAGCGACGGGAGGTTGAAGAGCGTCTCGATGAGCTTCAGGGTCGAGGCGAACTCCGTGAGGGTGTTGTCGACGAACCCCTGTTTGGCGTAGGGGGAGATTATCAACGCGGGGACGCGGAACCCGAACCCGTACTGGTCTACCTGGGGCGGGGTCGCGTTGTCGTACCAGCCCCCGTAGTCGTCCCATGTGATGACGATCGCGCTCGAGGACCAGTACTGGCTCTTCATGATGTCATTGATCTCGGCGACGACGGTCAACTGTCCGGCAGTGACGTTGTAGGGCGGGTGCTCGCTGAGGTCGTCGGTCTCCGGCATTATCCATGCCACCGAGGGGAAGTTGGGCTTGGAGACGTCGAAGGGGAAGTCGGTGTTCTCCTTGATGTCGGTGAGGCCCGGGTGCGCCTTCATGTAGAGGGTGGAGCCTGGCAGGGGGTTCCAGCCGTTGACGACGGTGTGGTCACCTGCGTAGTAGGTCCACGAGACGTCGGCGGCGTCGAGCTCGTTGACTATGGTGGGAAAGCTGAACGAGATGTTGGTGCTGTCGTTCGTGATCCCGCCCGACTGCCCCGCGAGGAGGTAGATGTGGTTGGGCAGGCTGGGCCCCATGAACGGGGAGTAGAAGTTGTCCATCAGGACGTACTGGTTGGCGTAGTCCCAGTAGTAGGGGATGACGTCGGGGTTGAAGTACCCCATCGTCGTTGGTCGTGTTCTCGCCGGACGCGAAGCCGTCCATCTTCCCGTGGTCGTAGTCCGTCTGCGCGCAGTCCTGCAGGTGGCAGAGGTCCTTCTGGACAGGGCCCTCGTAGGAAAAGCCCGTCGCGTTCGGCAGCTCGAAGGGCAGGAGGGGGGTCGTGGAGTTCGGGTCGGGCTGGGGCATCGCGTTGGCGAGGCCGTTCACGCCAGGGTAGTACCCGAAGTAGTTGTCGAAGGTGTGGTTCTCCTGGACGAAGATGAAGACGTGCTTGATGGGGTAGTTGTCCGGCGCGGTCGTGGAGGGCGCCGCCGGCCGCCGAGGCGAGGGGCGAGACGAGCAAGGAGCGCGAGCAGGAGCAGAGGCGTGAACCGCCATCCCGTTCTCAAAAGACGGCCCGTCGGCGCGCCCGCGTCTATTTATGGCGTGCCCCAACGCTCGACCTGCGCGAGCCGTGGGCCCTCCGCTAAGCACGAAGAAAGTAGTATACGATTTCCATCAAGCATAAATATACTGTGAAATTATTTCACGGTGAAAAGGCGGGCTAGAAGAGATGGGGAGACTAGACGAGATTGACATGAAGATACTGGGGGCGCTGCACCGCGACGCCTCGATCTCCATCCCGAAGCTCAGCAAGGACCTGGGCCTCAACCTCTCGGTCACCTACAGCAGGATAAAGCGGCTCATCAGGAGGGGGATAATCCAGCGCTACACCCTCGAGGTCAACGAGTCGAAGCTCGGGTTCCCCGCGGGCGTGGTCGTGGGGCTGAACCTCGACCCGAAGCAGAGGGAGCAGGCCATCGGGGAGCTGATGAAGCTACCCCAGGCGAGGGAGCTGACCGAGGTGACGGGGAGGTTCGACGCGTTCCTGACGCTGAGGGGGCGCACGATAGAGGAGCTGCACAAGACCATCGCCGACATCATCGGGAGGATCCCGGGGGTCACGCACTCGGAGACCTTCGTCGAGGTGTCGGAGAGGGAGCCCGAGGTCAACTTCAACCTCTCCTCGGCCCCAGAGATACAGGCCTAGCGTCTCCAGCCAGCGCTTCCGAACCGATCATCAAAAGGTACCAAAAATGCAAAAAAGGACCGCGATTTCGCCTGTCGGAGCCGCCGCAGTGGGCTCGGTCGTCCTGGCGCTGGTGATCTGGGCCGCGCTAGGGATCTTCGCCCCCGGACAGGCGGGCTTTGGGAGCGAGGGGCTGGGAGCGGCCCGAGGCCTGGTGCTGATAGCGGTCGGGCTCTTCGCGGTGACCATGACCGTCTGGTCAAGGTTCCAAAGGAAGAAGGACGAAGACCTCTAGCCCCGACCAACGATTTATAGGCTCGGGGGAGAAACGAGGCCTTGTGGCAGACCCCTTCGTCCTGATGGACCAGTTCGTGGCCCAGGGGAAGCTCAAGCCGGCGCTCGTAGCGAAGGTGAAGGCGAGGGGGAGCTACCTCCTCGGGGCGGTCGGGCGCGTCGAGAGGGCATCGGGCCTGAGGTACCCGCCATACTACGTCGAGCCGACGCTCCCCCTGGCGGTCACCTCGGTGGAGTACGGGAGCGTGGGCGCGTTCTTCGCGCGGGTGATACCCGCCGCGTTCGAGTGGAAGATTTCGATAATCGTGCAGTTCACGGCCCCGCTGCTCCTCTTCGGGACGAAGGGGACCATCGAGGCGGTGGCGGCGCACGAGTTCACACACTACGTCGACCTCGTGAGGAGGCTGAGCAACATGAGCATCACCAGCGAGGAGCGGGTGAGCACTCTGTTCGAGGCGGGGTACGCGGACGAGGAGAGGGTCGTCAGCCCCTCGAAGGTCTTCGCGAAGGACAAGCCCCTCGCCAAGCTGGTAGAGAGGAAGTTCAGGCCCAACCTCATCGACGAGAAGCTCCACGAGAAGGTGAGCAAGGGCTGGATTGCGAAGGGGCTCCCCACGCGGCGCGTGACCACGGAGGAGAACAACGTGAGGCTCGATATGGCCATGGTCGCCAGGACGACTTTCGACCCGTCGCTGCTCGAGAGCATCCGGGCGATGGAAGCCCCGAAGACGGCGCGGAAGTGAGGGAGGAGGGCGCGACAGCGTGAACCTCAACCGGCTGACACCCGACGAGACGAGGCTGCTCCTCGAGGTCGCCGACGACGTGGTGGGCGACGGCGGGAGGGCTCTCGCGGTCGCGGCCTACGGCTCCAAGGTCGCGGGGTACGCGAGGCCCGACTCTGACTACGACCTCATCGTCGTGGCGAAGAAGTTCAGGGGGAGGATACGCTACCAGTACGTCCACTCGCCTGTCACTGCGTCGGCCCTGGTGGTGGAGGCGAGCCTGCTCGAGAGCGACGCGATAAAGGCGTCCCTGGGGGAGTTCGTCTCTGGGAGGCTCCTCAACGTCTACGAGCCGCTGCTCAACGGGGACCTGATCAGGAAGGCGGAGGTCGAGTCCAAGAAGAGGGTGCTCGCGGAGGAGATCCTCGAGATGGGGTCGCAGCAGGGCGAGTTCGCGCAGGACCTTCTCCTCCCCCTCGATTACTTCCTCTTCGACAAGCTGCACAAGAGGGCGCTGATCTATCCGCCCGCGCTCTACAGCTACGTCAGGACGTACACGTGCCCCTCGCGGGAGGAGAACAAGGCGTTCACCCTCGAGGCGTTCGCGGAGGCGGCGCTCTCCCTCCAGTCGAGCGGCGTCCTCAGGATCGAGGCGAGGGGCGACGGACGGCAGCCCCGACGTCAGGATACTCGGCGAGGGCCTTAGGAGCAGGGCGTTCGCGAGCATACTCTCCCTGTTCAACCTGACGACGAGGGGCGTGAGGCAGTACGCCGTCCACGGCTACGCGGGGAGGGTAGGGCTCAAGGTCTTCAAGGACGAGGCGCTCTCGAAGGTCAAGAGGATGCAGGAGAAGGTCGACCCGCCCAAGGAGCTCGAGGAGCCGAAGCGGCTCATCGGGCTGGAGGAGGGCTTCCTTCTGCGGAAGACGGAGCAGATGGTGGAGAGGCTCGCGACGCTTTCGGGGCTCGTGGCGTACACGAAGAGGGAGAAGAGCCTCGGGGAGATCTACACCACGGCGAGGCTCCTCACGCTTGAGGAGCCCCGACGGGAAGGAGGCGAGGTTCGTCCTCAAGCACTTCGCGGACATCCGCTCGGTGAAGTGGGCGCTCCTCAACGTCTGGTCCCTCTCGCGCAAGTTCAGCTCGTCGCCGCAGGCGAGGATGCACAGGGAGTACCACGCCTCGATCGTCCTGAGGTCGAGGGGCGTGGCGACCCCCAAGATCATCGGGGCGGTCCTCGACGACAAGGTGCTCGTCAAGGAGTACATCGAGGGGGAGAGGCTCTCCGACATCGTGCAGGAGGTCCTGACGGGAAGGTCGGACGAGACGGGCGCGGTCACGAGGTTCGGGGAGGCGATGGGCGCGATTCACAAGGCGGGGTTCGCCCTCGGGGACTCGAAGGCGAACAACGTGATCGTGAGCAGAGACCTCTACTTCACGGACCTCGAGCAGGCCGTCGAGGGGGGCGACCAGGCGTGGGACGTCGCGGCGTTCGTCTACTACCAGGCGAAGCTCTCGTTCAAGGAGGCGGGGACGAGGAAGGTCGCCGACGCGTTTCTCAAGGGCTACAGGAGGGCCAACGGGGCGGAGAACATCGCGAAGGCGAAGAACCCGAAGTACGTCGCGCCCTTCAGGCCGCTCACGGCGCCCCAGATGCTAAAGGCGGTCAGGGAGTCGATAGAGGCAAACTCGTCCTGAGAAGCAGAGAATGAGACGGAAAGAGCTCTAGTTCTTCGGCGCGTTGAAGGTGGTGTACCCGCAGTTGCCGCAGGAGAGCCTGTCCTTGTGCTCGGCCATGAAGTATCCCTTGCCGCAACGGGGGCACTCCTTCTTGAGCCGCTCGAGGCTGTCGCCGCTGACCTTGTAGAGCTTCCAGACCTGGACGTTGGCGCGAGGCTTCCTCTCCTTTCTTACCTTGCGTACCTTGGGCGCCTCTACCGGGGCTTCCGCTCCGGGCGCTGCCGGGGGTGCGGCGGGCGCTGCTGCTGGCGCTGGAGGTGGAGCGGCTGCCTTTGCCTTTTGAGACATCTACTTCTTCTTCCCTGCCTTTTGCTGCTTGGCCTGCGCGGCCGCCTGCTCGGCCTTCTTCTTTGCCGCCTTCGCCGCCTCTCTGTCCTCCTTTGTCATCAGCCTGACCTTGAGGTAGCCTGGGGAGACGTTCTTCAGGTCGCCCTCGGAGTCGTAGACCCGGAAGGTGCCGATGAGGTCGCGGGAGCCCGAGCCGGAGGCGAGCTTCAGGAGAGCGACCCTGTTCTCCTCGACGTTCATCGACTGGGCGACCTCCTTGACCGCGTCCCTTCTCGTGAGCGCGCCGGCCTTCTCGGCGAACAGCACGTCGACGTCGGTCCGCCCCAGGAGCTTAGACTCCTTCTTCTCCAATATCTGCAATAGCGATTTCCAGCCACCCCGCGCGGCGGGGTGATTAAAGGCGTTTCCCTTCGGTAGGCGCCTCAGGCCGCCGGCCGCCCTACCTCACGACGTCGAAGCCTTCCCGCCCGACCCTAAGCTGGGAGGGGAAGATGCTCCTTATGGCCGTCACCTCTCTCTCGTCGTGCACCCCGGCGAAGACGACGAAGAGCGCGACGGCCCTCTTTTCGCTCATTATCGCCCCGGCCTCCTTGAGGAACTTGTAGCAGGGCTGGAAACCTGAGTAGATCAGCATGTCCGAGACGCTGTCGAAGATTATCGCGGTCGGCTCGGTCACGGAGCTCAGCGTCCGGTCGAGGACCTGAAGGAGCACGCTCGAGTCGAAGAGGGGGATGAGCACCTCGTCGGTCCTCGTCTGGGAGGGGGCGATGTACCTCTGGGACTCGGACATCGTGTAGAGCTTCACGCCGGGGACAGAGGAGAAGAACGCATGTAGCCGGCTCCCCTTCGCGGAGATGAGGAAGACTCCCCTCTTCTCAGCCAGAAAGTCCCTGACGAGCACGTTCAGGTCCTCCTCATACCTGATTGACGTGTCGACCTCGACGAGGCTCAGCTCCCCGTCCTCCAGCACGACCGGGACCCCGTCCCTAGCCAGTATCCTCGCGGCCTGCTCGCGGGGCGGGTCCTGCTTCAGCTGGGAGATGGGCAGGACGAAGCCGGCGAAGAGCGCCGCCTTACGGAAGTTCCTGGCTATCATCCCGAAGAAGACGCTGAGGATGACATAGGCCAGGGCCGTGACGTCCAGGGCGTAGTTGTATAGCGAAAGCGAGGAGATGAGGTAGATCGCGGAGCTCCCCGCCCAGCCGATGGCGAGCCCGAACTGGGCGCGTTTCATCTGCGGGTTCTGGACGTGGAGGGCCCCGACCGCCAAGAGCGCGACGGGGTAAGCCAGGAAGAGGAGGAAGAGGACGCCGATAGCGACCGAGAAGGTGGTGGAGTAAGCCACCGCCTGGACGGTCCCTCCCGCGAAGTCGGCGACGGTGACGGTCGCGTACGGTCTGGCGACCGCGAGGTAGACCTCCGCGGCGACCGTGCCTGCGATGAAGACCCCGAACAGGAGGAGGTGACGGACGTGGGAGAGCAGGTCCTTGAAGAGAAGCGCGTACGAGGACCCGTTCGGCCTTAGGTGCGCGCCGACGGCCGCGGTGAGGAGCAGGATGGCCTCCACGAACCCCAGCCCGAAGCTGAAGAGCGGGTAGACCGAGAGCAGGGCTTCGTTGCCCGTGAGGATCCTCGTGAGGTCGACCAGCATCAGGACGACTATGACCATGTAGACGAGGACGAGGAAGTCCCTGATCAGCTGGTAGGCCGTGAGTCGCTGGCGGAAGGTGTAGAACCCGGAGAGGATGGTGACGGCCAGCGCGAAGAGGTACCCGCCGACGTTGAGCGCGAGGGAGAGCCCGGAGATCATGCGGACATCAGCCGGAGGACCTCGCGCGCGTTGGCCTTGGACTTTTCGTTGACCTCGACGGCGACCACCCCCTCGAGGGGCTGGCCGTAGAAGACCACGGCGCCCAGAGGCGCGTCGATGACGGCGGGGATCGTCAGCAGGTCCTCCTCTCCGTCGACGAGGACCATGACGGGCTTCTGCCCCGCGAAGGCCTTCTTCATCGCGGCCATGGCCGCCCTGGTTATGCGCCCGGCGGGGTTCTTGGCTTTCAGCGTCGCGGCGTGCGCTATCCTGGGGACGTCGCGCGCGGTCCTCCGCTCCATGCCGTCGACGACGAAGACGTCGGGGGAGCGCCCGGTGGTCTCTTGGAGGGTCTCGGTCACCCTGTCCCCGACCGTCACTACGAAGGACGACTGGGTGACGAGGGCGAGGAACTCCTCTCCGCGGACGTCCACGGCCGGGAAGAGCCTGCCGAGGGGCCTCTTGAGCTTCCTCCTGAGCTTGGGGGTGAGGACATAGTCGCCCGCGGACGGCCTCGGCGAGGTGCCCGCCTTCAAGGGGCTAGCTTACCTTGAGAGCGTATCGACCGGGGACGGTGATGTTGAGCGTCTGCGCCACGTTGGAATGGTGCACGTCTAGCACTATGATAAGGCCCGACCACTCGCTGCTCAGCTCGTTGGACTTGTCGTTGGGACAGACCTTGTCGTGAGTGAGCATGTGGCATTTCCTGCACGCCTGCTCTCGCGCCACGCTCTTGTCACTCTCCCCTTTGTCTCGCGCTACGCCGCCCTTGCAGCGGCCTTCGCCTGCTTCTGGACCTTGGCCACCTCTTCGTCGACCCACTCGAGCGCGCCGAGGAAGGGCTGCCTGCAGGTCACGCCGATCTTGCCCATCGAGATGCCGTGGCCCAGGCTCACCGCGGTGATCCTGACCCTGACCTTGCTGCCGACCTTCAGGGTCCGCTTGCTCTGCGAGGCCGTTATCACTCCCGACTTTACGTCGCTCGTGAGGTAGTCGTCCATTATCTGGCTGAGGTGGAGGAGGGCGTCCGTCGGGCCGATCCTCACGAACGCGCCGAAGTCCGTTATCTCGACGACCTCGCCCTCGACTATCTCCTGCTTCAGCGGGAAGAAGGAGAGGACCTGGAACCTGACCTTGTGGTAGGTCGCGCCGTCGCCGGGGATTATCTTCCCTATCTTGTCCACCTTCACGTTCGTCACCAGCACGAGGTAGCCGTTCTCGGGGCTGATGGTGCTCTCGTACTTTTGCTTCAGGAGCTCGAGAGCGACGTTCTCGAGCGAGCTCCCGAAGCGGTCGGGAGGCACTCTCACGACGTCCTCAAGTTCTACGAGTTGAAACATGATATACCCTAGGAAGTGTTCGGTCTTTTTAGGAGCCCTAATAAAGGGTTTCGCGAAATTCGGTCAACCGGCCGAGCGAGAGGGTCGGGCTGGGTGCGCTCAGTAGCGCCAAGGCGCGCTTCTGCGCCTCGCAACCGCCGCTGCTAGATGATGACCACGACCACCGCCACGCCGGCGATGATGTAGTAAGTGTAGCTCGTCGAGGAGGTGCTCTTCGGCGCGCTCGAGGTGGCGCTCGTGCTGGAACTGGTGCTCCCGCTGGTGCTGGTGCTGGCGACAGAGCTGGTAGATGTGCTGCTCGAACTGCTCGCGGGCGTCGTCGTGCCGATTATCGTTGTAGAGGTCGAGCTTGTCGGGCTGGTCGAGGTCGAGGAGGCAGAGGAGGTCGAAGAGCTGGTGGAAGCAGTGGGGCTGGACGAGGCTTTGGAGGTCGACGTGGTCGTGGAGGTCGTGCTGGTGGCGGTCGAGGTCGAGGAGATTGACGAGGCGGTGGACGTGGTTGTCGTGCCCACCACGGAGCCCGAGAACTCCATGAGCCTGTTGTTGAACGAGTCAGATACCCATAGGTTCCCCGACCCGTCGAAGGCGATCCCCTGGGGGGCCATCAGGCTCGTCTGGCTGGTCCCGGGCGAGTCCCCCGTGAAGGACGCCTGCCCGATGACCGCAGTCGCAGTCAATCCGGTCGAGAGCGAAGTCCCGAACTCGAGCACCCTGTTGTTCCCTGTGTCCGCCACCCAGAGGTTTCCGAGCCGGTCGAACGCGATGGCCTCGGGGACGTAGAGCCCGGTCGGACCGATCCCCGGGTCCCTTGAAGTGAAGCCTGTCTGCCCTACCACGAGCGTGGCGGACTCGCCGCTCGAGAAGGGCTGGGCGAACCCGAGCACCCTGCTGTTGCCGCTGTCGGCGACCCAGAGGTTGCCTGAGATGTCGAAGGCGAGGCTGAAAGGCGAGTAGATCCGGCTGGCCGACGCCCCGGGCAAGGAGGTGGTGAACCCCGATTGCCCCAGCACGAGGGAGGCGCTCATCCCGCTCGTGAGGGGGGCCTTGAACTCGAGGACCCTCGAGTTCCCGGAGTCAGCGACCCACAGGTTGCCTGAGGAGTCGAACGCGATGCCGGCCGGATAGTAGAGACCGCTCGAGCTCGTGGCGCCTTCGTAGGTCGTGAAAGAAGACTGTCCGATGACCAGGGAGGCGGTCATCCCAGTGGCGAACGGCGGGCTGAACTCCAGGACCCTGTTGTTGTCGGTGTCGGTGACCCAGAGGTTCCCGGACCTGTCGAACGCCAGGTCGAAGGGATACGAGAGGCCGGCTCCGCCCCCCTCCGGGTTGCTTAGGGCTAGGCTTACCTGGCCTATCGCCAGAGAGGCGTTCGTCCCCGTGGACAGCGGAGAGGCGTACTCAACGACCCTGTTGTCCTGCGCGTCCGCGGCCCAGAGGTTCCCGCTCGAGTCGACGGCGACCGCGGTGGGAAGGTAGAGCTGCTCCTGTCCACCGACAAGGTTAGAGACGTAGTCGCTCTGACCGAGCACGTAGTACGCCTGATCCCCGTTGTGGAAGGTAGGGGCGAACTCCAGGATCCTGTTGTTGAATGAGTCCGCGACCCAGAGGTCGCCGGCCTGGTTGAAGACCACTTCTGTCGGGCCCCGCATCCCTGTGCGAGTCGTCCCAGCGGCGCTCGAGGTGAAGTTTGCCTGGCCGAGCACGACAGAGGCCTGCATGCCGTCGGAGAACGGGGGACTATACGCCAGCACCCGGTTGTTGTCGGTGTCCGCGACCCACAGGTTCCCCGAGGGGCCGAACGCGAGGCTGCCGGGTGAGCTCAGGCCGGTCTGCGTGGCCGCGGCCGCGCCCGACGTGAGGTTCGTCTGGCCGATCACCAGGGAGGCGCTCATCCCGGTGCTGAAGGGCGCCGAGTACTCGAGTATCCTGTTGTTCTCCCCGTCGGCGACCCACAGGTTTCCCGAAGAGTCGAACCTCGCGGAGGTGGGGAAGTTCAAGCCGTTCGCGGCGGTCGAGTTAGTAGTGGACGAGAGGTTGGGCTGGCCTATCACGAGGGAGGGCTGCATCCCGCTGCCGATGAACGGGGGCACGAACTCGAGGACTCTGTTGTTGTCGCTGTCTACGACCCACAAGTCGCCGGAGGAGTCGAACGTCACGGCGGCCGGGAAGTTCAGGCCGCCCTGCGAAGCCGGCAGGTCGCTCGACGTGAAGCTGCCCTGCCCTATGACCGCGGTGGCGGCCTCCCCGTCAGGGAACGGGAACGAGTACTCCAGCACCCGGTTGTTGCTGGTGTCGGTGACCCAGATGTTGCCGGACGAGTCGGTGGTCAGCCCGCTGGGGTTGTACATGCCCGTCTGGGTCAGCGCGGCGGAGCCCGTGTTCGGCCCCGGCTGCCCAAGGACGGTGCGGATGACCGCGTTTCCTCCAGGGCCGACGTTGCCCTCCTCGAGAAGCCTGTTGTTCCCGGCGTCCGCTATCCAGAGGTCGCCAGAGGAGTCGAAGGCGAGGTTGCTCGGGCTCCTGAGAGCCGCGGCGGGGCTCACCGTGGTGGTGAAGTTAGGCTCGCCCAGCACGGCGCTCGCGCTCTCGCCGTTCGCGAAGCCGTAGACCGACCGCAGCGCGGGCGAGAGGAAGTTCAGAGCGAGGAGGGCGAGCGTGACAATCGAGAGCCATCTCTTGTTGCGGTCCGTCAATCCGTGCAAGATGGCTCAATTCGGCGATTCAGGAGATATAAGAGCTATCTCTCGACCGAGACACCCGCGCCGGCCTTCATACCGAGGCCCTCCCTCCCCTAAGCGTGATGAGGGGGGAGACGCGCGAGGCCCGCAGCCTCTCGGCGAGCTCAGAGTCGATGGTCGCGACCGCTGCCCCCTCGCGCAGGGCGAAGGAGATTATCTCGTCGTCGGGCTTCCCCCTGCCGTCGGGCTCCAAGGAGAAAGCCCCCTGGTCGACAAGCGTAAGCGCGAGCGCTGCGAACCTCCCCTTCTTGTCGCCCTTCGCGGCGAGGCGCCTGAGCTCGTCGCGCACGGACGAGAGGACGACCGGCGTGAAGGCGCCCACCTTCTCGATGATGTCCTCGTTCCACGAGGTGGGGTGCTCCATCACCGCGAGGAGGAAGCTGCTGTCGAAGGCGACCGCCCTCTTCTTCCGCCGCTCCGCCGGCCTCGTCGATGGGGGACGCTGGCTAGCGGACGAGGCCTGAGCCAATCAGGCGCCACCTCTCGGCGATTCTCCTGCTGATCGCGACGCGCCCGCCCTCCTCGGCCACAACGGGCTTTTTCAGGTCGAGCTCGGCCACGACGTCCCTCGCCGAGGTGACCGTTCCCAGCGTCGAGGCTGTCCCGATGTTGAGCCTCAGCGTCTCCGTCGCTTTCACCCTGTCCACCTTGATCAGGGCGGAAGACCCGACCGCCTGGTCGAAGAGCTGGAGGTCGACCGTGATGTGCGTCCTGGTCGGCGGGAGGCTTCCCGGCTTGCCGACGAGGTTCCCCACCAGGACGTCGCCTTTCGTGAGGCGCGGGTCGAGCCCGGTCCCGAGCGCGATGAGACCTCCGGGGCCGACCTTCTCGGTCATCCCCGCGCCCGTCCCGAGGCTCACGACCTTCGTGAGGATGGGGGTGTACTTGCCGCTCTTCTCTTCGGCGATGCCCGGCGATATCTCGATCTCGTCCCCCACGCTGAGCTCTCCGCGCACCAGGCTTCCGCCGAGGACGCCCCCTACCAACGACTTTACGTCCGCGCCTGGCCTGTTGACGTCGAAGCTCCTAAGGATATACATCTGAGGTTTGGCGTTCAGGTCGTGGTGGGGGGTCGGGATGTTCTCCTCGAGCGACTCGATCAGCGCGTCGATGTTTATCCTGTTCTGGGCGGAGACGGGGATTATGGGCGCGTCAGCGCCAACCGTGTTGGCTAGGAACTGCTTTATCGCCTCGTAGTTCTTTCTCGCGCCTTCCGCGTCGACCCTGTCGATCTTGTTCTGGACGACCACCATCTTCTTCATCCCGAGCATCTGAAGCGCGAGCAGGTGCTCCCTCGTCTGGGGCATCGGGACGGGCTCGTTCGCGGTGATTACCAGTATGACGCCGTCCATCAACGCGGCGCCCGCGAGCATGTTGGTCATCAGGCTCTCGTGCCCCGGGGCATCGACGAAGCTCACGGCCCTGAGAAAGGATGTCGGCTTCCCGCAGACTGGGCAGACGGGAGAGGTGGAGTAGGCCTCCGGGGGAGGTGTCTCGTGGCACTTGTAGAAGGCTGCGTCAGCGTAGCCGACCTTTATCGTGATGCCCCGCTTCAGCTCCTCACTGTGGGCGCTCGCCCATACCCCTGTTATCGCCTGTACGATGCTGGTCTTGCCAGAGTCGACATGGCCGCTCGTCCCTATGTTGCACTCAGGCTGTTTCGGGATTCGCCGCTGTTCCTCCTGGGGCGGTGCGGATGCTGACTGCGTTTGCTGGGCCATTAGAAGCGGATTGGCTGATGGCGAGGTCGCGTCTATTTTAATATGCTGAACGGGACTTGAACTGCTATACCTTCACGACGTTGAGCTGGTAGACCTCTTCTGTGACCAGGCCTCCCCGGACCAGCTTCCTCCTCTTCTCGCCCTCCGCGGCGTGCCTGAAGCCCACGCCTTCGGTGAGCAGTACGTACCTCTTTCCCCCGCCGAGGATGTCTGCGCGCATCGGGAAGCCCGCCTTGTCGCTGCCGCCGGTTATCTTGACCTTGTAGTTCTGCCCCACGGGGCTGAGGTCGAGCGTGTCGCCGAGCCTCCTTCCCATGAAGAGCTGGGCTGTGGAGTCCTTTGCCTCGATGACCTCGGACTTGCCCGTCTTCGGGTCGCTCACGACCACCTTGAAATTGACCAATTTTCAATCCCTACCCCGAGGCTCAGTTAATAAGCGAATTGCAGTGTTGCAGAGGTGTCCGACGGCGTTCAGACTCGCGAAGTGCTGGCGGGTGTTTATATAATGGTTCGTACATTTGTACTTTCGTCCTTATGACGGAAACTATCAAGGTCGAAGTGGACGAGGAACTCGCGAGAGAGTTCAAAAAAAAGGCAATGGAGAGGTATGGTTACAAGAAGGGCGCGATGAAGAAGGCGCTCGTAGAGGCGATGAAGGACTACCCTTCGAAGCAGCTCCGAAGGAAGGCGGGAACGCGGTGGGAAGACTTGAAGGGAATCATAAAGTCCGACAAGGACTCGGTGTGGCTCCAGCACCACGCATGGGATAAGGTAGATTGATCCTCGTCGACACCAACATCTTCCTCGAGGTCCTCCTCGGGAGGACAAGAGCGGACGAGTGCGCCGTTTTGCTCAACGACATGTCAAGCGGCGACGTGCAGGGTGTCGTCACACGCTTCTCGGTTCACGCGATTGAAGCGATGCTCGGAGACAAGAGCGAGGAGAAGCTCACGACATTCCTTCGGGGGCTGAATCAGACTTACGGGCTCACGGTCCACGACACCTCCACTGCAGACGAGGTGGCCGTCTCTCTGCTCAAAGGTAAGATCGGGAGGGACTTTGACGATTCGCTTCAGTATTTCGTCGCTAAGAGGCTCGGAGTCCAATCCATAGTGAGCTTCGACAGGGACTTCGACGGGTTGGACATTCCCCGACGCGAACCGAAGGACCTTGTGGCGCTCTGACCGAGAAGTCTGAGTTAGAACCCGTAGAGCATGTCCTTCACGGAGCGGATTGCGACTATCTCCTCGAGCGCCTTCCGGTCGTCGGGGCCGAGCGTGGACGCGTACTTGCCCTTCAGGATCTTCGCGTCGTGGCTCGTCGGGAAGGTGTAGAGGTCCTCCTCCTCCTTGATCGTCCTGCCGAGCGTCGGGCCTTTCACCGAGATCGCGACCTGCATCCCCTTCGCCGCCTCGGGGATGTTCTTCCCGTTCTCCTGGATCTGCTCGACCATCCCCACCTCCTCCCCCTTCTTGTTCATCAGCCTCACCTTCGGCCGGAGCCTCCCCGCGAGGACCTCGACTCCGAAGACCGCGGGGTCGTTTCTCCTGAAGAAGTTGCCCTTCAGGGCCTTCACCTTGGCGGGCATCGTCACGCCCTGCAGGGCGGTCCTCTCGTCCTCCTCCTTCTTCTTCGCCACCCACTGGACGTAGCCCTCCACGGCGTCGTAGATGACCTCCGAGGTGATTATCTGGACGCGCTCCGCGCTCTCCTTCGCCTCGGGGAGGACCTTGACGTCGAAGCCGATGATGGCGCCGAGGTAGGGGTCGCGCTCGGCGACCGCCTCCGCCTCGATTATCTCCGCCTTCGAGATGTCGCCGATGTCGGCCAGGCGGACGGGAATTTCGCGCTCCTCAAGCATCTTGAGCAGCGCCTCGAGCCCGCCGATGCTCCCCGCCTTCACGACGACGCCGACGTTGTCGCTCTTCCGCCTCAGGGTGCCGAGGTCCTTCTCGAGCTCCGTCCGGAGGGTCTCGAACTCCGCGTCGTCCTCGAAGGTCATGACCGCCGTCCCGGGGATGACGCCCCGCCAGGTCGGGGCTGACGAGCTTGACGCCGGCGGCCGCGTAGACCTCGTTCACGGCCGTGAACTTGTCCCTGGGATCCCTCATCTCGTCGAGGGGCTTTGGCATGAAGAGGGCCTTGACCTTGGTCTGCGCCGCCCCGTCGCGCTTCACGATTACGATCCTGTCCCCGACGTGCAGGGTCCCGTCGGTGAGTATGATGTTGGCGGTCTCGCCCATCCCGACCTCCTCCTGGAGCTCGAGGACTATGCCCTTCGACCTTCCCGAGACGTCCGCCGCGCCCTGGGAGAGCTTGGTGGTCAGGAACTGCTGGGCCAGCCCGATGAGGACCGCGAGGAGCTCGGGGATGCCCACCCCGTACCTCGCGGAGACGGGGATTATCGAGACCTGCTTGCGGAAGTCCTTGATCCGGTAGAAGGCCTCCGCCTGGAAGCCCGCCCTCGAGAGCCCGCCCACCACGTTGTAGAGGCGCTCCTCGAGCTCGTCATTCCACTCCGCGGGCTGCTGCTTGAGAGCGATGGCGAGCGGGATGCTCTCCTTCCCGGTCACCGTGTCCTTCCTCCATCCCCTGATCATGTCGACCTTGTTTAGCGCCACCAGGAAGGGGACGTGCCTCTCCTTCAGGATCTCGATGCTCTCGATGGTCTGGTTCTCCAGGCCCTTCAGGACGTCCACGAGCAGGATGGCGATGTCCGCCGCGGAGCCGCCGCGCATCCTCAGGTTCGAGAAGATCTCGTGCCCCGGGGTGTCGATGACCAGGAGCCCGGGGATCTTGAGCTGGCCCCCCGTCTTCGAGAGCAGCGGGCCGCATATCGACTCCAAGGTCTCCATCGGGAAGAAGCTCGCGCCTATCTCCTGTGTGATCCCGCCCGCCTCGCGGGCCTGGACCCCCGTCCCCGAATCTTATCGAGTAAACTCGTTTTGCCCGCGTCTGTATGCCCCAGCACCACGACCACTGGTTGTCGGAGTTTTTGTTCTGACTGGGACATGATCGATCAGCATTCGAGCTTCCGAGGAACCCACTCCTAATTATCCCTTGCCTCGGCTCTCTAGGCGACCACTAGGACGGAGAAGGAGATGGTCGTCGAGTTCGAGATCGCGACCCCGCTCAGAGAGGTGGCGAAGAAGGTCGCGCTGTATGTGCCGGCGCCGACTCCCTCCACGACTAGATAGACGGTCCCGTATGCGCCGCCGGTCAGGTTTATGCTCGCAGGTCGTGAAGTAGACGGTCTGGCCGTTAGTTGTTGCGCAGGACCATTATGACGATCCCCAGCACCGACACGTGAGGTGGTTGTCGAAGGTCGCCTCCGCGGCCTGCGAGGCCCCGAGCGTGGTCACGACAGGGGTCCCGACGATCGTCCAGTCGCCGGGTTGTCCCACGAAGGGCGCGGCCGCCGCGGCCTGGGAGAATGACAGCATGAGGACCACCAAGACCGAGAGCGCCCCCGCCGAGGCGAGCCGCAGGTTCTTCACGTGGCTGAGGTTCCCGCTGGCTCACTTAGCTCTTTCGGGAATTGCGCATCGGCCGCGTCGAGGTGCAGAGCCGACGCTGGGTCTTGAAAATAAAAAGGAAAGGAGAGCGAAAGGCTCGCAGCCCTTGCTCTTAGTTTCTTGGACCGATCTTCAGTGGACCGAATGAGAAGCTGTACTCTTGCTGCTGTGCGAGGAAAGTGCTCTCCACGCCAGTGAGCATGACCATGCACTTTACGCGGCCTTCCAGAGATGGGTCCACGCGTGCGCCCCAGACGATCCTGACCTTCGGAGGTAGCGACTTTGTTACGAGTTCGCCCGCCCTTGTGACCTCCTCCAGCGTCACGTCTGAGCCGCCCGTCACGTGGACGAGTACCCCTTGCGACTTGGTCACGTCTCTGATGTCGAGCAGCTGCCCTTCGATGGCCTGCCTGATCGCGACCTCAACCCTGTCAGAGCCCTTCGCCTCTCCGACACCGATTGCGGCTAGACCCTTGCGCTCACATATCGCCCTGAGGTCTGCGTAGTCGATGTTGATGAGACTGGCCGTGGTGATGGTCTCGGTGATGCCCTTCACGAACTGGCCTACCAGCTCGTTGGCAACGCCCAGCGCCTGCTGTAGTGGCAGGTCGCCTGCGACCTTGGACAGTTTGGTGTTGTCGATTGCGACGACGGTGTCACAGTACTGGCGGAGAACCTTGAGTGCGTTCTTCGCGTTGTCGTACCGGAACCTCTCGACCGAGAACGGCAAAGTCACGACGCCTATCACTAGGCGGCCCTGCCTTGCGAGTTCCTTTGAGAGGACTTCCGCCGCGCCTGTTCCGGTGCCTCCTCCGAGGCCCGCGCACAGGAAGATGATGTTGCTGTTTTGTGTTTCCTTTTGGAAGTCGTCGAGCGACTCCTTTGTCGCTGCCGCACCGCGCTGCGGGTACCCTCCGGCACCCTGGCCGTGCGTGAGCTTCTCACCCATGAGGATCCTGCGATCCGCCTTGGTGATGCTCAGGTGTGCTGCGTCTGTGTTGGCGGCAATGAGTTTGCCGCCGGCGATGCCTCGCTCCTTGATCCAGGAGACGATGTTGCTTCCGGCTCCACCGACACCTATTACGGTGACGTTTGGTTTGGCCATCCGCATGACTGCTGCGATTTTTTCGGCTTCTATGAAGTCCATTCCTTCGTTACTTACTTCCATCTTGAGCTTTGTTAGGGTAGGAAATTCTAGATAACTGTTGTGAATTTCATTAGCTTAACAGCCGTCGAACACTAACTTAACGAGGTTTCCAGACCCCTTTGTGAAGTAAAGTTGGTAAAGCTCATTAATGACCGCTGCATCACCTTAACTTAACGGACTTGACAGCCCCAGCCGCCTCCCACCATCGTCGAGTTCCTGTCGGCGTGGGCCAAAGACAAAAATATCGTAAAAAGAAGCAGGATTCCCACAGAAAAGAAGGTTTTGGCGGCCATTTTATGCGCTTCCGGCTACACATATCGAGATGCGTCGAAGATGCTCGGGGGGATATCTCACGTGGCGGTCCACGATGCCCACAAGTCCGTCATGGCCGCCCTGCCGCCATTGGAGAAGAAGAGGAGGCTGGTCACGATAGAGGAGAACGTGGCTTATCTTAACAGCGAAACGCAGGGGGTCATCTGGATGGCGAGAGACGCCGACAGCGGCGAGATACTCTCCTTCCGTTGCTCGGTGAGCAGGTCCCCGCAGGACGGGAAGAAGTTCATCGACTCGGTCCTCGCCGTCTGCACCGACCGGCCCCTCCTGAGGGTGGGGAGAGGCCCGAACTTCCCGCACTCCTTGAGGTCGCTCGACCTCTACTTCCAGATCGACACGATCGGGGACGCCTATCAGGCAGAGGATCAGCAACTTCTTCTCCGGCGGCTCGGAACCGAAGAAGTAGGGACCGGGCTGCCTCTGAAGAGAGGCCACCCTTTCAGGTTCTGGATCCTAGTTCCTTCGGCGCTTCGGCCTGGGCCGCAGCGCGATCGACCTGAAGAACATCACGCGGGAGGACATGCTCTCTCCAACACCACGCTTATCGCCCTAGTCCTGGCGGTCGCCATGTCGCCCTCGCTCCCGCACCTGGAGTAGCAGTCGGACGCCCTCTGGACGAAGAAGAGGGTCTGGGAGATCTTCCGGGGGACGGGCGAAGAGTCGCCCGCGAGGGTCAGCTGCCCGGCGGTCTCATACCAAAACCCGGCCTCGGCGTTCTCGCCGATCTTCTCAAAGTCAGCTGGCGATCCATTCGCAGACGCTGTCCCACTCAGAGGATGCCTCGATGTCGTCGAGGACGCTCATCAACGATTTGACCGCACTGCGGTAGTCGCCCGACTGCTCCAACGCGAGGGCGCGCGAGATTTGACCCATGGACGTGCGTCAATTGCCGGCGCACGTCTAAGATGTCGCGCCTCAACTAATTTCGAGCAAGCGGTTAGAAAAATGTCATCGCGCCTGTAGTGGCGCTGATCTAGGAGAAGTAGGCCTTGCTCTCCCTTTCGAAGGACTCTTTCGAGTCGGAGGCGTGGATCGCGTTGTCCGTCAGGCCGGTCGCGAGGTCTCCCCGGATCGTCCCCGGGGCGCTCTCCCAGCTCTTCGTGGCGCCGACCATCCTCCTCACCATCGCGACTGCGTCCCGGCCCTGGAGGACCGCGCCGACGGTCGTGCCGCTCGTGAAGAAGCCGACCAGCTCGCCGAAGAAAGGCCGCTCCTTGTGGACGCTGTAGAACTCCTCGGCCTTGGCCTTGGTCATCGTCTGCGCCCTGAGCTGCAGTATCTTCATCCCCCTCTTCTCGAACCTCCCGAGTATCTCGCCCACGTAGCCCTCGGGCGACGGCGTCGGGCTTCACGACGATGAGGGTCTTCTCGTTGGGGTCTGGCTGTGAGGACATTTCGCGTCGCTCCTAGCGAGTGAGCCTGTTCCTTCGCGCCCACTTTAGCTTGCGCGGGTCCCTCTTCAGCTTGAGGTCGTTCGACCTTGCACTTGTTGGAGCAGAAGCTCTTCGAGGTCCCGTCGTTCATGACGAGGAGTATGCCTGTCCCGAGGTGCACGTCCTTCCCGCAGAAATGGCATCGTTTAGGCGTGTACAATTCAAGATATCACCTGTAAGCTCGACTTGGAATCGAAGCCTCAGCGAATGTGCATATAAATATAGAGAGAACCAATCAGTTCCCGAATTCTCCGTAGGCGGTTAATTACCCCGTGCAGCTCCGTTGTCGTGGAGCCCCTTTCCGACGAGCTGAAAAGGCGCCTCGTCGGTTACGTCGTGGAAAACGGCGCCGACCTGCGCTTCACGAAGGCCTTTTGGAGAGGGTGCGAGCCACTCCCAATCGATATTTCTCAATACTCCAAGTTCGCCGACGTTCTAAAGTTGTATGCAAACGGCGTTTCGAGATCTGACATCAATTTGCAAACGCGTGTGAAACAGAGCACAGTGTACGCTTGGACTCGCCTGACGTGTATGCCGAAGCTGGCCCACTTCCTCAACGCAATCCTCTTGCTTCATGAACCCGCATTGGAGCGTGTTTGGTTAACGCTGGAGCAGACTCACGGACACGCGGTGCCAATGGGTCGTTTCATTCAGGTTCCCGTGATAGTGAATTCTTGGTCAGAAATAGAAACGGTCATGAATCAGACCATCGTCACCGCTCCGAGCACTCAAGGCTTCGACAGCCGATATCTCTTCGGCTTTTTGATAGGAATGATTATCGGGGACGCCGCCAAGTCTAAGCAGGGAAGAGGCCACAGGCACATTGGGCTTGTTTTGAGCAAGAAGTATGACACGAACTTGCGTCTGGGTGACTTCACATGCAAATGCGCTCAACATTTCGGGCTCAGGATGAGTAGAAAGAAAGACCAAGCACGGCCGCTAGGCAAGCCTAACGGTTTCTACGAATGGACATCTCAATCATCTCCATTCATGGACTGGGTTTATCACGTGGCGCTCGGACTGGCTGAGGGAGAACTCACTACTTACGACCCGATTCACCTTGACTGGGCCATCGCCGCACCCGTCGAGTTCAGGACAGGCCTGATTCAAGGCATCGCGGAATCCGATGGCTCTGTAAGCATCGCTAGCCAGGCAGTAGAGTTTTGGATAATCCCGAACTGGGACTTTATGATTAGGCTGCTTGCTACCTTTGGCCTTCATGGCTTTCGTAATCGCGAGGCCGTTACACTGAGCAAAAGCCAGGCAATCGCCTCCTTCGGCGTACCCGTATTCTCCGAATATCTCCAAACCGTCCGCTATCAAAAGTTGAAGACAATGGCAACAACCCCTCGCTTGGCAAAACACGAACGTCTGCCCCTTCTAGCGAGAGTGACCGTTAGGCGTCTAGCGGTTGAGGGATCCTCAATCCCTTCAATCGTCGAGAAAATAGCTGCGACCCACGGATTGTTAATCTCTTTCGAAGCCGCTCAAAGATGGGCTCGCAAGGCCACTAGCAATGAGAATTCGTCCTAGACGAGGGCGAGGACGTAGGCTACAACGAAGAACATGCCTGCAATTATCCATAGGCCCCGGATCTTTCGGGCCTCGCGCTCGGTGTCTCTGAGGAGCAGTATGTCAGCGAGCCGGATAGGCCCCTTCACGTTCCTTGTGAGGATGCGCCCCTTCTCCTTGCCCTCTAGGATCTTTACCCTGACCTGGGTTATCTCGCCGGCGACGCCCGTCCGTCCGACGATCTGCACGACCTCTGCCGGGGTGATTGACTCTGCGCTTTGACCTCGACCGCCACCGCCGCCGCTGCTCAATTATCTCTACGCCTTCGCTGTCGCGGTCTGAGCCGCGCCTCTCACCCTGGCCAGCTCCTGCGTGATCTGGTCGAGGATGGCCTGTCCCTCGCCCGCCTCTGTCACGGCGGCTGCTGCAGTCGAGACGTCGATGCCGATCGCCGGGCCGATCTGGTCCTTCGAGGAGACGAAGACGTAGGGTATCTTCCTCTCGTCGCAGATTATCGGAAGGTGCGCCACGACCTCCGGAGGCTGCACGTCTTCCGCTATTATCACAAGCTTGGCGATGCCACGCTCCACGGCCTTCGTGGTCTCGTTGGTGCCCTTCCTGACCTTCCCAGTCCTTGATGCCTGTCTCAGGACCTCGTAGGCTGCTTCAGCGACCTCTTTCGGGGTCTCGAACTTTACAAAGTATGGCTTTGGGGTCATCGAACATCTCTCCCTTCGGGCGAGCCAATTCCGGAGCGTAGATAAACCTTAGGTTCGGTCAGCAAGTGACTGGCTCGAGTTCCGCGCCTCTACCCTATGCCTAAGGCCTGGGACTAGGGGTGCGCCAGGATGCACTTTCCTGGCGAGTCGAGCCTGACGAACCCGTATCGCGGGAATTGGACGATCTCGCCTTGCTGCAGAGAGGCGAAGGAGGCCTCGGCGAAGCCCTTCCGGGCGGTGAGGCTGTTCGGGTTCACCGAGCCGTCCTCGTTGTAGAGCTCGGAGGGCTCGAGCACCTCGACGGCCTTCTTCTCCGCGTCGTCGGGCACCCACTGGAGCTTCTTCAGGTCGTACCTGAGCTCGTCCCCCGCGTATTCCGCCATGGCGAGGCGACCTCCCTTGGAGGCCAAGCGGACGTTATAGAGGTCCATCAGCCTGAAGAGGTCGCCCTCCTGAAGCGCGGAGATGTCGCTCGACGGCAGCAGGATGGTAGCGTCGGCGGCCAATGAGATCTGCCGCCTGCCGAACTTCTCCTGAGTGGGGTGGAACGGGATCGAGACGGCGCGCGGCGGGGCCCCTCTCACCTTCACCCGCACCGGGTCGGGCACGAAGAAGAGACGCCGCGAGACTGGGTCGAGGATCTTCCTGTTCACCGCGAAGAGGAGGCTCCAGTCGAAGGTGTGCTCGGTCTTCGTGTAGCCCACGAGGATGGTGAACTGGCGTATCGCCTCGCTGAGTATCCCCCTGCGCCTTACCCCCTCGATGGTGGGCATTCGGGGGTCGTCCCACCCGGCGACGACCTTCTCCTCCACGAGGGGGCGGAGGAGCCTCTTCTGCACCGGGGTGCCCTTGAAGTTGAAGCGAGAGAACTGCTCCACGAAGACCTCGGGGAAGCCGAGGAGCATTCTCAGCCTGTCCTGGAGTGCGACGTGGAACTCGGAGCTCCGCAGGACGTGGGTGACCCCGCAGAGCATGTCCTCGACGACGTTCTCAAAGTCGTAGATCGGCCAGACCACGTACTTGTCCCCCACGACCGGGTGGGGAAAGTCGATCGTCCTCATTATGTTGGGGTCCCGCAGCGAGTGGTCGAGGTTCGAGAGGTCCCCCTTCAGCCTGATGACGTACTCCCCCTCCTTGAACTTCCTCGAGAGCATCCCCTCCCAGAGCTCGAGGTTCTGCTCCACGGATTGGTCCCTGTGCTCGCACGGCGCCCCCTCGAACCTCAGCTTCTTGACGAGGTCGGAGGGGCATGAGCACGCGTAGGCGTCTCCGTGCATTATGAGCCGCGTCGCGTGCTCGTATAGGATCTCGATGTCGGATGAGACGTTCTTCTCGTGGTCCCAGGCGATGCCCAGCCACGTGTAGCCCTCCCTGAAGCTCTGGTAGTAGGCCTTCCTCACCTTCTTCGGGTTGGTGTCCTCGAACCTCAGCCATAGCTCGCCCTTGTAGAATCGCTTGTAGGTGTCGTTGATCACGCCCGCCATCGCGTGCCCGATGTGCATGTAGCCCGAGGGCTCGGGCGGCAGCCTGAGCACGACCTTCCCCTCCGTCGCGCCCACGAGCGGAGGGAGCTGCTCGTGCTTTGCCTCCTCGTCGGCCTTCTGGGCGGCCTTCTTCTGGTCCTTCGCCGCCCGCGCGCCCGGGTACCTGTCCTCGAGTAGCTTCTCCTGCTCCGCGGGCGAGAGGGAGTTCACCCGCCTGACCACCTCGGCGGCCGTCTTCGCCACCTCCTTCGCCATCGTCCTGAGCGCGGGGGACTCGCCCAGGCTCTTGCTCACGACCGCCCCGATCTCCGCTTTGCCCGCGTGGCTGACCGCGTTGAGTAGAGCGTTCTTCTCCATCGCCTGAAGCTGGTCCGGGGTGAGCGGGGATTGCATGGTCCTTGTTGCTACGCCACGGTCCTCATCGTCTGCATATATCGTTGCGGCGCGCTACCAGTCCCGCTCGACGGCGAACCTCGCGACGGCGTCCAGGCAGTCCACCGCCTTCGCTGCCTCGACCCCCTCCTTCCACTTCACTTCGCCTAGCATCGCCCTGGCCTCGTTGACCAAGCGCGAGGACATGCGCCTCGCGTAGTCGATGGTGTCGTACCTCTGTATCATGTCCATGACATGCGCGGCCTCCTTCCTCCGGTGCTCGCGCGGGAGCCTGAAGACCGACTGGATCTTCTCCCTCTCCGCCTCCGTGCAGAGCGAGAGCAGCCTGATCAGCATCAGGGTCCTCTTCCCCTCGAGCAGGTCGTCGCCTATCTCCTTCCCGTACTTCGACTGGTCCCCCGAGAGGTTCAGTATGTCGTCGTGTATCTGGAAGCCCACGCCCAGCTTCTTACCCGCCTCCACCATCAGCTTCAACGAGGCGTTGTCCGCGCCGCCCACGACCCCGCCGAGCCGCATCGGGCCGATGACCGTGTACCAGGAGGTCTTGTTGGTGCACATCGTGAAGTAGTCCTCCTCGGTGAGGTCCCACCTGTCCTCCACCACCCAGCCCAGCTCGATGTGCTGCCCCTCGGTCGTCTTGCTCACCATGGTGTAGAACTCCTCCATAACCCTGAGCGTCTTCTCGTCGCTCAGCCTCTTCTTGTTCCGGAGCAGCGCGCCCCACATCAGCGCGTGGAGCCCGTCGCCCGCGTTGAGGGCGAGCCTCCAGTCGTACTTCTTGTGGAGCGCCGGCGCGCCTCTCCTCATCGCCGACTCGTCCTCTATGTCGTCGTGTATCAAAATCCAGTGCTGGAAAACCTCGATGCACGCGGCTGTCGTCAGGACGTCCTCCTCCCTCCCGCCGAAGGCCTTGCACGCGCTCACGCACATCAGCGGCCTCATCCCCTTGGCCGGCCTCGCGGGGTAGTCGCGCAGCATCTTGTAGAGGAGGTTGACCTCCCGGATCGGGCTGCTCTTGGGGATGAAGTCATCGAGTATCAGCTTGTCCACGGCAGACTTTACTCGGACCATCTCCGAGAGCATCGTCTCGGTCTGCATCGTCATCGCCCGTTCACGCTCCCGTCTCCCGCACGAGGCGAAAAGGCGCCTTGGAGAAAGCAGTGGCGTCGGTGCTGAACGACAGTTCCCTATCCGCTGGAGACACCGTGAGGTACCTTTACCGTGGTTCCGTGGAACTGGATACCCTTTAAGGATTCTCGTTCGCCCGATACCCGATTTTCTTGTAGCGACTCGGGCCGTGACAGTGTGATAATCCGGGAATAAAGATGGGCGCATAAGTATTGCGTAGCCATTCATCGTGTGTTGTCCGCCCGAACTCGAGAAGGTGGGACCTGACCGACGTTGAAAATTGGTTCGAGACCGAGAGGGGTGAACCGCAGGCACGGCACGGTGAATTTCACCCAAAAGGACAAGCAGTGTCTCGACAAGATTTGCGAAGCCTTAAGAGAAGAGCTCCGGGTGGTTCGTTGTCCAATTCATGAACTGAATCATGGAAGTTTCCAGATGCAACTTCCCATTGATGAGAGCGCCAGATTCATTGTGGCCATGAAGCCTCGGGTGAAGACGATAAGAGCCTACAATGGTCTGCTGGACATTGAGAGACAATTACTTAGGCCACGAAAGCGCCCCAGGAAAATCATTTTCAAGGTCTTCGAGCCTCTGGGGAAGAGTCATCCGCCGTTCGTCTCACAATCGTCCCGTAGAAGCGCCCCCCACGTAACGCTTTAGAGAATTCAGCGGGCCGGAGGCCCGAGACGAGGCGGACCTCCGTCCCCGACGAGGCCATCCTGAGGGCCTCGCCGACCTTGAGGGCGATCCCCCCGGTCGCGTCGGTGCTCCCGGGAGAGAGCTTCGCCCTGCCACCCTCGCCCAGGACCTTGATGACAGCGCCCTTCTCGTCGAGCAGGCCGTCCACGTCGAGGGCCATCACGCACCGCGCGGCGCCGAGCATCTCGGCGAGCTCGACGCAGATGGTGTCCCCCGAGAGGATCCTGAAGCCCTTGCCGTCGTGCACCACGTCGCCGAACGTGACCGGCGTGACGCCGCCGAGCAGCAGCCTCTCGATGAAGGAAGGCCCCTCCGTCGCGCTCGAGGAGCGTGAAAGGGGAGAAGGGGTAGGGGTGCATGCCCGCAGCAGAGAGCGAGGCGCAGACCTTCGAATCTAGCTTGAACATCGCATCGCGCGTCTCGCTCACTCCCTTCGGGGACGGCGACGAGCGACCGGATGAGAGTCCGTACTTCTTCGCCACCGTGTGGCCGAAGGACCCGCCTCCGTGGACGACGACGATCGGCAGCCCGGAGGAGGCCATCGCCTTCCCGAGCCGGCGCACCGGTTGCTCCCTGTAGGAGAAGGCCACCCTCTTGTCGGTGATAACTGACCCCCCGAGCTTCACGATCGTGGTCGCGGTCATTCGGTCCACGACCTCGCACCCACGGCGGGGATCTTTGTGAAGAAGGCGTCGTAGCCCTTTCTCTTGAGCTTCTCCGCGACCGCCCTGGCTTCGCTCTCTTCCGGAGGGGGGACCGCCAGCACGCTGCCTCCGCCTCCGGCGCCGGTCAGCTTCGCCCCGAGGCAGCCCGAGCTCAGGCAGAGGTCGACGAGCTGGTCGAGCCTCTTGCTGGAGGCGCCCGCGCGGGCGAGGACGGCGTGGCTGTAGGTCATGAGGCGCCCGAGGGTCGCGGTGTCCCCTTTGAGAAGGGCCTCGGCACAGAGGCCCGAGACCAGCGTCGCGCTCTCGCAGAGGCTCGCGAAGAGCGACGGGTATGTCTCCTTCATCCCGGTCACCCTCGTGATCAGCCTGCCCGTGTTCCTCCTCCTCCCCGAGAAGGCCACCATTAGCGTCACGGGCGAGGGCAGCTGGACGCGGCGGGGCTCGTCCCCCCTCTTGAACAAGATGACGCCGCCCATCGCCGAGGTCGTCGCGTCGATGCCCGACGGGTTCCCGTGGACGAGCTTCTCTCCGGCCTCGGCTACCCTCGCGAGGGCCATCTCGTCGAGCCCCCACCCCTCGAGGGCGCTCGTCGCCGCAGCGATCGCGACCATGGTGGCCGCGGACGAGCCGAGGCCCGCCCCCTCCGCGAGGTCCGAGGTGATGGAGATCGAGACCCTCGGCGCGGCCTTCCTCGACTTGTAGAGGGACTCCACGAGCGTCCTCGCGGGCCTGAGCGCGCGGGGGTCGCGGAGGCGAGAGTCTACCGAGAGGCGGTCGCTCCTGGTCGCCTCGACCCTGACCTTCCTCTCGATGGCCGCGGCGATCGCGGTCGCCCCGTGCACCACGAAGTGCTCGCCGGAGATGATGACCTTCCCCGGGGCTTCAGCGAATGCCTTCAGAGGGGGTCACCGGAGGGCATGCAGTTTCCTTCCC
The DNA here is from genome assembly GCA_963820505.1 of uncultured Nitrososphaerota archaeon. Lineage (GTDB taxonomy): Archaea > Thermoproteota > Nitrososphaeria > Nitrososphaerales > Gagatemarchaeaceae > Gagatemarchaeum. The sequence continues at coordinate 220,612 of CAWFZY010000005.1, read as the reverse complement.
GGCTCCCGAAAATAAGCTTGACGAAGCGTCTCTCTTTGGCGCGACGGCCGTCAGAACCTGTCGTGGCGCCTCGGCCGTTCCTCTTCCTCTTCTTCCATGTCTGACTCTGTGATCTTGGTCTCAAAGTCGTCGATGGTGTACTTCAGCTGCTGGTCGCCCGTGAGGAGGGAGGAGTGGGTGAGGACCGACCTGGTGAGGAGGTAGAATATCGTCGCCAGAGACCGCCGCCCCCTGTTGTTCCCGGGAATCACGAGGTCGATGTCGTCGGTTATGTTGTCTGTGTCGCAGACCGCGATCACCGGCGTGCCCATGTTCGCGGCCTCGACGATTGCCTGCGTGTCAGAGGCGGGGTCCGCCACCACCAAGAGCTCGACGTCCAGGTGCCCGGGGAAGAGCGGGTTGGTGAGCGTCCCCGGCATGAAGCGCCCGACCACGGGGATGGCTTTGGTGAGCTCGCAGAACTTCTCCACGGGGACCTTGCCGTAGTCGCGGCTCGTGTAGACCACGACGTTCTGCGGGCCTACGAAGGCGATGAACTTGCCCGCCACGTCTATCCTGTGGAGGGTCTTGGCATAATCGAGAAGGTGCAATCCGTCAGGCCTCGGCTTCGTCGTGAACTGCTCCATGCTCTTGGTCCTGACCTGGGTGCCGATCCTGATCCCGGTGGCGAGCAGCGCCTTCTCTGAGAGCTGGGGGAAGAGCATCTTCTCCTCTGAGCCGGCGTCGTCCCCGTCTTCAGACATCATGTTTGCCACGTCGCTGTCAAGCCGAGCCTTTCGCCATCTTAGAGAACCTCATTTAAGGGTTGCAGGCGCTCACGGGCGGACGGATGCCATCTTCGCGCTGGTCCCGAGCGCCTCCCCTATCCTCATGAGCTCGTTGAGCTTCGAGGTCCTCTCCCCTCCCACCACTCCGCACTTTATCAGGCCGCACCCGAAGCCGACCGCGAAGTGGGCGAGGTGCCCCCCCTCGTTGTCGCCCGAGCGGTGGGAGGCGGCGACCACGTGGCCGGTCTTCTTGGCGAGGCTCGAGAACTGCTGGGCCTCCCAGAGCGTCCCGATCTGGTTGACCTTCATGATGACGCCGTTCGTGCTCTTCTTCGAGATGCCTGTCTTGAGCCGCTCGACGTCGGTGGTGTAGAGGTCGTCCCCCGTGATCAGGGTCTTCTTCAGCGCGGCGTGCAGCTCGGCGTACCCCTCGAAGTCGTCCTCGTGGAGCGGGTCCTCGACGTAGAGGAGGTCGTACCTGTCGCAGAGCTCCGAGATGAAGACGATCTGCTCCTCGCGCGAGAGCGTCTTCTTCGTCGTCCTGTAGTAGTAGCCGCCCTTCTTCCTGTCGTGGAGGCTGTCCGCCGCGACGTCCACCCCCATCCGGATCCTCAGGCCGGTCTCGTCCTGGACCGCTCCCGCCACCTCGGAGACGACCCCCATGGCCTCGATGTCCGTCAGCCCGGGCGACCAGCCTCCCTCGTCGCCCTTTCCCACCGGGTACTTCAGCATCTTCGAGAGCGCCTTCCCCACGCCCTTGTGGACCTTGAAGTTCAGCTCGATCGCCTCGCGTACGTTGCGCGCGCCGAGAGGCGCGACGAGCATCTCTTGGAAGGCTGGCGACAGGTCGCTCGCGTGCTTGCCTCCGCCGATGGTGTTGCCGAGGGGGAACGGCAGGGTGCCCGACTTGGGGTCGATCACCCGGCACATTGGGACTCCCCGCGCCTTCGCCTCCGCCTCTGATGCGGCCACGCTCACGGCGTAGGCCAGCGAGCCGCCGATCCTGGAGTAGTTCTTGGTCCTGTCGATGTTCCGGAGGGCCCACGTGATCCCCGCGGCGTCGGCCGCGTCGAGCCCCCTGATCTTGGCGGCGAAGCTCTTCTTGAACTGCGACACCGTCTTGTCGGGGTCGCCGTCGAAGAACGGGACGGCCTCGTTGGTGCCGCGGCTCGCGCCGGAGGGAGACATCGCCCGGCCCATCTCTCCTTCCACGACGACGTCGGCCTCTATGCCGGGGTCGCCACGCCCGTTGAAGCAGACCCTGACCTTTACGTCCTTTATGCGCATGGGGACGAGGTCGCTCGCTGCCCTGCGGTAGAGGCGGTTATTTTTCGCATCCCCTTCTCACGTCGCCCGTGAGGCTAGGTAGGGGGGTTCTTCTGTGCGTAGTATGGCAGGACCTGGTCGATTAGGTCCACCGAGGAGATCAGCATCCTCCTGCAGCAGTATCTCTTGATCTTGAGCTCGTCGAGCACCTTGCCCGGGTCTTCCCCCGCCTTGACCCTGCTCTCGAAGTCGGTGAACTTGTCCCCGATCATCTTGCCGCAGGTAAAGCACCGGATAGGAATCATCATTGTTCTCTGGTCACCTGTATGACTTTCTGGCGTCTTCTTCTTGCTCCTGGTCCGCCGAACTTCTTGGGCTCGGTCTGTCTAGGATCGCCGGCGAGGAGGTATTTATTGTAGGCGGCCATCCTCTCCCTCAGGCTGGCGCCTTTCACCTGGTCGAGGTAGGCGCGGGCGATCGCCATCGCCGCGGCGTCGGCCTGGCTCATGAACCCGCCGCCCGCGACGCTGACGCTGACGTCGTACTTCTCCCTCACCTCGCCCACTATGGCCACGGGGGCCATCATGTGGAGGCGGGCGACCTCTGGCTGCCACACCTCCAGGGGCACGCCGTTCACCCTGATCCTCCCCTTGCCGAGTGTCAGAGCGGCGGTCGCCCTCGAGGTCTTCCTCGCTCCAGGGTAGAGCTTGGGCTTTGCTACGGGCTTTGCCTTTTCTGTTACCAAGTTATCTCAACCATTCCATCCGATGTTGTGCGCGAGCTCCGCGATGGTCGTGTACATCGGTAGCGGCCTCGTCGCCAACGCCTCGTCGAACTTTGTGAGCGCCACGCCGGAGTACTTCTCGGGCACGCCGATGTATACGCGGAGCCTCTTGAGGCCCAGCGTCCCCTTGGCCTTCTCCTTCGGCACCATCCCGCGGACCATCCTCCACATGATGTTGTCAGGCCTCCTGGGGTGAAGGGGGCCGTAGATCGGGTTGACCTTGCTTCCGAGCTCGAGCCGCTGCTTCCACGCTGCGAAGATGGTGTCCCTCTTCCCTGAGAGGACTGCCTTGTCGGCGTTGAGCACCACGATCCTCTTGCCCCTGAGTATCTCGGAGGCGACCAGCGAGCAGAGCCTCCCGGCGATGTGCCCGGTCGCGTCGATGTAGAGGACGCCGTCCGCAGCGGGCTTCGCCGCGCTCTTCTCCTCGGCCTTCGCGGCAGGCTTCGCGACCTCTGCCACGGCCTTCTTGTGCCTTGCTACTTGACAAGGGCGACCCCGCTCCCTTCGGGATACTTCTTGACGAACTCTTCGACCGTGAAGGTCTTCCCGCCCGCCCGCTCTATCTTTGACCTGGCCGAGGCCGAGAACGAGAACGCGCCGACGTTCAGCTTCTTCTCGAGGTTGCCCGTGCCGAGCACCTTCCCCGGGACGAAGACCGCCGAAACGTCGCCGAGCCGCGCGAGACGCCCGACGTTGACCTCTGGCCACGTTACCGTCCCCGAGGACAGGTACCTCGCGGCCTCCCTCCAGATCCCGATCTTCTCGCTGCGAGCCTTCCTCTCGAGCAGGACTATGGCGCTCCTCAGGATCTTGTTCGCCTTTGTGATCTTCAGCGCGGTCATTGGGCGGCCTTCTCCTCGACTTCCTTGTGGAGTTCCTCCAGCTTCTCCTCGAGCTTCTCGATCGACCTCGTGACTATCTCCTTCGCAGGGAGCGTCCCGCTGGTCTCCACCTTGAGCACGTAGACCCCTTCGCCCTTGCCCTCGGTGAGGACCGCGGCGGTGGCGGGCTGCCACTTCGCGTGCTCCTTGCCTCTTCCGAGCCTCGCGTAGGCCTCGAGCTTGACAGACTGGCCTACCGCGAGCTTCACTATCGGGATGTTGGGGCTTATCGGGCTGATGTCCCTGTCCTCGGAGACGAGGTCGCCGGAGACCACCGTCCGGGGCTTGTCCTTCGCGGTCGCGTCGAGCACGAGCAGGACCCGGCACTTTTGGCAGCCCAGCGGGCTGCCGCAGTCGCACTTCTCTGGGAGGACGTACCTCTCCAGGTCTGTCTTCAGGGGGATCATGCCCAGCCTGTGGGCGAGTATCTCGTCGTAGAGGACAGACGAGTTCTCGAGTATCACGATGTCGTCGATGGCCATCGAGGGCACCTCCGAGATGCAGAAGCGCCTCACGGCATTAGCGTAGCTACGGTCGACGCCCTCCAGCTGCAGGGATATCGTGTCCTCGGTCTCTTGAAGCACCTTCACCTTCGGCATTACCAAAACTTTCTTTCACTCACCGTGGGAAACAGAGAATTTACGATGCGATTCGTGGGGTTTAAAAGCCTTAGTTCTTTTTTTGCCGCGTCCTTCGGGAAGGCGTTCCCTTTGGAGGTCGTTACGCTCTGCGGCCCCTTCTTCCGCCCTTCTTCCTCGTGGTGTCGTGAGGAATCGGGGTCGCGTCCTCTATCCTGCCGATCCTAAAGCCAGACCTGGCGATGGCCCTGATCGCGGCCTGGGCTCCCGGGCCTGGCGTCCTCGGACCCGTGCCTCCCACCGCCCTCACCTTGATGTGGACGGCCGTTATCCCCTTGCCCTTCGCCACGTCGGAGGCCGCAGACGCGGAGCGCATCGCGGCGTACGGGGAGGCCTCGAACCTGTCCGCCTTCACGTGCCTGCCTCCCGAAGAGAAGGATATCGTCTCAGCCCCGGTCAGGTCGGTTATGTGCACTATCGTGTTGTTGTAGCTGCTGTAGATGTGGACGACCGCCCACTTTTCCTTGAGGGACTCGTCCTCCTCGAGGGACGGCGTGATCTGCCCGGTGGTGACGTTGGGCGCCGCTTGCTCCTCGACCTCGGGCGAGCCCTCGGCTGTGGTCGCCTCCGACTCCGCCTCCTCTTCGACCGCTTCTTCGATCTCTTCTTCGGGGATTCCCATTGTCTAAAGCACTACCTCATGCGGGAGCGGCCGCCACGGGCTGCTCTGCGGCCGCTGGAACGGGGACGGCCGCTGGGGCTGCGGGCGCAGCGGGCTTCGGGGTGCCTATGCCGCCGGTGACCTGCAACCTGCCCTCCTCTTCTGCTGTGACATGATAACCGGGAATGTCGACGGTCCTATTGCCTATCTTGATGTGGCCGTGCACGATGAGCTGCCTCGCCTGCAGCGGCGAGACCGCCGCGCCCTTCTTGTAGATCAGAGTCTGCAGCCTCCTGCCGAGGAAGTCCTCCACGCTCAGGTTCAGGACGTCGTCGAGGATCACGCCCTCGGCGACTAGGCCCCTCCTGCTGAGGCTGTCGAGCAGCTTCTTCCCTTCCTTGGTCCTGACCTCGGGCGAGGCCGCGAGCAGGTGCCTCGCCTGCTTCCTCACGTTGCTAAGCTCTCCTTGGGTCTTCCAAAGCTCCCTCTTGTTCCTGAGGCCGTAGGTCCCGACGAGGTACAGCTCTTGCGCAAGCTGCTCGCTCCGCCACGGGTTCTTCGGCCTCGAGTATGACTTTCTCGGCTTCTTTGGATCGCCCATTAACTCACTTCTCTACTTCTTCTCTTCTGCCGTCTTGGCCGCCTGCGCTGCCTGCTGCAGGGTCGCCTTCCTCACGCCCACCGTCTTCCCCTTCCTGCCCGTGGTGCGCGTCCGCTGGCCCCTGACCTTGAGCCCGAGCGAGTGCCTGACGCCCTTCCAGCTCTGGATGTTCCTCTCCCTGTCGACGTCGCTCTTCAAGGCGAGGTCGAGGTCCGAACCGATGAGCTGCCTCGATTCCCCGGACTCTGGGTCCCTTATCCTGTTGAAGGCCCACTGTGGGACGTTCAGAGAGGAGGTGTCCATGAGGATCCTCTCGATGTCCTTGACCTGCGACTCTGACAGCTGTCCAAACCTCAGCTTGGGGTCGATCTTCGCGATGCTCACGACCGCCTGTGCGAAGTTGTAGCCAACCCCCTTCAGATCTGCGAGGGCGGCGACGGCCTTCTTTCGCCCGTCCAGGTCCTTCCCCTTCAGCCTGACTAGGTACCTGAACTCTGATGCCTGGGGAGACGACAAGTTTGCTTGTTTTCAGCCCCTAGGCGTCACATTATAAGAATTTGTGCGCTAGAGTATCTCGACGCTGTCGACCTTCCCGTCCCCGTCCAGGTCGAGGCCGTGGAGCACGACCGCAAAGTCCCCTCCCTGCTCGCTATAGCCCGCAAGAACCTGCTCCGCCATGTTTGTCAGCCCTATCACCGCAGCCTTCGTGGCGGCTCCGGAGAGCCCCGCGGCGACCACGCAGACCTTCGAGGGGTCCCATGGGTTCCTTATCTTCGCGAGGACGGAGTCGAACTCGGAGAGGTATTTCCTGCCGCTGCCGTCGACTATCGCCCCGAAGAAGCCCTCCTCGGAGAAGCGGACCGGCATGTGCCGGTTCAGCTCCGCTGAGATCACGTTGGTGCGGGGCCCGCCTACCACGAGCAGGTTCGAGCCCTGCAGCTTCTCGGCCTTCAGGTCGACGTCCAGCTTCACGGGGAAAGTCCTCGGGAGCCTAACGAACTGCCCCAGCGCGAAGCCCAGCTGTATCGCGTAGTGCCCGTCCCTGCCCTGCGTGCGGTTCGGGCCGTGCGCCTCGGGCGAGCCCACGACTATCCAGCCGTCGAGCTGCCTGTCCTCGGAGATGAACTCCTCGAGGAACCTGCCCAAGCCTCCCGGACCTCGAGAGGGTCGCCGGGAGCCCGAACTCCTCGCCCTTGACGTCGAACTCGATGGCGTAGCCGTCGGAGGCGAGGGCGTAGAGCTGGGCCTTCCCTCCCCTCACCGTCTTCTGCGAGACGCGCTTGACCAGCCCCGCATCCTCGAGCTTCTTCATGTGGTAGTAGACGGCCTGGTGGTAGAGCTTGAGCTCGCGCGCGATGCTCGAGGGGTAGTTCGGCCCCTTCGCGAGGAGGCGGAGGACCCTGTGGCCGAGCCCAGCTGCGGCCGGGAAGAAGCCCGACGGGTCGGTGTCCGCAAGGACCCTCTTCGCCCTTCCGTCCCGCTGCTGCGGGTCGACGAGGACCTTCTCTTTGCGCATGCCTGGTTCTTCTCGGCCACCATTATTAAAGAAATATGCATGGTGGGCCCGGAGGGCTTTGCCGGCCCGCAGGATGCATGCACAACAGCCTTTGCATGGTCTTCGGGGAGAGTGGTGGCTGCTTATTACGGCTCGCCCAGGTGCGACCCCTTTAACCGAAGATGTGTGGAATCATAGCGGCGGTCTCCTCTGAGGAAGAGGTGGCGCCGATCCTGCTCGAGGGGCTGAAGCGCGAAGAGTACAGGGGGTACGACTCCGCGGGGATCGCGGTGCTCAACGGCAAGGGCACGATCACCGTCAGGAAGGACGTAGGCAGGGTGAAGGAGCTCGAGGAGAGGTACAACGTCGCGCGGCTCGGCGGGCGGGTGGGCATCGCGCACACTAGGTGGGCGACGCACGGCGGCGTCTCCCAGAGGAACGCGCACCCGCAGGTCTCTTGCAGGGGCGAGGTGGCGATCGTCCACAACGGCATCATCGAGAACTACCTCGAGCTCAAGAAGGAGCTGGAGTCGAGGGGTCACGCGTTCGCGAGCGAGACGGACAGCGAGGTGATCGCGCACTTGATCGAGGAGGAGTACGCCAAGGAGAAGGACCCCGTGGGGGCGACGGTCGCGGCGGCGAGGCGAATGAGAGGGCAGTACGCCTTCGTGGCGCTCTTCAGGGACAGGCCGGACCTCCTGGTGGGGGCGAGGTACGACGCCCCCCTCGTGGTGGGGATGGGCGAGAGGACGAAGTTCCTCGCGAGCGACGTGCTCGCGTTCCTGGCCCACACCGACAGGGCGGTCTTCCTGGACAACAAGGAGGTGGTCGAGCTCACCGCGAAGGGCCTCCGGGTCTTCAGCCTCAGGGGGAAGGAGGTGGCCGCGAAGAACAGGAAGGAGACCAAGGTGGCGTGGGAGCTGGGGGGCCTCTCAAAGGCGAACTACGCCCACTACACGCTGAAGGAGATACACGAGCAGCCGGCCACGGTCCAGAGCGCGCTCGCTCAGGACCTCGAGAAGGTCAGCTCGATCGCGGAGAGGCTGAAGGCCGCCAAGTCGGTCGTCTTGACCGCGGCGGGCTCCTCCTACCACGCCGCGCTCCTCATGCGGATCAGGCTAGCCGTCGAGGCGAAGATGAGGTGCGAGGTGATACTGTCGGGGGACTTTGAAAGGGAGATGCCCTTCGTCGACGACGAGACCCTCGTCGTGGCCATCAGCCAGAGCGGGGAGACCGCGGACGTGCTCGAGGCCGTGAAGATGGCGAGGAAGAAGAGGGTCGGCGGCGTGATCTCGCTGGTCAACGCGGCGGGGTCGTCGCTCGCGCGGCAGAGCGACCAGACGCTGCTCCTGAACTGCGGCCCTGAGGTCGGGGTCGCGGCGACGAAGAGCTTCACCGCGGAGGTGATGGTCGGGAACCTGATAATCGACGAGATGACGGGAAAGGACACGATAGGAGACCGCCGCAGGCTGGGGACGCTGGTCGAGAGGGCCCTGGAGACCGAGCCGATGATGAGGAGGCTCGCCCGCGAGTACAGCGACCGGCCGGACTTCTACTTCATCGCCAGGGGGGGGCACTACCCTGTCGCGCAGGAGGGGGCCCTGAAGCTCAAGGAGCTCTCATACATCCACGCCGAGGGGATGCTCGCGAGCGAGCTCAAGCACGGGACCCTCGCCCTGATAGAGAAGGGGACGCCCGTCGTCGTCATCGCGCCGAACGGCCCGGAGTACGACGACACCATCTCGAACGCGCAGGAGCTCGCCGCGCGGGGCGCCGAGATAATAGGCATCGCGCAGAAGCCCCACCCGGTCTTCAAGCACACGGTCACGATTCCGGCCTCGAACGGGAGCATCGCGCCGGTCCTCGAGGTCGTCCCGCTCCAGCTCCTCGCCTACTTCATGGCGACCGAGAAGAAGAACGACCCCGACCACCCGAGGAACCTTGCAAAGTCCGTCACGGTCAAATAGAGCTTAAAGCCCGGTCGATTCGAGAGCCGAGTCGTGGGACAGAAAGAAGAGGCCAGGGCGGTAAGGGACAAGAAAGCGAAGAAGTATCTCAGGTATCCTGAGAAGGCGATCGAGGTAGGCCCGAAGAGCGTCTCCGAGCTCTTGGACGCGATGAGCCAGACGGGCTTCCAGGGGAAGAGGCTCGGGGAGGCCGCGAGGATCTGGTCGGAGATGGTCCAGCAGAAGGGCCTGACGATATTCATGGGGTACGCGGGCTCGATGAGCACCACGGGGCAGTGGAAGATAGTGAGGTGGCTCATCGAGAACAGGTACATCGACGTCCTGGTCAGCACCGGCGCCAACATCTCCGAGGACATCTTCGAGGCGATGGGGCACAACTACTACCAGGGGACGTGGATGGCCGACGACGAGGCCCTCCTCGACGCGAAGATAGACAGGTTCTACGACGTCTACGCGGACGAGTACGACTATCGAGAGCTCGAGTCGCTGATCAAGAAGTTCGCGGGCACGCTGGACGCGAGCAGGCCGTACTCGACGAGGGAGTTCCTGAACCTGTTCGGCAAGTACCAGTTCGAGAGAGGGATAAGGAGCATCACCGCTGCGGCCTGGAGGAACAAGGTGCCCGTCTACTCCCCGGGCCTCATCGACAGCGGCTACGGGGTCGCGCTCAGCCTGCTCAAGCGCGAGGGGAAGCTGGTCAGGCTCGACCAGACCCAGGACATGGAGGAGCTCGGGCAGATCGCTGAGAGGACGAAGAGGACCGGTGTTGTGTACATCGGCGGCGGGGTGCCCAAGGACACGATCCAGCTGGCGACGATAATCAAGTCTCTTGCCGAGGGAGGGGAGGAGTCGACCCCGCACGACTACGCGATCCAGATCACCACGGACTCGCCCCAGTGGGGAGGGCTCTCGGGCTGCACGCTCGAGGAGGCCATCAGCTGGGGGAAGATCGCCGCGGACTCGAAGAGGAGCGTCGTCTACTGCGACGCGACGCTGGCGCTCCCGCTCATCGCGCACGCGATGAACGAGAAGGTGAGCGCGAGGAAGGACCCTCCCGACCTGGGCTGGGTCTTCAAGAACAAGTGAACGGCGAGCCCTCAGGGCGAGTACGCCCCGAGCGACGAGGCTCCCGTATCCTGTCGAGTTCCTGAGGAGGGCGAGGTAGCTCGTGGAGTTCAGCACCAAGAAGGAGGGCTGGACCATCTGCGTTTCGAGCGGCTTTGAGTTGGAGAGCGAGTAGAAGGTCTGGGGCGAGAAGTCGATGGCCTTCTCGAGCGTCATCGAGGAGCTGTAGACGTTCACCTGGCTGTTGGAGATCGCGAAGAGGGAGTTGTCGGCCCAGACCAGACGTGGACGCGGGGATCCCGACGTTGTAGAAGGTGCCCGTCCCGCTCCCCGAGGCGCTGAGCACCTCCACCTCGTCCGAGGAGGGGATGGAGAGGTAGACATGGGTCCCGTCGGTCGCGACGCTCGTGTAGCCGTTCGAGTCGAGGGTCCCGCTTCGGAGGAGCGTCCCCGAGGAGGACGGAGAAGACGGCGAGCAACGGATTAGAACCCGGGTACGGCCCGCCGTAGTAGCTCGGCTGGGTCCAGTAGGTCTGGGAGAAGAGCGAGACGACGAGGCCGAAGCCCGCCGACGAGGCAATCTGATAGTTTGGATATTCGTCGCAGGTGTTGAAGAAGACCGGGGTCGCCCACTGCTCCTGGACCCCTTGGGCGTTGGCCGAGTAGGCGTACATGGTCACTTCGTTGCCGCGCGGGTTGGTGCACCCGAACCCGCCCGGGTTGGCGTCTGTGGCGTAGACGTAGAACTGGCTGGCGTCGGAGGTCGCGAGATTGAAGCTGTCCGCCGGGATGGTCGTCGAGGAAGGCCCGCTCGACGAGAAGAGCCAGCCGTCGTAGTAGGCGTAGAGGCCGTCGGTCCCCTTCTGGACGGGCTGCGAGCCCACGGGGTAGGGAGGCTGGCCGTTGTTGGGGTACTGCACCTCGACCGTGGTGTAGAGCCTGAACAGCCTCATAGTGTAGTCAAGGACTGACGTCCCTGACGACGTGAGCCTGAAAAGGTTCGAGGTGAACTGGTCGCCGTAGTAGCCGTCGGAGACGTAGACGCCGCCGTCGGAGAGCGGCAGGACGTCGGTGACCTCTCCCTGGCCGGCATCGAAGGACCAGAGCTGCGTCCCCGTCAGGGTGGAGAATGCGAAGGCGGACGGTCCCTCCGCCACGAAGAAGCGCGTCGGGTCGCTCGGGTTCTGGTAGAGCTGCGCGTCGACGTCGGGCCCGCCGACGGCGGCCTCCAGGGTCTTCGAGCCGCCGCCCGAGGGCGAGGCGTTCGAGGACGAGGAGGGGAAGACGTCGCCCAGGCTCGTGACCACGGCGACCGACGAAGGGAACGAGGCGGCGGAGCCGGCGTGGACCACGACCGAGGCGCCCACCGCGAGCGAGTCCTGGACAGGGAGCTCCTTCAGAGATGCTGGAGTTCTGAAGAAGCAGGAACGAGAGGTCGGACGGTATCAGGCCGTCGTTGGTTATCGTCACGTTCCCTCCTCGAGACATCGCGACCTGGAGGCGCTCGAGCGACCGCATCTGGGCGACCTGCCCGGCCTGCTGCGCCGCGGCGTCGGCGCTCTCGCTCGACGAGAGAGAGACGGAGATTGCCTGGAGCGACGCGATGACGAGGAGGTAGATCATGATGAAGCCGTAGACCGAGCTGAGCCCGGCTCGCCTCCTTCTCTTGAGGGGTCCGCGGCGGCGCCAGGCCTTCATGGGAGTTGAGTCGAGCGCCCTATTTAGTCGGCCATGCGCCCTCCCTGCTGCGCCTCGGGGCGCCAAAGGATTTATCCCGGGTCGCGTCGGGCCAGGTCAGGTTCCCAGCATGCACTACGACGGCTCCTTCGAGGTCCCCGTGTCGAGGCAGAAGGTCTACGACTTTGTGATGGACCCCGCGAAGATCACGTCCATCTTCCCCGACGTCCAGGACGTCAAGGTGATCGACGAGAACAACTTCACCCTCAAGGCGAAGGTCGGCATCTCGTTCATCAGGGGCATGATGGACGTCAAGCTGACGATCGCGGAGAGGACCCCGCCCTCGTTCGCCAGGATGAAGGCGAAGGGGAACGGGCTAAGCAGCTCCGTGGAGCTGGAGAACACGTTCACGATAGAGGACGCCCCGGGGGGCGCCGGGACGGTCGTCAAGTGGGCTGCGGACGCCAAGATCGCCGGCCTGATGGCGAGCGTCGGCTCGAGGCTCATCGACGCGGCCGCGCAGAAGTACGTCGCCGAGATAATCGGGTCCCTGAAAGAGAAGCTCTCTTCTTCCTAGGCGCCCTGGTCCATCAGCGCCTTCAGGTAGCTCGGCGATGCGGGCATCCGGTCGACCAACACGTGGAAGCTCGAGAGCGCGTCCTCGACCGCGTTCATTATCGTCGGGGTGGCGGCGATGGTCCCGGCCTCCCCCATGCCTTTCGCGCCCAGGAGGTTGGAGTCGGTGGGCGTCTCGGTCGTGTCCCACACGATGTTCGGGAGCATGTCCGCCGACGGGATGAGGTAGTCGGCGAGCGTCGTGGAGAGCGCCTGGCCGTTCTCGTCGTTGACGACCTCTTCGATGAGTGCCTGGCCTATCCCCTGCACGACCCCCCCGTGGACCTGGCCCTCGACGACGAGGGGGTTGAGGATCTTGCCCGCATCGTCCACCGCGAAGTACTTCAGGAGCTTCACGACGCCCGACTCCCTGTCCACCTCGACGAGGGCGATGTGGTTCCCGAACGGGTAGGTGTTGCTCTTTGGCGCGTAGGCGCTGTAGGCGAAGAGCGTCGGCTCCATCCCCGGGGGTAGCTCATCCGGCTCGTAGGCGAGGGCCGCGACATCGGAGAACTTGAGCCTCTTCGAAGGCTGGTCCTCCCTGTAGATTTGGCCCTTGCTGAAGACCATCTTCGCGGCGGACCTCGCGCCGAGCTTGCGCGCGGCGACGGCGGACATCTTCTCTCGGATCTTCCTCGCGCAGAGAAGCGCCGCGCCCCCCGACAAGGCGGCCGACCTGCTGCCCGCGGTCAGCGTGCTCCAAGGGAGCACCGCCGTGTCCCCGTCGCGGATGGTGATGTCGTCGAGGGGGACGCCGAGCTCGTCAGCCACGACCTGGGAGAAGGTTGTGGCGTGGCCCTGCCCGTGCGAGTGCCCCCCCAGGCTCACGAGGGCGCGGCCCTCCTCGCTCACGGAGATGGACGCGGTCTGCGGGTAGTCTGGGCCGAAGGCGCACACCTCCACCCATGTCGCCAGCCCTATCCCCACGAGCCTTCCTTCATCCCTCGCGCGCCTGCGCTCGGCGAGGAGACCGTCGTAGTCCGCGAGCTTGAGCGCCTTGTTGAGGTTGGCGTGGTAGTCGCCGGAGTCGTAGGTATGGCCCCCCGACGTCTCGAACGGGAAGCGCTCCCTCTTGATGTAGTTGAGCTTCCTGACCTTGACCGGGTCGAGCTTCAGCTTCGCCGAGGCGATGTTGATAGCCCTCTCGATGAGGTAAGAGGCCTCAGGCCTCCCGGCCCCCCTGTAAGCCCCCAGCGGGACCTTGTTGGTCATGACCACGTCGGCCGACGCCTCGTAGTTCGGGATGTCGTAGACCCCGGGGGCCATCTTCAGCGTGATCTCCGCGAGCGCCCCCTCGCCCCCGTAGGCGCCGCCGTCGACGATGAGCCTGACCTTGAGCCCGTCGATGCGCCCGTCCCGCGAGACGGCCAGCTCGGCGTACTGGACCTGCCCCCTACCGTGCTTCATCGTGAGCAGGTTCTCCCTGCGCGTCTCGACCCATTTCACAGGTCTGCGGAGGGCGCGGGCGGCGAAGGAGACGACCGGGTCCTCCGGGTAGATCCCGGCCTTGCCGCCGAACGCCCCCCCGACGTCCGGGGCGACGACCCTCACGTCCTCCGGCTTCATGGAGAGGAGCTCGGCGAGCTCGTCCCTCGCTCCGTGCGGGTCCTGCGTCGAGAGGAAGACCGTGAGGGACCCCGCCCCTTCGTCGTATTGCGCCACTATCCCGCGCGGCTCCATCGGCGTGGGGCTAAGGCGCTGGTTGTAGAGCTTGACCTTGACCACCTCGTCGGCGCGCTTGAATGCCCTTCGCACGTCGCCCGCGGTGAAGGACGTGCGCGACCCTACGTTGTCGGCAAGGTAGTCGTGGACCTTCGGGGAGCCGGGCTTCAGGGCGCCCTCAGGGTCGACCACTGCGGGAAGGGAGTCGTACTCCACGGAGACGAGCTCCGCCCCGTCCTCGGCCGAGTACGCGTCCTCCGCGACGACCACGGCCACAGCCTCGCCGACGTAGTTCACTGTCTCCGCCGCGAGGGCCTTCCAGACCACGCCTGACTCGTTCGCGCCCCACTCCTCCTCGGCCTCGGCCTCTCCTCCCCCGCCCATCAGCGGGTTGACGTGCCCCTCGAGGTCGGCGGCCGTGAAGACGGCCACGACCCCGGGCTGGGCGAGGGCGTCCGCGGTCTCGACCTTCACGATCTTGGCGTGCGCTTGCGTGCTCCTGACAAAGACGGCGTGGAGCATCCCCGCGAGCCGGATATCGTCGACGTAGCCCGCCTTGCCGGTGAGGAACTTCCTGTCCTCGACCCGCTTGATCGGCTGCCCCACGAGGAGGCCCGGCTTGGTCACCACGCGCGTCGCTGCTCGCTGAGGTCTGGGTTGCCGAGACACGAGCGGTCGCGCGGAGGAGCCGGTTAAGAAAGTTTGCTCGCTCGGCGGCTAGCTGGCCGCGCGCTGGTGCGTCGCTGTCCTCTCCTCTCCCATGGAGACGATGCTCACGGCGACCTTCATCTCGTCCTCGAGGAACTCCACGAACTTCTCCATGGGCCTGTGGAGCCTTGCCGTCGTGAGCTCCGCGCCGTAGAGGGGCGGGAGGTCGAGGTAGACAGGCTTGACGGAGTCGAGCTCGGGCAGCACCCGTGAGAACTCGCCCGTCTCGGTCCCGTGCACGTTGTAGTGGGTGCAGACCTTGAACTCCTTGAGCTTCGTGAGGATGTCGAGCTTCGTGAGCGCGAGGGTCGTGACGCCGTTCATCTTCACGGCATATTTCAGGGCGACGAGGTCGAGCCAGCCCACCCTCCTGGGCCGTCCTGTGGTGGCGCCGTACTCCCTCCCGGTCTCCCGGATGAGGGTCTCGAGCCTTCCGTGTATCTCTGTGGGGAACGGGCCTTCCCCGACGCGGGTGGCGTAGGCCTTCGCGACCCCCATGACGTCTCCGAGCGAGGTCGCTGGTATCCCCAGGCTCGCGGGAGCGTAGCTCGCCAGGGTGTGCGTCCCCGTCACGTAGGGGTAGGTCCCGTGTATCAGGTCGAGCAGGACGCCCTGGGCCCCCTCGAATAGGACGGAGTGGCCGGCTTCGTTGGTCTCCATTATCTCCTCGCCCACGTCTCCGACCACCCCCTTCAGCGACGCCTTCGCGGACTCCGTCCATCCCTCCATCGGGGGGATCTTCTTCAGGAAGGTGCGGTAGAACGCGAGCGCGGAGCTCAGGTCGAAGGTCCCCCTCTCGAGGTCACCCGCCCTCGGGGTGAGGCGCAGCGCCCGCATCGCGTAGGAGGGGCCTATCCCCCTCTTCGTCGTCCCGATTGCTCTGTCCCCCCTGAGCTCCTCGATGAAGGAGTCCATCTCCTTCTCGAGTGGCGTGACGATCGTGCACCTTCCGTCGACGAGGAGGTTCGGCTTGTGCCCCTCCCGTTTGATCATCCCCACCTCCTCCTTGAGCGTCTGGGGGTCGACGGCGACGCCAGGCCCTATGAGGAGCCGCTTCCCCTTCAGGAGTCCCGAGGGGAGGAGGTGGAAGACGTAGGTCCTCTTCCCGATCACGATCGTGTGCCCGGCGTTGCTCCCGCCGTTGTAGCGCACGACCGAATGAAACCTGTCAGCGTAATAGTCTACTATCTTCCCTTTGCCTTCGTCCCCCCACTGGAGGCCCACGATGCAAAGGTTCCGCAAACCGCGCCATCTTCGGCGAGCCGCATTTAACTGTATTCGGAGAAAAACTCGGCGCGCGGAAGTTGCGCGACCCCGGGGCCATCTCGAGCGCCCTTCGGCTATTGCGCGGGACTGTCCTCTCCCGCCGTCGTCCCAGGCGTCTCTTCTTTCTTGCTGTCGGGGTGCTCGACGATTCTAGAGATCTCCGAGGTGGAGAGGGTGTGGCTGGGTTTCTCGGGCAGTATCCCCTGCGGCCTCAGGAGCAGCACCCCTATCAGGAGCGACCCGAAGAGCAGGTACTCCAGCCAGGTCACGTCGAAGGGGAGTACGTCCTGCAGGTAGAACTTCGTCGCGTCGATGTATTGAAGGAGGAAGATGAAGACGAAGGTGCCGATTGCGACTCCGGAGTTGCTGGCCACGCCCCCCAGGATCACGATGAGCCATGGCCAGAAGGTCCAGGTCACCCTGTCGTAGATGGCGGGGTTGGTGTCCCCCGTGTAGATTGTGTAAAGCGCGCCCGCCACCCCGGTGATGATCGAGGCGATTATCAGGATGTTCCTCCTGATCACGACCGTGTCCTTCCCGAGCGCCTCCGCGGCGGCCTCGTTGTCCCTCAGGGCCCTCAGCGTCCTCCCGAGCGGGGATCTGGCCATCCTCTCTGCATAGACGTAGACGACGAGCGCGAAGGCCGAGATGAGCAGCGTAGCGCCCAGCGTGGAGTACGAGCCAGCCCATGCGAAGAAGTTCGGTATCCCGATTCCCAGTTGCCCGTTGATGATCGGCGTGTAGTTGCTCAGGAAGATCTGGAAGAACGCGGCGGACCCGAGGAGGAGCATCGCCAGGTAGTCTTCGCGGAGCCTTATCGCCGGGAATATGGAGATGTACCCCAGGATCCCTCCGACCAGGCCGCCCACGGCCATCGTGATTGCTATCAGGGCGACCGACGCGGGGATGTCCGACTGGAGCATCAGGGTGAGGTTGCCGGCTATCCGGAAATTGTCCAGGCCGACGACGTCGCCGGGGACGTGCATTATCCAGGCGGCTGCCCGGATGGCTACGCTTCCTGAGAACGCCGCCCCACCCATGAAGTAGAGGACCTTCCCGAAGTTCGGGATGCCGGCGTACCCCATCTCGAGGTTGAGGCTTATGCTGATTATCAGGTAGAGGGCGAAGAAGGCGAGCAGCCCGCTGAGGAACGAGCTCCAGTTTGTTATTCCGAGGAAGACGAGGGGGAGCAGCATCATTTCCTCCACCTCGACAGGAGCCTCCTCCAGTCGAGCGAGGTTATACCTCCAGGAAGGACGAGCAGCGTTATCACCATCACGAGCAGCGGGATGCCGGGCTCGTACGCCGTCACCCAGGACCCTATGTATTGCGCCCCCAACGTCGTGACGACTATCTCGCTCCCTCCGACGACCAGCCCCCCGGCCACCGCGCCGTAGATGCTCTTCAGGCCTCCGAGGATGCTTCCCGCGAACATGGAGATCAGGAGTATCGAGCCGATGTCGGGCTCCCCTCCCAGCCAGAAGGAATAGAAGACCCCCGCGATGGCCGCTATCCCTCCCGCGATGAACCACGAGGTGACGTAGACCACCTCGGTGTTCACCCCGACGACCTTCGCGAGGTTGGAGTTCTCTACGGTTGCCCTCATGGCGAGACCGAAACGACTCCTCGTCAAGACCAGGTAGAGGATTGCCGTTGTCAGCGCGAGCGCCACGGGCGCCGCGTAGACTACGCCGCTCACGCCGAAGAGAGAGAAGTCTGCCCCCGTGAGGGCGTAGAACAGCTTCGCGTCATAGACCTCCTTCACCTGGTAGAGGTAGTCGGAGTATATCCCGAAGATCCCGACGAATATGATGTCGACCGCTAGGGTGGCGATCATAAGGGAAATGATCGAGGCGCCCCTCCTGGAGAGGGGCCTCAGCACGATGAGGTAGATGCCGATCGCGATGAACCCCCCGACCAAGAAGGAGATGGGCAGAGACTCGTACGGATTGATCCTGTTGATGCTGAAAAGTGCGAAGCCGGTGTACAACCCCGCGGTGACCAGGGCACCCTGGGCGAAGTTGGGCACCTTGGTCGTGATGTACGTGAGCGTGAGACTGATGCTCATGAGAGCGAACAGTGACCCGTAAACTATCGCGCTGATAACGTACGGCGGTAGAGCGAAGATCGCCTACACCTTGAAGTCAAAATGCCTGTCAAGTCTTAAATAGTTTCCTAAGCTATTGTGCCGCATGAGACTATTGAGAAGGAGGGGCGCCTCCAGCGCCGTGGCGGCGGCTTTGCTTGTCGTCGGACTACTTGTGGGCGCGGGGTTGACCTATGCCCTCACTTCCTCCTCTAGCTCAAAGACGACCACCAGTCTCAGCGGAACGATCACCATCGGACAGCTGACAGACCTTTCCGGAGAACTCGAAGCAATTGGCGTCCAGGTGAAGACGGCTCAGCAGCTCGCAATCAACGACATAAACGCCTACCTTCCGACGATAGGAGTGACCAACCTCAAGTTCTCCATGATCTCGGAGGACACGGGCTCCAACCCAGCGACCGCCCTCACCGACCTGCAGACTCTGTCTTCCGATGGAGTCCAGGTGGTCGTCGGGCCGCTGACGAGCTCCGAGGTCAGCAACATCCTCTCATATTCCGAAAGCAACCACATCGTCCTGATCAGTCCGTCCTCGACGGCCATCAGCTTGGCCGGCGCTAGCTCGTACCTGTTCAGGCTCGTGCCCAACGACGCGGCCCAGAGCTTCGCCATCGCGCGCGAGCTGGTCAGCCAGAACATCATGGACATAGTCCCGGTCAACCAGCAGAGCGTGTATGGCACCGGCCTGGCCAACGCCACGATGAACAGATTCGCGGCGCTCGGAGGCCATTCGGAAGCAGAGATCCAGTACGCGACCACCGCGACGGACTTCACGCCGACGTTGACGACGGCCCAGAGCGAATACCAGTCCGCGGTTGCCAAGTACGGAGCCTCCCATGTGGCCGTGGTCGCGATAGGCTTCCAAGAGGTGGGACAGATGCTCGTCCAGATGAAGAGCAGCTTCCCGAGCCTTCTGGGAGCTACCTGGTACGGCTCTGACGGCGAGTCCCAGAACACTGACTTCACGAACTCCACCAGCGCGGCGGCACCGGTCGCGGCGCAGGTGAAGCTCCTCAGCACCATCGGCGAGTCGCCGCTGGCATCAGCGAAGACGGAGGCGTTCTACTCGGAGTTCAACGCCACGTCCCACACCACGCCGGTCTCTTACGCGACCAACGCATACGACGCGACGTGGGTTGCCGCCCTCTCCATCCTGGCAGCGGGCAAGGACACGGGTCAGGCGATAGCGCAGGCCTTCCCGGGCGTCGCCAACAACTACTTCGGAGCCTCAGGTTGGACTGAGCTGCAGCCAGCGGGCACCCTAGGAGCAGGCCACGACGAGGCGCCTGTTGGTTACGACGTCTACGGAGTGCAGACGGTGAGCGGGACGACCCAGTGGGTTCTGGAAGCGACCTACTCGTCTGCGACCGACGCGATAACCTGGCAACCCGGTATGCCTTAAAAGACGCTAGTCGCCCGTCCTTTCATTGATGGCCGCCACAGCGGATATCCTGCAGGTCAAGGAGCTCAGCAAGTCCTTCGGCAAGCTGCAGGCGGTCGACAGCATCTCGTTCAACCTCGAGGCGAAGAAGATCACTATACTGATCGGGCCGAACGGGTCGGGGAAGACCACCCTCGTCAACCTGATCTCGGGGTTCTACAAGCCCGACGGGGGCGACGTCTTCTACAAGTCGAAGCGGATAACGGGGTGGGCACCGCACAGGGTCTACCGCGCGGGCATAGCGAGGACCTTCCAGATCCCCGCGCTCTTCTCGAGGCTGAACGTCCTCGAGAACGTCCTCGTCGCGGAGAAGAAGAACCCCGGCGAGGGGTTCCTTCGTGCCCCGCTGGAGCGGCTCTGGAGGGCCCCCGAGGAGGCCTCGACGGAGCGCGCGGCCAGGATACTCGAGCTGCTGGGCCTCTCCAAGCTGTGGGAGAAGCGGGCGAACGCGTTGAGCGGCGGCCAGATGAAGCTGCTCGAGATCGGGAGGGCCCTCATGAGCGGCGCGGACCTGCTTCTCCTCGACGAGCCCATCTCAGGCGTCAACCCGACCCTCGCCCACGAGATATTCAACACGATCGTCCGACTCAGCGAAGAGCTCGGCGTGACCTTTCTGATAATAGAGCACCGGCTCGACATCGCCCTGGGATACGTGGACAACGTGATAGCGATGGCTTACGGGAAGCTCATCTGCTCCGGCAGCCCCGACTCGGTGATAAGCGACCCGCGCGTCATCGAGGCCTACATTGGTGCCTAGGATGCTCGCAGTCAAAGACCTCTACGCGGGCTACGGGAAGCTGCAGGTGCTCAACGGCGTGCGGCTGGAGGCGGAGCAGGGGAGGATCACGGTGGTAGTCGGCCCGAACGGCTCGGGCAAGAGCACGCTCCTAAAGTCGATCTCAGGGATCGCCTCGGTCTTCCAGGGGAGCATCGAGCTGGACGGGGTCCCCCTCACGAGGAGGTCCCCGACCGAGATCGCCAGGTTGGGGGTGGCATACCTGCCCCAGACAGACAACGTCTTCACCGTCCTCACGGTGAGAGAGAACCTGCGCCTGGCTGGGTATACAGTGAGCGAGAAGGACTACCCGAAGAGGTTCGCGGCCGCGCTCGAGCTCTTCCCCCAGCTGTCGAAGTACTTGGGGACCAAGTCCTCGAACCTCAGCGGGGGAGAGAGGCAGATGGTCGCCATGGCGATGGCCATGATGAGGAGACCGACAGTCGTCATGTTCGACGAGCCCACGGCGAACCTCGCGCCGAAGATAGCCACCCAGGTGCTGGAGACCATCGCCTCGATAACAAAGAGCATGAACCTCACCACGGTGCTCGTCGAGCAGAACGCCAAGCGCGCCCTCGAGATGGGGGACGAAGCCTTCCTCCTGGTCAGCGGCAAGACCGTCTTCAGCGGCACGTGCAGGCAGCTGCTCGAGCACGAGGAGCTGGGCAGGTTGTACCTCGGCCTGCAGCGGGCGTAGGGACCGTGGTCTGTCGACCAGAGAGTCGGCTGAGACGGGTGATTGGTGGCGCCGGCGACGAGATTTGAACTCGCAAGCCCTTTCGAGCGGCAGCTTTCCAGGCTGCTGGGTTACCAGGTTACCCATACGCCGGCCTTGCATCACACCGCTCCGTGACCGGCACAAATAGGTTCCCGCGCGGCGCCGTACGGCAGCCCCGGCCGCTTCGCACAATAACCGGCTCGCCGGGGTCGCCAACGATGAAGCCTAGGCGACTGGCGACGATCATCGCGCTGGTCCTGCCCGCGTTCCTGTATGGGCTGTACAGGTTCTCTTTGGGGGTGCTGGTCCCCGGACTGGAGAGTGTCTACTCCGTGAGCGATGCTTCTGCGGGCGGCATCATCTCAGCCTCCGTGGGCCTGGTCGGGCTCGGGGTGATAGGTTCCGGGTACCTGGCGCAAAGGTTCGGGGACCTGAAGACGATACTCGCGGGGTTCCTCCTCTTCTCGTTGCCCATGGCGGCGGTCGCCGTCTCGCACGGCCTCGTCTCGTTCTCGCTGTTCTTCCTTCTGGCTTCGTTCGGGAGCGGCCTGATGATAACCCCCTCCTACGGGGTGGCGGCAGCACTCTTTCCTGAGCGAAGGGGGTTCGCGGCGAGCTTCGTCACCTCCTTCTACAGCTTCGCCGGGTTCGTCGGTCCTTCGTCCGCCGGCTATCTGCTTGCGTCTTACGGCTGGGACGCCCCCTTCGCAGAATTCGCCGCGGTGGGGCTGGCCTTCTTCTTGGTCTTCCTCGCCGTGCTGGGCACGGGGGCGCGCTCCACGTCCGCCAGCGCGCTGAGGACGTTCGGCGAGCTGCTGCGCAAGAGGGTGATCCTCGTTCTCGCCGTAGCCGCGTTCTTCGCCGACTTTGGCTTCCTTGTCTACCTCTCGTGGACCCCAAAGTTCCTTATCTCGAGCTTCGGCGCTTCTGGCGGCAGCTCAACAACAATCGACTCTCTCTTCGGGGTCGGACTGGGCCTAGGCGGGCTGGGCACCCTGACCGGCGGGGCCCTCTTCGACAGGATAGGCGGCCGGAAGAGCGCGACGATCGCAGCGATCCTCCCAGCGATGGCGATGCTCGGCGTCTACCTGGCGAACTCCTACGCGGTCGCAATCCTGTTCGTGATCCTGACCGGAATCCTCGCCAACATGTTCTGGTCGCTCGTCACCGCCATGTGCCAAGTCAACGTGCCGGAAGATAGGCGGACGGCGGCGACAAGCCTTGTCCAGACCTCGGGGTTCGTGGGGGCCTTCCTAGGCCCCGGCATCGCGGGGGTCTTAGGAGGCCCTGTCTCCTCGGTGCTGATATTCACCACGGCGGTCCCCTACCTCCTGCTGATGCTAGTGGTGGTCTTCTTCTACCGGGACCCTCCGCGCATATCGCCGTCAAGGACTTAAGCCCCTCCCGCGGTCGACCGCGTGTTGGACAGGGTCATAGACGCGCACACCCACTGCTCCGGCAAGAGGAGGGACGACAGGCTCAGGCCGTACGCCAAGCTCAACGGGCTTCGCTACGACCTGGAGGAGCTCCTCGAGCAGATGGAGACGAACGGGGTCGCCCGGGCCCTGCTGCTCAGCCCCCCGATGAGGGGCGGGGTCCCCCTGCCCAACGCCGAGGTCGTGAGGCTGTGCGAGAGGAGCAGGGACGCGCTCTTCCCCGTCTTCACGGTGGAGCCAGCGAAGGGCGCGGTGAGGGACGCGCTCAGGCTCGCGGAGGCGCAAAGGGGGTTCGTGAAGGGCTTCAAGATCTGGCTCGGGTACAGGAGGGTCTTCGCCAAGGACGAGGTGTTCGCGCCGCTCTACGACTACGCCGAGGAGCACAGGCTGCCGGTCCTGTTCCACACCGGTGACACGGCGAGCAGCACGGGCAGCCTGACCCATGCGCACCCGCTCACCCTCGACGAGGTGGCCAACGAGAGGGAGGGCCTCAAGATGGTCGTCTGCCACCTCGGCAATCCCTGGGTCCTCGACACGGCCGAGCTGCTCTACAAGCACCCGAACGTCTTCGCCGACATCTCCGGGCTGGTCGTCGGGGGCGGGGGTTACGGGAAGGAGTACATGCTCATGCTCGCGCGGAGGATCAGCGAAGCCGTCTACTACGCCGGCGGGGCGGACAAGGTCGTCTTCGGGACGGACTACCCCGTCGAGACCCACGCGAACGGCCTCTCGCTCGTCTCCATGCTCAAGGTCACGCAGGCGGACAAGGAGAAGATACTGTGGCGGAACGCCTCGAGGTTGTACTCGATCTGACGCCGCCTGACGTGGAGATCGCCGAGGTCCCCAAGGCCGAAAGGTCGCGGCTCCTCCCCATCCTCGAGGAGAGCTTCGAGGGGCTGTACCTCTGGCACGCGAGGCGGACCCTCCAGAGCATCGAGGTCGTGAAGGCCGCGACTACTGCCGAGGGCGAGGACGCGGGCTTGATCATGCTGAAGATGCTCGCCGAGGGCGCAGGCTACGTCTACTACGTCGCGGTGCCGCCGCGCTTCAGGAGGAAGGGGGTAGGCGGCAGGCTGCTGGACGACGCCCTCTCCCAGCTCGGGCAGAGGGGAGCACAGGACGCCTACGCGAGCGTCGAGGAGGACAACGTCGAGTCCAAGACGCTCTTCGGCTCTAGGGGGTTCCAGAGGGTCCAGGGGTCCGAGATGGCAGAGAGGTACGGCCGGATCCGCTCGCTCTTGATGTATCGCGAGATGATGGTGGTGCCGGGCGAGATCCTTCTGGGCAAGCGCCTCGACGTCGGCCAGACGCGTGCTTGAGCGCCGGTCACTCGCTCTCGGCGCTGGTGGCGGCGCCGGCGGAGGGTTCGCCTGCGGCCTTCTCCTGCTTCTATGGTCTCAGAATGAGCGTAGGTCTCGTATGGGCGCTTAAATTGCGTGACAAGGAACCATCTTGTGGCGCTCCAGAAGATATCAGTAGTGCAGAGATTCCAACCGAATGCCAATTTGTGGAACGTGATGGAGCAATTCCGACAAATGACAAACGATTGCATCCGAATCGGCTTGGAGTACGAGGAAGGAAATTCCAGAACCCCTTCGATGAAGAAACTCTCGATATTGACCTATGGCGACCTAAGAAGAAGGTATCTCTGTCACTCTGGCTTCGCGCTTTGCGCGATATCGAAGGCCGCAGGGATTCTCTCCGCTCGCCGAAAGTCAATTCGGCGAGGAATTCCTACAAAAACGCCGTACCTATCAAAGCCGGTCATCGTGTCATGTTATGGCTTCAAGATAGATCATGGCAATCTAATCATTCACCTTGACGCAAAGAGAGTCGAAACGATTCCTCTGAACTCTCACACGAGGGCGCTTCTCTCAGATACGAATACAACCGTGCGAGCCTTCACTATTTCTGAAGACTCCGTATCTCTCTGCATTTCAAAGGACGTAAGACAGTTGGACATTGCAGAACTCTCTGGGACAATAGGAGTCGACGTGAACCTGAGGAATCTCGCAGTTGGCAATAGTCAAGCGGTAACTCTCTACGACGTGACTAGAATAGTCGACATTGCCCAGAATACGCGAAACATTATCAGTTCATTCAAACGTCCAGACACAAGAATCAGACGCTTGATCACTGCGAAGTATGGAAAAAAGAGAACTGCGCGGACGAGACAGATTCTACACTCGGTTTCAAAGAAGATTGTAGCCGAGGCGCGGGCAAATAGCAGCGCAATAGTCTTAGAAAATCTGGCAGGAATCCGTAAACTCTACAGGAGAGGCAACGGCCGGGGAAGGTCGTATAGGGCCAAAATGAATTCTTGGCCATTCGGCGAGTTTGCGCGTCAGGTGAAATACAAAGCCGTGCTCGCGGGAGTCCCCATAGTCACCCTCACGAAGCTCGAGACTAGGGGAACCACGATGGATTGCCCACGATGCGGGGAGAGACTCCAAGTGCCAATCCGAGGCGATGCTGAGCACTATCGCCAATTGTGGTGCAAGGTCTGCAAGAGGTGGATGGACAGGGATGTGATTGCTGTCCTGAACATTTCTCGCAGAGGGCGGTTGAGGTTCGACCGTTCGCAACCAAGTAAGGAAGGCGAAGCAGGAGAAACAGTGAAGGGGAACGCGGAACTCGAAATCGAGCCGCCAATCCTCAGAGTGGATGCTTCGAAATTGCATCTTCGGAATCAGATGCAGTAGAACCCTTCTTCCACATCTTCGGATAGGTCCCCTGGTCCATGATCACGCGCCGGACGGGGAACGCGATGCCCTTGGGCTGCCCCTGGACCTCCTCGGTGCTCATCGACGCCACCGCGATCCCGACGAGCTCGCCCTTCGCCGTGAGCAGGACGACGGTCTCGCCCTTGGTGATCCCCTTTGAGAGGGAGATGATCCCGGGGATGGCGAGCATCGCGCCGTGGCAGACCGCGTCGACGGCGGAGTCCTTCACGACGACCTTGCGTATCCCCTCGAGGCAGGACTCTATGGGCAAGATGACCCTGCGCAGGTCCGTCTCGTCCCCCGAGTCCTTCCACTTTTGGACGGCGATGTCGAGCTTATGGAAGGTGACTATCCCCTTCCTCTCGTCGAGCGGGCCGACCTTCGTCCTGCGGAGCTCGACCATGGTAGCGCCGACGACAAGGACCTCCCCGATGTCGTAGAAGAGTTTCCGGATATAGGTGCCTGCCTGGCAGACGCACCTCAGCAGGTACAGGTTCCCCTTCTGCTCCAGGACCTCGAGCTCGTAGATCCGCCTGGTGCGAGTCTCCCTCTTCACCGAGGAGCGCTGCGGAGGGCGCTGGTAGATCTCGTCGGTGAACTCCGCTATCACCCTGTCGACCTCTTCACGTGGGACCGAGGAGTGTATCCGCATTATCCCCACGTACTCCTTCGGGAAGAGCAGCAGCAGGCCGAGCGCCTTGGTGGCCCTGCCGAGGCCGATGGGGAGCATCCCGGTGACCCCCGGGTCGAGGGTGCCGCTGTGCCCCGCCTTGTCCATGCTCAGGAGGCGCCTGACCCACGAGACCTCTTCGTGGCTCGTCGGCCCGCTGGTCTTGTCGAGGGGGATGAGGCCGAAGTTGAGCAGCTCCTTGATCGGCCGCTTCGTGGGTTCCCATCCGTAGTTCGGGTCGGTGGGCTCCTCGCTTATCGTGACCATCTCCCCGGCTCCTGCCCCCTGGAGCCCTGGCCCGACTTGGGTGGTCAAGCCGCCCGTCTTCTGGCTCGCGCCGTCCGGCGGCTCCCCCTCCCCGCCGGCGAGGCCTTCCGCCCCTTCTCCAGCTTGGGCAGCTGCTCTAGGATCGAGCCCGCGACCTCCGCGGCGGGGACGCCGTCCGTCCCCACGACGATGGTGAACGGGGACAGGTCTTCCCCGAAACGTATCCCGTAGAGCGCCTTGTAGAGCGAATAGTTCTTGCGGTCCCTTGCCTCTATCACCTTCGCGCACTCCTCCGGGGAGGAAGAGTCCCGCCTCGCCATCCTCTCCGCCCTGCTCTGCTTCGTCCCAGAGAGCCAGATCTTCACGCCTTCCTTCGCAAGCCACGGCAGAGTGTAGCTGGTTATCACCACGTCCCCCTTGCTCGCCCTCGCCAGGAGGCGCCTGTCGACCTCCTTGTCGAACTCGGGAGAGCCCGCGCGCTCCCCCATGAACTTCATCCCCTCCTTCGTGTCCCACCAATCGTCCCCCACGGCGTTGTAGCCCTCCTCCTGGGCGATCTCCTTCAGGATGTCCCCTCCCCCGATGAGCTTGAGGTTCAGCTTGGAGGCGAGGATCTTCGCGACCGTGGTCTTCCCCACCGCTGGCATGCCGCAGAGTATCATGGCCTTCATGGTCTACTTGGTCCGCCGCGCGGTCACATGGTCTGGGACGTTCCCAGCAGCTTCGTCATCAGGGTGGAGAACGAGAGGGAGGATAGGAAATACCACCAGATCAGGACCATGCTGCCGTTGGCGGCCACTATGAACGGGATAGGTATCGGCGAGTAGGCGACGACCCCTGAGACGCAGATGCTGGGGAATTTGCATCCGCTTACGAAGTCCCCCATGAGGTAGTAGACGGCGATGAAAGGGAGCCATGTCACGAGGACCACCTTGAAACGCCCCGACGACGCCTTGAGCCTCATCTGGTCCATCTGCGGCTTTTTCTTCTTGAGCTTATCCTCCTTGTCTTTGTCCTTGGCCGCCACCGCCGCCTTCAGCTCCTTGTCGAAGGCGGCCACCTCAGCCCTCATGCGCCTCTCCCTCTTGAGGTCGACGAGGAGCCTGGTCGCGACGTTGGACATGAAGCCGAGAAAGATGGCCGTGCACGTGATTATCAGGGTCGAGTCTGGGATGGCAAGGGTCAGGCTCTCGCACCCCTCACAAGAGCGGCGATCTGGCTCGCGGCCATCTCGGACTTGCCCTCCCCGTTGAGGATGAACGCCATCGGCGCCCCGCTTACCAGCGAGGCCGTCGAGAGCATGCTCCTCGCCAGCTCGAGCTCCTCGGTCACCTCCTCTTCGGTGAGCTCGTCCCTGTACCTCGTCGCGTCGTTCTTCCGGCGCGCGAGTATCTCTTTGGCCGAGGCCTCCACGAGGATGAGGTGAGTCGGGTTCAAGGGCTGGATGACGCGCAGCGGGAGTCCCGGCCAGAACCCCTCGGGCGTGCGGATGAAGAGGTGCGTGTCGATGAAGACGACCTTCCCCTTCCCCCTGCTTATCCGCGCCGCCGCGGCCTCCTGGAGCTTCTTCTGCTTCGCGACCGGGAGCTTGCGCATCTCGTCCCGATGCTTGACCCACTTCAGCCTGAGCGCCTCGTCGAACATCGCCGTGCCGAAGACCTGGACGGTGGAGCCGGGGACCGCTTCCTTGGTCTTCTCCACGACCGTGCTCTTCCCCACGCCGGGCACTCCCACGATCACGATTCTCAGACCCATGAGCATCCACCTAGGTCTGCCCGAGGACGCCCGCGAGCCTCGGGGAGAACTCCTCGAGCTGCTCCTTCACGAGCATCTGGTAGTATTGGAGGACGATGTCGACGCCCAGCAGCAGGCCGACGCCCGTCCCGAAGACGCCGAATACGTCCGAGATGGCCGCTACGGACCCGATGATCAGCCCGCCTATGACCGTGATCGGCGGGATGTACCTGTTGAGGACCTGCTCGATCGAGAGCCCCGCCCTCCTGAACCCCGGCACCTGGACGTCGGCGTTCATGAGGTTCTTGGCGACCGTCCTGGACGAGAGGCCGCCGATCTCGACCCAGATCCTGGCGAACATCACGGCGAGAGTCATCAGGAATGCGGTATAGATCAGGGCGTGGACCGGGTCCGCCGCGGTCTGCTGTATGCCGTTGGGAGGCGTGATGTAGTACACGATGCCTCCGGTGGGGGTGTAGCTCGTGTTGTAGATGACCAGATATTTCATCCACGACGGCGGCGATGCGGTCCCGGCGTAGTTCGCGAGTATGCGCGTGAAGAACGAGATGTTCGCGGTGAGCGCAGAGACGAGGATGACCGGGATGTTCGAGACGTATAGCAGCTTGATGGGGTAGACGCCCTGGAACCCCCTGTACTTCACCGACGTGATAGGGATCTCGACTCTGATCCCCTCGATGTACGTGATGAAGAGTATGACCGCGATTGTCATCACGAAGGTGAACATGCTCGGGAACTCGTTTGCCCTGATGAAGACGGAGGCCACCCCTCCCCCTCCGGGGAAGAGCGAGCCGATGAAGGCGGGGATGAACCCGTAGACGACGGCGGGGGCCCCTGCGAGGCGGAGACTGGGTAGGGGGACAGGCTGTCCCACCAGAGGGTCTGCGCTACTCCCCCCAGGATGAAGAGGCTTATGCCGCTCCCGAGGCCCCAGCCTTTCTGGATCAGCTCGTCGAGGAGCAGGATGATCACGCTGGCCCCGAAGAGCTGGAAGAAGATGACCAGCGCCTGCGTGCTCGGCCAGGGTGCCGAGCGCGCCTCCCAGGATGTACGCACCCGCCTCTATCGCTATCACTATGAAGGTCAGCAGCTTCGTCGCCGTCCCGAAGAGCGCCCTGTCCTCCGTGTCCGAGAGGTCGAGCCTGAGTATGTCGCTCCCCTGGAGCAGCTGGAGGATCAGCCCCGCCGTGACGATCGGGCCGATCCCGAGCTCGGTGAGCGTCCCCTGGGTGGACGCGAAGATTATCCTGAGGTAGGCGAACTGGTCGGCCTCGTTGCCGAAGTGAAAGAGCGGCGTGATCCCCATGATCATGTAGAGGATGAGCGCGCCGCCGGTCCAGATGAACTTCTCCTGTGAGGGTCGGCTTCTTGATTGGCTTAGGTATCTCTGGGAGGATTGTCGCAACGCTCTTGACAAAGTTGCGTAATGAGACCAAGGCTACTCGCGAACTCCGCTCTCACTCTGTGAGTATCTTGCCACCTGCTTCCTCGAGCTTCTGCTTAGCCCTCTCGGTATATGAAGAGACCTTTACGTTGAAAGCTCGCGTCACGTCGCCCGCACCCAGGAGCTTCTCGATGCCCTTCG
The DNA here is from genome assembly GCA_963820505.1 of uncultured Nitrososphaerota archaeon. Lineage (GTDB taxonomy): Archaea > Thermoproteota > Nitrososphaeria > Nitrososphaerales > Gagatemarchaeaceae > Gagatemarchaeum. Next base: position 191,145 of record CAWFZY010000005.1, on the reverse strand, counting down.
ACTCCAGGTCGATGGAGACCGGGCCTCCCTTGCTGCTGCCGTCCTCGGCGAAAGAGCCGAGGTCGCCGACGTTCGCCCACTTTGAGACCTTGTGCCAGCTCGGCGGCTTGAAGGGGTCCCGCCTGAAGTGGTCCGGGTCGTTGAGTATGAGCCACGACCACTTGTGCTTGTGAAGGCCCGCGTTGCCGTGGCCGCCCTGGTGCCCAGAGTGCCTGTGCTGGCCTATCTGCCCGTAGCCGTGCGTGCGCGAGCCGCGCTGCTTCCTGACCTTGCGGATCCGGGTGGGCAGCTCAGATCATCCTCCTCACGATCTCTGGGAGCAGCGGGTTTTCCCCGAGTATCCCGCCCTCTCGGAACGCCCTCCGCGAGGAGCGCTTGAAACCGCCCTTGGGCGGGGAGAGCCCGAAGAATGGTTTCAACTTCAGCCCCTTTGTCGAGCTCTTGACCGAGGAGAGCGTGCCGCTGGTCGCCCCCTTCATGATAGCCTGCGCCAAATCCGCGTAGGTCTTGTAACCCAAGGCTTTCAACTGTTCTTCGTCGAGCGTCTTCGAGTTGCTCACCCTGCCCCTGGACGTGAGCAGGGACGTGAGCAGCTCTGCGTCGAGCGGCGCCCACGCTACATAGTCCTTGCACAGGTGAACGGACCCCTTCGAGACGGGGTCGTCTCCGACCACCGCGGCGGCGAAGCGCTTTCCTATCCCGAGCTGGATGAGAGTCTCTCTGGTCCCGCGGGGGACGTTTATCAGCCCATGGAGGTTCACGACGAGCAGCTTACCCAAGTTCTTTCACCAATCGACTCCTATACGTTCAGCCCGTGCGACTTTGAGAAGGCGTCGTAGACCGCGTTCGCGAGGGAGGAGAGGGTGTTCGTCGAGCCGAATGTCCTGACCCAGACGTCCTTCACGCCCGCCAGCGCCAGGAGGTTGGTCAGGGCGGGGCCGGCGACCCTCCCGAGGGAGCGCGGCCCGGGCAGGAGTTCCACCGTCACGCTCCCAGCCTTGCCCCTGATCCTGTAGGGGACCGAGTGCATCGTCCCGCACTTGCACTCCCAGCTGCCGCACCCCAGCTTGACGGGGATTATGTTGAGGAGCGCGTCGTTGGTGGCCTTGTCGATCGCTGACTTCATCTGGGCGGCCTTGCCCTTCCCCACGCCGAACCAGCCGTTGCCGTTCCCGACCGCGACCACGGCGCCGAAGCGCGTGAGCTCGCCCGCGTCGGTCTGCTTCTGGACGATCCCTACGTAGACCACCTCCGAGGAGAGCTCGGGGACCAGCTTCTTGACCATCTCGGGCTCACGGATCTTCCATCCCTGCTGGAATATCTCCTCTAGCGAGGTGATTTTCCCTTCGGCGACCATGGCCCCGAGCTTGGTCCGGGGAATCCAGGGGATCTGCTTCTCCTCTTCGCGCCTGCGATAACCTCTACCTTGCGACATCCTATGTGATCACTTTGCTCCTTTCAATATGACCTGCTTCAGCGCGATGGTGCTCTGCGGGTACTCCTCAGGCTTGAAACCGGTCCGGATCAGCGCCGAGAAGACCTTCGAGTACTTCTCCTTGTTCTCGGCGAGCAGGGACTTCGCGTACTCCGCGGTCGCCTTCCCCGTGATCCTGTCTTCCGACGGGACCGCCTCGTCGGACATGGGCACGTCGACGCCCGCGTCCCTCACGCCCTTCACCAGCGCTGAGATTCGGGACCCTTCTACGAAGGGCGAGAGCCCGTTGTAGAGATATGCCTTCTCGACCCCGTGCTCCTTCGCCCGCCTCCCGGCCAGCAGGCCTAGCAGGTAGCAGGCGGGCACGGACTTTGGGGAGCCCTTCCAGCCGAGCTTGATGAGGTTCCTGGAGTGCGCCGAGGAGAGCACCTGGTCGCCCTCCGGCTTTGGCTTGATGAACTGCGCGGAGACGTTCTTCGAGGAGACCCTCACAGCGAGGAGGGGCACCGAGGACGTGATTATCTTCTTGCGGGCCCTGTAGTCGGTCGCGCCCATCCTTCTGCGTCTGTAGATCGGGACGTAGTTCTTCTTCGAGCTGGGCATCTACTTCTTCGTCTCCTTTATCATCTCGAGGAGCCGCTTTACGTCCCTGACCTGGCCCCCCTTTATCTGCCTGTACAGCTTCGTGTAGTTCTGCTTCGTCACTTCGTTCCTGTCGCGGGCGACGGTGAGCCTCCACCGGAGGGCCCTCACCTTGTTGACCCACGCCGTCTTCTTGGAGCTTCTTGAGGTCTTCGTCCCGCGGAACGAGCCTTGGTGCCTGATCTTGTTCTTGCGGTGCTTCGTCCTGAACCTTCCCCTCGAGATGCCCTTCTCGGGGGCCACCTTGATTGCGCCGAGCCCTACTAGGCCCCGTATGGTGCTCCTCGTGATGGCGTCCTGGATGAAGTCCTCCGCCTCGGGGTCGAAGATAATCCGGTCCTGGCCTACTCCTAGCACGTCTGCCGCCAGGCGTCTCTTACTTCTTAGATTCAATGTGTCTCAACCTCGTCGGATTCAGGACTCGTAGCCCCAGCTCCGTGGCCCTCTTCAGGATCTCGCCCCGCTTCTTCGCGCCTACGCGCCTACCGATCCTCACGGCGTCCTTCTCGGGGATGAGCTGCTCCAGCTGCGCGGGATTGTGCACCAGCACGTCCACGTGCCCGCTCGGGTGGTAGCCTCGCGCCTTCGCGGGGCCGCCGTACCCGACCTTTACTCGCTTCGGGTATCCCTTGAATGACTTTCGGATCTTGTTGTCCAGGCCCTTGGGCTTCCTCCACTCCGGGTGCAGCCTGACGTATCTCCAACTCTCCGGGCGGACGAACTTCGGCCTGTGCTCCGCTACGCTCTTCCTGAGCTCGAGCAGCTCGAGGAGCTCTTTCCTCGCCGAATCGGCCTTGGTGTCCTGTTTTTCTGTTCCCATCGTTGGCATCAGTTCCTCTTCTTCTCGTAGACGTAGACGCCGTCCAGGAAGATGCGCTGGTCCTTGCGCTTTATCCTCGTGGCCTGCTCTATGTTTGCGGCCGTCTGTCCTATCTGCTCGAGCGATGTTCCCTTTATGAGGATGTCGTCGCCCTCGGTGGTGACCTTGCAGCCCGCGAGAATCTTCGCGAGCCTGGGCGACCTCTCGCCCATGAAGTTCTCCACCATGACCGTGTCGTCCTTGATCTTCACGGTGACAGGGAAGTGGGCGAACACCACCTTCATCTTGTACTCGTACCCCTTCGTGACCCCGTGGACGAGCGCCCTCACTATCGAGGAGACCGTGTTGGCGGAGATGACGTCCTTCTTCTTCGCCGTGAACGGCTTGATCGTCACCCGGTTCCCCTGGACCTCGATGTCCACAGGGATCCTCTGGAAGACCTTCGTCGCGCTCCCGTTGGGGCCCTTCATGAAGAGCTCTCGGCCTTTGACGCTCGCGCTGACGCCCTGCGGGAGCTCGACGGTCCTCGAGCCCTCTTCCTTCCTCTTGGCCGCCTTGGCGGCCACGCTAATAGACATACCCGAGTAGCCTCCCGCCCAGGTGCTGCTCCTGGGCTTCGGTGTGAGAGAGAATCCCCTTCGATGTGGAGACTACGAGCATCCCCACGCCGACCGCCGGGAGATATCTCGACTCCCACTTCTGGAACTCCTTCGCCTTGATCGGGAAACGCGGAGAGACGGCGCCGCACTTGTTTATCCTCCCCAGGAGCTGGACGCGCAGCTTTCCCGTCACGCCGTCGTCGATGAACTCGAACTCGCCGATGTACCTCCTCTTCTGGAGGACGCGCATCACCTCGCTAGCGAGGTTGGACGCCGGGATGACGATGCACTCCTTCTTGTGCCTCATCTCTGAGTTCTGCAGCGAGATGAAGAGGTTCGCGAGGATGTTGGTCACTGGCATGGTCTATCCATCTCTCCTAGTCGTACTTCCTGAAGCCGAGCTTCTCAGCGACCTCTCTAAAACACTGCCTGCAGAGGAAGAGGTCGTAGCTCCGTATCACCGCTCCGTATTGCCCGCACCTACGGCAGTACCTGGTGGACTTGCCATACTTTCTGAGCTTTGGATGTCTTTCTTTCACTCCACAACTACCTCGAACTCGCGCTTGAAGTACTCGATCGCCTCTGCCTTGCTTATGACGTGGCTCTTCCCGAGGCTCGCCGACTTGCGGAGCCTCCTCGAGACGCGGTAACCCGGGCGCTCTAGCAGGACGGAGACGTTCATGCCCCAGATGCCTATCTCCGGGTCGTATCTTATGCCGGGTATCTCTATGTGCTCCTTCAGCCCGAAGGAGACGCTGCCCCTGTCGTCGAACGACGAGGCGTTCATCTTCTTCTCCCTCGCGATGAGGAGCCTCATGATCAGCTCCTTGCACCTCTCCTGCCCCCTCGCGGTGACGACCAGGCCGATGGGCTCGCCCTGGTGCGTCCCAAAGTCACGGATGGACTTCTTAGCCTTCCGGGAGCTGGGCTTTTGGGAGGCTATCTGCTCGAGGACCTTCCTCGCCCTCTCCACCGCCTCGCCCGACTTGCCCACTCCTATGTTTATCACTACCTTCCCGATCGAAATCTTGCGCATGTCGCCCTGGTCGGCGACCTGCTTGGCTTCCGCCCTGGCCATCAACTCTTAGCCTGGACCTCCAAAGCCGGTTTGTCCGTCCCCACGGCGAATATCAGCCTCTCGGGCAGCTCGGTCTCGCCGCTCGGGAGGGATAGCGCTATCATCTTCTCGCGGGAGTGCGTCCCCTTGCTCACGCTGATTATCCTTCCCACCTGCCCCGCCCTGTCGCCCGAGACGACGAGGGCCGTCGCCCCCTTCGCGAGCTTCACGCTGTCCACGACCGCCTGCTGCGGCACTTTCATGACAACCGTGTCCCCGCAAGACGCGAGTAGCTTGTCGTCCAGCAGCGAGCGCCCGTCGTGGAACCCGAACTGGATGTGCCCCCCGGTGATCTTGACCTTGGACCTTACCCGGCAGAGCTTCATGCCTGCCTCTGTAGAGACGATGTCCCTCGGGATGAGTCCGTCTGGCGAGGGCACGAGCCTGAAGGATTTCCCTTCCTTCGGGATGGTGACCACGTCGAAGAGGCCGACGGGGAAGCCAGGGTCGTGCCTCGGCACTCCGTCCACGAGGACCTCCCCGCGCGTAAGGACCTGCATCACCTCTTTCTGCGTCGCGACCATGCCCAGTAGGTCGCGCAGGACCACGGCCAACGAGTATGACTTTGCGACCGAATGAGTCCCCGGACTCGGCTTGGTGATGAACCGGGCCTCCTTGCGAGCGATGTCCCACGAGCGCGGCGCCGAGATGCGCTTCATCTTCGTCCTTCCGCTCTTCTTCCCCAAGGTCTAGCTCTCCTCCTCCGCGCCCTCGTTCTCCCTCTCCAACCTCTGCCTACGCAGCTTGTCTTCGAGGTTGAAGCTGGTTATCACGACCTTCGAAGAGTCGATTGGGACCGCGGCCCGTCTTGCCCCCAGCGATCTTCTCGCGGGTGACGCCCTCGACGAAGATCTTCCCCCTCTTGCTGTCGACGCTCGTTACCTTCCCCTCGATCCCCTTGAACCCTCCTCGGATTATCCTGACCCCGTCGCCTTTTATCGGTCTGACGGCTCTGCGCGCGTACTTGCCTCTGAGTTCCTTGGACAAGGCCGAACCGAATTTCTTCATTTTCTCTTAATCATTCTCCTTTTCTCATACCACCACGGAGGCCAGGTTCGCAATCCTCGGCCACTTCTCCGCTGCCTCGCTCGCGACCGGCCCCTTGATGTCCGTGCCCTTCATCTCGCCTTCCGGGGTCACCAGGACGGCGGCGTTGTCCTCGAAACATATCCTCTGGCCGCTTACCCTCCGGACCGCATACTTCTGCCGGATTATCACTGCGCCCCAGACCTGGTTCCTCAGGTCCGGCGGGCCTCTCTTCACCGTGCACTGGATGTGGTCTCCGACCGAAGCGGCGGGATACCTCGCCAGCCTGGTCTTCGCCCGCGTGACCATGATGACCTTCAGCGTCTTCGCCCCCGTATTGTCGGCGCACACGATCACCGCGTTCAGCGGGATGGATCGCGTGATGTAGGTCTTGAACTCCTCGACCCCTTTCGCCGAGACTGCTCTGGACTTTGTGGACATGCCTAAGCAGCTCCCTTCGTCTGGACGACGACGAACGCGACGGTCTTCGCGAGCGGCCTACACTCGGCGATGGTCGCGATGTCCCCCTCCTTCGCCTCGACGCACGGCGGGAGGTGCGCGTGGACCTTGCTCCTCCTCCTCTCGTACCTGTTGTACTTCGGGACCTTCTGAAGCAGCTCCCTCTGGATCACGACGGTTTGCTTGTTCGAGATCGAGACTATCGTCCCTACGAGCATCTTCCCCCTGACCTTGAGGTGCCCGTGGAAGGGGCACCGCGCGTCGTCGCAACCGCGCTTAGGCGGGGCCATATCGAGGCCCGCGGAGTTCATCGCGTACGCCTCGCGCCTCGCCTCGCCGGCCTTCCGGCGGCGGCAATCCTATCTTCGAGCCTGCCCTCCAGATCGTCGCCGATGAGGATCTCTCCGCTGGAGAGCTCCAGGGCGCTGCCGGTCTTGGGGATGGTGACCTTCCTCTGGGCGGCCGTCTTGATTGTGAGTGTGTGCATGCTCTCGAGGACGACCTTACCCTTGAGCCCGAGGAGCACCGCGTCCCTCGCCGCGGCCACCCTCACATCCTCTCCGATGATGAAACTCATTCGACCTGACCCTTCTCCTTCATGACGGTGAGGAGCCGCGCGATGTCCCTCTTGACGCGGCGCTGGGAGCCGCTCTGCTTCTGGACCATGCCCCTCGCGGTGAGGCTCTTCAGCCTTGCGAGCTCCCCCCGGAGCTCGAAGAGCCTGTCCTTGAGCTGTTTAGGATCTTGCTGTCTCAACGCTGTTGCTTTCACTCTAGGCAATTTTTTCTTCCTCTGTCTCCTTCTCTACCTTCTTCTTCGCTGCTCGCTTGCGTGTCCCCGTCTTCCCCTTCGTGGCCCGCTTGGGCCGCGTGGCGCTCTTCGCCTTCGGAGCCTCCGGTTCCGCGACGGTGGCCTCCGGCGCGGTCGGTGCGGGCGGTGCGGGCGGCGATGGCGCCTCGACTACGGATACCGCTGGGGCTGAGACCGCGGCCTCCGCCACGACCACGCGAGGCGCCTGCGCGTGGGGCGCGGGCGAGGGGCCTGGGGCAGCGGGTGGTGCGGGCGCCTCCGCGGTCGGCTCGTTGAACTCGATCGGCGGGGGGAGCGCGTCCGCGATTGCGATCTTCACCTTGATTCCGAATAAGCCTAATTTCAGCAGGACGTCCGTGGTCGCGGACCTGACTATCTCGTCCGCGGTCTCGCCGCTCTTCGGGACGACCCCCATCCTGTACTTTTCCTTGTGGGCCCGGTCGCTCCTGAGCTTCCCCGCGACCCCTATCTCGCAGCCCATCGCCCCGGCCTCCATTATGGTGGTCATGGTCCAGTTGGCGGCGCGCCTGAAAGCGGTGCCTCTGGCGACTATCTGGGCCGTCCTCTGGGCCATTATCCTGGGGTTGAGCTCCGGCCTCTCGACCTCTGAGACTGCGATCTGCGGGTTGGGTAGGTTGAACTTCTGCGCGACCCTATCCGTCAGCTCCTTTATCCCCGTGCCACGCCTTCCTATCGCTAGGCCCGGCCTCGTGACGAAGACGGTTATCCTCGTCCCGACGGGGTTCCTCTGGATGTCGACGCCTGCGTAGCCAGCCTCCTTCAGCTGGGCTTCGAGGTACTCGTCGAGGTCGGCGTAGGTCCTGTGCATCGCGAGCAGGCTCTTCACGGCGCTCTTTTCGACCTGAGACATGCCGCTCTACTGAGCCTCCCTCGCCACGAACTCGACGTGGACCAGCACGTGGAAGTTCGGGCTGCTTCGACCGTGCGCCCTGGGCACGTAGTCCTTTATCACGCGCCCCGCCTTTGCGGAAGCGTGGATCAGGTGCACCCTCTCGGGGTCGAGGCCCTTGAACTCGCAGTTCCCCCTCAGGTTCTGAAGTACGCCTAGGATCTTCCCTGCCGCCTTTACGGGATAGGAGCCTGTGGGAAAGCCCACGAGCTCGCTCCTGTGCCCGACCTTCTTCTTGTATCTGCGGAAGGCGATGGGCGCCTTCATGTCCTGGACGGTCTCGATAAACGCGATCGCCTTTGCTAATGTCATGCCCTTCAGCGTGTTGCATATCTCTCGCGAGGCCTTTGGCGAGATGTTTAGCTCCCTTCCGCTAGCCCTGACGTGAATAGCCGGGTCGTAACCCTTGAACGTGTAAGCGAACTGAGGCACTAGCGTGTACCGTAGTCTCCGACCGGATTGCGTAGTGGATATAAAGCTAACTCAACGATAGGGTGGAGTAGCAAGCTTTCGTAGCGGAGGCCTTGCTTCGTCCACCGTTTTCTTCGGCCGCAGACGGCAAGTTTAACGCCCTTGCGGCCTCTGCTCTGGAAGGAGGGAATCGCGCTGGACCGCGTGGGCCACGACGTTGTCATCATCGGATCGGGGATCGCCGGGCTGCGCGCCGCGATAGAGGCTGCGAGGGTAAGCGAGGGGAAGGCGGACGTCGCCGTCGTCACCAAGCTGCAGGCGATGCGCTCGCATTCGGTGAGCGCGGAGGGCGGGACGGCGGCAGTCCTGTATCCGGAGCTGGGGGACTCTATCGAGTCGCACATCTTCGACACCGTGAAGGGTTCCGACTATTTGGGGGACCAGGACGCGATAGAGCGCTTCGTGAAGTCGATGCCGGCGGAGATCTACCAGTTGGAGCACTGGGGGATGCCGTGGTCGAGGCGGGAGGACGGGAGGATCGCTCAGCGCTGGTTCGGCGGGTACAGCTACCCCAGGGCGAGCTTCGCCGAGGACAAGGTCGGGTTCCACGAAATGCAGACGCTCTACGACACGTGCACGAAGTACGAGGACATCACGTTCTACCAGGAGTGGTTCGCGACCTCGGTCCTGGTCGAGCAGGGCGAGTTCAGGGGGATAACCGCAATCGAGCTGAAGACCGGCGACCTCCTCTCGATCTCGGCGAAGGCGGGGATAATCGCAACGGGCGGCGCGGGGAGGCTCTTCAGCTTCGCCACCTACGGTCACGGCTCAACCCCGGACGGGATAGCGATGGGATACCGCGCGGGCGTCCCGCTCAAGGACATGGAGTTCGTGCAGTTCCACCCGTCGGGGCTGATCCCCTCGGGGATACTCATCACGGAGGGGGCGAGGGCCGACGGCGGCGTCCTGCTCAACAACGCGGGGGAGAGGTTCATGGGCAAGTACGCCCCGGAGAAGCTCGAGCTGGCTTCCCGCGACGTCGTCTCGCGCGCGATAACGACGGAGGTCGAGCAGGGGAGGGGCTTCAAGGACGAGAGGAGCGGCTACGACTACGTCCAGCTCGACCTCACGAAGATAGGGGCCGAGAAGGTGAAGGCGAGGCTCGCGGGGATCAGGGAGATCGCGATGAAGTTCAGGGGGATCGACCCGGTCGAGGAGCCGCTCCCGGTGAGGCCGGTCTGCCACTACATGATGGGCGGGCTCGACGTCGACATCGACGGGGCGACCAAGATCAAGGGGCTATGGGCGGCTGGTGAGGCCGCGTGCGTGAGCATCAACGGGGCGAACAGGCTGGGGGCGAACTCTACAGCGGAGTGCCTGGTCTGGGGGCGGACGACGGGGGCGGAGGCGGCGCGCTATGCCGAGGGGAGAGGCGGCGCACCGGCCCCTAAGGAGGCGGTCCTGCAGGAGGAGAAGCGCATCTTCGACGGGATTCTCCACGGGCGCGGGGGGACGAACCCCTACGACGTCAGGGACTCCGTCCAGAAGGCCATGGACGAGGGCGCGTCCGTCTACAGGACGGGGGAGGGGATCGCGGAGGCGATCCGCGCCGTGGCGGCCCTGCGGGAGAGCGACTACCTGCACTGCGACGACCACAGCAGGCGCTACAACACCAACCTCACGAACGTGCTCGAGGTCGAGGCGATGCTGATGGCCGCGGAGGCCATCCTTAGGTGCGCGCACGCGAGGTGCGAGACGCGCGGGGCGCACGCGAGGAGGGACTTTCCCAAGAGGGACGATGTCAACTGGCTGAAGCACAGCCTGGCCTTCTACTCGGAAGAGGAGACGGAGGGAGGGCACGTGAGGCTGGGCTACTCGCCCGTCAGGATAACGAGGTACCAGCCCGCAGAGCGGCACTACTAGCTTTAATAGAAAAACCCCGACCGAGGAGGAGACTGGTGAGCTCGCGAACTGGGAGACCAACCAAGGGCCGCCGATGCTGACCCGGGCGCGAAAGCCGCCCCGAACAAGAGGGGCGTGGCCGGGTGGCTCAACCCGGCCCACCTGAACCTTGAGAGGTGGGCGTACGCCTTCCAGCGGGTGACGGGGCTGGCGGTCCTCGCGTACGTGGTCGGGCACATCGGCGACACGAGCTTCTTCGTGGGAGGGCCGTTCGGCGAGGGCCCGGACACGGCGAGCTGGAGGCTCGACCTCGGGGTGACGGAGAACGTCCTCGGCCACCTCGTCCTCGTGATGGTCGTCCTGGTCGTTGTCTACCACGGGATAAACGGGATGCGGCTGATACTCGCTGAGTACGGCCTGATCTTCGAGAAGCCCTCGAAGCCCGACTACCCCTACAGAGCAAAGTCGCTGAGGACAATCCAGAGGCACCTCATCTGGGTCGCGATAATCGCGGCGATACTGGCCGCTCTCTACTCGGGGGGAATGTTGTTTGGGTGACTTTTCATGAGGGAGTCCACGATGATGCAGCTGCAGTACGCGACAGCGGTCCTCGCGATCGGCCTGGTGACAATACACCTCCTCATGCAGGGCGTGCTCGTCCCCTACGGCGAGGCGGTCTCGTTCCAGCACGTGCTCTCGGTCTACCGGAACGCGGTGGACGGGGCGCTGCTCGAGGTCCTCCTGATAGTCGTCCTGGCCCACGGCTTCAACGGCCTGAGGATAATCCTCCTCGAATGGCGCCAGTCGGCGGGATGGACAAGGGGCGTGAACTGGGCCGTCCTCCTCGTCACGGTAGCGATGATCTCCTATGGGACGCGGACCGTGATACTCGCGGCCACGGGGCAGGTGACCTGACGTGGGCGGCGAGGAGCTGGCGCTGAGGGTCCAGAGGTTCGACCCCTCCCTCGAGAGCGTCCCCCACCTCGAGAAATACGCGGTCCCCCTCAAGGACGGGATGACGGTGCTCGACGCCCTGATCTACGCGAAGGACCGGCTCGACCACGGGATAGCCCTGCGCTTCTCGTGCAGGATGGCGTCGTGCGGGTCGTGCGGCATGAAGATCAACGGGAGGCCCCGCCTGGCGTGCGAGACGCAGGTCGCGGACCTCCGCTCCTCGACGATAACCGTCCAGCCGATGGACAACTTCCCGATAGTCAGGGACCTCGTCGTGGACCTCGAGCCGTTCTTCTCGAAGCACGCGTCCCTCTCCCCCCACCTCGTGAGGAAGGGCGACCCTCAGGAGCAGGAGTCGCCCAGCGGCGAGTACCTGATGACGCCCCAGGAACTGGAATCGTTCGTCCAGTTCACCTACTGCATAAAGTGCGGGCTATGCAGCTCTTCGTGCCCCACGAGCTCCACGGACGCGCTCTACCCAGGCCCCCAGGCTCTCGCGCAGGAGTACAGGTACATGCAGGACGCGAGGGACGAGGCGGGTGAGGAGAGGCTCGACCTCGTGGACACCGAGCACGGGGTCTGGAGGTGCCATTTCGCCGGGACCTGCTCGGCTGTCTGCCCCAAGGGGGTGGACCCTGCGCTGGGAATCCAGCTCCTCAAGAGGCACGTGATGGCCGCGAGGTCGCCTCTCAGGCGGGGAAAGCCGAAGGGAAGGGCGGGGTCGAAGCTGTTCCCGAACCCGAACGAGGACCTGCTGAAGCGGCCCTAGCCGTCACTCGGTCGGCTCGACGTACTGGGCGCCCATGTAGCCATAGACACCCGTCTTCAGCACCTTCACCGACAGCATAGCGCACTTTATCCTCGCCGGCCCGAGGTCGGAGGTCCCCAGCATCTTCTGGATGTCGTCCCTGGAGAGGCTCTTGACCCACTCGAGAGGCTTGCCCTTGGCCATCTCGGTGAGCATCGAGGCGGAAGCCTGGCTTATCGCGCAGCCCTTGCCGACGAACCTTATCTCCTCGATCTTGTCCTTGTCGGGGGAGACCTTGATCTGCATCTCGATCTCGTCCCCGCAGAGTGGGTTGGTGTCCCTCGCGTCGATGTCGTGAGGGTCGAGCTTCCCGAAGTTCCTCGGGTTCCGGTAGTAGTCCAGGATCAGCTCCCGGTAGAAGTCGCTGCTCAAACGCAGAACACGCTCTTGGCCTTTAGCAGGGCACCTATGAACACGTCGATGTCAGCGGTGGAGTTGTAGACGTAGAAGCTGGCGCGGCTGGTCCCGGGGATGTTGAGGTGCTCCATCAGCGGCTGAGCACAGTGGTGCCCGGACCTGATTGCGACCCCCTCCTCGTCGAGGATCGACGCCATGTCGTGCGGGTGGATGTCGGCGAGGTTGAAGGAGACCACTCCTCCCCGCGCCTCCACGTCCGTTGGGCCGTAGATCGTAAGGTTGGGTATAGGCGACAGCTTCTCGAACGCGTACCTCAGGAGCTCGACCTCGTGCCTCCTCACGTTCTCCATCCCAAGGGCCGTGAGATAATCCGCGGCGACGCCGAGCCCTATGGCGTCGGCGATGTTGGTGGTCCCGGCCTCGAACTTGTACGGGACGTCGTTCCACCTCGCGCCGTCGAGGTGCACCTCCTTGATCATGTCACCGCCGGACTGGAACGGGTCCATAGAGTCCAGCACCTCCCTCCTCCCGTAGAGCGCGCCTATCCCAGTCGGGCCGAGCATCTTGTGCCCTGAGAAGGCGAGGAAGTCGCAGCCTATCCTCTGGACGTCGAGAGGCATGTGGGGGGCCGACTGCGCAGCGTCGACGACGGTGGTGGCGCCCGCCTTCTTCGCCATCGAGCAGAGCTTCTCTGCGTCGTTGATGGTGCCTAGGACGTTGGAGCACTGGGTGAAGGCGACGAGCGCCGGCGAGAGGCCGAGCAGCCGCTCGAACTCCCCCATGTCCAGCCTTCCGTCCGAGGTGATTGGGGCGTACTCTATCTTGGCGCCCCTTTCCTTGGCGAGGAGCTGCCATGGGACCATGTTGCTGTGGTGCTCCATGAGCGTGAGCAGGATGACGTCGCCCTCCTTGACGAACTTGGACCCCCAGGCGAACTTCACCAGGTTTATCGACTCGGTCGTCCCCCTCGTGAAGATTACCTCCTGCGGGGAGGGCGAGTTGATGAACTTGGCCACCTTCTTCCGGGAATTCTCATAGGTCTCGGTGGCCTCGATGCTCAGCTGATGGACTCCACGGTGGACGTTCGCGTTGTATCTCGAGTAGTAGTCTACGAGCGCGTCGATCACGACCTTGGGCTTCTGGGTCGTCGCAGCGTTGTCGAGGTAGACGAGGCGCTTCCCGTTGACCTTCCTGCTCAGGATGGGGAAGTCGTTCTTGACCCTCTCCACGTCAACCGTCCTGGTCGATTCGAGCATCTCTATTCTCACGGGGCCGCCTAGATCTCCACGAAAATGCTGCCTTCCTCTATTTTAACATTGTAACGCCTCAGCGGCTCGAACGCGGGGGGGTTGTAGACCTCGCCGGTCCGGAGGTCGAACTGAGAGAGGTGGAGCTGGCACACCACCCGCTCCTCTATCATGAAACCCCGAGAGAGCGGCGACTCCTCGTGGGTGCAGATGCCGTCGACTGCGTAGACCTCTCCCCCGAGGTTCGAGAGCAGGACCTGCCTCCCCTCCACGTCGACCCCGGCCATCGTCCCGGGGGCGAGCTTAGAGAGCTCGAGGGCTTTCACGAACCGTGGCAACTCCTCGCTTAGCCCCTGTACTTGTAGTGCCGCTCGAAGATGTCCCCTGCGGCGTGCCTCTCCTCGTCGGGGACTTCGCCCGTCAGCGCTAGGAGGGTCTCCCTGTCCACCAGCCGCCTGCGCTCTCCGGACCACTTCCCCTCCACGGTGAACTTGGCTCCCTCGCGGGCGAACTCGATGGGGATCCTCGAGAGGACCGGCTCGAAGAACCCGATGACGATCAGCTTCTTCGCCTCGTCCTGCGGGAGGCCCCTCGCCTCCAAGTAGAAGATCTGCTCCTCGTCGATCTGCGCCACGGACGCGGAGTGGGTGGCCTTCACCTCGTTGGTGTCGATGTCGAGTCCGGGGATGGCGTCCGACCTGGCCCGCTTGTCGAGAATCATCGCGTGGTGGGCCAGGTAGGAGTGCGAGTTCTTCGCGCCCTTCTTGATCTTGACCATCCCCTTGAATATCGACTGGGATTCGCCCTTGAGGACCCCCCTCGCGGTGAGGGAGCCGGACGAGTCGGGGGAGTTGTGGACGAGGTTGGCGTCGAGGTCGTAGTGCTGCTTGCCGTCGCAGAAGAAGACCTGGTATCCCTCGAACGAGGCGCCCCTCCCGTTGAGCCCGAGGTTGAAGCGCGACCTGGTGATCCTTCCGCCGAGGAGGATGGAGGCGAGGGAGGACTTCGCGTTGGTCTCGACCGAGACCCCCCCGTTGGAGAGGTAGACGGCGTTGTCGTCGAGGAGCTGGAGGGCGCTCGCGTCGACCTGGGCGCCGCTCTCGGCGAAGACGTCGACGGTCGAGCTGACGAGGAAGGGGCCCTTGCTCTCGGCCGTGTAGAGCTCCTCCAGGTAGCTGAACTTCGAGGCCTCCTCCGCGTAGATTATCGTCATCTCCACGATGCTCGATGAGGGGCTGCGCGTGACGAGCATCCTCCTCAACGGCGAGGGGGCCAGCGCGCCCCTGGGGACCCGGATGAAGACCCCCGAGTTGAAGAAGGCCGCGTTGAAGGCGGCGTACTTCTCCTCCGACGGGTTCGCGAGCCGCCTTGTGAGGAGGTCGCGCAGGAGGGACTCGCGCTTCGAGAGCGCCTCTCGCATGGTGAGGACCTCGACCCCGCTCTTCGCGTAGTCCTCGTCGAGGTCGACGTGGACGGTAGTGGAGTTGCCCTGGAGGATGATGTTGGTCTCCTTGCCGGTGAGGTAGCCCTCGAAGTGCTTCCGGAGGTCGATGCGCTCCTCGACCGGCTGCACGGAGAACTGCTCCGGGTCGAAGGCGGAGACGCCCTCGTACTTCTTGTAGAGCTGCGAGGTCTCGACCGGAAGGGAGGAGAAGCTTCGGAGCGCCTCGAGCCTGTAGTCCCTGAGCCAGTTCGGCTCGCCCAGGCTCCTCGAGAGCGACTCTACCTGCTCCTCGGTGAAGCGAGAGACTGCGCTCTGGGCCATCGGGGTCACTCGTGCGAGCGGGGCTAGCCGACCGCGCCGGTCATCTCGAGCGCCATCAGCCTGTTGATCTCTATCGCGTAGGTCATGGGGAGCTCCTTGGTGAAGGGCTCCACGAAGCCGTTGACTATCATGCTGAGCGCGTCCCTCTCGCTGATGCCCCTGGCCATGAGATAGAATATCTGCTCCTCGCCGACCTTGCCGACGCTGGCCTCGTGGGTGACTGTGGCGTCGTCGGCCATCACCTCGACGTACGGGATGGTGGAGGTCTTCGACTGCTCGTCCAGCAGGAGCGCGTCGCACCTGACCGTCGCCTTCACGTTGTGCGCGCCCTTTGCGATGTGGAGGAGGCCCCGGTAAATGGCCTCGCCCCCGTCCTTGGAGACGGACTTGGATATTATCTTCGAGGAGGTGTCGGAGGAGAGGTGGATTATCTTGCCTCCCGTGTCCTGTATCTGGTTCGCGCCGGCGTAGGCCATCGAGAGAATCTCCGCGGACGCGCCCTTGCCCAGGAGGTAGATCGAGGGGTACTTCATGTTCCTGCCCGAGCCGACCTCTCCGTTGAGCCACGTCACGCTCGCGTTCTCGTAGGCGTGCGCCCTCTTGGTGACGAGGTTGTAGACGTTCTTGCTCCAGTTCTGGATGGTGATGTAGCGGATCTTCGCGCCCTTCATCGCTATGAGCTCGACGATGGCCGCGTGGAGCATCGACTTTTGGTACATGGCGGCGGTGCAGCCCTCGATGTAGTGGACCTCGCTGTTGGGCTCCGCGACTATGAGCGTCCTCTCGAACTGCCCCATCCCCTGCGCGTTGATCCTGAAGTAGGACTGGAGGGGCATGGTGATCTTGACGCCCTCTGGGATGTAGATGAAGGGCCCGTCGCTCCAGACCGCGCTGTTGAGCGCGGCGAACTTGTTGTCGTTCGAGGGGATGATGGTCCCCATGTATTTCTTGATGAGCTCGGGATAGTCTCGCACCGCGTTGCCTACGCTGGTGAAGATGACGCCCTGCGCCTGCAGGTCCTTCTGGAGGCTGTTGTAGACCTCCTGGCTCTCATAGATGGCGCCCACGCCGGCGAGGAACTTCCTCTCGGCCTCGGGGATGCCCAGCTTCTCGAAGGTGTTCCGGATCTCAGGAGGGACGTCCTCCCATTTCTTCGCGGTCTCCTTGGAGGGCTGCGCGTAGTAGTAAAAGTCCTGGAACTTTATCGGCGAGAGGTCGACTCCCCACGTGGGGACGGGCCTCTCGTTGAAGTGCTTCAGCGCCTTCAGCCTGAACTCCTCCATCCAGATGGGTTCGTTCCGCAGCCTCGAGATCTCCTTGACCACGTCCTCGTTTATGCCCTTGTGGCTCTGGTCGAGGTAGCCGGTCGAGTCGGCGAAGCCGTACTTTGTCTTGTAGTCGTCTGTTACGATGTCGGCGGCGGCAGTCATAAAGCGATTAGGTATTACCTATGTTATAGTATAAAAAGGATTCGTGTTTGGGTTCTGTCAACTCTGCGTCGGATTGCCCTCCTTTCCTGAGTTGTCAAGTTTCGTCGGATAGGCCGCGTTCTGGATGATTGTCAGCCATCGGTTCTCACCCTTGACTTGGATTCCTGCGGCCTCTGCGGGAGTTCTCCCGTTCAGGCCCATGTGCGGCTTGATGAAGTTGTGGTGAATCTGCATCCCCTTGAGTATGGGCGAGTCCAGATTCTTCAGGCCCCGCATGACCTTCTCCCTGTCTCGAACCTCGCCGTTCATCCTTTCCATCTTGTTGTTGTGGACCGTCCCATCGAGCCGAATGTCTCTGATGTGGTTCGTCGTGGCGTTGCTCCTGAATGACCGATACTCCTTGCGGTTGGCCTCTGCGAAGTTAGGCGCTCCGTCGGTGATGAGGAGATACGGCTTCTTCCCCGCCCTCTCCTTTGCACTCTGGAATAGCGGCCTGATGTCGCCCGTTCCCTTCTTCTCGGTCACTTGCTGAGCAATCCAGAAGCGGGTCTCATCGTCCATCATGGCGAAGACGTAGTTCATCTTGCCGGAGAACTTGACGAAGAGTTCATCGGCTCTCCAAGTGTCGCTGACTTGGGGTGTAATCTTGTCGAGATACTTCTCCATCAGCGAGACATACTTGCTAATCCACTTGTAGACCGTTTGGTGCGAGACCTTCACGCCGAGGAGTTCAAGCGACCTCTGGGTGTTTCGAAGGCTCTCTCCCGAGAAGTATAGTTGCATCGCCATAGTAATTCCCTTCGGGTTGTGCTTCATCCGCTTGAACCCGATGTTTATGGTGAAGTATTTCCTGCACTCCAAGCACTCGAAAATCTGCAAGTCTCCAGCCTTGTTGTGGCGCACCCCATCCCTTCGGATGTGCTTCGTCCCGCAGTAGACGCATGAATCAGTGTCTTCGATGGGCGCAAGGGCCTCGGTGGAGACCGCGACGCGGAGACGGAAGGAGAACTCTACGGCCCAGACATGCTTGCACTTCACGCCTCTGAACTTGAAGTCGGGGCAAGAGCAGTTCCAGCCGTAGTTGTTCGCCACGACATCATAGATTCCGTTTCCCGCTTGGCTCCTGACCTGATACTTGAAGGCGTTCACCCTTCGTATCTGGGTGTGCTTCTCGCATATCTCCCTCCCTCGGACTTCCCGAAGGTCTTGCGCTTGCATGCCATACCTATGGCCTGTGCCGTATTTATGGCTTATGGTAAGGCTTAACTATGTCATTTGCCATACCTCTGGCTATGTCCAAACAGGATAGGGAGGAGGATGAAATGACCAAGACAACCTTCAGGATGCAAAAGTCGCTCCTGAAGGACGTAAAGCACTACGCAATCGACCACGACACATCCGACACCGATGTGTTCAACCAAGCGGTGAAGGAGTTCATGACGAAGCACTACGACGAAGAGGAGCGAAAGAGGGAGAAGAGGTAAGCTTGCCATACATGCGCGTCAAGAAGACATCTGAACTGCTCGACGAGGTAATCCAAGACGCAGAAAAGGAACACACCGACCAGCGGATAAGGTTCGCCAAACTCAAGGGGCAGATGGAAGAACTGGCGAAAGTCTACCCGAACGACGCGCTGGTCGGCGCAGTAACCCAAATCTATGCGGCTCTGATGGCTGAATCAGAAACAAGAGCGGACGAGGACTTGAGCATCATTCGAGGTCTGAGGCACATAATGGCCAAAGACGAGGAAGAGCGAGAACGGGTCACCAGCCTAACAGACGACAGCAAAAGCCTCATGAGGTCCATGCTCGGAGCGGATGAGGACACTCCCGAAAAGGAGCTTCGAGAACGAGCGAAAGAGTCTGGAGACATCTACACCGAGATATCCAGAAGACGGCGAGGCGAGAAGAGGTGAACCCCGAGTATAGGGAACTCTATGGCTTCGTCGAAAGATACTATCGGGCGACGGAGACAGCAAAGCGGTCGATACGCCTATCAGAGGTGGTAGGCGATATCCTCCGCAGCCTCGACAGACAATCCATGCCGATGGACGAGGGGATGCTTCGGCTCATCGAGGAGGCAGGAAGCATCCTCAACCAGATTGCCGAGATGCAGACCATGACCCTTCGGGACTTGTTGAGACTACCCTACGGGCCTCAATCCGACGAAACTTTACAGAAGAAGAATCGGGAGGAATCCGATGGAGACTTGCCAGAACCCGTGTTTGGGTGCTGTCAAGTCTTAGGTGGAATCGAGTGGAGTCTTCCACTGTAAAGTTTCGGTGGAATTGAATAGCCTATTTCATCAATCGACCTATGTGGGGAGTAATAGTTTGGGACCAAATCAGGAAAGCGATGAACCAAATCAGCAAAGAAAGCGCGTTCTTGTCTTTCTTTCTCGTTAGATAGTAGAATGTCCTCCTGTAGAAGTTTTGGTGGATGTTTGGTCTCAGCCAAGTCATTATTCGCGTTATCTCTTCAATTGGCTCGTGATCGGCATTGTCCAAACATCTAGCGGCGACGCCCTTCGTGAACTCAGGCGCATCGTCAGGTATCGCGAATAGGTATCCATTAACGAAAAAGAAATAGGAAGCGACGATGAGAGATGTCCTCTTGTTCCCGTCTGCGAATGGATGAAAAGTAATCAGTGAATACATCATCGCGGCGGCTCTCGCGACTACTGTCGGAAATGGAATTAGCGTGTGAGTGTCGGTTCTTGCGTATTCTACGCAGGCATCGATCATACCTTTCGATGCTGCGTATCCTCTTTCGCCGCGTAATGATATCGCTATAGAGTGGAAATTCTCTATTTCTGCGCGTGTTGGATAGATGTAGTTATCGACGGGCTCAGGGCCTCGTCTCAACGTCGCACTCTACATTCTAGCTAGTCTATCAAAGACGGCCTTGTTCCGTCTGATGATTCGCCTAGCGAATTCCTTCGCTTGGAATGTCTCTACCTTCTGAGCTAGTTGGCTTACGCTCATGTGTCCCGATTCACCGCAGGGCAATAAGAAGAACAGTATACCTAAAAACCTTGTTAAGTAACGATTTTCAACAAATAGGTAATAATATTACAATTCTTATTCTACATTATAAATCCCCATCTTCCTTTCGACTAGCGTTCTGGATTACCGTTAGCCACATGTTCTCGCCCTCGACCTTAATCCCTGCGGGCTCTGCGGGGGTCTTCCCGTCCAGGCCCATGTGCGGCCTGATGAAGTTGTGATAGACCTGAATCCCCTTCAAGATTGGCGAGTTGGAGTTCCTCAGCGAGATCTGGAGCGGCGGAGCTTAACCTCGCAACGAATTACGAGCCCAGTTTCATAACGCTTATAACAGCTCAGCTAGCTCAGCTACTTGAGCTGCCAACGAGATGTCTCCAGCTGAGCTGGCTGACTTTCCTTGTAAGTACTGCGGTAAGAGCTTTACAGATGGGAGAAGGCTCGGAGGCCACGTTCGCCAATCGCACCCGGTAGTGAGGCCAGGAGCCGCCCAGCAGGCGGCGACGCCGTTCGTCGACGGCGAGTACGCCGCGAGGGTGCTCGAGCTCTGGAAAGATGGCGAAGACCCCATCACCATCGTCGAGACCCTAAGGGTGCACCCGCGCTTCGTAAAGGAAGTTCTGAAGGAGTACGACGAGCTGATCACCGAGTGGAAGAAGTTCAAGGAAGCCTGACGGCGCGAGGACAGCTCCACTGAAGCCCACCCCGGTCTTCATACCAGAAGGGTCAGTCGCTCACAGGCCGATGATGACGAGGACCAGGCCCAGCCCGAGGAAGAACATCCCCACCGTGCCCAAAGGCGAAGTCGCTGCCTTTTTCTTAGCAGGAGGGGGGGCGCTGGGCTTCCGTCTTCCCGAGTTGGCCGCGATGACCCCCACGAGGACGAGTCCTATCCCAAGGGCGACAAAGCTCTGGTTCAACAGCGCCGAGAGAAGCCCGACGATATTTAACGGCGCTGCTGCCCCTCGTGCGGAAAGCTAGAGGAATCTGGAGCCCGACCGGAGGCTCGGTGCCGTCTGGCTCATCGGCCAGTCCAATCTCAGGAGGTGTTTTATCTCCAGCAAGATGTGGCTTGCAGCGTGGCGGACAAGAAAGAGGGCGGAGTCAGGTCTATCTTTCTGATAATCGCGGGACTCATCTTCATAGGGATCGGAGCCTCGCTCTATTACGGCGAGCTGGGGTTCGGGAGCCTCACGAAGAATAGCGTAGCGCAGCAGTCCGCAGACCCCTGGGCATACATTCCTGTGGGGCTCGGAGCGACCTTGATGACTGTCGGACTTGTCCTCGCGATTCTCGACCGTCGAGCGGCCTGATGCGCGGTCGAGTAACCCTTGAGGCAGGAACCCACTCGCTGGACCACCTGCTCGGGCTCTAGGAAAGGCCCGTCCACTGAGGATTCCGGACTCTCAACTGTCTTCGACACAACTTGCGAAAACTGTCACGCTTTTATGGCAGAAGGAATCGTCGCAAGTCGACGAAGGATGGTTGAAGCACTCCTCGCGACTTATTGCCTAGCCCTCGCCGGGCTGGCGTTCGCGACTTGGTCTTTCGCGTTCGAGACCAGAAAGACCTTCCGAGGAGGCATATTCTGGGGCGCTTGGCGGATAATCGGTACTGCGCTCCCCTTCTTCATTCTCTACCAGTTGGTAGAGGCGTATGAAGCGGTCAATGGTTCTACGTCCACAATCGACGCCATTGCACAGAGCTTCGAGGCGCTCGCGTTCGCTCTTCTCCTCCTAGGCTTCTATCTCTTCTACAAGGCGTGGAACCCCAGGGCAATGGCGGGCGAGGGTTGACGGGCCATGGGGGGAAATCCAGACCTCGAGAGTTACATCCTAGCAGTCAAGGAGTCATTGAGGACCATTCTAGGAGACTCTGGGGCAAAAGCCATCCTGTTCTACACAGGTGAACCAGACCCCAAAACGTTCGAGACCAAGCTGCGCTCCGTCCTTGGGATGGGCGCACCGATAATCCTCCAGGAAGTCAAGAGGCGACTAAGTCGAGACGACGGTCCACACAAACATCATTGGTTGGGCGGTCACAATCAAGTGTGGGTCCCTTCGGTTGACCTGACAAAGGTTGGGGGGAGGGGTTGCGGGTGTCGGCCCGTTCCCTCTTACTTTCTTCTTTTCTGTCGCTACTCGTTGAGGAGGTATGCTTGGTAGTAGGCGTTGCCCGGTTGGTTGTACACGCCAGTGTACTGGTCGGATGGGCCGTGCCCTCCGGTCGCGCTGGAGACGAAGCTCCCCTTGAAGTTCTCAGGGGTGCCCGCGTTGTCGTTGTTGAGGTATACGCTGCCCGAGTTGGCGTCGATTGGCTTGACTCCGAGGGCGGTGTAGAAGGCGGTGGTGCCGGAGCTGCTGCCGATTCCTGTGCCGAGGCCGCTGCCTAGGCTAGAATAGACTGCTGCGCCCCATTGCCACTGGAGGGTGAATGAGTTGGTCGTCCCGCTGAACACGCCCGTCCAGTCCACCTTGGCTCCCGCGAGGGAGACGCCGGTCGGGACTTGGTAGGCTACGCCGCCGATGAAGACGTTGCCCTTGAATCCAACGGGGACGGTGGTCACCCACTGTCCTCCGGTGTACGTCGTCGTGGCGGAGGTTGCGCTCGTGCTGAAGACCACTTCGGAGTTTGGTGCTGGGATTTGGAGTGGGAGGCCGTTACCGCCCTGCAGCTGCAGGTTTATCCACTGCCCAGTGAAGTGGACAGTGAGCGGAGAGGAGGACTCCTTGGGGGTGATGTCCGCTGACGCGCTGAACCAGACCGCGTTGCCTGGGGCGATCGCGTTGTTGCTGAAGTCGTTCGCGGTGGAGCAGACGTCCGGGTTGGTGTCTACGTCGGTGCAGGTTCCGGTCGTGCTGAGGTCTGGCGTGCCTGGCGAGTACTGGCCTTGCGAGTCCAGCGCCTTCGCTTCAAAGCCAAAGCCGCCGAAGTTGTTGTTGGTCTGGACTACTTCGCCTGTGGCCGGGTTCAAGAAGAGCCTGCCGTCGTTCTGCTGCGGATGCGAGAAGTCGAACATGTTCAGGAGTGTGCCCGCGATGTTGGTGAACGAGGCCGTGCCTAGGCTGCCCAGGTGCCAATTGTACTGGATGAAGCTGACTATTGAGCTCTGGTCGGCGAGGGTGTTGTCGATGTAGTTTGACTTGGCGTATGGGGAGATCACCATTAGAGGGATCCGTGGCCCGTAGCCACACCTGGCCTCGACGCCGAGCGGCGAGGTTCCCGTCCCGCAGGTGTTCGCTCCGTTCAAGACGTCGCTGGTCGTGCTCGATGGGCTGACGATCGGGGGCATGACGCTGTCATACCAGCCGTCGGAATCGTCCCAGTTGATGATGACCGCGGTGCTGCTCCATGAGGGAAGGCTCATGAGCTGGTTGATGGTGTTGACCAGCCATGCCTGCTCGTCGAGCGGGTCAGAGTTGGCGGGGTGACCGTCCTGGTATCTTGGTGCCTTCAGGTAGCTGACCGCGGGAAGGTTGCCCGAGTCCGCCGCGACCCAGAAGGACGAGAGGTCGTATTGGTGGTTCGCCTGGTCGGTGTAGCCGATCATCGAGGGAGTGCTTGGAGGTAGGTGGTGCGGGTTAGCCGTAGAAGCGAAGTACTGGAAGGGCTCGTGGTGGGGGCTGTAGGCCGCTTCGATGGTCCCTCCCACTTGCGCGTTAGAGGAGCCGCATTGTGCCGGTGCGCCGGTGGTCGGGTTGTAGGGGACCGTCGGGGTGAATCCACCCTGGAACCAGCCCCAAGTAACGCCTGCAGTGTTGAGGAGGTTCCCGACGTTGAGAGCCGCGCCCACTCCGGTCGTCATAGCACCTGTGCTTGTGTCTCCGTCCTGAGTGTAGGAGCAGTCGTCATAAGTCGGGTCGATGTCGCCTATGAGTTGACCGTTCGCGATGGTTCCTGCTACGTTCGTTGACGTTGTCCCAGTGGGTGGCAAAGTGGTAGTAGATGTTGGCACGCTTGTCGTGGTCGTGACGACCGCTGGGCCGCCGAGACCAGAGACTACGTTGAGCGCACCTGGTGTGGATGGGCCGAAGGTCGTTCCGAAAGCGTTGTCATTGAGGGAGAAGGTCTGGGCGTAGTTCCAGAGGGCGGTCACGGTGTTGCCGTCATAGTAGTCCATGACGATTCCGGGGCTGTACCCGTTGCCGGGCGAGGGGCCGGTGCCGCAGGTGGTCTGCTCTGGGAACATGTTCATCAGTCCGCCGTTGAACGCTGCCTGCTCAGCCGTGTAGTCGTGGTCGTTGTCGCAGGTTACTGGCTCCGTGCGGTCAAGCCTTGCGGGATTGTCGGCAGGGTTGCCAGTCACAAGCTCGTTGGGGTTGTTTGTCAGCATCGTCCCTGCCAAACCTACGATTGTGGGCGTGTCAGGTGCTGCTGTGAATTGTGGCTCGTTGGCTGAGTTCGCTGCGTTGGGGTACGTCGCGAAGTAGTGGTCGGTTGAGATGTTCTCTTGGAAGATCACGACTACGTGCTTAATCGGCGTAGCCGTACTCGAATCGTTGTTGTTTGCAGTGGTTGCTGCGATGTTTGCCGTCAACATCACAGTCAACAGTACGAAAGGTATAGCGATTGATGCCTTAGTCCGTATTTTCATCACGCGAAAGAGCGAGCCAAGCGCATTTCTTCGTTGCCGATGGACAAAGCATAGAGACCGTTTCTTCCTTGTCGCGCAGTGACCCCACTTCGCCCCTATTGGCGCAATAGAACCTCAATAGTCGGCCGTCTTCGTCAAAGACTAATTACCGGTCCATCCCCGGGCCGAGTGCGGTCCAGGGTGAGATGGCCGAGAAACCAGTCCTGCTTGTCACGGACTCTCCAGTCAGGGGGAGGCTTGACATCCTGCTCCCCTACGCGAATGTCCACTGGCTCGACGAGCTCGACGAGAAGGAGCTCGACCGCCTGCTCCCGTCTATAGACTGCATGCTCGTCCAGGCGTGGTGGCCGGATTCGCTGACTCCGGAGCGCGTCTCGCGTATGAGCCGCCTGCGCTTCATCCAGACGGGGATGGCGGGCGTCAACCACGTCCCCTTCAAGCACCTCGGTAAGCGCGTCATGGTGAGCAGCAACGCGGGCGGGTTCTCCACGGGGGTGGCGGAGTTCGCGCTCGCGCTCATGCTCGCCGCGGCGAAGCGGGTGGTGAGCCTCGACTACGCCCTGCGGAACGGCGCGTTCGACCCCGCGGAATGGGCGCACCTCTTCCGCGAGGTCGTCATACTCAGGGGCCGGACGCTGGGAATCCTCGGATATGGCGGGATAGGCCGGTCCGTCGGCGCTATGGGGCGGGCGCTCGGGATGAACATCATTGGGTTCTCGAGGCACCCTAGTCCGGGGGGCGACGTCCAGGTGTTTCACGGGGGGGAGGGGCTCCTCAGGGTCTTGAGGAAGAGCGACGCGGTGGTGGTTGCGCTGCCCCTCTCGAAGCTGACGGTGGGGCTCATCGGCGGCGCGGAGCTCGCAGCCATGAAGACGGACGCGATACTCGTCAACGTCGCGAGGGCGGAGATAGTCGACGAGGAGGCGCTATATCGGCACCTCGTCAAGCATCCGCAGTTCGCCTACGCCACAGACGTGTGGCAGATCAAGAGGGGGAAGGAGACGTACTCGTCCAAGTTTCCACTGGTGAAACTCCCAAATTTCATAGGCACGCCGCACGTGGCCGGAGGGAGCGCGGCCCTGACGGGCGAGCCGGGAAAGGCAGCGGCTGAGAACCTCATGCGCTACCTCAGGGGCGAGGCTCCCCAAAACGTGGTGGACCCGTCAGAATACATCTGAGATGCTCAGGCGACGACTCCGGCTTGCTCCTTGAGCCAGCCGTAACCCTTCTCCTCGAGCTTGAGCGAGAGCTCCTGGCCGCCCGACGCGGTGATCCTGCCCTCGTACATCACGTGCACGATGGTCGGCCTAATGTACTTCAGGATCCTCTGGTAGTGGGTGATCACGAGTATCCCGAGGTCGTCGCTCGCTATCTTGCTCACGCCCTCCGCGACGACGCGGAGCGCGTCGATGTCCAACCCCGAGTCGGTCTCGTCGAGCACGGCGAACTTGGGCTTTAGCATCGCGAGCTGCAATATCTCTGCGCGCTTCTTCTCCCCTCCCGAGAACCCCTCGTTGAGGTAGCGGTTCATGAAGGACTCGTCCATCCCGAGGAGCTTCATCCTCTCCGCGAGCGTCTCCTTGAAGTCGAAGATGGTCGGCGCCTGGTTCTTCTCGTCGGTGTGGACGGCGTTGTAGGCCGCGCGAAGGAAGGAGAACATCGTCACGCCGGGGACGGCGACGGGGTACTGGAAGGCGAGGAAGAGGCCCTTCTTCGCCCTCTTGTCGGGGGTGAGGCTCAGTATGCTCTCGCCGTCGATCAGGACGTCGCCCTTCGTCACCTTGTACTTCGGGTGCCCCAGGAGGGTGTTGGCGAGCGTGCTCTTCCCTGAGCCGTTCGGCCCCATCAGCGCGTGAATCTCACCCTGGTTTATCGTCAGGTCGACTCCCTTGAGTATCTCGGTACCCTCTACGGTCGCGTGGAGGTCGCGGATCTCTAGCTTTGACATCTTGTGCTAAACGCACGGTCGCCCTTTATTATATAAATCTATAACCTAGGTTATATCGCCTGTGCGTGGTCCACGGGCATTCGGCCTCGAATTCGAATCCTTTCGGGATGATCGAGCCTAACCCTCTAAATACCCCCCTAGCGACCGTCGCTCGTGGCAGGCCAATACAAGGCGCCGGACATTCCGAAGGGAAGGGTGACGCCAATCCTCGTCAGGGATGAGTTGCTGAAGTGCTTCGAGGACGCCAACAAGGAATTCATGAACGTCCTCAACCAGCCTACCAACGAGGAGGCGCTGAAGGTTCAAGTCAGGCAGTTCGTCACGGGCACGTTCCAGAGCTGCGGGGCGAGCTTCGACCAGCCCACGAAGGAGGGGATAGTCACGGCCATAGGCCAGTGCAAGGCAAACGCAGAGGCGATGATGGGCCAGAAGGGGGCCGCCATCATAAGGGAGCACTACGACGAGATGATGAAGCTCGTCAACAAGCTCCCCGATGGCAAGTAGCTAGACTCCGCCGTCGCTCCTGCAGATGCAGAATTTTGAGGAATCCTTATTATTGTTGATGCGTCGCTGAGCGTCGGGGAAAAGGCCGTTTTTGCTAGAGGCTTTTCATCGGTGAAGCGCATGCAATCGTTCTTCGGCTCCGGAAGCAGCGTGACCTCGAATCCGAATTGCTGCTGAAAGTCGTAGATTAGAATGACAGCGACGACTAGCCAACCGGCGCAGCCCCAAGAATCGCAGAGCTTCTTCAGAGTATTCGCCGGCGTGGGGGCCATGAGCTTCCTCACCTACATGGGCGAGTACGCGGCGTTCATCATCGTACTGGTGTACTTGTCGGACAAGTTCACGGTCACGTTCGGGTTGGGGATCGTCGGATACGCATTCACAGGGTTCATCTCCGGAGCCTTCCTCATCTGCTCTGGACTGGTCGCGATATACATGGGGCACCTGAGCGACAAATACGGGAGAAGGAGGATGATGATCATCGGCTGCTTGGTGGGGTCAGCCGCCCTCCTCTCGTTGATCCTCGCCAACAGCTTCAACCAGCTGGCGCCCTTCGCCGTCGCGACCGCGATATCGCTCACCACGCTGGGAATCGCGCACGGCACCTACACCGCGAGCACCCTTGCATATGGAGGCGACCTCGCGGAGAAGCACAAGACCATGGGAAAGGCGTACGGCCTTGTCGACGGGGCCGAGTTCGCGGGGTACGCGTTCGGACCGGCCCTCGGGACGACCGTCGCCTTCGCCTTCGACAGCAGGACCGCCGTCTTCGAGATGTCCACCGTGATGTTGCTGATCTCCGCGGGCCTCGCGGTCGTGTTCATGCCGGAGATACGGCCGGCCGGGCGCGCCGCCAACCCGGAAGAGGAGGAGCACGAAGAGCGCGACGACCACCTGGTCATGGGAGCGAGCCACGACGAGGGGGAGATGTCGCACGCCGAGGCGCACAGCCATGGCGCGACCTGGGGCGACTACGTCAACGCGTTCAGGACGCCCATAGTCGGCGTCGCACTGCTTACCACGCTGGTCGGGGCGATAGGCTTCTCGGCCTTCTTCTCGTTCGTCCCGCTGTACGCGTACATGCTCCGGGGGTATGTGCCGTCTTTCGTGTACATCTGGGGGTACTTCGCCTCAATCATGGCCATCTCGGGCGTGCTCTTCATGGTGCCCCTGGGTCACTACGAAGACAAAAGGGAGAGACGGATGCCCTATCTCGTCGCCGGATTGATCGGCGCGGCGGCCTCGCTTTCCATCGTGTTCTTCTTCCCGGCGACCCTGCCGTCGTTCCTCATCGCCTCGGTGGCCTTCGGGCTCTCCGTGGGCGCGGTCCGTGTCAGCCAGCTCGTGATCCTGGCGGAGGCGAGCCACCCCTCGAACCGCGCAGCGATAATGGGGACGAACCACGCTCTGGAACATGTGGGCTACGGCGTGGCGGCGGCGTTGGTGGGCAGCCTGGTCGCGTTCATGGGGGGATTCGCGAACGCCTTCCGCTTTCTCTCCCTCGTGCTCCTGATCGCGGGGGTGGCCTTCCTTCTCTACGGGCGATGGGCGAAGGTCAAGTAGCACCTGTCTCTGGCCACCGACAGTAACCGGCGAAGGCCATCCGCCGCTCAGAGACAGAACTTCGATATTTTCGCGGCGAGGGCTTCCAGGAACTCTCTGTCCACGGATGAGTGGGCGTTGACGGCGTCCCCGTCGATGTCGATCTCCGCTACGACCTTCCCCTCGTGGACAATGGGCACGGCGATCTCCGACCGGGTGCTGGAGAAGCATTGCAGGTACCTGGGGTCCTTTGAGACGTCGGAGACTATCTCCGTGCGCCCGGACTTGGCGACGAACCCGCAGATTCCCTTGCCGAGCGGGATGGAGGCGTGCGTCGTGGGGGCGGGTCCTTTCCATGAGTCTATGCGAAGCTCGCCTCCTCTCAGGAGATAGAGGCCCACCCAGTTGTAGGTGGGCTCCAGGTTCAGGAGTTGGACGACGCTCTTCCTCAGGGCCGCGGGCTGCTGCGGCCGCGAGATGAGCAAGTCCACTTCGGCGAGGAGCTCCTTTGCCCGCTCGCGGTTCATCCTAGGCTGGGACTTCATCGTGCTACACGTGCTTGTAGATCTGCCTGTAGAGCATGGCGGCCAGAAGGGCTCCCAGGATGGGGCCCACCACATAGATCCAGTAGTTTATCATCGGCTGGGTGCTGAAGAGGAGCGAGAAGAGGGCCGGCCCGAAGCTCCGCGCGGGGTTGAGGGAGGCGCCAGAGATGGCGCCGAGCGCCCAGATCGTCCCGGCCAAGACGAGGCCTATGCCGGAAGTGCCCCAAGAGATGCCAGAGGAGTCCGGGTCGGTCGCCCCGAGCACCGCCATGGTCAGGAACATGGTGCCGATTATCTCGGCCAGGACGGCGGAGAAGATCGGAGTCGAGAGGTACATGTTCGGGAGCGTGCTCCCGAGGTCCGAGATTTTGGCGGCGGTCATCCCTACCAACGCCAGCTCCGCTGCAGCCGCGACGATGGCGCCCACGAACTGGGCCGCGATGTAGGCAGGGACTTTGTTCATTGGCAACCTGCCCGCAGCGAAGGCCGCGATGGTCACGGCCGGGTTGAAGTATCCTCCGGAGATGCTCCCCACCGAGGCTATGCCGGCGATGAGGGCGATGCCGAAGGCGAGGCCGATGAAGCCGAGGCCTAGAGAAGGGCCGAGCGAGAAGAGGTTGGGGTCGCTCGCCACGCTTATGGCTGTCACTCCGATGAAGGTGAGGATGAAGGTGCCGTATGCCTCGGCGAGCATGAGGCTGGAGAGCGGGCGTTCCATTCTTGCCGATGCCTCGACTGGATTTTCGTTATTTAAGGCCCTTGAGGAGCTATGGTTCTGCCTGGCCGTGCGGCGAGGTCTCCGGCTTGCCCCAGCGCCCCACCTTTGGAAGGTCCTTCGACCTGAAGAGGGTCATCCCGCGCTGGTAGCGCTCCAGTTCGACCTCGACGAAGCCTATCTCCGAGAGCAGCGCTTCGATCTTCTTCTTGTTCTTCCCCTTAGCCGCCTTCAGCGCCTCGAGCTTCTCCCTCCTGTCGACGAGCATGCCGTTGAGGAGCTCCTCGTACTCGGTGACCAAAGTCGGGAGCCGCTGGTCCACCAAAATCTATAAACCCATCGGCCCGCTTTAGGAACCGATGCGTTCCAGCCTGGTCGTCGCCGGGGGCATGATCGCCCTTGTGGGCGTGGGGCTCTATGTGGCGCTCGATGGCGAAGCGTGGCTGGCGCTCATCGCGGGCGGGGTGGTCGCGCTCGCCTGCGGGTTCGTGCTCGAGGAGGTGAACGACCGACTCGAGCCTCCTCCGGGGTATCACTTCTGCCCGTTCTGCTCCAAGCTTCTCGAGGACGGAGACGAGAGGTGCAGCCACTGCAACGGCCTCCAGGACTGGGTGACGAAGTCGAAGCCGGCGCCCCTCCAACCGACTAATTAATCAGGGCACACCCGGAGCCCGCATCGTTGAAGCAGTCGACCGGGACGAAGACGCAGTCTGAAGAGGTCTGCGTGGTGGAAGAAATCCCGTTCATGGGCCACTCCATGGTGAGGGCCATGCACGAGAGGACGATCGAGATCACCACCGAGGTGCACTTGACGTCCAGGGGAGACTGCATAATCGGGGTCGGCGCCTCCAAGGGAGTCGTGCGGCTGTCGCCTTCGATGAAGCGGGCGCTTAGGTCTGACGACGCGAGGGTGAGGTTCACCATCGTGGCACCCGGAGGGAAATTCTCCTTCGCCGCGAGGGGGAGCAAGGACCTCTCCTTCGAGAGCCCGACCGACATGGTCATCAGGAGAAGCGGCTTCGTCTGCGGGAGGACCTTGGCGATCAAGGCGGACTCCTCGGCCAGGGAGATACCCCGCGACCTTGTGGGAACTTTGAAATCCCCGGAGGCGGTTGGCCTGCTCAGGATAGAAGTCTACGTTTGACTCCCTTCAAGTCCACCGCCAACACGATGCAGGCGCTCGTGAAGTATCACGGCCTGAAGGACTGGAAGCTGAGGATCCCATATCACGACAGCATATCCGTGAACACCACCTCCCTCGGGAGCCAGGTCGAGGTGCGCGAAGCGGAGGAAGGTAGGAAGGGAGACCTGCTCGTTGAGGGTAAGAGCAACGACGACGCGCTCAGGCGTCTCCAGAACGTCTCGGGCCGGCTCACGGGCAAGAGCTTCGAGGACCTTGGCCTGCACCTCGATTCGGGCAACTTCCCTCACCTCGACGCGAAGGGCCTGGGGTTCTCCTCTTCAGCGGGGGCCGCGCTGACTCTCGCCCTCTTCCACGCAGTGAGCAAGAGCAAGCCCGACTACACAGAGCTTTCGAGGGTCGCGCGCCTCTTCGCAGGCTCGGCGTCGAGGACCGTGGTCGGCGGGTACTCACGGCTCCACGCTGGGAAGGGATACGAGGACACCTACGCGGAGAAGTTCGCCGACGAGAAGGACCTGCCCCTTAGGATGGTGATCGTCCCCCTCACGTCGGCGGTCAGGACCGAGGAAGCGCACCGGGAGGTCGAGGGCTCGCCCTTCTTCAAGGCGCGGATAGAATCGGCGTCGAAGAGGTGCGAGGAGATGGAGAACGCGATAAAGGGCGGCGACCTCCGAAAGGTCGGGGAGCTGACCGAGCAGGACACCCTCGAGCTTCACAGCATCACCATGACGGGACCGAACAGGCTCGTGATAATGAGCCCGGACACCGTCAGGATAATCACCAAGGTGAGGGAGCTGCGGTCGAACAGCGTCGAGGCGTACTTCTCGATGCAGACCGGCCCCTCTGTCTTCATCAACACGAGCGAGGAGGACGAGGAGAAGGTGAGGAGGGCCATCACCCACATGGGCTACAGGACCATCCTCTCGGGGGTGGGCAGGGAGGCCAGGATCGGCCGCGCCTCCTCCAGCAGCGAGTGAACCACTCACACACCTGAAGGATGTGGGTTTCTTGCTTCATCGGCCAAACTTGCTTACCCTCCTTCGCGGGACAAGTAGAGGTCCGGCCTCCACACGGGCCTGTTCCAGACCCGTTGACATCCTGGAGGACTTGCGAGTGGACGGCCCGCAGGAACTTGTTCTCGACCTTGAGCTGTGGGAGGGATTCCTGGAGCTTCCAAACACCGGATCCCTTCTCGATTCGGTCGGAAAGGAGGTCATTGTAGAGATGCCTGCAGGTCTCAAGCGTCTCGCTGAGGAGCTTTTCTTGGGGCCTGGTGGGATATATCCGGAACTTGTAGGTGAGCGTCGATGCGCAAGCTCCTTTCGATATAAAAGCGCAGATGTCTCTTTCTCGGCCCATCATTCATCATGGGGGCATCTTTCTCGCAGCGATTAATTACTGGCCTGCGCTATCTCCATCGACGCGCGATGCCAGGGAAGCCCAACATGGTGGTCAAGGATTATCTCGAGCAGCTCAAGGAGACGAAGAAAGGCAAGCCTCCCCAGATAAGGGACGCGCTCGACATCTACATGGAGCTGTGGGGGAAGGTCATCGAGAACGGCACGGTCTCCAAGGAGGACGAGGTGGCGCTGGCGCTCGCGAAGATCGACAAGGCCGGTGGCCTCTACGAGGCGGCGGGTTAGATTGGAACGTGGTTTACAGCCGGTAGACGGTCAGTGGGTGACCTCTCCGCCGTCAAGGACGACCCCCTGTCCCGTCATGTAGCTAGACTCGTCGCTCGCCAGAAACACGGCCAAGTTCGCCACGTCCGCCGACTCCCCGAACCTGCCCATGGGTATGGAAGAGAGAAGAGCGTCAGCAGCTGCCTTGTCGAACCACTGCAACCACCCGGTCTTGATCGACCCCAGTATCATGCAGTTCACCCTGATCTTCGGGACGAGCGACTTCGCGAGCATCTTGGTCATCGTCAGGACCGCTCCCTTTCCGCACGCGTAGACCAATCCCTGCGTGTCTCCCACGAGGACGGGCGTTGAGGAGACGTTGATGATCGCGCCTCCGTCCGGCATCATCTTGATCGCATTTTGTGCGCAGTCGAAGGCCCCAAAGACATCGACCGAGAAGACGCGCTGCCACATCTCCCTAGTTATCTCCTCGACGGGCGCGTTCCAAATCTTCCCGTCGGCGAGCCCGGCGTTGTTGACGAGGATATCCACCCTGCCGAACTCCTCCCCTACCTGCCGGAAGAAGGCCTTGGTCTCCTCTGGGACCGAGATGTCCGCCTTTATCGCGATGGATTCGCGCCCCAGCCTCTTGATCCCCGCGACCACCTTCTTGGCCTCGGCGTCCGAGCTCCTATAGTGGACGACCACGTCGGCGCCCTCCTTCGCGAAAGCCTGCGCGATGGAAGCCCCGTTGCCCGTGCTCGAGCCGGTCACCACCGCGACCTTCCCCTTGAGCCTCAACCGTTCGCGAGTGCCCCCGGCCGAGACTTAAGTATTTGAGAGGAGAACCTGCAAGTGAGGACAGGAGAAGAGAGGCAGTGTGGGCGTCGCTCTGGGAGGCAGTCCGCAGGCGGCGCGCGCCCCCGGAGGCACGTCTCGCCGAGCTCCCGGTCACGAGGGGGATGAAAGTGGCCGACGTCGGGGCGGGATACGGGTACTTCGCCTTCCCCGCGGCGGGGCTGGTCGGCGAGGAGGGGATCGTCTACGCGGTCGAGCCCAACCCGAAGAGGGGAGAGGAGATCTCGACGAGGGCCGCTGAGAAAGGGGTGAAGAACATCACAGTGATAGAGGCGGGAGCGGAGGACATCGGTGGGATCCCGACGGGGGAGGTCGACGTCGCGATGTCGATGTCCTCATTCCACCACTTCGCTGACGCTCAGAGGGCGCTCGTCGAGCTGGGAAGGATCGTAAAGCCCGGAGGCCTCATCTACATCAGGGACATCAAGGCAGGGCGGCTCTTCAAGCACGGGAGCGTGGGCGAGGAGTTCCGAAGGGTCGTCTCGAGCCAGTTCCCGCAGGCAGAGTTCGAAGAGGGTTCGGGGTACCTGGTCGCGAGGATCAGGCTGTGAGAGGTCGGTCAGGGCCTGGGGGCCCTGTCCCTTGCGGTGCCGCCTATCGCGAAGGTCTCGAGGAACTCGAGGTTGAAGAGCGATGCTGCTGCCGAGTTTCTCACGAGCTCGTCCACGTCCTTCAGCGCCGTTTGGAGAGTCCCCTTCGCTGACTGGCTCCCGATAGAGCCGAGCGCTGCTGCGGACTCGTGCCGCACGATCGGGTCTCTGTCCTTCAAGGTCGCCTTCTCAAGCCCCCGGACTCCCGATGTCAGCCCTATCTGCCCCATCGTGAAGGCGGCTTCGTGGCGGACGAGCGGGTCGGGGTCGTGAAGAAGCACCTTCGTCAGCGTCGGGATGGCGGCCTCGCTGCCGAGGTCGGCAAGGATCGTGACCGCGTGCACCCTGAGCACCAGGCTCGGCTCCTCCTGCATGACCTTGATGAAGAAGCCCTCGTCGCCCTTGCGGAACTCCTCCTCCATCCGCCTCATCACCTCGAGGCAGTGCTGCTTGTCGCCGATCACGACGCTGGTGTACTTCATGGTTCGCGCACACCCCCTGAGGACGGTTCTAATAACAGAAGCGAGCGCTTCTAGAAGAGCGTCAGCGCTGCGGCCAGCGTCCCCAGGTCCGCGGCCTCGTCGGAGTCGGCGCCCACGACAATCAAGACGTCGCCCTCCCGCGGTCCGGCTGACCTAGCCGCCGACCAGAGGCCGCTAGGGCCGTCCTTCTCGCAATCGGTGCCCTCTCCCGGCAGGGTGAACCGGCCTTTGGCGAAGAGTGCGGTGAGGGCCCCGTTCGCGCCGACCCTGACGGCCGCGTCGCGCTGCTCTATCCCTTTCCTCACGTTCTTGCCCGCGCCCCTGACCAGGACCGCGGCGCACTCGTCGCCGATGCCCAGCGACTTCGCCTCGACGCTGGAAGACCACGGGATCTTCTCCCTGAGGTTCTGGAACTCCCCCTCCCCCTTCCTGCTCAGCTTGCATCCGTCAGGTTCGATGAGGATCAGGTCCTTCTCCTTCATCCGCTTAATGAGCGTCCTGACCTCACCCTGGCCCAGCCCCACTAGGCTCCCGAGCCTCCCCCGACCGACCGCGCCGGCCGTGCCTATCGCGAGTATCGCCTTCAGGACATGGACCTCGGAGAAGACCGCCCGCGGCCCTTTGTAATCGGAGGAGAGGACGTCGCGCAGGGCTTCCAGGGTCATGGGCTGATGAAAGCGCCGCGCGTCCGTCGTATTTCTCCTTTTTTCGGCGCCAGACGGCGCTGGTCCAATTTGGGGGTGATACATAGGCAAGCGCTCCTCCTGACCACCCCCTCAACGAAGCAGAGCCCAAGCTCTCAAGCCAAGAATGTAAATACGAGCGGCCGGGAAGCCTTCGACGACGTGAACATCTACCTCGCGATTTGGGGCGTTCTGTTGACGCTCAGCGGGGTCGCGATGCACTTCCTGCTTACAGGACTCGAGTACGTGACATTTTTCATGGCCGCGGTCTACCTCCCCCCCGCGCAGATCGTCTCATATGGAATAATCGTGGCCGGGCTGGTTCTCTCGTTGGCCAGCTTCGCCCTAAGTTGGCCGAGATACACCGGGATTAGCAACGATGTGGCTTCGAGGTACTTCGGACGCATCGCGCTCGTAAACGCGTTGGCCGCGGCGGTCTTCGTCGCCCCCATGCTCGTGCCCTCCCTCCAGCTCCCGATACTTCTCACCGAGTGGCCGGGCATATACATCGTCGTCGCCTACGCCTTCTTCGTCATCTTCGGTGTCATGGGCATGCTCGCTTGGAGCGTGATGTATCACTTCACGCCCGCCTTCTTCTCTCGCCGTGAGCTGCTCGACCGCCGCTCGGTCCTCCTGCAGCTCATTCTATCTGAGGTGGCGATCTACGCCGTGTCCTCGGTTCTCTTCCTCGCGGGATATATCGGAGCAAGCGAGGTGCATAATGTGACTTTCGGGAACCCCGTGTTGGACCCCTTGGTGGGCTCCTCCATGGAGTTCTCAGACATCCCCGCCGCCGTCTCCATCTTCTTGATAGTCGTGAGCGTCTTCTTGGGCGCGATCACCATCCTGACGGGGAAGGCGAGGCCTTCTGAGGCCAACGACGGCGGTGCACCAGGGCCCGACATTCCATCTCACGGGACGGCTGGAAGTATCAGGTCGAAGGATGCAGAAGAGGGTTCAGCGAAGCGCTTCGACTGACACAGCAAATTTAGGGGTCATGGTCGCACATTCGCGCTCATCGGCGCCATCTACACTGAAAGAGTCGCGAGCTTCTACTTTCGGCTGGCGCTGATCGGCGTTGCCAACGTACTCTTGGCGAGGAGCGGGCCTGACTCCTCTCAGGGAGCCACAAAGGATTTATCGTAGATTCACCGTTGGGACAGCTATCGTTTCCAGAGATTGAAATCAAGATCATTGGCGCTGATAGCGGTCATCGTGGTTGCCGCGCTCGCCAGCAGCGCTTACCTGTCCGGGACCTTCAACTCTTCGAGGACTCCGTCCAACTCCCAAACCGTGGACCTCCAAATCATAGGGGGCGTCGGGGTCGGCACGGTGGACACCTACGTACCTGACAACTTCACAGTGACGGAGGGGAAGAACGTGACGCTGGCCATAACCAACACGGACGACAACACCCACGGCCTGGAGATCACCCAGTTCGGGGTGAACAGCGGCATCATCCTTCCTGGCGACACAGTCCGGGTCTCGTTCATAGCCAACGAGACCGGCACCTTCAGGTACCAAGAGCCTCCGGGAGACTGCAAGGGAGGCTACGGCGGCGTATGCAACAGCGTCCAGCACATGTGGGGATTCATCACGATAGCCGCGGCGTAACGAGCCCGGAGCCACGCGGTTAACCACCAGAAGAACGGGCCGCTACGCCTTCTCCTTTGGGCCAACACCTGAACTCGCGAGGTTTATCTAATTCCGACTCTCCGAACACCCGAGAGTTCGTCGTCTGTGGAGACCCTGCGCCGAGACTGCTCTTTCAAGGGAAGGTCGTTCTAGCTCGCTTCTTCCAACCATATTCGGCTACCAGGTCGTCCCGGACGACATAACCAACTCGGTCAGCGTCGTGGTCGTCCTCTTCGCGATATACTACGCCGTCAAGATAGTCCGCCTCTCCGACAAGTTCGAGTACGTCGCCTTGAAGGGCGGCAGGGCCCCGTACTACATAGTCGCGGGCCTGGTCTTCCTGGGGATAGACAGGGTGTTCGACCTCTTTACCAACTACCTGTCGAGTTTCTTCGGCTACCAGGTCGCGGTCACGTTCAACGACCCGCCCGCAGCTCTTTCCGGGTTCTTCATCGCCTTGGGGCTCAGGGAGATGTACGTGGTCTACATCAGGAACTCGAAGGAGAAGAAGCCCCTTCCGCAGCATCAAGAAATCTGGGAGACCGAGAAGGTTGAAAGACCGGCGGAGCAGGGCGCGCCTAGCGCTGCTTGAATGAGCCGTCGCCCACCTTCCTGAACGTCACGGCCAGATATCCTGGCTCCACCATCGAGTCGGTCACGAGATATCCGTGAGCGTTGAACATCCCTTCGAAGGCCTTGAAGAGGCCTTGCGTGTGCTCGAGCGGCATCTCGGGGACGAAGGCCAGCCTCATGGCCAAGGTTTCGCCGCGCGGCCCTGCGTCAAACCTGACCTCGCCGCAGTCCCAGAAGAAGTCAGCGAGGAGCCTTCTCACCGATTCGAGGAACTCGGCATCGCTAGAGCTGGCCAAGAAGACGTTGGCCTGCCATTGGGCGCTGTCCCGGATCAGCTTGAGCCACTTGTTCTTCGATACCTTCATGGCCTGTGTGCTCGCGAAATACCAGAGGTCCTGATTGACGAGGACCATCCTGGACCTCCTCGCGCGCTGCACCAGTTTCTTCGATGCCACCGCGTCTTCGAGGCTGAACCCCTGCTTGTTCGCCTCGAGGGCGTAGATCCCGATTTCGTTTATCAGGCTATACAACGTCTTGCCTGACAAGTTG
Source organism: uncultured Nitrososphaerota archaeon (assembly GCA_963820505.1). GTDB lineage: Archaea > Thermoproteota > Nitrososphaeria > Nitrososphaerales > Gagatemarchaeaceae > Gagatemarchaeum. Next base: position 153,471 of record CAWFZY010000005.1, on the reverse strand, counting down.
GCCAGTCTGTTGAGCTCTTGGGCGATGTCCTCGTTCATGTTGACTGTCTTCCGCTTGCCCAGCTTGGTGTCCAGCGACGACATAATTTGAGATATTCGTCAAACGACTAGATAAGTATCGCTGTGACGAAAGCAGCCAGGTTTGCTGAACCGGAGCCTTGACTGGACGGATTAATTATAAAGTCCGTTTGTAATCGCGATAGATGTCAGCCAGCGAGCCACCTGCTGTGGGGTGGGAAGACTAGCCTGATTTCAGGAAAGTTGTGACCATGGAAGAGATGTTGGGTTCCGAGCATATCGGAGGTGCCGTGGCGGACGAGCTTGAAACCACCCCAAGGCTGGCGCAGATCAGCCCGACGTAGTAATCTGCAGCCGCATACTCCGTCCAAGCGAACTGCGAGCTCGGGCGGGCGAGGCTTGCGAGGACCTGCTCGTGGGTCAGCGACGCGATTGGTAGGAGGGCGGTCGACGACGCGGTCGAGCTTGTCGAGGACGTCGATGTGGCGTTCCCAAAGTCGGCCGCGTCAGCCCCGAGGACGCTGTAGTTGCCCCAGATCGTGTAAGGCGTCCCCGCATAGTTGTTCAGGAGGGCGATCAGGTCAGTCGCCTTCTCGTAGACGGTGTTGTTGACCGCGTGCGCCTGCTGCTGGAAGTATGACAGGGAAGTTTGCATCTGGAAACCGGCTGTTATCGGCGAGGCGTAGTCGATTGAGAGGAACGTGACATAGGTTCCGTCGTAAAAGTTCCCGAAGTCGACCGCCGAGGTCGCGTTGTATGGGGCCGGCGCCCAGTAGAGTGTCGGGACGTCCTGGTCTTGAAGGGCGCTGTACCCGAAGAAAAGGCTCTGGAAGGACCCGAAGCGGCTCAGGGCGAGCGCCATGGCCCAGCGGTTCTCGCCGCAGTAGACGCAGGAGACCGCCCCGAGGTATATGACGGCTGGCTTGCCGTTCACGGTCAGGAGCGGCGAGGGTGCGATCTGCTGCCCGACGAGGCTCGTCAGGCTGCCGTTGAGCCACATGCGCGCCGCGGTGTCGAAGTAGGAGTTCGGCCCGTCGTTTATCACGGCGAGCTGGGTCGAGTTCAAAGCGACGTTGATGTCGGTGAGCCTCTGCCCGAACGGCTCCTGGGTCAGAATCGGCGGGGCGTCGGCGAGCGAAAGCGCGGGGATTATCAGCGGTCCGGTGACGGAGATCGGCTCGAGGGTCGTCGTCGTGACTTGGGTATACTGGCTCAGACCGCGCGTCAGCTCCACCGAGAGCGCCCCGACGAGTACGAACGCCACGATGCTGAAGACCATCCCGGCGTACGCGATGAGTTTGAACCTCGCGTACACGTTGCCGGAGGCCGCGGGCGTTTCGAGCTTCAAGTCCGGAATAAAAAACTCCGCCTTGTTGATATAAACGATTCGAGGATGCAAGTCAAAAATGAGCCGAACGGTCTTCGCCTGATGGTCGAAGGAGGCGATGGCCGAGTGATGCGGCGTCACCCGCTTTGACGCAGGGGCAGGAAAGAACTCGGCGAATGGCTACGCCGCATTCCCAGAGTCGTCCCGGAGCGGTGATTTTCAGCTGGTGACGACTATCTCGCCGGTCATGTACGGCGCATGATACTGGCAGAAGTACTGATAGGCGCCGGGGGTCGTGAAAGTGTAGCTGAACGTCCCGTAGGTAGGACTGGGTTGGAGGTCCGGTGACGTGGGGATATTGCCCGTCTTGAACACCACGTCGTGGACCTCCTGGTCGCCCCCGCCGGGCGTATCTAGGTTGATCCAGTACACCGCGGACCCGGCCTTCACCGTAAGATTGGACGGGTTGAAGGAATTGTTTTCCGCGATGACAAGGTACTGGACCACATTGATCCTGAATGAGGCGCTTTCTGAAACCGAGCCAGACACCCCGCTGACATTGACGGTGTAACTGCCGGGCGCGACATTCGCGCTCACGACCAGTGTCATATACACTGAACTCTGTGTGCCCAGCAAAAGATTCACGGGGTTGTTCCCGAATACGACGGAGATTCCGCTCGCTTCAGTGGTGGTGAGGGTGACCATTTCGCTGCCGGATGTCTGCGCGCTGAGCCCAGGAAGGATGTTGATCGACGCATAGCTTTGGTTGGTTCCTTGAGCGACGACTATCGTGCTCGGGCTGGTCGTGAAAGCGAAGGTAAAGGGCGGGGTGGTCGACGTCGACGAAGTCGTGGTTGTGCTCGACGGCGTGGACGAGGTCGTCGCGGTTGAGCTTGAACTGGACTGCGTGGTGGTCGTGGAAGGCGTCGTCGTGGATGACGATGTAGTCGTGGTACTCGATATCGAAACGATGGTGCTAGACGTAGTTGAAGCGGTCGTGCTCGACGGTGTCGAGCTGATGGTGCTCGACGGTGCGGTCGTGCTGCTCGTCTTCGAGGGCGACGTCCCGACTGCAAGGTATACGCCGATTCCCGCTACAACGATTACAACAACAAGTGCGACAGCCAATGTCGTCCTAGCTAAGGCCGAGCGCTCCTTCATTGGAAGTACAATCGCTGTCTGCTTCAGGCTATAAATTTGTTATGGCCGCGCGTGTCACGGTGTCGACGGTCTGAATCAGCCTCAAGGTGCCCGGGCCGACCGCTCCGCGTACGCGGAGCTGATAAACTCCCGCGCATGAATCCGCCCCCTCTCCAAGCGCTACACCAGGTTCACGATAAAGCCGAGCAAGAACCCTATGAAGACCCCGAGGTAGCTCAGCCTCTGCAGATTCAGCGATGACTCCCTGAAGATTGCCCTGAGCATGGGAAGGATCGCGTAGAGGATTGCGCCAATCGCGACCCCGTCGAACGCCAGGTCGAAGGTCGTCGAATTGTAGAAGAAGCCGATGGCGCCGCCTATTATCGTAGGGAGGCCTCCAATAAGGAAGAAGACGAGCAATATGCCTATCTTTCCCTCCGCCCGCCCCAGGAATGGAGAGGCGATGGGGAAGCCCTCGGTGATGTTCTGAAATATGAAGCCGACCAAAACCACCAGGGCCGCGCCCGAGAGGCCGACCGCGACGCCTAGAGAGCCGAAAACGAGCCCTTCCGTGAGGTTCTGGAACCCCATCCCGATTGCTATCACCAGGGCGAGCTGGGTCGGCGTCAAGCCCTTCTTCGACCTGCTCTCCGCTAGGAAGAGGACGAGGAACCCAGCAGCAAGGGCAAGGGAGAATATCACGTCATTGGATGCGGATGAGCCATAGCCGTAAAGCGATCCGTTATACAGGGACGCGGCGGCGTCTGTGAAGACATCGCCCATCAAGAAGATGAGTATCCCGATGGCGATAGCGGTCAGGAGCGTGATTCTTAGCTCGCCGGTCTTCTTGTGGAGGACTATAGGGAGGGACACGAAGATTGAGAGCCCCATTATCGCCGAGAGGGCCAGGGTCTCCGCAAAGTCCATGGAATTCCCGCCAGGGATAGGACTTTTAAGGCAAACGGTGTTAACTTCAGACCATAACGGTGTTATTAACGGCGCCCAGGTCGGCACCCCCGCGCTCAACCCGCTCAGCGATGCGCCCGGCCGAGCCCGAGCGCGAGATCAGCCTGAGGTAATAGTAGATTGATAGCGCGTCGATGACCACGATGGTCTCGACGATGGCTTGCTGATACGCCGCAAGGAAGGAGATGACCCCGCTCACCTCGACCGCGTTCATCCCGATGAAGTACAACACAGGCGCCAAAAGGGGAAGGTTGCATGAGCAGCCCGCCACGAAGGCGCCGAGCGCGACCCCGATCGGGCTCTGCGCAATCCCGGGGAGCGAGCGCCGCCGGAGGGAGAGCCTGAGGTAGAAGACCGCGACCGTCGCCAATGCCGAAGATGCGAGGACGAAAAGGACGAGGAGGGAGAGCGGGATCGTGAGGAGGAAGTAGCCGGCGTTCGAGTGGGTTATCATCTCGTAGAAGAGGAGGTAGTACGCCGCGAAGAAGATCCCGTTCGTCAGCAAAGTCTTCCAAGACGAGTACAGGTCGACGAGGGTGCGCAGCACGCCGACTTCATTCCTGCCGAGCCTCGTCTCTCCTTGTGATAGGTCTGCGGACATCGGTCTCTCGCATCCACAACGCGCTGAGATATGAGGCCCTCCCCGGCGATTTAACGATTTGGACTTGCCGTCAATCCGGCGAAAGGGCTCCAAGGACCTCCGGCGACCTTGAGGGCTTTTCCCCCCAAAGGGTCTAAATCCGGAGGACCGAGTGGGAGGGCGACGGCGTAAGCCCATTTTGAGGGTCCCAAAGCCAAAGTCTGCATCTACGATTCTTGGGCCTCTTGCCCTGCTCTTCGTCTTGCTGATGAGCTCCGGCGTCTCGGCCCAGGGCGCGACCACCAGCGCCAGCACGAACGCGGACTGGAGCGGCCCCGAGAACAACTTTCCGCTTAACTGGAACTTCGACAACCAGACGATGATAAACAGCCAGAACGTCAACCAGCTGCAGGTGAAGTGGACGTTCCCGGTCCCCGCGGCGCCTCCCGCGCAGGTCCAGGGAGCAGAAGGGGTGATGCAAACCCCCCTGATCTACGAGGGAGTGGTCTACGGGGTGACGAACTGGAGCCGCGTGTATGCGCTGAACGCCGAGAACGGTGACGTCGTCTGGTACGTCGACCTGCCGATAATGGACAACTACTCCCTTTACCTGCAGCCCTCCGTCCCGGGTCCGCTGGGCGTCCCCCTGGGCCACTACCACTCGATCTTCCTCACGACCGAGCTCTGGAACGAGCCGCTCATCTGGGTGGTCTCGAACACGTACCAGGTGTTTGCTCTGGACGCGACCACCGGAGACATGGTCCTGGACTTCAACCCCTTCATCTCCGACCGCCTTTCGGGCACGATATCAGGGAGCTACGGGCTCTACGACGTGAACACGCCCAACATCCTGATCAACCAAAAGGACGGAGTCCTGATGTTCTCCCCGTCGGTCACCGAGGGCGACAGCGGAGGGAGGGGCTTCATCGAGGCCTGGAACATCGCGACGACGACGCCCAAGTTCATGTGGAGGACGTACATCATCCCTCCCCAGAACGGGAGCGACCCTAACTGGTCGCTAGACTCGGTCATGAACATGTCTTACGCGTACATATTCAACGGCCAGACCGCGGTCGACCTGAAGACCCTGCCGTATTCAGAGCTGAGCCAGATGCTCGTCGGGGACTGGGGGACCTTCGGCTTCAACGGGACGCTCAGCTTCGCCGGAGGGAGCGCGGCCTGGGGAGGGGCGTGGGCCATCGACGAGCAGACAGGGGTGGCGTACATCGGGACAAACGTCCCCGGGCCCGACTGGAACGCGACCAACCGCCCTGGCCCCGACCTCTGGTCGGGCTCCATCCTCGCCCTGAACATGACGACGGGGAGGATAATCTGGGGCTTCCAGGCGATACCCCACGCCCTCGGGGACTTCGACTGCTCCTGGAACGTCATGCTGGCCAACGAGACGATTAACGGTCAGAGCACACCGGTGGTCTACAAGGGGTGCAAGGACGGATACATCTTCGCGCTCAACGCCAACACGGGGTCGATGCTGTGGTTCCTGAAGCCGCCCTCTATCGACTACGAGAACGTCATCCCCCTCAACCCCATGAACGCGACGCAGATGGACAAGTACAACTGGGACGGCTACCCTTCGACCTCGCCGAAGGTGCAGAACCCCGGGGACACTGGCGCGCTCGAGGCCGACCTCGCCTTCGACCCGGGGAAGAACCTGGTCTTCGCGGCCACATACAACGACCCCAAGAGGTTCAACTACAGCGACGTCGGCCCACCGAAGACTCCCGAGAACGTCACCGCGTGGGAGTTCAGCTGGGGGGTGCAGATCCTGACCATAACGCCAGTGGGAACTGACAACGCGACGATCTACGCAATAGATGCGGCCACCGGGCAGACAAAGTGGAGCTACACCATCCCGAACATCTTGTATCGCGGAGGCCTGACCGTGAGCGACGGGGTCGTCTACGTCTCCACGCTGGACGGCACGTTGCGCATGCTCGACGAGGACACAGGGAAGCTGCTGTCGAGCAAGTTGATCGGCGGCTCGCTCCTCATACAGCCCTCGATCGGTGAGGACGCTAACGGCCAGATGACGCTGGTGCTGACAGACATGGGGTCCACACGCTGGGGTCCACCGTTCCCCGGCTTCATAGAGGCGCTCGCGCTTCCCGCTGCACCCCAAGGAAGCGCCACCGGGGAGCTGCTGCTAGCTACCCAAGTAGTCGCAGTCGTCGCCATTGCCTCAACGGCGGTCCTCGCATACGCCTGGATTAGATCGGCAAGAAGGCGATATTAACGGCGGCCGGGTTGTTATGGTGCCTCGATGGAGCGAAAGTTTTCCGACGAATATGAGAATCTCTTATAAAGTCGACAATCATCGACTCGCTCCTAATGGGGTCTTCTAGGGGCAAACTTGCAAGACTATCCGTTGTCGTAATCACGCTCCTGCTCGCGTTCAGCGGGTTTTCCAACGCGATCGTCCACGCCCAGCAGGCGAGCTCCCCCCCGGCCTCGAACGCCAACTGGCCGGCGTCGTCTTTCGACTTTCAGAATACGAACAGCGACCCCCAGACAGTCATAAACGACAACAACGTGAAGAGTCTACAACTCAGATGGGATTACCAGATCCCGAACAACCCCTTCAGCATCCCCGGCGCCCCTCCGGCTCTGGGGATCGAGACCCAGCCCATAATAAGCCAGGGGTTCGTCTACATTGCGACGCCATACAACGACATCATCGCGCTCAGCACGGTGACCGGCAGCCCGGTCTGGTCGTATCAAGTGAACATGACGGCTTTCATCGGGGAAAAGTGGTGGGCCGGGGCTTATGTGATCAGCGGCCTCTCCCTGTATAACGAGACCCTCTATGCGATGTCTTCCGACACGACCGTCTACGCTTTCAACGCGGTCACCGGGACGTTGGAGTGGAAGATTCCTCCTGTTGCCGCGAACATCCAGGGGAACACGGGCTACTACTACGGGGAGAAGGCGCCAATCCTAGTCGGTGACAACCTCATAGTGCGCGCCTCCACCACTGACTACGGAGGGAGAGGCTTCGTCGCGGCCTACAACGTCAACACAAGAAACATGTCATGGATATGGTACTCGACGCCGCCCTCAAAAGGACCGATAGACACGAACTGGGACTCGCAGGACATGGTTACGCTCGCCAACGGGACGACGGTGAACTACGGTCAACCCTCGGGCAACATCACTCCGTACCCCGGAGATTGGGGCACCACGAGCCAAGACCAATTCCTGGCCGGAGGAGGAGCCGCGTGGGGGCTGATGGCGGTAGACAACGAGACGGGCGTTATCTACTTCTCGACGGGGCACCCCTCGGACGGCTACGAGGCGGCCCTGAGGCCGGGCCCGAACCTCTACACCGACTGCATCATAGCGCTCAACACGGCCAACGGGAAGATGTTGTGGTATTACCAGATGACCTCTCACGACATCACCGAGCACGAGGGAGGCTGGAGCGTTAGCCTGGACAACGTGACCATCAACGGGGCGGTGACGCAGGTGGTCATCCAGGGCGCGAAGAACAACGACATCTACGTGCTCAACGCGGCAACAGGCAAGCCGGTCTACGCACCGATAGCGGTGGGTCCGAAAGGGTTCAACAACTGGAACGACGGCCTGACAACGACGGCCAATCTCAACGCGTCTCAGGCGCTCTTCGGCACGGACCAGGAGATATGCCCGGGCACCGACGGGGGAATCGAGATGTCACCTGCCATCTCCGGGAACATGCTCTACGTCGTAACCCAGAACGCGTGCGGCGAAATGTCCTACGCCCCCAACGCCTACCCCTACAAGGGCGAAACCATTAACGGATACATCTACACGGGCGACCCGGCAGCTAGCCAGAACGCGACGGTCTACGCGATAGACCTCTCGACGGGGACGCCCGTCTGGCACGACAACCTGCCAAACAGGTATCAAGGGTCCTCGACCGTTGTGAGTGGAGGAGTGGTCTACGGTATCGACAGAGCAGGCATCCTCTATGAATGGAACGCCCAGACGGGCGCCTTGCTCGACAGCTTCGAGCTCGGGGGCCTCGGAGCTGCGGGAGTGGCCATCGGGGAAGACAGCGCGGGGAACATGATGGTCTTCGCTCCCTCGGGAGGAGGCGACCTGCCGAGCGCGACGGCTGGGCTGCTCACCGCCCTCTGGCTTGGACCAAACTCGCAGACCAGCGGGACGAGCTCGAGCACCAGTACGGGCTTGTCCGTCGGCGGGCTAGAGCAGCCGATAATCATAGTCCTGGGAGTGCTGGTGGTGGTCCTCGCGATGTACGTGCTTCTGAAGAGACGCGAGCCTACGCAACCTCGCGCGCCCTCCCGATAGGCTCCCTTCCCCTGAAGGCGAAGACGACCGCCACGCCCGCCAGTATCGCGCCGATCGTGAACACGAGGCTCATCGCAGCTATGTATTGCGCGGGCGTGAAGGTCCCTCCAAGCTGCCCGATGTTCGCGCCGAAGAGGTAGAGGCTTAGGATTATGCTCGCCATTGCGAGGCTCACGCTCTGCCCGGTGGACCTCATCATCCCGAGGATCCCGTTGGCGGACGCGCGGTCGCCGGGGGGGACAGAGGCGAGGTTGGCGTTTGTGTTGGTGGGGGCGAAGATGCCCACCCCCGACCCGAGCATCGCCAGGAGGAACGCGATGAGCGTGGTCGATGTCGTCTCGGTGACGGTGCTGAGCAGGATGAGGGAGGCTGCCGCTACCACCAGGCCTGCGACGGCGGGGTCGCGGCTCTTGGTCCTGCTGGCGATGTATCCTCCGAAGAGAGCGAAGACAGTCACGGCGAGCGGCTCGACGGTAAGCAGCAGGCCCGCGGTCAAGGGGCTCACGAGCTTGATGTCCTCCAGGTAGAACGAGAGCAGTATCAGCGTGCAGTAGTGTCCCGTGTAGAGAAAGAGGGCCGAGAAGTTCGTGGACGCGAACATCGAGTTGGTCCTGAAGGTGTTGAAGTTTATGAGAGGCTGCGATGTGGTCTTCTCCCGGAGTATCAAGAGAGCGGTCGAGACTATGCCCACGATGGCAACTGATGTGTCTGGGATCGAGAAGGCCCTGTTCAGGTAGACGTAGTAGTGGAAAAAGGGAAATGGAATGTAGATGTCTTGGATGTAGAAGTTTATCGCGGTGCTCCCATTCGAGTAGGCGGTGAGGGCGATGAGGGCGGACCCCAGCGCCCCGGCGAAGAAGGCGGCGCCGAGCCAGTCCGTCTTGATGCCGAGGTTCTTGGGGCTCTCCTTGAGAGCGATGAGGGAGATGGGGATGGCGATCAGGGCGATACCGGAGCCCGCATAGAAGACATACCTCCAGCCCAAGGACTGGGTGATGTTGACGATGGTGCCCGTCAACGCGACGCCTACGGTCATCCCGATGTAGATAACCGATATGTGGGTGCCGAGCGCGAAGCCACGCTGTCGGGGCTCGAACGCGTCCACGATCAGCGCCCTGCCGTTTGAGAGGATGAAGGCGCCTCCGAGAGACTGGATGATCCTGTAGGTCAGGAGGTCATATATGGTGATGGAGTTCCCCGAGAGGTATGCCCCTATCGAGAAGAGGGCTAGCCCGAGGATGAAGTAGCGCTTCCTCCCGTGGGCGTCGGAGAAGCGTCCGAAGATCGGCATGAAGGCGGCGGTGATGATCAGGGATTCGAGGGGGACCCAGAGCACCAGCTGAATCGGGGCCTTCAGGCTCGAGGAGACCGTCGGAAGTATGAGCGACATCACCCCTGTGTCGAGCGGGGGGACGAAGTTGCCGATGTTCACCGCCGCCAGGGAAAACCATTTGCGCCGCTTCGCGAGCGCTTCCAACGTCAAGAAGCGAATGATTTGCCCTTTATGACCGTTCCGAGACCAAAGCGGAGCCCGATGCGCTGGGGGCGAGAAATGGCGCGCGAACATGGGCGCTCACCCATCCAAGCTTAAAGCGCCCACACCACGATGGGGGAGAAGAAGGCCTGTGAACGCGGTTCGAGGGCGGAGGTCGGTGATGGCTGCGCTGCTCCTGTTCCTCTTCGTGTCGCTCACCATCCCGTCCGCGTCCGCCCAATCGAAGTCCGACCCCGCCGCGGTCTCGGGGGCCGACTGGACGACGATGAACTCCGACACGAACCACACCAACTACGTCTCCCAAGACCAGATCGGCGCGTCCAACGCGCAAAACCTCCAGCTCGCCTGGACCTTCCCGTTCCCGGCGGCCCCCGACGTCCCAGGGCTCAACGTGACCGGGCAGGGGTCGATCTCCCCGCCACTCGTGGTGAACGGCACGGTCTACGTCGTGACCAACTACCTCACGGTATACGCATTCAACGGCGAGACGGGCGGCGTGGTCTGGTCCTACGCGCCGAGCCTCAACACGACCGGGCTCCCGCTGGGCCCGCTCACGGGGCACGTGCACGGGATCAACTACTACCGGGGCGACGTTTGGGTGAGCATGCCCGACTGCTCGGTGGATGCGCTCAACGCCGTCACGGGGGACTTGGTCATGAAGATTTCAGACATCTGCAAGGACATCCCGGGGAACGCGGGGTTCTACGCCGCCGCACAGGTTCCTCCCGTCTTCGACGGCGACACGATGATATGGACTAGCTCGGTCTCAGTCGGGACCGACGTGGGGCGAGGCTTTGTGGCCGCGTACAGCATCACGAACGGGGCTCTGCTTTGGAGATGGTTTGTCACGCCGCCGGCGGGCGGCAACGCTTCGTGGGACGTCGACTCGTGCCCGCCCTCCTCATGCCACGGGAACGTCGCCCCGGTGACCGGAGACTGGGGGACGCTCAGCCTGAACGGCCCCGGCGCGCCGGGGCCGCTCGCGGGGGCGGGGCCGAGCTTCGGCGACCCGGTGGTCGACGCGCGGCACGGGATCGTCTACGTCTCCACCTCGCAGCCGTCTCCCGGTTGGAACGGGACGTACAGGCCGGGCCCTGACCTCTACGCGGACTCGGTCATCGCCCTCAACGCGACCAACGGCAGCATGATCTGGTTCTACCAGACCACCCCGCACGACCTCTACGACTTCGACTGCGGCTGGAACACTGTGCTGGGCAACGTCACATCGGGAGGCAGCACGCAGGAGGCGGTCTTCAAGGCGTGCAAGAACGGGTACCTCTATGCCCTGAACGCCCTCACGGGGAAGCTTCTCTGGTACTTCGACCCGCCATCGGTGACGAGGAACCTGACGGGGAACGCCAACTATGTGGTGACGCAGAACTACTCGGGGACTTTGCCGTGGATAAACTACCCCTCGACCCAGCAGTTCGAGCAGTGCCCCGGGGAGAACGGGGCGATCGAGTCGGACATCGCCTTCGCCTACTCGATGATATATGTCGCGACGATGAACTTCTGCACCTTCGGGCAGGTCACGCCAGTGAACGTCGAGGGCTCCCAGATCTGGGGGGCGATGGACCTTACGCCGGACTACCTGCAGGCCAACACCACAATCTACGCGGTCCATGCCTCCGACGGGAAGGTGGCCTGGCACTACTCCATGCCTAGCATCCCCTATCGAGGCTGGCTCACGGCGAGCAACGGTCTGATCTTCGCAGGGGCCCTCGACGGGAGCATCCACATCCTCAACGCTGAGACGGGGGATCAGGTCTACAACATCTACGTCGGCCCGTCGCTATACGAGAGCCCGACGCTCGGGTCCGCCGCCGACGGGCAGGTCTATCTCTACCAGCTGACCGGCGCCGCCTCGTACGGGGCGTTCTCAGGCGGGGTCCCGGGTGACCTCATGGCGTTCGCGCTATCCTCTCCTCCCCCTCCTCCCTCTCCCTCTTGGGAGAGCTACGCACCCGCGGTGGCGGTCGGGCTCATGGCAGCGGTCGTGGTGGTGCTGCTAATCGAGAACAGGTCGTTGAGAAAGACCGCGGCTCGGCGCGGCTCGCTCCCCGCCTAACCAGAGAGCGAGTCAGCCAGAGGCCTGTCCTGGATGACGTAGGCGACGTAGATCGCGTCGTGCAGGCTCCAATAGATGTCCGCCATCGACTCGGCAGCGTCGATCGCACGCAGCTGCATCTCCCTCGTGGGGCAGTACCGGAGCACGATGCGAAGCGTCGTCTCGTTGGCCTCGTCGAGCTGCCCAAGCCTCGACATGAAGAACCTGTAGCCCGAGGGATCTATCCATGGATAGTGCCGCTTGAACGCCTCGATCCTCTTGATGAGCTCCCCCTTCGCGAAGTACTCGATCAGGGAGGCGGCGACACCTTCGGTCCACTCGGCCCTTCTGGCGAAGTTGACGTATCCGTCGACCGCGAACCTCACCCCTGGGAGGCATTTCGCCCTCAGGACGTCGTCCCTCGCCACGCCAGCCGACTCCGCGAACCCGATCCAGCCCTCGACGTCTCCGATGCTCCCTCCCAGCCCCTCTCGCTTCAGGATCCTGCCGATCCAGAGCCGCCGCACCTCGATCTCGGGGCAGTTGGAGAGGATCGCGGCGTCCTTGATGGGGATGTTCTTCTGCAGGTAGAACCTGTTGATTATCCAGGCCCTGACCTGTTTGGGCGTGAGCTTGCCCGAGTACAGCATGATCATGAGCGGGTGCTTGTCCTGGTACTTCTCCTTCAGCTTGCTCTCGAGGAGCCTGAGGAACTCCCCTCTCTCGAGAGGCCGCGCCTCGCCGGCACCCCTGCGATTTGCTGGGCGAGGAGAGGTGCCGCCGCCTCTCGGCTCTGCTGGGCGCGAGGCCTTTCGCGCGCTTCTGTCTGGTCTGCTCAAGGCTTGGACCTCCTCGTCAGCAAAGCGAAGACGCAGCCGGGCGCCCGGGCCTCCTGCTTCACTCTCTCGAGGCGCAGCCTGCCGCCGTGCTTCGCCCTGATCGCTCCCGTCAGCATTCCCTGCGTGAAGGAGCAGACCAGGCTCCCGTATTCCTTGTTCTCGAAGCATCCCATGCAGACGAGCCTCGGCTGCCCCCTCTTCTTCATCTCGGTCGTGACCTCGGCCATGTGCTCCCGTCCCAGGTACTCGGACAGCTCCTTCAGCCCGCTCTTCATGTTCGTGAACCTCAACGACGGCGCCACGAGCTCGTTTCCGGCGCGTTGGCCGTAGCCCTCGAAGATCCCTTCGTCGAGGGAGCCGGATTGCGCGAGGAGCCTGAAGAGGTGGTAGAGGAATATCTCCATCTCGTCCGCGGGCTTTCTCACGGGCTCGAGGTGCCAGCTCATCAGCAGCCTCTCGAACCGTTCATCGAGCTTGGCGATAGACCCCTCCTGCTCGTCCCTCAGCCTGACCAGCGCGGGAGCCCCGCGCTTGAGGGCGTACGTCTTGCTGTAGACGCCTCCCCGGATGCTCTTGATGTCTGTGATCTCTATCATCTCCCTCCTCATGAGGGCCTTCGTGTGATAGGAGACCGTCGCCTTCGATACTCCGAGGTCGTCCGCGATCTCCGTGGCCGTACCAGGCCTCTTGGACAGGAAAGAGAGTATCCCGTCCCTTACCCAGCCCTTCTCCGGCGAAGCTCCTCCGTCCGCCATCCGTTGAGTCAGGGGACCGACCTACCGCTCAAGCATGAGTTCAGATAATTCTAACTGACACCTCTATTAAAGCCTGGCCGGGACGGTAGCCTGTAGCTTAATTCTCCTTTACGAGAGTCTCTACTTTCCGCATTGGCTGCTTCCGTATAGCTATCTACGAAGGAGGCCGTATCGAGAGGAACCTGTTGTACAGCATCACCTTCAACGACGCCTCGACCTTCTGACTGAGGAACCTCCTCCCTCGCAGCGTCTCTCCCAATACACGCTTGAACGCTGAGAACGTTATCTCCACGAGCCACCTCTTCCCGTATTCCTTCACGCTCTTCCATCCCTCGTATCCAAGGGCGTCGAGGAGCAGGGCCTCGTCCCTCCTCCCTCTCGACCCCATCAGCTTGAATGTCGCGTTCTTCCTGAGCTTTATCGCCGGCTCGGCACCTATCTCCTTCAGGAGGTTGAAGTTCTTCCTCGCGTCGTACGCCGCATCAGCATAGACCTTCGCCACTCTCTTCTTCTTCGAGACCTCCTTGACCATGGGGACGAACTTCGCGTTGTCGCGCGTCTTCTCGCTCGTGATGCGGAACCCCTTGATCTTCCCCGTCTTCTTGTCGGCGAGTATGTGGAGCTTCACGTACTTCCTCTTCTCCTTCTTCCACATGTCCTCGATGTAGGACCCCTTGTTCGAGACCGAGAGCCCTGTGGAGTCGGCGATCACCGTCATCGGCTCGGTGCCATCTGCGTCCTTGCCAACGATCTCTGACGGCTTCTTCCCCTTCATGGAAGCGAGAATCCTCCTGCGCATGTGGGTGTAGTGCATCTCCTCCACGAACCTGACGTATTCTTCGAGCTCCCTCGTGATCCCTTCCAGCGTCCTGTATGGTATGTCAAACCCGACCTTGACGAACGCGAGGAAGGAGATATACGAGTTTGGGAACTCGAACGGCCTGCCCAGCTTGTCCGCGTTCATCGCGTCCAGCTCCTCTCTCCACGAGACGAGCGAGCCAAGGTCCAGTATCGCGCACCCTCTCTCGATGAGAGCCTCGTCGTAGTCGTGCCAAGATCGCATTCCCAGCGGTATCATGACGAGTGAGGCGTGAAGGCCGCCTTAGACGAGACCCAAGCAAATAGGCTAGACAAACGTGTGAGATTGGATTAAGCTACAAGCTACCGGGACGGCCTTCGGCTGCACTTGCCATCGCGAGCGAGGACGAGAGTCGGCGAAAAGGCCCCGATGCTGCGGATTGGCGAGGCCGGACCGAAGGGGAAGGGCGTCTTCGCGGCGAGACCGATCGAGCCCGGAGAGCTGGTCTGGGACTACGCCGGAGACGAGAAGTGGATCAAGGACATCCCGCGTGGGCTATGGCAGTACTGCTTCCAGGTCGACTACGACAGATACGTGGTCCCGAAGAAGGGGTCGGCTGGCTGGTTCATGAACCACTCTTGCGCCCCCAACTGCGTCGTGATGGGGAGGACGAGGATAGTCGCGCTCCGCAGAATCGACCTGGGAGAGGAAGTCACATTCGACTACTCGACGGATGTCGGCTGGGATGGCTTCTCGATGGAGTGCAGGTGCGGCGCGAAGGGGTGCAGGAAGGTCGTGAGGAGCTACAGGTTCTTGCCAGAGGAGCTCAAGGGTCACTACGGGGCTTGCGTTTCGGCCTTCCTCCTGCGTCCGGTCAAGCCTTCGGACGCGCGTGGGTAGGGGGCCTGCGGGCCTCTGTCGCCCGCGGTTTGCTAGCTTGTTGTCGCGAGACTGAAGCCCTTCGCTAGGTATTGCCGCACCACCAGGATCAGCGCGAACGCCGGGACGAACGCTAGCGCCCCCGCCGCATTGATCGCGTCCCAGTTCGCGGACCTCAGGCCTCCGAAACCTTCCCCGACGCCCGACCATATTCCCACGCTGACGGTCTTGGTGACGGCGCCGGTGAGGAGACTGGCCATTAGGAACTCGTTCCAGATCAGCACGAAGGCGAATATCGTCGTCGCGGCGATTCCCACTGCGACAGAGGGAACCGCGATCTTCCAGAATATCTGTCGTTCGGACGCGCCAGAGGACTCGGCCGCCTCGTAGATGGCCTCGGGCACATCCCTGAAGAACCCGCTGAGCATCCAGACGACGACGGGGACGTCTATCACCAGGTAGGCAAGACTCATCCCAAGATATGTGTCGAAGAGACCGACCTGGACGTACGTCAGGTAGAGCGGCAGGACGATTGCGAAGGGTGAGACGGTGCGGAGCGCTAGCAGCAGGAATCCCATCGCGCCCATCCCCCTGAGCTTGGATCTAGCAAGCGCGTATCCTGCGGGGACTCCCGCGGCCAAGGCTATCGCGATGCTGAGCAATGCGATGGTGGTCGAGTTGAGCACGAGCCTCGGGAAGTTGCCCCAAACCAGAGCGTCGCGGAAGTTCGCCCAAGATGGAAAGAAGCCGCCGCTGTAGTACGGGACGCCCGAGACGAAGGAAATGCCCTTCCCGGACCAGAGCGGCCCAAGGTCGATGTCGGCGCCCTCGAACGCCATCGTCATTATCGGCCAGAACGCGAAGAGAGTGGCCAGGAGGAGCCCGAAGTACACCGGGAGCCGACGGACGACCCAGGGCTTGGGCTTGAGGGTCGAATCCTTCTGAATCAAATCCTTCTCAGCCCTTTCATCACTCGGAAAAGAAGGACGGTCGCCGCCAGGGTCACCACGAGGAGGACTAGCGCAGCGGCGGAGATGACCGATATCGGTATCACACCCGAGGGTGGGGTCAGCAGGAGCTTGAAGAGATAGAGGCTGAGCGTGTCAGTGGGAGCGCCCGGGTACAGATAGCCGAGCCAACCGGACCACGCGAAAGGGATCTCGAACGCGCGCATCGCGTCGACGAACCGGATGATTATCATGAAGGTCATGACCGGCGAGTTCATGATCGCGGGAAGGCCCACGCTCCTGAAGGTCTTCCACTTCGAGGCGCCGAACGCCTCAGAGGCCTCGTAGACCGGCTTGGGCACCGAGGCGAGGATGCTCAATGCGACGAGCATCATCATCGGCCCCCATTCCCACGCGTCGGACAGTATCATGATGGGGAGGTAGAGGTGGTAGCTCGCCACGTTGAAGTACGGTTGCCTGAGGACGTAGTGCCAGAAAGTGTTGATGTCGTCCCAAAACCCGCTAGGGGCGAAGGCCACTCCGGCGATGATGGGAGCCGCCGCGAGAGGCATCAAGAACGCGGCCTCGAAGTACCCCCTGCCCTTCTTCACCAGGGTCAAGAGGTAGGCGGTGGATACGCCGAGGACTATTGAGAGGGCGGTGCTTCCGCTGGAATACAGGATCGAGGTCGACAGCGCGCTCCAAAACGCCGACTGTGAAAACAGGGCCGTGTAGTTCGCGACCCCCACGAACGCCCCGCCCAGGCCGTAGTTGGTGACGCTGAGATAGACGCTGTAGGCCAGCGGGTAGGCCTCGACGAGGCCGAGGATTGCGATAAGCGGGACGATCAGGAAGTAAGCGGTCCTATCCATATGGACGACCGATTTCATTGGCGCTCGAAGGCGTTAAAAATTCTTCTGCTGTCCAAGGCGAACTGCGCTCGACGTTTGGTCGGCCATCCTTGGGCTGATCCCTCACGAACTATAGGCGGTTCTCGAATGCGACTTAAATGTCACCGCTTGGTCGCTTCCCAAGAACACCCCTCTGTTGAAAGGGAATTGGGACGAGCCATGAACCACATCAGGACCCCGACGAAGGTGCAGCTGAGAATCTTCGCATGCCTCCTCGTGGGACTGATGACATTCGGGTCGGCACACGGAGCAGCCGCTGCCTCCGGGAGCGTCGTTTACACCTTCGGTTCGACCTTCTCCCAGAACCAAAGCAACTACACTCTGTTCTACTCGGTACCGCCGGTCATCCACGCGGGCGTCAAGACGAACGTGACGTTTTTCGTTTACCTTACCTTGCTCTCGGGATGGAAGATACAGAGCCAGAGGCAGGTCCTGCAAGTCATCATCAACACTGCGAGCAAGTCTGCGACGGCTCAGGAGGCTCAGAGCAGCGTCATCCTCTACCAAGGGGGAAGATGGGGCCCGTTCAACGTGACCCTCGACCTAAACGACTCTCAATTCGGGCTCTCTCCCGGGCAGGTCGCAAATGCGACGGTCTTCGCGAGGTTAGTAGTCTATGAGCAGTACGATAATCCGGCATATCCCTTCGTGGAGGACGCCGGCACTACTTTGCAGCTGACGAACGTGCAAATCGCCGCGACGCCAGGCGGCTCAGGTCTCTCCGGCGACCGCTTGTTCATGTCGTTCGCAGTAGGGGCGGCGGTCGTTGTCACCCTCACTGGGGTCGCCCTAGTGACGCGGAAGAGGAGACAACCGGGGACGAGCGGCCAAGGGGCCGTTGAATCAAGCCGAGGAGCCAGATAGCCGGTCAGGTTTCGCAGCGGCTACGGACCGCCGTAGCCCTCGACGACCATGCACGCAGTCGCCGGGCTTGAGCACGCATGTGTGTACGGGTCGCAACTGTTGTCTCCAGAACAGCCTGCATCGAAGACGCAGTTGTAGCACGTCTTCCATGGTTCTTGGGCGGCGCCGACGCCGTTTCCGCAGGTTTCTTGCAGGAGGGTGCAAAGGGCTGGGGCCGTGCCCACCGGGCAGGGGAACGAGGGGGAGTTGGGTCCCTTCGCCGGGACCTGGTAGCTCGTTCCGTTGTACTCAACCGTGATGTACTGCGTGCCGGGAACTTGATTTGTGAGCAGCTTTACCGAACCGGAGGAGGTCAAGGCGGCCCCTGCGCTGCCCGAGCCGCTGGGAGGAAGCGTATAGCAATACACGGCCAAAGCGCCCGCTGCAACTAAGCCCAGGACCAGTCCAAGAGCCGTCACCTTGAGAAGCGCTGCTGTCCTTTTCATGCTAGACGCAGTTTGCAAACTCAACCAATCCTCGTATTAGAACTTTGTCGGCTGCGAATCTCTCCGCGCCCGCCAAAGGACAGAGGTCCGGCCCTGTGCTTGCCGCTGGACACGGGCCCCTTTTCAGGGCCAAGAGTTTCGCGAGGCCGTTTGAGGCTGTGGATAATTTATCATGGTAATGGTTAAGAGCAACGGCAGAATCGCGGAGGAAGAGTAATGTTGCTCGCCGGGAAGGACCGTCCGGCCATAGGTAGGACGGCCGTGGCCATTATGGTCATCGTCGTGATAGTGATCGGAGGTGCAATTGGCGTTTCCTATCCAAAAACCGGACAGGGCGCCACGGTCACTCGAACCGTCGCGCCAAGTACCTCCGCGTATACGAGCTCTGCGTCTACGACCTCCGCCCCGAGTAGCACAACGGTGGCCACCGTCAGCTCAGCCACCTCGACCACCTCGGTCAGCTCTGTCAGTTCGACCAGTTCGGTCAGCTCGACTGCGACCACATCTTCAATCACGCCGTCAGCACCCCTCTTCGATTTTGTAATGAGCACCGAGCCGCCAAGGATACTCCTCGCTCCTGGAGCCAACCTAAGCTACGCAATCGTTGCCGTAGTTCCGCTCCCAAGCTCCCGCGAAGCCGAGGGAGCGCCATTGGAGGTGGGAGACGAGCTGGTCGCCCTCAACGCTTCGGTACCGAGCGGCCTCTATCTCCGCTTTTTTTATAGCGACCTCGTCGACAAATTATACCAGGAGGTTGATCTAACCGGAGGAGAGGTGGACTTGCAGCTAAACCTTGCCGCATCCCCGACAATCGCGCCGGGAGACTACACTATCACCATAGACGGGTCGTCGGGCAATTACACGGCGAAAGTAGCCTTCACGGTTCAGGTCGTCCAGTACCTGGTCGTCGCTTACGGTAACGAATTCAGCCCGGCCAATCTTACCGTCACGGCAGGGTCGACCGTTTGGTGGCTGGACTACGGAGGAATTCCAGGGCCGGAAAATTTCGCCGATGTCACCTTCGAAACAATCAATGTCATGTCTCCACAGCTCAACGGCAACTCATTTGATTCATTCAGCTACACGTTCAATACTGCAGGCAGCTACCCGTACTACTGCATGTACTTTGGGCCCCCAGGCGTGGGAGGCCAGAACGGGGTCATTACAGTCACGAATTGAATCGAAGAGGACTCGCATCTCCCGAACGGCGTTGCCATTGCGAGAACGGGCATTCATTGGCGTAATCGAATAAGAAGCTCCCATTCCCGCTAGAGAAGTGCGCAGGCAAAGGCTTTCGGATTTTGCCGACGAGAATCGTTGTTGGCCGTTGGTGCCTGTCCAACTGCATCTCCATACTCTCGACGCACACGAGTCGTCCCAAACCCAATGCTTAACTACATGGCACGAGTTCAAACGTGTGGGCTCTTATGGTGCACCGCCCGAGAGTCGGGATTTCAAGGACCTTAGCCGCTATTGTTGTGGTTGCTGCTTTGGTAGTCTCCTCCTTCGGCGGGTATTTTCTCACGTACGGCGGCCCTGCTACAACCATTACGGTCACCAGCAGCATCTCGACCACGACGAGCGCTGTGACCACTAGCACGGCTGAAAGCTCTAGCGCTTCCACAAGCACCACCGCCAGTACTGCGACGAGCGCCTCTTCGATCAATACCACATCGGCCACCGCGGCCGTCATACAAGAGCTTGAGCCAGCCGCGAAAGCGGAGTGCGCCCAGCAGACGTCGTACTGTCTTACGATTTTCACCACGCAGGACTCTGGCAACTGGGAGGAGTACTATGGCCCTCTGTTCGACCAACAGTTCCCCTGGGCGCAAGGCAAGGTCAACTACGTCAGCTGGTCCGCCTCCGACCTGACAACGCACCTCTTGTCCGATTACGATACGAAGAACATCGAGGCGGACGTCGCGACGGGTACTTTGGCCCCGCTGATTCCTGTGTACCAAGGCGGTGCGTTTCTGAACTACACGAGCCCGGAGGTTAGCGTGATGAACTACTCTGCCGGCGACGTAGGTCCAGCCTGGGTCGTGGAGGACCTCGCCCCGGTCGACATGATCTACAACCCGACCCTGCTCCCCGCCAACGAGGTCCCTACGAGTTGGGCAGACCTTGCGAACCCGATCTACAACGGGAAGATCGCGTTCCAGAGCGCCGCCGACCTGTCGATAACAACGGCGGAATTCTACTACCTCTACAACACGATGGGCAACTCGAGCTGGACGACGCTGATGAAAGGGATCGCGGCGAACAACCCGATAATCACGTCCACCGCTGGATACGCAGAGTCCGATGTCTTGAACGGGCAGGCGGCTCTCGGGATCGACACCCTCGACAGCTACATAACGGCGGTCAAGGGGAGCCCGAACGTGCCGCTCAAGTTGGTCGACATCGAACCAACGATCTACACTCCGGGTGTGGTCGCGATAACGGCGGGAGCGCAGCATCCGGCGATGGCCAAACTCTTCGAGGCGTGGGACATCTCCCCCCAGGGACAACTTGGCGTTGAAGAAACCAACCACCTCCCATACCAGGCCTCGATTGGCACGCCGCTGCTTTCATACCTCCCGTCAGACGAAAAACTCGTTGACGCGTACGGCTCATATGCAAACACACCGCTCTTGCAGAACCCCGGGGCATGGAGCGACGCGTTTCAGGCCATCTTTGGCGCGTAACTGCTTCCTGGGTTGGCCATGAAGCAGACATGCAACAGACCCCGCGCCTTGGAGAGGTTCTTCCTGCAATTCTGGACGATCAAGGATCCGGCGACCTAGCCTAGAGGCGAGTGGGTCGGATGTACGGGACTAGGACCCTGATAGCGATATCCCTAATCGTTTTCGCCCTGCTCCTGGTTCCTGTATTTGCCCTCATCGTCGGACTCTCCTTCTTCCCCTTGCTGGGCAGTTCCTCTTTCACATTCTGGCGGTTCATCGGTCTCCCGAGCACCTGGAACCTGATAGAAAACACGCTAGAATTCAGCGTCATCAGCGCGATCTTCACGACCATCTTCGCTACAACCTTTGCCTGGCTTGTCGCCAGGACTGACGTTCCCGGCAAGCGCATCTTAGAATTGCTTCCCCTTCTGGGCTTGAGCATTCCGCTCCTCTTCAAGGCATTTTCATGGTCATTCATGCTGAATCAGCACACCGGAATAATCAATTCCATGTTGAAACTTCTTCTTGGAGCAAGCGCACCGGTGCTCAACATAGACAATATGGGCGGGCTGATATTCGTCCAATCTTTCACGAATGTTCCGATAGTCTACCTCATCACACTGGCAGCAATGAAATCCCTGGACCCATCGCTGGAAGAGGCTTCGAGAGTGGCAGGTAGAGGCATCCTCGGTACTTTTGGGAGGGTTACCATTCCGCTAGTCAGACCGGCGGTCCTCTCCGCCTTCCTTCTCGCGATAATTGGCGGAGTTGGGGCATTCGAGCTGCCATTCATCCTTGGCACGCCCGGAGGACTTCACTTTCTGTCTACCGAGGTCTACTTCTACGCGCAGCAGAGAGTTCCTCCAGCATATGGGAGCGCGGGTGACGTGAGCGTCCTCTATGCGGCAATCACGATTGCTTGCGTCACCGGGTACATATTGTCCACCCGGAGCCAATTCAGGTTCCAGGTCGTCACCGGTCGACCCAAGGCGGCGCACTTGCAGACACTCGGCTCCTTTCGATATTTGGCATGCCTGGTCTGCTTTGCTATCCTGTTCTTCGAATTCATCCTCCCATTTGCCGGCTTGGTGCTCATGTCCAGCGCGACAATTTTCGCCTCCAACCTGAACAGCGTACAATTCAACTTTCCGACCTTCTATCTTAGCGCTCTGAAAATACCGTTCTTGGTAGATTCTTTGCGAACCACGCTCTCCTTTGGTCTCATAGCCGCGACGCTCGCTACGGTCGTCGGAGCTTTGCTTTCCTACACCGCTCTTAAGAGCAAGACCAAGGGAGCGAGCTTCGCAGAATTCATCTCGGCGGTGCCCCTCGCGTTCCCAGGGGTGGTCTATGGGGTTGCCCTCTTCTGGACGTTCCTCCTCATCCCAGGCGCGAATGTGATTTACGGGACGATTTGGCCCCTTGTGATAGCCTTGGTCTTCATACGGCTTCCATTTTCGACGCGAATCGTGTCGGGAAATATGGTGCAGATATCGGACGAGCTCCAGGACGCGTCTCAGGTAGCTGGCGCGGGATTCAGCAGGACCTTCACACGGATTTTGATGCCGCTGATCAAGGAGGGGCTTTTCAACAGTTTCGTCTACACTCTAATCGATTCCATGCGTGAGCTGGGCGGCGTCGTAATCCTGGCGACGGCAGCGACACCAACATTCACGACGCTGCTCCTGCAATACTATAACGAGAGCACGTCTCAAATCGGCACCGTAGCCGCCGCTTCTGTGATGTTTACTGGCATAATCATGCTGCTACTGATTGCGGCGTCCGTGGTTCGCCACTATTGGGCGCGGACGAGCCGCTAGCCTTTCTGTCCGCTCCAACGTCATGTCGCCGGTCTGGCGCCACCCGCAGAAACACTCTCTTTTTCGCGAGATGTCGCCTGTCTCGGCCCCTTCCACTTCCAGCCCCGAAGCGAGAGAGAACCTGGGATCCCATTCCAAAGCAAGAACTTCCCCTGCCAGACCGACCTAATCACCTCTATCCAGAATACCACCGACACATAATCGATGGGATGGAAGTAGTCGTAGTAGACTATCCCGAATGGCTGGAGAACTTCGGAGACTCCTAGGATTATGATAAGCGCATTGGCGATGTCGAATCCGAGGAACTCCCAGTAGCTGCTGGCCACGGGCAGGAGGACGAAGAAAGGGAGGAGGATGAGGTTCATCTGAGGGGTGTAGATGTAAGTCGCGAAGGTGTACCCGAACATCGCGACGAACGCGAACACGAGGGGGTCGCGCGTCGTCCCGCGGTACCTCATCCAGACCATCCCAAGGATGACGCCCCCGAACACGATGGGGGGGATGAGGTGCCGGTAGGGGGAATAGAAGTTGACGAGTATCGCCTGCATCCACGAGTCCTCGATGTTCCAGCTGTAGATGTACTGGAAGGACTGCTGCCACAGGCTGCTGTTTAGGACGATGAAGGGCGCGTTGAATGCTGCGTAGGTCCCGAGGGCTGCGCCCGCGAGCATGATCCTCTCCTTCATCGTCCTCGAGGCGATGAAGAGGCCCAGCGCGGGTATGGCGGTGACAAAGTTGGACGCGGCTGAGAGGCCGAACAGGACGCCGCTCCAGGCCCTGTTCCCTCCCTCCAGGTACATCCGCGTGCCCCTCAGCGTGAAGTAGACGCCGATGATGTACCAGTTCAGGAGCGTCATGAAAATGAAGGTCGGCGTGATGACGAAGTACCAGAGTATCCTGTTCCGGGATGCCCCCCTAAGTTCGATGAGCTTCATCAGCTCTCGGATCGAGAGGAAGGTGGGGACGACCAGGACGACCGAGGTGAGCAGGTAGTAGTCTTCCAGAAGGTCCCCGTGGAGGCTCTTTCCGAGCACCCCCATGACGTACATGAACATGGAGACTATGATTGGGTATTCGTTGAAAGATTGGAGGTAGGGGACGGAAAGGTTGCACACTGCGAAGGTCTGGGCAAAGTCGAAGCCGGGAGGGAACCGGCAGATCCTATCCTCGAAGACGTAGGTGATGTCGGTGTACACGTTGCCGCCGCCGGAAGGCAGGTGGAGCCAGATGCCCAGCAAGAAGAGGCCGAGAGCCGTCGAGTACGCGACCGCCTTGAAGCGCCGGTCCGATAATCGGGACAGGCGGCCACTGATACCAGGTGCGCCAGCCTCCGTCGCGACGGGAGCTCCTCGTTCTCCAGAAGCCTGTCGGACGCGGCTATCCTGCTGTTGCTGAGTCAAGTTCGTAGAATTGAGCCGTGCCGTTATGCAACGGAAGTCTACATAAGATGTGGGCCGGCGGCCAAGCACGGGTCAGAGGTCCGCGCTCAAGCGTCGAGCCCGGTAGCCAATGGTCCAAGGTCAAGAACCTCTCCGCGCCCTCTCTACCCACCAGAAACAGCCTCCTTTTCGCCGGACACCGGCGGCCTCGACGCCGTTCCCTCCGGGCCCGAGAGGGAGAGGGAGCCCGGGATTCTATTCCATAGGACGAACTTACCCTGCCACAGCGACCTGAATACCCCTAGCCAGAAGACTAGGTTCGACGTCAGATTGGCGGGGTGGAACAATTGGTAGTAGTCTATCCCGTAGGGGAGAAGAACCTCCGAAACTCCGAGGATTATTATCAACGTGTTGGTCGCGTCGAAGGCCAAGAATTCCCAGTAGCCGCTAGCCACAGGCAGCAGGACGAAGAACGGGAGCAGGGCGAGATTCATTTGAGGGGCGTAGATGTAAGTCGCGAAGGTGTACCCGAACATCGCGACGAACGCGAACACGAGGGGGTCGCCGGTAGTTCTGCGATAGCTCATCCACGCCATCCCGGCGAGGAACCCCCCGAAGACGAGGGGCGGGATGAGGTGCCGATACGGTGAATAGGGATTAAGCAATATGGCCCCCATCCAGGAATCCTCCGTGTTCCAAGTGTAGATGTAATTCCATGACTGCCACCAGAGCCCCGAGTTGAGAATGAGAAAGGGCGCGTTGATGAGCGCGTAGATCCCTCCGGCGGCCGCTGCGAGGACGACCCTCTCCTTCATCGTCTTAGCGGCGAAGACCAGGCCTAGAGCCGGGACGGCGGTGACAAAGTTTGACGCCGCGGAGAGCCCAAGAAGGAAGCCGCTCCATAGCATGCCCTCGCCCCGAAGATACCCCCGCAAGCCCCTCAGCGTGAAGTAGACGCCGATGATGTACCAGTTCAGGAGCGTCATGAAGATGAACGTTGGCGTGATGACGAAGTACCAGAGTATCCTGTTCCGGGACGCCCCCCTGATCTCGAGGATCTTCATCAGTTCTCGGATCGAGAGGAAGGTGGGGACGGCCAAGACGACCGAGCTGACCAGGTAGTAGTTCCTCAGGAGATCCCCAGGGAAGACCCCTCCGAGCACCCCCATGACATACATGAACAGCGACACTATCACCGGGTACTCGCTGAACGATACGAGAAGGGGAACGGAGAGAGGACAGGACACCGTGAGAGGGCCATACTCGACGGGGTGAACCTGACAGACCCTTTCTTGGAAGACGTAGGTGATGTCTGTGTAGACGTTGCCGCCGCCGTAGGGCAGGTGAAGCCAGATGCCCAGCAAGAAGAGGGCCAACCCAGTCGAATATACGACCGTCTTGAAGCGCCGATCCGACAAATGCGACAGGCGGGCGCCGAGCCGTGGCTCGCCGGCCTCCGTCATGCAGGGCACTTCTCGGTCCCGAAAATCCTGTCGAATACGGCTATCCTCCTGTTGCTGACGATGACGAACCCGAGGCTCACGAGGAGCGATTGGAGCTCGTCGCTGCCGAGCATCCCGACGTGCTCGTGCAACCACTGTCTCCCGCTGGTCCGCTCCCAGAAAAACCAGACAATGCGAAAGAGACCAAAAATGAGGTTGGGGGTCGACATGACAAACTGCCCTCCGTCCACGAGGATCCGATTGACCTCTCCGAGCGCCCGCCTCTGCTTCTCTGCGTCCATGTGCTCTATCACCTCGAGCATGGTGCATGAATCGAAGGTCTTGTCGGCAAATGGAAGGCTTAGGACAGAGCACACCACCTCTGGCCTCTTTCCTCTTCTCAAATCCGCGCCGATGCTCGACACGGTTATCTTGTGGTCGCCGCAACCCACGTCCAGATTCGACGAGTTGCGAAGTATCGATCTGACGTAGGCGTGCCTCTTTGCCAGGAAGAACCACGAGAAGATGTTGCGCGGATACCCGTAGGAATAGAGGCCGCCTCCCACCTTATGAGAAGCCGTGCCCGCTGCCTCATCGCTTGCCCTGGTTTTGAGAGAGCGAACGCCACTAGCCATGAGAAACTCGCTGCTCCACAGGGCCTTTCCTCAATCGTAATCCGCGTTCGAACTTGATTTAACGGTTTTTTGAACTCCCTGATCAGAGGGAGCAGAGCCTCGCTCCCGTAAGAGGTCTTAAATTGGACCCGGTCCCACCTCCACGTCGTGCCCAAAGGGGGATGACACATCTCCCTCGGCTCTCCGCAACCTGGTGGCCAAATGAATAGACGAGACTTTCTCAAAGCCGGCGCGATTCTCGGGGCCGGCGCCGCGGCGGCCGCGGCATACGCCGCGTTGAGTCCGAGCGGATCCTCTAGCGTGCTGAGCCAGGCAGGCTCCAACTCTACCGCAAGTGGAGCGCTGCAGTCTCGACTAGCCGACCCTACCGTCCCGAGCGAGTACAAGGAATTCCTCAGCTGGCTGCAGTCGGTCTCCGGAAAGTTCAGGGGGACGAAGGTCGCCGTAAACCTACAGGACGAACCCGACTACAGGGCACTGCAGAACCTCGACATCGACTTTTACTCCGCGTCCGGGATAGTCGCGGAGTATGACATCGAGCCCTACATCATCAACCTAGAGAAGACGAGGCTCGCCGTCCAAACCGCATCGCCAGCGATAGACATCATCGATTTCGACTCTCTCGACATCACCGCATTCAACCAGTACCTGATTCCGCCGCAGGTCCTGGCCGACACATACCCTGACATAACCTACCCAGGCTTCAGCCTGAGCGACTTCCTGGCGACACCCATGAACCTCATCGGGACGTACCCGCCGGTGCTCCCAGACGCGCCGACGCCCCCCGGCGAGGTGTTTTGCTTCCCTTACAACACCCCGGTGATGATACGATACTACAGGACCGACGTCTACAGCTCCCTCCAGCTGCAGCAACCCGTGACCTGGGACGATTATTTCGACCAAGTGAAGACCATAGGCGCCTCCACTGACATCTTCGGCTGCGTCAGCCAGGCTTCCACCACGACCCCCATATTCCACGAGTTCACAAACCACCTCTACAGCTTTGGGGGTCGCCTCTGGGATATCAACGGGGAGAGCATAACCCCGACGGTCAATGCGCCCGAGAACGTCCAGGCGCTGGAGAATTTCGTCAGGTTCTATCCTTACACCCTCCCCTCCTCGATCACGTTCACTTGGGACGAATGCGTCGAGGCCATGGCCCACGGCCAGGCAGCAAACGCGATCACGTTCGAGGACTTTTCGGTCCTCATAGACGACCCGCTCAGGTCCGTCGAGCAGAACAACACGGCATACTCCGTGAACCCTGCTGGACCGAGCGGGGCCTACTCGACCTACATCGGCGACGGGATAGGGATATCGAAGTTCTCCAAGAACCCTGAAGCGGCTTGGCTGTGGCTCCAGTGGGCCACGGCGACTGGCACGCAGATGATGCTCGTCGCAGACACCCTGACGAGATACGTCCCCAGCCGGATCTCGGCAGCGGACTCATCCTTCGTCCAGGAAATAATAGCCACACCCACATACGACCCCGTGCGCCTCTCGCAGCAGATACTGGCCTCGGGGCAGATAGGATACGTTCCCCCGTTCCAGGGCTCGGACGCCGCTGCGGGCATTATCGCGCAACAGGTCTTCAACGCTTACACGGGCGCCTCCACCGCCCAGGCCGCGCTTGACGCGGCTCAGGCGCAGCTGGAGGCGAACACATACAGCTTCTAGGCGGCGGGCCTCGGCACCGAGCTGATTCGGGCCGTGACATCCAACAAGTATAGTAAACTCTTGAACTCGTCCCTCGCGAGACTCGAGTCGGTGCATGATTCAAGCAGGCCGCGGGGCGATTCAATCGCCGAGAAGGCAGCTCAAGCAGGCCGGAGCGATGTCCTGACATGGTAGGCACCCACCTCGCGGAGACGACGTCGAAGGTCACAGGCTACGTCATCGGGGCCGTCAAGAGGGTGATTCCCGCGTCCGCACAGCCGGGGGCGACAAGGGCTTTCGACAAGACGACGAACTTGGTCGAGAGCGCGCTTGGGTGGAGAGACCCGCTCACGCCGCCGCTCCGGATCAGGCTTCACATTGGGCCCTTCGCAGACCCTAGGCTCTACAGGTTTGCCGGGGATAGGAACGTGGAGGGGTTCAAGGCGCTGACAGGCCTCAAGCCGGACGCGAAGTTTCTCGACATCGCCTGCGGTTGCGGGAGGGTCGCGCGCGCGCTCACGCATTACTTGGATGCGAGCGCCGCATACGAGGGGTTCGACGCGGCGAGGAAGCCCGTGGAGTGGGCCCAGAGCGAGATCACTCCGAGATTCCCCAACTTCCATTTTAGGACCGCCGACACCTTCAACAAGAGATACAACCCAGCCGGCAAGACCGGGGCGGCAGAGCTCATCTTCCCGTACGAGGACAATCAGTTCGACTTTGCGTTCGCCGGCTCGCTCTACACACACATGCTGCCCGAGGAGGTGGCGAACTTCGTCGCCGAGACGAAGCGCGTCCTGAAGTCTGGTGGGACCACGCTGGCCACCTTCTGCCTCCTCAACGAAAGGACGCTCCCCATAGTGGACGAGGGGAGGAGCATGCCCCGCCTGATCTACAAGTACGGAGACTGCAGGGTGAGGACCACCGATGACCCCGCCCACTTCATCGCGCACCCAGAGTCGTGGGTGCGGGACCTGTACTCGCGCGTGGGGCTGTCGATCGTCGAGCCGGTCGTGCGAGGCACTTGGGCGGAGACGACCCAAAAGTCGAGCGAACTGGAGCAATACCGCCTGGGGGGCAGCCCGTCCAAGCACGCGAGCCAAGACGCCGTTATAGCGGTAAAGCGATGATGACGACCCCCTCCGACACAGTCCCCGACTGCGAGGCTAGAATGCCGGATTGATGACCAAGCAGTTCGGCAAGACGGGCGCCGTGGTGACCGAAATCGGCATGGGGACATACTACGACAAGCCCTGGATTAGGATAGCCAAGCACGGGGTGTCCCTCGGCGCTTCGAGGAGGGTCAAATCGCTCCGCGCGGGGCTGGAAGGGGGGATCAACCTCATCGACACGGCAGAGGCCTATTATTCCGAGCCGTTCGTGGCGAAGGCCGTTCGCGGGAGGAAGAGGGACGAGCTCTTCATCGCCACGAAGGTGTGGCTGGACCATCTCCATCGCGACGATCTCGTGATGGCGCTGGACAAGAGCCTCAAGAGGCTGGAGTTGACCTACGTTGACCTCTACCAGATCCACTTCCCGAACAGCAGCGTCCCCATCGGAGAGACGATGGGGGCCATGGAGGAGATGGTGGCGAAAGGAAAGATACTGTCTATCGGGGTGAGCAACTTCTCGGTCCAGCAGACGATAGAGGCGAACGCTGCCTTGGCAAGGTCTGAGGTTGCCGCCAGCCAGGTGAACTACAGCCTGATCCACAGGAAGGTCGAGAAGGACATCGTCCCCTACTGCCAGCAGAACAAGATTGCGGTGCTAGCATACTATCCGCTCGGCCACGGCGTGCTCGCAAAACCGGACTCAAAGACCGAGGCCATCTGCCGCAGAAACTCCAAGACGCCGGCGCAGGTGGCCCTGAACTGGCTGGTCTCGAAGCCAGGGGTCTTCGCGATACCCAGGGCTTCGCGGCCAAACCACGTGGTAGAAGACCTCGGAGGAAGCGATTGGCGTCTAAGCGAGAACGACCTTGCGGAACTTGAGAGAGAGTTCCCGGTAGACCGGATGCCGGCATAACCGCCGTTTTCCGGCCTCTTGCAGGGCTGGAAGCGTTTCCTAAGAGGATACCACCCCTTCAGGGGGGCCCTCTACGCGTTATCCGCCCGACTTCCGATTCCGGCCCCGGATGACTACGTTCGCGATTGTCACGACTATCGCGAACGTGACGGCAGCATATGAGATGTAGTTGAGCGGCAGGTTTGTCCCCATCGCCACAACGGTGGTCGAAGTCGACGTGGTTCCGCTCGCTACACCGGTCCCCAACGTGAACGCCATTAGCGCTCCCGCTTGTGTCTGTGTCTGCCCCACGTCGCCTGCCGCCAGCCAACGACCTCCGCCGATTATCTGGAACAGAACGAACTCGCCGTTCGCTGCCTGTCCTATCGTCGGGTCGACGAAGAGCGGCGCACCGATGTAGAGCTTGCTGATTGTGGCCCCGGTCTTGGTGCTCAGGAAGTAGATCGTGCCGTTTCCGGTAGGCATTATGAGCATGCCGTTGGTCACGGTCATCCCGCCTCTGAAGACGAACCCGTTGAAGAATCTGCTCCAGACGGGGACGCCCGTGTTCCCGTTTACGGCGGTGACCGTGACGTTGTCCGGGGCTGCAATCGTCCTCAAAGTTTGCGCGTACTGCGTGTTATTGTCGACGACCTCCACGTTTGGCGAACTGTTGAACCAGGCGCCGTATATGTTCTGTCCGTCATACGCGAGGTCCTCTTCGAGCGAGCCGGCCAATGCCGGCTCCTGGATCCACGAGGCGTTGGGGTAGTCGGGCCACGGCTCGCTCATAGCCGCCACGCTTGTCGGGTCGCCGGGCGTTAAGCCAGGGGCGAACTTTATGGCGGGATTAATGAAGACCCAGTTCGGCGCGCCGGTCGCGGCGTTCAAGGAGAACAGTATGCCGTCCTTCGCCGACTTGAAGATGGACTGGGTGCCGTTCGTCGTCCCGATGATGGTCGCCCAAGAATTGTCCCAGTCGCTGAGGCCGTGCGGGACCAGCTGGAACCACCATACGATCTTGCCGGTGTTGAGGTTTACAGCCAGCTCGGAGGATGAGTAGAGGTTCAGCCCCGGCCTTTCGTTCGGGTCAGCAGGGCACGTTGGCCCGTAACAGTACTCGAACGGGCCGGCTTCACCGGTGCCGAAGTACATTATTCCCGTCTTGTTGTCGATCGCGTATTGCCCCCAGGAGCTTGAAACGCCAGAGGCCGCAGCCTTCGGGACCCCCCAGTCTCCCCCTGGCGATGTCGCGGTTTGCCCAATCGACTTCACGCTGTCAGGAATCGCCGAGCATGGGAGAGCTTTCGTCCCGTTCGCCATGAAGGCGGGGTAGTCGAAGACCCAGCCTACGTTGCAGTTCTCATAGTCCCATTGGGCGTCCCCAGTGCTGGGCGGCTGGAGGAAGATCTGCCAAAGCTGGCCCTGTCCTGCCGGGGCGCCGTTCATCGCACCGTCGAAGCCCTTCGCGCCGGCAGCCACTACGGCGCTGGCGTTGAATGCCCCGAGGAACGTCCTGCCTCCCATGTCGGTGTAGCCGCCCATCACGTACAGGAGCTCCCCTCCACCCGGTGAGTTGTAATATTCGGGGGGGTCAGACGTGTATGTGGCAGGATAGGCGCCGTTCCCGTCCCCGGTCACGTTCACGCAGATGTTCGTTATGTGGTAGGCAAGGTCGCCCGTGATGGCGTCGAAGCCCCAGAGCTCGCATGCAAAGCCTGTGACGCTAATGATCCCTTCTCCGTTTATCGTGATGTAATTGATGCCGTGCTTGTGGTCAACGGGCGAAGCACAGTTCGCACTTGGGTTCACAGCGCTGCTGCACCAGAACGTATCGGTGTACGTGCAGGTCGTGGACGTGCACGGAGGAAGCGCACCCGAGCCCACTTGGTGCTCGATGATGGGCACGTTCGCCAGCGCGCTTTGGTAGTTCACGGTGATTGCCTTGGTCCAGACCTGGACACCGTTCTCAGCGTTATAGGCGTAGAGCACACCCTGGTTGGTGACAATGTACACGATCCCGTCTACGACAAGAGGAGGAGAGTCTGCCCCTGGTTCGACTGCCCACTGCGCACCTGGTGCTTGCGCCCAGGTGGGGTCGGACTGGGGCATAGGGATGGTCCAGTTCATTACGAGCGAGCCCACGTTGCTCGGACTGAGCGAGGTCTGCGGAGAGTCATTGGTCCCGTTGAGGTTGTAGTTGATGTACTCCCAGTTGGCCCCTGGAGCGGCGGTCGAAGACTGTGCACTCGCCGGTGACGCAGCAAGGATTCCGAAGACCGTGGATATCACAAGCAATGGGATAATAGATATCGCGACAGCGCGATAGCGAACCATCACCTTCGGTGGGATTTTCGTGATTATATAGTTTCTTCCAAACACGTTCCTTCAAACATCTGCGCGCGTTTGAAGAATTGGCGAGAACTAGATTCGACCGATTGCTATTCAGAATTAGTCAAGAGCGCCAGAAAACGGAGAATCCATCCGAGACGTGTCCCGTTGGCGTAACAAGAGTGATCAGGGGTGAACGTTACGAGTGCGGGCCGCGGTAGTCTACCCGGTTAGATATGCGGTCTTGAACTAGCGCCTGTCCCAGTTGCATTCACTGACTGAAGGCGCAATCGACCCCCGGCCACCGAGCTTCGGGTGAGACCGAGTAGAGAGAGGGTGTGCGCGGAAGGCCCGGCTGTCCCGGCCGCGCTATTGACGGCTGGGCCTTCTCCTGTACTTCATTACGCCTAGCGCGAGCACCCCGAACAGGAATGCATACACTGAGGCGGCGATATATGGCCCTGCGTTCCATTCGAAGCTCTTCTCAGATACCAGGTTCGGGCTAAGTCCCTCCTTCATTGCTGTCCACTGGGGGAATGTTGTGGCGGAGACCGGGAATTCCTCGTTGAACGTCACGTAGTTCCATGTCTCTTTTACAATCTGCCACTGCCCTCCTATGTAGTTCCACTGTTGGGTCGCATCCACCGTGATGCTCAGCGCCCCGACCACGCTGCTGTTCCCGGCCATGGTTAGCGTCAACGTCACGCCGACGTTCGATGGGTTGACAGGAGTCTCAGCATAGTTTGCTATGCTTGCAGTCAAGAAAGTGGTCTTACCGATCGAAGAGCCGTAGAGAATCTTGATGTTCTCCAGGCCGCTGTAACCCCCGTCCAGACCAGCACCTGCAGCACCCCCGCCTGTCCAAGTGACCGAGGCGTCCTGCGAGTAGAAGTTGGTCAACGCCGTAACGTCACGGCTGTTGAAGTCTGCCACCCACTGCGTTACCGCAGCCTTCACCGTGGTCGTGGGTGTCGGACAGTTTGACGAGCTTGACGAGCAATATACCGAGGATGAGGCGCCTGACGCTGTCGACGTCGTCGCGGCGCCTGACGAGGAGGCCTTTGGAAGGAAGACCAC
Organism: uncultured Nitrososphaerota archaeon; assembly: GCA_963820505.1. GTDB lineage: Archaea > Thermoproteota > Nitrososphaeria > Nitrososphaerales > Gagatemarchaeaceae > Gagatemarchaeum. Next base: position 120,099 of record CAWFZY010000005.1, on the reverse strand, counting down.
CTCGACTGCAATTCCGATGGCAACGAAGACTACCACTGCGACTGCGAGGGCCGATATCGCCAGCCTCCTGCTAGAGCTCTGTGCTGGACGTTTGAAGTTTGCCATGATTATGCAGCCTTTGTCGAGTGTGAGCGGAAGGGCGATATTAACCCTTGGTCGCTACGGCTGGGAGTCGACACGATTATGCGGCCCCCGAAGGCTTTGAGCTGATGTATACGAGGACGCCCAAGAACACGCCGAGGAGCGCCACCACTATGAAGCCGGCCTCGACGATTACGGGCATGTCGCTGAAGATCGATGAGGGGTCGGTCGAGAGTTGCGGGAAGATGTTGAGCTGGATCGCCTCGGCTGCCACCGCCGCGCCTCCGCCCGTAGCGATCACTCCTCCTCCGACGTAGCCGATTGCTGCCATGGTGGCGGTGGCGCCCAGCACGCCGACCTCGTAGAAGATCATTTGTACGCGAGAGAAGAAGGTGCTGACCTCGGTCTTTCCGCGCAACATGTCCCCAAAGTAGAACAGGGCGGCCCATCCGAATGAGCCGACAACTCCTACGATAAGCCAAGTGAAGTATCCTATGAAGAGCCACGTCCCGGGCCAGCTCGTGACCATGTTGTCGTGGCAGCCGAACTGTCCAGGAGAAACGGAGACGCAGAGATACGGGTCGAGGACGACCGCTGTGAATATCACGGAGAGGATGACGTTGAATACCCCAAGGCCGACGAATCTCCTGGCGAGATCCGTGCTCTTGGTCGTCGAAGAGAAGAGCCTCATCATTCGAGACCAGGTCCAAAGGCGTGCGAAGAGACTTTGCCTTCCAAGTGCTTGAGCTACGCTTGCCATATCAAATTATTAAAGCGTTTACCTCTGCTCAGAGGGACAAGTCCTCAGTCCCAAAGGCTGCCGGCTCGCACTCTTGCGGACAAAGCCGGCTCGAAAGGGCGCGCTCTGAAACCTTGCGACGAAAATCCGTAAAGCAAGTATGCCGTTAAATATAGCAGCTCTTCGGCGAAGGTTGTGCAGTCTCTTAGCCTAGAAAGGCTAGTGCGATACTTCCTCTACATCACGATATTCAACGTGTTCGCCGCGATCGCGTTCACCACTCCGGTCATCATCCCCCAGCTGGCTTTTCCTCTGAAGCTGACGGTCTGGCCAGGGACGTGGATGTTCATAGCATATTTCGTGTTCCTCATCGTTGGGGTGCTGGGAACCCTGGGCTGGGCGGTGTTGTTGGACCTGATAAGGCGCATCACCGGAGCCGAGTCTTGTGACAAGTTTCTAGCGATCACGAGCATAGTCCTCATCGAGGTGCCGGTCTACACTCAGACGAGCCTCATGTTCACGGCGGGATATATCGGCGGGTCTTACGCATTCGTAGGTCAGGTCGGCTCGTCGATCATCACATACATCATAGGCCCTCTCGTGATCCCTATCGGAGTATCGATCTTCATCTATTGCATCGGGACGCTGCTGGGCCTGATGAACGTCCTCCTCATTCTCAGCGAGGGGACGAGGTCTTCCGCACCAATTAACGCCCCGCCCATGGCAGCTGCTTCATGGCCGGCACAGGAGGACAGTCACGTGCCGACCAAGACAGACGACGTACCCCTCCTCTCTGTCAGCTACCCGGACTCGGCAGAATCCTAAAAAAGGCCAGGCCTGGATTGTCGGGCATGCCGTCGACGTCTCTGCTGCGGAACCCATCCTTCTACTGGGCGATAGCGGTCGTGACGTTGCTTTCGGGGGCGAGCTTCGTCTACGTTTCGATAAAGGCGCCCTTCTTCTGGGGAGGGATCTACCTCCCTGGCGTCGTCCTTCTGAATGTGTGGGCGATAAGCACAATCGCCGGAGCCATGGTCTACCTGCTGAGACCCAAGCAACCGCAGTGACACGCCGCGCCAGGCATCCTGCTTGTATGGAGTCCCCGCCAGGAAGAAAGCCGCACGTCAGCAGTCGGCGCTGGTATTCAACGACCGGGGCCTAAAGGGCAGTCCGTGCCGACGAGAAAGAAGGCGAATCAGCCCGTAACCACAACTTGGGCGGTCATCGAGGGCTGCGCAGCGCTCTCGTATGGGACCGTCCCCGCTGTCGCAAACGTGTGACCGTAGATGTCGTACTGCACGAGGTTGCCTGTCCCGGACGAGAAGGACTTGTCCAGTGCTGTGACATCGTGCCCTGTAGTGACGCCGACCTCGCCTCCGCCGGCGTCGAGATTGAGCCAGTAAACCTTGGCTCCCGCCGCTACCGTCAAGGAGTTCGGCGTGAACGCGTTACCCTGTATCAAGACCAAGGCTTGGACGCTCATCAAGGGGAACGGCTGGTTGTATACGCTCGAGCCGGCGGTGGCTATCACCTTCACGGTGGCGTTGACGACGGTCGCTCCGCTCGCCGCGCTCAGGGTCACCGTGACTGGATTCTGGAGCTGGGCAGGAAGGCTGACGGTGCTCGGGCTGAAGCTGGCGGTTACGCCAGCCGGGAGACCGGAAGCCGAGAACGTATAGTTGCCGGAGACGGTCCCTACCGCGGCGAGCTTCAGGGTGGCAGTCTCGCCCTGGTCGGGAGCCACGATGAGAGGCTGCGGGGTGCTGAGCGAGAGCGTCCCGGTGGAAGGCGCCGAGGTCGTACTCGAGGCGGCTGAGGTTGAAACGGAGGTCGATAATGAACTGGACGTGCTTGTTACCTTTGACACCATCGGTATCTCGATGTAGAAGGCCGCGGCAATTATGATGACCACCACGACAAGAGCGATAGACGAACTGATACCGGGCCGCGACTCCTTCAAACATGAGCACCCTTGCTTCCGAGAATTTATCTCTTTCCCGGGAAGCGCGCTTTTGAAGATGGTATACCCTTTCCAGCGGTCTTCGCACCGGGCAGGTCGTCCGGCTAGCCTCCCGCGATGGCAGGGATGAGGTCAACCTCGTCTCCATCCTTCAGCGCCGTGCTGGGCTGTCCGGGGACGCCGTCTACCAATATCACCATGGTGGGCATCATCGCCGAGAGGAGAGGATGCTTGTCCACCACATCGCTAAAGAGATCATGGAAGTAGGCGGGGCTCTGGAGAGCAAAGTATTCCTCTTTGGTATTGACGGTGATAGGGGACATCCCGAAGTACGTCACCTTGACCGTGACCATATTGCCAGAGGTGCTCGACCCACCGCTTGAAGAGGTCAGCAAGGGAGCCTTGGAAGTGCTCCCTGCGCCAGATGCGGAAGGAGGTGCCGCTTTGACCAGGCTATCCAGCCCGAGGATGATTCCCGCCCCAACCGCAGAGAAGAGTATCGCCGAGCGCAGCATGCGACGCCGGGACATCTTCTTCCCCGTCTGAGCCTCGGGCGAACTCAATGACTTTACCTCGCCCTACTCCGCTTTAAAGATGAAAATCTCGCATCCGCGGATGATGGAGGCGACCGTCGGGGGTTGACCAACCCTCGAGAGAGAGAGCCCTAGCCATCATTGGGAATTCCGGTCACTGTGAATTATGGACGAGAGTTGTCCACATCATAACAAACCATCCCATATGGCGTACACAGCAGCCACTGCAAGGGCTTCTCCCACAAAAACTAAAATCATAACTAGCCTCCAACTCATTCTCAGACCGACCTATCTCTTCACGAGATAACAGCACCCCAGCCATATACCTTGTCCACTTGCACGGGTTTGGAGAGTATGCCCTCTATCACTTGCGTCAAAGTGGGCTCCTGACGAGTTGCGGCATGGCCTTGGTCGCGCCTTGCCTCTTCTCCTCGTTGAAGGCGAACTTTGAGGGAGGCTCCCTCGCTGGAACTACTCTTGGCTTCCGCTTGACCAGAGTATCGCGGCAGGAGATTCAAAAGGACCAACATCGTCACTACGAGAAAGATCACGAGGATTCCAATGACATATCCTGGGTTGTATTCTTCCAACAGGGGATTGCCGCTCGGAATCTTGGGGCCTATGCTGAGAAAGAAATTCGAGACAGATGAGATGCCATGGGTAAGCACCATCAGAAGAACTGCGCAGGAGATCATCAGGAGTCCGGTGACATTCGCAAGATTCGTGGCATCACCCGAACGCTGGAATTCTGACGAGCTTGGCTGGAGTCCCCTTCGACGGGCTAAGTTCAGGATTATCAGCGCTAGAGCGGCTCCCAGAAGTCCGTTCCAAACTGTGCTTCCCAGGACGCGAATTGCAAGGTCTGCGAGGATGAAGGAGACCGGATACAGGTAGATGCCGTGTATGAAGTAGACGAGAGGATACCAGAACATCGCGCTCGCAATTCCAGCTAGGCAAACCACCGGAAGGTCATACCTTTTGTAACTGAAGAATGCAAATACGGCGTCAGCGCCAAGTCCTGGGACCCCGTACAGAAGATGCGGGTCATGTGTGCCATAAATGAAGACCTGACAGAGACCATTGATTGTCATCGCGATTGTCGCAGAAGCCGGCTTTCTCACGAGATAGGCTGTGAGGATAGCCCCGTACTGAAAGTAGGTTTGGAGGAGGTCCCCAAATATGGGGCCTCTAGTCGTATAGTCGAGGTAATCGTTGAGCAACACCACACTGTGAATACGGGCGACTAATGCGAACAACAAAGCGTTGGTTTGGTGATCCACTAGTCCGGTGACTAGCCCAATCGCAACAACTACGGCCAGTTCCTTTCTGGAGAAGAAGAGAAGACTCGCCAACTATCTGAACTCGCTCCTTTCACGCGGCGGACTGCAAACGTCTGGCTCGAGCCAGCTCTCAATAAGATTGGCTTTCAACCAATTCACTCCGGGGACGTGCTCTAGTCATTTTGCTCCTTCCGTCTGGCCGGCCTCCGCTCGAGACCAAACTCTTCACTGCGCTTCGACTGCTGTTCAGTAATTTGGCCGTGCGGAACGGCTTATGCGCCTCAAATATAAGCGTCAACGACTATGGAATGGACTTGCGCGCATTACGGGAGTTCTACCACGCCCGGATTATATCGAGAGATCCCTGACACCCGGCCGTTCTCACGCCCTACCATGGCTACTGTGAGGTTTCCTTGAGGAACCTTGGCAATCGGGAGATTCCTCTGCCTTTTGGTTGTCGCCCAATACGGGACAGCACATCAATCACCCCGTCAATGCCAAACGCCAACCAGGTCAGACTTTCGACGAAATGAGGGGCATCGCAAGTCCCTCTGCCCTGTACCAGAGTCGTCCGTCTTCTAAACAGAAAAAGCGGGGGCCGTGGGGAATCACTCTGTGTCTACGAGAAGATTTTCGGCCCCCGCCTGCGGTCAGCAGCCTAATCGACGTAGCCCAGGGGTGGGAAGCTCACTTTTTTCGCAGAACTTCGCCGTGGAGTGAATCCACCATCTTGTGAAGGCCGTCCAATTCCTTGTGGACTTTGTCCAGCTCCCTGTGCAGCGAGTCTACCTCTGTGTGTACTGCATGTACTTCCTCATGGATTGCGTCGACTTCTTTGTGCTCCTTGCTCATAGCCAGTCATCTGACTTATTAACATATAAGCATTACCTATTAACCCGATGATAAACATCACGACTATCTTCATAATGCATGACAATCGGTTGAGATTTCCTTCTGGGGCAGGAACAACTTGTCAAGATAGATAGTCGTCACCCAAGCCCAAGTAAGCATGTACCCAGAGCTGCGACTTCAGAAAAGCAAGGACAGGAATCGTCTGTTAATGACGTCCCCGAGCCCGAATACGACCAAAGCTGCGCAATGACCCCGGCGAACCGTGACGCGCTGGCCCGTTCTGCGTTGCGACGGACCTTGAAAAATAACTAGGGTTCCGGCCCTTCGCGTGTGTACGCCGGCCCTGGTTCAATGCGCATTTGACGCGACTTCCGAGTCATGTCGTGCGGAGCACGATATCTGAAAATTTCGCGCACGACCCTCACCAGGATGTATAAGCCGAATACTTCTGCGGTTATGAAGAAACTGACGGGGTAGGGGGTGTAATAGGCGATGAAGAGCCCCCCCCAGGTCGCTGCGACTCCTATCGCAACCGAGATCAGGATGGCGCGCTGCGGTCGCCTCGCGAGATAAGTGGCGGTCGCCGCAGGGGTCACCATCAAGGAGAAGATGAGAAGCACGCCTGTGACCTGGACCGCGAAAGACACCGACACCGCGACAATCAGCATGAACATCGTGCCTAGGAAGAGCATCGGCATGCCTTTCGCTTCAGCGACATCCTCGTCTAGCGATGCGAAGAGCAGCGGCCGATAAACGAACCCCAGCAAGCACAGAATCAGGGCGCACGCTACGAGGGTCAGAGAGACGGCGCCCGAGCTTATTCCGAGTATCTCGCCGAAGAGAATCGAGTAAGCCTCGGTCGCATAGCCGGAATACAGGCTGATGAAGAGGAGTCCGAGCCCCAGCGAGAATGCAAGCACTATGCCGATTTGAGTGTCACGGTTCGTGGCGCGACGTCCGAGTGCCGCTATCGCAAGGCCGCCGGCAATTGAGCCGCCCAAGAGGCCAAGAATCGGAGCGACATTAATCAGGATTGCTGCCGCCGCCCCCGCGAAGCCAATTTCCGAGAATGCGTGGGCGGTGAACGCAGATCGACGGAGCACAACAAAATAGCCCGTGACACCGGCTAGAACCGCGATGATCGTCCCTGCTTCAAAGGCGTGCTGCATGAACTGGTAATGCCACATCTGCTGCAGGTCGTAGAAGATGTTGGGGTTGATGTTGAAGCTCCCGCTCACCCTAGATCGCCCCTGGATCACCGTGATGCTCTTCTACGCCGATTATCGCGACGTTACCACGCGGGTCGCGCAGAACCTCCACCTGGACGCCATAGAGCGCGGTGAGGCTCTCGGATGTCAGCACCTCCTCAGGCTTCCCCGTGGCGACCTTGCCGTTCGCGATATACATTACCTTGTCGAGGTGAGGCAGAAGGGGGTTGATGTTGTGGGCGATGAGCAAGGCGGTCACCCCCCGGTTCCTGACGATGTCATTCATTAAGTGAAGGAGCTCCGTCTCTCTTCGGAGGTCGAGATTAGAGAGAGGCTCATCGAGCAGGAGAATGTCAGGGTTGCTCACAAGAGCCTCCGCAAGAAAGATCCTCTGGAGCTCTCCCCCGGACATGACACCGAGCGGCTTGTGCGCGAGCTCCGTGGCGCCAACGGCCTTCAGCGCTTCGAACGCGGCGTCGCGGTCCTTGTGGCCGATCGGATTAAACCCCCACTTCTTCCCCGAGAGGCCCAGCCGTACCAACTCGAAGGCCTCGATGTTGGTCTCGCTGTCAATCGTATGCCGTTGGGGCACGTAGCCAATTCGGGGGCTGCCACGAGTAGGACTCTCGCCGAAGAGCTTGAGGCTGCCAGTTAAGGGAGGCTGGAGCCCCAGGAGTAGACGAAATAGTGTGGTCTTTCCCGCACCGTTCGGCCCTATGACGGCGACGAACTCGCCACGACCGAACTCGAAGTTCGCGTCTTCCCAGACCACCTTCTCCCTGTAGCCGGCTGAAAGATGGTCAGCCGTGATGAGTCCCGTTTGCACACCCACGGCCACCGTCTTAGAGGCCCTATTCATTCGTTTAGTTACCTAGGGCTTGGGCGTTGAGGCAGTTCTGCAGGCCAGCAACCTCGCCTTGCATCCAGTTCTGGAACGGGAGGGTCGGGGGCTGCAAGGTCTCCGACACGAAAGTGACAGGAATCTCGTACTGGGTGGCCTCGGTCTTCAGCTGTTGTGTGATAGGCGTGAGGGTCTGGATGTTGTAGACGAGGCAGGCGACCGTTGCGTTTCCGCCGGCCAGCTGGTTCTCGAAGGTCGCGACGTCCTGCGGAGACGGGTCGTCCCCTTCAGCTATTGCCTTCATGAATGGTTGCGGGGTGATGATGTTCAGACCCGTGGCGTTTGCCATGTAGATGACTATGCTCTCGGTCGCGGCGATGCTTGTTCCATTTTTGGCAGTGCCATCACCATAAGGAGTCCCTCCCCACTGCGCCTTGATCTGCTCCTCCAGCTGCATGTAGACGTGATAGAGCGAATAGTTCAGGTTGGCGTAGTTCGAATTGAAGTAGGATGTGTCGGTGGGATCGATTTTCGCGAGCGCGTTGTACATTGCATGAACAGTATCATTGACAAAGAAGGGACTGTACCAAAGGTGAGGATTTAGCGTCGAGGTCACCCCGTTTATTGTCTGCGTCTGATCGGGGCTCTTAATGCCCACGACTTGTTGGGCGTTCAATACAGTTTGCCCCGGCGTGTTGCTCGCGTTGATGAGCGACTGAGCCCAGGTATCATAGTTCATCCCATTGATTATCACTAGCTGCGCGTTGGCTATGGCCTTCGCGTCCGCTGGATTGCTTTGGTAATCGTGAGGGTCGGTGTTAGGGTCTGAGACTATGCTGGTGACGTTACCGTGAACACCCGCTAGCTGGCTTATCAGGTTGCCCCAGAAATTCTCGGCCGCAACTATGTTAATCACGGTCTTGGATCCCGTGTTTGCCGAACTAGACCCACCGCTAGCCGTTACCGTCGAGGTCACAGTGGAGGCCGAGCCCCTGGTCAAGTAAAGCCCGGCCCCTACGGCGAGCACCAGGATTACTATCACTGCTACGGCCGGCATCAGAAGCTTGTTTCCCGCTGGTTTCGAAGTTTCCATCTTCGTTTCTCCAGGCGCGCCTATCGCGAGCTAAGTTATTAAGTATTACCATTTTCTAAACAACCTTGCTATGTGCTCCGGGCAATAGCTCTAGTATTACTAATTAAGAACCCCCGAGTGGTATTAATCCTGTCGTGGACTCGTGATTCGCCTTCCGTGGACGCGCATCCGGAACGACCTTTGACCATCGACTGGCACCGAAGATGTTAATCGGGGGAGTGTGGCACTAAGGGTGGACCAGCCATGGAAGTAGTGACCGTCGCGGCCTCCTTCCGGAAGTGGGGCGCACGAGCAGCTTTTGGCGCTTCAATCGCCTGTCTCGGCGCGGCGGTATTCTACTACACGCAGTTTTTGGCCGCCCCCGCTTCTTATCACATCTATGGCGCTTATGGCGGCCTTCAGGATTCAGGAGATCTGTTCTTGGAGTACGCTGCGGCCTGGTTGTTAGCGGGCTTTTGGCTTCGCATCTTGAGCAAGAGGCTGGCCCTCGTCTCGGGGATAGTGGCCAGTCTCCTCGTCCTCAATCTGGCGTTCCTCTGGACAAGCGGCCTGTTGGGGCTCGGGCTCTTGCTTTACCCGAGCTGGCTCCCGTCGGGCTGGCTCGTCGAATATCTGAGCCTAGTTCAGTTTCCCGCTGTCCGGTCGACCTTGGACCTTTACTACTTGGGGTGGCTCGGACTGCTCCTCCTGTTCTCGATCGCCTACTTGGAAGGCGGACTCGGCAAGAGGTTGGTCCGCTCGTTCGAGTTGGTCGCAGCCGCCACGCTCGTCCTTCCCATAGAAGTCCTCCTTTTTGACAGGCGCGAGTTCGGATTTCACGTCATGGATGTTCAGGCTGGCACCCCGTTGGCTTGGCTGACGAACGCCGACCTCCTCCTCGCTTTGGGGGTAAGCATCTTGGTCCTTGGCGTGACCGACCGCTTCATCCTCGAGGGAAAGGGAAGTCAACGTCCGAGAGCGCGGGCAAGGTGAGTGGCTTCCCCTTGGCGACGTCATTAACGGCGTGAGCAGGCGTATGCGCGGTTCGTCTCTAGATCGGGATCAGCTTCGTGCTCTTCATCTTGTCCTCGGCCTGGAAGGACTTGGTCATCGAGTTGACCTTCTTTGCGTCGCCCTGAAGCACGAAGACCTCGATGCACATGGACGTCTTCGTCTTGTTGTGGACGTGCGTCGTGATGATGTCCTCGTACTGGTGCTTGAGCTTCGTCACCGGTGCCTCTTCCTCTTCGTCGTGCGTGACGATGAGCAGCCCGTTCATGTCTCCAACGGAGAGCGCCCTCTCCCTCGAGTCCTCGAGCATCATGCGTATGGCTGCGCGCACGAGCTCAGACCTCCCGGTGAACCCTGAGTTCTTCTGCACGTCGTCCATCTCTTTGAGCATGCTCTCCGGAAAAGAAAGGCTGACTACGGTCATGGGATTTCGTGCTCTTACCGGAAGAGAGTTATTTAACTTATGTTGTCGTTAATAACCGGCGCCGCTCGAACAGTGGTCGTGTCAGATTTCGTTGGGGGCGCTGTGTTTAGGAGGCTCTTTGGAGAAACGTTTGGATTGCGCCCCAATTTCGAGAGACCAGTCATTGTTCTTGACTGGCGGGACCCCGACAATCCTCGATTCGGAGATGCAATTTGAAGGATCGCCGGTGTCACAAGGAGCATCACGAAGGCGACTATAGGCAAGATGACGGACAGCAACATGCCGGAGCTCGTGAGCATGTTGTAGTAGGGAACTGGCGGTGGGAAGTACCAGAGCTCATACCTGTACGCGAATAGGTTGCCCCAATGGAAGGACAGGTAAACGATCGTGAAGGCGACGAAGGACAAGGATGCCGCTAGAAGAATTGCAATCCCTATCCTGTTCACTCTCATCCCTCTTCAATAACTCATACGGGGGGTGCAATTTAAACTTTCATAACAATTGTCATTGATGGTAGTAATAATGCAGTATTGGCGCAGATAATGATAATAGCCATGCGCGTCTAGGCGGAGGCGCACGTATAACCTCTTGTATGAACGCCTCTGTTTTGAAATCGGACAAGCGGCGGGTCTCGTGAGGGGTCGGGTCAGATTAGCCAGTCAACGATCCAGTCCACGAGTTCGCCCCGAGACTTGGCTGGGTAGGTCGGGGGTTCGTTCGCTCCGCGGAAGGTGAAAAATTGCGGGACCATGGAAGGGCCGGACGCTTGCGCAGACTCACCTTCCTGAAGGGGCCGGACAGATGGACTGCCCCCATAGCTGGTGCCATCCACTTTTCGGTAAGTCTTGGCAGACAGGCGAATTCTGCCACGAAGTACACGGGCTACGCTCATAGGCGCAACCAGCAAGTTAATATTATTTAAACTATTCTTATTACTCTCACTGCATGATGCAGGCTATTCTTATGCACCGGACGCTATAAACTATCAATATTGTATCGTCCTGGTATCCTCTCTCAAGAAAGGGCCGGATTGGCTTGTAAAATGCGAAGCTTACATCGGGATAATAGCGCGGGTGGAATGGGCGTCGGTGTTCCAGCTTTTACTCGGCGCATGTCTGTTATGGGTGGCGCACAACAAGCCAACGAGCCTCGCCGGTCTGGAGTCTGGTCCCACGTAGGAGGCCTGAGTCATCAACCTCGAGGTGTCGCGCGAAGTCTAGCAAAGCCAGTAATTGGAGACCAATTTGAGCGGGCCCGGTGGGATTTGAATTCGTGGGCGTTTTGCGCCTCCCACGACATGCTGGTCTCTCCCAAGAGCTAGCTAAGAGCCAGCCGCTCTAACCTGGCTGAGCCACGGGCCCGCGAGCGTGCCGGCCCGGATGTCGGATATTTACTTTCCACTCCGAGTGTCGAGGGTTCTCCTAACTCCTCGGCCTGAAAGGGAAGACGCCAGCGGAGGCCGCAGGAATCAAAGTCGAGGGCGAGAACCCTTGGATAACGCTAATACAGAATGCGACAAACGATAGAAAGATGAAGTAAAACAAGTGAACTGCCAAACGATTATCAGTTGCATCGCAGAACCCCGACGATATGGCCATGACTTCAATAAAGTCGGCCTCCATATTCCTCTTGGGCACCGCAGTATCCTACGTCATCTCATCCTACCTCGCAGGATTCATCGGGATTGGGCTGGGGGAAGCACAGTATTACCCGCCATCTTCTAACGCGCTTGGTTTCCTTCGCGAGATTCCTCCTCAGACCACAGTATTCCCTGAGGCAATCCTTCACGGCCTCCTGCTCGGCGTCGCGCTCTATCCCTTCCGCAAAAGAATACTTGAACTCGGAAGGCTTTACGGCAGTCTGGCCGTGTCATCAGTTATTTTCGTTATCGGCGAACTCATCGCCAGCCTCGACCAATCGGTCTATTATGTTACGATTCCCGTAGGCTACTACGTTGTTGTGGGTATCGAGCTCCTCATCCAAGCACTCCTCTTCGGACAGTTGATATTCGTCTGGGAGAAAAGGTTCAATCGGACGGCATGAAGTGAGGGGATGACCCTCCAGTTACCACCCTCTCCGAGGACCCCGCTAAGTTACCGGAACCCGATAACTGCCGACAGTTAACGCCCTAACCCAGATGCCGAGGAGTTAAGAGAACCGTGTCGAGTATTATTAGGGAGCTGGCGGCCGCCCATGGCGAGAATCAGTGAAGCGACTTTGGGAGAATTGGTCTTTGTAGGTCTGGGGTTGGGGGACAGGGGCGTAAGCCTGGCCGGCGTGGATGCGATAAAGGTCGCGGACCTGACCTACTTCGAGAGGTATACTTCCCCGCCCTCGCCTACGCTGGTCGCAGACCTCGAGGCCGCCACCGGGAAGACGGTCGTGACCGTGGGGAGGGAGTTCGTGGAGGACGGGAGGGAGATCCTGGAGAAGGCTGGCGCCTCGAGGGTGGTGCTGGCCGTCCAGGGCGACCCCATGATAGCGACGACCCACTACGAGCTGCGAGTGCGGGCGACCTCGCGCGGGATACCCACGACCGTGATTCACGGCGCCACCATCCCCGCGGCCGCGGCGAGCGAGAGCGGGCTCCACTACTACAAGTTCGGGGGGACCATCACTTTCACCCTCGACAGCGCATCGCACCACCAAGACGTCTACCAGCGCATCCATCGCAACCTGCTCGAAGGCCAGCATACGCTGCTGCTTCTCGAGTACGACGTCGAGAAGAAGCGGGGGGTCGAGCCAGGCTTCGTCTTCGAAAGGCTCCTCGACGCGGAGAAGAACTTCAAGCGTGGGGTCCTCTCGGAGTCGACGTTGGCTGTGGTCCTCGGGCGCGTGGGGATGAAGGATGAGTCCGTCGTCGGGGGCGCGATGGGGGCGCTCCGGGGTCGGTCGTTCGGGCCGCCGCCCCACTGCGTCATCGTCCCGGGGAGGCTGCACTTCACAGAGGAGGAGGCGCTCGCGACGATCCTGAAGCTCGACAAGAAGGACATCGTGGACAACTCGTCGGGGGTGAAGCGCACGGCGCAGGTCCTGGTCCCGCGCTACGTTGAAAAAGCGAGGAAGGCGCTCGAGGAGGCGAGGGAGAGCTTGAAGGGGAGGCACAAGGAGCTGCTCGAGAACGCGGAGCTGTATCTCAGGGACTCGGAGGGGTTCCTGGCGAACGACCAGGACGAGCTCGCGATGCTGAGCGTGGGGTACGCCGAGGGGCTCGTCGACGCGCTCTCGTTCACGGGAGAGGTGAAGCTGAGCTGGTGAGGTCGCAAAAGGCCGGGAGCGGGCAGCATCTCGCGACGTTGGACCTCTTGAGGCAGGTCTTCGTCGCCAGTCTCAGGGACGGACGAGCGAAGGTGGGAGCGGTCAGCAGCGGGCTGGGGGCGCCCGCGTCCTCGGTCCGCTCTGCGCTCCGGGAAGCCTCCGCAAGGGGGCTTGCCAGGGTGGCAGGAGGCTCGGCCGAACTCACGCCTGCGGGAAGGCGCAGGCTGAAGGTCGTAATGCTGGGCGGGGCGTTCGAGATTATCCATCCAGGGCACATCCACGCGCTCTCGGAGGCGAGAGACATGGGGAACACGCTTGTGGTGGTCGTGGCTACGGACGAGAGCGTAGAGCGAAACAAGGGGAGGCCGCCGGTGACCAACCAGGCGTTGAGGGTGGTCCTCGTCTCGTCGCTCCGGCAGGTCGACCTCGCTCTGCCCGGAAACAAGGGGAGCATCTACGACATTCTGGTGAGGATAAGGCCTGACGTTGTGGCGCTGGGGTACGACCAGCACCACGACGCCGAGGAGATCGTGCGAGAGGCGGCGAAGAGGGGGGTCACAACGAGCGCAGCGAGGCTGGGGTCGCCAGTCCCCGGCGTCAAGACCTCGAAGATTCTGCTTTCGCTCTAGGCCGTTCAGGGCACGACGACGTTCACGTCGAGCTGGTCGCCGTCCTTCAGGCCTAGGGCGCCCCGCAGGAAGTGATTCGAGATTATCTCCAGGACGCTGTCGTCGTAGTGCGTACGGTCGATGACGAGGACGGCGCCAGGAAGGTCGTCCTTGCCCATGGTGGCCCGATAGCACCTCGCGCCGCCATAAGTCCTGCCGTCGCGCTGAAACCCCTCTATCCGCAGGCCGTCGAACCCCCGGAGCTCCTTCTTCTTCTCGATCTGGATCGCGCTCTCGAGCTTCAGGTTGAGCGTGCCAGGGTAGGGCTCGAACCCTAGAGCCTTCGCGAACTGGGTCTTGTAGCCTTCGAGCCCGATGTAGTATGCGCCTTCCCCCAGCCCCTGGAAGACCTTGCCGACGAAGCTCATGCCTTCTTTGGGCTTGCCATCCAACGCGACCTTGAGGCTAGAGTAGTAGGAGCGGACGATGTCCTGCCCCGCGCTTGTCAGCTTCACCGCGAACCTGGGCCCGGACCGCCTTCTCTCGACGTAGCCGAGCACCTCCAGCTGCTGCAAGTGCTGGGAGGCGGACTGCTGGCTCTGCCCGAGCTTCTCCGCGAGCTCCTCCGTCGAGAGGGGGACGAATCCCAAGTGGGCCTTGAGCTTGACCAGCTCCACGAGAGTCGGGATGAGGACCGGTTTGATCTTCTCCAATTTTAGTCTCTTCCAGTGGCGGTTGAGCGGGCGAACCGCTTTGGCCGGGATATAAGTCCGCGGGGTGGTGCGGAGTCGCCCGCCGTCGCATCTCTTTTAATAGCCTGCTTCCGCGCGGGGCGCAGGTCATCTCAACTTGGGGCAGGACAACTCGGCGCCGGAGGTCATGCTTGCGCAAGAGCAGGCGGTCATACGCCGAGGGCCTGGGATCCGCAAGGGAGTCGAGGGGGCGTTCGGTCTCGGGGGAGAGACTGAGGGGACCCTTGTCCTCACCGACAGGAGGCTGGTCTATGTCCACGGGAACGAGAAGGAGGAGAGCGTGAGGATCGGCGGCTTCAGCGCGAAGCGCCTCTTCTTCGCCGATGTGGAAAGCCTAGACTCGATGCCGCTCGACTCTGCGAGCGTGGAGATACCGATTCCAAAGATAGTCATGGTGGTGGGCCACCACGGAGAGGCGATTGCGCCCAAGCTCGAGGTGAGCTGGACCGGCGGCGGGGGAGCAGCACGCACCACCGAGTTCGTGCAGCAGATATCGGGCGCCTCGAGACGGAAGAACCTCAACGACTGGGCAAAGGTCATCGAGAAGCTGAGGGCGAAGAAGCTGAAGATCACGCCTCTCCCACCTGCGCCGAGCGGCGACACCCTGGAGGCTCGGATATTGGGCGTCCTCGGAGACATGCAGGAGAAGGGATTGCTGACGGTCGAGAACGAGGTGGAGGAGCGATACGAGGTCGACCTCGACCCTGACGACGTCGAGGCTGCCTGCGAGAAGCTCGTCGCCGCGGGCCTCGTCCTGAAGCCCGCGGCCAGATACGAGGACATCTACTACAGGAAGGCCTCCCCTCTCGGGGCCGACGACCTGAGCGCTTAGCTCGATCCTCTAACCGGTCGAGTGGCGGCTTTGCGCGGCGCCCTGGCCTTTCCTTTTCCGGGCTCTGCGCCCTTGCGCCCGAGCGTGGCCTCAAGGTCACGAATCGAAGAGACCATCACCGACCTCCTTGCCTCCTCGGCCATCACTCCCCGTACGTCCTCCGTCAGCATGCGATCGACGTCAATCTTCCTCCTGACCCCGTTCGCCACGTGGTCGTAGACGGCAAACGGGGCAAGCGCCGAGTAGAGACCCTCCATGAGCTCAAAGTACCTCCTTGCCTTCTCTATCTCCGACCGCATTATCGCGTCGAGCAGGAGCCTCTTCACCTCCCCGACGGTGTCGAGAAGCCCCATCAGGTAGCCTTCGCCGGAGACGCCCAGGTCCTTCGCTCGCGGAATCGGCTTTCCCAACACTATCGCCTCGACGGAAGACGCCTCGACGAACTCCGCCTCAGGGGAAGGCAAGTACCTCGATAGCGTGCCCACGCTCGCCTCCTCCCTCATGCTCTTCAGGATCTTCTCGGCCTCCTTGATCTCGCGGTGCGCCTCGTCGGGCTTGCGCGTGTGTATGTGGACTATCGCCTTCGAGCAGGAGGAGATGCAGTCCCTCGTGTTCTTGAGGATCCTCTCTCTTCTCGCGAGCACCTCTTGCATGCCTTCTTCGATGCCCTTCAGCGACTCTTCTACTCCGGGTTCCAAAATGTTGACGAGCTCGGCGCGAATCAGTGAGACATAAGTTTGCCCCCCGCTGGGGAAACGATGTCTCTATAACCGACTGACCGGCGGTGCCCACGTTTGGTCACCCAGTACCAAGGAGAAAAATCATTCTTCTGCAAGTTATGCGGGAAGCCGTTCAAGGGAAAGGGGCCGGGCAAGTGGAGCTACTGCTCGAAGGAGTGTCGGACGAAGAATAACACGGCTCAACCTGCGAGATACGTTTCGAAGAATCGACAACACGTTAACGCCTACACAAGAGAAAGGAAGCCAAGAATCTGGGGGAGGTCCAATCGCAAGATTGCTATCAAGGCGGAAAGACTCGCCGCTCACAAAATCCTTCCATTGCTCGGCTTCTCGGAAATCTACCACGTATCATCAGTACATTGGTCCTTTCCGTTTGATATCATTGCAACTTACCAAGGCGAACGAATCCTGCTGGACGTGACAACTGGGATAGAAAAGTCAATCATCCACAAAAAGAGAATAGCGGGAGCACTAAGAATGAGATTTCTTATCCTGTTCGTCAAGCCAGACCTCACGGCATACTATCTGGCCACCGAGGTTGAATCAGATTATATGACGTTCCGAGAGAGCGAGCTTCGAGAAGTTGCCTAACCTGAATTACAACAAGGGTCGATCAAAGGAGTACCGAGTGATGGAGCTCCTGAGGACCGACGGGTGGGTAGTAACTAGGAGCGCGGGGTCCCACAGTCCCGTGGACGTGATCGCCGCCAAGCTGGGGGCGACGCTGCTGGTGCAGGTGAAGAACGGAAAGGCTCGCGTCAAGGCCGAAGAGGCCAAGGAATTGGTTAAATGGGCAGAGGCGTTCAATGCCGATGCAGAGATTTGGCACTTCAAGGGGCGGGGTCATTTGGAGAAGAGGCGCCTGCGCGCGCGGAAGTGAGGTGAGGCACCCTGGAGCTGAAGTGCTACCTCTGTGACTCCTCGCTGAAAGCGGACGCGAAGCCGTTCAAGATAGGCACGAAAGAGGAGTTCGTCTGCGTCTCCTGCTATACGAAGACCGTGAACAGGCGCTCCGCCCTGGACAAGGAAAAGTCTGGCTAGCCCTAGGCCTTCATGAGGCGACGAAGCACTTGTTGAGCTGCTCTATCACCGAGGAGCAGAGCTCCACCTTCTCCTCGTCTTCGCACATGATGTAGTAGGCGCGCGCCTTTTCGTACTCCGGCAGAGCGCGGATGGCGTTGGCCACATCACTGCTGGTCTCGCCGAGGGAGAGCATTCCGGTCATCTCATACCACTCCGCGGCGCTCTCGTACTCCTCGAGGCCCTCGAAGCACAAGGCTATCCACTTGCAGAGGTTGACCCTCTGCTCCGGGGACTGCAACTTGCCGAACTCCTCCTTCAGGAGGATCTCGGCCGCGTCCCTCTGTCCTATCTTCGCCAGCTGGAGAACGTCGGAGAAGCTCATTGGCGTTTGGTTCCCACGGCAGTGTTAATTCGTAGGAACTCTATATTGTTTGAACTCTCAATCAAACTTCTTGCTTTCTGCCCGCCAGCATGGCCTGCCTCATCTTCCTCCTGGCCAGGGCCTCGCGGAACCTCCTCTTCTCATCCGCAGTGACCGGGATCACGGGCTCGACAGGGCTGGGCTTCCCGTTCCCGTCGAGCGCCACGAAGGTGAGGTAGCAGGAGCCCGTGTGCGCGGTCGTCCCGGTCAGAGGATCCTCGGCCTCTATCCGGACTCCGACCTCCATCGAGGTCTTCCCGACGTAGTTTACAGCCGCCTTCAGGATCAGCAGGTTCCCGACGTAAACGGGCGCGAAAAAGTCCATCCTGTCGATCGATGCGGTGACCACGTTCTTCCTCGCGTGGTGGAAGGCCACTATCCCCGCCACCTCGTCCATGTACCTCATTATCGCGCCGCCGAAGACGTTCCCCAGGACGTTCCCGTCCGTCGGCATCATCAGCCTGACGGTCGTCATCTGCGACACGGAGACGTGCTTCCCGCTCCCCTTGCTCATTCTATGCCAAGACTGGCAGGATGCGCGATGGTTGATAAAGCCTATTCGCGGCCTGGACTGCAGACCAGAGGCACTTGGACTACATCACGCCTGAGGCGATGAGCGAGCTCGAGAGTGGCGCCGCGGCGTATGGGCTCAGCGTGAAGGAGCTGATGGAGAACGCCGGCAGGGGCGTCGCCGACGTCGTCCTCTCAAGGTACGGCGCGGTCGGGCGGGTCTGCGTTGTCTGCGGAGGGGGCAACAACGGAGGAGACGGGCTGGTCGCCGCGCGATACCTCTCGGCGCGCTGCGGGGTGAAGGTGATCCTTCTGACCGCCCCGGAGAAGATAAGGACCGAGGAGGCGCGCGAGAACTGGCAGGCCCTCGCGGGCACCAAGGCGGAGCTCCACGTGGCCGACGAGGCGGGTGCCCTCGCGCAGTATTCGAGCATCATGGAGGAGGCAGACGTGATAGTCGTCGCCATCTTCGGGACCGGGGTGAAGGGAGGAGTAGTCAAGGAGCCCTACGCCACGGCCATCTCGATGGTGAACGCCTCGAGGGGGATCAAGGTCGCGGTCGACCTCCCCTCCGGGATAGACCCAACGACGGGGGCCGCGAGCCGACCCTCCGTAAGGGCCGACGTCACGGTGGCGCTCCACCTCCCGAAGGTCGGCCTGAGGGGTCGGGAGGAGTTCACCGGCGAGGTCGTGGTGGTTCCGATAGGCATAAGGGCGAAGCCGAGATGAAGGGGGAAGCGTGGTTAAGGTCTTCCAGATTCCGGTGGGACCCATGCAGAACTTCGTCTACTTGGTGGCGGACGAGGAGAGCGGGGAGGCGATGGCCGTGGATTCGGGATGGGAGACCGAGCCCGTGGTGAAGCTCGCCTCGAGCGAACGTTTGAGGGTGAGGTACGTCTGCGCGACGCACGGGCACTTTGACCACGTCAAGACGATGGGCAGGCTCGCCTCGGAGCTCGGCGCAGAGACCGTCGCCTTCGAGGGCTCCGAGGTCGACCACAAGGTGGGCGTTCGCGACGGGGACGTCCTGAGGCTCGGCGAGAGCGGCGTAAAGGTCGTCCACACGCCCGGGCACACGGAGGACAGCGTCTGCTATCACGACGGGAGC
The DNA here is from genome assembly GCA_963820505.1 of uncultured Nitrososphaerota archaeon. Lineage (GTDB taxonomy): Archaea > Thermoproteota > Nitrososphaeria > Nitrososphaerales > Gagatemarchaeaceae > Gagatemarchaeum. Next base: position 100,846 of record CAWFZY010000005.1, on the reverse strand, counting down.
CACCTCTTCACCGGGGACACCCTCTTCATCGAGGCTTGGGGTCGCACCGACCTTCCTGGCGGCTCCGCCGCGAAGCTGTTCTCGAGCCTGCACGAGGTGATAATGCCCCTGCCGGAGAGCACGGTCATCTACCCGGGGCACGACTACGGCAGCGTCCCCTTCAGGACGTTGGGAGAGGAGTCGCGCAAGAACCCCGCTCTACGCGCGAGGACGCTCGCGGAGTTCAGGCGTCTCACACAGGACTGAGCGAGGGGCTACCCGAACCACTTCTCGAGCGTCTCGCTCTTTGAGCTCTCGAGGCCGACGACCCTCTTGACCGCTGCGTCGACCCGCTCGGCTGAGAAGGAGTGCTCGTCAACCAAGAACGCCTTCAAGGCGTCGGGCTTGAGCTCCCCCCACGAAGGCGTGACGCGGCTCTTTGCGGGAGGGTGCAGGAAGAGGTCCCTTATGGCCTGGTAGTCGATTTTGGCGACCTCCTCCTTGAGCGGCTCGATCTTGTCTATCGAGTGATATGTCTTGAGGAGCTTCATCCCCTTCACGGGGCCTATCCCCTTGAACCCGTCGGGGTTGAAGTCCGTCCCCATGAGAATCCCAAAGTCGATGAGCTGCTCCCTTGTGATCTCCAAGGTCTTCAGGGTCTCCTGGAGGTTGATCGTCTCGGGCTCGACCTCTATGAAGATGTTCTTGCTCGGAAGCCTCCTCCTCCCGGAGATGGTGATGTTCCTCACGAGAAGAGGCGCGCCGAAGAGCAGCGAGTCGTGGTCCTGCGAGCCGACGGCGTCCACCGTCCCCTCCGTCGCCATGACAGCGGCTTGAGCCTCTCCCTCGGAGGGCGCGTCGATCCAGGGGATGCCCATCGCGTCGAGGAGCTGCTTCGACTCGACCACCATGTCCTGCCGCAGCGATGTGGAGGCCTCGGCGTACTTCCTCGCACTGGCCATGTCGCCCGCCTCGAGCGCGACCGCATACTGGCGCCTCGCCTCGTCCCGGTGCTTCCTCCGCCTCTCTATCTCCACGGTCTTGAGCTCCGGCGGGGCGCCGTCGAAGACGTAGACGAGTTTGATGTTGAGCTCCATAAGGTTGATGTTCCTGTAGAAGAGCCCGCTCAGATGGCTGGTGACCCTCCCCTTGGAGTCCTTCAGGTGCTCTCCCCCCACCCCGCGGATTATCGCTAGGAACTGGTAGAGCGTGTTGTAGGCGTCGATGGCGATCTTCTTGTTGGTGAGCGAATCCAGGGAGACCTTCCTACGGGGCAGGACGTCCCCAAGGTCTACGCCCAAGAGCGAAACCTCACCAGATCGCTTGCCAACTCGGCGACTTCCCCGAGGGCAGCCCGCCGTCGCCGGCTAAAAGCTAATCTCACTCTGCGTATCTTACCGGGGCTGACGCTGCCTCGACGTACTCGATCCTGCGCTTCTCTTTCGCCACCCATCTCACTGTGATCGAGCCGAGGATCTCCAGGTCCAGCAGCGCCTTGTTGAGGTCGTGCATGGAGTAACTGTCCGTCTTGTTCAGGAGTACGAGAATCTCGTCGTCGGTCACGTGCTTCTTCTCCTTGACCAGCTCGTATACCGCAAACCGAAGTGGAGGTCTCAAGTTTCTAACAACGCTCTATGATGCCTGATGCTCTGCAGAGGATTCTCGGGTAGGCCTCTGGGGTTATAAAAGCTTCGAAGAGGAGATTTCAGACCTTGAGGTGGCTGGACATCCTGCTGACGCCCATAAGGTCGGACTGGGTCACGAGGGGCGCCTTCGCGACCGCCGCCTCCACCTTGTCGACCATCCCCTCCTCCTCCGGGGCGACGATGTCGATGATTAGCGCATAGAGGCCGAAGGCTATCGGGTCGACCTTGCTGCCCTTCAGTAGCATGTCCTTCCCTAGGACCGCCTTGACGGACTCGAGGAGCTTCTCTGAGGGGACCTCGGGGCCTGAAGGCATGACCTTCACTCGCACCAGGTATGACCCCATGGCTATGGTCCCTCGAAGCCGCAGTTCACGCACTTGTACTTCCGGGAGAACTTGCGGCACTTTTCGCAGCGCCAGACGGAGACCTGGCTGCAGCTCGGGCATTGGAACTTCGACGCCCGCTCGCCCGGCATGATTGGTCGGTTGCAGGACGTGCAGACCGGGAGCGCGATCGACTTTAGCGACAAGCTGGAAGGCCCGTCCGAGGCTAGGAATTATACCTTCCGAAGCCGAACCCACGGTCACCCCTCCTTCTGACCCGAAGGACGCACCAGCGAAGAGACCGCCTGCTTCGCCTCCGACGAGACGAGCACGCCCGCGAGTTGGAGGAGCCCCTTTACCCCCAGGGCGGAGAGCGCCGCGCTCGCGTGGAAGTCGAACGAGCCCGACGCGAGCTTCGCCGCGACCTTCGGCCGCTCGAGAGTGGCGACGAGCTTGTCGAGGTCCTTGTTCGAGAGGTTCTCGTAGATGTGCCTCAGCCTCGTCATGAGCCGGTACTCCTTGCCGTACCTGCCCGACCAGTCTGGCTGGTATCGCGCCACGAGCGAGGGGTCCTTCAGGAGGATCGAGTCGGCGACCCAGCGGGCCGCGATGACGCCTCCCGCGATGGAGCTCGGGATGCCTCCCGCGGTGGTGGGCTTGACCTGCCCCGCCGACTCCCCCACGTAGACCGTCCTCCCCGAGACGAACTGCTCGACGGGGCCTCCTACGTAGATGGTGCATGCGACCTTGCTCACTATCTTTGATTCCCGGCTCGCGAGGAACTCCTCGAGGGCCTTCGCCGCATTGATCCCGAAGCCGGCGGCCCCGACCTTCGCTATCCCGGGGCCCCTTGGGATCACCCATGCGAAGAACCCCGGGTATCTCTCCTGGTCGGTATAGACCTCGACCTCGCCGTCGCTGAACCAGTCTCCCTTCACCTCGTACTTCGCGGTGGGGACGAGCCCCGCCCTGTTGAACTTCATCACTCCCGTCGGGCCGGTCGCGTCGACGTAGTAGGAGGAATCATACACCTCTGAGCCCGCCCTGACCTTCACCCCGTCCGACCGCTCCTCGACGCCCGTGACACGCGTCCCGAGCCTGACCTCCGCGCCCCAGTTCTCGGCGTTCCTGGCGAGCTGCTTGTCGAAGGCGCTGCGGTCGATGACCACGACGTCCAGACGCGAGGCGTCGAGGGATGCCTTCCTCCCCGAGGGGGAGAAGATGATCCCCTTCGTGACGCGGCTCTGGATGCAAGATTTCTCGGGCATGACGTACCTCCTCAGCTCCTGAAGCGTGACCAGGCCGTCGCACTTCTCCGGCTCCCCGATCTCCTTGTCCTCCTCCAGCACCAGGACGCCCAGCCCTCTCCTGGAGGCCTCCGCGGCGAAAGAGAGCCCCGCCACGCTCCCCCCGCCCACCACCACGTCGTAGCGGCGAGAGGAGGAAATATCAGAAGCGTTGGGCATTAGATCGACCGAGTCCAGAGCCGGAGCAAGCCTTAACCCGGCGCGTAATAACCCTTCGAAATCGGAGGCCTGGCCGAGGTGACCGAGATCAAGCAGGTGATAGTGGTCAGGTCAGACCTGAAGATGGGGAAAGGGAAGGTCGCGGCGCAGGTGGCGCACGCGGCCCTTGACGCCGCCGAGACGGCCAGGCTGAAGCGCCCCGGGTGGTATGAGTCTTGGCGGCAGCAGGGACAGGCGAAGGTCGTTGTCAAGACGGACGGGGGCGAGGAGGCGCTGGAGGAGCTCCAGAAGCAGGCGAGGAACCTGAGCCTGCCGGTCTCCCTCATCCAGGACAGAGGCCTGACGCAGCTAGAGCCCGGGACTACGACGTGCCTGGGGATCGGGCCGGGACCCTCGGGCGATATCGACAAGGTCACCGGCAAGCTGAAGTTGCTTTGAAGATGACCGTTGACACCCAACCCCCGCAGGTGGACGTAGAGTCCGGGCTCCTGAAATACTCCACGGGGGGCGGTCGGCACGAAGGGCGTCTGCGAACAAACTTCCAGGACTTCCAGGTCCAGGAGCTCATATCTCTCAAGAACCTCGTCCAGGCCAAGGCGCCGGGCCTCGTCCCGATCTACAAGGTCACCAAGGCGGGGGTGGACACGCCGCACGTCGCGAGGGAGATCGCCGCGATGATCAAGAGCGAGGTCAACTTCGCGGGGCTGAAGGACAAGAACGCGACCGTCGTCCAGTACGTCAGCGCCAGGAGCACGAGGGCGTCGGCGCCCGCCGAGCTTCGGGGGAGCAGGTTCGAGGCCCAGCTGGTCGGGTTCTCGAGGCCTGTGACGCGGGGGATGCTGACAGGCAACAGGTTCAGGATACTCGTCGAGACCCCGGAGGAGATAGGGGCGGAGATCGAGGCGTGCTTCAAGGCGTGCCGGGAGAGGCGAGTCGCGAACTTCTACGGCTACCAGAGGTTCGGCCTGAAGGGAGGCGTGAACCGCAGGGCGGGGAAGGCCGTAGTCGAGAAGGACTTCGCGGGAGCGGTGGGTTTGATCCTCTGCGAGCCAAGAGACGGGGAAGACGAGAGCGCCGTGGAGGCGAGGAGGCTCTGCGGAGAGGGGAGGTACGGGGAGGCGGTGCCGCTCTTCTCGGCGCGCCAGGACCTTGAGAGGAGGGTCGCGTCCAACCTCGCCCAGAAGCCCGGCGACCACATAGGCGCCCTCAGGAGGATCCCCATCCCGATAAGGCGGCTGCTGGTGAACTCATACCAGGCGTATCTCTTCAACCTCGCTCTGAGCCGCGCCGTCGCGGAGGGCGTCGACATCTCCAGCGCAAGGTCGGGAGACAACTGGGCTCACCTGAAGGAGGACGGGCTGACCGTCGGAAGGGTGCACGGCGTCAAAGAGGATGTCCCGAAGGAGGGGGATGCGGTCCCCCTCGTCCAGATCGTCGGCTACGCGTACAGGAACTACGGTTCGAGGTTCGACGGAGTTCTCGCCAGGGTGATTGAGGAGGAGGGCGTCTCCCCCGGGTCGTTCTACATCAAGGAGGCCGAGGAGATGAGCAGCGAGGGGAGCTTCAGGCCGGCGCCCCTCCTCTCCAGCGACTTGTCCTTCAGGAGGGACGATAGGGGGTTCGTGCTGGAGTTCTCGTTGGGGAAGGGCGAGTATGCGACTGTGCTCCTAAGGGAGGTGCTGAAGCCCGAGCGACCCCAGCTGGCGGGGTTCTAGGGTCAGGAGACGAGCCCGAGTCTGCGCCGGTAGTCGTAGTCCTTCTTTATCGCGGGATGAGACGGGTCGATCATGATGCACTCATACCACCTGTGCTTGCCGTCCACCCAGAGCTGGTAGGAGCCGAGCATCTTGAGGTTCGTGTGCTTCTCCCTGACGCGCCTCTCGGCGACCTTCTGGACCGGCTCGTCCGACTTCATCCTCAGGACGCCCAGGTGCTTTGGCCTGCGGCCGGAGACGGGGCGCGGCCTCCTCATGCCTCCCGCTGCGACCTTTATCCTGATCACAACCACGCCTTCCTTGGCCTTGTAGCCGAACATCCTCGCCTTGTCGAGGCGCGAGGGGCGCTCGATGCGCTCCATCGTCGGGCCTTTGCGTAGCAGAATGGCCCTCTGGAGGATGTCTCCAGACTTGTCCTTGAAGACCTTCTGCCAGGTCTCTCCCACCTGTCTGTACAAAGCGAACATTGCCCCGCTTCGAAAGTGGAAGATAAATCTTCGCTATTGGCGTCCGGCGAAGAACTGGTTTAGCTTGGCGCCGACGATGGTGACCGCCGCCGCCTGGGCGTCCTTGGTCTGCCCTCCGATGTGGGGGGTCGCGATGAGGTTTGGGGCCGCGACGATGTCTGTGTTTGGGGGCTCGCTCTCGAAGACGTCGAGCGCCGCGCCTCCTATCTCCCCTGCGCTCAGAGCTCTCGCCAGCGCGGCTTCGTCTATCACCTCCCCCCGGGAGGTGTTGATGAGGACAGAGCTCCTCTTCATCAGCGAGATCCTTCGCGTGTCGACCATGTGCCTTGTCTCGGACGTGAGAGGGACGTGAAGCGTGATGAAGTCAGACGAGGCGAACAGGGTGTCGAGGTCCACCATCCTGCAGCCAAGCGAAGTCAAGGTCTCCTGGGGCACCTCGATGACATCGTAGCCCAAGAGCGACATGCCCATCACCCTGGCTATCTCGGCGACCCGCTTCCCGATCCGCCCGAGCCCGGCGATGCCAAGGGTCTTCCCCTTCAGCTCGGTCCCGACGAAGCGCTGCTTCTCCCACAGGCCTGCCTTCATCGAGGCGTCTGCCGGGGGGATGAACCTCGCCGTCGCCAGCATCAGGCCCACCACGTGCTCGGCGACGGCCTCGACGAGGGCCTCCGGGCTGCTCACGACCTCGACGCCCCTCGCGTTCGCGGCTCTCAGGTCGATGTTGTCCACCCCGCTCCCAGACCTCGCGATTATCTTCAGCCGGGTCCCGCGGGCAATTATCTCCGCGTCCACCTTCGTCCGGCTGCGGATGACGAGGGCGTCGTAGGCCTCGACCTTGGCGAGGAGGTCCTCCCTGGTGATGTTGGGGTCGTAGTCCACCTCGAATGAATCGGTAAGCCCAAGGGTCGCAACGTCCATCGCGTCGCAGACCAGGACTCTGCGCTTCGCCAAGTCAGGCTCCTTCTAGCTTGCGGATTTTTCCTGCTGTTAAGGCTATTGGAGAAACCTCGTAGCTGGAGCCCGGGGAGTAGGGGGACTCCATGTGGACGAGCTGCTCCACAGTGAGGCCCAGGGAGACTATCAAGGACGCCGCGCTCGAGAGCGAGGAGGCGCGCCAGCCCGCGACCTGCAGCCCGTACACCTGGTGCGTCGATTCGTCGTAGACCATGGAGACGAGGGTCTCCCGCCCACCGCCGCCCTTGCCGAAGCCGACTTCCACGGATTCCCCCGTCTCTGTCGCCGCGTCGAGCCCCAAGGCCGAGGCCTCCTCTTCGCTCAGCCCTGCGGAGCAGAACTCCAGCCCGAAATACGTCTGCTCGACCGCCCAGGAAGGGGTCGCAGACGCCCTCCCTCCTGCCGCGTTGGTCCCCGCCACCTCCCCTCCCATCCGGCTCGTGGAGTAGAGCCGCGCGGGCACCGAGCCTGACTTGAACTTGATCTCTGCGGAGTCGCCCGCGGCAAAGACGCCGACCAGGCTCGTCGACATTGAGGCGTCGACCAGCAGCCCCCCGTTGCGCCCCTTCTGGCAGTCCACGAGCGGGACCGAGGGGACGCTCCTCGGGACCACCACGACCGCGTCGCAGGTGCGGACAGACCCGCCCGAGGCCACCGCCTCGGCCTTCCCGACCCCGAGGATGGAGTCCACAGAGTCGTCCACAAGCGTGGCGCTCCCCCCTCTGCGTCTGGCAGCGGCCTCGTGTCGTATCGCGTCTGACACGGGCCTCGAGAACTGGCGCTCGAGGCCCTCCTTCCCGCAGTAGACCAGCGCGCGCTTCCCTTTCTTGGCCAAGATATCTCCGAGCTTCAGGGCGAGAGGTATTGGACCCGAGACGACGACAGTCCTCAGCGCGTCCATTCCCGCAGAGAGTCTGAGGTAGTCGGCGGGTTCGCTCAGGACGAAGACGTTCGGCTTCGAGAGGCCCCTCAGCTGCGGTAGTTGGCTGGTCGAGCCCGTGCAGACGACGACGGAGTCGAACCCGACCCTCGTCCCCCGGCCTGACGAGGACTCGAGCAGCATCATTCCCTCTCGCCGCTTGACGGACATGACGGTCTCCCCGGTCCGCACCTCCACCCCCGCCCCGGGAAGCGCCGCGGCCTGGGGGAGGATGAGGTCGGCCTCCGCCCAGCCGTCGGATAGCAGGAAGGGCATGAGAGCTTTCGACAGGCCGACCCTCTTCGAGGAATCTACCAGCGTGGTCTTGGCGCCCTGTCGGGAGGCTGCAAGGGCGGCCGAAAGGCCTGCCACTCCGCCCCCGACCACCACGACCTTTGCCATTGGCCGCGGGGAGGGGGCGTTCGATGTAAAGGGTTTGTCTCGAGATTGTTTTTTACCTAGCAGGGGCTGCCTGCGGTCAGGTACGCACCGTGTCTGCACCTATGGCATACGTCCTTTGGCACTGGCCGCCGCCCCGGACCAGTCAGACGTCCTACGACGGCAAGCTCGTTGCCTTCCACGAGTCCCTCGCCGCGAACGCCCCAGAGGGCCTCATGGACGTCCTGAGTTTCCGGGTCAAAGGCCTGCCTTGGGTGAAGCCTCGCTCGCAGTGCCGCGAAGACTGGTATCTCGTGAGCGACTTCGAGGCGCTCGGCGCCCTCAACGAGGCGGCCGTGGCAGCCCCCAACAGGGAGAGCCACGACGAGGTCGCCAGGGCCTCGGCCGGATTGGCAGCAGGGCTCTACCGGCTGAGAGAGGGACAGCCGCGCCTGCGAAGTGCGCGGTTCGCGACGTGGATCAGAAAGCCGGCCCGGACTGCTTATCAGGCGTTCTTCGACCACATCGCCGACTTGGTCGGAGACCTGAGTACAGACCTATGGCAGCGCCAGATGGTGCTCGGTCCGACTCCGGAGTTCTGCGTCCATAGCGAGAGGCGTCTCGATCTTCCGAGCGCCTTCCGCCCCACGGCTGCGCGCGTTCAGCTGGTCACGATGAACGGCGACAGAAGCGCGAGCACGACTGTGCGGAGGCTGGCTTCGTGATCGTCGGAATCCTGGGTAAGCCTAACGTGGGCAAGTCGACATTCTTCGTCGCTGCGACGCTGAAGAGTGTCCCCATCGCCGACTTCCCGTTCACGACGATAAAGCCGAACGTCGGGATGGCGTACCTCCGGACAAAGTGCGTCCACGAGGAGATGGGCGTCGTTGACAAGCCGAAGAACTCCGTCTGCACCAATGGAGTGAGGTTGATCCCGGTGAAGCTGATCGATGTGGCGGGGCTGGTCTCGGGCGCCTCGAGCGGGCGGGGGCTCGGGAACCAGTTCCTCGAGGACATCATGCAGGCTGACGCCATCGTGCACGTCGTGGACGCCTCCGGGTCCACCGACCTCGAGGGCCAGAGGACGACGCCGGGCAGCCAGGACCCGATGAAGGACGTGGAGATGGTCGAGAACGAGGTGGACCTTTGGTTGCTGGGAATAATCAAGCGCGACTGGGAGAAGGCCTCAAAGCTCGCAGAGCAGCTGAAGGCCAGCGTCGCGCCGGCGCTCGCCCAGAGGCTCACGGGCATCGGGATCGACGAGGCGATGGTCGAGGAGACGCTCCTCAAGCTCCACCTCAAGGCGGACAGGCCGCTGAGTTGGGGGCCGGGCGCCCTCGAGTCCTTCGTCAGGGCCCTCCGGGAGAGGAACAAGCCCAGCCTGATCGCCGCCAACAAGGCCGACCTGCCGGCCGCGGCGGAGAAGCTGCCGGGGCTGCGGGGCTCAGGCAGGACGGTGATCCCCTGCGCCGCGGAGGCGGAGCTCCTCCTGAGGAAGGCCGCAGAGGCGGGGGTGATCGCCTACACCCCGGGGGACCCGTCGTTCAAGGTGACGAAGGAAGGTCTGACGCCTGCCCAGGTCAGGGCGCTCGAGCTGGTGAAGGAGAGGGTCCTCGACGCATACGGGGGCACCGGCGTCCAGCAGTCGATAGACCAGGCCTACTTCGGGCTGCTCAAGGCCGTGGTGGTCTACCCGGTCGAGGACGAGACGAAGCTCTGCAACAAGGACGGGGACGTGCTCCCCGACGCCTATGTGATGAACGGGGGCTCGACCGCCCTCGACCTGGCGAAGAAGATACACAGCGAGCTCGCGAAGACGTTCCTCTATGCGATGGACGCAAGGACGGGCATGAGGCTCTCCTCGGATTATGTCCTGAAGGACAGGGACATAGTCAAGATAGTGTCAAGCGGCAGGCACGGCTAGCTCTTCGGCTTCCTCGACCTGGGCTTCATGGGGCCTCGAGATGAGCTTCGTCTTCCTGACGCCCACGTGCCTGAGCCTCGTCACCTTCTTGGCTTCGTTGTAGACGTCGGAGGCGAGCTTCTGGAGGACGGTCTCCTGGACGAACTGGTCGTATGACAAGGAGGCGGCCCGCTCGCCGATTATCTTGTCTGTGATCATGCGTATCTCGTGCTTCTTTGACGCGTTCATCCTCCCCTGGGAGAGGGCTACCGTGTACACGCGCACGACGTAGCCGTCCTTCGTCGTGTAGTCCTTGATCAAGTCAGACATCGACGAGCCCCTCCTGATCAGGCTGCGGAGGTACTCCCTGGAATACTCGTGCGCCTTCAAGATGGTGTAGGCGGTGTCCCCTTCGACCCTGTCTATCTGGAAGTACAGCTTGAAGCTGTAGTGCTGCGGGTCTTGCTTTAGGATGTCGTAGAGGGTGGTCTCGACCACCCGCCCGGCTGGCTTTTCCACGTCGGTTATGGGCACCCTACCGATGGGCATGCTTCCGAACGAGGGGGATGCGAGCACCGTGACCCACTGCTTCAGCTTCCACTTGTCACGGACCTTCCCCGACACTTTCTTGGGCAACTAGCTTGCCGGCCTGATTTCTCCCGCTTAAAAACATCGACCCTAGGAGATCCTCTCGAGGCCGCCCATATAGGGCACCAGCGGCTTCGGGATGTCTATCGAGCCGTCTCGCTGCTGGAAGTTCTCGACCACGGCCACGAGCGCCCTCGTGGTCACCGCGGTGGAGTTGAGCGTATGGACGAGGGCGGGTTCGGAGCTCTGCTTCTCCTTGTACCTGATCATCAGGCGCCTGGCCTGGTAATCCGTCACGTTGCTGCACGAGACCATCTCCCTGAACCTCTCCTGGGTGGGCATCCAGGCTTCGAGGTCGTACTTCTTCGCTGCGACCGTGCCTATGTCCCCGGTGCAGATGTTGACGATGCGGTAGTGGAGCCCGAGGCTCTGGAAGATGGCCTCGGCGTTCGCCAGGAGCTCCTCGTGGAGCCGCCAGCTCTGCTCTTGCTTCGAGAAGACGACCTGCTCCACCTTGTAGAACTGGTGCGTCCGGAAGATCCCCTTGGTGTCCTTCCCGTGCGCCCCGGCCTCGACCCTGAAGTTCGGGCTGAACCCGCAGTACTTCAGCGGCAACGAGTCTCCGGTCAAGATCTCGTCCATGTGCATCGCGACCAGGGGGTGCTCGGAGGTGGCGATGAGATACATGTCCTCGCCGTCGATCTTGTAAATCACCGGGCCGAAGTCCGCCAGGTCGACGACCCCCGCGTACGCCTCTTTCCGCATCATCAGCGGCGGCCCCACGGCGGTGAAGCCCCTGTCGGAGAGGAAGTCCACCGCGTACCTCATTATCGACTGCTCCAGCCTCAGGGCGTCCCCCTTCAGGAAAAAGAACCGGGCTCCGGAGATCTTGGCCGCCCTCTCCATGTCTATGAGGCCTAGGTCTCCCAGGAGGTCGAGGTGGTCCTTAGGCGTGAAGCCGAACTTCCTCCTCTCGCCCCAGGTCCTCACCGTGACGTTGCCGCTTTCGTCCGGTCCCACGGGCACCGACTCGTGGAGGATGTTCGGGAGGGACATCAGTATCTCCCGGACGCGGGCCTGGAGCTCTTGCGCCCTCTTCTCCAGGCTCGCAATCTCCTCGGGTATCCCTTTCACCTCCCCGAGCTTGTCCTTCGCGTCCTTGCCGGCCCTCTTCAACGCGGCGATCTCGGCCGTCAGCTTGTTCTGCGCGTGTCTGAGGTCGTCGACGCGCTTCTTGGCCTGTCGCCACTCCGAGTCGGCGGCCACCGCCTCGTCAACGAGGGGTAGCTTGTCGAGCCAACCGCGCTTCCTGAGGTCCTTCCTTATGACATCGGGGTCGTCGCGGAGCAGTCTCACGTCGAGCATTGTCTCTTCTCCTCTCCTCCAGCCCTTGCGCCACCCTAGACGCCCTGGGGAGATAAGCTCGCGGGGTCACTGCGGTGCTGCGCTTCCGAGCCCTCGGGTCTTGGCCTCGACCCAGACGTCGCGGAAGAGCTTGGCGTCGGAGATGATGCTCGCCACGGTGCTCAGGGCCGGCCTCGCCCTCGGGGACTCGACGCTGAAGAGGATGGAGGAGCCCTCCTTCGACGCCTTGAATAGCTGGTCCTTCGGGAAGTACCTGTTGTCGGGCATCAGCACGTCGTTGAGGGCCGTGGCGACGGTCTCGTCCCCGCACTCTATCAGGAGCTCGATGGCGAAGTCGGCCGCCCCACCCCCCTTGCCGCGCTTGGGGCCCTTCTTGGCCCTCGCAGCGGCTGCGGTCAACCCGCGGCCACCTTCTCGAGGACTAGCCTCGTGAAGTCGTCGCGCTTCGAGAAAGGTATCTTTGCGCCCGCGGCCATGCTGTGGCCCCCGCCGACGCCTCCGACGCTCTCTGCCGCCTCCCTCATCACCTCTCCAAGGTTGACCTTCCTCGGGTAGGAATCGCCGATGCGCGATGAAAACTTCAACTCAGATTCCCCGGACTTGGCCCTGACCAGCACGAGCTTGTCGCGGAATCGGTCCGAGGATGCCAAGAGCGACGAGACGGATCCCGTCATCCTCTCCTCGATGAACTCCTCGCCCATGACGAGCATGACGTCTCCCTTCGTGGCGACCTTGTCGGTCTCCAGCTGGAGGCGCTGGATGGCCTTGTTCAGCTTCCCCCGGTACTCGGACATCAGGCTCAGCGCCTGGCGCAGCGCCTCCTCCCTGTCGCCTAGGCAGATGGAGACGCCCAGGTCCGTCCTGTCCATGCGCCCGCACGCGTTCAGGACGCTCGAGAACTCCCGGGCGTCCCGGAGGGGGGTGAGCGGGTCCTCGAACTCGAAGGTGTAGACCGTCCCAACCAGGTCCTTGAGGAGGTCCGACCCGTGGCCTGCCGAGGCGATGAATCCCGAGATCACCTCTATGACCTTCTGCTTCTCCTCGTTCGAGAGCTCCCCGAGGGTGCGCCACCTCCCGCCTTCCTTGAGCTTGAAGCCGGAGTTGGAGAGCGCGGCCAGCGCGGCATCCTTCGCCCCCGAGAGGCCCGCGATGAAGGGGGAATAGCTCATGGCGATGGCTTCGTGGACCGGCCTCGTCTCCCTGCCGTAGAAGACGAGATCCTTCGAGAGCGTGACGAGCCCGTTCGAGACGGCGTCGTCGAGGGCCATCTTGTTCAGCCCCCCCAACGAGCGGCCCTCCCCCTTGTCCTGCCGGTCCCCGAGCGCGCCCACGAGCGCGAGCGCCGAGAGGTCCTGGTTCCCGCGCTCGTCGAAGGCCTTCGCGAACGCGTAGGCCATGGTGGAGGAGCAGGCCTCCTCGCCTCCGTCGTAGCCGTAGTTCCACGCGTTGAACAGGCGGGGGTGGGAAGAGTCTCCCTCGGGGACCTGGTGGTGGTCGACCACTGCGAACCCGTCACCGAACGCGCCGGAGAGCGACCCCAGGAGCCCGGAGCCGAGGTCGGTGAAGAGGTAGAACTCGAACCTGTCTGCCTTCAGCCTCTCGATCGCCCGCGGGTCGAGGTCGGGAATCGCCCTGACGGAGACCGCGAAGTTCCTCCTCGCCAGCGCGGAGAACGCTATGGAGCCGCTGGAGAGCCCGTCCGCGTCTATGTGGGTCACCACGAGGATCCTCGATCCGCGGTTCGAGAGCTCGACGAGCCGCTCGGCCTCGTCTTTGGCGCGAGCCATCAGGGCGCGCAGGTCGTGGCGAGGGGTGGCGGTCGTAGCAGCTTCGCTCGCCACCACTCCGAAATCCCACCTTTCCTTCTTAGGTCAGCTGAGCCACTACCGCGCTGTACTTGAAGTCCTGCGGGAGGACGCCTATCTCCTTGTAGTACTTTGAGAGCCTGTAGATCTTTGCCTCTATGAGCTCGAGCGAGCGGACGTTCTTCCTGTCGGCCTTGAATGCGTTGAGGTGCGACTGGACCCTCCGCGCCGAGTCGAGGAGGTTCTGCAGGTCCTCCGGGATGGCGGGCGCGAGCTTGTTCTCTCGGAGGAGCTCCATGACCGACTTGCCGATTATCGGCTTTACCAGAGGTATCCCGTAGTCGTCCCTGAGCCTCACGCCTATCGAGCTGGGGGTGACGCCTTCCTTCGCAAGCTTGATGACCATCGCTGTGACCTCATCGGCGCTGTAGTTGAGCCAGCTCGGGGCCCTCTTGCTGGTAGGCCTGGTCTGGTGGCTCTTCCCGTGCCGATGCGAATGTATCCTCGCCAATAGAACCGAAGCGACTCGATTTCCCCCGGTTTAAAACCATTCCCGGCCATCAGCGCCGGTCCCGCGATAGATACCACTTCGCGAACTTCTTCATGGCGTCCGCCCTGTGGGAGACGGCGCACTTCTCCTCGAGGGTCAGCTCGCCGAAGGTCTTGTCGCCGCCCTCGGGGACGAATATCGGATCGAACCCGAAACCGCTCCTCCCCCTGGGCTTGGTCGTGATCGTTCCCAGAGCGGAGCCTTCGAAGAGCGAGGGCTCTCCCCGCGGCTCGCAGTACGCGAGCGAGCTGACGAACCTGGCCGCCCTCTTTGTGGGAGAGGACCTGAGCAGGGCGATAATCCCCGCGACCCCTATGGTCTTGAACGCATAGGCGGAGTAGGGCCCTGGGAAGCCGCGTAGCGAATCGACGTAGAGGCCTGCGTCCTCGACCAAGACCGGCCTTCCCGCGGTCTTCGCCGCCCCCCTCGAGGCGTAGGCCGCGACCTCGCTGTTGGTGTCCGCCTGTATCTCGATCCCCTTGCCGTCGTACTGCTCCACCGAGATCCCGAAGGGGGCGAGTATCGCCCGCGCCTCCTCCAGCTTCCCGCGGTTGGAGGTGGCGAAGAGGACCGACCGACCGCCTGCGCTACTCGACCCTCGCATACCTCCCCCTCCTCTCTATCTCAGCGAGCTTCTTCGTCGCCGCCTCCGCCCTCGCGCGCCCGAGCACCGAGGCGTAGCCCGAGAGAAGCGACTGCATGAACGGCTTGGAGACGCTGTTGTGGGCGCCCGTGAGCGTCTCCTTGATGAGCCTCAGGTCTACCGCCTGGTCCTCGAGCCTCTGCGAATGGATCGCGAGGCCGAAGTCGATGAGGCTGAGGGCGTCGCCGTCGACGATCACGTTGGAGGTCGTGAGGTCGCCGTGCATTATCCCCGCGGCGTGGAGCCGGGCTATGCTGCGGCCGAACTCCTCGCCGAGCGCCTCGACCCTCCCCCTGGTCAGGCCCGCCTCGAGCAGGAGCGTCTTGAGCCTCTTCCCCTCGATGTACTCCATGACCAAGAGCGCCTCCGGAGGCGAGAGGTAGTAGAGGTAGGGGGCGGAGACGCCGGCCAGCTTCGACTGGTGGATCATCTGCGCCTCGTGCACGGTCCGCTGGCTTCGGATCAGCTTGTCGAGCTCCGGGAGCCTGTAGAGGAGCGGCTTGCGCATCTTGTAGACCGCCGGCTGCCCGCACCACTCTCCCCGGAAGACGTCCGCCTCGGCGCCGCGATAGAGGAGCTTCACTGCGCGTCTTCCTCTCTCCCTGGCGTCGCCTAACTCCTCCAAGGGGTCGGGACGGTGTCGAGGCGCCAAGACTGCCTGACCACGCTGTCCGCGACCTTGGGGAGGAACTCCCCAGACCTGAACGCCAGCAGCCCCGTCCACGCGATCTGCGCGCCGCAGTCCCCGCTGAACTGGGGCGGCACGACCTTGAGAGTTGCCTTGTGCCTCTTCACCATGATCTCGAGCATCTCGGAGAGCCTGCGGTTCGCGGCGACCCCGCCGACGACGAGGAGCTCCCGCGCGCCGGTGAAGGCGAGGGCCCGCTCGGTCACCTCGGTGGTGATCGCGAACGCGGTCTCCTGGAGGGAGTAGCACACGTCCTCGAACGAGGCGCCCCCGTCCACGAGCTTCTTGGCGGCCGTGAGCACGCCCGAGAAGGAGACGTCGTTGCCCTTCACCGTGTAGGGGAGCTTCAGGTATCGGCTCGACTTGGCGGCGGCCTCCTCTATCTTCCTCCCGCAGGGGGAGGCGAACCCGACGTACCGGCCCATCTGGTCGAGGAGCTGGCCCAGGGTCAGGTCGAGGGTCTCCCCGAGCACCCGCCAGACCCCGTTGGAGTGGGCGACGACCATCGTGTGGCCGCCTGATATCAGAAGGACGAGCGGCGTCTTGGCCCCGGTGAGCAGGCACCCGAGCTCGATGTGCCCGACCGCGTGGTTGACGGCGACCAGCGGCTTCCCCGTGGAGAGCGATAGCGTCCTCGCGGTCACCGCCCCCACCCTGAGGCAGGGCCCCAGACCCGGCCCCATGGAGTACGCGACCGCGTCGACGTCATCGATGTCGCTCCCGCGCTCGCTCTTCCTCTCGAGAGCCTCCCTCACGACCCTGACAGCGACGGAGAGGTGGTGCTCCGCGGCCTCGGACGGATGTATCCCGCTGCCCTCGGGCGGCATGTAGACGTCCTTCGCGTTCGTCAGGACCCCGTCGCGCTCGGTGACAAGGGAGGCGGAGAAGGTGTGGGCCGTGCTCTCTATGCCCAGGACTTTCAGGTGGCCGCGCATTCTGAGCTCTTCTGAGAGATTTCGGCCTCGCGAGACTTGATAAACTTATTTCGGCGAAGATGGCCGCGCCATGAGCTCGGCGGTCCAGTCCCTCGAGGTCTCGTACTTCCTGCAGATGACCGAAGACGAGGAGAAGGTCAGGAGGGCGGTCTCCGCCCTCCTGGGGGGAGAGCTGCCGGAGGAGCGCCAGGAGGCCGAGGGGCACCACGGCAACAAGATCGTCTGGGTCCGACACCACCTCACGGGCGACGAGGCGGAGGCCGCGCTCCGCCGGATAATCTCTCACATCGACGCTGGACGAGAGGAGGGCGATCCTCGGAGACCTGCGCGCCAGTGCTGGACGAGCACAACGCGCTTTACATAAGGCTCAGCAAGCAGGTGCTGGTGATGAGGGGGAGCGCAGTCCTCGCCAGCTCAGACCCCATCAGGGTGAAGGTGAAGCCCCGCTCCTACATGGTCAAGCGCGACCCCGAAGGCTTCTACGCGCGACTCTTCGAGGTGGTCGGCTGATTGAGAGGCCCCCGGCACAAGAGGTACCTCATGCTCACGAGCGAGGCCCCCATAGACGAGGAGGCGAGGAGGGAGCTGACGCACAGGATAGCGAAGATATCCCCGGTCTTCGCCAAGAAGTCGGTGTGGTTCGAGCACGCGGTGATAGTGAAGACGGACAACGTCGACCTCCCTCTCGTGAAGGACGCCCTGGAGGTGAGCGCCGGGGGAGTGACCCTCAAGTCCACGCTGACGTCTGGGTCGATAGGTAAGCTCAAAAAAGCCGTCCCGGGGTAGCTGGTCGCGAATGGTCAAGTACTTCTCGCCGGAGTTCTTTGCGCAGCTTCAGGACACGCTAGCCAACGACGCGAAGTGGCAGGAGGGCACGAAGGGGCTGAAGACCAGCATCAAGCTGGGCTCCACAGACCAGGGCGTCGCCTCCAGCTACCTCCTCAAGGTGGAGGAGGGGAAGACGACCATCTCCCCGTCTGACCCGTCCGCGCAGGCGGAGTTCTCGTTCGAGGGCTCCTACGAGACCTGGACGAAGGTCGCGAAGGGCGAGGTCGACTTCCAGTCGGCGGTCTTGAAGGGGCTCCTCAAGTTCAAGGGCTCGATCACCAAGATCCTCTTCTACAGGGACAGGTTCCTGAGGATCGCCGAGGTCATGCGGTCCATCTCAGGTCGAGTTCTAACGGCGCTCAGAGCCGGGCCTTCGGTCAAGCGGTCACGAAGACGTAGTATGGGCCGCCTTCCGCGTCCTTCCTGGTCTCGAGCCTGAGCCTCGCGCCCGGCTCTCAGCTTCGTGTAGTCGGCTCCTTCGACCCACGCGAGGACGTTCACCCCCTCCTTCAGCCTCCCGATCGCGACGACATAGGGGTCGTGGTCCACGAAGCTCGTCGGAGTTATCTGGACGTAGGTGAAGGTGAGGAGCTCCGCCTCGGTCCCCAGGTCGACCCACTTTGAGTTGCCGCTCATGCAGTTCGGGCAGTCCGCCTGGGGCGGGAAGCTCAGCTTTCCACAGTCATCGCACCTCGTGGTGACGAACTTGCCCTCTCCCAGCGCCTCCCAGAAACGGCTCGTCTTCGAGATGGGGATGTTGAACCTGAGGGTCAGGCTCCGCTTGGAGCGCAGCGTCGGCGGCGCGTTGTCGTCGGGCATCTACTTCGACCTCGAGAGTATGGTGACGTAGCAGTAGTGGCCTGTCCCGCCCACGTTGTGGACGAGCCCGAAGCCGTTCTTTATCGAGGCCTGCCTACTACTGCCGGCCTCGCCCCTGAGCTGCTTCGAGATCTCGACCGTCATCGAGACGCCCGTCGCCCCGATGGGATGGCCCTTCGCCTTGAGGCCGCCGTCGACGTTGACGGGGATCCTCCCTCCGACCTCCGTCTGCCCCTCGCGGATGAGCTTGCCCCCCTCTCCCTTGGCGCAGAACCCGAGGTCTTCGTAGGCCATCAGCTCGGCTATGGTGAAGCAGTCGTGGCAGGTGGCGACGTCCACGTCCTTGGGCCCGACCTTCGCGGCGGCGTACGCCTTCCTCGAGGCGTCGACCGTGGCCCTCAGGCCGACGTAGTCGGCCCTCTTGCTGAGGTTGGCTGAGTCCGACGAGAAGCCGATCCCCCGTATCCAGATGGGCGTGTCCGTGAGCCGCCTGGCGGCCTCCTCGCTGGCGAGCACGACGGCCGCCGAGCCGTCGGTGATGGGGCAGGCGTCGTAGAGCTTCAACGGCCACGAGACGACCTGCGAGGAGAGGGCCTTCTCGAGGGTTATCTCCTTCTGGAACTGAGCGAGGGGGTTCATCGAGGCGTAGTGGTGCGCCTTGACCGCGACCCGCGCCATGTCCTCCTCCGTCGTCCCGTACCTGTTCATGTGCGAGACCGCGTACAAGGCGTAGTAGGCGGGGAAGGTCATCCCGTAGTTCTCGAACTCCCAGAGGTAGGAGCCGGACCTCCCCATGAGCTCGACCGACGTGAGAGTGTCCACCTCGGTCATCTTCTCGACGCCGACGGCCATCGAGACCTCCGCCTCGCCGCTCGCGACGCTGAGATAGGCGCTCCTGACCGCGGCGCTCCCACTCGCGCAGGCGGCCTCGACCCTCATCGTCCCGACGTCCTCGAACCCGGCGTACTCGTTGACCAGCACCGCGGGGAGCGACTCCTCGTACCAGCCGCCCGCGCTCCCCAGAGTGACGTTCTGGATCTCCTTCTTCTGCACCCCGCAGTCCTCGATCGCCCCCTTGATCGACTCGAAGGCGAGCTCTGCCACGTCGACGTCCGTCCGCCTGCCGAACTTCGAGTGGCCTATCCCGACGATTGCTACGTTCCTCAAGGCCCGCTCAGTCCTGGAGGATCTCCCTCGAGAGTATCCACCGCTGGACCTCCGAGGTCCCCTCCACGATGTCGAGTATCTTCGCGTCCCTTAGGTACCGCTCCAAGGGAAGGAGCTTGCTGAGGCCTATCCCTCCGTGGATCTGGATCGCCCTCTCGCAGACCCAGACCCCGGTCTCGGTCGAGAAGACCTTCGCCATCGACGCCTCCTTCACGAACTCCTCGCCCTTGTCCCTGAGGTACGCGGCCCTGTACGTCAGGAGGCGCGCAGCCTCGATCCTCGTAGCCATGTCGGCGATTAGGAACCTTATAGACTCGAACTTCCCCAGCGGCCTGTCGAAGAGCACCCTCTTCTTGCAGTACGAGATGGATGCCTCTAGCGCGGCGTTGGCTACCCCGATGGCCCCGGCGGCCGCCCCGATGCGCCCCTGGTTCAGGACGGCCATCGCGATGAGGAAGCCGTCTCCCGGCGAGCCGAGCATGCTCGACCCTGGCACCGAGCAGTCGTTGAAGACGAGTTCGGCCGTCCCGGTCCCCCTTATCCCGATGACCTCGAGCTTGCCACCGACCTTGAACCCCGGCGTGCCTTTGTCGACCACGAACGCGGTCATCCCCGCGGCTCCGTCGGCGACGCTCCCCGTCCTGGTGAAGAGGACGACGACGTCGGCCAGGAGCGCCTGCGAGATCCAGATCTTCGACCCGTTTATCCTGTAGGAGCCGCTGGAGGTCTTCTCCGCCTTCGTCTGGATGTTGGCGGCGTCGGACCCCGCACCCGGCTCCGTGAGCCCGTAGGAGCCGATGATGTCGCCCCTCGCGAGAGCAGGGAGGTACTTCTTCTTCTGCTCCTTCGTCCCGAACTCGGAGATGGGGTAGGCCACGAGCCCGTTCTGCACCCCGATGATGAGCCCCGCCGAGAGGCTCACCTTGGCGATCTCCTCGGCGACGACAACGGACGAGATCAGGTCGAGGCCAAGGCCCCCGTACTCCTTCGGAGTGCCCAGCCCGAGAAGGCCGTACTCCCCCATCTTCCTTGCGAGTTCGCGCGGATACTCGTCCGTCCTGTCTATCTTGTCGGCTTCGGGGGCGATCTCCCTGTTGGCGAAGTCCCTGGCCCAAGAGCGGAGGTCCTCGTGCTCGGGCGAAAAGCCGATTGCGGGAAGGCCTGTCAAGATTTCTGAAAAAAGTTTCGCGCGACTCTATTTATCGTTTCATTCGCATCTTCTGAGACACCTAAGGATGGGCGTTTAAATGACAAATTGACTTCCTCGGGCATAATTGGCGGTCGTGAAGGCGATCACTTTTCGATATAACGCGTCTGACGAGCTGTTCTCTCTATTCGAAGATTTCCGTCTAATGTGTAACGACGCGATTCGAATAGCTCTGCAATATGAGGACCAACACATTGGAGAGAAGGTCCGCAGCAGGTTCATCCTCATCGAGCTCGCCTATCCGCGATTGAAAGAATATGGCCTTCACACCCACTATATCCTATCAGCCTGCGAAGTAGCCTACTCTGTCTATCGAAACAGAGGTCGAAAGTCACCTCCATTTGTCAGGCAGCTGTTTCTGAAGCTAGACCGCCAGTCCTACGTCCTCAATCATCTAATCCTGAGAATCCCGACGCGACCCCGAAATTTCATCTATCTGACTCTTCAAGCGTCTGACTATCAACTCTCACTTCTGGAGAACCCTACTCTCAAAGTCGGCTCAGTCACGGTTACCAGCAGCGCCCTGAGCATTGCGCTCTCGAAAGAGACCGCAGTTATCGACCCTGAAGGCCAAATCGGGGTTGACGTCAACGAGAGGAATGTCACATGGTCTGATTCATCTGGAATGACGAAGAGGGTTGACATGTCTGAAGTCGCCGAAATCCAAGAATGCTACCGAGGAATCAGGGCGAAGGTTGCACAAAGGACCCTGCACGACAAGAGAGCCCAGCGACGTCTCCTCTCAAAGTATGGGAGGAGGGAGAAAGACAGAACACTTCAGAGAATCCATTGCATCACAAAAAATATCATTCGACATGCCCAAGTGAACCGCTTCGGCATCGTCTTGGAGAATCTGAAGGGAATTCGCAGGCTCTATCGAAGAGGAAATGGCCAGCGGAGATCTTTCAGAGGCAGGATGAACTCGTGGAAATTCCGTGAGTTCCAGAAGCAGGTTGAATACAAGGCGGCGTGGGCTGGGATAAAAGTAACCCGCGTCAATGCAAGAGGGACGTCCTCAAAATGCCCGAATTGCGGCTCCTCACTGATTCGACTAGAAGAGCGCAAGCTACTCTGCTCTTCATGCATGCAGACCGAGGATAGGGACGTGATAGCCTCCAAGAATATAATGGCCTGCGTGGTTCCGCAGGCTCGGCTTAGCAGGTGAAGCTGTGATGGGGAACGAGACGACGACTCTAATCCTTCGAGCAGATGCTACGAAGGCGCGCCTCCCTAAGGCAAGCCAGAACTCATTCGCCTTTGAACTCGGGCTCCTTCTTCGAGAGGAAGGAGCTGATGCCCTCGGAGGCGTCCTGCGTCGAGATGGTGAGGCCGAACCCGCCCGCCTCGAAGAGTTGCCCCGCCTCGGCAGACGGGACCTGCTGCGCGAGGTTTATCGCGTACTTCGCGAGCTTCAACGGGATGGGGGCGCGCTTCGCCAGCCTCCTAGCGAAACCCTCGACCTCGGCCTGAAAACCCTCGTTTGCAAACACCCTGTCGAGGAGCCCCGCCTTGAGCGCATCCTGTGCCGGCAGCCGCTCCCCGAAGTAGATCATCTCCTTCGCCTTGCTCACCCCCACGAGGCGCAGGAGGCGCTGGGTCCCGCCGGCCCCCGGGATTATCCCCAGGCTGGTCTCGGTGAGCCCGACCTGGCTGGACTCGGATGCAAGCCGGAAGTCGCACGCCAGCGCCAGCTCGCAGCCTCCGCCGTAGGCGTAACCGTTGATCGCGGCTATGACGGGCTTCGGCATCTTCTCGAACAGGCTGAAGACCTCGAACATCCTCCTGCAGGCCTCGAACGCCTTTACGGGAGAGGTGAACTCGAACGCGGTGAGGTCGGCTCCCGCGCTGAACGCCTTGCCTCCCTCCCCCGAGATGACGACCACCCTGACCGCGCCGTCCTTCGCTAGGTCGTGCGCGACGGCCTCCAGCTCGTCCATCATCTTCGGGGTGATGGTGTTGTGGCGGTGGGGCCGGTTCAGGGTCACCCACGCGAGCGGCGGAGCCTTCCTGAGGAGGATCTCTTCCAACTTCCTCTCGTTTGAGCCGTAGTCATAAAAACCTCTGCCCGAGGAGGCGCCCCGGTCCCCTCTCTCTTCCATCTGGACCAGGAGCGGGTCCGGCGCGTAGGCGTCCCCGTGCGAGGCCTGCTCGCGGCGCAGGGCGGCGACCGTCCTGTCTATCCCCCACGCGTCGGCGAGCCTGAGTATCCCCTCCGGGAAGCCCAGCCCCAGCTTCACGGACAGGTCGAGGTCATCCCTGGAGCAGACCCCATTCCGGAGGAGCCAAGCTGCCGAGTTTATCCCGACGGACAAGAAGAGGAGAGGGTCGAGCGACTCGCCTTCGGCCTTGGTGTAGGCGGCGCCGCCAGCTGAGTAGCTGTAGAACCCCGCGCCGGTCTTGCGTCCAAGCTTCCCAGCCTTCACCATCTCGCCGAGGAGGGGGGCGACGGGGAGGGAGGCGGGCTCCCGGCTCTTCATCGTCTGCGACGCCGCATAGATGACGTCTATCCCGGTGTAGTCGGCGAGCTGGAGGAGCCCCATGGGAAGGCCGACCTTGTAGGCGCAGCACGAGTCGACCTGCTGCGCTGTCGCGTCCCCCCTGGACACGGCCCATGCGGCCTCGTTGATCATCGGACCGATGATCCTGTTGACTATGAACCCCGGTACGTCCTTCTCGCACACCACGACGTGTTTTCCTAGCTTCTTGCAGAACGCGACCGCCCTCTGGACGGACTCGTCGCTCGTCCTCGCCCCCCTGATGACCTCCACGAGGGGCATGAGGGCTGGCGGGTTGAAGAAGTGGATTCCCACGACCCTCTCCGGCCTGCGCGTCGCAGAGGCTATCTCGGAGATTGGGATGCTGCTCGTGTTCGTCGCGAGCAGCGAGCCCTTCGCGAGGCTGTCCAGGCGGGCGAAGATGCCCCTCTTCAGGTCGAGGTTCTCCGGCGCCGCCTCGATGACCAGGTCGCAGCGGGCCGCCTCCCCCAGGTCGGTCGTGCAGGCTATCCGCGAGGCGGCGCGCTCTGCCCGCTCAGCGGTGATGGCGCCCTTCTCCGCGAGCTTGGAGAGGCTCCACCTTATCTTCTCCATCCCGGAGTCGAGCAGCCGGGCTTCCACGTCGTAGAGGGTCGTCTCGTATCCGGCCAGAGCGGCCACCTCCGCTATCCCGTGCCCCATCGTCCCCGCGCCCAGGACCGCCACCGACACGATGGTCTTGGTCTCGGGCGCCGCGCTGCTACTCAAAGTTCCCTCTGGCGGGCGAGAAGCCGCCCTCGTAAAAGAGTTCTACCGGGTGGAAGCTCAGCCTGGCGGCGGGGAGATCATTATGATGTTGTCCCCCCTGACTATGAGGGTCCCCAAGGGGGTGGACTTGCCGTCCACGACGATCTCCTCGGCCGCCTCGAGCGAGAGGTTCATGTGCTGGTCGAATCCCTGCAGGGAGCCCCGAATCACCATGCCTCCCTTCAGCTTGATCAGGACCACCTTGCCGACGCTCGGTTCGAGCACTTTGATCGCCATGTCCACGGACATTGTGTCTATAGGCACCGGTTGTAATGGGCGTCGCAGACTGGCTTTATTAAATTGATGCATTCGACGTTCGCCACACCATTGAAGAGACAGGTTGTGTCCAAGCACGACTCGAGGAACCTGATCGCAGACATCGAGCGCTCCGCCGGTATACGGCTGGACGTTCCGCGTTCGGCCCAGGTCGAGATACTCGAGCCCGACGAGGAATCGAAGTTCGTGATCATCGACGGGAGGTTCACATTCGTCAGCGGCAGCGAGGGCGGCTACCTCCCCTTCGTCGGGTCGGCCGAGGCGGTCGGGCTATTCCCCTCCGTGACAATCGACGAAGGGGCGGTGAAGTACATCATCAAGGGGGCGGACGTGATGCGGCCGGGGATCTCCAAGTACGACGACTGGGGGGACGCTGGGAAGCTCGTCGTCGTGCGAGAAGACAAGAAGGGGAGGGCCGCCGCGGTAGGAAGGACGATGGTCGCGAGCGCGGATATGGCGGAGCTCAAGAAGGGCAACTGCGTCAAGAATCTCCACCATGCGGGGGACAAGTTCTGGAACGCGCACAAGAAAATTTGACCTCTCGCCCTATATAGCGCATTTATGTTTAAATGCGAGGACAATCTCTTCCAGAGCGTCAAGACCAGTTTGGAATCGAGCGTGACAACCGAGGAGCCCGTGGACGGCGCTGCACAGGAGGGGGGGCATGCTGCTAAAGGCGCTGCAGCTCCGTAGCGCCGAGGACCTCCAGGCGATACAGGACGATGTCGCAAAGAGGACCATAGTCATTCTGAGGGTGACGCCGCTAGCCCAGAAGAGCGTCGAGGACCTCAAGACCGTCGTCGAGCAGCTCTACGAGTTCGCGACCTCGATCGGTGGGGACATCGCGAGGCTGGGCGAGGAGAGGATAGTCATAACGCCGCCCGGCGTGCGGATCTGGAGAGGCTCGCTCTCCAGCTAGAAGACGCGTATCGCTTCCTGGACTGCAGGCCTTAGCGCGGGAATCCTGTAGATGCGCTGGATCACGTACGCGAGGTTCTCTATCTTCCTCTTGTCTCCGTGCTGCACGATAACCTGCTGGAGCTTCGGGCGCATCTTCCCGATGAACCTGATTATCTGGTTGTAGTCGCTGTGGCCGCTGAAGCCGTCGACCTTCTCCGTGCTCGCGTTCACGTCCACTATCTTGATCTTCCCGTTGTCACCGAGGAGGCTCGCCTGGTGGGTGCCGTCGAGGACGCGCCTGCCCAGCGTCCCCTGGACCTGGTAGGAGACGAAGAGTATCTTGTTCCTCTCCGAGGGCGCGATGTGCTCGAAGTACTGGAGCACGGGGCCGCCCTCGAGCATCCCCGACGTGGCCATGATGACCGCCGGCCCCTCCCTCAAGGCCTCGTCCCTGTTCGAAGGGTGCTCGATGGAGGTGAAGTACTCGCTGACGAACGGGTTGATGCCCTGCTCGAGTATCTTGCTCCTGAGCTCCCTCGACAGGTAGTCCGCGTACGAGACGTGTATCGCCGTGGCCTCGGAGATCATCCCTTCCAGGAAGACCGGCGCCTCCGTGAGGACCTTGTTCCTCATGTAGTGGTCGAGGACCAGGATTATCTCCTGCGCCCTTCCCACTGCGGGAATCGGGATCAGCACCTTCCCGCCGTTGGCGAGGGTGCTGTTGATCGCGTTGACGAAGTTCATCTCGACCTCCTCGCGCGGCGGCATGATGTCCTCCTTGTTGCCGTAGGTGGCCTCGGTGATGAGCGTCTCGACTCTCGGGTAGTTCCAGCTCGCAGAATCGAAGAGCTGCGTCCGGCCGTACTTGTAGTCGCCCGTGTAGACGATGTTATGGACGCCCTCCCCGATGTGGAGGTGGACGGTCGCTGAGCCGAGGATGTGCCCCGCGTTGTTCAGGACGAGCTTGATGTCCGGGGAGATGTCAGTGACCGTCCCGTACTGGAGGGTAATCGTGTGCTGTATGAGGTCTCGTATGTCCTTCTGGTCGTAGAGGATCCTCCCTCCCTCCATCTGCGCGATCTTGATGAAGTCGTTCTGGAGGAGGGTCATGAGCGGGAGCGTGGGCTCGGTGCAGTAGACCGGCCCTTCGTAGCCGAACTTGTAGAGCGCCGGCAGGAAGCCCATGTGGTCGAGATGGGCGTGGCTCAGGACGACGGCGTCGATGTCGTTGAGGTGGACGTCGGCCCAGTCGAGCCGAGGATACGCGTCCCAGCTGTTCTTCGCGCCTGGAGATATCCCCGCGTCCAAAAGGACCTTGCTCTCGGAGGTCTCGACCAGGAAGGAAGACCTCCCCACCTCCTGTCCGGCCCCCAGGCACTTTATCGTGACCTGCTCCGCGGAGGTGAACCTTGGCCTGAAGATCGCCTCGCCGAGCTCCCGGTAGAACTTCTCCCTCTCGTCGCTCCCGGTCCTCATCGCGTAGTACATGCTCTGGATGGCCGAGGATGCGATGTGCGGCGCCTTTCTGACCCTGATCTTCCAACCCGTCTGCCCCATGAGCTCGCCCAGGTCGTAGCCGACGTCTGCGGAGAGCACACGTGGGTTGTTCGCCTCGACCAGCACCTCCCCCGTGGCGTCGTCGAAGAAGTAGTTCGAGACCCCGGCCTCGACGGGGATCGTCTTCTCGAGGATCGACTTCGCGTCCTGCTCGGGCTTCCTTATCGACTTCTCGGTGCGGGTCACGACCCGCTTCTTCACGGTGTTGACTATCTCGGAGATGATGTAGTTGTTCTGGTGGAGATACTTTGGGTTCTTGGTGTAGAGCGCGATCCTCGGGCCTTCGTATTCTATCCTTGTGATCTGAGCCTCCGCTGGGATACTGTTTAGAATCGTCCCCATGAGGCTTACGTGATTTGCCTTTTGCGCCAAACCCTAACTGCGTCCCGCGAACTGAGCGAGGAGCTTCTCCTTCTCCTGCTCTGAAACCTCCCTAAAGCCCGCCTTGTCTATGATGGCGATGTCAAAATGGTCGCCCGTGTAGACGTTGCGCCTCATCGCCGCGATTATCGCGTTCGCGGCGAGCGTCACTCCCTTCGCGACGCTCATCCCCTCCTGGTACCCCTCCTCGAGGACCCCGTAGGCCACAGGAGAGCCGCTGCCGGTCGCGGTCACCTTCTCTGGGATCGACGACCCGAAGAGGTCGACGTTGTAGATCGATCCGCCCGACCTGTCGTATCCCCCCACGATGACGATCGCGATGTATGGATAGAATCGCGAGCCGAAGAGGATGTTGGAGACGATGCGGGCCGCCGACTTGACCGGGAGCGGGATCCCCTTCTCGATCCTGTAGGTGTTAGCGTAGTACTTGAGGCTGTCCACCACGTTCTGGGCGTCGGCCACGCCCCCCGAGATGGTCACCGCGAGATGGCGGTCGGCCTGGAGGAGCTTCTTCCCCCTCTTGTGGGCGATGTAGCCGCCCGCCGTGACCCTTGTGTCCGTGGCGAGGACGACGCCGTCGGAGCAGACTATTCCGACGGTGGTAGTGCCGTGGTACTTGGCCTGCTCTGGTATCTTTTGGCTCGTAGTGTTCAAACTCTATTTTCTCTCTCTATCTGTATCGATGATTGGTTGGATATGCATCCGGAATTGCCCTCGGGAGAGGACAAAAATGCGTGCGCTGTGTCGCTTAATTAACCTTTGCATGGATTGGGGCGACAGGGCCCGCTCGTGGGCGGTCTGGGAAGTTTTTAACCTCCGGGTTGCAAGCGTCAAAGCCGATGCCGCTGGGCTCCCACACGATGGAGTTCCCTCAGCGGATCCGGATAGGGGACGGGATCCTCGGGGAGCTCGGTGACTTCATCGAATTTCCGGCAGGCAGGAGGTCGGCGGTCATAGCATCGGGGGTGAACGTCCAGGAGAAGGTGAGGGGGGTCGTCACGAAATCGATAGAGGCCCCCCTGGAATGGGTGGAAGTTGACTCCTCAGACATGCGCAACGTCGAGCGCGTCATGAAGGCCTCGTCCAAGGCATACTGCATAATCGGCATCGGCGGCGGGAAGAGCGTGGACGTGGGAAAGCTCGCAGCGTTCCGGATCAACGTGCCCTTCTTCTCCGTCCCTACGAGCGCCTCGCACGACGGCATCTCCAGTCCTTTCGCCTCGATCTCGGGGACGGGGATCCACTACTCGGAGCGGGCGAAGCCGCCGGTGGGGATCCTTGCCGACATCGACGTCATCGCCGCCGCCCCCAGGCGGCTCGAGGCGTCAGGCTGCGGCGACCTGGTCTCGAAGCTCACTGCGGTGAAGGACTGGGAGCTGGCAAGCAAGCAGGCGGGGGAGTATTTCGGCGGGTACGCGGCAAACCTCGCCCTCATGAGCGCACAGGTCTTCCTGGACGGCTCGAAGAAGATCGGGGCGTACGACAAGGGGTCGGCGCGGGCCCTGGTGGAGGGACTCATCAGCGCGGGGGTCGCGGCGGGCATCGCGGGGAGCAGCCGCCCCTGCAGCGGGTCTGAGCACCTGTTCAGCCATGCCTTGGACGCGATCTGCCCCGGGAAGGGGCTGCACGGAGAGCAGTGCGGCATCGGGACGATCATGATGGCCTCGCTCCACGGCCTGGACTGGGAGAACGTCAAGAGGGCCCTGAAGGACGTCAACGCGCCGACGGCAGGCGCGGAGCTGGGCATATCCGACGACGAAATAAAGAGGGCTCTCGTCGAGGCGCCTTCGATAAGGCCGGACCGCTACACCATCCTCTCGAAGGTCAAGCTCAACAAGAAAACGGCGGGCGACCTGGCCAGAAAGACCGGGGTAATCTAGAGCCGTCAGGCTGTCTGCTTCGCTTCTTGCGACTTCTCGGGAGCCTCAGGCTGGCCGGGAGCCTCGCCTGCACTCTCCGCCTGCTCACCCTTGCCCTTGCCCTTCCCTGCCTCTTCCTTCCGTGGGTAGACCTCGGTGAAGGTGACCTTCGTCACCTCGGGGACGAAGTGCAGTATGTCGTTCGCGATGCCCCTCTTGATGAACTGTAGTCCCTCGACGAGGAACGCCTCGTCTGGTATCGGTGACCGAGACCTCTCCGCCGTTCTGGGTGAATTCCAGCTTCTCGCCCTCCCCTGGGAAGCGCCTCTTCATGAGCGAGCGTATGGTGTCTTCTCCCGGCTCGACCTTCCTCAAGGCCTCTATCTCGTAGATCAGCGTCTTCCCGGCTAGCCTGTGGTTGAAGTCCACCTGGGCTCTGCCGGAGCCGATGAACCGCACCACGGCGATGCGGTTGTCCATCTCGACTTCGTCCCCGACGCGCAGCTCGTCGGCCTTCTCCCCGAACTTGCGGAGCGGCACCATGCGCATGAGCGTCGGGTCCCTGCCGCCCCAAGCCCTGTCGGGCGGGAGCTCGGCTGTCTTCTTCTCGCCGACGTCCATCTTGGCGATCTCCTCGTCCAGGCCCTTTAGCACCCAGTCCTCCCCGACCGCCACGAGGCGCGGCTCGTACCTGCGGTCGGCGTCGTAGATGTCCAGCTTCTTGGCCTCGTCCTCGAGGGTCGTCTCTATGGGGTCGCCGGTATCCTTGACCTTGGCGGTGTAGTTCACATATACGAGAGTTCCTTTCGCGAACGGCATTTAGTATGAAGCACCATCGTCGTTCCGGGTCAGTTTAAATGCTTACTGCTTATGGTCGGCGCACGGCGACGTCGGCCACCCGCTTCGGGTCGACAGGATAGCCGAGCTTCGAGAAGGTCTTGGCCATCGCGTCGACGGTCGTCTGGATGTTTGCGCTCGTGACGTCTCCCATCGAGCCGACCCTCAGGATCTTGCCCTTGAGCGGGCCGAAGCCACCGGTTATCACGACGTCTTCCTCGTCGCTCATGATAGCCCTGAACTTCTCGTCGTCGATCCCCTTCGGGACCTTGACGGCTATGACGGTGTTCGACCTGCAGCTCTTGTCGGCGAAGCACTCGAGGCCCATCGACTCCACGGCGGAGTAGAGCTGGCTCGCGCACTTCGCGTGCCTCGCGACCCTCCTCTCGAGCGTCTCCTCCATCAGCGCCGTCAGGGCCTCCTCGAGCGCGTAATACAGCGAGACCGCAGGCGTGAAGGGCGTGTAGCCGTGCTCCAGAAAGTCGAGGTGCTTGCCCAGGTCGAAATACCTGACGGTGGGGGGTGTCTTCCTCAGGAACTCGGCCACCTTGTTGTTCAGGGAGATTATCACCATGCCCGGGGGCGCTGCGATGCACTTTTGGCTGGCGGTGACGCACATGTCCACGCCCCAGGCGTCGACCGGGACCGAGTATCCGCCGATGCTCGAGACGCCGTCCACGACCATGAAGGCGTCCTTCTCGTGCGCCGCCTTCGCCAGCTCGTGTATGTACGGGATGGTGCAGCCCGTGCTCGTCTCGTTGTGCACCGTGTAGACGGCCTTCAGGCTGTCGGTCCTCCTGATCGCCTCTTTGACCTCGTCGAGGCGGGGGACGTTGCCTGGCTCCGCGAAGACCTTGACCACGTTGCCGCCCGCGAGCTCGATCGCCTCCGCCAGGCGCTGGCCGAACTCCCCGTATACGGGCACCACGACGTTGTCGCCGGGCCGGACGAGGGCAAAGGCCACCGCCTCGACGCCTCCTGTCCCGGACGCGGTTATGGTGACGATGTGCTCCCTGGTCTGGAACAGGTACTTGCTCTTCTCGGTGATGCTCTCAACGAGCGCCGTGAATTCGCTCGACCTGTGGTTGATCATCGGCTTTAGCATCGCGTTCATGACCCTGTCGGAGACGTTTGTCGGCCCCGGGATCATCAGGAGCTTCTTGGTCGGATGAATCGCGCTCATCGGCTGTCCCCTCAGCTCTCCCCTTCAAGGTCTTTGTGAATCATGCTTCTGACCCTCTCCACCCCTCCGATGCTCTTCACCATGGATGCGACCGTCTCCGGGACGAGCTTCTCCCAGTCCTTCATCTCGAGGATCCTGTTGCGGACGTTGGTCGCCGAGTAGCTTGACCTCTGGAAGTAGGGCACCGCCTCGACCTTGAAGCCCTCCTCCTTCAGGAGCCTAGTTGTCAGGCCGTCGTTCGTGAAGACTATGCTGAACGGGGGGACCGTCGTCTTCAAGATGGCCGGCCAGAGGGCGTGCGACTCCGTGTCCGCGATTGGGATCGCCATCCACATTGCGGGCTTGACGCCGCCCGAGTCGAGCGCCGCCTTGATCATCGCGATCCTCTCGCCGGCGGTGAAGGGGTTGTCGCGCTCGTGGTCCCGCTGAGAGCTCCCTATGACGATGTAGAGGTAGTCGACCTTCCCCAAGGCATAGCGCACAGCTTCGAGGTGCCCGTTGTGGAAAGGCTGGAATCTTCCCACAAATACGCCAACGGTCAACTCTTTCTATGCTTGCGGATTTCGGTGAGTATTTAAGCGGTTTTTGTCTCCGTTCCGCAGTCACGACGCGAACGCATCGCCCCCCACCGGTCGGCTCCGGGCCGGTGGAGGTGGACGGCTCTTACGGAGAGGGCGGGGGCCAGATACTGAGGACCGCCGTCTGCTTCTCGATGGTGCTGGGGGTTCCCATACACGTGACCAAGATAAGGGCTGGTAGGAAGATCCCAGGACTGCGTCCCCAGCACTCCGCGACGATAAAGATACTCGGCGAGATCTGCTCTGCGGAGGTGCTAGGCGCTGGCGTAGGGTCCACCGAGCTGACGTTCTCACCTGGAGAGGTGGAGGCGAGCCGCGGCTCCTTCAACCTCGGGACGGCGGCGAGCATCCCCCTCGTCCTACAGGCGGTGATTCCCGCGGTCTCCTTGATGGGGAAGTCCTACGACGTGGATCTCGTGGGAGGGACAGACGTCCCTTGGAGCCCGACCTCCGACTACATCGACAGGGTCGTCGCTCCCGCGATGAGGGCGGTCGGGATAGGCTTCACGTTCAGTGTCGAGAGGCGCGGCTACTACCCCAACGGGGGCGGGCGGGCCAGCGTCCACGTCGATGCCTGCGAGCGCGTCGAGGCCCTGCAGCTGGCATCCAAGAGGAGCGATGGAAGGGGTGGGAGCATCTCCCTGGTCAGCAGATGCGGGAGGCTCCCAGTCAGCGTGGCCGAGAGGCAGGCGAAGGCCGCGCTCTCCATGTTGCGGGCTCGCGGGGTGGAGGTCGTCCAGAAGGCAGTGCACCTCGAAGACTCGGTGTCGCCCGGCAGCTCGATGCTCGTGTCGCTGGCGGAAGAGGGATGCTACATCGGCGGGGACTCGATCGGGGCTCGCGGCAAACCCGCGGAGACCGTCGGGAGAGAGGCCTCGGCGAGCTTCTTGTCCGCGTACGCGACCGGGGCCAGGGCGGACGTCCATCTGGCCGACATGCTCGCCCCCGTGCTCTGCCTCTCGGAGGCGCCCTCGGCGCTGCTCATACCATACGTCACCGAGCACCTCAGGACGAGCCTCCACGTCGCCAAGCAGTTCACGTCGGCGGAGCACGCCTTCGAGGACCGCGGCGGCGCGGCGCTGCTCACAATCTCCCCCGCGCGAGCAAAATAGCTAATAACACCGCGTCAACGGCGACCACTCGGTCGTAATCAGAACATGTCATTTGACGCGTACATCCCCGGGGCGACGGCCGTGGGAGTGATCTACAAGGACGGGGTCGTGCTCGGCGCAGAGAGGAGGATCACGCTTGGCAGCTTCGTCGTGAGCAAGAGGGGGAAGAAGACGTTCAGGGTCACCGATACCGTCGGAGCTACGTGCGCGGGCATGGTCGCGGACATGCAGAACCTGGTGAAGGAGGTCGGCGTCTACGTGAAGCTCAAGGAGCTCGAGGCCAAGAGGCCGTTGGCCGCCTCGGCGGTCGCGAAGCTGACCTCGGTGATCATGTTCGAGAGGAGGTTCTCGCCCTTGTTGACCCAGGTGATACTGGGCGGTGTCGACGCGAAGCCGCGAATCTGGGTGCTGGACCCCCTGGGCAGCCTTCTGACGGACGAGTACGCTGCGGTGGGCACCGGCGCTGAGATAGCGACCGGTGTGATGGAGGCTGGCTACGGCGCGGGGATGTCGGAGAAGGACGCGCGGGAGCTCGCTGTGGCCTCGATAAAGGCCGCCATCGAGAGGGACGCGATGAGCGGCAACGGGATAGACCTCCTTACGCTGGACAAGCAAGGCTTCCGCGAAGAAGCGATCTCAACCTAGAGCCGAAGCGCCGGTTCACTCTGGTACGCTTTCCGAGAGGAGCTTCCCGTCCTTCAGAGAGACGAAGAGGAACCTGTTGTCCTCGAAGACGAGAGTCAGCTCGTTCTCCTTCTCAGTGACCGTCAGAAGCCTCTTCTCGACTATGCCGCTGAACTTGGCCATCTGGCCTGCCTTCCAGGCTTGTTTATTTCTGTCTTGCGTCTGAGGCCGTCACTCGGCGAAGGAGGAGAGCCGAGTGTTGTTCTTCTGGGCCGAGTACTCCTCCACGCTCTTCCCCGTCGCGCCCTTGATGAGGGACCTTATCACCTCGTCCATGCTCTTGCTCCTGTTCCTCTCCTTGATCGCCTTCAAGACCCTATGAGTATCGCCGTGGACCTTGACGCCCTTCGTCACAAGCATTTGTCCACCTCCCGAGCAGATGTCGCTTGAAAAGGTTCCGAGAGGTCTGAAGTGTGAATGACTCAGTATCGTCGCGAGTTCATCATCTGGCCCGGAGCTTATCTGGGCCTCTGACTGGGACGGCGTTTACCTCATCGTCGAGAAAAATGCGACCACCCGCTCCTTTTAGGCTTTTTGCCGGTCGCAGGTGGCCTCCTGCCTCTCAGAGAAACCCTCGCGCTCAACGGCGAGCAGATTGCGCTTCAAGGATCGGAGACCTGGGCTGGGGCCCCCAAGCGCGGCGAACGTTAATATCCCCGACGCGCACAATCTTGGCGCAGATGTCGTTTGACCCTACGACGCTTGTAATCGGAGTCGCGGCCGGTGGGGCGGCCGGTCTAGGAATCTCCTATGGGGCCTTCTATCCCAGGGGGAGGAATAGGAAAGTTCAGGTGATGCAGAGGGACGATTCTGGTCAGCTTCGCAAGAAGACCGTGACCGCGGACGACCTCGAGAAGTCGAGGAGAGAGATGCGGACGCTTCTGCTCGAGAGGGACCTGCTCTCCGCTGCCCTCACCAAGGTCTACGAGGCGGAGAACGAGGGCAAGATTACGCGCGAGGAGCGGGAGATGATCGCGAAGAGATACAGCTCCCAGATCAGGGACATGGAGTCGAAGCTTAGCGACAAGGAGCTCATCGTCGAGGTCGGGGAGCTCGAGGGCCTGAGGGACGAGCTCGTGACGCTATTCAGGGATAAGATCCAGAACATCGAGACCAGGCTCGACCAGGCCAAGGAGAGGCTCCCGAGCGTGTCTCAGCAGGAGGCCAAACGCCTGGAGTCGTCGATGACAGCCAGCGGGGCGCGGGCCAGGTCGTCCGCGTCCTCGGTGACGGCGAGCGCCGCCGCCCAGCCTGGCCAGAGCGAGGACCTCGAGAGGGTGGTCGACCGCAAGTCTCCGAAGAGGGACGACACGGAGGGCGAGAGGAGGGTCAGGGCCATCCGCGATGAGGTCATGGAAGCCCTCGAAAGGCTGGAGCAGATAGACTCTAGGAAAGAGAACGAAGGCACTTGAGCGCCAAGGCCTCCCCTACGGACAGGCTGGGCAAGGAGCTGGCGGCAGGGATCAAGGACGGCGACGTCGTCGGCTTGGGTAGCGGGTCGACGGTCGCGCGGCTGCTCCCCGCGATGGTCAGAGACATGCGGGAGAGGGACGTCGATGCGGTCTGGGTCCCGACCTCGCTTCAGATCCAGCTCGTGGCAATGGAGCTGTCGCTCAGGACCGCGCCCCTGACGACCTCGAAGGTCGCCAAGGTAGTCGACGGGGCGGACCAGGTCGACGGGAAGCTGAACATGATCAAGGGCGGAGGAGGGGCGCTGCTGAAGGAGAAGGTGCTCCTGAGCAGCACGAACAACGCCGCCATCGTCGCCGACGAGAAGAAGTTCGCCGAGAAGCTGTGCATGAACGACGTGCGAGTCCCCATAGAGGTGACCCCCTTCGCGCGCGAGACGGTGGCCTCGAGGCTGAAGAAGGCTGGGAGCAAGGACGTGAAGATCAGGCTCGACCAGAGGGGATACCCGTCGTACTCCGAAAACGGGAACCTGCTGATGGACGCGCTCTTCGCGCCGATAGAGAAGCCCGAGCCGCTGGAGCGGGAGCTCATCGCAATCCCGGGCGTCGTCGAGGTGGGGATATTCGTCATAAGGCCCATCACGGTATACAAGATTGGTCCCGACGGCGGGTATGCCGCACTGAAGTCTGCCATCTGAGAACAGATTTATAATCAGGGTCAAGGGCCAGCATGATTCGCAAACATGACGCGTGAGATAGGTTACAAGACCAAGCCAATCGACCAGGCTTTCCTCTCTAAACCAAATGAGTTTCCAATTACAGGAGAGCACAATGGCCACAACGTAAGGGCGGCGGGAGTCCAGAGGATGGACGGGGAGGGCAAGCCCCTGCCCACCGCGCACGGGATTCACGGGACGAACACGGCCGTCGACTGGGACGCGTGCAGCGCGGACGGCGTCTGCATGGACGTCTGCCCGGTCTTCGTCTACGAATGGGCGCTCAACTCGGGTCAATCCGGCTCAGGCAAGGACATGATACTCGCACCGAACTCGCCGGACTGGCAGGCGTGGAGGTCCGACAAGTCAGACCCGGTTCGGGAGAAGGACTGCATCTACTGCATGGCGTGCGAGACTTCATGCCCCACGCAATGCATCAAGATTACGCAGCCTTAGCCGTCCTGGGAACTAGCCAGTTCAAGCGTTAGAGAGACAGGACCAGTGCTCATCATCGGGATGAGTTCGTCTATAGGTGGCTTCCGCCAGGCGGACAAATGCATCTCGTCCGTCAAGCTCCGAACGCCGCACGAACTTAACCCGTGCTTGGACGTCCTTCCACTTGTCTCCGCGTTTCAGAGATATGGCCAACCCTTTCCGCGCAACTTTCTCGGGATGACGCAAAGGTAGCTTTCCAAGCAAAGACTGTGATTCGTCGAAGTTGGCGACGACAAGTTTCCAGTAATCCTTCTTGCGCTCAATCTTGTATTTGGACGTGAAAGTTCCTTTCCTTTTGTCAAGATAAGGACCGACGGGATGATATCCAATCTGCGTCAGGACTCTCTGAATATACCGCAAGAAGTCGGTGTTGGTGTTGTAGATGCTGAGTAGTATCGCAGTGCAATTGGCGTTCTTGAATATTCCGACGCTTCCTTCCGAATCCCACGCGCCTGAGACATAGGCGAGAATAGTCGTCACCTTCTCTTTGATCCAATTCCACGACGTGTTCCGATTTTCAAGCAAGAACGCGAAACTCGCGTCGAGAATTGCCGCCAAATTCCATTCGTAGGATTGAGTGTCCTTCTTGTATCTGGGATGCTGATAGACATGCCCGAAAGGCCCGAAAAGGGTTCTGAACAACTCGGCCATCGAAGGATGGCTCGTCGACGTCGAAACCCGGATTGCATCGCCAAAAGGTCTCGAGACTGACAAGTCTCCGTGTCTAAGCCCAAGCAGGTACGCCTTGTCTTCATCGGTCCCGACGAACGGCTTCCGCTCGTACTTCCTCACCTTCTCGTGGATCCCCTTCAGCCTCGCCTCCCCGAAGTTCCTCGGCTGGACCCCGAGCTGCTTTGTCAGCCAGCTGGTATATCCGCTCGTCTTGTTCCCGATTAGCCTCGCGATGTCGCCTAGCGAGACGCCCTGCTCGACGTGCTTCCTCAGGATGTATGCCCTGATCTTCTCCTTCGTCGAGGCGTCGAGGTTCTTGATGCTGAGCCCAGGCCTACGGAGGAGCGCGAGGACATCTTCCTCGCTTGAAAGCGGAGGCTCGGAGAATCCTGACGCTTCTTTCAAAATGTCGTTGCATTCTGACTTTCCTATTAAGCGCCCATCCAGGGTCGAGCCTAGCAGCAAGACGCCGAGAATCGGTCGTCCCCTCGCGGCGTAAAAGTATTTAGGCCGAGGAAGGGTCATCGGGCCACTCTTGGACGAAGACGCAGAGCTGAACTTCATCAACGCCCGCAAGCTGGCCGAGCTGAAGAAGCGGGCTCAGTTGGCGTCTGCCGCCTCGGCGCTCGCCAAGACGGCTGCACCTCCGAAGCCAGCGAAGAGCAGCAGGGACGTCCTGCTCGCGGCTCTTTACGACAGGGGCGACGAGGTGCTCCAGACGGCCTACCAGGCCTACCCCCGTCAGACGGAGATAGTAGTCGAGCAGCTGGCGCGGCTCCTGATCCAGAACGGGTCGAAGGAGAGGATATCGGGCGGCGAGCTATACCAGCTCTTCCGCAACCTCGGGCTCAGGTTCAGCCTGAAGACAACGATCAAGGTCCAAGACAAGGGAAGGTTCATCGACCTCAAGGACAAGCTGAAGATGGACATGGAAGAGGGCTGAGCGGGGCATGGAGGAGCCGGGCTGAGTTGGCCGAGATGCCGCCCCTTCCCGAGATAGAGGTGAGGACGCTTTCGGCTCCGTCACCCGTGAAGCCCGTGCTGGTGTGCGGCCTCCCCGGGAGCGGCTACGTTGGGAAGCTCGCAGCAGACTACCTCGTGACGGTCTTCAAGGCGAAGAAGGTCGCCGAGTTCTATTCGGCCTCGTTTCCTCCGCACGTCAACATCAACGACGACGGGCTGGCGCTCAGGCTCAGGGGGGAGCTCCACCACGCCCAGACGGGGCAGGAGAGCGACCTGCTGGTCTTCACCGCCGACGCGCAGCCCGCGACCTCATCCGGCGAGTATGAGTTGGCCGATGCCGTGCTCACGGAGGCCAAGCGGTTCCACGCGAAGCTAGTCTTCTCCCTCGCGGCGTACGTCACCGGAAGCTTCGTGAAGGAGCGGCGCGTCTTCGGGACGGCGACGTCGGCGGAGGTCCTCCCCCGGCTCACCAAGAACGGCGTCCAGTTGATGAAGGAGGGCGGGATAAGCGGGATGAACGGGGTCATCGTCGGGATGGCGAGGCTGCACGGCATGGAGGGCGTGTCTCTTCTAGGAGAGACCCCGGGCTATCTCCTCGACCCCGCCGCTTCCCATTCCGTGCTCGAGTCGCTCTCCAAGATACTAGGCATCAAGATTGACTTGACCTCCATCGAGGAGCGGGCCAAAGAGGCCCAGCAGATCTTCGGCCAGGTTCAGCGGATGACCGAGCAGAACACCGAGGAGGTCGTCGGCGCGAAGGAGGAAGGCAGACCGGGCTATATCGCCTGATCCGTTTTGAAGAGGATCCCCCTCTCCCTGCTGCCGGGGGAGCTTCAGCCCTTGATGTTGCCTATCGGCCTTAGGGCCGCGACCTTCAGAGAGATGCCCGCCTGGTGCATCGTCTCCACCACCTCGGAGATGTCCTTGTAGGCCATCCCGGCTTCCTCGGCGAGGCCCTCCATGGTAGCGGCCTTCACGTAGATCCCGTGCATCTCCATCCTTCGTTGAAGCTCCCTGCCGTTCACCTGCTTCTTCGCGGCCGTCCTCGACATCGTCCTGCCGGAGCCGTGCGCGGTCGAGCCGAACGTCTCCTCCATCGCCTTCTCCGTCCCGAGAAGGAGGTACGAACCGGTCTCCATCGAGCCGCCTATGATCACCGGCTGGCCTAGCGCCCGGTAGGCGGGAGGGATGTCGTGGTGGCCGGGGCCGAAGCTCCTAGTGGCCCCCTTCCTGTGCACCAGCACGTCTCTCGACCCACCGTCGACCTTGTGCCTTTCCACCTTCGCGATGTTGTGACAGACGTCGTAGATGATGTGCATGTCCAGGGACTCTGAGTCCTTGTGGAACACCTGCTTGAACGCCTCTCGGATCCTGTGGACTATGACCTGCCTGTTCGCGAACGCCATGTTAGCGGCGCACACCATCGCGCCGTAGTAGTCCCCCCCTTCGGGGGACGAGAAGGGCGCGCACGCGAGCTCCCTGTCCCTCACCGCGATGCCGTACCTCTTCATGGCGGAGTCGAAGACCCTGAGGTAGTCGGACGCGACCTGATGGCCGAAGCCCCTGCTCCCGCAGTGCACCATGACCACGACCTGGTCTTCGTACACCAGCCCGAAGTGCTTCCCCATCTCCGCGTCGAAGAACCGCGCGGGATTGACCACCTGCACCTCGCAGTAGTGGTTGCCCGAGCCCAGGGTGCCCAGCTGGCTTATCCCCCGGCTGGAGGCCTGCTGGCTGACCTTGGACGGGTTCGCGCCCTTGATGTAGCCTCCCTCCTCGACCTTCTCGACGTCGTCATCCCAACCGTAATCGTTCTCGGCGCACCACTTGACGCCCCACTTCATCACGTCCTCGAACTGCGACTGGTTCACCTTGACGGTGCCCTTCACGCCCACCCCGGTGGGCACGAGCCGGAAGAGGAGGTCCACGAGCTCCTTAATCCTCGGTTTGACCTCCGAATAACGCAAATTTGTCCGGACGAGTCGCATTCCGCAATTTATGTCGAATCCGATTCCGCCAGGCGATATTACGCCTTTTTCAAGGTCAAATGCGGCGACTCCCCCTATCGGGAAGCCGTACCCCCAGTGCGCGTCCGCCATGGCGTAGGAGTACTTCACGATCCCCGGGAGCATCGCTACGTTCGTGACCTGCTCGAAGACCCCGCTGTCCATCTCCTCGATGAGCTTCTTAGTCGCGTAGATACGGGCTGGAACGTTCATCCCGGCCTTGTACGACGCGGGAATCTCCCAGACGACGTCTGAGATTTGCTTGGCGTTCTTGACCTCTGTCATCTTGCGGGGAGCGTCTCGTCCCGGCGGCGCCTGCTGATTGGACTTAAGCCTTCTGCGGTCAGATAGCTTGTAGCTTAATCCAATCTCACACGTTTGTCTAGCCTATTTGCTTGGGTCTCGTCTAAGGCGGCCTTCACGCCTCACTCGTCATGATACCGCTGGGAATGCGATCTTGGCACGACTACGACGAGGCTCTCATCGAGAGAGGGTGCGCGATACTGGACCTTGGCTCGCTCGTCTCGTGGAGAGAGGAGCTGGACGCGATGAACGCGGACAAGCTGGGCAGGCCGTTCGAGTTCCCAAACTCGTATATCTCCTTCCTCGCGTTCGTCAAGGTCGGGTTTGACATACCATACAGGACGCTGGAAGGGATCACGAGGGA
Source organism: uncultured Nitrososphaerota archaeon (assembly GCA_963820505.1). Taxonomy (GTDB): domain Archaea; phylum Thermoproteota; class Nitrososphaeria; order Nitrososphaerales; family Gagatemarchaeaceae; genus Gagatemarchaeum. Next base: position 60,922 of record CAWFZY010000005.1, on the reverse strand, counting down.
GCTCGAAGAATACGTCAGGTTCGTGGAGGAGATGCACTACACCCACATGCGCAGGAGGATTCTCGCTTCCATGAAGGGGAAGAAGCCGTCAGAGATCGTTGGCAAGGACGCAGATGGCACCGAGCCGATGACGGTGATCGCCGACTCCACAGGGCTCTCGGTCTCGAACAAGGGGTCCTACATCGAGGACATGTGGAAGAAGGAGAAGAGGAAGTACGTGAAGCTCCACATACTCGCCGACAAGAAGACGGGGAAGATCAAGGGGTTCCGCATCACGAGCGAGAAGACGCGCGACAACGCGAAGTTCGTCCCCATGGTCAAGGAGGTCTCGAAGAAGAAGAGAGTGGCGAAGGTCTATGCTGATGCGGCGTACGACGCGAGGAAGAACTTCAACCTCCTGAAGGAGATAGGTGCCGAGCCGGCGATAAAGCTCAGGAAGAACGCGACATTCAAGCTGATGGGGTCGAGAGGGAGGAGGGACGAGGCCCTGCTCCTCGACGCCCTTGGATACGAGGGATGGAAGAGCGTGAAGGAATACGGGAAGAGGTGGCTCGTGGAGATAACGTTCTCAGCGTTCAAGCGTGTATTGGGAGAGACGCTGCGAGGGAGGAGGTTCCTCAGTCAGAAGGTCGAGGCGTCGTTGAAGGTGATGCTGTACAACAGGTTCCTCTCGATACGGCCTCCTTCGTAGATAGCTATACGGAAGCAGCCAATGCGGAAAGTAGAGACTCTCGTAAAGGAGAATTAAGCTACAGGCTAGCGGTCAGATAGCTTGTAGCTTAATCCAATCTCACACGTTTGTCTAGCCTATTTGCTTGGGTCTCGTCTAAGGCGGCCTTCACGCCTCACTCGTCATGATACCGCTGGGAATGCGATCTTGGCACGACTACGACGAGGCTCTCATCGAGAGAGGGTGCGCGATACTGGACCTTGGCTCGCTCGTCTCGTGGAGAGAGGAGCTGGACGCGATGAACGCGGACAAGCTGGGCAGGCCGTTCGAGTTCCCAAACTCGTATATCTCCTTCCTCGCGTTCGTCAAGGTCGGGTTTGACATACCATACAGGACGCTGGAAGGGATCACGAGGGAGCTCGAAGAATACGTCAGGTTCGTGGAGGAGATGCACTACACCCACATGCGCAGGAGGATTCTCGCTTCCATGAAGGGGAAGAAGCCGTCAGAGATCGTTGGCAAGGACGCAGATGGCACCGAGCCGATGACGGTGATCGCCGACTCCACAGGGCTCTCGGTCTCGAACAAGGGGTCCTACATCGAGGACATGTGGAAGAAGGAGAAGAGGAAGTACGTGAAGCTCCACATACTCGCCGACAAGAAGACGGGGAAGATCAAGGGGTTCCGCATCACGAGCGAGAAGACGCGCGACAACGCGAAGTTCGTCCCCATGGTCAAGGAGGTCTCGAAGAAGAAGAGAGTGGCGAAGGTCTATGCTGATGCGGCGTACGACGCGAGGAAGAACTTCAACCTCCTGAAGGAGATAGGTGCCGAGCCGGCGATAAAGCTCAGGAAGAACGCGACATTCAAGCTGATGGGGTCGAGAGGGAGGAGGGACGAGGCCCTGCTCCTCGACGCCCTTGGATACGAGGGATGGAAGAGCGTGAAGGAATACGGGAAGAGGTGGCTCGTGGAGATAACGTTCTCAGCGTTCAAGCGTGTATTGGGAGAGACGCTGCGAGGGAGGAGGTTCCTCAGTCAGAAGGTCGAGGCGTCGTTGAAGGTGATGCTGTACAACAGGTTCCTCTCGATACGGCCTCCTTCGTAGATAGCTATACGGAAGCAGCCAATGCGGAAAGTAGAGACTCTCGTAAAGGAGAATTAAGCTACAGGCTAGCGGTCAGATGTCGAGGACGACCGTCGCCTCCCACCTGCCGCCCTTCCCCTCCGCCTTCTTCACCCCGAACATGTGCATGGTGACGGCCTTGACGTCGTTCCTGAGCGCGTGCCTCTCCCTGTCGATCTCCTCTCCTCGCATGTCGCAGCTCAGCCTCTGCTCTCGCCCGGAGATCATCGAGACCTTGAAGTCCTTGAAGAGGAGCGAGTCCACGTCCTTTATCACTATCAGCTCGGTCAAAAAGTCGTAGAGCAGCCTGTCGACGGTCGGAGACCGGACGTCGATTCTTCGCTTGACGCGTCCGACCACGGTCCTCCTGTCGACCATCACCTCTGTGAGAGCCCTCGCTGCGGACTCGAACATCGAAGGAAGAGAGTCGCCCCTAGCTACGAAGGCGATGTCAGCGAGGGCGATATTGGAGAGAAACCTGTAGTCGGAGTGGCGTCGACCCTCGCTGACCAACAGCCCGAGGCGAAATCTGGCCCTTAAGAACGTGCGTCCGGACGCGGAGATGGCCGGGCGGCCAATACGCTTTTCACGCTGGAGAAGCGGGGACCCGCTCGTGGCGAGCTTGCAGAGTGGCGAGGACGCTGCGGGAAGGGCGCTGCTTCCCCCGAAGGGCGGGAGGGTGGAGGACGAGCCCGCCGCCAACCTCGCCCTCGAGGAGGCCCTGTTCCTCAGGAACGGCGGGTTCACCGTGAGGGTATGGGAGAACAGGGAGTCGGTCATCATAGGCCGCGCCCAGCTGGCGAGCTCCGAGACGGAGGTCGGGTACTGCCAAGCCCAGGGCATCCCGATTGTGAGGCGCTTCACGGCCGGGGGGACGGTCTACAACGGGCCGGGGAACCTGAACTGGTCGCTTTTCGTCGCCAGAGGCGTCGGCTCGGGGTCGCTCAGGTACGAGTCGAGCCCCCACGCGATATTCCGAAGCGCTTCCAGGCCGCTGCTGCTCGCCCTCGCCGCGTGTGGGGTGGAGGCCTGGCTGGACCCACCCAACAGGATCCTGACCGATGCGGGCAAGATATCTGGGATGGCGGCCTACGTCTCGAGGAAGGGGTTCCTCTGCCATGGTACTCTCCTCGTCGGCGCGGACCTCGGCAGGGTGAAGGCCCTCACGACCCCTTCGCCCGAGGCGCTTGAAAGGCGGTACACGAGGAGCCGCGACGTGAAGACCGCCAACGCGGCGCTAGACGTAGATTCGTTTATTCACACCTTCGTAAGCACTCTCGCCGACGAGACGAGATTGACAATGAAGACGGGTTCGCCTGACGAGCGAGAGCTCGCGCTCACGGAGGAGCTCCTCGCGAGTCGGTACGGGCAAGACGCGTGGAATCTGGGAGACCCATTCGCCTGGAGCGAGAAGGCAGGGCCCGCCGCACTGGTGAGATAGCAAGTGGAAGACCAAGAAGTCACCCTCGAGGAGATAGAGCGGGCGGCGGGCGTGCTCAAGGGCGTCACTCGCGTCACGCCCCTAGACCGCTCGAACACCCTCAGTCAGCTTACCGGCATCGACCTCTACCTGAAGATGGAGAACTTCCAGAGAGCGGGCTCATTCAAGATGCGGGGCGCCTACTACAAGATCCACTCGCTCTCCGACTCGGAGAGGAAGAGGGGGGTCGTGGCCGCCTCCGCCGGCAACCACGCCCAGGGCGTGGCGAACGCCGCGACCCTTCTGGGGGTGAAGTCCACGATCGTGATGCCGGAGAGCGCGTCGCCCGCCAAGATAGACGCGACCAAGGGCTACGGCGCTAGGGTGGTCCTGCACGGGGCGAACTTCGAAGAGGCGCTCGAGATGGCGCGCGAGATCACCCGCAAGGAGGATGCGACGCTCATCCACGCGTTCGACGACCCGATGGTGGTCGCGGGGCAGGGAACCGCAGGGCTCGAGATGATGGAAGCGGCCCCCGAGCTCCAGACCATCGTCGTCGCGATAGGCGGGGGAGGGCTCATCTCGGGGGTGGCGGTCGCCGCCAAGAGCATCAAGCCGTCGATCAAGGTCGTCGGGGTCCAGTCCGAGGCGTTCCCGAGCATGTACATGGCGTTCAAGACCGCTAAGATGGTCCCTTACAAGACGCAGGAGACCATCGCCGACGGAATCGCGGTAAAGCAGCCCGGGAAGCTCACCTACAAGCTGATACGGAAGTACGTCGACGACATAGTGCTGGTCGGAGACGGTGACATCGCCAGCGCCATCTTCTTCATGCTCGAGAGGATGAAGGTCGTCGCAGAGCCGGCCGGGGCTGCGAGCGTAGCGGCGTGCATGGCAGGGCTCGTGAAGGCGAGAGGCGAGAAGTGCGCCACGGTGGTCAGCGGCGGGAACATCGACATGTATCTCCTCGACCAGATCGTGACGAAGGTCCTGGAGAAGCAGCACAGGCTTCTCAGGGTCAGGATACTGATCTCCGACAAGCCCGGCGCGCTCAAGGACATCATCGAGGTGATCGCCCAGTCGAGGGCCCACGTAATCAGCATCGAGCACGACAGGGTGGGCGAGGGCGTCCCTATCGGAAAGGCCGAGGTCATCTTCGACCTCGAGACCCAGAACGCCCAGCACACCAAGACCCTCATCTCGGCGCTCGGCAAGTCCAGGGTAAAGTACAGGGTCGAGAGCTGAGGCTCAGTCGCCTCGGCCGTGAAGGGCCTTGATCTCTAGGAGCGACGCGGACAGGACCTTAATCGAGCCGAGGTAGTCGGGGATTTCGACGAACTCCGTCTCTGTGTGCCCGAGGTTCGAGTCCGCGGGGCCGTAGGTCAGGCAGGGGATACCCATCCTCTCAGCGAGAGTGTTCATGTCGCCCGTGCCGGTCTTGTGGGTCAGCACGGGGCGGGTGTTGAGGGTCTTCAGTATCGAGCGCTGGAACGCCCTCACCACCACAGAGTCAAGCGGGGCGTCGTAGGGCTCCGTGGACCCCTCGAACTCGACCTTCGCGTCGATGCCCCCTCTCGTCCGGGCGTGCCCTTCGACCAGGGCGACGAGCTGCTCTTTCACCTCCGACGACTTCATCCCCGGGGGGATGCGGACGTCGAAGGTCATCTGGCACCTCTTCGGGATTACGTTCGAGTACGAGCCGCCCCTGATGACCGTGAGCGTCGCGCTCAAGGACTTGTAGTGGTTCCCCTCGACCGTGTTCTTCTTCTCGAACTCCTTGATGAGGGACATGATGCCCAAGGACTCGTCGACCGCGCTGGGGTGGGCCCACGATGAAGACGCGTGTCCACCGTGCGTCCCCACGGTGATCCTCGCCGCGGTCCTACCGCGGTATCCCACGGTCACCCTCCCGGCGCCTGCGGGCTCGCCGAAGACGGCGTAGTCGTAGTCCCCTCCCGACTCGATCAGTGTCTCCACTCCGAGGCTGTCGCCCTCCTCCCTCGTGACGCATGCCATCGTCACCTTCATCGTCTCGGGGGAATGCGAGAGGGCGCTCGCCGCAGAGATCATGGCGCACATTGGCGACTTCGCGTCGGCGGCCCCTCTGCCATAGACACGGTCGCCGTCGACCCTGACATTCAGGAAGCCCGGCACGGTGTCCATGTGGCCGCAGAGCAGGACGTGTGGGTGGCCACTCCCGACCTCGCCTATCGCGTTTCCAGCCCTGTCTGTCCTGACCTCCTTGAACCCCCGCTGCCGCATGCGCTCCCGCAGCAGCTTTGAGAGCTTCGCTTCCCTCGTCGAGACCGAGTAGGTCCTGAGCGTCTCGAGGAGAAGGTCGACCGCCGGGTCGTTCTTGGCCCTCATGATGCTCGTCTAAGCCCTCCCCGTTGGTCTGAGGATCAGCGCAATCACGTCATCGCTTGTCGAGCGAGGCGAGGTAGTCGACGGCGAGGCCGGGGATGTCGATGCCCGTGGCTGGGACGGAGTTCTTGAACTCCGTCGTGTTGTTGACCTCGTGGCAGACGAGGCCGTCCTTGGACTCCATGAGGTCGACCCCCACGAAGCGGCCCTCCACCGCCTTCGCGGCCTTCACGGAGATGTCGTCTATCTCCTTGCTGATCTTGCAAGGCTCGGCCTTCCCGCCCCTCGCGGTGTTGGTGCGCCAGTCGCCCTCCGACGTGCGGTAGATGGCGGCCACGGTCCTATCGCCGATCACGAAGGTCCTGATGTCGCGTGGCGGCCGCTTCACGAACTCCTGGAGGTAGTAGACCTGGTAGCTGGGGTGCATGTACTCCCTGTCCTCGATGACGGCCTTCGCAAAGTCATCGTCCTTGAGCAGGGCGGAGAGACGCCCCCAGCTTCCCACGACAGGTTTCAGGACGGCCGGGTACCCGAGCGCTTCGAGTGCGCGCAGCGCCCCTTCCTCGGTGAACGCTACGTGCGTCTCGGGGGTCGGGACACCCGCCTTCTTCAGCGCGAGGGTGCAGAGGAGCTTGTCGCTGGAGTTCCACGCGGTGCGGAGCGAGTTGACGACGTTGTATCCCGCCGCCTCTAGGGCTGCCGTGGAGTGCAGGTTCCGGTAGTGGCTGACGCACCTTTGGAGGACTATCTTCTCCTTGATCTTCGGGTCAGGGCCTGCCCCGGTGAGGCTGATGTCCATCTCCTTCAGGTCGACGAGCGTGACTTTCACGCCCTTCTTCTGGGCAGCCTGCGCGATGGCCTTCTCTTCCCACCTGATCAGGTCGTATAGCAGAGCAAAGGAGGGCGTGGCTCTACTCGCCCCAGTCCTCTTGCGCTTTCTCTGCTGGTTTCAGAGCGATCAGCCCGGATGCCTCGTCCTTCTTGACCTCGTAGGAGGCGCCGCAATCCTTGCAGCTCACAATCTCTCCCTGGATGGCGTCGCTTGGAATCGTCAGTCGAGCGTCGCATTCCTCGCAGTTCGTCAGTGGCTCACCTTTGATTCCTATGGCCCGTCGATGACCGATAATATTTAACGATGTTCATTTCGGCGCCGACTGGATAGACTAGAGGGAACGTGTATTTTCGCGATGACCCTTTTCCTCGCGTCCTTTCGGCGTTCATCTTATTGAATTCGAGGCCCCTACAATTCGGCAAAACAGAGCTTAAGTCTGGCCGAATTACTGCCGACGACTATGGATTCCGTTCGGAAATCTCCTAGAATCCTGGGGGCCGCGTTTCTGCTTCAGGCAGTTACGTCTCTAGTCAGCGGAGTGATTCTTAGTCAGGTGATGGTTGTGCCTGGAAACATAATCGACAGTATGACCAACCTTGCGAATCATTCCGCGCTGATGTTGGCGAGCATGTTGGGCGATCTAGTCACTGCCGCTGGAATCATCTTCCTGGGGATCGTACTTTTCGTGACGCTGAGAAGACACAGCGAAAGAATGGCCCGCGCTGCCCTAGGGCTCTATGTCCTAGAAGCGGCGATACTGGCGGCCAGCAGGATAGCAGGTCTCTTTCTCGTGAGCATAAGTCAGGAATACGCAACAACGGGACATCCTGCTTCTTTGCAGACGACGGGAAGTCTGGCACTCGAAGTCATGAATTCCGGATATACGCTGGCTCTGGTTCCCTTTGGTTTCGGTGCGATACTCTTCTACTACTTGCTCTACAAGTCAAGAACTACTTCACGCGCTCTGTCTCTTTGGGGGCTAGTGACAGTTCCCCTACTGCTTCTAGCGACGCTGTCTACCTTGTCCGGCTACGACGGCTTGACTTTTCTGGATTACCCATACGCACCCTTTGAATTTGTAATCGGAGCCTGGATTCTGGTCAAGGGCATAAGAAGGGCCCCGTTTGAATAAGGTGGGAGTCGCCAAACTGACCATCGGAGGAGGGATGGTCTTCTGGGTGGTAACCTTGGGATCTTCACTTCTCTCTGTGGCTGGGCAGTTCAGAACTGCATTGTCGATTCCCCATATTTTGGTTCTTGTTGCGTCGCTGCCTGCAGGCCTCTTTATCGCACTCGGGGTCAGCTATTGCTTAGTTCATTACTACGACAAGGTCCCAACAAAAAGTCCAGTTCTGAAATCCGTTATTCTAAGCCTCGTTGCACTAGTCATCGTCGAAGCGGCTATTACCCTTGCACGCCTCAGCGATGCTCTGTACTTCATTGCCGTGGGTGCAGCACTGGACGTAGTGAGGTTTCTCCTTCTTGGAGTGAGCATCGGTTATCTATACAAACGACTCTACGGTCCGGAGAGACAGGCTAACCATCAAGGAGCGGAGAAGGTGTTCTTTGTCCCAACCGCGGAGGCTCTCACACGATTCAACAAGCCGTTGGGAGTAGAGAAATATTCAGTCGGCGTCAAATTCCTACTTAACGATAACGACCTAAGATGACATCGTTATATCGGACTCAGAGGGCTGCAGGAAAGGAAGCCAAGTTGGACTGGAAAGCGCTGGTGGAGTATAAGACGGTTGCCCGGATGATGAGGAACTACGGCAACGACCTCACGTACGGCATCATGCTACACTCCCTCGCCTACATTGGCTGGCGCACACCAAACAACTTTGGTGCCACAGGCTGGACAATCTCGACAAATTGTTAAAGGCGGAAAAAGCGAAAGAACGTTGAAACGAAACTGGAGACGTTATGGCAACAGCAAAAGCAACATTAGAAAGGAAAAGAAATGAATTGGGATTTCATGAAATTGGAAAGGCCTATGGAATACCAATATACATGTTAAATGAAAAAGCAAATGCTTCACAGTCGGCAAAGCGCATGGTAGAGCCTAAATTGGCGCTGCCTACTTACCAGTTTATGCTTTCTGCTTTTGGCTCAGAAAGTTCACTCAAAGATAAATTCAATGACAATGGAAAAAGCGATTACTCTTTTTGGATGGCGGGCATCGGTAAAGACACAAATCATCTAATAGACGAATCCCAAGAGTCAGAAATTACACCTGCTCAGGAAGCAGAGGCTGTGAAGCTTGCTGAATCAGGCATGAATTACAGGGATATAGCTAAGAAGTTAGGCGTTACTGCTTTGAGCGTATATTACGCACTGAAGAAAAAAGGGAAAACCAAAACAAAAAAGTCAATAAAGCCAAGAAGCTCGGCTCTTTGCACTTTTGATGAGAAAGGAAATCTTAACGTAGGTAAAGGAGCCTCCTTAGAAAGTACAGTTCGTGTTTCCAGAGGCTCGGATGACATGCCTCTTCTATTCTTCGTTCTCCGTGACAGCTACTCCAGGATTGGTGGTGCGCGTTTCGTCATTGCTGCATGCAACGGCAGACAGTTTACTCCTGTTACTGCTGCTAGAGTGGTAGTAGGAGTTCCGCAAGAAGCGTAAGCCTGAATATATCATAGATAGCGGCCATTCCTAGGAAAGGGGCCGGTTTATTGCCCGTTGAAGCCCAAACGGTCTATAACAGCGTTATTTATTAAGGTAAATTAACGACATTCGTCTGGAATCAGCGAATCGTCCGCAGTATTATCGTGGTCTCCGTCTTCAGGACGCCGTCGAGCCTCCTTATCTCCTCGACGGACTTGTTGACCTCGGCGATGCTCGCCCCCCTTATGATGGCCGCGATGTCGAACGAGCCCGTCGTCTCGTAGATCGTCTCGACCCCCTTCACGGACTTTAGCTCTTTGCTCACGTCGGCGGTCGGGGCGGAGGGGCTTACCGAGACGTAGGTGATCGCGCTTGTGGCGGTCTGCGGCTCGTCGACGTCGATCGTGAACCTCCGGATGGTGCCCCCCTTCACAAGGTTCGAGACCCTCCTCCTGACGGCCGCCTCGGAGAGGCCCACCTTGGCGGCGATGTCGACGAATGCGAGCCTGGAGTCGTGTCGGAGTATGAGCAGTATCTGTTCGTCGGTCTTATCCAACGCTGCTGGCACCGCCCTCGCCACGCGCGCGCCTCGCCTCCTCAGCGGCGATGGCGTCCCCGAGTATCCGAACGGACCTGTCGATTTGGCGTTCGTTTATGACCAAAGGAGGGAGCATCCTGACTATCGTGCGACCGGAGTAGGTGAAGATCACCCCCATCGACATCGCCTCGTTGAGCAGCTCCTGTATGTCGACCCTCAGCTCGAAGGCCAGCATCAGGCCGAGCCCCCTCGCCTCTCTCGTGAGCTGGTGCTCTTCTCCAATGGCCTTCAGCTTGTCCAGGAAATACTTCCCCTTCTTCCGGGCCTGCGAAGGAAGGTCGTTGTCGAGGATGTACCGGAGCGTGGCGGTCCCTGCGGCGCACGCGAGAGGGTTGCCCCCGAACGTGCTGGTCGCCTCGCCCTTCTTCAGCGAGCCGAGTATCTCCGCCGTCGTCACCGTGGCCCCTATTGGCACGCCGCCAGCCAACCCCTTCGCCACGGTCATGATATCGGGGACGACGCCCCAGTTCTCCATCGCCCAGAGCTTCCCAGTCCTTCCGAGTCCAGTCTGTATCTCGTCGGCTATCAGCAAAACCCCCTTCTTGTCGCAGATCTCTCGGACACCGCGGAGGAAGCCCTTCGGCGGGAGCACGATGCCCCCCTCGCCCTGGATGGGCTCGACTATCACCGCCCCGATGTCCGTGTCGATCTCCCGCTCGAGGGCGCCCAGGTCGCCGTTCTCGACGTGCTTGACCCCCTGGAGGAGCGGCTCGAAGGGCTCCCGGTACCTCTTGCTCCAAGTCGCGGAGAGCGCTCCGGCCGTCTTTCCGTGGTAGGCCCCCTTCATCGCGATTAGGCCTTTCTTCCCGGACACCTTCCTCCCGAGCTTTATCGCGACCTCTACCGCTTCTGCGCCGCTGCTGGAGAGGAATGCCGCGTCGAGGCCCTTTGGCGAGCAGGACGTTAGCATCTCGAGGAACTCGGCACGAGCGTCGTTGTAGAGGGAGCCGTGACAGGTGATCAGCTTCTCGGCTTGGTGCGTTATCGCCGCCACGACCTTGTCGTTGGAGTGGCCCACGATGGCGACCCCGTAGCCTCCCATGCAGTCCACGTACTCGCGGCCCTTGTCGTCCCAGACCAGCGCTCCCTTGCCCCGGACTATCGCGACGGGGAACTTCTGGTAGGTGTGGGGGCCGTGCGCGTCCTCGGTCGCCATGATGTCGAGCTTTTTCTTGGTTACCAATTTCTACCACTACGCCCTCGTCATGACGGTGCAGCCCTTGTGCGCAAGGGCGTTCGAGAGAGGCTCGGGGCCGAACCCTGAGGCGATTATCGCCTCGCCCACGCCTGCCTCGACAGCCTCGGCGCCCGCGAGTATCTTCTTCTGCATGCCGAACCCCGTCTTCGGGAGGAGGTTGCGTGCCTCTTCTGTCGTCATCTTCTCGACCACCTTCCCGTCCATCAGGAAGCCCTTCACGTCCGTCAAGAAGAGCACGGCGTCGGCGTGGACCCCCATTGCCATGAAGGCTGCCGCCCGGTCGGAGTCCACGTTGAGCGGCTCCCCCTCCTCGCCCATCGCGACGGGGGAGATCACCGGGACGACCCCGCGCTCGAGCAGCGCCTCGATGACCGGGCCTCCGGCCGACTGCATCTTGCCGGTATAGCCGCCCTCTATCGCCACCTTGCGCCCGCGCTCGTCGACTATCAGCAGCTTCTTCTTCCTAGTGGCGCGGAGGACTCCGCCGTCGAGCCCAGAGAGCGAGACCGCCGTTATGCCGCCGCGCTCGAGGAACTCCACGAGCTTCTTCGCGATCAGCCCGCACATCACCATCGTGAATATCTCTACGGTCGCCCTGTCGGTGTACCTGCTCTTCATCCCGTCGGGAGAGACCACGAAACGCTGCTCCTTGCCCAGCTTCGTCGCTATCTCCGTCACGACGTCCCCTCCTCCGTGGACGAGGACGACCTGGTTCGTCTGGACGAGCTTCTTCAGGTCGGCCATGAAATCGGGCGGCATCTCTCCTTTGACGATGTCGCCGCCGAGCTTCACCACAGTTCTCATCGCTCGCTACACCGGATGGAGCGGGGCGGCCGCTATCCCCTCCTTCTCGTCGAACCCCAGCATGAGGTTCATCACCTGCACCGCGTTGCCTGCGGCTCCCTTGAGCAGGTTGTCTATCGCCCCTAGCGCCACTATCCTGTGCCCCCTCTCGTCTATCTCGAACCCGATGTCGCAGAAGTTCGACCCTATCACGACCTTTGGGTCGGGCAGCCGGAAGGGCCCCTGCTTGTCCTTGACCAAGCGGACGAAAGGCTGGCCCCCGTATAGGGAGCGGTACATCTTCCAGACAGAGGAGTTCTGGACGTCTCCCTCGTAGAAGACGTGGCACGTCGAGAGTATCCCCCGGACCATGTTGATGGCGTGGGCGGACATGGAGACCGTCACCTTCGAGCCCGAGAGCCCGCTCATGACCTGCTCAATCTCACCGCTGTGTCTGTGGCCGACCGGCTTGTATGGCCGCAATACCCCGTATCTTTCAGAGTAGTGGGTCGCGAGGGAGGGCTTGCCTCCTGACCCCGAGGATGCGATCTTCGCGTCCACGACCACGTGGTCCTTGTCTATCTTCACCTCCTTCTGTTTGAAGAGGGGGGCGAGGGCGAGGATCGACGTTATCGCCATGCATCCCGGAGAGGAGGCGAGGCTGGCCCCGCGGATCTCGTCCTTGTTCAGCTCTGGGACCGCGTAGACGAACTTCTCTAGCATCTCGGGCGCCGGGTGCTTGAAGCCGTACCACGTCTCGTAGTCCGCCGGATTCTTCAGGCGGAAGTCGGCGCTCAGGTCGACCACCTTCACCCCGGTCTTGATAAGCTGGGGCAGGAACTTCATGGACTCCCCGTGAGGGAGGGCAGTGAAGATCAGGTCCGTGTCTCCCGAGATCTTCGAGAGGTCGTTGCCGACGAATTGCATGTCGGTCACGCCCCTCAGGTTGGGGTGCACACGGAAGAGGTACTCGCCGGCGAACCTCCGAGAGCTCGCGAAGGCGAGCTCGACCTTCCCGTGCCCGAGGAGGAGCCGGAGCGCCTCGCCTCCCGCGTATCCCGACGCGCCCAGGACGCCCACGCGGACCACTATCTCTTCGCCTCCCTTATCACATACTCGACGATCTTCTTCGCGATCCGGTGCTCGGTCGCCGCCTGCGCCCCCTTGAACTCAACCGTGTTGTTGACCTCGTGGATGGTGTAGCCCTGGTCCTTCGACTCCATAGCGTCGACCCCAAGGATCCCTCCGCCCACTGCCCTCGCGGCCCTCAGCGTGATGTCCTCGATCTCCTTGTTCAGCTTGAACGCGGTCGTGGTCCCTCCCCTGGCGACGTTGGTGCGCCACTCCCCCTTCGGGGCGTTCCTGTAGACCGACGCTATCACCTCGTCGCCCGCGACTATCAGCCTGATGTCGCGGGGCGGCCGCTTGACGAACTCCTGCAAGTAATACATGTGCTCGACCGGGCTCTGCATGGACTCCCGGTACTCGACTATCGTCCCCAGGGTCTGCGGCTCCTTGGCGATGTCCACCATCCTCCCCCAGCTGCCCGTGAAGGGCTTCACGACGACCGGATACCCCACCTTCTCGGCCGTCTCGAAGACCGACTCTGAGGAGAGGGCGACGTAGGTCTTGGGGGTCGGGACGCCCGCCTTGGCGAGCAGCATAGAGGTCACGAGCTTGTTCCCGCAGGCCTCGGAGACCTTGGCGGTGTTGATGACCTGTATCCCGAAGTTCTCGAGGATCCTCGTGAGGAAGATGGAGCGGTAGTAGCTGATGCAGCGCTGGAGGACGGCGTCCCCGAAGCCGTTGTTGATCTTCTTGCCGGTGACGTTGAACGCGAGCTTCCTCACGTCGATGAGCTCCGACTTGCACCCGGCCTTCTCGGCCTCCTTCTTCAGCTCCTTCTCCTCTAGGCGCAGTCTGTCGAATGTAATGGAGAGCTTCAACGGCCTCTATTCGCCCCAGTCTTCCTCGGCGACCTCTGCCGGCTTGAGCTTGACGCCGCCCTTGGACATCGACTCCACTTCGTAGTCGGAGCCGCACTCCTTGCACTTCACTATCTCTCCGACGATGGCGTCGTCTGGGACGTTGATGTCTGCGTCGCACTCCTCACACTTTGTCTTCAGCTAGCTTCTCACCTCTCGCTTCAGATGCGAGCGCACTTCGTGTCGAAGACTCTTCGTGGATTCATTGAGTTTGTTCTCTTTCTCTTCGAGCCAATTGCTAAGTGTTTGTATCTCTTTCTTGTCCTGCACAATCTGCCGCGCTGTGAACTTTGGGTTCGCCCCGCCGGTGCTTCCGATAAGCCTCAGGGTTTTGAGTGCATCGAGCACCGCCCGAAGACGCTCTTTATCAATCTTTATCGCGCGGCCGGTCACTTTCTTGGCGACCACGCCGAGGGACCCGTCGGCCGCCTCCTCGAGACTGATCTTCTTTTCGACCGCGATGCGGACCAGCTCTCCCACTATCTGGTGCGCCTGGCGGAAGGGGACCCCATGGGCTCGGACAAGCTCGTTGGCCAGCTCGGTCGCGGTCGACATGTCACCCCTCACGGCCTCCTTCAGCCGGCCCCCCTCGAACCTGGTGGAGGCGAGCATCCCTGCCATGAGGGAGACCGATGAGGTTGCGTCGTCGAGCGCGCGCCAGAGGTGGGGTGTGATCTCTTGGAGGTCGAGGTTGTACGCGTTCGGCAGGGCTTTCGCTATGGTGAACGCCGCGGTCGCCTCGCCGATCACCGACCCGCACTTCCCGCGGATGGTCTCAGCGACGACCGGGTTCTTCTTCTGGGGCATTATGCTGCTCGTCGCCGAGTACTCGTCCCCCAGCTCGACGAATCCGAACTCGGTGGAGCTCCAGAGTATCAGCTCCTCGGCCATCTTGCTTAGGTCCACCATCAGGATCTCGAGGACCGCGAGCGTCTCCAGGATGAAGCTCCGCGAAGAGACCGCGAACATGGAGTTGTTCACCAGGCCGTCGAACCCGAGCGAGGACGCGACCGACGCCCTGTCGACCTTGACTGACGTCCCCGCAAAGGCCGCCGCCCCCATGGGGGAAAGATTCACGCGCGCGTAGAGCTGCCTAAGGCGCTCCGTGTCCTCGGAGAGCGCCTCGAAGTGCGACTGCATGTGGTGGAAGACGGTCGTCGGCTGGGCGCGCTGCAGGTGCGTGTATCCGGGGAGCGGGAGCTGCCCGTAGCGGGCCATGACTCGCAGTAGGGAGGCTTGCAGACCCTCCGCCTCGCGCAGCATTTGCAGGACTCGGTCTCGCGTCTCCATGCGGAGGGCGGTAGCGACCTGGTCGTTCCGGCTCTTGCCGAGGTTGAGGTAGCCCGCCGCCTCCATCCCGATCGAGGCGACGGCCTTCTGCTCCAGCCAGTGGTGGACGTCCTCTGTCGATGGGTCCACCTTCATGTGGTCTGGGAGCCGGTCCAAGAACCGGAGACAAGCCGCTCCTTCCTCCTCGCCCACCTCGCCCGAGCGCAGGAGGGAGAGCATGTGCGCCATGTTGATCTTCACCACGTGCCCGCTCAGCGGGCCATCGAAGCTGACCGAGGAGGTGAAGTCGTTGGCCTTCTTACTTGAGCGCTTGACTCGGCTTCCTCTCAGTATGTTGTCCATTGTTTGTCCACTTCCTTTTGCCCTTCGTCGACGGCGCGATGGCGTTCGCCGCTGTGCGAGATTGAAGGCCCCAGAGCTCGATGAAGCCCACGGCAGAGTTCTGGTCGAAGGTCGACTCTTTGGAGTAGGTCGAGAGATTCAACCGGTAGAGCGAGTTCGGCGAGGACCTCCCGACGACCCTCATCCCGCCCTTGTGGAACTTCAGCTTGACCTTGCCCGAGACCCGCCGCTGGGTGGTCTCGATGAAGCTGTCGAGGGCGAAGCGCAGAGGCTCCATCCAGAGCCCCGAGTAGACCAGCCAGGACCACTCCCGCTCGACGGTCGCCTTGAAGGCGAGCTCGCTCCTCGTGAGGACGAGCTGCTCCAGGTCTCTGTGGGCCTCGATGATCGCGAGGGCGCCTGGGCACTCGTACACCTCCCGGGACTTTATCCCGACCAGGCGGTCCTCTATGTGGTCCACTATGCCGTAGGCGTGCTTCCCGGCGAACTCGTTCACCTGCCGGATGAGCTCGACCTTGTCCATCCCGCGCCCGTTGAGGGATGCAGGGACCCCTCCGTCGAAGCCGATCTCCAGATAGCCCGCGGCGTCCGGCGCCTCGTCGACGGTTGAGACCCACTCGAAGGCCTCGGCCGGCGGCTCGGTCTCCGGGTCCTCGAGAGGCCCGCTCTCGATAGACCGCCCCCAGAGGTTCTGGTCGGTGCTGAAGATGGACTTCTTAGGCTTGATCTTGATCCCATGCTCTTTGGCGTAATCGATCTCCATGTCCCTCGTCATGTTCCACTCCCTGACCGGGGCGATGACCTTGATGGTCGGGTTGAGGGAGCGCACCGTGACGTCCATCCTGACCTGGTCGTTGCCCTTCCCGGTGCACCCGTGGGCGACGGCGTAGGCACCCTCGCTCTCCGCCACCTCGACGAGCTTGGTGGCTATGAGGGGCCTGCCGAGCGCGGTGGCGAGCGGGTATCTTCCTTGATACATCCCGTTGGCCTTTATCGACGGGTGGACGTAGTCGGTCACGAACTCCTCCCTCGCGTCCATCTGGTAGTGCTTGACGGCTCCCGTAGAATAGGCCCTCTCCTCTATCTCGCGAAAGTCCTCCAGCTGCCCGAGGTTGAGCGTAAGGGTGACCACGTCCGCGTGGAACTTCTCCTGGAGCCACTTTATCGAGACGGAAGTGTCGAGCCCTCCAGAGTAGGCCAACACTATCTTCTGCTTCATTGACGATTTTTCGGACCTCGCTGAAATCCTTTTATAGATTTTGGCCAGCAGCGTCCCAATTCAAGGTGCTCTTGACACGAAATCGGTCACTCCGGGTGCTATCATCGCGGCGGTGAGGGACGAGATCAGCTACGACCTCTCCATCCAGGACGCCCTCGCGAGGGACTACGCCAACGTCAGCGCAATCTCAAGGATGTTGCAGCCTAGGATCAAGGAGAGGCTAGGGAAGGAGGTCAACGTCGAGAGCATAATCACATCCCTGAAGAGGCTGAAGGGGTCCTACTCTCCGGCCTCGGGCGAGATAAGGGCGATCATAGCGGAGAGCGTGGTGAACGTCAGGACCAACGTCTCCAAGATCTCGGTGGAGAAGACCAGAAAGACCCTCGAGGCTGTCAGCTCGCTGATAGCGAGCCACCAGCAGGACTTTCTGCACGTCTCCGAGAGCATATCTAACATCACGCTCATCTTCGACCAGAAGCTGCACAAGAAAGTGAAGAGCAAGCTCGCAGACGCCGGGATATTGGAGGAAGGCGACGACTACGCTGCGATAATCGTCCAGAGCCCGCTGGAGATCACCAACACGCCAGGTTGCCTCATCAACTTCTACAACCAGATCGCTAGACGGCACGTCAACATCGAGGACACCGTGAGCTGCCACACCGATACCATCATCGTCGTGAAGATGAAGGAGGTCGGGAAGGCCTTCACCGCGCTCACAGACCTCATCTCGGAGGAGCGGAAGAGGATAGAGGAGAAGGGGCGAGCGTGAATCTGGTAATCGGCCATGATTTCGCGATGTTGCCCTGAATTTGGTCAAAGAGTTTAAAAAAGGAACGAGCGGAACTTTTTTTCTTTAAGAGACGCGATGGAAAAACCTGAGGGCAGCAGGCCCGCGGTTCTGCTTCTTGAGGACGGGACACTCTTCCTCGGGAAGGGTTTCGGCGCAGAAGCGACCGTCGTCGGCGAGCTGGTCTTCAACACAGGGATGGTCGGCTATCCCGAGTCCATGACCGACCCTTCTTACGCGGGGCAGGTCCTCTGCTTCACGTACCCGCTCATCGGCAACTACGGGGTGCCGAGCACGGAGGAAAAGGACGTCTTCGGCCTCCCCAGATACTTCGAGTCCGGCGGAATCAAGGTGACGGGGCTGGTCGTCCAGGAGCACTGCCAGAGGCCGAACCACTGGGCGTCGGTGCGGAATCTCTCCCGCTGGATGGCGGACCAGGGCGTCCCGGGGATCGAGGGCGTCGACACGCGCGCGCTCGTCTCGACGATAAGGGAGCACGGAGTGATGATGTGTGCGCTCGCCAACGGGCCTGAGGTGGCCAACAGGCGAGAACTCAGGAAGCTCCTGGAAAAGTCCGCGAAATACGACTCTGTGGACTTTGTCAGGCGAGTCTCCGTCAAGAGCGCCGAGACCTACGGCGTGTCAGAGGAGAGGGTCGTCGTCATCGACTGCGGGGTGAAGGAGAGCATAATCAGGAACATGCTTGGTAGGGGCTACTCGGTCGTGAGGATGCCGTTCGACTCGTCCTACGCCGACGTCATGAAGCACGACCCGGCCGGTGTGATAGTCAGCAACGGACCGGGCGACCCAAAGCTTTGCGTCGAGACGGTCAAGACCACCGCGAAGCTCGTCGACGCTGAGGTCCCGGTGCTCGGGATATGCCTCGGCGAGCAGGTCCTCGGGATGTCCCAGGGGGGAGAGACTTACAAGCTCAAGTACGGCCATCGCGGGCAGAACAAGCCGGTCGTAGACCTGATATCGGGGAGGGGCTACGTCACGAGCCAGAACCACGGCTACGCGGTCGACCCGAAGACCATCTCGAAGACGGAGCTCAGCCCTTGGTTCGTCAACGCGGACGACAAGAGCGTCGAAGGCCTCGTCCACGCGAGCAAGCCGTGCATCGCAGTCCAGTTCCATCCGGAGGCGGCGCCGGGGCCGTATGACACCGAGTTCGTCTTCGACAGGTTCACAGAGATGATGCTAGCTCAGAAGAAGAGCGTGGGTAGGTGAGAGAGTTCGAAACATGAAGGCGTGAAGAGTGCGCTGGTCCTGGGGAGCGGGGCAATAAAGATCGGAGAAGCAGGCGAAAGCCGCTGAAGAGGCGGCCGCCAATTCGACTACTCCGGTAGCCAATGCCTCAAGGCCCTGAGGGAGGAGGGGATCCGCTCGATCCTCGTCAACCCCAACATAGCGACCATCCAGACCGACGAGAGGATGGCGGACAAGATCCACTTCCTCCCGGTCAACCCCGAGTTCGTCACGGACGTCATCGAGAAGGAGAGGCCCGACGCCATCCTGCTGGGATTCGGCGGGCAGACCGCGCTCAACTGCGGGGTGGGGCTCTCGAGGATGGAAGTCCTCTCGAAGTACGGCGTCAAGGTGCTGGGGACCCAGATCAGGGGGATCGAGATCACCGAGGACCGCGAGCTCTTCAAGGAGACGATGCTGGAGATAGGGGTCGCCTGCCCGAAGAGCAGGCCGGCCTACTCCGTGGAGGAGGCGCGCGAGGTGGTCAAGGAGATAGGTTACCCCGTGATCATGAGGGTAGCCTACACGCTCGGCGGACGGGGCGGAGGGGTTGCCAGGAACGAGAGGGAGCTCGACGAGATAGTCCAGCGGGGGCTCAACCTCAGCATGGCCCACCAGGTCCTGATAGAGGAGTACATCGGCCACTGGAAGCAGATCGAGTACGAGGTGATGCGGGACGCGGACGACAACGGGCAAATCGTCTGCAACATGGAGAACGTCCTGAGCATGAGGGTGCACACCGGGGACAACGTAGTCGTCGCCCCCTCGCAGACGATAACGAACCGCGAGTACCACATGCTCCGGTCGCTCTCGCTCAAGGCCGCGAGGAGGTGCGGGGTAGTAGGAGAGTGCAACATGCAGTTCGCCCTGGAGCCAAAGTCGGAGACCTACCGCGCGATTGAGATCAACGCCCGCCTGTCCAGGTCGTCGGCGCTCGCCTCCAAGGCGACCGGCTACCCCATCGCCTACATCGCGGCCAAGATCTGCCTTGGTTACTCCCTGACCGAGCTGAAGAACAAGGTGACCGGGGTGACCACCGCGATGTTCGAGCCTTCGCTGGACTACGTCGTCCTGAAGATGCCGAGATGGGACACGAAGAAGTTCGAGGGAGCCTCGAGGGGGATAGGGACCGCCATGAAGTCGATCGGGGAGGTGATGGCGATAGGCCGGGGTTTCGAGGAGGCGATCCAGAAGGCGGCGAGGATGCTAAACATCAGGTACGACGGCGTGATAAGGCGCCTCCTCGAGGAGGACGACGTCGAGGTCCTGAAGGCCCGGCTCAAGAACCCCACCGACCAGATAATCTTCGACGTGGTCGAGGCGCTGATGGTCGGGATCCCCGAGGACGAGGTCGCGAGGCTCAGCGTCATCGACCCGTGGTTCATCAGCAAGCTCAAGAACATCGTGGACGCCTACCGCAGGGTCGAGCTGAGCGGGAGGGAAGGAGTGGACCGCGACCCCGATGTCCTGCTCGAGGCGAAGCGCCTCGGGTTCTCCGACAAGCAGGTCGCCAACGCGGTCGACGTAGACGAGGACGACGTCCGCGCGATGAGGGAGCGGATGGGGATCACGCCCAAGGTGAAGGCGATCGATACCCTGGCCGCGGAGTGGCCTGCACGCACCAACTACCTCTACGTTACCTATAACGCCTCGACCGAAGACGCGAAGCCGAGCGACAGGAAGAAGGTGATAGTCCTGGGCGCCGGTCCGTACAGGATAGGGAGCTCCGTCGAGTTCGATTGGGGGACGATGAACATGGCCTGGGCGCTAAAGGAGAGCGGGAAGGTCGACGAGATAATCGTGGTGAACTGCAACCCCGAGACCGTCTCCACCGACTTCGACATGAGCGACAGGCTCTACTTCGAGGAGCTGACCGCGGAGCGGGTCCTCTCCATATACGAGAGGGAGAAGCCGATGGGCGCCGTCCTATGCGTCGGGGGCCAGACCCCGAACGACCTGGCAATCGAGCTCGACAAGAAGGGGGTGAACGTCATGGGGACGAGTGCCGACTCGATCGAGAGGGCCGAGGACAGGGAGAGGTTCGCCTTCCTCCTCGACAAGATAGGGATTCCCCAGCCCGCGTGGGGGAGCTTCAGGTCGATGAAGCAGGCACGGCAGTTCTGCGACAAGGTGGGTTACCCCGTCATCGTCAGGCCGTCTCACGTCCTGAGCGGGTCCGCGATGAGGGTGATATGGGGGAGCAGGGAGCTGGAGAGCTTCCTCGTGAAGGCTGCCGAGGTCAACCCCAACTACCCTGTCACGATAAGCAAGTTTCTCGAGGACGCGAAGGAGATAGAGGTGGACGGAGTCTCAGACGGGGAGACGACGGTGATCGGGGCCATCATGGAACACGTCCAGAAAGCAGGAGTCCACTCGGGGGACGCGATAATGACCATACCCACGGTCTCCATCAGCGAGGCCGCGAAGTCGAAGATACGCGAATACACGCGGGCCATCGCAAAAGAGCTGGGGGTCAAGGGGCCGTTCAACATCCAGTACCTCTGCGTCAAGGACGACGTCGAGGTGATAGAGTGCAACCTCCGCGCCTCTAGGTCGCTCCCGTTCGTCTCCAAGGCCACGGGCGCAAACCTGATCAAGCTCGCCGCCTCCGTCATCCTGGGCGGGAGGCTCGAGGGGATGGGCGACGTCCCCGAGCCCAAGCAGTTCGCGGTCAAGGCGCCTCAGTTCTCGTTCATGCAGATGGAGGGCGCTGAGCCCACGGTCGGAGTGGAGATGCGCTCGACGGGAGAGGTAGCGTGCTTCGGCAACACCCTCGCCGAAGCGATGAGCAGAGCGCTGATAGCCTCGGGCCTGAAGATCCCGTCCAAGGGGGAGACGGGGATAATACTGGCGGACGAGAACTCTGAGCTGGCCGAGGCGAAGGCCTTGGTCGAGGAGTTCAAGAGGGCGGGGATAGGGTTTCTGACGACCGAGTCCGTGGCCCCTTTCCTCGGCGAGAGGGCGAAGGTCGCCTCCCTCGACGCGATGCTGGAGATGATCAGCCAGGGCAAGGTGGCGATGATTCTTTCGCTGAACACGAACCTCAACAGGATGAGGAAGGACCTCTACAAGGTTCGGCGCAAGGCCGTCGAGTTGCAGGTCCCGTTCCTCACCACCGTCGAGGAGGGGCAGGCCGTTCTCCTCTGCGTCCGGTCACCCCTGAAGACGCTAAGCTGAGGTCAGGCCCTGGTCAGGCGGGCGAGCAAGCCGTCGATGGGGACCCTCTCCTCCTCTCTGGTTCGCATGTTCCTCAGGACGAGCTCCCCGGACGCCAGCTCCCTCTTGCCGATTATCACGACCCAAGCGAAGCCCCTCGAGCTCGCGTCCTCTAGCTGCTTCCCCAGGCTCTTCCCCCGGGTCCCCAACTCGCTCCGCAGGCCTCCGCCTCTCAACGACGAGACCGTTACCAGAGCCCTCTCGGCCAACCCGGGCTCGGTGTACGCCACGTAGACAGAGGACTCGCGGTCCTCGCCTCCGGCGGCGCTCCCCATTGAGAGGGCGATCCTTTCGACCCCGCCCGCGGCCCCGGTGGCGGGCAGGTCCGGCCTGCCGAAGAGCTTCGGGAGCACGTCATACCTTCCTCCGCCGCAGAGCGAGCCGAGGTCTGGGTGCATCCGGTCGACGACCTCGAAGACGATGCCCGTGTAGTAGTCGAGCCCCCTCACTATGCTCAGGTTGTACTCCACGTTCTGTATCCCCCTCGACTTGAGGGAGTCCCGCAGGGCGACCAGCCCGGCGTCGCCGGACGAGCTCAGGCGCAGCTCCTCGAGCCGCTCGCAGACCATGTCTGGGGAGCCCCGCGTCCTCCCGAACTTCAGGAGCTCGGCGAGGGCCTCCCGGCCCACGCCCTTGCGCGCATACTCCTCCGCCAGCTCCGCCTCGGTCTTCTTCTGGACCTTGTCGAGGGCCCTCATCATCTCCACCATCTTCTCCTCCGACGAGACGCCCATCGACCGCGTGATGTACTCCTCCACCGCCCGGCGGTCGCCGACCTCGAGCGAGAAGTCCTGGAGGCCGACCTTCTTGAAGAGGTTGTAGCATAGGTCCATCACCTCCGCGTCGGCCTCGACGGTCTGGTCTCCGAATATCTCCACGTCCCACTGGTAGAACCACCTGTATCTCGCGTGCTGCGGCTCGTCGTAGCGCCACACGCCGCCGTAGGACGCGAGCTTGACGGGAGGCTTCAGGCCCTTCTTCGAGGAGACGTTGCGCGTCATCCCCACCGTGAGGTCGAAGCGCAGCCCGATGTCGCGGCCCGCCTTGTCCTTGAAGGAGTAGATCTGCTCGTCGACCTGTGTCCCGCTCTTAGCCCTGAGTATCGAGAGGCTCTCGAGGGGACCCGGCTCCATCAGCCTGAAGTTGTACGCGCGCGCGACCTCTTCGAACGCCCGCCGGATCTTGAGGTGCAGGTCGAACTCGTCCGGCTCGATGTCTCGGATTCCGCGCGGCTGGGAGAGGTCCATCTAGCTCTTCCCGCCGCCACCCGAGCGGAGCGCCGCCAGCTCGGCGAGCAGCGCGGTGAGCTGGACCTCCGGGCTCGCGCCCATCGCGAGTCTGAAGTCGTATTCGGCCAGGATCCTGATCGCCTCGCCGGTCCTCTCGCCCTCCCCCTTCGCTATCTCCTCGTTGGCAAAGCGCAGGAAGTCCGACTCCGGGATCCCGTAGACTCTGGTTAGCTCGACCAGCTTCAACCTTGCGCCCTGGAAGTCGCCGCCGAGCGCGAGGCGGACGATCTCGGCCGCTCTTGCCTTCACGGTCGTCCCCGCGGCGGCGTTCACCTTCTCGAGCGTCACCTCCACCCCTCCGGCCGCGGCGGCCTGGAGGAAGTTGATCCCCTGCCTGAGGTCTCCGTCGACCGCTGCGCTGATCGCCTGGAGGACCTTCTCGGCGACTTTCACGTCTTCGGCCTTTGCGATCTTCTTGAGGCGCGCGGCCACCTCGTCCTGCCCTATCTTCTTGAACCGGAAGATAGCGCACCTGCTCTGGATGGGCTCGATGAGGTTCGAGGAGTAGTTGCAGATGAGGACGAACCGCGTGTACCGGGAGGTCTCCTCCATTATGCGACGGAGCGCGGTCTGGGCGTCCCGTGTCATCTCGTCTGCCTCGTCGAGGATCACGAGCCTGAAAGGCACGCCCTCCCGCCTGTCCGAATAGCTCGCGAAGGTCTTGATCCGCTCGCGGACGGCGTCGATGCCTCGCTCGTCGCTGGCGTTGAGGGAGAGCGAATACTCGCCGGCTAGGTCGCCGAGGAGCTCCCTAGCGAGGACGAGCGCCGTGGTCGTCTTCCCCGAGCCCGGCGGGCCTGCGAAGAGGAGGTGCGGAAGCTCGTCCTTCTTCTCGAGCAGCGGCTTGAGGCGCTCCTTGACCTCCTCTTGATTGACGAGGTCGTCGATCTTGTGTGGCCTGTACTTCTCCACCCACATCAATGACTCGAGCGACATGAGTCAGGGTACCGCTCCGTAGGCCGCGACGGCGGAAATCATGAAGGATAATCGGGCGACGCCTTTTGAGTATATATCTGTCTTGGGAATGGGATGGGAGAGGAAGGCCTAGACCCGTGAGAATTCTTGTGCTGGACGCGGATGAAGTGGCGGAGATGTGCCCGATGGCCGACTGCATCGACGAGATGGCGGACGCCTTCGCCCTCCACGGCCAAGGCAAGATAGACTCCCCCATGAGGTCCAGGCTCGCCGTCCCTTCTGGAGACGTCCTCATCATGCCGTCGATGGCCGTCCGGGCCGCGGCCGAGGCGAGCGTCAAGATCGTGAGCATCTTCCCGCACAACAAGGGAGGGATCCCCTCGATCAACGCGGTTACCATCCTGATCGATGGAGAGACTGGCGAGGCGAAGGGGATGCTCTCGGGCGGAGTCCTGACGGCGATAAGGACGGGCGCGGTCTCCGGCCTCTCATGCAGGTACCTCGCGAGGAAGGATTCCGAGACGCTGGGGATAGTCGGTGCGGGGGGGATGGCCTATCAGCAGGTCAACGGTGTGGTCTCCGAGCTCCGCTCGATAAGGAAGGTCAAGATATTCTCCATGGACCTTGCGGGGAGCAAGGCTTTGGCAAGGAGGTGCACCGATTCGCTCAAAGTAGAGGCACAGGTCGTCGAGAAGGTCGACATGTGCGTCCGCGGGAGCGACGTGCTGGTCACCGCCACGACCTCGAAGACCCCGGTCTTCAAGGGGTCGGCGGTCGAGGAGGGGACACATGTGATAGCGATGGGCTCTTACAGGCCGGAGGCCCGCGAAGTCGACTCCGACTTCGTGTCGCGTGCGTCCATCTTCGTCGACTCGAAGGAGGCGGTCCTCGAGGAGGCAGGCGACCTGCTGATACCGATCAAGGAGGGAAGACTGTCCAAGAGGGCGATAAAGGCCGAGCTGTCTGAGCTCGTTGGCGGGAAGAAGCGCGGAAGGGCATCCAAGGCGGAGGTCACGTTCTTCAAGTGCGTGGGCCTCGCCTTCGAAGACAACGCGGCGGGCTGGCTCGCCTATCGCCGCGCGCTCGAGCGGGGAATCGGAACGTGGTCGGAACTCTAGCGAAGGCTGATAGACTTAATTACGTGGGATTATTTGTTCCGCAGTCCCCATAAAACAAGAAAGGAGTTGTTGATTTTCTCTTGGAGGACCCTGGAGCGTCGGTAGCGAAGATATTCGAGCAGAGGGAGAGAGAGTTCCTTCTCGCGCCCGTCAGGGTCACGATGAAGACGTCCACAGAGGAGATGGAGGTCGGCGACCTCTTGGTGAGCAAGGCGAAGGAGGGAGAGAGGCTCGAGATGCCCCGGTGGGTCGCGGAGGAGCTGGTAGAGCTGGAGCTCGCCGACATGCAAGAGGAGTCGTTCGAGGTGGAGATCTTCAAGGCGCTCACGAGGGAGAAGATACTGGCATCCCCCCAGCTCTCGCCTCTCGAGCCCAACTTCTACATACGGATGCGCAGGAGGCTCGCCGCGGTCCGGGCGGGCGTGGAGCGAGGGAAGTACAGGCGGGAGGACTATGAGAAGTTGAAGACGACCAGCTATGACTTGATCGGGAGGCGGCTGAGCAAGCTCCTCTCCATGAGCTCCTCGGCCAGCGTCCAGACAATCGCCGACAGGATAACTCCCGAGGAGAAGGTCTTCTTCTCCATGTCCAGTTCGATATCCACCGCGTGGAAGAGAGCTCTCCTGGGAGAGCAGTAGAAAGGGAGAGAGTGAACCAAAGATGGCCGTCTTGACGCGGGGGTTGTCCGAGCTCTTCGAGGAGTTCCTCAGGGGCTTCGAGGACAAGGACGGGGAGCGGAAGTACCAGGTGATCCTCGCCCAGCTCGCCGCCTCGGGAAGGAAGTCGGTCATCGTCGACTACGAGGACCTCATCCACTACAACACCGACCTCGCCGAGAGCCTGCTCAAGGAGCCGGACAAGGCGCTGAGAGATTGCAAGTCGGCCGCCTTCGAGGTCCTGAGCACCGAGAACCCGGGATACGCGGGCGAGATCAGGAAGAGCCTCACCGTGAGGCTGAGGGGGATCACCGACAGGGTGGCCCTCCGCAAGGTCGACACCTCCCACCTCGACAAGATGATCGCCTTCGCGGGCATGCTGGTGCGGACGTCGGAGCTGCGGCCGCTCCTCGTGGACGCGGCCTTCGTCTGCCCCGACGGGCACACCACGAGGGTGGTCCAGGAAGGACCGAGCATCAAGAAGCCGGCCAAGTGCGAGGGATGCGACGAGACGAGGAACTTCGAGCTCGACCAGAAGGACAGCAGCTTCATCGACAGCCAGATCCTGAGGGTCCAGGAGCTGCCAGAGGAGCTCCCGCCGGGGCAGCTTCCGCGGTTCTTCGACATCGACGTGGAGGGCGACATTGTGAACACGGCGAGGCCGGGAGACAGGGCCATAATGACCGGGATTGTGCGCGCCGAGCCTGACTTTGCCTTCGGGATTCCCCGAAGCAGGTCGTTCCGCTCGAAGATCGACGCCAACTACATCGAGGTGGTGGGAAAGGAGCCCAGCCAGGTCCACATCACGAAGGAGGACGAAGCGATAATCAAGAGCATCGCCTCAGGGGGAGACGCCTACCAGAAGCTCATCAAGTCAATGGCGCCGGGGATCCTCGGGCACGAGGCGGTGAAGGAGGCCATACTCCTCCTGCTGGTGGGAGGGCCGCAGACCGTCCTCCCCGACGGGACGAAGCTGCGGGGAGACATCAACGTCTTCCTCGTGGGCGACCCCGGAGTCGCAAAGTCCGAGATGCTGAAGTTCGCGGCCCAGGTCGCGCCGAGGGGCATGTTCGCCTCTGGCAGGGGCTCGACGGCTGCAGGCCTCTCCGCGGCCGTGATACGGGAGAAGAACACGCTCATGCTCGAGGCAGGCGTCGTGGTCCTCGCCGACCAGGGGATAGCGTGCATCGACGAGTTCGACAAGATGAAGGCCGAGGACAGGAGCGCCCTCCACGAGCAGATGGAGCAGCAGACCGTCACGATCGCGAAGGGCGGGATCTACGCGACCCTCAACGCGAGGACGGCGATCCTCGCCGCGACGAACCCCATCCTTGGGAAGTACAACCCGTACCAGAACCTCATCGACAACATCACGCTGCCGATCCCTCTCCTCACGCGTTTCGACCTGATCTTCGTCCTCAGGGACACCCCGAGCGCCGGTCAGGACGAGAAACTGGCCACGCACATCCTCGACGTCCACAGAAAGAGGGCGTACGTCGAGTCGCCTCCCATCCAGTTCGACCTTCTGAAGAAGTACATCGCCTTCGCCAAGAACTACTCCCCGGTCCTGACCATGGAGGCCGAGAACAGGATCAAGGAGTACTACCTGCAGCTTAGGAGGAGCGCGAGCGAGGGGCAGATAGGCGCCACCCCCAGGACGCTCGAGTCCCTGATACGGCTCGCGAGCGCGAAGGCGAGGCTGATGCTGAGGGACGAGGTCACGGAGGACGACGCGCTAACCGCCATATCGCTGATGAACAAGATGGTCGAGGACGTCCTCACGGACACCGAGACCAAGACCAAGGGAGACTTTGGTATCCTGCTCGGACAGCCCGCGGGCGAGAGGGGGAAGCTCGCCACCCTGATGGACACGCTCAGGGCGCTGGAAGGCCCCGACCGCAAGCCCATCGAGGCCAAGGTCTTCAAGCAGGAGCTGATGAGGACCAACAAGTTCGCGAACGAGGACGAGGTAGACAAGCTCATCCAGAAGATAACCAAGGAAGGAATCATCTTCGAGTCGAAGCCCGGGTTCTTCAGAAGAGTCCAGGGCTAGAAAGGAAGGAGCGGGCTGACACGATGTCTCGCCGCTCGGCCGAGGCAGGGGAGGCGGTCGTCTTACGAAAGTGAAGGACCTTCCTCTCCCCGAGGAGTTCACCTCCTTCCTGAACTCGCAGGGGTTCGTCGAACTCTATCCTCCTCAGGCCGCCGCCGTGGAGGCCGGGCTGCTAGAGGGGAGGAACCTGCTCGTCGCCTCCCCGACCGCGAGCGGCAAGACTCTGGTAGCAGCCTTGGCCGCCTACAAGAGGATAGTCGAAGAGAAGCGCAAGGTCGTCTACCTCAGCCCGCTGCGGGCCCTCGCCTCGGAGAAGTACGCCGAGTTCCGGAACCTGCTAGAGCGTTTCGGTGTGAGGTGCGTCATCTCGACGGGCGACTTCGACTCGGCAGGAGAGGCGCTGAAGAACTACGACTTCCTCATCCTGACCAACGAGAAGTTCGACTCCCTCCTGAGGCACGGGATCCCCTGGCTCCCGGACGTGGGCCTCTTCGTCTCAGACGAAGTGCACCTCGCGGGGAGCGGGGACAGGGGACCCACGCTGGAGATGATCCTCACGAAGGTGATTCACAGCGGGGTGAAGACGCAGCTCCTCTCGCTCTCGGCGACGGTCAGCAATGCGGAGGAGATCGCCAGGTGGCTGCGGTCAGACCTCGTGGAGCTCACGTGGAGGCCGGTCCCCCTGCGCGAGGGGGTATACGACCACGGCCGCGTCTGGTTCGGCGACCTTCAGGGAGAGATAGAGACCGCGAGGTCGACCTACGGCGCCGCGATAGATGTCGCCATAGAATCGATAGCGACGGGGGGGCAGTCGCTGATCTTCGCCTCGACGAGGAGGAGGGCGGTGAGCCTGGCGACGAAGGCGTCGGAGCTCACCTCGAGATACCTGGGCGAGGTGGAGCGGCAGGCGTGCGGCGACGCGGCGAGGAGGATCCGGGAATCGGGAGAGGAGACGAGCCTCAGCAGGCTGCTGGCGGACCTCGTGAGCAAGGGAGCCGCGTTCCACCACGCGGGGCTGCCGCACGAGCACAGGAAGATAGTGGAGGACACGTACCGGGAGAGGGCCGTGAAGCTGCTCGCGAGCACGCCGACCCTGGCCGCCGGCGTGAACCTGCCAGCGAGGCGGGTCGTGATAGCCGACCTCTCGAGGTATGACGGCGAGGCAGGCATGAGCGCCCCCATATCCGTACTGGAGTACAGGCAGATGGCCGGGAGGGCGGGGAGGCCTCAGTACGACGAGTACGGCGAGACCGTGATGGTCCCTCCCCCGAGCTACAGCCCCGAGGAGGCGATGCGACACTACGTCGAGTCGAGCCCGGAGCCGATAGAGTCGAGGCTCGGCGGGGAGAGGGGGATGCGGGTCCACCTGCTCGCGGTCATCGCCAGCCGTATGGGGATCACCAGGGAGGAGATCGACTCCATCTTCTCGAAGACGCTGCTCGCCGCCCAGACCGGGAAAGAGAGCGTCGCGAGGCACGTCGACGAGGCGCTGGGATACCTCTTCGCGGAGCAGCTCATAGTCGAGAAGGCCAGGGCCTTCCATGCGACCGGCTTTGGGAAGAGGATCTCCACGCTATACATCGACCCTCTGACCGGGGTCCTCTTCAGGAAGAACCTCGGCGGGTTCGAAGAAGGTCCCGACCACACACTCAAGCTCCTCCACCTCATCGCGCGTAGCCCTGACTTCGAGCCTAAGTTCCCGATGAGGGAGAAGCACTACCAGCAGGCCTACGAGTTCCTCGAGTCGAACCGGGCATCGTTCTCGCTCGGGGACGAGAGGAGGGGCTCGTCCTTCATGGAGTACGAGGACGCGCTCCAGGAGATGAGGACGATCATGGTGCTCGACTCGTGGATCGATGAGCAGAAGGAGGACGCCATCCTCGAGAGGCTGGGAGCCGAGCCGGGCGACCTGCACAGGGCCGTGGACAGCGCCGACTGGCTCCTCTACTGCCTCTGCGAACTGGGCAGGCTTTTCGGCAAGTACGAGGTGATCAAGGAGGCGGGCTTCCTGAGGAAGAGGGTGGCGGTCGGCGTGAAGGGCGAGCTGGTCGAGCTCACGAAGCTCCGCGGCGTGGGCAGGGTGAGGGCCCGCTCCCTCTACAACTTTGGGTTCCGCACGATCAAGTCGATCAAGGAGTCTCCGGCGGAGAGGCTCGCGCTTGTCGACAAGATAGGCCCGGTATTGGCGCAGAGGATCAAGGAGGAGGCCGCCTGATGCTGACCAACGGCTTTGCGCTCTTCAAGGGAGAGGACGCCCCCTCGATGGCGCTGGACGCGGCCCGGAGGGTGAGGAGGTACGCAAGAGAGCTCTTGGTCAGCACGGACGGAGAGTTCTCGGAGCTGGCCGCCGCTCGCCTGTCCGGGAAGAAGGAGGTGACCCTGGCGTTCGCGCTTGAGAGAGGCGGCTTCCCCCTCGTCCACGGATTCGTTGGAGGGGCAGCCGGTCGAGGCGGCGACACGCTCCCGGAAGGGGAGTTCTCCCTCCTAGGGACGGGGCCGTCGGGGCTCTACGGAGCGAGAGACTCGCTTGGGACGAGGGGGCTCTGGGCGGTGCGCGAAGGGCCGGGCGCAGGGTCGTTCGCGAGCGACTACAGGATGCTCCCAGACGTGGCCATTCTCCTTCCGCCCGGGACGGTCTACGCGGGAGGCGAGCCGAGGACGATCCGGAGGGAGCGGGACGAGGCCCACCGCGCCCTGCCCTTCGAAGAGGCTGCGAAGGCGCTGGCGTCCCTCCTCGAGGAGTCGGTGAGGAGGCGCGTCCAAGGTCGAGGGCGGGTCGCGGTCTCGTTCTCGGGCGGGCTCGACAGCTCCCTCCTCGCCCTGGTCGCTTCGAGGCACGCCGAGGTGGTCCTCTGTTCGGCCTTCGCACCGGGCTCGAGGGACGAGAGCCAGGCGGACAAGGCCGCCGCGCTCCTCGGGCTGGAGCTCGACACGGCGCTGCTCGACGAAGAGACGGTCGCGACGGTGGCCGGAGAGGCCCAGCTGCCGCCCGGAGTCGCCACGGCCATGGACAATGCCCTGTGGTGCATCTACTCGACTGCGAGCGGGCTCGCGAAGAGGAAGAAGGCTCGGATGATCCTCCTCGGCCAGCTCGCCGACGAGCTCTTCGGCGGATACAGGAAGTATCTGCTCAAGGCCCAGGAGGAGGGAGCGGGCGCAGCCGAGAGGATGATGAGCGAGGACGTGAAGGCCTGCTCGGACAGGGGGTTCCTGAGGGACGAGGCGGCCTGCTCGGCGTCGTGCGAGGTCAGGTTCCCCTACGCTGACGAGGCGGTCGCCTCGTTTGCTGCGGGGCTGCCTCTGGACTACAAGATCAGGGGCGGCGAGCGCAAGGCGGTCCTCCGCGCCGCCGCCTTGGAGCTCGGCCTCCCGGAGGAGCTCGCCGCGGCTCCGAAGAAGGCGGCGCAGTTCAGCTCGGGGGCGTCAAAGCTGCTCAAGCGGCGGTGAGGGCCCCCTTTTATCGCGGCCAATCCCCCCCCGGGCCCATGACGCCAGAAGGACAACCCAAAGGGAAGCTCGTGGGATTCAAACCCTTGCAAGAGAGATACTGCTACTACTCGCTGGACGACGGCACCGTCCTGGGGGTCAAGCCCGTCATGGTCAAGGTGTTCAGGATGGTCGGTCCCGACGGACGGCCGGCCGCCGGCCCGGACGGCGCCCCGGCGTATTTCTACCAGACGCAGAACGTCACGCAGGTCCTGACGCCTGACGAGTACAAGGTAATGACGAACCGCGACCTCCAAGAATAGCGCGGAGACAACCTCTGCCCAGGTGTCGCCCCTTAGCACCCCGACCACGACGGTCCAGGTACGCTCCGGCTGAGGACACCTACCTGCTGAGGGACGCCCTCGAGCCGTTCAGCGGCGACTCCTGCCTGGAGATCGGCTTCGGGAGCGGCGCTGTGCTGGCGAGCGTCTCGGGGAGGTTCCGGCTTGCCGTGGGGACGGACGTGATCGGCATCGAAGATGCGAGGCCGGCCCTCGGCGCGCGGGTCGAGCTGGTCCTCTCTGACAGGGCGGCCTGCTTCCGCGACGGCGTCTTCGACCTCGTGTTCTTCAATCCGCCGTATCTCCCCTCGGGGACGATCGAAGACGAGGCGGTCGACGGCGGTCCTACCGGGATAGAGGTCCCGGTCCTTTTCCTCGAAGAAGGCCTGAGGGTGTTGAAAGAGGAGGGAGCGATCGTCGCCCTTCTCTCCGACGAAGGAGACCTGGAGTCCTTCCTATCCCACTGCGACAACCTCGGCCTCGCCGTCGAGTCGGTCGCAGAGAGGAGGCTGTTCTACGAGACCCTGACCGTCTTCACGATACGGAGGGCCAGACGAGCCGGGGAAGGCCGCCAAAGCTAATACCCCCTCGTTGCTCGGGAGTGTCTGCTTGGCCGCTTCCAGAAGGCTCTATCAACTCTTGATGGCCGCGTTGCTGGTGGTCCTCCTGGTCGCTCCGATGAATCTCGCGAGCGCCGAGTCGCTCGGCTCGTGGACGTCGACGACGAATTATCCGGTCTCGCTCAACGCCATCTCATGCACGACCCTGTCGGCAAAGATCTACTGCGTGGGGGGGCTCGGAGGCGGCGGCAACAGCCACAACCAGGTCTACTATGCGAACCTCGGCGCGTCCGGGATAGGAAGCTGGTCTTCTACAACCGCATACCCCACGGCCATCGATAGCGCCTCCTGCGTCAACGCCACAGCGGGCATATACTGCGTCGGCGGAGAGGACGGCGGCACCGTCCTGGACGACGTCTACTTCGCGCCGGCGTCCTCGTCTGGTCTCGGGTCCTGGTCCAGCGAGGCGGCGTACCCCAACTCCCTAGCGGCGATCTCCTGCGTGGTGTATTCGGGAGACGTCTATTGCGTCGGCGGGTTCGACAACAACGGGGACGAGACCAGCTCGACGTACTACGCTTCGATCTCCTCCGGGCTGACGACGTGGACGGGCACGACCCAGTATCCGCTGGCCGTCGACAGCGCCTCGTGCGCCGTCTCCGCGGGCGACATCTTCTGCGTGGCGGGCGAGACCGAGAGCGGCTCTAACCAGAACAGCCCGATAACGGACGTCTACTACGCCACGCTGAGCTCCTCGGGGATAGGGCAGTGGACGGCGGCGCTGTCATACCCTACGGCCCTCGCAGCACTATCGTGCGCCCCCTACTCTAACTACCTCTACTGCGTCGGCGGGTTCGACAGCAACCTATACAGCAGCACCGACACGTATTTCGGAGCCCTCTCTTCCTCCGGAGTTGGGTCGTGGAGCAACGCGACGCCGTACCCGCTGGCGATTGACACGAGCTCGTGCGTCACCTACGACGGCTACATCTACTGCGTCAGCGGCACCTCGGACACCCAGAGCAGCCAGGCGATTGTCAATGACTCCTATTATGCCCCCGTCTCGGGCTCGGTCACGACCTCCACGACTCCCGAGTTCCCGGCCACCGTCGCGATTCCGATCACCCTCGCGTTCGGCCTCATAGCGGTCACAGGCCTGAGCCGTTTGAAACGGAAGAAGACCGAGTCGCAGCCTTAGAGCCCGATGCTGTTGATGGCAGCCCCGGAGTTCCCGTCTAGGACGAAAACGATTTTGTTGCCCTTGTGGTCGTAGCGTGCGAACCAAACCGGGACGTGTAGCAGCTCTCCGTCTGAGACGTCCATGTCCGTGTGGATCTGTTGGATCATCTTGTGCTGCTCATGCGCCTTTTGCGACTGAAGTTGGTCGACGAGGGTCTTGGCCTGGGCCTTTGCGACGTCCTCGCCGATGTCCCCGTTGAGGACCTTGATGCTCTTGTCTATCTTGGATACGTCGAAGAGCACCCTCTGGTTCAGCGCGAATGTGTAGTCGTGGGGCTGGTACTCCGTGAGGTCGTTCATCGCGACGACCGGGAAGTTGTAGTTCTGGTCGAGCTGATAGGTCTTCCTTGCTCCGCCGCCCCCCATCCCCATGCCCATCCCGTACATCATCGCCCCTGGCAAGGCGCCTGGAAGGACCCCGAATCTTCTGCCTCCCACGGAGCCGAGCAGGCTCGTCATGTCGAACGACCTTCTCCTTCCCCCGCCGCCTCCGAAGCCGCCTCGGCCGCCGCCTCCGAGGCCTCCGAGTACGATCCCCATCAGGGCGGCCGTTGTCGCCGCTTGGCCAATCTGCTGCATCTCGTCTACCGCGATTATCGATGTCCGTGCAGAAATCGGGATTATCCAGTAGGGGATGAAGGTGGCGTTCATCTCCTCGAGCGTCGATTCCTCCTGCAGGTGGTGCTTGAAGATGCCCTTGTCCATCGTGTCGTGAATGATGGCCTCGACACGCTCCTTGGTGACATTAAGCGGCAACATCGTGTGCTTCTGGATGTCCTTCCAACCCTGGTTGCCCAGGGTGACGCTCGTCCCGCAGTACTCGCAGGTGATTACCATCTCGCCGAACTTTGGCGATATGGGCGCGCCGCAGCTCGGGCACTTTATTGCGGTGGCGCCCGCTGGTGCGATGACCTGGGCGGTCGTCTGCTGCGAAGATGGCGCCTGGGGACCCTGCATCCCGCCCTGAGCTCCTCCACGGGGAGCGACGCTGGAGCCGCACTTGTAGCAGAACGCTGCGCCGTCGGGCAGTTGAGTACCGCAATTGGGGCAGTTCATTCTGTCTACACCTTGGTCCCGCAGTTGGGGCAGAACTTCGGCGACCCCGTGATCGCGGTGCCGCAGTTGGGGCAGAACTTGGGCGCACCCGCCGATGCCTGCTGTTGAGCTTGCTGCTGTGGGCTGGACTGCGCGGCTCCGCAGTTGGGGCAGAACGCCGTGTTCAGGGGGATTATCGAGCCGCAGTTGGAGCACGACCTTGTCGCGCCCTGGCCCATCCCGCCCATCATCGCCTGTCCGAACATCCCGCCGACTCCGATGCCCGCGCCCATGCCCACGCCGAGGCCGGCACCGACCCCCGCCACTCCCGAGGGGTTCTTGGCCGCGTCGGTCATCGCCTGTCCAGCCTGGTACTGGAGGTAATTGACTCCCAATACCTGCATTTGCGACCTGGTGTCGATTGCGTGCTGGACCTCGTCAGGCAGGCTGATTGTCAGCCCTGAAATCTTGTTTATCTCGACGCCGTACTGCCCGAAGTTGTCGGACGAAGTGGCGAGCACCATCTGCTCGACGTTGGTCAGGTTTCCCGCCAGGTCGGTGACCTTGAGCCCCTGGGCCTTCATCTTCCCCAGGGCGTTGTACAGGAGTATCACCAGCTGCTCCTTCAACCTGTCCTCGACGTCCGCGGAGGTCTCTGCGTTGAAGGTCCCCACGAACTGGTTGATGAAATTCTCGGGCGAGGAGACCCTCCACCTATACTCACCGAAGACCCGTAGACTCACTATGCCGAACGTCGGGTCGGTGAACTCGTAGGGCTGGGTGCTCCCGAACTTGCCGTCCATGTACCTCTTCTGGAGGTAGTAGACCTCTGCCTCCTGAACGACACCGGTGAAGTACTTCAGCAGGTTCCCCACTATCGGGGCGTTGAAGTCGGTCAGCGCGTACCTGTTGGGCTGGTCGAAGTAGGTCAGGACCTTCCCGTCCCTATAGAAGACGGCTATCTCGTCCTCTCTGACGACGATGTTGTCGTTGAGCCTGATGTTCCGGGGGACCTTCCACATGACGTTGTTCTGCTTGTTCGCGTCATCCCAGGCTACCGTGGTGGAGCCGAAGACGCTGCCCCCGGTCGCAGGTACAGAGCCGTCGCCGCCAGCTGCGGGCTTCTTCCCGAATAGGCTAACCATTTTCGAATATCTCCTCTTGGCTCACTGCTTGACTAATATACCCTTTACCGCTTCCATCCTCACGCCCCACTTTTGCTTGAAGTCGGACATCGCGGCACCCACGCGCGCGAGAGGCGCCATCACCGACGCGGCGTTCGCGGGGTCGTAGGTCAGGTTCGGGGGGGAGGTCGCAGTCACCAGCGCGAACGCTGATGCGACGAAGTCATAGTCGTTGTCGTACAGCTGGTTCAGCCTGTTCTGGTCGATGGTTACGCTCGCGACCCAGCCCGAGTATCCCTGCTCGGCGTGCCTCACTTCGCCCGCGATCTGCTGCAGCTGGGAGATGAGAGACCCGACGTTGGTCAGGTTCGAGAAGTCTCCCGCCGACGCCATCTGCTTCCTTACCCCCTCGAGGTTGGCCTTGGCCGCGTTCAGCTTGTCGGCGACCTGGTTACGGAGCATGTCGTCGGCGACTCGGAGGTCCTCGAGCTTCCTATAGTTCCTGAGGCCAGGTATGAGGAGTTCTAGGTTCTTCTGCGGGCCACGGCTCGCGTCCACCTGGCTCCTGATGTCTGGACTATCTTGGGACAAAAACACTCAACCCTTTGGGTTTGCGGCATGCGGCTCAGTTATAAAGCCTGTTAGGATTCTCGCTTCCCGGTAGCGTGCTTTGCGGCCTCCATCGCGTGCTCCCTGATGAACTTGTCAGCGTCGAGGACCGCCTTGCACCCGTCTGCTGCTGCGGTTACGGCCTGTCGGTACCGATAGTCCCTGACGTCTCCGGCAGCGAAGACGCCAGGCACGCTCGTCTCCGTGTCGTTCTTGACCTTGATGTACCCGTTGGGCTCGAGCTCGAGCTTCCCCTCGAAGAGCTTGGTGTTGGGCTCGTAGCCGATCGCCACGAAGACCCCCTCGACCTCCATCCTGGTCTCCTTGCCCGTCTTGAGGTCCTTCACCTCCACCCCCTGCACCTTCCCGTCGCCTATGATCTCCGTGACGACGGAGTTCCAGTTGAACTTTATCTTCGGGCTGGCCATCGCCTCGTCCCGCAGGGCGGCGCTCGCCCTCAGCTCGTCCTTCCTGTGGATCACCTGAATCGAGGAGGCGAGATTGGTCAGGAATGTCGCCTCCTCCATCGCCGTGTCGCCTCCCCCTATGACGGCCACCTTCTTCCCCTTGAAGAAGAAACCGTCGCAGACCGCGCAGTTCGAGACCCCCTTTCCTTGAAGCCTGGACTCGGAAGGGATGTTCAGGCGCCTGGGGGTCGCGCCGGTCGCGATTATCACGGTAAGAGCGCTCACCTTCGCCCCTCCCGATGTGTCCACCTCGAACGGATATCTGTCGAACCTGACGTTGACGACGTCCTCCTGGATCATCCTCGCGCCCAGCCGCTGGGCCTGCTCCTTCATCCGATCCATCAGCTCAGGCCCTAGCACTGGGTCCGGGAACCCCGGGTAGTTCTCCACCTCGCTGGTGAGCATCAGCTGCCCGAGGGGGACGCTCCCCATGTAGAGGACAGGGCGCAGGTTGGCTCTTGACCCGTATATCGCCGCCGTCAGCCCCGCTGGCCCGGAGCCTATGATGACCAGCTTCTCCAGCGATTCCATGTCTAGAAATCCCCGAAAGGGGCTGATAAAGATATGCGAATAGAGGGATGACTAAGTAAGGGACCTGCTACTTCATGGCCGCCTTGATCCGGGCGAGGCTCAGCTTGTTCGGGTCGTATCTCACCTTAGCTACCAATTCGATCGTTATTGCAGGTCATGAGGAGACCTTGCTCTTCGAAGTGGCGCCCTAATGCCCTAACCCCACTAGCTCAGGCTCACGCTTTGGAGGAGCTAGTGCTGGTCGAGGTGGAGGAGCCGGTCGTGCTAGTTGAGCTAGCGGAGCTCGTTGTGCTGGTTTTGAGATGGAGGGCCGCGAATGGGGACACACTGCCCTTGCACGCGAAGTTGGGGGCGTATGAGTGCTGTCCATTGCGAAGGATCTGGTCGGCGACGCTGATGGTCGTCCCGACGGAGTAGGGGAAGGCGCCCTTGGTCGTCGTGCTGCACGGGACGATCTGGGTGAAGGATGCGGAGCCGATTGAGACGGTAACAAGCGATGCGCCAGCGCTGGCACCGGAACCGCCGATGCCTGCCAAGGGGTTTCCCGATGTCGGCGCGCTGGTGGTCACGATGTTGGTGATCTTCCCCGTGACCACCGTGGTAGACAGGACCGAGTGCTCGTAAGCGGTGTACTCATAATAGCTGACGACCGAGACCGCAATGAGGGCCACGACGATTAAGACGATGACCTTCCTGCTCATCTTCTTGGTTTCCGGCGGTGATTCCTGGGTATTCTCTTCCGTGTTCGCCCTGAAATGCCTCGCTGCCGCGAGCCTCGATTTGAAGTCCAACTGCCGTTCGCGGCTATGTCTGCCTAAAATTCCTTTCCCGGCCTTCTAAGCGTGACGGTCACCGCCGTCTTGGATTGGTCGTCGCGCGTTTGTACTGCCTGGCCCGCGGCGCCCGTCCTCCCGCCTCTCTGCCGCTTCGGTCTAGTCATGCGGGTCAACACCCGGCTCTCCCTAAAATGGTAACCTGGGAATCTTGTACTTCGCCGACAGCCTGCGGAGGCTCGGGACGGTCCGCCTGTTAGGTCACTATGAGGTAGCCCGATATCGCAGGGCTTGCCCTGAAGCCGTTGTAAGGCGGTGTCGCAGGGAGAAACATTGTGTACACGCCTGGCTGCCCGACGGTGAAGGTTATTCGCATGGTGGCACCCGAGGTGATGGTTTGATTCACGTTGAACGCGCTTATCTCGAACGTGCGCGCCTCGTCGTCTCCGTTCTGGACGGCGAGGGTGACGGTGGTCCCGTGAGTCACCGTGACGTTCTCGGGGACGAAAGCATCGACTTGGTTGACGGGATCGCTCTCCACGATCGAGAGGTCTATCGGGCCGGAACCCGATTGAGACCCCCCGAGGCCGAGGAAGTACGCCCCTGCCCCGACGGCTATCACGATCACCAAGATGGCGATTATCCCCTGCGTCTGCGTGATTGCCGCTCTGTCGTTGAACAAGGCTCGCGATAGTCATTCCAGGCCGGATTTTAAGGCTGTGGTGTTGGACGGTGTGACGAAGCGACGTCGACGGGCTCGAGCTCCCAAGGGGGTGTGTCTACCCGCGACTCGCAGATTAGTTGGTGCTGGCTGTCGTCGATGTCTGGCCGACTTGGACGCATTCATAGAGCGTGATCTCTATCAGCTGGCCTGGGACGTGGCATTCCGCCAGCAACGTCTGGCCCGTGCTTAGCTGGCTCGCGAAATTGGGGTCCTTCCAATACCAAGTCGCGCCTGCGTCAGGTTGGCCCGCCTCCAACTCCATGACGCTGGAGTAGGTTCCGTTGAGCGGGTTTTTCTGCACGTCGAGCACGGTTCCCGTCATGTAGGCCATCTTGTTGCTATACGATGCTTCGCACGATTGTAGGCTGCCGTTTATCGACTGGTCGTTACACGCATCCCAGAGCTGAACGACCGTGAGCGGGTTGTGGGGGCTGCCGACGGTGTTGCTCGATCCAAGGTTTGGGCCGAACGAGGCCCACAGAACTGCCAGGCCCAACAAGGCCACCACCACGACAACTACGATTATTCTTCTTCTTCGTTGCTGCGCGCAGTCAGGGCAGAGGGTGGCCGTTTCGGAGGTGACTTCCCTGCCGCAGTTGGGACAGAAGGACAAGCCACCCTGTCGGGAGAAGTTTGTCTTTTAAGTCTGAGCCTCCGAGAGAAACGGCTCGAATCCGCACTTTCATGCGCCATCCCGTAGGGTCGTCAATCGATGGGACGCGAAGCGGAAGCAGAAGGTGGACATCCTTATATGATGAACCCCGCCGTCGAAGCTACGC
Organism: uncultured Nitrososphaerota archaeon; assembly: GCA_963820505.1. Taxonomy (GTDB): domain Archaea; phylum Thermoproteota; class Nitrososphaeria; order Nitrososphaerales; family Gagatemarchaeaceae; genus Gagatemarchaeum. The sequence continues at coordinate 21,601 of CAWFZY010000005.1, read as the reverse complement.
GCGAGCATTGAGTTCTGCACCCACCAAGGTCTGCCAGCAGTGTAGGGCGCGGATAGATGCGGCAGCGTCCACCTGTCCGAACTGTGGGGCCAGAATCGCGGTTAAAGACCCGCGCGTCGCCGCGGTGGTTTCCCTCGTCCTCCCGGGCCTAGGCCAGATTTACAACAGGCAGATTCCCAAAGCAATCGTCTTCATCATCCTCGGAATCATCGGCCTGTATCTGATAACGTCTCCGGAGAATCGCTCCGACTTCCGCTTCGGGCTCCTGATCTATCCGATATTCCTGGCCTACAACGTCTACGACGCCTACCACGTGGCCACGGAAATCAACGAAGCCGCTTTCTGAGCCACATACGCCAGCGGCCGATAGCAGGCTAAGGAAGGTCCTTGGGCCCAAAGCCGTCCATTCCCAAGCATGTGGCCGTGCGGCTATCGCTTCGGGCTCCCTCTGCCAGTCTTTCGCTCAGCCGAGCTTAGGTCCTTGCGCTTCGCAGAGGCGGCCACCGCTTCTTCCAGGTAGACCGCGTCATAGCGCTCCACTTTGGGCACGATGCACAGGAACTCTGCGTTCTCCTTCCCATGGTTCTCGTACCAGTGGATGGTGCCTGCGGGGATGTAGAGAGAATCTCCCTCCTTCACCCTGTGGACCTTCTCCCCTATCCCGACCTCGTAGCGCCCAGCGAGGACGTATTGCTCGTGCTCTATGTCGGGATGGTAGTGCTTTGGAATCCTGCCTCCAGGCTTGATTGTGAACTTCCTTAGTTCGAAATTGGGCGCCCCGTCGTGCCTGTCGATGAGCCAAGCAATCTCTGTCTTGACGGCTTTGTCGACCGGCTGGGCTGCGACCTCGCCTTTGGCCTTCACCACCATGAGCAGGCGAACAGTGGCCCAGCTCGCTATTTACTTCTTTGGTAGGTGGCGAACCAGACGAGGCCTTCCAAGATTCAGCTCCATGTAAAGGACGCCTCTGTGAGGGTTGAACCTATACGGCTCGATCTTCTCGAATCCCAAAGAGCGGTAAAGGGAGACCGCTTCCTTCAACCTGGAAAGCGTGTCGAGGCGCATGCGGTTGTAGCCAGCGTCCTGCGCCGCCTTTATCGCTCTCCTAGCCAGCAATCTGCCGATCCCCCTTCCCCTCGACCCAGGTCGAACATACATCCGCTTCATCTCACACATCTTGGCGGAGAGCCTTCTCACTCCCACTACGCCGACCGCGTGGCCACCTTCGATGGCGATGAGGAGCCGGCCGCCAGGTCTGGTGTAAGCGCGCGGAAAGTCGGCCATCTCCTGCTCGAAGTTCTCGAAGCTAAGGTCTATCCCCAGTGAGGCCGCATACTCCCTGATCAGCTTCTCTGCGGAGGAGATCTGGCTCTTTGTCTTCGCCTCCGCTATCGCCGCCACGACAGATCCCTAAGGCTCAATTATTTTAGTTGATTTGCGGAGCGGCGCCGTTAAGGTGGCGAGCGAGGTGGATTTGGCGGGCCCGGCAGGAGTCGCTTCAATAATTAAGCGAATCCGACGCCAAGGCATACCAAGTTGGCTTTCAAATCCCTGCGACCACACAGTTCAAATTCGTTAGACCCCATTCCATTTCTGGCAGTCAGGTGAGAGTCGAGAAGTTCATTACTCTAGAGGTGGGCAGATGGTGACGGCATGAGAAGAGTATTCCTGTACATGACCATGACTTTTGACGGATTTCTATCCGGCCTGCGTAACGAGCTTGACTGGTTCAAGCCGGACCAGTATGACGACGAGATGAACAATGACATACTGCGGATATTGGACGCCGCGGATTCGCTGATGATGGGCTATCCTACCGCCCCAGGAATGATGGCTTACTGGAAGCAAGCAGGAGAGAAGAAAACGAATCCAAAGTGGATGCTTGACATCGCCCATGCATTGGGCAATAAGCACGTTTTTGTGATTTCCAACAAGAATGAAGATCTGAAGATGAAGGACGCGGAACTTGTCGTTGCCAAGAACGACAAGGCATTGACTTCTGCGGTCAGGAAGATAAAGGAGAGCAAGGGCGGCAACATCTGCGTCCTGGGAGGCGTCCGTACCGGTCAGAATCTTTCAAGGTTGTGCCTGATCGACGAGTATATGCTCATGGTGCACCCGGTTGCGATTGCGCGGGGCAAACCTCTCTTCATCAGCGGGATGAGACTGAAATACGTCAGCTCTAAGTCATATAAGACTGGAACCACGCAGATGCGCTACCGTCCGGCAAAAAGTCTGAAAAGGACCCCCGATTGAGTTTGCGTACCTGCGACCGCACAGTTCAAATTCGCGAGAGCGTATTTCGCGGGATTCGCTTAATATTTTAAGCGGGCCCGGGCCGGAATTCGGCTCTTCGCAAACTGGTTGAGCGTGAAAAGTTGGCGGGCGCGGCAGGACCCGCCGCTGAGCGGGTTCTCAAAGCGGACTGGCAAGAGCTTGAAGTCTCTGGCGTAGAAGATGTAAATAACTAGTGTCCTCGGAACAATCAGGTGGTCACCGAATGAAGCCGTCCGACACTACGCCAGACCCGTTCAAGCCTCCGGCTGACCTTATCGTCGTGACGACGCCGTTCGTGTCTGGATATCACGTGATCCGAGTCGTTGGTGCGACCTTTGGGTTGATCGTAAGATCCCGGGGGCTGGGGCAGAACATCTTTGCCTTCTTCCGGGCTTGGGGTGGCGGGGAGATCAAGGTGTATACTACTCTCCTCGAACAAGTGCGCCACCAGGCCCTGCAGCGGCTCGCTGACCATGCAAGGAGCCTCGGAGCGAACGCGGTCGTCTCCGTCGCCTTTGACACATCGGAGATGGGCGGATCGATGACGGAGGTTCTCGCCTACGGGACCGCGGTGATCGTAGAGCCTGATACCTCGCCCGCGCAACCGGTCGCGCTCCACTGAGATAACACGTGGTTGTAATCTACATTTCCAAGATAAGCTCCAAGGCAACGGCTGGACGAGAGCATGGCGGTGGCCCGAGGGCAGTCCGACTATCCAGTATGGCAAGCAAGTCCGAAGCGGAAGCAGATAGGGGACTAAGGGTCGGTCCATTCCGGCCAAGCCTTAAATGACGTCTTCCGACCGCCGAAAAAGGATGCCCCGTTCCGGATTCGACGTCTTCAACTCCTTCCTGAGAAGGCGCCGCAAGCTCATAATCGTAGCGTGGCTGATAGCGGTAATCGTCGCGGGCACCCAGATCTCCGCTTTCTTCAGCCATGTGTCCTACAACGTGGCGGGCTCGAACTTCGGCGGACCATCCAACGCCGAGTCACAGGTCGCCCAGAACATCATCGACGCCCAGTTCCCCTCCACAGTCAACGCGAGCACCAAGGGGATCATCGTAGTCCTCCAGAACGGCCAGATGTACTCCGGCTCTGTGCAGTCAGCCGTCCTGGGGTTCAACCGGACCATCGCGACCGACCCCGCCCTCTCGAAGAATTTCACGGGCTTGACGAGCATCTACACGACGGAGTACTCGTTCCTGGCCTCGGTCGTGCCCTCGCTGGTCCAACAGGTCTCCCAGCTGAATTCCAGCATGGCCGCGGCTAATCCGTCCGGCCACCCGCTGACGCCGCAGCAGTCGTGGGACCTCGCGTCGCAGCTCGTTGCCAACGCGAGCGCGTCGTCATTCTCGACCTCTCCCCTCTTCACCGCCAACGCGAGGCAGCTGGGCTCCCTCCTCTCCTCCCTCAGCGCCGGGACCAGCGCCTCTCAGGTGCGGGCCGCCATCCTCGGGGTCCTCTCGAACGAGACCTACCCCGAATATCCGCTCACCCTGTCTCGCTCCCTGACTAGCGACTTCGTCAGCCCCGACAACAGCACGATGATCGTGATCTACAGCTTCTCGGCTCCGCCCAGCGACAGCATGATAGCCGCCTTCCGGGCCGACATCGCCAGCTCGGCGATTCCCGCGCTCGGCACCTACTACGTCACCGGGTCCGCGGTGCTCACAGAGGACATCTCGGGCGTGTTCGGGCCGGTCTTGGGGATAACCGTCGTCCCAGGAGTCCTGGCCGCCCTGGCCATCGTCGGGGTCCTATTGCTCGCGCCTCTCGCCGCGCTGGTGCCCGTCATCGTCGGCGGGATCGCCATAGCCATCGCCCTCCCCACGATCTACTACGGGGTCGCGGTCCTGGGCCACGGCACTCTCACGTTTCTGACCCCCGCGCTCACCATCCTCCTTACCCTGGGCCTCGCCGTAGACTACTCTGTCCTCCAGCTGAGGAGGACCAAGGAGGAGAGGACCAAAGGGAGGACCACCGAAGAGAGCGTCTCCATCTCGGTCAGGTGGGCCGGCCAAGCGGTGCTCACCGCGGGCATCACCGTCGTAGTGGCGTACATCGTCATGGCGGTGGCCAACGTCCCGCTCTTCAGCGGCGTGGGCACTTCGATCGCCATCGCCGTCTCCATCCTCATCCTGGCCGCCCTGACGCTCCTCCCAGCCCTCGAGCTCACGCTGAAGGACCGCCTCTTCTGGCCGGGGTTGAACAGGCGGAGGGACGTTCAGCGCGCAAAGTCCGCCCGCCTCGACAGCCTCGCGGAGAAGACCCTGCGGAGGAAGGTCGCGATCATCGTGGTAATCTCCGCTCTCGCCCTCGGCGCGTTCTACGTCTCGCAGAGCACGCCCAGCGGCGCGAACATACTCAAGCTCTTCCCCGACTTTCCCAGCAACCATGGCCTCACGGTGATTACACAGGAACTGGGGAGCTCCGCCACCGCCCCAACGACCATAGTCCTGACGACCCCGACCCCGATTACGTACGGCGACGGGCAGTTCAACCAGACCCTCCTCAAGGAGATCGAGCTCGTCAGCTCCACGGCCTCCCGGTCCCGGGCGTCTCCACCACGAGTGGGCCGACCAGGCCATACGGCTCGCCCTTCAACTACACCGGCGTGATGCAGCTCCCCGAGCCGGAGCGGTCGCAGTATCTTGCAGGGATGCTCTCCTACGTCGGCGTGAACAACAAGACCGCCGAAATAACGGTCGGATTGCAGAGCGACGGCCAGAGTCAGGCCGCGATTAACACGCTCCTGAAGGTCGAGTCTGCCGTCTCCTCTCAGCAGCTGCCGAAGGGCGTGTCGGTCTATTACGGCGGGGAGACCCAGTCTACCTACGACAACCAGTCGTTCCTCAACGGGATCCTCCCGGAGGTCATCGTCGTCCTCGCCGCCGCGGTATATGTAATCCTCCTGATCCAGCTGAGGTCGGTCTTCACCCCAATCAGGCTGATCTTCACGATCCTCTGCAGCGTCGCGTTCTCGATGGCGCTGCTCGTCCTCGCGTACTTCTACGCTCAGGGGCTGCCGATCCTCGACTTCGCGCCGCTCTTCGTCGTCGTGACGATGCTGGGTGTGGGTATAGACTACGACATCTTCTTCGTCACGAGGATAAGGGAGGAGGTGCTGAACGGGAGCACCGACGTGGACGCCATCAGGACGGCTCTCAACAAGGTCTGGGTCACGATATTCGGGCTCGGGCTTGTCCTTGCGACCGTCTTCACCTCGCTCATAGTCACAAGGATTGCGCTGCTCGGTGAGATAGGCTTCGTGGTCGCGGCGGCGGTCGTGGTGGACGTGGGAATCGTCATTCTCCTCTTCGTCCCTGCTCTGATGGCCATGGCGCAAAGGTTCAACTGGTGGCCCACGAAGATTGCCAATCGCGGAACCAAGACCGAGCAGGAAGAGTCCGAGAAACCTCCGGGCGCGGCCTAGGATGTCGATTGCAGGTGTGCGCGGTTAAGTACGTATGACTTGCGAATAGGGGGCAGACTTGACAGACGAGCTTCTCCTCGGAGCAAGCGTTCTCAATAGTGGTGGGAAGACAATTGTTCCAAGTAAGGTGATGGAGTTGTTGAAGCTGAAATACACGCATCAAAGGCGGCAAAAGCTGCTCTGGACACACGAGGGGGGAGACATCGTTGTCAAGAAAGGAACCCTACGATCGAGTTTTAGAAAAACAATGCTAAGCAGAGGAGGAAAGACCGCCATCCCTAAACACATTAGGGAAGTCTTGAAACTGAAATTCACCCCTGATGGAGAGGAAAGACTGATTTGGGTACAAAGAGGGGATGACATCATCGTCAGGAAAGGAACGCCACTCGAGAATGACCAACTGATTTAGGGTGTTTGGCGGGCCCGGCAGGACCCGCCCCTGAACGGGTTCTCAAGGTGGGTTCGCCGGCTCCACGCCGGCGGGCAAGTCGTAAGTCGCCGCACCCAAGAACGACTACGAATTCGGCTATAGAATCGGCTCTCTAACGCCCAAGAAGCTTCTTCGATTGGCCGACCCTCGGAATTTCCAACCTTGGGTGAGACGAGTATGTCGGCTAAGACTCTAGGAGGCTAGAAGCGCGACCGCTGGTAGCGTGGGAACACGCCCTCGACCCCGGTCAAGACCACCATCACCCTGACCCTTCCGTGCATGCTCTCTTCGACCCTAGCGCCCCAGACGATCTTCACTCCTGGTCGGAGAGCTTTCGTTATCTCGTCGCCCGCGGCTGTGACCTCCTCAAGCGTTACGTCGCCTCCCCCCGTTACATGCACTAGTACTCCATACGACTTCGACGCATCGCGCAGGTCCAGGAGCCTGCTGTCTATTGCCTTCCTGGCCGCTTTCTCGACTCTTCCCTTACCAGAAGATTCGCTTACACCTATAGCGGCCAGTCCTCTCCGCTCCATTATCGCCTTCAGGTCTGAGTAGCTGATATTGATGAGAGACGCTGTGGTCACGGTCTCAGTGATGGCCTTCACGAATAGGCCAACCAGGTCGCTTGCTACTCCCAGCGCCTGCTCGAGAGGTAAATCACCTGCGACTTTGGAGAGCCTGTTATTATCGATCGCGACCACCGTGTCGCAGTACTCCCGAAGCTTCTCGAGACCCTTCCTGGCTTTCTTGTACCTGTATCCCTCAAAAGAGAAGGGAAGCGTGACTACCCCGATTTTTAGGATGCCTTCTCCTGGGACCGCCTTCGCGAGCACGTTTATGGCGCCAGTACCGGTCCCTCCCCCCAAACCCGCACAAAGGAGAAGTATGCTCGACCCAGCAACCGCCTTCCTAAGCTCCTGAAGACTCTCGTAGGCCGCCTTTTCACCCACATCAGGATAGCCACCGGCACCTTGCCCGTGGGTGAGCTTCTCACCGATGAGAATCCTTCTGTCGGCTCTTGTCACACTCAAGTGGACTGCGTCGGTGTTTGCGGCAATGAGTTTGCCTCCAGCCATGCCCTTCTCCTTTAACCAAGAAACAATGTTGCTACCGGCTCCACCCAAGCCAACGACGCACACCTTGGGACGTGCGGCCAGCATAGCCGCTACTATCCTGTCAGCTTCCGACGAATCGTTGGATGCTGAATCTCCCTCCATAGCATTCACGTCTTTCGAGCGTCATTCATAAAGAATAAGCACTGCGAACGATGTAAACGAGGCTGAAGCCTGTCCATCAAATTTGGGTCACGGCCGGCTCCTTTCGGTCAGCCTGAGCTTCCAACCCAGCGGGGAGAGTAGTCATCGCATGCAGGATGAGACCCGTGCACAGCAAATCCGAGTCGCATTCAAGCGTTTAGTTTTGCAGTTTCGCCGTCCCAAGTTGCGGTGAGCAATCCCTCTTTGCTCAAGCAAAACACTATGCCGTCCAGATACGGTATCCACTTGATTTCCTTGAATCGTCCGCCAAAGATGGTCTCAACCAGGACTATCAGTCCGTAATCGTGCCCCACCCATAACCGCAGGAGCGGGGCTTGACGGCGTCTCAGGTCCTTGCCAACGCTGCCTACGACGAACTGCTTCACCTCCGAAGGGGATTTCATCATCCCGACAGGAAGACTCCCGTCCAGCCATTCTCTAAGGAATGGCAGTCCTCCCACCTCTTCCCGATATGACTCCATTGCATTTCTGTCCTTGGCGAAAAAGTGGGTCACGGCCAAGGAATCGTCTATTCCGACGTCTGATATGCTACCAGAATTCATATGCGAGTAGCCGTTCATGATGCCGGTCGCCGTCTCTACGCAGCGGGGGACCGGACTATAGCCTACGACGAGGTTGAAACCTCTGGGGAGCGACTGGCCAAACCTTTTCGATTCGCTGTGCCCGTGAGGGGTCAACCCCGCGACCATATTCGGATTGGCGACCTCGCCTCTCCGACCTTGATCCCTGACCGAGTGTCTCAGGATGATTCCAATCCGATCACACTCAATGGATTTGATGGCGCCAATCAGTCGGTCTCCGTAGGGGATCTCCTCGGCGGGCTTCTCCTGCTCCAACTCTCAAACGTCCGATAGGGCATAGATATGAATCATGTTCAACTTCCTGTACCGTGCTCAAGAAGTTCGAATCCGAGAGACGGGGAGGTATTGGTGGCGGGCCCGGCAGGACCCGTCTCTGAACGGGTTCTCAAAGTTGATTCCAGCCAAGAATCGGCTCGCATGGAAGACCATTTCAACCAAGAGATCTTCTTGGACGCCCTGTCTCTCGGGTTGAGCCCCTACCTCGAGAAAGCGGGCATCACCGTCGGGGTCGCCATCGTTGATCTCTAAGGGACCGGTGGATTGCCTTTAACGGCGGAGCCATTGAAAGCGCCTCCATCCTTGTGAAAGACGCCGCTGTTATTTATCACGCCACCGTTGTTGTTTATCGTGCCATAGTTCGTCACTGTGCTGCTGTTGGCTATCGTGCCGCTGTTGGTGATCGTAGGTTGTATGAGTATAGGCTCAGTAAGCCTACCCGACCAACCGTTGTTGAAGGTACCCTTGTTTGTGATGGTGCCATTGTTGGTGATGTCGCCCCAGGTTTCGTATGGCTTTCCTTTGGGGAATTTGATTAGCATATGACCCGCGTTGTTGGTGATAGAGCCGGAATTGTTGAGGGCGCCTGGGGTTAGGCCGTTTCCCGCGTCCACTATCGAGATGGCACCTGAGTTTGAGATGGTCCCTTCGTTGTCGACGGTCGACTCGGCCTGTATGGTGAGAGAAGCTCCAGGGCTTATTACAAGTGAGGCGTCTGATGGAATGGCGAACGATGAGTCCTCGCCCGGGAACGGGGTAATGTAGAGCTGGGTTCCAGAGCCGAGGACGATGGTGCTTCCTGGCTTCTGGACAAATACCCCTTGGCTGAAAAGCAGTCCGGTGAAATTTGGCGTCGGCGGAACGCCGGGAGGAAATTCTGTCGCATATAGGATGCCCAGGCCGTTTAGTTGCAGCGTCCCGGAGTTGTTTAACGTGGCGTCATTAGAGTTGGTCAAGCCGGCGTTGTTGACGATGGTGCCGGAGTTAGTGAGGGTGCCATTGTTGGTGAGCTCAGAATTGTTGACGATGGTGCCGGAGTTGGTCAGGGTGCCTCCTTTTGCGATTACCACGCCGCCTTGGCCAGCTGAGCCGATTACCACTGTGTTGCCCGAGGCAATGGTTACTTTGCTACCGGTGACTACGTTGACGGAGTCGCTCGGCACTGGGACTTTGCCGCCTACCCATGTGGACCCGCTTTCCCAAGCCCCACCGGGTGCCTTTGAAGAGATCACGCTTCACGAGATGAGGGACACGAGTTAAGGCTTTTTCGAATCGGTCGGCAGCAGAACGCTTCGAGAGCATCGGCACGCTAGCTCCAGGTAGTTTGGCGGGCCCGGCAGGGCCCCCTCCCGAGCGGGTCCAGAGCCAGCCCGTTATTAGGCGGAAACGCCCGGAAGACCGTGCAGCAGCTGTTTCCGAGGAGCAGGTACAAGGAGCTACTGGAGGACGAGAGGCTCTGCTCGTGGATAGAGAACATCGCCAGGGGAAGCAAGGTGAACGGGGAGGTCACCCTTAGGCGGATGGGGCACATCTGCGCCCTGCTCCAGATAACCCCGCAGGACCTGGCGAGGATGTCGAAGGGCGAGGCAGGAGACCTCCTGCTGAGAGCTGTCTCCCGCCTGGAGAAGGACGGGAACAGGAGCTCGACGATCCTTGGCTACGTAAAGTCCCTCAAGGGCTGGTGGCTCTTCAACGACATCGAGGTGACCCGGCAGGTCAGGCTCTCGAGGGAGACCGGATTGTATGACAACGAGCGGATCCCCTCACACCAAGAATTGCACTCCATCTTCGAGCACGGCGACCTCCAGAAGAAGGCCGCCTGCGCGCTCATGGCGCTCTCCGGCGTGAGGCCCGGAGTGCTGGGCAACAGGGACGCGGACGACGGGCTGAGGGTCTCGGACCTGCCTGAGATGAAGGTCGTGGGCGGGGGGGACGGGCAGGAGCCAAAGGTCGAGTTCCTCAAGGTGCCCACCATCGTCGTGGTCAGGAGGACGATATCCAAGGCGGGGAGGCAGTACCTCTCGTTCCTGCCAGAGCAGGGCTGTGGCTACGTTAGGCAGTACCTCGAGTGGCGGATGCGCACCCTGAAGGAGGAGATAACCGGAGATTCCCCGATCATTACGGCGAACCCCACCAACCCGCGCCACGTGGGCAGGTTCGTGAGGGTCAACAACATAGGGGACACCGTCAGGTACGCAATCAGGGCGGCTGGCTTCGGGTGGAGGCCGTACGTGCTGAGGAGGTACTTCGACACGAGGATGATGGGCGCGGAGCAGGAGGGGAAGGTGATCAAGGACTATCGCGTCTTCTGGATGGGCCACATCGGGGACATCGAACACGTCTACACCCTGAACAAGGGCCAGCTCCCGCAGGACCTTCTGGAAGGGATGAGGGACGCGTACGCGCGGGCCGCCGAGAAGCACCTCGCAACGGTGGTCCAGCCGAGCATCAGCAAGGACGAAGTTGTGAACACGGCGCGGGTCGAGGCGCTGAAGATGTTCGGGTACACCGAGGCAGAGATCCAAGCGTTGGGCGACGTCACGAACCTCACCCTGGAGAAGCTGCAGGAGCTCATCCACGAAAAGTCCAAGCAGATGCTGGGGCTCAAGCAGGGGACCCAGAAGGTCGTTCCCATCGGCGAGCTGGAGCAGTGGATTGAGCAGGGGTGGGACTACAAGCGGGACCTGCCCAACGACAGGGTCGTGATAGGGCTGAGGACGGCCTAGGTCAGGTATTCAGGACGAGAGGCCCCTTCGATTCGTACTTCTCGAGCTCCCTCTCCAGCCTCTGAAGGTAGTGGGGAATCAGCACTTCGGCCTCGGCGATGGGCATCGAGTCCGGTTCCTCAAGGAGGTCCATCAGAACTGGGCTGTCGGGAGGCATTTTCTTCTTGAGCCTCTCCTTGAGAGGACGCACATCAACTGTAAGACTTCGAATCTTGGGCTCCAGTGCCATGACGGTAATGCTGCTGAGCGCTTTTAACAGGGCCGAGCCGATTAATCCTATTTGAAGGACGGTGAGTCCCGACGCAAGACACCGATTCGTCGCAGTCGCACCCAAGCCGGCCGGTCGTCGAAGCCAGGATCGCGTATAATGGCGGGGAGAAATTACGGGCTTGAGACTTTTGAGTTATTCAGACTGACTTTGATTCCTCCAACTTGGGCCTCGGACGGAATTGTCTTTGCTCCGACTGCCTTCTCAAAATTGGTCAGCGCCTTTGGGTCGCCCTCTAGGATTTCCCTTTTCATTCTCGCATAGGCTGACTGGAACTCTTGGAAATAGTCAACGACATGAAATTCGATATTGTCACCAGCAATGACGATGCCCTTGTGTTTCTCCGTGGTTCCCCATAGGAAGACAGTCGATTCCTGTTTGATGAAATATTGATGCGTCAGTCCGCCCCTGACCAACCCATAGATTCTCCCTGCATCCTTGTACCCCATGTGTTCGAGGAAAGTCTTGTGATTGTTGAATTTCCCATCGCCTTTATCCTCGAATGCGCCGTTTAGTAGACCTCCGAGGATTTCGGAATAAACGGATAAGGCTAACGCTGCAGCGAAGTTTGCTTTTCCTTCTATGCAGGCCTTAATGTCGTTGAACATGAATTGTTCAACATATTTTTCGAGCCACTTCCTAGCCGCCTCTCTTCTCTGGCTGAGGTCTTCCATTCCCTTTTCCTCTGGGCGCGACAGGTTTTGTGCTTTTCCGAGAAGGCCGCTATCGCTTATCCGAAGGTAATCTGCAATCGTAACAGTCATAATTCCATCTGCTGCAACGACGATTAGGAGAATGTTAGACCACCCAACCGAGGCCGAGTTCGGGAAGAACCAGCCGAGGGTACAGAATAGTCCAAATGATGTCAGAAACATCACGAGGACTCTCTTATGTCGCGGGACGAAGTCAAGACCGGCCAGACCGAAATCTAGCAGACTGGGCAGAACGTATTTCCAACTCCTCTCGAATGCGTAGTCCAAGGCGTTTTGCGCCTTGTCGCCACGTTCATTGACTAGCATCGGCGTTTGAAGCACTTCGCACGTCCTCTCAGCTCCGATTATGACCAGTGACAGCGCAAGCAGAGGCCAGACAAAAGCGAGGTAGGAGATTATCAATGGAAAAGTGTGAGCTACCAGCCATGCCTGTAGCAACAAAGAGGCAACGGTCACTATCACGGAGAAGAGAAGCGGAAAAATCCCCGAACCGACTAGGATCCTCATTGTGTTGCGATTCATATCCAGCGGATATGCGCGAACCAACTTGGCTGCGATATACCAGGCCGTCATCAAACCTACAATCGAAACGGGATATTCGGGGAAAGCTTGGTTGGTGTACTGCACAATCAGCAAGCCGAACATCGTGAAGTTTCCGACGACCAAGATTATCCAACCGCGGACTTTGTCCAGTGGAGAATTTCTGATGACTGCGCCCCTGACATATCCGACATAGAACGGCAGCGCGACTCCGGCTAAGAGGACTGGCAAGGCGACGATCAGAGAATCTAGATCGTTCCTACTGGTTTGGACGATAGTGAAAGCGAGGGTTGCGAGTGTAAGTATGAATAGAAACGCGTCGTCTAGTTTCTCATGAATCAGCGGCACGAAGGGCTCCTACTCCTTTGCTCGCTCGCTGATGACTTTCACTGGTTTGCCACCAATCCATTCCTCTACCTTTATTGCGAGTTCTGAGATATCTTTGACCGAATAGTCAACGGCCAATTCTACGACCGCGTCCTCTCGTTTCTTCCTTTTCAATTCTTCAAACGGATAAGCGTCAATCCGTTCGAAAGTTCTGACCCCCCTTCTCCCCGTTCCGTAGATTGCGGCGCCCGAATTTATGTGCGAGAGCGAGATGTCACTTTGGTGCTTCTTCAGCAAGGCTTCGGTGTCGACCGTCAAGACTGTGTGGGCTCTGCCCTTGTATGCCCTTGCGTTCAGAAGCCTTTCGAGTCTTTCTCTCCGCACCCAAAAGAAAGTTTTACGATTGAGCAACTCGTAGTATTCTCCGGCTGACATTCCGTCGACGAGCTTCTGCAAAGTAGCTTCAGGCAATGGCTTTTGATCCCGAATGACGACTGACCCGTAATCAGGATGAGTAATGGTTACGCTCTTTGGTCTCCATTGTGATTCTATCTTGTATCGATCCCTCCCATTAATCTGAAACAGGTCAAGTAGCGCGGTGGTGCTTAACAGGCCATTTTCGCGGATGCTCGGCCAACTCCCCGCTTCGGCCATGTGGTAGACTCGTGGGTAGAATCTTACTAAATCATCCATCCTCATGCTGGTCACCACTTACGCCGGTCGATTACACTGCGAAGGCTGAAGCCAGTGGAAATGAGAGACACCGGCGCGCCCGAGACACGCTCCACTTCTTCAATGAAATTGATCGTCTCCTTCGTGAGCTGGTCAAATCGCATCGCCTTTCGGTTGCTCTTTGACAGGTAGTCAGTAAAGGTAAGCGCTATGTCCGTAGGACCGTTTAGAAAAGTCGCCTTTCGCAGGAGAACCCAGTCGAACTCTCCGATGCGTCTCTTTCGGTCTGTGGTTGACGTTCGCTCGACTCTCTTCAATTCCTTCAATCCGATATGCGACCGCCTGCTGATTTCTTCTAATGAGATTTCAGCCCACATCGGTCCAGAAGTACCTTGCTGAGGGCTCTCGACCCTGATCGGATAAGTCCGACTTACACTGATGACCTTTCTGACCCTTGACGGCGGGATTCCTGCCTCAGCGAGGCAGCCCGCGACAGTAGTGTCGCGAGAAGTAACGTATGGATAGTAGCCATGGTAGAGGCTGAGGCCCGTGCCTTGCGTGCCTTCAAGCAATACTCTTTGGTTCTTGGCATAGGCGTCGGTGAGGACGCTCTCAGCAGTCCTGATGAATGGCTTCAATTCCTTTATGTCTCTCGCCAGTTTCACGCCTCTCTTACCGCGGTCCGTAATCTTGCGTGCCGTCGCTTCTCCGACCCCTTGAGCCGTCGACGCGATCCGTTCCTTCACCCCTTCCTCTCGTCTGACGTCGTCTTCAGAAATTATCATGACCTGCGGGTCTATGCTCAACCGGTGCGCGTCGACTCGACATTCTCCGATTTCTTTGAGTAGCTTTTCGACGTTTACAACCATGCCTGGAGCCAGAAGCAGACGAGCACGACTCCGCCGTGTACCCGAAGGCAGCTGATGGTGCGTGAACGGGCCATCCTTCTCAGGCACCTTATGTCCGGCGTTTGGACCTCCAACTCTGACCAGCAAGTCGTACTCCCTCGATAGGTAAGCTACAACCTGGCCCTTCCCTTCGCTCCCAAATTCTCCTCCAACGATGACGTCAACAAAACCGCCTCCTCGTTCTCCGTAGAGTGATAGCTTGCCAGCGGCCCGGACTAGGACATCCTCAGGCCTGCAACGATTTGTATCTATTACGATATCAGCTATGTGCCTTAGCTCGTCGACATTGCGTTCGGTGAGGTTTTCTCTCACCTTCGAATAGGGTTGGGGAGTCCTCCCTTTCGTATGAGGTCGCCTGAGATACCTTCCTTCGAGGACACCTAGAGGGGCTGTGAGGTGCACATGAGTGACAGGCGAAAAAGCATCACGTATCGCAGTAACCTGTTCCCTGATTCTAACTGCATCAACTACGAATATTGCATCTTGTTGTGACTCCCGAAAAGCTCGATCGAGTGCCTCGAGAACCCATCGGCCTTTTGTCTCCCGGTCTAGCCGGTCGCCTTCTTCCTGCAATGGAAGGCGATTCCCGGTCGAGTCCTTGAGCTGCTGTTGCAGTATCTCTCTCGTCTTGATGATACGTGCGCCAAAATTCTTCCTTAGATTGTCCGCGAGCTCGGATTTTCCCGAAGAAACGGGACCAGAAAGTAGAATGAATCTGGGCGTCCTCTATTCTCCCCGATTCCCAGATTGAGCAAAGCTTTCTAGCACCGAAGCATTCTGCTTTCTTCGCTCATCGTGGAGGGGGAGGTCGTAGACCGTGACCTCGACTCCTTGGCTCACGAGCGTATCGTAGACGATTTCGCTAATCACGTCCCAGTTCCCTCCCGCTTGGCCGGCTCCGATGCGCGGCATGTGTACGGTAGCCCGATTTGGCGAGGCAACTTGGAAGAGTTTTTCCAAGCAACCCCTTAGAGCGTTGTAACGAATTCGGGGCTTGGTGGAGGGGCCATAGCCGTGTTGAGCCACCATGCTGTACACGCTGAGTGACTCAGAAGCTTTAGTGATGTGGGATTCTCCGAGCGAGAGGTTTGCTCCCTCATTAGCAACCCACGCTTGGAAATCTCGCTGGACTTCAGGCCACTTTCGTGCGACCGCGATGGCAAATCCAGCACCCCAGTTCGCCGTCTTATCATTCACGACGTGTGCGATGATTCTTGGACCTGTGACTCGAGGTTCGGTTGCATCGCCGACAAGGTACATGATACGGTGCGTCTCGGGAACCTGCTTGGCCGCCGAACGGACCATTCCAACTACGCGAGGGTAGGTATTGCCAGGATACGGAGCCACGCCTACGCACTCGACTTCGAGTTCCGGGAGGCCTGAAGTCCACTCCTCCTTTCTCTTTGCGGTATAGCCTATGGCAGTACACTCCGAAAGCACTGATTTCGCAGGCACTATGGTTCTTGCAGGTATGATTACAGAAGATGCTGATGAGCTCTCGGAATAGTCAATGCGATAGGGCGCGCCCTCTTCGTCACGTTCGCGGGCTGCTGCGAAAATTGTGATCGGTTGAGCAGTCAGTTTTGCGAGTCTCAACAAGATTGCTTCAACGGAGACGTCGAAGTTCTTTCTCTGGTTGAGAATCTCATCGATTGTGATGGGAGAAGCCAGAATTTGAGAGGCCGAGCTTACTGGCATCAGAATCTCAGCGGCTGAAAGGTTGCAAAGAAGTTCCAGTTGCCATTCGTCTCGTCGACGATGTGTGACAGTCGTTCGGTTCCTCGCCATTTCCGCACAATCAGGAAACAAAGTATGGGCGATTTCGTGTGCTATTGAGAACCTTGTACGACCGCGCGGCTGGGTTGGATTATACTCGATGCCGAGCTCTTTTGCCGAATCAGCAACAACGCGGGCATCCAAGACATCATCCCTTGCCGTGACTCGAAGTTTCAAGTATTCCGCAAGCCAGAATGGATCGAATGGAGGCCCTTGCCAGCCATCGTCCATGGCCTTGAGCACAAGCTCGCGTGTTTTTGAAATGATGTGAGCCATCGGTTCAGAGCCTCCTGCTAGAAACAAGACCGAAGGATTAGTCCAGTTGATCTTGTTCGTACCGCGCAAGCCAATTGAAGAATTGGCTTGATTTTGGGTAGACGTGATTCTCTTCATATACCATTAGGCTACCTTGCAATATAAGCTTAGACTGCAGCTGCTTTGCGGTTCTGTTTGGTTGTACAAGATTGATAGCTTCCTGGTGCCCGGCTTCCATACGGCTCAGAGCATGATTGCTGCCTTGCACTTGGTAGATATCCCAGAATCCCTGGGAACGCGAAACGCCGGACGATAGCGCTGGTGAGAGTCTCGAGTCTCGCGCAAGGGCTTGTCACGATATCGTTGAGACGTAGGGCAGAGGCGGGGGCTGCGCCGGGAACCATAATGGCGCATAAGCAAACGTCAAAGCTTAACTAGAACGTCGGCCCCCAAGCATCCAGAAAATGGCTGTCGTTGCCGAGTTCAGGAAACGGGTTGGCGACATCAAGCCGCTCCTCGTGAGGATCGATGGGGTCGTGGGGGTCGCGCTCGGAGGGACCTCCGAAAACCCGCGAATCATCGTGATGGTCTCGAGGGACGATGACAAGGTGAGGGCAGGGATTGCCCATGTTGCGGGAGACCTTCCGCGCGAGATTGTCACCACGGGGGAGTTTAAAGCCCGTCAGACGATGACACGTCGTTGACGATATTTGAAGCAAAGCAGCAAGCCGTTTCCTATCTCTTCGGATCGGGTGGCTCGCGAGCCTTCGCCTATGAGACCCTGAATTCGTCCGCCACTGGCGCTGTCAACGGGGTCGGGATCGAGTCAACCGACAAACTCGCCGTCTTCTTTCGCAGGCGGATTCCCGACCAAAAGGCCATCCTGCAACAGGTGGCTGACAACACCGGTTACGATACTCGCGCCGTCGTGACAGGAGAATTCAGCGCAGTGCCCCCGCTAGCGTCGGGATTACAGAACAGGCAAGGGTACGTCCAAAGACCTGTGCCGTGCGGGGTCAGCATCGGTCACTACCAGGTTACGGCAGGCACCCTAGGATGTATGGTGAGACACTCGAACGGGCGCAACTATATTCTAAGCAACAACCACGTCCTGGCGAATTCGAACTCTGCCAGTCAGGGCGACCCCATCTATCAGCCGGGGCCCTACGACGGAGGAAGTTCAGGTTCGACGATTGCCAATCTGTCTTCCTGGGTAGACCTTGTCGGAGGCACCAACCTGATCGACGCCGCTCTGGCGGAACCGCACGACAGTTATGTCGATCCTGAGATACTCGACATCGGCCGGCTGAGCGGCATAAGCGATCCTGTATTGGATGGCCCTGTGAGAAAGAGCGGGAGAACCACAGGGTTGACCGCGGGGATTCTGCGGTTCACTGGAGCGTACCTTCAGGTAAACTACGGGAATCTCGGTAGCCTCCGCTTTGACGACCAAATAGTGATTGAATCCGCCGACGCCTCTGCGCCTTTCAGTTCCGGTGGCGATTCGGGAAGCATTGTAGTCGACGAGGCGAGCAACGCGACCGGGCTGCTCTTTGCAGGGAGCGATACCTTCTCTCTAGCGAACCCAATCCGGACGGTCTTTGAACGCCTGAATCTGACGCACGTGCTTGTCCCTGCCTAGGGCGGACTGGAAACCGGTCCGTGAAGCGAGAGGCCGACACGAAACGAGTCCGCAAAGTCCCAAGTGAGGATTTGCTCGCGAGCGTCAGTTGCGTCAAGAGAAATCTAGAGTATCAAGTTAACCTTCCAGCCCCTAGTCAGTGTTGACAATTGCTTAACGCTTGTTTCGGGACGCTCTGTCAGCGCGGGCCTTCTCTGCTACCTCGTGCCTCGCCGTCAGCGTCATCCCAGCCCTATCTCCGAGTCCTGTCAGCGGGGGGAAAGCGCAGCCTAGTTCGCACGTCTTCGATGTGCTATTTAGAACTCCCGGCACCATACTGTACATCTGGGCACCTATGTTTGAAATCCCATGAGGCGCCACGACGATCGAGAGGATCTGCAAGAGTTCCATCGAAGCCACGCTAAGGTTGAAAGAGAAGACATTCTCGTTGTGGCGGAAAGGCTCGTCTTCTGGCAAGCCCGAGATATACTCGGGGTCGTCAAGGAGCCCATCTCGTTCGGCCGACACTAAGCCCGGGTCGTATTGCTCCAGACAGACCATGCACCTCCGCGCAGGACCTACAACGTGGGCGCCCCAGTAGGCCCTCTTCAAGGTGCCTTTCGGACTGACAATGACTCTGACACCACCGTCGACCACGGGAATCAGGTGGGCGTACGCGATGAAATTCAATGCACTTCTCGGCCAAGGTCTGTCAACACAGCTGAACAGAATATCACAGTCCAAGGCAAGCTTGAACCCCTCAGGCTCGACTACGCTCCATTCCGATGCTATTACATCAAAACCATCCGCTGTGGCACTCTTCCTAAGCGCCCCAGATACAACCCGGACCTTGGGGCGGCTTCTGTCGGCATCTTGCTTGGTGGCGTGCAGCTGCCGGTCCAAGTTCACGGACTCAACAGAGTCGAAATCAATGAGAGTAATTTCCTTCAGACCCATTCGCGCCAGAGCCTCCGCGACGATTCCTCCGACCCCACCCAGACCGATTATGCCTAAACGAAGCCTTGCCAGCTTGGCCTGCGCGACCTCGCCCCACGCTGAAACGGTCCGAGTCAACTCAGGCTTGGATCTCGGAGCAGGCAGGAGCTCAGGGTTGAATGACACGTTCAACGAAGATCCAATCACTCGGACTTTTTCACAGGGAACGGACTCGTACCTGCGCTTTCCAGTCCTAACCCAGGCACGCGAACTCCACATTTCGTCCCCGCTCAAGGTCATGCCGAGCAACGGGAGCCCGGTTCCGCCTTGGGTGGTGTGAGCGAATGTGTTCTCCGAATTGGCGTCGTCCTCGCTGGACGCCTGCCAGCCGGATCCTGATGGGTGACTGTGCATAATTGCGATGCCCATCTTCCTCTTCAGGGCCATGCCCAATACGCGGACGAAGTAGTGAGTTGCAACATGGACATTGCCGCGAACGATTCTCTCTCCCTCCTCGGGGAGGACGATCTCAGTGACAAGACCAGTGAATCTTCGGCTCCCCTGGCTTGGCATGTAGAGACCAAAGCACGCGTCCTCTTGTCCGTCGCCCCTGAGCAGATGAGAGACCGCTCTCTCGTTCGTTCCAATTGCCATCGCAACGCTGTAGTTCATACGTCCGCGAACAACCTCCGGATGTATCCCAGGTAAGCCCTGACTGTCCTGTCGGTCGAGTTCCATCCCGGGAACGGGCGGCTCCAGTACTCCCAAGAAGGGCCCAGCTGGTCGCTCGGGTGGACTGCGCCATGAGGATGCGGGAGGTCGTTCGAAGTGTGCATTGGAAGCAGTCGGGGGCTGACGTGCGGCCCTCCAGGCGGGTTTAGGGGGAAGTCTTCTCCGACTGCAAACGCCAACTTGATTTTCTCACCTCTCTTGCTCCCGATGGGTATTTCGTAGTCAAACACCACGAACCCTTGGGGCGTGACCGAGTCCAACCGATATCCAAGGTTCTTCAATTGCTCAATGAAGTCAGCCCTTGACATCGTGCCGTCACTGTCTCAATGATTCAAGAATCCGCACGTAGTCCGGGTTCAGCAAGAGAGCGGCACAGTTCCCTGTAGCGTTACGGAAACGAATGTCATGTTCTCGTGCATGTGGATTTCCTTGGTCGGATCGTCCTTGTATGATACCTGATTGTCGCCCACGATTTCCACCAAGTAGTTCTTTGTTGGGTCGATTTTCGCGCTTTGGAGAATCTGGATGGCAGTTAGGTCATGACTATCCGTGGATAAATGCTCTCCGTCAACGGTGTAGTCGAACTCGGCAGGCATGAGATTGCGCTAATGGTGCAAGGCCCACATTGATTTATCTTTCGGCGTGACATCCTCCGCAGAGGCTTCGCGACGGATTGGCCGTATCATGCCATTGGCAAAGAAGGCTACAGACAAACAATTACGAAAGGATTGAGGTACGCGGAAACCACAGAATCCGAGTCTAGCCCGCCGGTTCGGCGTCGCAGCCGCTGCGCAGGTAGAGATGCGGAAATCGGGCAAAAAATACACAAGGAGAGGGCATCTACAGAAACCGGTCCAAAAAAAGGAGAGGGGTGGATATGAATAATATCCGCATTCATGTGAGGGCTCCAGGATGGCTCTTCGCCTTCCTGCTGATGCGGAGGGGTGGGCACGGCTCGTTATTAGCCTAGCGACTCGACCGGGGTAGCAGCTCGCCACGCTCCGCTTTTACCGCATGCATTCGATAAGCGCTCCACCTATGGTGGGCGTATTCTGACGATTCAACGGAAGCGGAGCATGCCACACTCAACGGGCAAAGCTCTCGGAGCTTGCGCTCCGCGCTCAGCGGATATAGAGTGGTCAGGCGTGCTGCCCTGTCCCGACTGTCGCGCTAGGCTACGCCGCCACCTCCTCTCTCGAGGCCTTCGAGCTTCTTGTTCGTGAGCGCTTCGTTCTCCCACCTCCAGTGCTCCCTCGTCTTCAGGACGTGGTAGGTCATCCGGAGCAGCTTCTTCATCGCGAGGACGTGGGCTCGCTTGCCGCTCTTTGTCCTCTCCTTCTGGTGGACGTAGTACCGGTGGAGGTGGGGGTTCCAGTGCATGACCGTGTCGGTCATGATCCCGAGGGTCCACCTGGCTATCGACGGGCCGTCCTTGGACATCCTGCCTCTCCTCTTCACGTTCGCGCTGTCGCGCGTCTCCGGTATGATCCCGAAGAAGCTCGCCAGGTGGTCGACCGTCGGGAAGCGGTTGACATCCCTGACGTACGAGGAGAAGAGCGCAGCGAGATAGTAGTCCACCCCGGGGATCGTCATGAGGAGCTTCACGTCCTCGTTGTCCTTTACGAGCGCCTTGGTCCTCTCCTCGAGCGGAGCGCATCTCTCCTCGTAGAACGCGATCTTCTCCATCATCGTCTTCAGGACGAGGTCCCTGTCGTCGCCGAACCTGATCGACCTGATCGCCTCCCTCCTCGCGGCGCTGAAGTTGTTGTTCGCCTTCGGGAGCGTCGCGTAGACGTCCTCTCTCTTGAGGTAGCTGATCGCCGAGCTCTTCGTCCTCGCGATCTCCACGC
>CAWFZY010000004.1:0-32707 GCA_963820505.1 uncultured Nitrososphaerota archaeon | reverse complement strand
CGCCCTCGTCTACATCGGCAACAGGGTCGCCCACGGCATGCTCGAGGAGTACAGGATCAAGCGCGCCCTCTCTATGCTCGACTGGGGCTTCCTGCCTCACCTCGGCAAGTCCGAGGACAAGAGGTACGACAAGTCCATGTTCCTCGGCGAGTCGGTGTGCAAGCTGCTCGAGCTGAGGCTGGGCTGGATCGAGGCAGACGACAAGGACCACTATGGCAACAAGGTGATCAAGTTCGCGGGGCAGATGCTCGCGGACCTCTTCCGCACATCGTTCAGGAACCTCGTGCGCGACATGAAGTATCAGCTCGAGAGGGCCGGGCAGAAGAGGGGCGGGAACGTCGTCGGGGCAGCGATCAGGACCGGCATCATCACCGACAAGCTCAACAACGCAATCGCGACAGGGAACTGGGGAAGGGGGAAGGTGGGAGTCACGCAGCTCCTCGACAGGACCAACTACCTGAGCACCCTCTCTCACCTGAGAAGGATCCAGTCGCCGCTGAGCAGGTCGCAGCCAAACTTCGAGGCCAGAGACCTCCATGCTACGCACTTCGGCAGGGTCTGCCCATCAGAGACGCCTGAGGGCGTCAACTGCGGGCTCGTGAAGAACCTGGCCCTTTCAGCGACAATCTCGGTCAGCGTCCCGCCGTCGGAGGTCGAAGAGCGGCTGTGGGAGCTCGGCGCCAAGTCGATCCGCGACATCCCAGAGAAGCTCGCGCTGGACGGGTGCAAGCTGTTCATGGACGGGAGGTTCATCGGCTACGTTGACGACGGCGAGAGGCTGGCCAAGGCGTTCAGGAAGCTCCGCAGGGAGGGACAGATCCACCCGAGCGCGAGCGTGATGTATTATGAGGCGGCGAACAAGAAGGGGTACTCGCGCCTCTACATCAGCCTCAGCGCCGGTAGGGTCATCCGTCCGCTCATCGTCGTCGAGAATGCAAAGCCGCTCCTCACCCAGGAGATGGTCGGCAAGATCGCTTCAAACGAGCTCACATGGAGGGACATCGTCGAGAGAGGCATAGTCGAGATGCTCGACGCGAACGAGGAGGAGAACTGCCTCGTGGCCATGTCGCCGGAGGAGGCCACCACAAAGCACACTCACCTCGAGCTCTACCCGGGAGCCATGTTCGGCATCGCAGCCTCTATCATCCCGTACCCAGAGCACAACCAGTCGCCGAGGAACACCTACGAGTCCGCTATGGCGAAGCAGAGCCTGGGCTTCTCCACGCCCACGTTCCCGCTTTCGACCTTCGTGAGGCAGCACCTCCTGGTCAACCCGCAGTCTCCGATGGTCCGAACCAAGAGCACCGAGCTGCTCAACATCGACGAGAGGCCTTTCGGCACCAACGCGGTCGTGGCCGTCCTCTCCTTCGAGGGGTACAACATCGAGGACGCGATAATCATGAACAGGTCGAGCATCGAGCGCGGGTTCGCTCGCTCCTTCTTCTACAGGCTCTACGAGGCTGAGTCGAAGCAGTACCTCGGAGGGATGAGGGACACCTTCGAAGTCCCCTCGGCAGAGTCCAACATCAGGGGCTACCGGGGCGAGAAGTTCTACCGCCTCCTCGAGGCGGACGGCGTGGTAATGCACGAGGCCACGGTCACCGGCGGCGATGCCGTGATCGGACGGACGAGCCCCCCTCGTTTCATGGAGGAGTACAAGGAGTTCGAGATCAAGGGCCCGTACAGGCGCGACACATCGGTCGCTGTCAGGCCGACCGAGACCGGCACCGTGGACTCTGTCTTCATGACGGAGAACGTGGAGGGCGGAAAGATGTTCAAGGTCCGAGTCCGCGACATGAGGACCCCCGAGATAGGAGACAAGTTCGCGTCACGCCACGGGCAGAAGGGAGTCGTGGGGCTGGTCGTACCCCAGGAGGACATGCCCTACACAGAAGACGGGGTCGTCCCCGACGTGATAATCAACCCGCACGCGTTCCCTTCGAGGATGACCGTCGGGCAGTTCATCGAGTCGATCTCTGGCAAGGCGGCATCGCTCAGGGGATCCTCGGCGGACGGCACCGCCTTTGCGGGCGAGACGGCCGAGGACCTGAGCAAGATCCTCACCGAGAGGGGCTTCGAGTCGACTGGGAGGGAGGTCATGTACGACGGGAAGACCGGGAGGAAGTTCGCGGTCGACGTCTTCATCGGAGTCGTCTACTACCAGAAGCTGCACCACATGGTCGCCGACAAGATCCACGCTCGTGCGAGAGGCCAGGTCCAGATGCTCACGAAGCAGCCCACCGAGGGCAGGGCGAGGGGAGGAGGTCTCAGGTTCGGGGAGATGGAGAGAGACTGTCTCATCGCGTACGGCGCCTCCATGGTGCTGAAGGACAGGCTCCTCGACGAGGCCGACAAGACCGAGATCAACGTCTGCGAAAAGTGCGGGCTCATCGCCTACTACGACGCGAAGCAGCGCAAGTACGCCTGCAAGATAGACGGCGACCAGGCGAAGATATCGACGGTCGTCGTCGCGTACGCGTTCAAGCTTCTGCTGCAGGAGATGATGAGCCTGAACATCGCGCCCCGGCTTCGGCTGAAGGACGCGGTGTAGCGGGGTTTTTTGGTGAAATAAGATGGCCATGCAAGAAGCTCTAAGAACGATACGCGCGATCGACTTCGCCCTGCTCTCGCCGACTGAGATACGGAAGTACTCGGTCGCGGAGATTACGCAGCCCGAGACCTACGACGAGGACGGCATGCCCGTCCAGGGCGGGCTGATGGACTCGCGCCTCGGGACCCTTGAGCCGGGACAGAAGTGCGGGACTTGCGGAAACACGGCCTCCAGGTGCCCCGGGCACTTCGGGCACGTCGAACTCGCCGAGTCGGTCCTTCACATGGCGTTCGTCGGGGACATCAACAAGATGATCCAGGCCACCTGCAGGACCTGCGGCAGGATCCTTCTGTCCCAGCCGGAGCTCGACGCTTACAGGCTGCGGCTCCAGAACATCACCGAGTTCACCCCCACGATGAAGGAGGAGATTGCGAAGGAGATCCTCACAAAGGCGAAGAAGGTAAAGCTCTGCCCCCACTGCGGCAAGCAGCAATACCAGATCGAGCTCACGAAACCGACCATCTTCCACGAGATCACGGAGGAGGGCGGAGCGACTCGGCTCCTGCCCGGCGCGATAAGGGAGCGCCTCGAGAGAATCACCAACGAGGACATCGAGCTGCTCGGCTACAACCCGCACGTGGCGCGGCCAGAGTGGTTCGTGCTCCAAGTGCTCCCTGTCCCTCCGCTCACCGTAAGGCCGTCGATCACACTAGAGTCGGGCATACGCTCTGAGGACGACCTCACACACAAGATAGTGGACATCCTTCGCGTCAACCAGAGGGTCAGGGAGGCCAAGGAGTCCGGGACGCCGCACCTCATCGTCCAGGACCTTGTCGACCTGCTCCACTACCACGTAACGACGTACTTCGACAACGAGGTGTCGGGCATCCCGCAGGCGCACCACCGGTCAGGGAGACCGCTCAAGACGCTCAGCCAGAGGCTCAAGGGGAAGGAAGGGAGGTTCAGGGGTTCGCTGTCGGGCAAGAGGGTCGACTTCTCAAGCCGGACAGTCATCAGCCCCGACCCGAGCCTGGACATCGCCGAGGTCGGGATACCGTTCGAGGTCGCCAAGAAGCTCACCATCCCTGAGAAGGTCTCGGGGTGGAACATGGAGTCGCTCAAGAAGCTGGTCGTCACCGGGCCGTTCGAGCACCCTGGCGCGAACTACGTCATACGGCCGGATGGAGTGAAGATCAGGCTCGACTTCGCAAGCGACAGGAAGGCCCTCGCCGACTCCCTCGCCGCGGGCTACATCGTCGAGAGGCACCTCATGGACGGGGACATCGTCCTCTTCAACAGGCAGCCGTCGCTCCACAGGATGTCTGTGATGGCGCACACGGTCCGCGTGCTTCCATACCGCACCTTCAGGCTCCACCCGTCGGTCTGCCCTCCCTACAACGCAGACTTTGACGGCGACGAGATGAACCTCCACGTCCCGCAGAGCGAGGAGTCCAGGTCGGAGGCGCTCATGCTGATGCGCGTCCAGGACCAGATACTCTCGCCGAGGTACGGAGGGCCCATCATCGGCGCCATCAGGGACTTCCTCACAGGGGCGTATCTGCTCACGCGCGATGAGACCATGCTCACGCCCGACCAATTCTCGAACCTCGCTCTCCAGGGCGGATACACCGGCGACCTCCCCGAGCCGAAGACCAAGGGGGCCAACCCGCTCTACACAGGAAAGCAGCTCTTCTCGCTCTTCCTCCCGAAGGACATGAACTTGGTGCTGACCTCGAAGTGGGGCAAGGCCAAGACCGGGCAGCCGAACGACGTCGTCATCAAGAACGGCGAGCTGATCTCCGGCGTCATCGACAAGGCCGCGATCGGCGCGGAGGAGCCCGACAGCCTGCTCCACAGGGTGGCGAAGGACTACGGGAACGACGAGGCGAGGCGCTTCCTCAACTCCATACTCTCGGTCCTGAAGGAGTACATCACCAGGCGCGGCTTCAGCTACGGATACGACGAGCTCAAGCTCTCGGAGGACGCCATGGGCAAGATAGCGGAGACCCTCAAGGAGGCCTACGACAACTGCACGGACCTCATCAAGAAGTACAAGAACGGGACGCTACCTCTCACCAGGGGCCTCTCGCCGGAGGGCTCGCTCGAGTTCTACGTCGTGAACGAGCTTTCAAAGGCCAGAGACAGGGCAGGGAGGATAGCCGACAGGTCGTTCTCCATCGAGAACTCAGGCGTCATAATGGCCCGCACCGGCGCTAGAGGCTCGAGCCTCAACCTCGGGCAGATGACCGCCGCCCTCGGGCAGCAGTCGGTCAGAGGGAAGAGGATCGAGAAGGGCCTCCGCGGGAGGTCGCTGAGCCACTTCCCAGTGGGCGACCTCGCACCCGAGGCCAAGGGCTTTGTCAAGAGAAACTACCGCGACGGACTTACACCGACCGAGTTCTTCTTCCACGCGATGGGAGGGAGGGAAGGGCTCGTCGACACGGCCGTCAGGACGCAACAGAGCGGGTACATGCAGAGGCGGCTCGTCAACGCGATGGAGCACCTCCGCGTGGAGTACGACTTCACCGTGAGGGACCCCACGGGCAACGTCATCCAATTCCTATACGGAGAGGACGGCATCGACCCGGCCAAGTCCGACCACGGCAGGCCAGTCAACCTCGACAGGGTCATCGGCTCGGCCGAGCTGACCGACCACGCGCGCGCCAAGTTCGGGGAGAAGGAGGCGGTCGCAATCCTCGCAAAGTACGAGAGCAAGCTAAACAAGCGCCTCTTCAAGGAGCTGGGCAACAGGCTGGCCGAGGCCAACCTCACGGAGGAGGGCGTGAAGAACGTCATCGACAAGGTCATGGAGTCGATAGACTACGCGACGGTCGAGCCCGGAGAGGCCTCCGGCATAGTCGCAGCCCAGTCCATAGGCGAGCCTGGGACGCAGATGACGCTCAGGACCTTCCACTTCGCCGGGGTGAAGGAGCGCGACGTCACCCTGGGCCTGCCCAGGCTGATGGAGCTGGTCGACGCCCGAAAGATACCCGCAAAGCCCTCCATGGACGTCTATCTCGACGAGGGATACAAGAACTCCAAGGAGA
Source organism: uncultured Nitrososphaerota archaeon (assembly GCA_963820505.1). GTDB lineage: Archaea > Thermoproteota > Nitrososphaeria > Nitrososphaerales > Gagatemarchaeaceae > Gagatemarchaeum. The sequence continues at coordinate 27,109 of CAWFZY010000004.1, read as the reverse complement.
AGGCGGTGAAGGTCGCCAACGACATCCTCTTCACGAGGATCGGAAACGTCGTAGACTATTCCGAGGTCGACCCGACGGAGGGCATCAAGCTACACCTGAACGAGGCGATGCTGGCGGAGAGGGACGTAAAGGCCGAGGACGTCGCAGAGGCGATGGAGACGGGCAAGAGGAACGCACAGCTCGAGAGAGGAGGGAAGGTCATCAGGGTCAACCTTGAGAACGCCGACCTCTCGACCCTCTTCACCCTCAGGAACAAGCTGATGAACATGAAGCTCAAGGGCATCCCTGGAATAACCCGGGTCACGGTCGTCCAGGAGAACGACGAGTGGGTGATCCAGACCGCGGGGTCGAACCTCGCCAAGGTCATCGCCGTCCCCGGGGTCGACACGAAGAGGATCACAACCAACAACATCCACGAGGTCGCTCAGGTGCTCGGGATCGAGGCTGCGCGCGCCACCCTCATCAGGGAGGTCATGAGCACGCTCGACGAGCAGGGCCTCGAGGTCGACGTGAGGCACATCTTCCTGGTCGCCGACCTGATGACTTCGAAGGGGTATCTCCAGCAGATCGGCAGGCACGGAATCGCCGGGACCAAGACGTCGGTCCTCGCAAGGGCTGCCTTCGAGATCACCGTCCCGACCCTCGCCGAGGCGGCTATCTACGGCGAAACGGAGGAGCTAAAAGGGGTCACCGAGAACGTCATAGTCGGTCTGCCGATACCCGTAGGCACGGGCATCGTCGACCTCTACATGGGCTAAAATCCCTGAGTTGCAGAAACATGGTCACAAAAACAAAATCGGCGGCAGCGACTGGAGACCAGTCGGCGCTTGCGCGCGTCCTGAAGGAGGCCATAAAGAGCGGCAAATACACCATCGGCACGAAAGAAGTGATCTCCGAACTGAAGAGCTCGAAGATGGTAATCGCGGCGAGCACCATCTCCAGCAGGGACGCAGAAGAGGGCGGCCTGGTGAAGGAGGCGGAGAAGAACAAGGTTCCCGTCGTCAGGATCGACAAGTCGTCCGCGCAGCTGGGCAGGATGTTAGGAAGGCCGTTCAGGGTCTCCGCGATTTCACTGAGGGTCGTGGCCGAGGGGGACTTCAGGCAGCTTGTGGGCGCGCCGTCGCAGCCGGCCAAGGCAGCAGAGTGATAGCTTGCCAGCGATCAAGCTCACATCAGACCAGCTCGGGCTCATCTCGATCTTCCAGAACATGAGCGGAGCCACCGTGCGAGACTGCATCGTCGACGAGAAGGGCGGCCGCCTGATATTCATCGTGAACACAGGCCAGATGGGGCTGGCCATCGGGAAGAAGGGAGCCACGATCCAGAACATCGAGAGGGTAGTGAAGAAGCCGATCGAGGTGGTCGAGTGGTCTGACGACCCTGCCGAGATGATACGAAACGCGCTGGATCCCAGCGCGATTCAGGAGGTCAGGCTCACGGACAAGCTCGACGGCTCGAAGAGCATTTCGGTCATCGTCGACCCGAGAAGGAAGGGGGCGGTCCTTGGACGCGGAGGGAAGAACGCCGAGAAGGTCAGGCTGATCGCGAGGAAGTACTTCAACATCAGCAACGTCCAGATAACAACCGCATTCTAGCGCTCCGAACGCTTTTATACACAACGCCGAGCACGACGCTGAAGAATGCCCAGAGGAGAGTTTGCGGCTCGCCAGATCAGCCAGCACAGGCAGAAGCTTCGCTGGAGCAACAAGTATTACAAGAGGAAGATCCTGGGGCTCGACGTAAAGGCCGACCCGTTCGAAGGCTCCCCACAGGCGCGCGGGATTGTCCTGGAGAAGGTGGGGATAGAGTCGAAGCAGCCCAACTCTGCTATCAGAAAGTGCGTCCGCGTGCAGATCGTCAAGAACGGAAAGCAGGTGACGGCGTTCCTGCCAGGTGACGGCGCGCTCAACTTCGTCGACGAGCACGACGAGGTCACACTCGAGGGAATCGGGGGCTCGATGGGGCGGGCCATGGGCGACATCCCCGGAGTCAGATGGCAAGTTTCAAAGGTGAACGGCGTCTCGCTCAACGAGATGGTCTACGGCAGGAAGGAGAAGCCAAGGAGATAGACGGCATGAGCACAAAGCTAGAGTATCCGAACCTCTTTCTCTGGAACAAGTGGGACATGACACAGGTGAAGGTGGAGGACCAGGGGCTCGCGAGCGTCATCGACCTCAGGCCGATGCTGATCCCTCACTCGGGCGGGAGGCACGAGCACCAGAAGTTCTCGAAGACGAAGGTCAACGTCGTCGAGCGCCTGGTCAACCAGCTGATGCATTTCGGCAAGAAGCACGCTAAGAACACGGGGAGGATGGGCGGGAAGAAGCAGAAGGCGATGAGCATCGTCAGGACCGCGTTCGAGATAATCGCGATAAAGACCGGCGGCAACCCGGTCCAGTACCTCGTGAAGGCGATCGAAAACTCGTCTCCGAACGAGGACACCACTCGCATGAGCTACGGTGGGGTGGTCTACCACATCTCTGTCGACATCTCGCCCACTAGGAGGATGGACCTGGCGCTGAGGTCGATATCCGAGGGCGTGAGGGAAGCGACCTTCGGCACGACGCGCTCGGTCGAGGAAGTGCTCGCGGACGAGATAATCGCGGCGGCGAACGGCGACTCGAACAGCTTCGCGGTCAAGCGGAAGAACGAGCAAGAAAGAATCGCCATGGCCTCAAGGTAGGCCTAAGCTAACCGAAGCAAATCTCTAGGACTTCTCGTCATCCTTCTTCATGGCCATGCCCCTGAGCTCCTTCTCTAGCTCGGGCGGCTCGGCCGTGGCGGCAGAGGGCGAGGCGAGGAACGCGCGGAAGAGCTTGAGGACCTCGTCCCTCCTTGACACCAGGAGGCGGTGGGCGACGGTGAAGTCGTACTTGGGGTCCTTCGCGACGGGGCCGAGCACCTCGAGTCTCGACGTACGGATCGCGTCCCGCAGCAGATAGCCGGCCTTCAGCTGGGTGACGAGGTCGTCCTCCGCCCAGACCACCAGGCTCGGCCTCCTTATCTTCGAGAGCCTCAGAAGCTGGCTCTTGTCGTAGGTGCTGGCGACGAGGAGGAGGTTCTCCGTCCTCTCGGGCCAGTCGATGGCCACCTCCAGCGCTACCTGCCCGCCCCATGAGAAGCCCGCGAGCGTCGCCTTCTCGACCTTGATGACGTCGAGGAGCTCGTGCACTATCCGGGCCTGGGCCTTGTAGTCTGGGGTCTCGCTAGGGTGTGAAGACTTGCCGAACCCGACGAGGTCTGGAATGATGAGCCGGTAGCTGTCTGCCAGGCCCAGGAAGCCCTCCCAGTCCTTCCAGCTCGGCTGCCTCTCTTCCCCGTGAATCATCACTACTGCCGGGCCAATCCCGGCGGTCGCGACGTTGACCTTGTACTCGCCGACCTCTACCATCTTCTCCTCGACCGCTCCTGCGGCCCTTTGTTTCCCCGCGCTCATCCTTCCACCTCCAGTTTCGGCTGGGTATTATCCGCTTCTATGCGACGACGCGGGGTATCCGGGTGAAAATTTGACTTTCACACCGTTAATATACCGACGAACCGTCATGCCGCTGGAGAACATGCCCCAGGAACCGATGAGTTTCTTCGGCTGGCTGATGACCTGCTGCGTCAGCGACGAGCGCGCACAAGTCACACGGGAGAAGCTATCTGCCGCCATCGTCTTCGCCTCGGGGATGGCAGCGAGCGGCCTCACCCTCTACCTCGCTGGCCTGTATCACCTGATCTAGAACAGCGGACTTCGTCTAAGGAATTCGACCTCCGTGTCGAGAAATACTATTCTCGCCCCATTTACCAACCCTCCGTCGCATCATGTTCAGGTAATCCAATATGGGACGAAAAATGGTGCTGTTCGGATTCTGGTTGGTAGGCTATGCTCTGGGCTTCTTCGCTTGGCTCGTGAGAGCACCAATCATCACCTGGGTCATGACCCTCGGGATCAGCGCGGACGTGGCAGGCGCGATGATCACGGGGCTCGCGAGCTCCATCGTGATGCTGGTCGGGGTAATGCTCTGGAGCTTCCTCTCTAGGCAGTAGCTCCGCCCTCATCTCTCCAAGGGGAAGGGGCCGGGCTACCCGCCTCATCTTTTTCACCCTGATAACCGCCGTCGTTTTGCGCGGCCTCCGCGGCCTCTCGCGCCACTATCGCGGGCGCATCCTTCCTCGCCTTCCTCCAGAATACCAGGACGGCCGCGAAGACCACCGCGAACGGAAGCCACGTCAGGAGGGCGTAGATCTGCGTCTGCACTGGCCCTAACTCGATCTGTATCTCTGTCACCTCGAATGTAGCGGCGACGATGAGGACGCCGGCGATCAAGATGACGTTCACGATGAGGAAGCGGATCTCCCTAACGAACGCGGCCGCCCCGTACCTGAAGCCACGGTAGATCGCGTAGCACAGGTAGATGCTCTCCGCGGAGGCGATCGCATAGGCGGGCAGCTCCAGCCAGGTGCTGGGGAGAAAGAAGAGATTGGCGAGCGCTAGTCCTACGCTGACTCCCTTTACGACGCCAATGACCTCGACAATCCGCGCGGTCTCGTAGAGAGAGAGGCCGAATATGAACAGCCCCAAGAGCGGAAGCAGCTCTATGCCCGCCACCCTGAGGTTGTTCGAGAAGATGCCCCCGACCTGAGCGATGGCCGACTCGTTCAGGACGGTCGCGGTGGTGTTGTACTGCCTTTCGTAGGTCGTCAGCTCTTTGGGGAAGAAGGCGGAGTTGGAGACGACGACGATCAAAGTGACCTCGATGGCGAAGAGCGCTACTATCAGCGGCCAACGTCTCCCGGCAATTATCTTCAGTGTGTCAAGGAAGGACGCCATGTCTATCCTGCTCGGGCGCGGGAGACCAGGCAGTCAGCGCGCCCCTGAGGCTGCTCGAGAACTCTCGAAGCGCAGCTCGGGTTCGGATGCAAGGTCACGCCCCCGGGAGTGCTCGCCCGAAAGCCTGGGTATAAGGTTACGCAGCCGATTCTAATCTCAGAGCGAAGCCCTGCAGCGCCTTCGCCCTTCCTGTTTGAGGCTCTCCGGTCCGCGCGACTCGGCGCTTGGATTGGGGCAGAAAACACACCCTAAAGCCTCGCAAAAGAGCGTTTCGCAGGGTAAATGACAGTTTGAGGCCGGGTTCTTCCTCTCTTAGGTCTTTCAAACTCGGTTCCCACGGCTAAACCTTAAATAATATCTCGCAGGGGTCTTTTCGTATACCGAGTTAATGTGTAATGGCAGACAAACCACACCTGAATCTGATTGTTACTGGTCACGTAGACCACGGGAAGAGCACCAGCATGGGTCATTTCCTCTTTGACCTTGGAGCAGTAGACGACAGGACCATTGAGGAGTATGCGAAGGAGAGTGAGAAGACTGGCGCTGGAGACTCCTTCAAGTATGCTTGGGTCCTCGACCAGCTGAAGGACGAGAGAGAAAGAGGAGTCACCATCGACCTCGCGTTCCAAAAGTTCGAGACGCAGAAGTACTTCTACACGCTCATCGACGCGCCAGGGCACCGAGACTTCATCAAGAACATGATCACCGGCGCGTCTGAGGCCGACGCCGCAGTCCTGATCGTCTCCGCGAAGAAGGGAGAAGAGGACACCGCGTTGGGTCCAGGCGGTCAGGCGAGAGAGCACGCTTTCCTGCTAAAGACCCTCGGGGTCAACCAGCTCGTCGTCTGCATCAACAAGATGGACGACCAGACTGTGAAGTATTCTGAGGCGCGGTTCAACGAAGCGAAGGAGGATGTCTCGAACCTCCTGAAGACGGTCGGTTACAACATGGCCAAGATCAGGGTCATCCCGATATCCGGCTGGACGGGCGAGAACCTAGCAAAGCCGAGCACGAACATGCCCTGGTACAAGGGCCCGATCCTGCTCCAGGCGCTCGACGAGTTCACCGAGCCTCCAAAGCCCATCGAGAAGCCGCTCCGCGTCCCGATCCAAGACGTCTACACCATAACAGGCGTAGGCACTGTCCCGGTCGGGAGAGTGGAGACAGGCAAGATGAAGGTGGGCGACCCGGTCATAATCATGCCCGAGGGGCTGCCCGCTGAGATAAAGTCCATCGAGACGCACCACACTCCGATGCAAGAGGCCTTCGCAGGAGACAACATCGGCTTCAACCTCAGAGGAGTCTCGAAGACGGACTTCCACCGCGGCTCCGTTCTGGGGCCTCCGTCGAACCCCCCGACCATCGCGAAGGAGTTCCTCGCGCAGATCATCGTCGTGTTCCACCCCACAGCAATCGCAGCAGGGTATACGCCCGTGCTCCATGCGCACACGGCGCAGGTCGCGGCGACCATCACCGAGATCGTCGCCAAGATCGACCCTAGGACGGGCCAGCCGACTGAGGAGAAGCCCAAGACGATAAAGACGGGCGACTCTGCGATCGTCAAGATCACGCCGCTGAGGCCGCTGGTGCTCGAGACGTTCAAGGAATTTCCCGAGTTGGGAAGATTTGCGCTTAGAGATATGGGCTCGACAGTTGCCGCAGGAATCGTTCGTGAAGTGACGATAAAGGGCCAAGTAGAGAAGGCAGTCGCAAAGCAGTAGACTGCCTCCTCTGGCCATCCTTTCCACGCGCCGATGCTGTCCGCTCTCGCGCTCGATGAAAGAGGAGAACGCGAAAGCGAAGACGTATTACTCGGCCTATCTTCCGCACTCGTGACCTGACTTGGCAGCGGCGCACGCTCTCGTCTATGACGGGCTAGAGTTCAAGGAAAAGGAGACGCTCGCGCAATACGTCTCGCTGAAGAGAAGGTTCGGCTTCTCCACCTTCATCAGCATGGCGACCCTCGCTCCGGCGCTCGTCCTGCTTCTGCTCACGTACGTCTCCCCCTCGACGACCTCTCCCTATCTCTGCCTGGCCTTCCTCGCCGTCTCAATCCCCTTCTCGGTCCTTAGCTTCAGAGCTAACTCTAAGATGACCGAGATCATCAACTCCAACGAAGTCAGGCACGTCGCATTCGGCTGAAAAGCGGACGACCGCGTAATGAGGCAGACGCGCCGGTCGCGGGCTTGCCGGCCTTAGGGGCCTTCGAAGCCGCAGTTTACGCACTTGTATCTGCGAGAAAACTTCCTGCAGAGCTCGTCTCGCCAGATGAGCACCTGATGACAGTTCGGGCAGTTGAACCTGACCGCCTTGGTCCCCGGCAGGATGGGCCGGTTGCATGACGTGCAGTGCGAAAGCGAGAATCCCTCTGTCATCCTTGTCGTTCAGGCCGACCTATGGTGATTTATTAAACTAGACCATCCCGAGCCCCTTTGGAGATCCGCTCGCGGACTCGCTCGCTCGGATTAGATGCTTGCACCATAACGCATTAAGCGTCCAAGCACGCAGTCGGACCCAGGTCCGAGTCGAAAATGGAGGCAATAGCGCAGAAGACCGGGCGCATCCACCGATTTCGGAGATTTCCGGGGGCCGAGATATATGACAACCTTTTAATTGCCCAGAACGGAGTTAGACTGGGATAATTGCGCTATTTTCCCCACCGAATGCCAATTCCCGCCCTGGCTTGCATCATCGCTCTGCTCTTGCTCATGCCCTCGTTCTCGGCCATCAGCCAGAACAGGGTTGCGGGCGCGCCGGCGCAGACCACTGATTCTCTCCCTCAGGTCCCTTCTGCCTCTGAGCCCAGCACGCTCTCGAACTACAGGAGCGCTGGGTCGGCGAACCCGAGCATGCCAGTCCTCGTCTCCGTCGCGATCCCGCTCAGGAACCTTTCCTTGCTCAGCTCGCTCGTAAAGCAGTCGTCCGACCCGAACTCGGCGGGCTTCCGTCAGCTTCCTGACTTACAGCGAGGTAAGCCAGACGTTCCTCCCGACGCAAGGGCAGTATCAGTCGGTCCTCGATTACCTCACGGCGAGCGGGTTCACCGTCGAGTCCTCGGCCCTCAACTCCATGATAGTCGTCCGCGGGACGGCCGCCCAGGTCAGCCAATACCTTGGGCAGAGCGTCCAGCTCTTTACCAACGGTACCTACTCCTACTACGAGACCACCGGGGCGAGCACCCTTTCGGCGCCTACTCCTTCGCCTCTAACTCGACCGGCCTCCTCATGCGCCCTGACTTCACGACGGGCACGGCCTCGGCGTCAGGCGCCATCCCGAGCTCAAACGTCACCTTCACGGAGGGCGGGCAGGAAACCAAGCTCCTGCGGACCGTCTACAACTCGACTGGGCTCCTCTCGAAGGGCATCGACGGTGCGGGGTACACAGTGGGCCTGCTCGACTTTTACGGCTACTCGCTCGTCGCCCAAGATCTTGCTGCTTACGACACGACCTACGGCGTCCCTGCCCCGCCGAGCTTCACCATCTCTCCGATCGGGCCTTACAACCCGAACCTCGGAACGCCCTTGGGGTGGGATGGCGAGATCGATCTCGATGTCCAGGTCTCCCACACGATGGCGCCGGGGGCGAACGTCATCCTCTACGCGGCGAACGGCGAGCTCCCCCTCTCCGCGGCGATAGCCGGGATAGTGCAGGACGGAAAAGCGAACGTCATCTCCCAGAGCTTCGGGATACCTGAGTGGGAATACTATGAACTCGGAGCGCAATACTTCCTGTTCAACGCGGTCTTTGCCGACGACTACTACATGCTCGGCTCCGCGATGGGTATGACCTTCCTGGCGTCCTCCGGAGACGGAGGGGGAGGCGGTTTCAGCGCGGGCCCGGAGGGAGCGGTGGAGTATCCCGGCTCCTCGCCCTTCGTGACCACGCTCGGCGGGACGAGCACGTACATCTCGACGACTGCGGGCGGGGCCTTGACCTTCGACCAGAGCGCGTGGTCAAACATCGGCTTCGTCCCGTACTTTGTCAACGAGGGCGGCAGCGGAGGCGGCGTGAGCACAATGGAGCCGACCCCCTGGTACCAGTCCTCGTTGCAGGTGCCGGCCTCGTTCCCCAACGGGCGACTCACCCCCGACCTGTCGCTAGACGCCAGCGGCACGCCGGGCGCTCTCATAATCTCCCATGGCTCGCCGGAGGCTGTCGGGGGGACGAGCGAGTCGAGCCCGCTCTTCGCGGGTCTTCTGACGCTCTTGATGGGGACCGAGAAGGGGAGCCTCGGCTTGATCACCCCCGCCCTATACCAGCTGGCAGAGAATTCCAAGACCTACCAGACGGCGTTCACCCCGATAACGTCCGGGTACACCATCCCGTGGGTCTCGAAGTTCGGATACAACCTTGCCACGGGCTGGGGCACACCAAACATGGGCGAGATAGCGAGGCTCTACAGCACCATCGGCTCGCCGTCCTCCACGTTGAACGTGAACGTGGGAGTCGTCAACCCGGGTAAGACTAACTACACCGACTTCACGCCTGGCCAGCAGATAAGCGTCCTCGCTAGCGTCTCGACGCCCGCGGGCCTGGCCGTCACCTCTGGGACGTTCACCGCCAGCCTGCAGACGCTCGGGGGCAGCACGGCGCCCGTAGCGCTAACCTACAGCTCGGCAGACAAAGGCTGGGCCGGGACGATCACCGTCGGGAACGAAGCCGGGATCGCCTACGTCAACGTCGCTGGGAGCGCCGGCACGGGCCCGAGCGGGGAAGGCTTCGCGACGACGTTCGTCGGATACCTGGCGGACTTCCTCCAGCCGGTCTCCCCGTACCCATGGTCCTACCTCCCCGGCCTCGAGACGGCGATGTCCGTCACAGACCTCTTCGGGAAAAATCCTTCCTTCACATCGACGCAGGTGGCCTTCCAAAGCTATTCGATACTCACGAACACGTACGCCAAGGCGGGGGCAGCGCTGCTCAACTACTCGGCCCAGGGCGGCTACTTTGGAGCCTCTTTGAACGAAACCCTCCCCGACGGGCCGACGACTCTCGTGGCGCAGGGACCCGTCGTCGGGTATCTTCCCTTCGTCAGCGGGATAAGCCTCCTGGGCACAGACATCTACCCGCAGGTGGTCGCGTCGCCGGGCTCGGTTGCTCCAGGTCAGTCGCTCACCATCGTCGCTTCCGTGACCGCCCCCGAGAACATCTATCTGACACAGTCCTTGTCGACGGGCACAACCCTCGGGGCCACCATCGCCGAAGGGGCGAACGTCACCGCGACTCTGGTCAGCCCCTCCGGGCACAGCATCGAGACCGTCTCGCTCCCTGAACAAGCGTGCGCGCAGGCGCTGAGGGTGTGCGGAGCCAGCCTCACGCTCATCAACGGTTACCTGACGATCCCGACAAACGCCTCCGCCGGGCTCTACACCGTCCTGCTCAACGCAGGATACAACGACGAGACCACCGGTTTCACCTACACCGGCAGCTACTTCGGGCAGGTCTACGTCGCCCCCGCCGCCCTAGTCCCAACGATCACTGTGGGGCCTTCGACCCTCTTCGAAGGTGAGAACGCGACGATAACCGCCAGCATCACCTCCCCCAGCGGCGCAGAGGTGACGAACGGCATCTACACGGTCCTGATCTATCCAGAGACGGCCCAGGGTGAGTACTCCGCGCTCATGCACTCGACGTACGCGGCCTTCGGGCTCATACAGATGACGTTCGACGCCAAGATCAACATGTGGACGGCCAACGCGACCATGCCGTCGCCGAACGACTCCTCGCTGGTTTCTTCGACAAACGCTAACTCCGAGTACTACGGAGGCCCATACGACGTGTACGTCTCCGGGCTCTCGGCCGACTCCATGCCCACGACCGCCGCCCTCTCCGCGCAACAGGGCTTCTACGTCCAGCCCTACGTCTACACCGCGAACAGCGTCATCAACAACCCGCAGCAGACGTCACGCCTGGCGCTCTCGAACGTCACAATCAACGCGGGGTCCTCCCCGCTCACGCTCTCCGACGACTACTTCGTCGGGAACGACACCGTGACCGGCTCGGCCGTGACGATAGCCTCATCGTTCGTTACCGGGACCTTGAACCTCGAGAACGGTCAGACCACCCTCAGCGGCGTGACGGGAGGCGACGTGGTGGCCACCAACACGAACGTCGTCCTGCAGCACAGCGCCTTGTCGTCGCTTAAGCTTGGGACGGGCGCCACGGCTTCGATGGACCCGGCTTCGTCCTCCCAGAGCATCACCCCGGCGCTCCCGGTGCTCACGATCTCCTCGCCCGTCGCGAACACGAGCTACACGGGGACCATCGACGCGCAGGTGACGATAAAGGGGACCGGGGTAGCGGTCCTCTCGTTCATCCTGGACGGCAAGCAGCTCCCCTCGCTCCTGAAGGGCGCCCCTCCTGGCCAGCAGGTCTCTTATCCGCTCAACACGACCTCGATTCCCGACGGGACGCACACGCTCACCGTGGTTGCCGTCCAGTCCGACCTACTGACGACCACCGCGAGCGTGTCTTTCGTCACGCACAACCAGCTGGTCGCCGTCACGAACAACCTTACCAACAACCTCGCGACCGCCAACAAGACGATCAGCTCTCTCGACGGGAGCCTCAAGACGGCGAACGGGAACATCGCCACGCTGCAGAACACTATCAACAGCCTGACGTATGTGGTCTACTTCGCGGTAGCCATCGCGATAGTAGGAGTCGCCCTGGCGGCTTACTCCTTGCGCGGCGGAAGGGCGCCCTGGAAATACTGAGCCGCAGTCCGCCTTCGTAAGCCTGAGCACTCAGCCGGTGACCGTGACCTGCCCCTTCATGAATGGGTGGATTGTGCAGAAGTAATCCACGACCTCGTCGGCGCCGAACGTGTAGGTCCAGCTCTCGAAGCGCGTCAGTATGGGGGAGGTTGCATTCGCACCCGAAGTGAAGCTGATGTCGTGGTTGCCCGGGTCACAGCAGCCGATGGTCGAGTCCAGATTCAGCCAAGTGACGGATGTGCCCTTGGCCACGGTGATGTTCTGAGGGTGGAAGGCGAGGTTCTGCATGATCACCAGCATAGGCACGACGTCGATTGTAAAGGTCTGGTTGTCAGCCGGCGAGAAGCTCGAGCTGGCCTCGACCGTCACCTTGTACTTCCCTGGAGAGAGGCCTGGATCTGCCCTCAACATCACTGGCATGGGCTGGGGAGTCGCCGAAAGGGAGACCGATGTCTGGTTGAGAAGCAGCGAGAGCCCGGGAGGTGCGAAGGCCCTTACGGCAATTGTGCCGCTGAGTCCTGACCCAGTGGCCTGCACCTCGATCAAGGAGTAGTTCTGGGTCTGCCCCGGGGCGACCAGGGGCGATGGAGGGATCATCGTGACGTTGAGCGAGGCTGCAAGGGTGGAACTCTCTGAGGTAGAGGAAGAAGCGGTGGTCGACGGACCTGCTGGCTTCGAGGTCAAGTAAATCGCGACTCCCGCGCCCACGACGAGAACTATCAGGGCGACGGTCAGCGCAATCCTCGAGATGCCGACGCGAGCGCCGCTTTTCAAGGCTACTCTTCCTGCATGCCGCCCTCGCTCGAGGCCTCCCCATTGAGTTTCATCGAGGCGATCGCCTCTGATATCGCCTTGGTGGCTATTTCACGCTCTTGCGTAAGCTGTACGCTGTTCTGTCTGGCCGACTGCAGCTCGGCGAGTCTGGCTCGCGCCTCGTCGAGCTTCCGCAGCGCATCAACGTAGGCGGGATTGCCCTCGGAAGCCGAGCGGACCTTGCGAAGCCGGTCGATGTCCTCCTCGAGCTTGCTGAGCTTCTGCTCGAGGTCCGCGACGCTCTTCTCGGCCTGCTCGGTAGAAGGCCCTGCCTTCAGGAGACGGGAGAAGAACTGGCGGGTCTGCTTCGCCTCTCTCACCTCGGCGAGCTTCTTCTTCTCAAGCCTGAGGTCCTTTGCACAGGCTTCGCGCTCCTCCCTAAGCGAAGCCAGCGTCGACGCCGCCTTCCTCTCCAGTTCTGCGATGGCCTCCATGGCAGCTGCCTCCTCTTTGGTGTGCTTCTCTATCTCGGCGACGACATCGTCCGGCACTGGGCGCGGCGCCAAGGAGAGGAGAGCCGCCTGCCTCCGAGCGCGAAACTCGTCGCTGACCTTCTCAGACCCGAGCTTCTCTTGGAAGTCGTCGAGCAGCGAGGTCAGGCTCCGCATCCAGTGCTCGAGGTCGTAGCCTCCAGGCTCGTTGGAGAGGATCTGGTGGCCTAGGCGGTCGAGGGCGATGATGGTCCTGGCCCTCACCTCTTCCGGGTTGAGTCGCTCCGACTCCTGCAGATGCCCCGCCCTGTGAGTGTGGAACTCTTGCTTCTTTCGCTTCAACTTCTTCTGATTGCTCGAGGAACCCTTCGTCCCTGAGCGCGTCCTCCCGCTCTGGCTGCCGAAGCTCAAGTTGACCTGCACCTCCCCACCCTGGACGGCTCGTTTAAAGATGAATGGAGGAGAGCGCCCCCTCCAGCTCGCCTGACTTGCCGTGCAGAGGGGCGGGCCGCGGCAAGATGGCGCACCGCAGTTTGGGTACCGGGCAAAATAGAAATAGGCCTCTGGGAAAGTCTCGCGCTGCGATGCAAGAGCAGAAGCTCTCGCCAGTACTCAAGCCTCTCTTCAAGCTCTTCAAGGTCTCGAACGTGGAGGACCTGCTCAAGAGGCTGCTGAAGCTGGTGTTCACGCTAGTTCTCCTCATTCCTCTGTTTCTGTTGCCCCTTTACTTCTTCTTCTTCACGTTGCTTCACGTCTAGGCCGGGCGACGTCTCGCAGTCCGGTGTTTCTGGACGGCCAAGAATCCAGACCCTCACGCGGGGCGGCGGCGTCTAGTCCGCTTTGGCCTCGGTCTCGAGGATTTGGAGCTTGCTCGGGTCTCCCAGCACCAGGAGGGTGTCCCCTTCCTGCAGCTTGAAAGCGGGGTCGAAGATGTTCTGGAGGACCTCGTCTCCCCTGACCACGCCGATTATCAGGGCGAGCTTCGCGACCTCCTGCAGCCCCTTGCCGATCAGCGGGGATGACTTGAACACGGAGAACTCCGCTATCTCCTTCGTCCCCACCTTCTCCGAGAACACGACCCCCACAAGGTCCTTCGTCACGGCGGAGAGGGCCAGGAGATGGCCCACGGTGACCGACGAAGGGATCACCACGTCAGCCCCGGCGTTCCGTGCCGTCTCGATGAGCGCCTCATCATGGACCACAGTGACTATCCGAACTTCCGGACGGAGCTTCCTCGCGCTGAGTATGAAGAGCATGTTGTCGGGGTCGCTGCTGTGCGCGACCACGACCATCGAGGCCCGCTCGATTCCCGCTTCCTTCAGCGCCGCTATCGGCCGGGTCTCCACTTCGAGCACGGCTAGGATGTTCTTCTTCAGCAGGTCCTGGAACATGTTGGGGTCCTTCGTGGTAACGACGTAGTCGATGCCCATCTCCTCGAGCTTCTCCGCGACGTACCTGCCCATGTGGGTGTACCCGAAGATTATCACGTGCCCCTTCAGCCTCCCCACCAGCCTCTTCTCCGCCTCTCCCCTCGCCAGGGAGGTGTTCACGGCAGCGTTCACGGTGCTCTGCAGGAGCGAGGCGCCCGTCCCGACCGAGACTATTATCATGACGACTAGCAAGCCTGCCTCGGTCCTGTTAAGGTCCATGAAGTTGCCGCCGTTCGGGACGTAGAGCCCGATGGTCGTTATTGTGGAGACTGAGGCGAGAAGCGCGTCGACGACCGGCAGGTGCTCGTAGTAGGAGAAGATTACAGCCCCACATGCGAACATCGCGCCCAACACAAGGAGCTGGCGGTAGATCGCCTTGAGCAGCACCAGCGGTCCGTAGACGGCCTCGTAGAGCAGGAAGCCAACCTTCCTGCTCTCTCTCTTGGTCCCGGCCTTGCCGGCCCTGAAAAAGACTGGGTCCGCCGACGAGGTCACGACCTGACGCGAGCGGCCGGCGTTTTTACGCGTTTCGCAAGATCCATCGAGAAATTGCAAACCAGTCCTGGGGTGGCGCTAAGGCAGCGCTCCGATCTCTTTCCTTATCGCCTCGGCGACCTTGGCCATCTCGGTCTCGCTCGGTTTCAGTCTGTTCATGAACCTGCCCTTGTCCTCGAGCTTGTTCGGGATCACGTGGACGTGGATGTGCGCCACCGCCTGGTTCGCCGCCTCGCCGTTGTTCTGCATGATCCGGAAGCCGTCGGCGTTTGTCGCGGCGACTACTCCCTTGGAGACCTTCGAGGCCACCTTGAAGACCTCGGCTATCTCGTGCTCGTCCATGTCCCACAGAGTCTCCCCGTGTCTCCTGGGGCAGACCAGCGTGTGGCCGACGGAGAACGGATTGATGTCCAAAAATGCGACGTGACCCTCGTCCTCGTAGACCTTGTGCGAGGGCAGCTTACCCTCCACGATCTTGCAGAAGACGCAGTCCTCCTGGGGGACGCTCGCCGAGTTGTAAATCCTCTTGGGGGAGTCTTCAAGGGCCGTCTTCATCGCCCGCTTCTCATTTTTCTAAACCTTTCCCCGGCCGCGGGGGAACGAATATAACGGGAAGATGTCCTACATGAACGACGATATGGCCTCTGCCGCGCCTCCAGCACCGTCTTCGCCCGACAGAAGGGGCGTCAGGAAGATGCTGACGCTCTTCGCGGTCGTGGCCATCCTCGGGGTGGTCACGCTGGCGTTCTCGGTCGCGATAGGGCTCATCCTGCTCGTTGTCGCAGAGGTCTTCTTCGCGGTCGCGTACCGAAGGTTCTCGAGAAGCTCAAAAGCGGCGAGCTAATCTCATCCGGACGAGCGGGGCCCTTGCTTCATGAGCCATCTCGCCTGCCCCGAGCTCCGTCTATCCTATCTGCCTGCAGCCGCCCGATGTTGCCGCTTAAATCGCCCGCGCCGATAATCCGAGGAAGGCGGGTTGACGAGGGGCTTCTGCTTCAAGTGCGGAAAAGAGATCGGAGGGCTCTTCAAGCCACCGGCATGGAGGTGCTCCACATGCCTGCACCTCTACTGTGAGAGGTGTGCGAAGGACAGGGTGGGGCTCCTCTTCAAGAAGCCGGCGTGCCCGCAGTGCAGGATCGAGCTGCGGGGTGGCTGACGCGCGCGGCCTGCTAGGTCAGCTCGACGGACCCTAGCCAAGTCACCGTCTGCGAGAGGCTGTCGGTCACCTTGATCGTGTAGGTGCAGACCCACTCCGCCTGCTGGCCGGTCGGGAGTGAGGGGTATGGTGCCGGACCCCTTCGAGGAGTCGTATGTGAAATTGATGATGGTGTACGTGGTCGACTCCCCGGCAGTCGAGTTCGGCCCGATGCAGAGTCGCGAGCCCGAGACCGCCGAGACCTTCGTCGAGAACGCGACCGTGAAGTAGGCCGTCACGACGCTCTCGTTCTGGGTGACCGTCGTCAGCTTGCCGGCGGCCAGGGGTACGCCCTGGCTGGAAGTGCCCCAATATACCGAGCCGACCACAGGCGTTGATTGCGCGCTCTGGCCAGGCGAGAAGCTCGAGAGGAGGAGGACCACCGACACGAGGGCGACGAACTGGACGACGACTATCGCTGCCTCTCCGCGCTCCAACTTCATGGGGTGTCTTTCTCCCTCCCTCTCCGAGTGAATATACGTTGCTGTAGGTGGTCGCGTCTATCGCGAGGCTTCGGCGAGCGCTGAGAGGAAGCGGTCGTTCACCTGCTGCGTCCCAATCGTGAGGCGGAGGCAGTCGCCCACCCGGAGGGCTTTGAGTAGCTCCGGAGGACGAACCCTCTCTTCATGAGCGCCTTTTGCAGCTTCCCCGCCTGCGCGACCCCGCCTTCCACCCTGAACAGGATGAAGTTCGTCTCGCTGGGAAAGGGGCGGACCGAACCCGACCTCCCGAGGGCCTTGAAGACCCTGGCCCTCTCGTCGACGATCGTCCGGACGTTGCCGCGCATCTCCCCGAGATTGCGAAGCGCGGCCTCGGCGAGGAATATCGAGATCACGCTCAGGCTGTTCGGCGGCCTCACCAGGTTCAGCTGGTCCACCGTCCTCCGCTGGGCCACGAGGTAGCCGACCCTCACGCCGGCCATCGAGAACGCCTTCGAAAAGGTCCTGCAGATGACGAGGTTGTCGTATCTCTCGGTGAGTCCCACCGCAGTCTTCCCCCAGAACTCGATAGTACGCCTCGTCGACCGCGACTGCCGCCTTGGCCTCTCTGGCGATCTTCTCGACCTCGGAGAGCGGCATCGGGTTGCCCGTGGGGCTGTTTGGGTTGCAGAGGAAGATGAGCTTGGTCTTCGGGGTGACCGATGCGAGCACCTCGTCCGCGCCGACCGAGAAGTCGTCAGGATTCCGGCGCACGTATCTCATCCGCGCGCCCATCACCTCGGAGACGACCCGAAACATGGAGTAGGTCGGGACAGGGACGACGACCTCGTCGCCGTTGTCGAGGAGGGTCTTCGTGATTATGTCGAGCCCTTCGTCGGCCCCGTTCGTGACCACAAAGCGGTCGACCTCGACCCCGCAGTAAGCGGACAAGCCTTCCCTGATTCCGAGGTAGGTGGTGTCGGGGTACTGGTTGACCTCAAGCCTCTCGGCCATCCTCGAGAGTAGTTTCAGCTCAGCGAGGGGCGCGAACGGCGAGACGTTCGTGTCGAGCCTGACAATCTGCTCGGTCTTCAATCCGACCTTCGCGGCAATCTCGTGGCTCGGGGTCTCCCAGCCGTATGCCTCGAAGTCGTCGAACACACGCCTGATTCTCAAGGACCTGAAGACCTGAGTCCCCACGTCATTAAAGCTGTTCGATTGGTCAATACCTGTTGTAGAACCTGGCCATCAGGTTACGGTTCCAAAGGCGCGCTGCGATGGCTCCCGCGACCGCGCCGCTGACGACCCCGAAGATGAGGATGGTCAAGTCGGTGAGAGGATCGTGCGGGACGTCCGTGAAGGAGCTCGGGAAGGCCACTACGCTGACGTAGAACGCCGCCAAGCCGACAACGCCAGTGCTGACCATCATGCAAGCCATTAGTCGCAGGGTTCTCGCCCTCCCTCCGTCCTGGACGCGCAGGCTCGTTGCCATGACGTCCACAAGCACTCCGAACATCGTCGCGAAGACGAGGTCGACAGGGAAGAACCCCAGCTTGACGGCGGTGATGAGCAGCCCGCTGACGACGCCGACGTAGGTCGCGCCCCCTCTTCCGACGACGAGATAGCTAAGCGCGAGGAAGAGCGACTGGAAGACTATCAAGAAGTCAGAGGTCGGCGCAGGGATGAAGCCGTTTATGGTGAGGATTAATACCCCGAACAGGGCGCCAAGGGCGATTCTCCTTGTGCTGACTGCCAAACGGCATCGCGGATTTGCGACCGGATTTAAGGGTTAACTAACGTTCGTTAGGTTGATTCCCCGGCTCCTGCTACAGGGGCGAACGCGGTCCGCACCTGGTTCTACTCCCGAATCTCTGCATAATCGTTAATAACGTTACAGTCTCCATTCGAGAGAGCGCATATGCAGGTGCAGAAGAGCAAGCCAGGGCCCAACGAGATACTCGCGGTGGCCGCGCGGCTCTTCGCCGAGAAGGGCTATTCTAACGTCTCGATAAGAGAAGTCTGCAAGGAGGCGAATACCAGCGCCCCCATGATCTACTATTACTTCAAGGACAAGAAGGGACTCTTCAGGGCGGCGGTGAGCGACAAGCTGAGCCTCCGCCAGTTCATCTCCCGGCTCCGGGAGACCTCGGCCACGAAGGACGTGCCGAAGGCGGTGGCCTCCTTCGTCAAGATCTACCTTACGGCCTTCCCGGAGGCCGCCTTCGACCCGGGCCTGTACATGAGGGAGACCGCAAAGCTCGACAACCGGAGCGCCGAAGTCGTGAGCAGGCAGCTGGACGAGGTCCAGACGATAGCAACGTCACTCGTCCAGAAGGGGATGAAGTCGGGCGACTTCCGCGCCGTGAAGGCGGAGGAGGCCGCGGACTGCCTCATCGGGATGCTGAACCACGTGCTCTTCCAGAAGATCCACTTCTCGAAATCGCTTGACATAGAGAGCAAGGGCGATGCCATCACCTCGTTCTTCCTCAACGCGATGAGGCCCTAGCCGCAGCTACCAGAAAGGCCGCGTCTCGATGAACTTCAGCTTCGCTTCCAGAAGCTCCTTGTAGAACTTCTCGTCGTCCTCGTGCATCCTCGCGAGGATCCTGGCCGCGGTCTGCGGCCCGACGCCGTAGACGGCTTGGGCGATCACCGCCCTCCTACCGTACGAGAGCACGAGGTCTGCGCCCCTCCGCGCCTTGGCCAGCTCGGCCCTCTCGTCCTCCGAAGGCGGGGCCTCTCCGCCGCGAGCCAGCTTCCTCCTCAGGAGCTCTGAGACCTTTCCAGAGTCATAGAAGCACGGGGTCAGGAGGCCCGAGCCGCACTTTGCGCAGGCGGGCTCGTCCGCGAGCTCTCCCACCGTCGCGCGCCCCTGAGCCTCGCCGCACTTCATGCAGAGGAGCTCCACCGAAGTGCCGTAGATGCTCAGCCTCATCTTCTCGACGGTCGACTTGGCGAGCGAGTCCGGTGCGACGAGCTCTGGCACCTCGAGGTACTTGTAGAGGATGTTGTAGGCTATCGGGGTAGGCCTCTCCCCGGAGACGAAGGTCTCGACCGCGACGTCGCCCCTCGCGACCTTCAGGAGCAGCTCCTTCGCCCGCGGCATGTCTATCATGTCTCTCCCCGTCTCCTGGACGGCCTCCTCGAAGATGGGGGTGTGTTCGAACCTGGTGGGGAGCGAGCACAGGTTCGGATGCGCGATGAACTGGCCGCGGCGGAGCGCGCCGAACCTCTCTGCGACCTGCTTCACCCGCGTCGGGAAGGGGAAGTTCCTCTGAGCAGCGACGGCATAGGTCTCCTCGAACCGCTCCGGCGACATCCCGAAGAGGTCCTTCGAGAGCTGCCTGAGGTCGAGCTCCGAAGAATCTGTCGTCAGCTCGATGAGTATCCTGTATCCGTCCATGTACCAGAGCCTGATGAGCCCCCTCCTCGAGAGCACCTCCTCGAAGGTGTAGGCCAAGAGGCGGTTCACCTTCTCGCCGAAGCACGAGTGGACGACCAGGTACTTCTGCCATCCCTCCAGCAGGACGAGGTCGTCGCAAGGAAGCGGAGCTCCCGTCTTGATGTGCTCGTCTATCTCATCCGCTACTAGCTTCATCGCGGCCTCGGTCACCGGAAGCTCCTCGCTCATGGTGCGCGCGGCGGCTCCCGCTGACGACCCGGAGAGCAGCCCTCCGACCCTCCTCCTCAGCTCGCCGCTCTTCTGCGCCAGTCCGTAGGGGACAGGTAGCATCTCGCCATCCCAGCCGGGGACCGCGGCGAGGGGGTCCTCCACGGAGGTCACGTAGATCTTCCTATCGTCGGCGATCTTCTCCATCTGCCAGATCCTCCCCTTCAGGATGAAGTGGAGCCCCACCTTGGCCTGCAGCATCACGAACTCCTCCCCGAGTATCCCGACGGCCTGGTTGTTCGCGACGTCGATCACAAAGTACCTCGTCTCGTCTGGGATCGTGGAAAGGTTCTGGAAGTAATACTCCCTCGTCCCCCGCGTCCTCGCGAGCTTTCCACCGTCCCTCCTCAGCTTCCGCAGCTCGCCGAGGTACGAGACCACCCTCTCCATCGTCTCCGCGTCGAGATCTCTGTATGGGTGGCACGACCTGAACTCCTGGAGGAGGGTCGACGCCTCAACGACCTCGCAGTCCATGAGGTAGCCCGCTATCTGATGCGCGAGCACGTCGAGGCATTTCTCGTAGGGCTGGGTCTCCTCCATCCTCCCCTTCATGGCCTCGGAGACCGCGGCGGTCGACTCCAGGATGTCGTCAGCGCCGACCGTCAGAAGGACGCCCTTCGAGGTGCGCTGGAGGCTGTGCCCCGACCTCCCGACCCTCTGGATGAGGGATGTCACCTGCCGAGGGGACATGTACTGGACCACGAGGTCTACCGCCCCTATGTCTATGCCCAGCTCCAGGGTAGACGTGCATACCAGCGCCTTGATCTCTCCCGTCCTGAACGAAGTCTCCACCCTCTCGCGCTCCTCGCGGGGAAGCGAGCCGTGGTGGACCCCGACGTCTCCCCGCATCCTGTTGAGTTTCTCCCCCAGCATCTCGGCGGTGGTCCTGCTGTTGACGAAGACGAGCGTCGACTTGTGCGACGAGATCAGGTCGCTCATCCTTGCGAGCCTGGCCGCGAGGTCGATCGTGGTGAAGATCTCCTTCGAGACGGCGCCGTCCTCCGGCTTTGGCGTCGGGTACTCCACGAAGTAGCCTACCTGCTTCGGCGCTGGGGCCCGCACTATCGCGTGAGGAGCGCGCCCGAAGATGAAGCCGGCCGCGGTCTCGGGGCTCCCTATGGTCGCCGAGAGCGCCACCACCTGGAAGCCTCCTGCCACCTTCCTGAGGCGCTGCAGGCCTACCGTGAGCTGGACGCCCCTCTTGCTCTCGACCAGGTTGTGCAGCTCGTCCACCACGACCGCCCTCACGCCAGCTAGGCTCTCCCGCATCCTGCTCCCTGGCAGCATGGCCTGCAGCGTCTCCGGGGTCGTGACAAGCACGTCAGGCGGGTTCCTCGACTGGCGCTGCCTCTGCGCCTGCGGCGTGTCCCCGTGCCTGACATCAAGCGTCAGCGAAAGCTTCCCGCACCAGAACTGCAGCCGCCGGAGCATGTCCCGGTTCAGCGCGCGCAGCGGGGTGATGTATAGCAGAGATATCCCGTGCCTCGGGCCGCGGCTCACCAAGTTGCTAAGAAGAGGCAGGATTGCGGCCTCGGTCTTCCCCGACCCCGTGGGCGCGACGATGAGCACGTTCTCGCCGTTCGCGACCAAAGGTATCGCCTCCACCTGCGGGGGCGTCGGCGAGGTTATCCCGCTCTCCTCGAGCAGCGCCTTCACCGGGCCGGCGAGGGAGTCGAAGACCTCAATCCGTGTCATGCAAACTACCCGCCATCACTGTCGTCCTTCTGATATTAATCCGCCCTCCCCGACCTTCCGCCCCGCCGCCCTCGCGGCGCACGCGTCGCACTCGCACATTTCGAGGAGATACTCGTAGGGGTAGATGCCGGTGCTGTGGCCATCAGACCAGGCGAAGGCGATGGCGTATCGACCGATCATCGAATATCTCTCGGCGACGACACCTTCGGGCGCGGCGGCGACGAGAGGGATGACACGACCGATCCCGATTGCGGGCGGCTCTCCCGCGCACATGGCGCACGGGCACGCCTCGCGCAGACCCTTGTTCGCGTGGACGCTCCTGTGACCGTCGCTCCATTCGATGGTCACTCGAGATTCGCCCAAAGAAACTCTCCTGGGCACCGGCAATCTTGACCTATCGGAGGCCTTCCCTCCCTGATAAGGCTTGGCGTGCGGTCGCGGAGCTCGGGCCGTCTCCAGAGAGAAACGGTTATCTCTACCTGGCGAACCCGAAGCCCTCGAACTTGACCGAGCTTTCAGAGAAGGCGAAGAGGCTGTTGAAGGGCAAGAACTTCGCCTTCGTGGCGACCTTGAACAAGGACGGCAGCACGCAGCTGACTCCTACGTGGGTCGACACCGACGGGGAGAACGTCCTCGTGAACACGGCGCTCGGCAGACAGAAGACGGTCAACATTGCGAGGGACCCGAGGGTCACCGTCGGGGTCCTCGACCAGTCGAATCCTTACGAGTACGTCTCGATACGCGGCAAGGTCGCTAAGCAGGTGCGGGGAAAGGAGGCGGACGCCCACATCGACAAGCTCGCCCTGAAGTACACAGGGGCGACGAAATACAGGCGGTCCGCCCCGGATGAAAAGAGGGTCATTCTGGTGATACGGCCCTCGAAGGTCATCTGAGAGCCAGAGGCCGATTTCAAGGAGAGTGTGCCGCGATGCCCAGTTGCATTTGCAATGTCTGCAAGCACTTCAACACCGTCTCCTGCTCGCGCTGCGCATGCTGCTCTTACCGGAGAGTGGCATGCATGCAGATCGAAAGCAGCGCCTGAGCCCCTCCTAGAACCCCGCAGGCTCTCCGTCCCCGCGGATGTCGCATACCGCCTTCTTCCCCTCGCGCGTCAGCTCGATGCCCTGCGCCACTCCCTGGCGCGATGGGTAGTCGACCATGCGGAGCCCTTCGGCGCTGCCCTCACCCAGCCTGTAGCCGCGCTCCACCAACGTCTCCTCCCCGTTCCAGACGAAGCGGGGGTAGCTCAGGGCCCGCTCGACGTCCATCGAGTAGTCGACCACGTTGGAGACGAAGAGCGCGTGCAGCTGCGGCCGGTGCTCCCCTCCGCTTGTCCCCATCGCGAGATATGGGGGCTCGCCCTCTTTCTTCGACAGCAGGAGGGCCGAAAGCGTGTGGACCGGCCTCTTCCTCGGAGCGACCTTGTTGGGGCCTGCGAGCTTGAACGCCGACGCCCTGTTGTTGAGGAAGAAGCCCGAATCCTTCAGGTATATCTTGGAGCCGAACGGGTGGAAGAGGCTCTGGATGCAGGACAGCAGGTTCCCCTCGCCGTCCGCCACCGAAAAGTAGGTGGTGTCGCCCTCGGACACCGCCGAACTCCGGGGCCGCCGCCCCGAGCTGAGGAATCTCTCAAGGTCGAAACCGACGAACCTCGGATCGCCGATGAACTCGTCCTTGGCAGCTAGGGCGATCCTCGTCGCTTCCGTCAAGCGCGTCACCCTCTCGAGGGAGTCGGGGGCTGGAGGTCTCGCCCCCTCGAGCAGCCTGAGTATCATCAGAGCGGCCGCGCCCATGCTGTTGGGCGGGACCTCGAAGACCTCTTGCCCGCGGTATGTCATGGCCAGCGGCTCAACCCATTCGGGGCTGAACGCGAAGTCGTCCCGCCCGACCTCCAACCCGCCCGCCGCGACGGCATCGGCAATCTCTTCTGCAGCTGGCCCACGGTAGAACGCCTCGGAGCCTCCGTCGGCTATCTCCCTGATCCGCTCGGCGAGCCGCCCCTGGCGCAGAAGGTCGCCGGGCTCGGGGCCGAGACCGTCTGCCCCGAAGACCCGCAGAGCGTCCGGAGGGAGAGCCGCCTGGAATCTGCCGACGGCCCTCGCCAGCCCCGGCGAGACGGGGAACCCTCCCTCCGCGAGGTCCGCCGCCCTCCTCAGGAGGGGGGCAAACTCGGCCCTCCCGAACCTGTGGTGCAGCTCCTCGACGCCCCCGACCATGCCGGGGACCACCACGCTGTCCGGACCGAACAAGGGCAGCTCTGAGAGCCCGAGGGCGCGGAGCGCCTCCACCGTGGACCCTGACGGGGCCCAGCCGCTCCCGTTCAGGCAGCGCACCTTCCCGCTCCTTCCTTCATGGAAGAGCGCGAAGAAGTCGCCTCCCAGGCCGTTGAGGTGGGGGAGCACGACCGAGAGAGCGAAGCTCGCAGCCACAGCAGCGTCGAACGCGTTCCCTCCCGCCCTCATGGCATCGGACCCCGCAAGCGAGGCCAGCGGGTGTTCTGTCGCGATCGAGCATTCTTTGGAGACCATCGCCTTTGAGGCCAAGAGCGTGGCACATGTGCCCCGGGTCGGTCATAAAAGGGCGCCCGACGGCATCGAGATATACCGCCGTCAGCGTTGCCCGGTCGCGACATGAAGAACCCCAGGATCGGCTTCATCGGACTCGGGATAATGGGCAGGCCCATGGCTCAGAACCTCCTTAAAGCGGGGTTCGAGCTGACCGTCTACAACAGGAGCAAGCCTCCGGTGGACCTTCTGGTCTCGGCCGGGGCTGCCGCCGCCGCGTCCCCGAAGACGGTCGCCGAGAGGAGCGATGTCGTGATAACCATGGTGACAGACTCCGAGGCGGTCAACGACGTGGTCTTCGGACAGGGGGGCGTGATCGAAGGCGCGCGCGATGGCCTGGTCCTGATCGACATGAGCACCATCTCGCCGAGCGTGACGAGGAGCGTCTCCGCCTCGTTGGCTGAACGGGGCGTGAGCATGCTCGACGCGCCCGTGAGCGGAGGCGACACCGGCGCCCGCGAGGGGACCCTCACCATCATGGTGGGAGGCTCCGCTCCGGTCTTCGAAGCCTGCCTGCCCGTCCTCCAAGTGCTGGGCAAGAAGGTGGTGCACATGGGTGGGACCGGCGCCGGTCAGCTCACGAAGCTAGCCAACCAGATCCTGGTCGCCTGCAACATGATAGGCGTGTGCGAGTGCCTGAACTTCGCCAAGAAGGCCGGCCTCGACGCCGGGAAGGTCATCGACTCGCTCTCGGCGGGTGCCGCCTCGTCTTGGAGCCTCGTGAACCTAGGGCCCCGAGTTGCGAAGCGAGACTTCGCGCCGGGTTTCAAGGTGAAGCTGCTCCAGAAGGACCTGCGATATGTGCTCTCGACGGCGAACGACCTGAACGCGCCGCTGCCGGCAACCGCGCTCGTCCACCAGCTCTACAAGATGCTGGAGGAGAAAGGTCTCGGCGACGTCGGGACGCAGGCGCTCGTGACGGCCATCGAGCAGATGTCGAGCCAAGCCTGAGCGCGCGAAACCTGTATATATCGCCGGCGCGCAAATCGGACCCATGTGCGATTGTGAAGAGCTCGAATTCGAGGACTTCGAGGCAATGCTGGTTACGCTGTCCAGGAAGTCGCCTCCGCCCGCGGTAGAAGCTGCCCCGGAAGCCCCCATGATACAGCTCTCGGCACCCAAACAAAGGAAGTAGCAGCCAATCCATGTGCGCTGCGCGCGGTCGTTGCGGCCCACATCAATGATTATAGGAATAACCGAGTCAGCATAACTTATATGATATGAATAATGCGTCGGACGTCTTGGCGAAGTTTTTACTCCGCATTCAAGGGTGCGTGTGGAGTTGACCGAATACAAGGTTTCATTGACCGGTCTTCACGCGAGGAACGAGAAGACCATCCAGGCCACCCAGGACTGGGAGAGGAGCAGGATTGACGACATTTCGTTGAAGGACGCCTTCGACAAGGACTGCGACTCTCTGGTCGAGCTGCAGAAACACGTCGGGGCCGAATACATCACGGACGGGCAGATCACGCTCGCCTGGCAAGACCTCTTCCGCCCGATAAGCGCGGGCTTCGAGGGGCTCGAGCCGGGGCCGATGGTGAGGTGGTTCAACACCAACACTTTCTTCTACACTCCGATAGTCAAAGGGGCGATCTCCAGCGACGGCAAGGTCCTCTCCAAGGCCGTCGAGAGGAGGTTCGTCAACCACGGCTCGTCATTGAAGGTCATCCTTCCTGACCCTCTAACGTTCGTCGACTTGGCGGAGGACAGGCACTACGGCAGCAGGGAGAAACTGCTCTTCGCGTACACGGACGCCTTGAGGGTCGAGCTGCGGGGGCTTTCTTCCATCGGAGTGAAGTATGTCCAGTTCTCGGCGCCGTCCTTGGTCTACAGACTAAAGCAGAAGACGTTGTCCCGCGCCGGGCTCAAGCAGCTCGGCGAGGCGGTGAGGAACTCCTTGAAGGGGGTCGCCTTGAGGAGCGGCTTCTACCCGTTCTTCGGCGACGCGTCGCCCTACCTGCCCGAGCTCTTCGACTTCATTCCGACCGACGACATCGGCGTAGACCTGACTCAGACCGACGACTCGTCCCTCCCGGCGACGAGCAAGGGGGTCATCGCCGGGATAGTAGACTCGCGCACCACCTACCTAGAGGACCTCCCGTCGCTCGCATCGCGCGTCGAGAGCGTCGCAGACCGGACCGGCGCGAGGACAATCACCCTCGCTCCGTCTGCCGACCTTCGATACATCCCGCGGATCAGCGCCGACGAGAAGCTAGAGCTCCTCGGGCGGCTGAGGGCGAGGGTGAGGAAGCGGGGCAGCTCGCAGAGGGCGGAGGCGACGGGCAGGAGGGGAGCGAAGTGAAGGCCTTCCCCACGCAGGAGATAGGCAGCCTCCCTAAGTTCGGCTGGAGGTCCAAGCCGTTCAGGCTGATGGCGCTCACCGACGACGACCTCCAGGCCGCGAAACAGTGGGGGGACCGGCTCGACATCGAAGGGAGGACCGACCTCTACAGGCTGCTCTCGAAACGATATGCATTCAGCGACGAAGAGAAGAAGACCATCGTCGACTTCTCTCTCCTGTACGCGATCAGGATGTGCGAGACCGCCGGCCAAGGCCTGGCCAAGGACGCCGGGCTCGACCTGGTGTGGAGCGGCGAGCAGGCGAGGACCGAGATGTACGAGACGCCCGTCTCCAACATCGCCGGGTTCGAGTTCGTAGGCAGGGTGAGGAGCTTCGACAACAAGTACTGGAGGATGGCGTCTATACGGTCCGCCCCCAAGTACAAGGAGAACTACCACCTGGAGGAGTTCCTCTTCACTCAGAAGCACGCCAAACGCAAGATCAAGGTTCCCGTGACCGACGCGATCACAATAATGGCGTGGTCAGACAACAACTACTACACCGGCAAGTGGGCGAACAAC
>CAWFZY010000003.1:0-51883 GCA_963820505.1 uncultured Nitrososphaerota archaeon | reverse complement strand
GGTGTCCCTCATCCCTCCGAGGTACTGCTTCGACTCAGCCTCGTAGAGCCTGTAGAAGAAGGAGCGAGCGAACCCGCGCTCGATGCTCGACCTGTTCATGATTATCGCGTCCTCGATGTTGTACCCCTCGAAGGAGAGGACGGCCACGACCGCGTTGGTGCCGAAAGGCCTCTCGTCGATGTTGAGCAGCTCGGTGCTCTTGGTTCGGACCATCGGAGACTGCGGGTTGACCAGGAGGTGCTGCCTCACGAAGGTCGAAAGCGGGAACGTGGGCGTGGAGAAGCCCAGGCTCTGCTTCGCCATAGCGGACTCGTAGGTGTTCCTCGGCGACTGGTTGTGCTCTGGGTACGGGATGATAGAGGCTGCGATGCCGAACATGGCTCCCGGGTAGAGCTCGAGGTGAGTGTGCTTTGTGGTGGCCTCCTCCGGCGACATGGCCACGAGGCAGTTCTCCTCCTCGTTCGCGTCGAGCATCTCGACTATGCCTCTCTCGACGATGTCCCTCCATGTGAGCTCGTTTGAAGCGATCTTGCCGACCATCTCCTGGGTGAGGAGCGGCTTTGCATTCTCGACGACGATGAGCGGACGGATGACCCTACCGGCGCTGAGGCTGATGTAGAGGCGCGAGTACCCCTTCTTGTTCGCCGCCTCATAATACATCACGCTCGCGCTCGGGTGGATCTGTCCCTCCCTGCGGAGCTTCCTGAACGCCTTGGCCAGCCTCTCGCCGTCGTCAACGTAGCCGATGAACCTCCCGTCCATGAACAGCTTGCACCCGTCCAGCGCGAGCTTCTCTGGGATGTCGCGGATCGACTTGGCGCCGAGCTCCCACAGCCGCTCTTCGACCTCCGACGGCGGGACGCTGACCGAGATTGTCGCTGAAAGGGCCAGGTTCTTCACGAGCCCGCAGTTGACGCCCTCAGGCGTCTCTGATGGGCAGACCCTGCCGAAGTGCGTAGCATGGAGGTCTCTGGCCTCGAAGTTTGGCTGCGACCTGCTCAGCGGCGACTGGATCCTTCTCAGGTGAGAGAGGGTGCTCAGGTAGTTGGTCCTGTCGAGGAGCTGCGTGACTCCCACCTTCCCCCTTCCCCAGTTCCCTGTCGCGATTGCGTTGTTGAGCTTGTCGGTGATGATGCCGGTCCTGATCGCTGCCCCGACGACGTTCCCGCCCCTCTTCTGCCCGGCCCTCTCGAGCTGATACTTCATGTCGCGCACGAGGTTCCTGAACGATGTGCGGAAGAGGTCCGCGAGCATCTGCCCCGCGAACTTGATCACCTTGTTGCCATAGTGGTCCTTGTCGTCTGCCTCGATCCAGCCCAGCCTCAGCTCGAGCAGCTTGCACACCGACTCGCCGAGGAACATGGACTTGTCGTACCTCTTGTCCTCGGACTTGCCGAGGTGAGGCAGGAAGCCCCAGTCGAGCATAGAGAGGGCGCGCTTGATCCTGTACTCCTCGAGCATGCCGTGGGCGACCCTGTTGCCGATGTAGACGAGGGCGTCCTTCTCGGTGGGCGCCTCGTTCGCCTTGTCGAACGAGACCTCGAGGAGGTCTTGTATCTCGGGCTTCGGAGACACGGCGTTGGCGATGTCCTTGTCGGACTTGAAGCCCAGAGCGCGCATGATTATCACGAACGGGATGTCGATTGGGCAGCTCGGCACCTTCACGTTGATCGAGCCGTCCTGCTTCAGGGTGACCTCCATCTTCGACCTGTAGCCCACCACCGAGGAGTACACTCTAGCCTTGTAGGTGGAGACGGCGCCGACCTTCTCCAAGTCGACCAGGATCTTGTTGGGGGAGAGGTCCTCCAGCCCGACGATGACCCGCTCTGAGCCGTTGATGATGAAGTAGCCTCCCGGGTCGTTCGGGTCTTCGCCCGACATCACGAGCTGCTCCTTCGTCATCTTGGAGAGCTGGCACAGATCAGACTTTACCATGACGGGGAGGTCCCCGATGTGCTGCCGCGTAGCCTCGCGCGACATGCCCTCCTCCTCGATTGTCATGTCGAGGTAGATGGGCGATGAGTAGGAGAGGTTCCTGAGGCGGGCCTCCATGGGGAAGATGTTGCTCACTGAGCCGTCGATCTCCACGATCCTGGGCCTGCCGAGCTCGACCCTCCCGAACTTGACCTTGTACGGGGTGCTGACCGTCTCTATCTCGGTCTCCCCGATCTCGTCTATTATCGACTGCAGCCCCTTCGCGATGAACTCGTTGTAGCTGTTGAGGTGCTGCCTGGCGACTCCCTCTCTCTGGAGGATGTCGCGCAGCACTGCCCAAGAGTCTAGCTGCTTTGTTGTGGTCGCCATTTTCTCTCTAGGCCTCCACCACGTACCTGTAGTAGACCGTCTCGCCGGCCGTCTCGCTTGCCCTGGTGACCTTCACGAAGTCTCCCGGCTTCGCGCCGATTGACTTTGCAGCCGGGTCGGTGGATAGGACGAACGGGAACTCATGCGGAGAGGAGTTATACTGTTTCAGGATCGCCGCCGACTCCTCGGGGGGCATCAGCTCGTGCTTCGGCACGAGCATGTGGTCTGTGATCTTGAAGGGGAGTTCCTCCTCCTTCTTCTTTGCCCTAGTCGTCTTGGCCTTCGTCGGCATCAGATAGCCGCCTCGACATTCATAATTGACCCTAGCATAGGTCTAGAATACACTCTAAAGGACCCAAAAAAACACTGTTTGTGGGAGTTATTTAAGAATTTTGTGGCCCACCATGCGTCCAATTCGTCGACTTGCTCGAGCAAGTAGACATCTGGCCGGTCGGCCAACCCGCATCCTTCCGTATCCTGTCCGGGTTCCCCCATCGCGTGAGCTCACGGGCCTTTGAGAGGTCCCCCCTCCGTCAGGAGCAGGGTTTCATCCGGCCTCTCCGAGTTGCGAAAGACTCGACCGCCTCGGGAACCAGGCTCCCTCCGCTTCCGGCTGTGCTCGTCGAAGACAGCTTTCCGTTGCTCACAGTCCCTTACTCTATGCCTGGCCGGGAGATACGGCACGGGATGCTGAGAATGTCGACGGCATAAGACGCGAATCAGGTCGCCAGTCGGGTCAGCGTGTAGGGAAGGACGCCTCCGCCGTCGAAGTAGTCCATCTCGGCCTGATTGTCGATCCTCGTTTTCAGCTTGAACTTCACCTCCCTCCCCTTTGACTTGGCAGTCGCCTCGAGCCTCGCGCCGGGCTTGAGCCCCTTCACCCCGGTGATCGAGAAGACCTCGTCTCCCTTCAGGCCGAGCGTCTTGGCGCTCTCTCCGGGTGCGAACTCCAACGGGAGGACGCCCATGGCCACTAGGTTGCTCCGGTGGATCCTCTCGAATGTCTCTGCGACCACTGCCTTCACCCCGAGGAGCTTCGGGGCCTTCGCTGCCCAGTCGCGGGAGCTCCCCCCGCCGTATTGCTTGCCCGCGACGACCAGCAGCGGCACTCCCTGCTCCAGGTACCTCACGGATGCGTCGTAGATCGTCAACACCTCGCCGCTGGGAAAGTGCTTGGTGTACCCCCCGACCTTACCGTCGGCGAGGAGGTTCTTCAGCCGGGTGTTGCTGAAGCCTCCCCTGACCATCACCTCGTGGTTGCCCCTCCTGCTCCCGTAGGTGCTGAAATGAACGAAATCGACCCCGTGCTCGAGCAGGTAGCTCCCTGCGGGGCTGTCGGCCGGGATGGCGCCGGCGGGGGAGATGTGGTCCGTGGTTATCTTGTCCTCGAATAGCGCGAGCGCTCGTGCGTCTTCGATGTCCTTGTGCGCTCCCGTCCTCGAATCTCCTCCGGCTTGGGATGTGAACCAGGGCGGATTCCTCACGTATGTGGACGAGTCGTCCCAGGGGAAGGTCGCGCTCGCTCTGGAGGAGAGGGCTCTCCACTTCTCGTCGCCGACCAGCGCGTCCGCGTACCTCCTCTTGTAGAGGTCGCGGCTCAGGGACTTTTCGGCCACCTCCTTTATCTCCTTCAAGCTCGGCCAGAGGTCCTTCAGATACACCGCCTTGCCATCGTCCCTCCCCACGCCGAGCGGCTGGTTGAAAAAGTCAAAGTCGATGTTCCCGGCGAGCGCGAAGGCCACCACGAGCATCGGGGACATGAGGAAGGCCCCCTTGGCGAGAGGGTTGATGCGCCCGTCGAAGTTTCTGTTGCCGCTCAGCGCCGCGACGACGTAGAGACCCCTCTCGGTTATCGCCTCCTCCACGGCGGGCGAGAGAGGGCCGCTGTTGCCGATGCAGGTCGTGCACCCGTATCCGACGAGGTAGAACCCGAGCCGGTCTAGGTACGTGAGGAGACCCGACCCGTCGAGGTAGTCCTTCACGACGGTGGACCCGGGAGCGAGGCTGCACTTCACGAAAGGCTTCGGCGCCAGGCCTTTGCGGACCGCATTGCGCGCGAGCAGGGCGGCCCCGATCATCACCGTCGGGTTCGAGGTGTTGGTGCAGCTGGTTATCGCGGCTATGATAACGGAGCCGTCGGCGAGCCCCTCGGCGCTCTGCCCCGGCCCTTCCTGCTGGATGAGCATCTGACGTTCGAGCTGCACCGCCCCGCCCTCCGCGGAACCTCGGCGTGGGCTTTGTTGGACCGTCGCGGTCCGAGCTTTCGCCTGGCCCGCGACCAGCGACCGCGCGAAGGAAGGTAGGTCCCTCAGCGCCCTCCTCTCCTCCGGATTTCTTGGGCCCGCGACCGAAGGCTCAATCTTGGCCATGTCGACCTCCAGGACTTCGGAGTAGCGCGGGTCGGGCGACTCCGGCGTGAGGAAGAGCCCCTGCAGCTTGCAATACTCCTCCACCAGCTTGATCTGTGCTTCATCCCTGCCCGTGTCGTAGAGATAGCGCATGGTGGCCTTGTCGACCGGCGAGAACCCCACCGTGGCGCCGTATTCTGGGGACATGTTCCCGAGTGTCGCCCGGTCGGGTACCGAGAGCCGAATGTACCCCTCCCCGAAGTACTCGACGAACGCGTCGACCACGTTCTTGCTCCTCAGGAGCTCCGTGATAGCCAGCACAAGGTCCGTGGTGGTCGCGCCCTCCTGAAGCTCGCCCACGAGCTTCACTCCCACCACACGCGGGATCGGGATGTGGCACGGCTCGCCCAGCATTGCCGCCTCTGCCTCCATCCCTCCTACGCCCCAACCCAGCACCCCCAGGCCGTTCACCATGGGCGTGTGGGAGTCGGTCCCGACCACGGTGTCGGGGCAGACGAACCGCCTCCCGCCCTTCTCGCCGACGGCCACGACCGTCGAGAGGTATTCGAGGTTGACCTGGTGGCATATCCCCTTTCCCGGAGGGAAGACCCTCATGTTCTTGAAAGAGTCCTGCGCCCACTTCAGCAGGGCGTACCTCTCTGAGTTCCTCTCGTACTCCTTCTCGATGTTGTATTCGAAGGCGATGGAGCTACCCCAACTATCGACCTGCACAGAGTGGTCGATGACGAGGTCGATGGGTGCGATCGAGTTGATCTTGCCCGGGTCTTTTCCCCGTCTCGACATGGCGTCCCTCATCGCAGCGAGGTCCACTATGAGGGGCACGCCGGTGTAGTCCTGGAGCAGGACCCTGTAGGGTACGAATGGGAACTCGGAGCCGACGCTCCTCGGCCACTCGAGAAGCCGGTTGGCGGCCTCCAGCGCGCCCCCGACGGTCTTGGAGTGCCGGATCGCGTTCTCTAGGAGTATCTTGATGGAATAGGGGAGCCGGCTGATGTCGTGCCCCCGCTCGGAGACCTTGTGCAGGTTGCAAAAGTCAGCCCTCCCCTTGTAGGTCTCGAGCCTGTCAACGGCAAAATCGAACGACTTTTCGCCGCCGGCCATGAAAACCCCGAGGCAGACCGGGAGTATTTAACGCGTGAGCCGAAGGCGACGCCGTTCGGCGTCTCGCCGCCTCTAATCCTTTTATTTCATCATCCAGGCGCAGGGGCTATGGCAGGGGGAGACTGGGAGGTAAGGGGGCTCTTCGGAAACGAATACGCGCTGGAGCGCGCGGTCGACGAGATAAAGAAGATGGAAAAGGCGCCGGAGTTCGCGGTCCTAGACCGCAGGAACCTCAAGGTCGTCCTCTCCAAGAACGACCCCGAGACGAAGACGCTGGTGAGGAACATCATCACGATCGCGCACGGCTTTGTGGAGAGCGACGCCCCCTTGGGGATGTTCGACAAGAAGACCGCCGAGAAGAAGGCCAAGAAGCTGAAGGCGGAAGCAGACAAGAGGAAGAAGGCGAAAGCGAAGGCGCAGCACTAACCGGTGTAGTCGGCGTAGGCACTGCAGTCGCTGGTCGGAAGGAGGCCCGTCTCACAGTCGTGAATCAGAAGGAGGTTCACCTTCTGGACGTTCACGTAGGGGCTGCCGAATATCCACCACACCCCTTCGACGTTCTGGTTGACTATCCCCTGCAGCGTCTGGGCGGGTATCCCCGTGGCGCTGCTTATCCCGGGTATCTGCGAGTCCGCGGAGCCGGGTCCCTGGAGAGGGATGTCTGGGTCGAACCCCGACGCCGAATCGTTCCTCAGATGGAAGAAGACAGGCTGTGAGTAGTCGGTCGAGTTGACCGCGATTACGGAGCCGACGGCGTGTCCGTTGAGAGAGGCGAGTTCGCCGTTCGCCTGGTATGGGAAGACGAGCTGGGCCACTCCGGTGACCACGAGCGGGAATAGCAGGCCGCAGACGAGGAGCGAGACGACCGCAACGGCTATGATCGGCCTCACGTGGCTTGATTTCTTTCCCGGGTTTGTGTTAGAGTCTCCCATTCTTTTTCACCTATAGGGCGGAGATCAGCAGGTCGATGAGCTTGATTCCTACGAACGGGACGATCACGCCGCCTATCCCGTAGATCAGGACGTTCCTCAGGAAGATGGTCATCGTGTCGGCCGGCTTGAAGGAGACGCCCCTCATGGCTAGGGGGATGAGCAAGGGTATGATGATGGCGTTGAATATCAGCGCCGAGAGCACGGCCGTGTGCAACCCTAGTCCGAGGATGTTCATGGCCTGGAGCTGCGGGATGGCGGTGGCGAAGAGCACCGGCATGATCGCGAAGTACTTCGCGACGTCGTTCGCGATGCTGAAGGCGGTGACCGCGCCCCGCGTCATGAGGAGCTGCTTCCCCAGCATGACGACGTCGATTATCTTCGCAGGGTTCGACTCCAGATCCACCATGTTCGCGGCTTCCTTCGCCGCCTCGGTCCCCGAGTTCATGGCCATCCCGACGTCCGCGACCGCCAGGGCCGGGGCGTCGTTCGTCCCGTCCCCAATCATCGCGACAATTCTCGACTGGGCCTGCTCCTTCTTGACGATCTCGAACTTGTCCTCCGGCTTCGCGCGGGGGACGTACTCCGTGATCCCGACCTCGGCCGCGATCGACTTTGCGGTCAGCGGCTGGTCGCCGGTTATCATCACCGGGCGAATACCCAGCGTCTTCACCGCCTGGATCTTCTCCTTGATCCCCTCCTTCATCACGTCCTTGAGCCTGATGACCCCGATCGCTGTGCCGTTGCGCGCTATCGCCATCGGCGTCTCTCCGGCCGACGCTATACCGTTCACGGTAGGCTCGAAGTCCGGCGGGACCGAAGCTACCGAGTCCCTGATCGAGTCGGGCGCACCCTTGGTGATGGTGAGTTCGCCGGAGCCGTTCTCCGAGCTTGCATATTTCTTTCCGCTGAACCTCATCCTGGCCTCCCCCGTCCTGTCGGCCTTTGACGGGACGAAGCCCATCCCGCGCGTTATCGTCACTCCGCTGGTGCGGGTGCTCGCGGAGAACTCCTGGACCTCCGAGAGGGCGAGCGAGTTGAGCTCGCGCGGGACGAAGCCCCGCTCATAGGCCAGATTGATTATGCTCCGACCCTCGGGGGTGTCGTCTGCCCACGAGGAGAGGAAGGCCGCCTCGCCCACTTCCCTCTCGGTGTGCCCCGCTATCGGCAGGAACTCGATAGCCCGCCTGTTCCCCACCGTTATGGTGCCCGTCTTGTCTAGGAGGATGACGTCCGCGTCCCCCGCCGTCTCTATGGCCTTGCCCGATTTTGCTACTATTCTCCTCGCGTAGAGCCTAGATATCCCTGAAAGGCCTATCGCAGGGAGCAAGGCGCCTATCGTCGTGGGGAGAAGGCAGACGTAGAGGGCGATGAGGACGGACAGGTCGGCTCCGAGATTGAGCGTTATGGAGAGTCCTAAGAGCGACGCTATGATGATCGTGAAGATGGCGGTCAACCCGAGGAGGACCATGGTGACGGCTTGCTCGTTCGGCGTCTTGGGCCTCTTGGAAGACTCCACCATCTTGATCATCTGATCGACGTAGGTCTCCCCGGGGTTGGCGGTGACCCTCGCCGTCAGGGTGTCGCTGACAACCCTCGAACCGCCTATCAGCACGTCGCCTGTCGCCTTCTTGACCGGGGCTGACTCGCCCGTCAGGAGCGACTCGTCGACCATCGCAATCCCTTCCAGCACCTCGGAGTCTAGCCCGACGAGGTCTCCCTTCTCCAGAAGGATGAGGTCTCCCTTCCGGAGGTCCTTCGACGAGGTCTGCACTATGCTCTGGGACCATCCATCCCTGACGACCTTCTTGCTCGGAACCTCGGTCTCGAGCTTCCGGAGGCTGCTCGCGGTGTTCTTCGCTTGCTGCTCAGCGAGCGAATCCGAGAGGGTGCTGAACCAGACGGTGATCAAGAGTATGACGGCGATCTCGACGTAGTAGAGCCTCTCGCTCACGCTCGCGACGGGTATGAAGCCCTGAGGGTAGACGGCCATCGCCGCGACGATGAAGAAGGTTATCTCGACTATCAGCATCACGGGGTTCGAAATCAGCCTTGTCGGGCTTAGCCTCACCAACGAGTCGGCCAGGACCTTCCCCGAGACGATAGACATCCGCCGGCCGCGCCCGACGACCTCCGGAGTCCCGCGGTCCTTCGAGGTCTTGCTACCCAAGCCCATTCACGTTCCCTTGGAAGTACGAGAGTATCGGGCCGAGCGACAGGAAGGGCAGGAAGGTCAGGACGACCAAGATGAGGATGCTGCCCACCAGCACCAGCGAGAAGGTGAGGCTGTCTGTCCTCAGGCCGCCTGCCGTGACGCTCCGCTTCCTCCCTATGACGGAGCCCGCGAGGGCGAGCATCAGTCCTATCGGGGCGTACCGCCCGATGAAGATGACCGCGGCGGTCGAGAGATTGAAGAACACGGTATTGGCCGAGGAGCCGAGAAAGTCCGAGCCGTTGTTCGCGGCCGCTGTGGTGAACTCCCAGAGCACCTGCGTGAACCCTACGGAGTTGCCGGTCAGCCCGATCGCCGCCGCCGCACCAGAGGCGTACGCCAGGATGGTCGGGACGAGTATGATGATTGGGTGGATCAAGAAGGCTACAAGGACGAGCTTAACGTCGCGCGAGGTTATCTTGATGCCCAGGTACTCAGGCGTCCTGCCGGACATCAGCCCGACTATGAAGACGGTTATGACGATGTACATGATCATGTAGGCCAAGCCGACGCCCTTCCCGCCCGGGGTCGCCTGGATCAGCATCCCCATGAAGCCGCCAAGAATCACTAGAGGGTGCATCCCGGCGAGCGCGGAGTTGACCGATCCCGTGGTGACCGCCGTCGTCACAACCGTCCAGAAAGAAGACATGAAGCCGCCGAACCTAGTCTCCATATCCGGACCCAGTTGGGGAATAGTGGGTATGAACGCGATAGCGAGGTCGATGATGAAGAGCAAGTATGCTCCAATCAACACAGGTATCGACTCCCGCTTCTTCCCGAGGAGCTGGCCGAAGACGAAGACGAGCGCCGTCGGGAGGAGCAGCATCAGGCAAATCTCGAGGATGTCCGACTGCGGGCTGGGGTTCATGAAGGGATAGGCCGAGTTCGCACCGTAGTAACCGCCGCCGTTGGTCCCAAGCTGCATTATCGAGACGAGCGAGGCCACAGGCCCGACGAGGACCGAGCCGGTAGCCCCCTCGACCGTCTTTATCGTGACGTATCCGCCGATGGTCTGGGGGACTCCCATCCAGACGAGGATGAGCGCGGCCACAAAGCAGAACGGTATCAGCAGCCTGGTGAGCGACCTGATGAAGTCGACGTAGAAGTTCCCCATGTCCTTCGACCCAACGATGAGCCCGCGCACCATCGCGACTCCCATGCAGATGCCCGTCGCAGCGGAGGTGAACTGGAGGAATTGGATCGCCCCCATCTGGCTGAGGTAGGAGAGGGTGGTCTCGCCGTTGTAGTGCTGCAGGTTGGTGTTGGTCGCAAACGAGATTACGGTGTTTAGCGCAAGGTCCCAGCTCATCCCCCCGAATTTCATCGGATTGAGGGGGAGTACTCCTTGGAGGCTGAGTATGGAGAAGGCTATCGCCATCTGGACTACGTTGACCAGCAAGGCCGCGAAGAAGTATTCCTTCCACCCCATCCCATGGGCTGGGTCGGTCCCCGTCAGCTTGTAGATCCAGTTCTCAATCGGGTTGAGGAACCGGTCCAGGCGGCTCGGGGCTTTCGTGTAGATCCCGGTGATGTATGGCGCGATGAGCCACGCTACGGCCATGGTGCCTCCGAGAATGAGAAATACAGTGACTAGTTCTGGTATGTCTATCATTCACTTTCACTCTGTCCTCCCTTGCGGCGAGACCGACTCAGGCCCCGCCTACTAACGCGATGGCTTTGCTTTCTGCGGCTCGCTGACCCTTTGTAGCTCTTGGATGTATCTGGGCCCCTTGTAGGCCTTCAACACGACTGAGCTCACTGTGCTCTTGACTCCCTTGATCTTCATGATCCTGTTCTTCAGGACGTCCCTGAACTCTTCGATGTCCGCGGCGGAGAGGAGCGTCACGATGTCGAACTCACCCGTCACCTCGTACAGCTCCTCGAGGTTCTCGAGCTTTGTCAGTGCCGCCACTACGTCGTCCATCAGGGACGACTCCACGAAGATGTTCACGAACGCTAATAGTCGAGCCAATTCATTGCACGGTGATTTTGCAGGCCTTCGACGATTGTCTTATAAGCCTTGCTGAGCGCATACGACGATTGTCTTAGGTCGTGCGGGGAAAGAATCGACTCCTGCAGTAAGCGCGCCGCCCCGGCGAGTCAGGAGGAGCGCGGTAGTGCAGCTCTGAGGGCACCCTTGACGTCCTGGACGAGGTCCTGGGTGTCTTCCACGCCCACGGAGAGCCGGATCAGGTCGTCGGTGATCCCCAGCCTTCTCCTTTCCCCTGGAGGAAGCGACGAATGCGTCATCCTCGCCGGGTGCTCCGCCAAGGACTCGACCCCGCCCAGGCTTTCACCGAGGGTGAAGACCTTCAAGGACTCTAGGAACTTCGACGTCGCGCCGTAGCCGCCCTTCATCCTGAACGCGATCATCCCTCCGCCAGCGGACATCTGCCTCCTCGCGACCCTGTAGGAGGGCGACGTGATGAGGAAAGGGTAGTAGACCTCCTTGACCCGCCCGGTGTCCTTGGAGAGAGCCTCCGCCACGGCAGCGGCGTTCTTTGAGTGCCTCTCCATCCGGAGATGGAGGGTCCTGAGCCCCCTTAGGGCGAGGTAGCAGTCGAAGGGACCCGGGACAGAACCGGTCGCGTTCTGGAGGAACTTCACCTTCTCGTAGTGCTCTCTGCTCGACGTGGCGACAGCGCCTCCCACCAGGTCGCTGTGGCCGCCGATGTACTTGGTCGTGCTGTGGACCACTATGGTGGCGCCCAGCTTGAGGGGGTTCTGGAGGGCCGGAGAGGCGAAGGTGTTGTCGACGGTGAGGGTCAGGTCGTGGCTCTTCGAGACCTTTGCTATCTCCCGGATGTCGAGGACCTGCATGAGCGGGTTGGTCGGGGACTCCATCCAGACCATCTTCGTCCTCGGCCTTATGGCGCGCTCAAGGTTCACCGGGTCCGTCGCGTCGACCCTGTCGAAGGAGATCCCGAAGTTTCTGAAGACCTTGTTGAAGAGCCTGAAGGTCCCGCCGTAGACGTCGTTGCAGATGATCGCGTGGTCCCCTTTCTGGAGGAGGCCGGCTACGGCCGTCTCCGCGGCTAGCCCGGACGCGAAGGCGAGGCCGAACTTCCCTCCTTCGAGGTCAGCGACCGCCCTCTCGAGCCTCCCCCTCGTCGGGTTACCGGTCCTGGAGTACTCGTATCCCTTGGTCTTCCCGATCTTGGCCTGGGCGAAGGTGGACGATGTGTAGATGGGCGGGGTCACCGCGCCGGTGAGCTCGTCAGGTTCGTTGCCTACGTGGACGGCCCTCGTGTCAAAGCGCATGGGGGCCGCGCCGGGCCGCGTGACTTTAATCTTGCGCGAACCCGTTATCCCTCAACCAACTCGGGTTGTATATCTTGCTCAGGTAGCTCCTACCGGAGTCTGGGATGATGACGACGATGAGCCTTAGGCTAGGCTTCCTCCTCGCAAGCTCCAACGCGCCCGCGACGGCGCTCCCTGACGAGCCGCCTGCGAGGATGCCTTCCTCGACGGCGAGCCGGCGAGCCATGCCGACGCTCTCGGCGTCGCTCACCCTGATTATGTCGTCCACCGCGGCTTCGTCGTAGGTGTCGGGGACGAAGTCCTCCCCGATTCCCTCGACTAGGTAGGGGTGCAGCGGGTCCTTTGTCCCGTGCTTGAGGTTGCCGTAGATGGAGCCTTCTGGCTCCACGCCCACCACCAGCAAGGACTTCTTCTTGCCCTTCAGGTACTTTCCAGCGCCCGAGATGGTGCCGCCCGTCCCGACTCCCGCCACGAGCGCGTCGATTCGGCCCTTCGTCTGCCGCCATATCTCCGGTCCGGTCGTGGCGAAGTGCGCCTTCGGGTTGGCCTTGTTCACGTACTGGTTCGGCATGAACGAGTTCGGGGTCTCCTTGGCGAGCCTCTTTGCGACGTTGACGTAGTGGTCCGGCGAGGTGGGAGGGAGGTCCGTCGGGGCGATCACGACCTTCGCCCCATAGGCGCGGAGCAGGGCCCTCTTCTCTTCGCTGACCTTGTCGGGCATCGTGAAGACCGCCTTGTAGCCGCGGACGGCCGCGAGCATGGCCAGGCCGACGCCCGTGTTGCCGGAGGTCGGCTCGATGATGGTCCCTCCCTTCTTTAGGAGGTGCCTCCTTTCCGCGTCCGCGACAAGATAAACGGCGATCCTGTCCTTGACGGACCCTCCGGGGTTCATGAACTCGAGCTTGGCGTATATGTGAGGCTTCAAGCCGCGGGTGACAGCCTTCAATCGGATCAGCGGGGTGTTGCCAATCGCGTCGAGGACGCTCTCGCCTACGGTCACTTCGAAGCATCCCCTCTGTCGATTTGTTATAATCCCTTCGCGGACTGCGCCAGCTGTCGCACAAACGCGAGCGCAACCTGAGCCGACGCAAAACTGTTAAGCCGAACTCGGGGCGGTTGGGGCGCAAGTGCGCGGGGGTCGCCCAGCCTGGTCAACGGCGCGAGGCTTAGGACCTCGTCCCTCAGGGGTTCGTGGGTTCGAATCCCACCCCCCGCATACCTTTTACATGAGATGGTCCGGAAATCGAGCAATCCGTTGGGACTTGAACTTAAAGTGCGGTGCGCACCCCCGCACACCTTTTGACCTCTCAGCCGACTGAACGCAACAGGATGTGGCGGACCGTGTACTCGTTGATTCTTGAAGGAGATCCTTGAGTACTCGTCTCTTGCACCATGTGTTCGTCGAGGGTGGCTTTTCTGACCCCGAGAGTGACCAAATCAATGTAGATGTCTCCCTTGTATTGATCAACACCCTCCGTGACGCTCTCTTTACCGCTGGGATCTGGGATGATCATCTTGACCTTGCTATCGCCGGCGTCGTACCCAACCAGCGCGCAGGGAGCTCCATCTACAACGCTGACGCCCTTCAATTCAAGGCTTACCTCGCCATTCTGAAAAGTAGATCCGGGTTTAATCTCATTGACGAACTTGACCGAAGCCTCGATGAAAGACGCGGGGTGGACAATCCTTTGACCTATCTCCTTGAGGTCCTGGATTCCTTTTCCAAGCTTCATCGGTCGTGTGAAAATGTCGTTGAAGCTATGGAAGTCGATGAAATTGACGTAAGAAGCGTAGCGGATGCTGAAGGGTAACGCCTTCTCCTGATCGTCTGTTAGGTTAACGAATTTCTCTTGCGAGATGCCCCAGAGAGGCCCGCGCTCGTCTCCGGACAGTGTCGGGTTGAATGTGTAGGTCCAGTTTCTGAGTTGAGGGATGGTAACGGGCGAACTGTCATTGGTTTGTAACTGAAGTTCCGAGACCGTATATTGGTCAAAGTTTCCCGCCTGCGATGCCTTCGGGTCATAATGGAGGTTTAGGGCATAGGATTCTGTCCCGACTCTCCTTCCGTTCGGCTGGAAGTGGACATACTTTGTCTGCATACGGAAATCTTGGGCCACCCGCCTTCTCTCGAAGGAAAAGTCAAACGGACCTCTGAGATTGACGGCTGCCCAGTCCGCTGTAGTCGTCATTATCTCGCGGACAATTCATTCGTCGATTTCCTTTAATAAGAGAGGATGACAATTCTCATTCTTGAGAAAGGCGGGCATCTCGGCTCTTCGCATACACCTGCCAGCTTAAGGAAGAACGGCCATCAAGGTTACGATCAGGTGGGATTTGAACTTAAAGTTCAGGTTGCACCCCCCGCACTGCACTTCGCGGTTAGACCAGCGGCCCAAGAATAAGCCCAAGGGTCGGCCCATGGCTTCGCCTTCCGGATGGACGCGTCGAGGAACCCCACGACTTCGGACGCCAGCACCGCGGAAGAGAAGATGTTGTATTGGGTGACCTCCGGCAGTATGGACAGGCGCGCGTCTGACATCCCGGATCCGTCCCAGCCGCCGTCGTTCTTTCCGCCCCCGAGCAGGCCGAAAGGGCCGACGGGGTGAGACGTGCTGACGCTGTCCGCGTCACCTACTGCGATCTCCCCTTCAGACACTACAGCATTCCGGATGCCACCATGAATGACAGCGACGTGAACAAGAGAATCAGCACAGCCGTTTCCGCGAATTCGCTCCGCTCATGATACTTGGATAGCTCAGCTGGCGGTGCTAGTTGATTATTGGCCTGCATCTCCTTCATGATTGCGATCACCTTCTTCTCAGCGGGATAGTCGACGACAGCTTCGAGCAGAAACGCGATGAAGCCCAGTGTCGCCCCGACCGTTATCGCAAGACCCCACGAGGTTGCCGGGGAGAGCATAGTCAGGTTTCCCCCCGTAAGCGCATATGCGTAGAGGAGGCCGAAGAGCACCGTCGATGTGGCGAAGATCATCTCGAGTCTGTTAAGCCTTGGAAATAGGGTCGTCACCAATTCACCCCTCGTAGCAGGAGACAGCTTTCCGAGCTTTGGTTCCATTCCGATGAGGAGCACGATGTCACCGCCGAACCATCCAATCGCAGAGAGTATGTGAAACCAGGCGAGGATTCCGAGAATTAGTATTGTTGTCACCCTCATCACCGAATTTGAATTGTTGGGTGGAGAGTTCGGCAGATTAATAAGAGAATACGAGGTAAATGCAATTGTCAATTTTGGATAAGCCGGCAGTAGTCAGGCATGCTCATCCGAGGCCAAGAGAGTTGGGCTGATGATCTTCGACCCGGCAACATTCTTCGCGGCGCTGGGTATAACCATGCTCGAGATGGTCGAGGCATCCGCCGTCGGGCTGGCGCTATACGGGGAGTCCAGGAGGCCCGCCG
The DNA here is from genome assembly GCA_963820505.1 of uncultured Nitrososphaerota archaeon. Classification (GTDB taxonomy): domain Archaea; phylum Thermoproteota; class Nitrososphaeria; order Nitrososphaerales; family Gagatemarchaeaceae; genus Gagatemarchaeum. Next base: position 36,291 of record CAWFZY010000003.1, on the reverse strand, counting down.
CGTTCTTCTATGTCGCGCTGGGCGTCCTGGCCGTCTTCACCCCGATGTTCGTCGTCGGCGCGGCCATCGCCCGCCTCCCCATCGTCGACGTGAAGCTAATCGGCGGGGTCCTTCTGCTCTACTTCGGGCAGCGGCTCATCAAGAGCGCGAGGCGCTCAGTGCTCAACTCCAGGAAGAACAAGGTATCCGCCGACCACTTCGAGAAGGGGGTGATGTCGACGGGGTTCTCGGTGGGCGCAATCGAGGCCTTCGAGGCGGCCATCGTCCTCGTCGGGCTCCTCCCCTATAACTACGAGTCGACGGTGTTGGGCATGGGGCTTGGGATAGTCGTGGTGGTCTCGGCCACTTACGTGCTCAAGAACCAGGTGAGGAAGGTGAAGCAGGCGAACATGAAGGTGGTCGTCTCCGCGATCCTCCTCTCGTTCCCGACGCAATGGTTCGTCGCGGAAGTGTTCTTGTACAGCGGGCTGCTCTTCGTGCCGCTATCGAGACAGCTGACGGAGAGTCAGAACTTGCTGTCCATGCTGACCACTCCGACGAATCTTGAGAACCTGCTGATCATACCGATCTTCCTTGTCTACGTGTACGTGGTGTACAGGTTCGCAAACAGGCCTACGCCGCAGGTGGCGAGCGTTGGAGCAGCGGAACAGCACCAGCCGTCGCCAAAGTGACGGATTGCATCCTCAGGTCCCTTCGCCGCTGCCGCTCGAGCGTGCAAACTTCCTGGGACCCAGCACAGCGACGACGAACAAGCAGGCCGCCAAAACGAGCGGAAGGGCAGCCGCAGTGGGGAACTCTGGCACCGTCGAACTCGTGCTAGAAGTGGAGGTTGATGTCGAGGTTGAGGTCGAAGTCGAGGAGGAGCTTGAGGTGGAGGTCGCCGCTGAAACAGACGTCGAAGTCGTAGTCGTGAGAGGTCCCGAAGGGCTAAGAGTGGCATAGTAGTCGGAGCTCAGAACGGAAACTCCGTTCGCGCCGGACGACCTGCCAGCAATGCAGTAGATGTTAGAGAGGTCAGAGACGCAGGAGCTTACGTCGAACGGGACAGGGTACGAGGTTGTGGACGTCCAAGGACCTACGCCCGACGACGAGATTGCGGTCGTGTATGCGCTGCTATTGCTCAGTTGGGTCGGCCCGTAGCCTCCGAGGCAGTAGACATCACCTGAATACGCGACGCACGAAGGTGAAGAGAGGGCCTGAGGATAAGCCGACGAAACGGACCAACTTCCTATCCCCGACGAAGAGAGGGGGGCGTAATACACTTGGGCTGTCGGGAAATTGGTCTGGGCCCCAGTCCCCCCGACCAAGTTCTCCTGCTCGCCGGCGATGCAGTAGATGTAGTTGGCCTGCGCCACGCACGGCACGGTGTAGACGTTGAAGGGATACGGCGTTGTACTCATCCACGAGCTGATACCGGAGGAGATCGACGCGTAGTAAGTCGAACTCGAACCTTCCCCGTTCACGTTGAATCCTCCAACGCAGTAGACATAGCCCGAATTCACGACGCACGACGCACCGGCAATGGTGTGAGGGTACGCGACTGCGCTGGACCATGTTCCCAGACCAGAAGGGGAGATCGATGTCGTGTAGACGTTGCTGAGGACGCTCGCCGCGTTCTCGCCGCCGACACAGTAGATCGTGGCCCCGCCGGTGAAGCAGGCAGCGCTGTCGACCTTGGCCGGGTACGCGGTGGAGGCCGACCAGCTGCCTATCCCCGACGGGGACAGCGGAGCGTAGTACACGTTGTTGTAGTCATTGCCGTGTGAGTCGAAACCCCCGACGCAGTAGACGTATTCTGAGTATGTGACGCATGAGTCCCCAGCGACATGAATCGGATAGTCTGTCGTCGATGTCCACTGTCCCAAGGACGCCGCGCTTGCCTGGTTCAGAGGCATTATGAGAATAAGGAAGAGCAACGGCAGGACGAGAAGGGGTTGGGGCTGGGTGTTCATGGTCTGATCACGCCGCCATGATGCCCTCCTCGCAACATATCATGATAATCCGAACGGCTGAACATCAACATTCCGCCCCTATGTCTTCTCTGGCGATGCTTTCAAGGAGATTCGGTAGGTTTGAACCTCGGAAGAACCAAGCCGGACTGCTAATTGGCAGCGCTTGGTTAATAGGTTTCAGTATTAGTGATTCTGTAGGCTAAAAGGATACGAGGCAAAGGTGGAGCCAATTTTGTTCTTGAGGAGTCCGCCGATTTGAGATCCGGCAACAAGGGCATTCTTTCGCTCTTGCTTGCTAGCATTTCATGCGGGTCGCTGTTGCTTTCGTCGGCGCAAACGTCGCCTTGCGGCCGTCAGCTAGAGATGTGTCTCATCAGGAACTCGACCGCCGCCGTGTATCCCGCGACCCTGTTCTTCAGCTTGATGAGCCCGTGACCCTCGTCCTCGAACTTCATGAGGTGCGCCTCCCGGCCCAGCCTCTTTAGCGTCTCCGCGATCTGCTCCGCCTCGCCGATCGGGACTCGCGGGTCGTTGGTCCCGTGGATGATGAAGAGCGGCGACCTGATGAGGCGGGCGTTGTTGTTTGGCGATATGCTCTCGAGGAAGTCCTTGTCCGCCTGGGGGTCTCCGTACTCGGCTATCCTCAGCTTTCGCCGCCATGGCCCGGTGTTCTTGAGGAAGGTGACGAAGTTCGAGATGCCGACGATGTCCACCCCCGCGGCCCACATCCCCGGGTTCGAGTAGAGGCACGCCAGGACCATGAACCCTCCGTAGCTCCCTCCCCAGGCGGCGACCCTTTTCTGGTCGAGGGGATATTTCTCCAAGACGTGCCGGACCGCGAACTCCGCGTCCTTGACCGTGTCCATCCTCCCCCTCACGTCGTCGAGGTGGGTGTACCGCCTGCCGTATCCCGTGCTCCCCCGGAAGTTCGTGGCGAGGACCCCGAAGCCGAGCTTCAGGAAGAACTGGATGAGCGGGCTGAAGCCGGGCCTGAACTGCGACTCCGGTCCGCCGTGGAGCAGGACGACCAGAGGATACGGCGCCGCCCCGGTCTTGGGGAGGTAGAGGTACGACGGGACCTCGAGCTCGTCGAAAGAGCGCGTCCTTACGAGCTCGGGCTCCACGAAGCTCGACGCTGGGATGCCGCATGTCGAAGAGGTGGTGAGCCGCGAGAGGCTGCCTCGCATCGACCTCCTGTCTTCGAACTCGAACATCCAGACGTCGGAGTTCGCCGAGGAAGAGGAGAGCGAGAACCCCAGCTTCTTACCGTCGTTCGACCAGTCGAGCCCGCCGACCAGGCCCTTCGGCAGCGCCAACTCCTGGCGGACCTTGGTCGGGAGGTCCCAGACCATGAGCCTCGAGGCGCCGCCTTCGTTCACCGTGAACGCGATGGTCTCCTTGTCCCTCGTCGCAGAGAGGCCCTCGACGTCCCAGTCTTCGGCGTAGAGGTACTCGAGCTCGTGGGAGGCTGTGTCGATCCTGGCGACGGCAGCGAACTCCCTATCCTTGTCGGTCACGCAATACACAAACCTCCCCGTCTCGTCGAACGTAGGTGAGTAGAACGCGGCGTCCCCGCTGTGAGGCGTCAGCAGGTCGGCCCTCCTGTCGTCCAGCTCCAGGAGGAAGAGGTCGTGGTTGAAGGGGGCGTGCATCACCTCGAAGAGTATCTTGGAGCCGTCCGGGCTCCAGGTCACTGGATAGGCGTTCCCGTCGTACCGGTAGACCAGCTCCGTGGAGCGGTCGTCCAAGTCTTCGACATAGATGTCGAAGTACTCCTGGCTCCTCGCGTTCGAGGAGAAAGTGATGGCGTTCTCGTCGGGAGACCAGTCTCCCCAGTTGTGGATCACGCTCGGCTCGTCTGTGAGCTTGACGACCGAGTCGCCCCCTCCTTCCAGCATGTGGATTTGGAACCGCTCGCTGCCGCCGCGGTCTATTCCGAAGGCTATCCTCTCGCTTCTTGGTGCGAAGCTCAGGAACCCGACCCTTTCGTCTTCCAGCGTGATCTGCTGCGGAGCGCTAGACCCGGAAACGCCGGTCATCCAGACCTGCGGGACCCCTGTCAGGTCCGAGAGGTAAGCGACCCTCTGGCCATCGGGCGAGAAGTCGGGCGAGTACGCCGACTTCATCGAGAGGTAGCGCCTTAGGCTGTATGAAATCCCCTCTACGCTACGTTTGGGCTCCACAGGCCCGGTATGGTCGGTCGGGCGCTTAAAGCCCGACGGTCCCGAGCCGTGGCTACATCGTCAGCGAGGCGGTGGCCACGACGGTCGCGTTCTGCATCTCCATCGCGGGGAGGTAGACTACCGAGACGCTCTCGTAGAGGGAGCCCGGGCTCTCCATCAGGACGGTGAAGAACTGACCGTTTCCTGAGCTGTCAGCGGTGAACTCGCTGAGGGTATCGTTCGAGCCTGCAATCGGGACGGTGGCCATCTGGCCGCTGTTCTGCGCGGCCTCCACTATGTAGTCGCCCATCGCCGCGGACTCCAATCCGGTCGCGTGCAGCGTCAGAGCGTAGTCCCCGTTGCCTATCGACGCGACGATCAGCCAGCCGCTGCCGAACATCTGCCCGTGCGCAGGGACGAACGCTATGGCGGTCGCCGTCGTATCGTTCATGGCTGAAGACGAGGAGGACTCGCTCATGGAGCCGGTCGACGTCACTGTCGTGGTCTCTTCCATGGTCGACCTCGTCCCGTAAAGGAAGTATCCGCCCGCCGCGACCGCGAGGAGGATCACGACCGTGACCGCGAAGACCGCGTTGCCGACGCCCCGACGTTCTGAGTTGGTAAATAGCATCGGACTTCGCTGCGTGCAAAATTCCATTTATCGATATCTCAACATTCCTTGCAGATTTGTTCAAAATCTCATTCAAGTTCGAACTTGAGCTTCCGGCAAAGGTCGTCGAAGATATCGATGTGCGCCTCCATCCATGGGGTGAGGAAGTAGGTCAGCCCGTAGTGGTCGCCGGCGGAGTCGACCAGGGAGTTCTTCTTGAGCACCTCGATGTGATGCTGTATCGTCCTGTACTCGACGCCGAGCCGCTTAGCGAGCTGGTTCATGTTGCCAGGCTGGACCTCTAGGGCGTGAATCAACCGCGCCCTAGTCTCGCCGCCCCTGGTCGCTCCCAAGAGATACCACAAGAGGCGGCGCAGGTCCGGATTGTCCTGCACGATTGCCGAAACCGTGCGACGCTATTTATCCCTGAGTAAAGAGAATATGAAATACGCTTAATACTCTGAAGGAGGAGTGACCACACAGCTTCGAGAAGAATGAACCCGATGATGGAAGTGGCGATAGTCTTCTCCTCTCTCAACGCCGTCCTTCTTCTTGTGTTGCTCTTTGTCTTCGCCGGGATAGCCATCAGGAGCCGCGCGTCTCACTCTATCGGACTGGTGTTCTTCGCCCTACTCCTCCTCGCGAACAGCGTCCTCACCGCGTACTCGTACGCGACCATGGCGCCCTTCTTCGGGAAGGAGGCCCTCCCCTTCCTCTCGATGATGTCCGTCCTCGAGTTCGTAGGGCTCGCGGTGCTACTCAAGATAACGCTGTGATTGCGTCAGCTCGACGTGACGCCCACGTCCACGATGGCGTAGCCGGTCGCCCCGCCCGGGAATGGGGTGGCCAGCGTGGCAGTCTGCACGGCCCCTGTCCCGTCCGTGGATCTGACCGCTATGGAGTAGTGTCCCGTGGCAGGCGGGTTCCAGTCGGCCGTCCACACCACCCACGTGTAGCCAGAGAGCGGGTCCTGGAGGCTCGCCAGCGTCCAAGTGTTTCCTCCGTCGGTGCTCACCTCTACCTTGCTGATCCCTCTGTCCCCCGCGAAGGCGACCCCCGCGATCGGGGTCAGCGCCAATGGGACTGTGGGAGCTCCGGCGATCCCGAAACGGTCTGCCACCTGGGCCGTGCCGGGCGTCACTATGAACGAGCCAGTCTCGTACTGCGCCTCGTTGATCCATCCGCGGACCTGCCAGTATCCCTGGTAGGTCTCGGCCACTACTTCGATGCTCGTAACCCACTTGCAGTTCATCATCCCGTAGTACCCGGGGACTATCATCCGGGCGGGGAACCCGTGCTCAGCAGGAAGCGGCACGCCGTTCATCTGGTAGGCCAGGATGGTCCCGGGGTCCATGGCCTTCGCCATCGGTATCCCCACGCTGTAGCCGTCGGTGGCCTTGAAGACCACGTAGGTGGCGGCTGGGTTCACTCCCGCCTCCGCGAGGATGTCGCTGAACTTCACCCCGGTCCACTTTGCGGTGCTGATCAGGTCTCCGTCGACGTCGTTGCTCACGCACTCGAGGGTGTTGTACTGCTCCTGTGAGTCCATCGCGAGGAGCTTGCTGTAGTTCAGGGTCAGCGGGGTCGAGACGAGTCCGGCCACGGGGAGCGTCCAACTTCCGGAGTCGACGTTCGGAGGGAATATGTTGACGTCGACGCGGTAGAAATTGTCGCTGGGCGCCACTTCCGTCACGACCTGTTGCTGTAGCGCGGCTACGGCATCCACCCTGCTGATCCCGGGCTTCGGGAAGAGGAGGCCCACGCCGTAGTAGAGGAGGACTCCCGCGACGGCCGTCGCGGCGCCCGCCTGTATGACGAGGCGCCTCTTTCTGTCGAACTTCCTCTTCCCCTTGCCCCCTGACTCGCGGCCGATCGGCTTCAGGGGCTCGCAGATCACGCCTGTCTGGAGCGGCGCATACCTCTCGCCGGCCACGAGCACGATGCCGTACGCGAGCTGGGGAGGTAACAGCGTGAGGATGACCGTGGGGAGGGGTTGCGGGGAGCTGAGGATCTGCGTGAAGGCGAGCGCCACCAAGGTGAGGAGGAAGAGCACCCCGTACGCGGCGAAGGTGTAGATCGAGATCCGGTCGCCGTACTCCTTCCGTCCGCTGACAGGAGTCAGCACGGAAGCCAGCGCGCCGTAGAGGAGGAGGTTGATCGCCACGGCTACCGTCAGCGCGGAGTACTTCGCGAGGTACTGGAGGTTCGTCACCAAGACGGACTCGACCGAGCCGGGGGTGTTCGTCACGAGGGCGCCGACCGCCACTTCAGGCAGGAAGATGCCGCCGAAGTAGAGCCTGATTACCAGGGAGATGGACATGGCGACAGCACCTGCCCCCACCCCGAGGAGGAACCTCCTGAGTCTTGGCCTCAACTTGATCACAATTTGCCTGCCGACGCGAGCGTCTCCGCGATCGGCGGCAACCGATGTGCGGAGGGAACTGAATATTAACGGTTTTTCAATATTCTGCTCAAATCGAACAGAAAACCCTTATGAGCCTGAAAAGCCACTGGTGTACACGCCGGCCCGCAAGGACTGAAGCCGGCATCAAAAGAGAGCGCTCTATAATGCAGAAAAGCCAGGCGGTTGGTACGGTTCCCGAGAGCGGTCAGGCCGCCGAGACCAAAGTCTACACGTTTACCGTCGGGATATGCGCCACGCACCAGCCCCCGACCCTGCAACCGCTCCTCGAGGCCATCTTCGCCACCGAGATGCCCGGATTTGTCCTGAAGAAGGTCGTGTTGGTGGCGAGCGACTGCTCGGAGGAGACCCTGCGCGCCGCCAGGAGGATGGCCGCCCGCGACCAGAGGATGTTGCTCATCGAGCACGAGAACAGGACGGGGAAGGCCGACGCGATCAACGAGATATTCAGGGAGACCGAGGGGGACTTCCTGGTCTACGTGAACGCAGATGCGCTTATCGGAGTCAATTCCATCCCGGTCCTGCTGAAGAGCATAGAGCAGGACGAAGGCGCGGGCTTCATATCAGGCATGCCGACGTTCGTCCGGCCCAAAGGCATCGTCTCGGACATCCTTGACGTCATGTGGACCTCGGCTAACTTCCTCTCCGCGGACCCCGACCAGAGACAGCAGAGCAATCACGGGACCGACGAGCTGATGGTGATCAGGACCGAGTTGCTGACCGAGCTGCCGCTAGGGGTGGTCAACGACGGGGCCTACATCGCGGGGAGGATACGGGAGAGGGGATTCCGCGTCGGCTTCGAGCCAGAGGCGGTGGTGCAGATAGACGTGCCCACTAGGATGACCGACCTCATAGCCCAGAGGCGGAGGATACTCTTCGGACACATCCAGGTGAAGAGGCTCGTCGGGAAGGCGCCCCGGACGGTCGAGACCATGATGTTCTTCAGCCCATTCCAGAGCATCAAGATTGTCATCCGGATGCTGGCCGACAGCCCGAGGCGGGTCATCGTTTTGCCTGTCGCGGCGATAGGGGAGCTCATAGCGCTCTCCGGGGCGCTGTGGGACACCTTCTCGAAAAATGACCATGCTGTATGGAAGAGGTATGGGCAAGGTATCTCCCGCCAGCATGCATAAAAGATACTATCGCGATAGTAGAGCGACCGGTGAAGCGAACGACCGTTTCGACCAAAGGTCCCGAGTTGTTGAGATGAGCGTCGCGCTAACCGAGAAGCAGCAGCGAGAGATCGAGGCCTTCTGCCAGATCGCCAGGGAGAACGGAGCTGTCATCTCCCTGCGCGAGCTCATCGGCCTCGCAGCTATCGACGCCACCGAGCGGGAGTTGGCGACGGCGTTCAACTCCGACTCCAAGCTGGGCTCGAAATTCCTCCTGGAGTCTGGGTACGTCCTCGAGAGGGCCCCGGTCACCGAGGGAGGATCGAAGAAGATAGTCGAGGAGGAGGAGAGGAGGAGGGAACGCGCCCGCGCGAACCTGAAGAGGGCGAGCAGGTTCGGGAGGGCTCTGATGAGAGGGGCGGTCGTCGTTTCCGTCAGCGGGGCCAACTCATACCTCTCCGCGGCGGAGGGCGAAGACATCGACTTTTTCTGCGTCACGAAGACCAACGGGATTTGGCCTTTCATGCTGAAGGCGTTGATCCTCGCGAGGATACACCGCCTGGCAAATAGGGAGGTGCCGGAGCTGTGCTTCAGCTGCACCATGGACGAGGAGTGGGCTACGCAGGCGTTCAGGGAGAGACAGCACCCCATCTTCGCGCGAGACGCGTTGACGGCGAAGGTGATAGGGGGGAAGGTGGCGTATCATGACCTGCTCGAGGAGGCGCGGTGGATGGAGGGCTACTTTCCGGCCTTCTACGGCTTGAGGCTTCGCGAGACCGACACGGAGGACGCAATCGGCGGAGCGTGGCGGGGCCGGGAGGGAAGGCTCGGCGGTGCTAAACTCGTTCCTCTACCATACCCTCGGCTCGTTCCTCCGAATGAAGTCTTGGGCGCTCAACAGGAAGCTCACAAAGTCCGCGTGGCATTCTTCGATTTTCGCCACGAGGATAGAGACGGGCTGCTTCATCTACGAGTCCAACAGGTACAGGAAGCTCAGGAGCATGTACGGCGAGCTGGAGAGAGACGGATAGGCGTGGTCGGGGAGACCGTGGCTGACAAGATAATGCTACAGGGAGAAGAAGAGGTCGACCGGCCAAAGCTGGAGCCGACTACGCTGAAGCTCATCACGGCCGGGAGGACGTCCGGGCTCCCTCATATCGCGATCATGAGATTCGCTGTCTCCGACGGCGCCTATTTCGTGATGGCGGGAAGCGGCAGGAGCGACTGGTTCCTCAACGCTCGCGCGAGCAGGAGCGGGAAGGTGCGGATAGGCGACTCAGTCCAGGCCATGGCGTGCGAAGAGTTCAACGACGGGGACTTTGTAAGACAGCTGTTCACGAAGAAATACGGCGCCAGGATCGTGAAGGACTGGTATTCAGGCCCCCAGACTCGCTCGCTTAAGCTCACGCCCACCGCAGCCCTGACCATCCGTGGGGCGATCCGAGGAGAAGGGCAGGTGAAACTCGACTTCCACGCTTGGAAGGCTCAGGGCCTCGACTACCGCGATGCCGTTGCAGACGCCTTCGACTCGGCGTCAGAGGAGTATGACTTCACCATCGGAGGAAACTTCATCAACGTCTGGATCAGGGAGAGGTCCATCAAGGCAGTCCTCGAGCTCACGCGGCCGGACGACGTCCTCCTAGAGATCGGGTGCGGCACGGGGACTGAGGCAATCCGCATATCGAGGCAGGTCAGAGGGGTGGTTGCCACGGACATATCATCGAGCATGATCGCGCTGCTCCGGCGCAAGATAGAAGCTCGGAAGATGGGGAGCAAGATCCATGCCCTCCAGGTCAGGGCGATCGATGTAGGGCGCGCGAAGGACCACCTACCAGGAGGGAAGGCCAGGGTCGCATACTCCTTCAACGGGGCCTTGAACTGCGAGCTCGAGCTTGACAGGTTCCCTCGCGAGCTCTGGAACATCCTCGAACCTGGAGGCCTTTTTGTCTGCTCTATCAGGAACAGGTTCTGCATCGAGGAGTCGCTGGTCCAGGGCGCACTGCTCAGGTTCCGCAGCCTCACGCCAAGGAAGGAGCAGCCCAAGATGGTGTCGGTCGGTGGGATGGACATCCCGGCCTACTACTACTATCCTTGGGAGTTCGCGGGCTTCTTCAAGCCCTTCTTCGACGTGAAGAAGACGAGCGCACTCCCGGCGATCGTCCCGCCTCCATACCTGAACGACCTCTATGTCAAGCTCAGGTCGCGGATAAAGTTCCTAGAGCCCGCCGACGTGGCGCTCGCGGACGTATTTCCCTTCAACATGTTCGGCGACCAGACTCTCTTCGTCTTCCAGAGGAACGACCGGGCCTCGCCCGAGGCTGCGCCTGGGCATTGATGCGCGCGACCGCTGCGGTCAGGCCGTGGGGGCTCGGCAGCCGGCGCCTCGATAGCCCATGGGAGGAGACGATGAGATGAGAGTCAGGACGCTCCTCGTGCTGGGGATTCTGGCCCGGGAGGCCTTCAGCTTCTGGACTGGTCACCCCTTCGATTTCGAGATCTGGGTGAGGACGGGGTACTGGGTCGTTAGGGGGTACAGCCCCTACAGCCCGCTCCCGATAGCGCCCGGGGTGAGCTTCGCGAACGACTTTGGCGGCGGCGGCCTCAGCCCCGCAATCGGCTATCTGCCCTTCTGGCCCGTCCTCCTGGCGGCGCTCTACGGGGTGTACGCGCTCCTCGGGTCGCCCACCCCGTACCTCTATTACTTCCTGCTGAAGCAGCCCATCATAATATGCGACGTCCTCCTCGCGTACTTCCTCTACAAGTACGTGGACAGGAGGGGCTCGGACAAGTCTTCGTTTGTCCTGAAGGCGTGGCTCTTCTCTCCCTACACCATACTGCTCTCAGGCATCTGGGGGATGTTCGACGCCATCCCCATGCTCTTTGTGGTCTTCGCGCTGACCGCCCGACCGGGCGCCTACAGGGGGATGTGGGCCGGGCTGGCGACCTTCGCGAAGTCTATCCCGCTGATATTCACGATACCGCTCTCGCGAGGGCCCAAGCCGGTCAGGAACCTCGCCATCGCCCTCGGCATCCCCGTAGTGGCGAGCCTGCTGATATTCTGGATTGCCGGCTGGCCCTTGTCCATCGTCGGGACCACGCTGCAGAGCACAGTGGCGAAGGGCGGGTCGTCAATGTCCATCTGGGAGACGGTCTACTACCTGAACAGCATCGGCGTCCTCTCCACCTCCTCCCTTGGCATTATCGCGTGGGCGGGCTACGTCTGGATAGCGGCGGTGGCGATCGCAACAGTCCTGGCCTACAGGTGGTTCGGCTTCGACACGGAGCGCGGGATGATCCAGTCCCTCCTCCTCATCACTGTGACCTTCTTGCTGTCGAGAGGGGAGGTCAACGAGCAATACTCGGTCTACCTGTTCGCCCTGGCCCTTATCGACATCGCGATGTGGAGCCCTCAGAGGAGGAACGTCTTCTTTGCCGGGGTCGTGGTGGTCTTGATGTTCAACGCCACAAACGACCTGCTCTTCATCAGGTACCTCTCACCCATCATCCCGCAAGCGCTCACCATAGAGTCGAACATCATCTCCAGGATCAACCCCGAGCGGAACGCCCTGCTCTTCCTGGAGGCGATGGCCTTCTGGTGTGTCAACATCTACTACTTCTACTGCCTCACCAGGGAGAGGCACATCAGGACAGAAGACGCCCTCCTCGCTCCGTGAGGGCGGTCAGGAGGCCTTCGCGTCGGCGTGTCCGCGCGTGCTCCGGACGAGCCCGAAGAGGGTGAGCGCCCTGGCGAGGTCGGGGACGATGTCGTAGTCTTTCACCTCGCTCAGCTTGATCCACTTGAACTCGGAGTGCTCGGACGGTACGACCCCCTTCTTCGGGTCAGGCCTCAGGATGAATGGGACGGCGACCGCCCTTCCGTAGGCGTCCAGGTACTCGATGAGGGGACCGACCTTGACTATCTTCATGCTCTGCCCGCTCTCCTCCCTCGCCTCTCTCAGCATGCACTCCTCGGCGGATTCGCCCTCCTCGAAGTGTCCGCCGACGCAGTCCCAGACACTAGGATACGAGTCGTCGTCGTCCTTCCGCTTCAGTATGAGGAGCCTCCCGCGCCTGAGCACCACTCCCGTCGTGAAAACTCTGGTCTTCATCCGTTTGCTAGCCAAGCTGCGAGGATATCTCCTTCTCGGCTAGCTCCCTTCCGCAGTACTTGCAGCGGTACCTCAGGGGGGACCTTCCGGAGAGGAAGAAGATCGAGGGCGCCGAGTCCTTCTCGCGGACCGAGACGCAGGTGGTAGCCGTGCAGCTTAGAATTCCGCGGAGCGTGCGAGGAGGGACGGCGTTCCTCTTCGCGACAACCCTGTATGAGCGCACGATGTTCACGCTGGCGCGCGGGGCAATCAGCGCCAGGCGCTGGATCTGTTCCGGGGAGATCTCCATCCCCTCCACCTTGACGATGTCCTTCCTGCCCATCTTCGAACTGCTCACGTTCATCACCATCGCGATGGTGAAGCCGTTCTCCTGAGGGTTCCCCAGGAGCCTAAGGACGGAGAGCGCCTTGCCTGCCGCGATGTGGTCGATGACGCTGCCGTCGGGTATCTTCCGGACCAGCATCGTTGTCTGGTCGTCGTTCGGGGGCTGGCCGCCTGCGCGAGTCATCGTCGAGACGCCCATTACGACTTTCCTCCGCTTAGGATCTTGAGGAGCAGGGCCATCCTGAGCGGGACCCCGAGGTGCGCCTGGGTCATGTAGGCCGCGGACCTTGCTGAGTCGACGTCGTAGGGCAGCTCGGTCGACCGCGGCAGCGGGTGCAGGACGATGAGCCCGTTCCTCCCCTTTGCGAGGACATCCTTGGTGAGCTTGTAGCTCCCTTTCACCTTCTCGTAATCGTTGGGGTCGGGGAACCTCTCCTTCTGGATCCTTGTGACATAAAGGACGTCGGTCTTCCCGATCACCTGCTCGAGGTCGGAGCGGAGCTCGAAGCGCAGCCCTAGCCCCTTCAGCTGCTTTGTTATCTCGTCCCTCGGGCGCAACGTCTCCGGAGAGACCACGTAGACCATCTTCGGCTTGAACTTTGTCAGGCCGTAGAGGAAGGAGGTCGCGCTCCGGGCGTACCTGTTGTCGCCGAGGACGGTGTATGTCAGCCCGCTTATCCTACCCTTCAGCCGGCGGACCGTGAAGAGGTCGAGCATCGCCTGCGATGGATGGTGCTGCGAGCCGTCCCCCCCGTTCACCACAGGGACCGAGCTGAGCTCCGCGGCTAGCAGGGCCGCGCCCTCAGAGGGATGCCGCATCACTATGAGGTCGGAGTACCCCTCGAGCATCATCGTCGTGTCGTGGAGGCTCTCGCCCTTCAGGATCGAGGAGACGTCGGGAGAGAGGTCGATCACCTTCGCGCCGAGCCTCAGCGCCGCGGTGGTGAAGCTCAGCCTCGTCCTGGTGCTGGGCTCGAAGAAAGCGGTCGCGACGATGTAGTCCGCGAGGTCCTTCCTAGGCCTTGGCGGCCCCACGAACTTGTCCGCTGCGTCGAAGAGGGACTCGAGCTCCGAGCGCGAAAAATCCAATATGCTGATGACGTCCCTGCCTTTCCAGGCGTCCCTGCTCACCCCATCAGCACCCAGAGGCTCTTTTCTCCGACGCATATTAATGCGACGCCCAATGGTGGAATAATTATAACCCGTTCCTGAAATGTCGTCGGCTGAAGGGTACGGTCGTGGAGACCTAATGGTTCCCGGGGGCAGGTGCGGCCGCGGCGCGAGGCTCGAAGGGGATCAGCAGAGACGACAATGCCGTCGATTTCCGTGGACCTTTCTTACAATTGCAATGTCTTTATCGCGCGCGCGAGGGTGGAGGAGTAGGAACTGACTTTTTTGCGCGTCCTAACTAACATCAAGGCTGCGACAACCGCCACAACGACCAACACCACGCCCACACCCACAATGATCGCTTTTGGAAATGACAGATGAGCTGGACTCACAACACCAATTGTGGGAGTTAGGGTAGCTGTTTGAGTCGAGCTTGTAGACGGAGACTCACTTGAATTTGAAAATGGAGTTGCCAACGGAACGATATCATTCAAGTCTATCGGCGTTTGGACCGAAGGCGTCCACTGTGAAGGATCACTTGGGTTGGCGTTGGCGGTGTTGCCGACGTAAACTTGCAGCTGACCCGCCAAGGGCGATGACGGGTCAATGTATGCATATGGATCTACAACCGCTTGGGCCTCAGAGGAAGGCCAATTTACCGACGGCAGCCCATCTCCCGACGACACGTAAGCTGCTACATCAACGACCAAAGAAATTTCTAACAGAAGTGGGCCGCTATTTCCAGAATATGCGACGGAAAGTGTTCCCTCAGGAGAGCCGCCGCTATCTTCAAAGGCATACTCACCTATTCCTTGGTCAAACCCTGTCTGCGCGTCCCCGAAACTGACAAACCCCATCACTAAAGCACCCCCCTCGAATGCCCCCCCTGTACCCACCCCTGTAGGGGTGTCAGAAAAGCTGTAGCTGAGGTCCACGGGGATTGACTGCTGATTATTGGCCAAGGGCATGCCAGTTGCCTTGTCAAAGATTAGATAGGGCCAATTTTTTAAATCCGCTTCTGCCGATCCGTATACCGAGCCGTTATTCCCTGCCGTCACACTTGCAGAGGCGATGACTGTGGCCATAGGCTCACCTCCGTTGGCATAGACGGCTGCCTCTCGCACTAATTGGCCGGTGCCCTGCACATTGCTCCCAGAGGGGTTATAGTCGCTTGCCTGGATCTCCGAAGGCCACGGCAGGCTACTGGATAGGTCATCATAGCCGCTTGCAACCAAGAAGCGTTGGGAATTGGGGAGGGTATTGGCGAAGGGGTTGCAGGACCCAACATTTGGAATCAAGCTTACTTTTCCTGTCACACTAGCTGGGTCTACTTGGGCGTGCGCGCTTTGAACGAGAAAGCTGCTTGAAATGAAAACTGATATTAAGAGAACAGCCGTAACCGATGTCTTTAGTCTCAAGCGAAATCTTCGCCCTGGAGAGGTCAACATGCTTCACCTCGCTCACAGGTTTGCATGCTATTGGACATATTAATAATGCGGATGGCACATCGGGCAGAGGAAGGATTTTTCGGGGCAGATGAGTAGCGATGGTCGCACGCCGGGGTCAGCGAACTTGAGCATTTCGAGGGCTATGGAGGGCGCCAAGAGGAGGGCCATCGGCACGCCGTACATAGCCTACTTTGCGGCCCTGGTGCTCCTCGCATTTCTTGCGGACCCCTACAGCTTCACGAAGACCTGGAACGAAGGGAGGTCGGCGATGCTCGCGATCGTGCCGTTGGTCTTCCTCGAGGCGGGCAGAGCGTCGTTCGCGCCGCTCAAGAGCGGGAGGAAGGCCTTCGCCGCATGGACTACGCTGGTGGCAGCCGCGGTGTATTACTTCACCGTCGCCCAGCCCTCCGTCGTCAGCTCGATCGTCTCGTTCGGGACGAGCCTTGGCGTCAGCTCCACGATCGTGCAATACAGCTGGGTCTGGGGCATCGACTACGCCGTCACTTCGGTCTTCCTCGTCGCCCTCCTCCTCCTCGACCGCGGGTCCAAGACGATAACTCCCCTGATATACACTGTCGGGATGGCCTCCTTCCTCTTCATCGACGTCCTTCTCCCTTACAACACGCTGGGCCCCTTCGGGTATGTGGTCCCGCCAGTCCTCCAGATGGTCGCGGGGGTGCTCGACTTGTTCATCCCGGGCGCCGCCCACTCGCAGGGCAATATCCTGATGCTCCAGAACAGCCTCGGCCAGTCCATGAACCTGCAGGTCTTCTGGCCCTCCGCGGGCCTGGACGGGATCGTGATCGGGCTGCTGGTCGTCTTTGCGATCTGCGTGAAGGCAGGGACCGGCTGGGCTAGAGGCGCGCTCTACCTCTTTGTCGGGGTCGTGGGCTCCTTTCTGGTCAACGTGCTCAGGCTGGCGATCCTCGCGGTCTACGCCATGGGCAACATCACGAACCCGAAGGCGTTCGAGGCCTTCCACTCCGTCATCGGGGAGCTCATCTTCATCCCGTGGATAATCGCGTTCGTGGTG
The DNA here is from genome assembly GCA_963820505.1 of uncultured Nitrososphaerota archaeon. Taxonomy (GTDB): domain Archaea; phylum Thermoproteota; class Nitrososphaeria; order Nitrososphaerales; family Gagatemarchaeaceae; genus Gagatemarchaeum. The sequence continues at coordinate 20,009 of CAWFZY010000003.1, read as the reverse complement.
CTCATACTGCGGCGCGAAAGCAGGATCTCGACGCAAGCGCGACTGCTGCCGAGCGCAAGCATCTAGCCTGGAGCCTTCAGCTGCCCAGCTGCCTAGAGACGGACTGCGAGAGCGTGAGGTAGAGCACCAAGAGGTACCCCGCGACGTAGACCACGAGGATGGGGAGTATCCCGAAGTTGTGCATGACCGTGGCGTAGACCAGGGCGAGGATGCCGACGACGGAGGCGAGCGTCTCGAAGACGGTCACCCTGTTGAGCGCGAGCTGGTACTTCTTGCCTTTCCAGGTCTCTCCGTTGCCCGTGATGGCGTACTTCGGCGTCCTAAGGAAGACCCCTGTCTGACCGGAGAGGAGGCCCGACAGGGCGCTCACTGAGTTGCTGACGCTAATCCCGTATCCGATTATCACGAGCATGAGGATCTGCTTGACGTTCCTGAGGAGCCCGAGGTGCTGCGTCCTCACGGCCTCGATGCAGTAGTATAGCACAGAAATGGTCGAGAGGACGATCATCAGGGTGAAGACCGCCCACGGCACGACCTCCAATGTCACCAGCGCGGAGAAGCCGAAGAGCGCCCCCGGGTTGGGGAGGGTGACGTGGACGCCGTAGTTGATGACGTTCACGTTCAGGAAGGCCGCGAGGAGGGCCAGCACGAACGAGGCGACCATCAACGGGTGGACCATGTAGTATGTGAGGTGGACGAACGCCTCGAACTTCTGCCTTATCGAGAGCTTCTTCGAAGCATACACTGTGGGCCAGACCTTGCGCGCGGTCTGGATCGAGCCCCTGGCCCACCTGCCCTGCTGCCTCTTCAGGCTCGTGATGGTCGGCGGCAGCTCCGCGGGTACCTTGACGTCCTTTAGGTAGACCGGCTTGTAGCCGGACAGCTGCATCCGGTAGCTCAGGTCGAGGTCCTCGGCGAGCGTGTCGGAGTTCCAGCCGCCCGCCGCGACGATCGCCGAGGTCCGGAGGAGCCCGGCGCTGCCGTTGAAGTTCATCATGTAGCCGCTGCTCCAGCGTCCCGGCTGCTCGAGGAGGAAGTGCGCGTCGATCCCGATTGCGAGCGTCTCCGTCACGATGTTGAACCCCCTGTCGAAGTGAGTCCACCTGCACTGGACGAACCCGACCTTCTCGTCCTGGAGCATGAATGGGACGGTCCGGTCGAGGAAGTCCTCGGCGGGGGCGAAGTCCGCGTCGAAGACCGCTACGAAAGGCTCGGTCGTCTTCTCGAGGGCAGCCTGGAGAGCCCCGGCCTTGAAGCCCGCCCTGGTCCCTCTCCGAAAGACCTCGACGTTGTAACCCTGCTCGTTGTAGCCCTTTGCGAGCGCGTCCAGCTTGGCGCGGGTCTCGTCGTCAGAGTCGTCGATGACGCAGACCCTAACAAGGCTCCTCCCGTAGTGGTCGGCCATCTTCGCGCAAGCGCCCAACAGCCTGTCGGCGACGTAGAACTCGTTGTAGACGGGGAGGTGCACCGCCACGGCCGGCCTAGAGGTCATCCCGTTCTGGCTCGGCTGGGTGTATCCTCGCGCCCTCCTTGTCAGGTGCAAGGTGTTTATCCCATAGATGAAGAAAGAGAAGCTTAGCAAGACCGAGAGCCCGAGGATTATGTCGGCGACCGGGGAGAACACAACAGCGGTGACCATTGTTTCCAAATACACCTTGACCGTGAGGCTTTTTTTGCTCTTCCCAGTCTACTATTTAATATATTGGAAGCAGATTTCGGTTTTTTGAGGCATCTACTGCATCACACGACGCGAATCGCGGCTAGGCGAGGTCCCATCGTCGAGGCTGCCTCGTGTTTCCCCGGAGCAATGCATAAATATTGATTCCCGAACGCGTTAGAGCGAGAAAAGATGGGGCGACAACGAGGCGGTTCAGTTTATCTGTCTCTCGGCTATCGGAAGCCCATCTTCGGTTTTCGCTACTAATTCGCGCTCTAGTTTTCTTCGCGAAAATCAGCTGGAGCGTCTTGCACCATGAGCACAACTAAGATGTTGGAGACCGTCGTAGTCAAGTTCGGGGGGTCCGTCCTTGAGAACCAGAAGGCAGTCAACCAAGTGGCGTCCCTGATCAGGGAGACAAGGAGCAAAGGGCGAGGGGTGGTGGTGGTCGTCTCCGCGATGAAGGGGGTGACGGACCAGATCATGGCGCTCTCGAAGAAAGAGAACCCCGAAATCGAGCCTCGCCTCCTTGACGAGCTCCTATCCTCCGGGGAGAAGACCAGCGCGCGCCTGGTGGCAGCTGCGCTCGCGTCGTTCGGCCTAAAGTCCGTCGTAGTGGACCCTGACAGCCCCTACTGGCCGGTAATCACCGACGAAAGGCACCTGGACGCCAACCCGCTGATAGAGGAGAGCAGGGCCAAGACCAAGCAGCTGATTCTTCCGCTCCTCGCCGAGGGGAAGGTCCCCGTCGTCTGTGGGTTCCTGGGGAAGACGACGGGCGGGAAGACCACGACCCTGGGCAGGGGCGGCAGCGACACGACGGCCGTGCTGCTGGGGAACTGCCTGAACGCCAAGGAAGTGATACTCGTGAAAGACGTTGAGGGGGTCTACTCGAGCGACCCGGACAAGGTCACGAACCCGCAGTTCATCGAGAGCCTCAACGGAGAGGAGGCGGAGATGCTGGCGGCGGGAGGGGCGAAGTTCCTCCACGTGAAGGCGCTGCGGTACCAGTCATCCGGCCTTCGGATCAGAGTCACCAACCTCGACAAGCTCGATTCGGGCACTGTCATCAAGGGGGAGCTGTCCCCCATCCAGGTCGAGATGCTCGGCGAGGGCGTGTCGATGATCACGTTCATCGGCCTGAACCCCGAGAAGACCGAGTCGATCATCCGCGCCGCGCAGGCGGTCAGGGAGGCGCACGGAGACCTCCTTGCACTCTCGCTCGAGGCGAACGCCGCGATCTTCTATGTGGGAGGAGGGGAGAACGTGCTCGAGGGCGTCCATAATGTCCTGGTGGAGGACAAGATCGGGAAGGCGGTCTCCGAGTTCCCGCGGCTCTCGATGATCACCGTCAAAGGAGCGGCGCTCGAGACGGAGAGGGGCGTGGTCCAAAAGATAACCAGGCCGCTGGCGCAGGCGTCAATCAACGTCTACGGGATAGTCACCATCCTGTCATCGGTTCGGGTGTTCGTCTCAGTCGACCATTCGAAGAGGGCGTTCGGCCTCGTGAAGGAGGCGATGATGGGTGCTCCGGAGAGCAAGGGAGAGGTGCCATCAAAATGACCAGACCAAGAGAGGTGAAGGCCGCGCTCCTCGGAGCGACGGGCGCTGTAGGGCAGCGCTACATCAACATGCTCCCCAGACATCCGTATCTCCGTTTGGAGGTCCTGATGGGCGGCGAGTCGGCCGGGAAGAAGTACGGGGAAGCCGCGCACTGGCTCTTCCCCGACGCCATGGACCCCGCGATGGCCGAGAAGGTAGTCCGGCAGGCGAAACCAGAGTCCGCGAAGGGGTGCGACGTCGTCTTCTCCGCGCTGCCTTCGGAGGTGGCCGCCGAGGTCGAATCGAGGTTCGCCAAGGCAGGGTTCACCGTGGTCAGCGAAGCCAGCGCGCACCGCATGGACTCAGACGTCCCCCTCATGATCCCGGAGATCAACGCAGAGCACCTCGGACTCCTGGAAGTCCAGAGGAAGAAGAGAGGCTGGAAGGGAGCGATAGCCACGACCCCGAACTGCACGGGGACAGGGCTCTCGATGGTGCTGAAGCCGCTAATCGACGAGTACGGCGCGAGGAAGGCGATCGTGACGACGATGCAGGCGCTGTCGGGAGCCGGGTTCCCCGGGGTGCCCTCGCTGTCGATCCAGGAGAACGTCATCCCCTACATCAAGAACGAGGAGGAGAAGGTCGCCGCGGAGGCGAAGAAGATCCTCGGGACCCTGGCGAACGGGGCGATCAAGCCGAGCCCCATCAGCATGGGGATCTCCTGCAACCGGGTCGCCGTGATCGACGGGCACCTGGAGACGCTCTACGCGGAGTTCTCCCAGGAGATTTCCCCGAAAGAGGCCGAGAGGTCTCTCGCGCGTTTCAGGGGAGAGCCGCAGACGCTCAAGCTTCCGACGGCGCCCGACCAGCCCATCATAGTCAGGAAGGAAAACGACAGGCCCCAGCCGCGCCTCGACAGGATGGCCGGGAGCGTCCCCGGGATGAGCGTCGTGGTGGGGAGGGTAAGGAACGGCATAGACAGCAGGTCCCTACAGCTCACCCTGCTCTCGCACAACACCATCAGGGGAGCGGCCGGGACGGCGATCCTCACAGCGGAGCTCATGGAGAGGGAAGGATACCTGGGGACCTAGGTGAGCATGGTTGGTCTCTGGAAAGCAGGTCAGGCTGAGCAGGATAACGAGCAAGGGCAGGATGCTCTGCATCCCCATGGACCACTCCTTCACGATCGGACCGGTGGCGGGGCTCGAGAACCCCGAGGAGATGATCCTCAAGGTGGCAAGGGGCGGCGCGACGGCGTTCTTGGTGCACAGGGGGATCATCAAGTCCCTGAAGAAGCCGGTGCCGATCGGGATGATCATGCACGTTTCAGCCAGCACCCAGCTGAGCCCATCTCCGAACCGGAAGGTGCTCTGCGCCTCGGTGCTCGAGGGGGTGAGGCTCGGCGTCGACGCCATCTCCATCCACGTAAACATGGGATCGAAGGAGGAGCCCGAGATGCTCCAGCAGCTGGGGATGGTCGCCGACCAGTGCGACGAGTACCAGGTCCCGTTCATCGCAATGATGTACCCGCGCGGTGAAAGAATAAAGGACCCGTCAGACCCTGAGGTCGTCGCGCACGTCGCGAGGGTCGGCGCAGAAAGCGGCGCCGACATCGTCAAGACCGTCTACACGGGCGACCCAGAGAGCTTCAGGGAGGTCGTGAGGAAGTGTCCGGTCCCGGTGGTCCTTGCGGGAGGGGCGAAGGTAGCTACCGACGCCGAGATACTCAAGCTCGCCAACGACGTCATGGAGGCCGGAGCGATGGGCGTGACCTTCGGCAGAAACGTCTTCCAGCACCGCGACCCGACGCTGATCGTGAGGGCGTTGAGACGCATAGTGATAGATAGGAGAAGCGTCAAAGAGGCGATGGAGGTCATCAGGGCTGCCAGCGCCTGAGAAAGAGATAGTCCTCGACGTCACAGACATCCCCGACATCCCAAAGGCCCTGAAAGAGGCGAAGGCCGTAGGCATAGGCGCCGTGCTCGACCGCGGGCAGTCCAGGCGCCTCGAGGGCGGCGAAGGGCTCCGCGAGTACAGGGAGAAGGACGGCGACTTCGCATGGGTCGAGGTCAGGAGCGCCAAAGACCTTGACCGCGCGGTGGAGTCTGCTCTGCAGAAGGACCACAAGTTCGTCGTCGTGGACTGCACAAACTGGAAGATAATCCCGCTCGAGAACCTCATCGGCGAGTTCAGGCGTAAGCATCGGAAGATCTACGCGTTCATGAAGTCGCAGGGCGACATCAAGCTCGCCTTCTCCATCCTGGAGAAGGGCGTCGACGGGGTCGTCGTCCCCTACTCCTCTCTCAAGGCCTCGAAGGAGTTGATCGCGAGCGTGACCTCCGCCGCGTCAAGCCAAGGGCGACACGTCTCGCTCGTAAAGGCAAAGATCAAGCGCATAGTGGACGTGGGCGACGGGGAGAGGGTCTGCATAGACACGGCGTCCCAGCTCGCGCTGGGCGAAGGGATGCTCATCGGGAGCATGGCGAGCTTCTTCTTCCTCGTACACAGCGAGACCGTGCCGACGGAGTACATCCCCACGCGCCCGTTCAGGGTCAACGCGGGTGCGCTGCACAGCTACATCCTCGGGGCGGACGGGAAGACGAGGTACCTCTCCGAGCTCCGAAGCGGCGACAAGGTCCAGCTCGTCGACAAGTCTGGAGTGAAGCGCGACGCCATCGTCGGGAGGATCAAGATGGAGAGGAGGCCGTTGGTCATGGTGGAGGCTGAGGTCGACGGCCAGGAGGGGACTGCGATGCTCCAGAACGCCGAGACCATCCGGCTCGTCCGCCCCGACGGCAGCCCGCTCGCCATCACCGAAGCGAAGGAGGGTGACGAGGTGCTGGTGCACGTCGCGGGGGCGGCCAAGGGGAGGCACTTCGGCGGTGAGGTCGACGAGTTCATTGTCGAGCGCTAGCCTCGCGAGGCCAGCGGGGGCGGCGCGGTGACGGCGGTCGGCGAAGAAGAAGCTCGGACCTCAGCTCTGCACGTCCGTCAGCGCGGACTCCCCGGGTGGGCTGGCGAGGAAGGCTTCGCTCGCGTTCTCGCTCGGGTCTGACCTCGTGGAGTTCCGGATAGACCGGCTGACGAGCGGCACCTCCCCGAGGGAGCTGGAGGCGAAGCTCTCAGCCTTCGCGGAGAGGGCAATCTTCACCGTGAGGTCCAGCCGAGAGGGGGGCGGCTTCAAGGGGAGCGAGGCCAGGCGCCTCGAGCTGATATCCCGCCTAGCGGAGCTGAGGCCCGCCTACCTCGACATCGAGCTCGCGACGGCGAAGGAAAACCTGCGGTGGTTGAACTCCCTCCCGAAGGACGTGGAGAGGATAGTCTCGTGGCACGACTTCAAGGGCACCCCTCCGCTGGGGTCGCTCCGGTCGATCTGCGAGGAGGAGCTGGGCCACGGCTCCGTGGCGAAGGTGGTGACCACGGCCACGAGCCTGGACGACAACCTCACGACCCTGACGCTCTGCGGCGACGAGCCCGGAAAGATAGTCGCGTTCTGCATGGGAGAGCTCGGGGCGGTCTCGCGGGTGGTCTCCATGAGCGTGGGCGCGCCCCTGGTCTATGCGTCCATCCCGAACGAGGCGGTCGCCCCGGGCCAGCTCTCCATCTCGATGATGAGAAGGCTCCGGAGCATGGTCGTCTGAAAGCGATGACGGACCACTACTGCGTGATAGGGAGGGACGTCTCCCGCTCTCCGTCGCCGGCGATGATGAACGCGGCCTTCCGCTCCCTGCGCATCGACGCAGAGTACACCCGGGTCAGCGTCCCCGAGTCGGGCTTCGTGCGCAAGCTGGGCCGCCTGATGGCCTCGCGTTTCAAGGGGATGAACGTCACGATACCCTTCAAGACAGCCGTCATCCCATGGCTGGCCGGCCTCGACGCGGTCGCCACGAGGATCCAAGCGGTCAACACCGTGAAGCTGGAGGAGGACGGGAGATATCTGGGCCACAACACGGACCCCGACGGGATCGCGGAGCCGCTCAGGGAGGTCGCGGCGTCCCTCGATGTCAGGAACGCCATGCTCATAGGTGCTGGAGGGGCGGCGCGGGCCTTCTGCGAGGCGATGAACAGGATGGGCTGCATCGACGTGGCGGTCGCGGTGAGGGACGTCGAGCGCTCGCGCAGGTTCGTCCTCGAGATGGAGAAGGCGTTCCCGCGGATGAACCTCACGCTGGCCTCCCTAGAGGACCTCCACCACCTCAACCACGACCTCGTCTTCAACGCCTCGCCGATGGGGGCGGGCGGCGAGCCTCTCCCGAAAGAGCTGAAGCGGGTCTTGCCAGGGAGCAAGGTCGTGTTCGACGCGGTCTATCGCCCCAGGGAGACCAAGCTTGCTGAAGGAAGCGAAGCGGAACGGGTCGGAGGTCATCCACGGCGAGGAGATGCTTCTTCACCAGGGGATGGCGGCTTTCACGCTCTGGACCGGGAAGGACGCGCCGGAGAAGGTAATGAGGAAGGCGCTGAGCGGGCTCGCCCGAGGGAGAAGTGAAGAAGGCGAAGAGAGGCCGGACAAAGAGATGACCGCGGTCAGGGCGAAGGCGAGCACTTTCGGGGCCATCAGCATCGTCAATGCGATCGCGAGCGGCAAGGGCGCGACCGCCAGCGTGAGGCTCACCACGGAGGCCGAGGTCGAGCTGGAAGCCTCGCGCGGAGATTGGGAGGTCTTGGTCAACGGCAAGAAGGCGGGGTCGAGCCTGGCGGTCGAGACCGTGCGCCGCGCGATCAAGATCGTGGGGAAGGACCCGGACGCCTTCTCCGGAAGGGTGCAGACGACCTCAAACGTGCCCGATAGGGGTTGGGCTGAAGACGTCTTCAGCGGCCTCGACCTCGATCGCGCTCGCGGTCTTCGCCGCGCTCGGCCAGAAGGCCTTCGACCCAAAGAAGGTGCTCGACTGCAGCGTGGACGCCTCGCTCGCGAGCGGCGCGAGCGTCACCGGGGCGCTCGACGACGCGGCGGGGTGCCTCCTGGGCGGTGTCAACATGACCGACAACCTCGCGAGGAAGGTCGTCAGCTCCAAGCTCTTCGACAAGAAGCTCAAGGTGGTGATCAGGGTGCCGAAGGCCCGGAGCAGGAGGGAGGCGGTGGACCCTGCGTTCATCAGGAAGTTCGGGAGCCTCACCAACCTCTTCTTCGAGATGAGCCTGAAGGGCGACTACTGGAGGGCGATGGTCTTGAACGGGATGGCCTACTCGTCCATCCTCAAATACGACCCGTTCCCAGCGCTCCGTGCAGTGGAACTAGGCGCTTTGGGAGCAGGGCTCTCGGGGACCGGACCTGCGGTAGCGGCGGTCTTCGACCCATCGAAGCAAGCCGAGATTGACGCTGTAGCTGAGGACTGGGCGTCGGACGGAAGCAGCGTGATCCAGACCGAGACGAACAACGAGCACGGGAGGCTCCTCGCGGTTGGCTAAGAGCGCCAGCGTCCACGGCGCGACGCGCGTGCTGGCCGCCGGGCCTCTCAGCGGCAGCGTCTCGGTCCCCCCGAGCAAGAGCTACACGCACCGGGCAGTGCTCATGGCGAGCCTCGCGGTGGCCGACAGGCGCGGGAAGGGCTCGAGGATCCGCAACCCGCTCCTCTCCAGGGACACCAACGCCACCGTGGATGCCTGCGCGGCGATGGGAGCTGAGATGGAGAGGCAAGGAGGGCGTCCTCACGATCAAGGGGACCCGCCCGATGGTGCCGGCCGACGTCGTCAACGTCGAGAACTCGGGCACGACGCTGAGGTTCATGACTTCGGCGTTCTCGCTCGCCCCGGAGGGGCACGTGGTGCTCACCGGCGACTCCAGCATCAGGAGGAGGCCGATGCAGCCGCTCCTGGACACGCTCGGGCAGCTCGGGGTGCAGGCGTGGAGCTCGAGGGGGAACGGGTGCGCCCCGGTGATCGTCAAGGCCGGCGGGATGAGAGGGGGCAGGGCGTCGATAAGGGGAGACGTCTCATCCCAGTTCATATCTTCACTCCTGATCTCGACCCCGATGGCCGAGATCGACACGTCGCTGAAGGTCGCCGACGCCGTCTCGAGGCCCTACATCGAGATGACGCTCAGGCTCGGGGAGCACTTCGGCGTGAAGGTGCGCAAGAAGGGATACTCCGAGTTCGAGGTGGCCTCCGGGCAGGAGTACCGCGCGGCGGACTTCTCGGTTCCGGCGGACTTTAGCTCGGCCTCCTTCATAGTCGCCGCGGTCGCGATGATAGGCGGGCGCGTCAGGATCGAGAACCTCGACGCGAGCCTCCCGCAGGGGGACGCCCACATCTCCGAGATAGTCAGGGCCATGGGGGCCAAGGTGACGGAGGAGAAGGGCGCGCTGGTGATCGCCTCGGACGGCGACAGGCTCCACGGAGGGACCTTCGACCTCGGGGACACCCCCGACCTACTCCCGGTGGTCGCGGCGCTCGCTCTTGAGGTGCGACTCCCCGGTGGAGATATTGGGGACTGCCCACGCGCGCTTCAAGGAGACCGACAGGATAGCGATAGTGGCCAAGGAGCTCTCGAAGCTCGGCGTAAACGTCAAGGAGAGGGCCGACGGCCTCAGGATACTCCCGCAGAAGGGGAAGCTCGAGGCAGCGCCGATGGACGCGCACGACGACCACAGGATGTTCATGGCCTTCTCCCTCGCCTCGATGCTCATCCCGGGGGGGACCCCCATCGTGGGGGCCGAGAGCCTCGACGTCTCGTACCCGACCTTCCTAGAGGACATCAAGAAGCTCGGGGCGAAGGTGAGGAGCGAGTAGAGAGCCATGACAGGCAACATCTTCGGCGAAAGGTTCGTGGTGGTGAGCTTCGGAGAGAGCCACGGCAAGGGCGTCGGGACAGTGGTGGACGGAGTGCCCGCAGGGCTCGCCCTCTCCGAGGGCGACATCCAGCCCGACCTAGACCTGAGGCGGCCGGGCCAGTCCATCGTCACGACCCAGAGGAAGGAGGGGGACGTCGTCGAGATAATGTCGGGGGTCTTCAACGGGCGCACCACGGGGGCTCCCGTGATGATGATGATCCGCAACCTGGACGTCGACTCCCGCTCTTACGAGGCCATGGTCAACACGCCGCGCCCCAGCCACGCCGACCTGACGCACAGGACGAAGTACGGGGGCTTCAACGACTACAGGGGGAGCGGGAGGGCCTCGGCGAGGGTCACGGCAGGCTTCGTCATGGCCGGGGCGATAGCCAAGAAGCTCCTGAAGGAGACGCTGGGGATAGAGATAATCGCGTACACCCTCGAGCTGGGCGGGCTGCGGGCGGAGCGGTTCACCCTCGACGACGCCCGGAAGAACAGGTACTCGAACGAGGTGAGGAGCCCCGACCCCGAGCTTGCGGAGAGGATGAAGCAGATGGTCATCAAGAGCAGGGGCGAGGGGGACAGCCTGGGCGGGATAGTCGAGTGCGTCGCGCTCAACCTCCCCGTGGGGCTGGGCGAGCCGGTATTCAACTCGCTCGACTCCGACCTGGCGCAGATGGCGCTCTCCATCCCGGCGGTGAAGGGCGTCGAGTTCGGCTCGGGCTTCGCCTCGGCGAAGCTCAGGGGGAGCGAGAACAACGACCAGTATCACTATGACAAGAAGGGGAAGATAGTCACGGAGAGCAACAACTCCGGGGGGATAATCGGAGGGGTCTCGAGCGGGATGCCCCTAGTCTACAGGCTCGCCTTCAAGCCGCCCGCTTCCATCGCGAAGAAGCAGAGGACGGTCGACCTCTCGAAGAAGAAGGATGTCGAGCTGGTCGTCCCCGGGAGGCACGACCCTGTCGTCGTCCCCCGCGCCGTCCCGATCGTCGAATGCTGCACCGCGATAGTCCTGGCCGACCACGCGATCAGAGCCGGGTTTATCTCCCCGGTCCTTGGAGGAAGGGCGAAGTAGCTTGACCAGCAGCGACATCGAGCAGGCGGATTCCGAGCTTCAGGACCTGCGCGAGGAGGTCGCGGAGACCACCAAGGAGATCATCAAGCTCGTCTCCAGGAGGATAGAGCTGGCGAAGATGATAGGCCAGGTCAAGAGCAGGGAGTCCCTCCCCATCGACAACGAGAAGGTCGAGGACGCGCTGCTCGAGGAGGTCCTCAAGGAGTGCAAGAGGCTGGGCCTCGACCAGCAGCTCGGGGCGAAGATACTGAGCACCCTCCTCAAGGAGTCCAAGAAGGCCCAGCGTACTCGCGTGGGCGGCAAGCAGCAGCCCCTCATCACACCCATGGTGATGATGGCGAAGGCCACAGAGATAGAGAAGAGCGGGAAGAAGCTCATCAGGCTCGACGTCGGCGAGCCCGACTTTCGCCCCCCGAAGGCGGTGCTGGACGCGGTCTCGAACGCCCTGTACTCCTACAAGACATACTACACTGTGGGGCGCGGAATCCCGGAGCTGCTTTCGGCGCTCCGCTCCTACCTGGCAGTGCGGTACAACTACAGGGAGGCGGCGGAGAACCAGCTGATTGTCACGCCCGGCGGGAGGTTCGCGGTCTACTCCGCGCTCGCCACCGTCGCGTCAGAGGGAGACAGCGTGGTGGTGATCGAGCCCAACTGGCCTGCGTACAAGGAAGGGCTCGAGTTCATCGGGGCGCGGGCGATAACGCTACACACGACCATGGAGGAGAGGTGGGAGCCGTCCCCCGAGAGGGTGAAGGCGGCGATCAGGCCCAACACGAAGGCAATCGTGCTGAGCTACCCCTCCAACCCGACGGGGAAGATAATGGACAAGGCGAAGTTCAACGAGATAGTCGAGATCGCGGACGACCGCGGCCTCACGGTGATAAGCGACGAGATCTACAACGACTACGCCTACAAGCCGTGCCCCACCATCCTCGAGAAGCTGCCGAAGAGATACATCCTCACCTCGTCCTTCTCCAAGGCCTGGAGCATGACGGGCTTCAGGGTGGGCTACTCTCTGGCACCCGCGGAGACCAGCTCGAGGATGCTCAAGATCCTCGGCCTCATGATAACCTGCGTCCCCGAGTTCATACAGCGCGGGGCCGTGAAGGCGCTCGAGTGCGTGGAGGAGGTCTCGCGCAACTCGAGGGTCATGAAGGAGAGGATCGACGCGACCACCGCCGAGATTGCGAAGATAGACGCGCTCTCGCTCATCAAGCCCGAGGGAGCCATCTACGCGTTCCCGCAGGCGAGAGACCCGGAGTTCGACTCCACGGCCTTCGCGATGGAGCTCCTCGAGAAGAAGGGCGTGACGATCAGCCCAGGCACGGGGTTCGGAGACTACCCAAGGTGCTTCAGGATCTCGCTGGGCCAGCCTCAGGAGACGCTCTCGGCCGGCGTGAGGAAGATAGGCGAACTGCTCAGTTGAGGGTCGCCGTCCTCGGCGCGTCGGGCGGGATGGGCTCCTTCTTCGCGCGCTACTTCCTCGGGAAGGGAGAGACCGTCAGAGGGTCCGACCCCGGCAAGGCGAGGGAGCCAGCACCCGGCGACGGGAATAAGCTCGCATCGTTCGCCACAAACTCCGAGGCCGTGAAGGGATGCGACGTGACGGTCATCGCCGTCCCCATGGACAGCACGCTGAAGGTCGCGAAGGAGGTCGCCGGGAAGCTCAAGCCCGGCTCCACCCTGGTCGAGATTTCCTCCGTGAAGGGCGAGACCCTTCCCGCGCTCAGGAGGCTCGTGGGCGACAAGGTGACGCTCCTCTCCATCCATCCCCTCTTCGGCCCGGCCCTCGGGTCCACGAAAGGGATGAAGATCGCCGTGATAGCCGGAGGGAAGGGAGGCGCCCGCGGGCCCGAGGCGGCCCTCGCGCGCAGGCTCTTCCCCGAGGCGCGGATAATCCCGATGAGCCGCAAAGAGCACGACAAGACGATGGCGGTCGTCCTGTCGCTCACCCACCTCATGAACGTCGTCTACGCCGGGACGGTGTCGCAGTTCCTCTCTCCAGAAGAGTTCATGAGGGTCTCGACGCCGAACTCTTCGATGCAGCTCACCCTGGCGGAGGCCGTGCTCGCGCAGGACGCGAGGCTCTCCTACGCCATACAGGCCGGGAACGCATACACCGGCAAGGTCGGACGCGCGGCCTCGCGCGAGCTCAAGCGCGTCCTGGCGATGATCGAGCAATCCGACTGGAAGGCGTTCGACGAGCACCTCTCCAAGCTCTCGAAGGCGTACAAGACGGACAAGAGGGCGAGCTCAGTGATAAGGGAGATCTACAGCGCCGCGGAAAGGGCCGCCTAGGCGCCCTTCGTCGCCTCCTTCAGAGACCGCACGTAGCTCTCGACGTTCGCGAGCATCATCGCCGGGCCGTCCTTCTGGAAGCTGGCGACCCTGTCCACTATCGCGCTGCCGACCACCACCGCGTCCGCCCCCGCGGCGAGGATTGCCCGCACGTGCTCGGGGGTCGAGATGCCGAACCCCACCCCGACGGGGACCCTGTTGGCGTATCTCTTCGCGGACCGTATCAACCCGACGGTGCTCTGCTGCACGTCCGACCTCGCCCCCGTGACGCCCGTGAGCGAGACGAGGTAGAGGAAGCCGGAGGTGTGCCTGGCTATCGCCTTCATCCGCGCGGGGCTGGTGGTGGGCGCCGCGAGGAGGACTGCGTCGAGCCCGTAGCGCTTGGCCAGCGGGGCGTACTCCTGTATCTCGTCGAAGGGGAGGTCGGGGACGATGAGCCCGTCGACGCCGTGGCCTCTCGCCGCCCCGAGGAACTTGCCGAGGCCGTTCGAGAACAGGATGTTGTAGTAGGTCATGGCGATGATGGGCACGCCGGGGTGGCGGGACTTGGCGGCTGCTATCAGCTCGAGCACCTGGTCGGGGGTAGTGCCCGCCGCGAGGGAGCGGACGTCCGCCGCCTGGATGGACTTGCCGTCGGCGATTGGGTCGGAGAAGGGTATCCCCACCTCGATGATGTCGGCCCCTCCCCTCACGACGGCGTCTATCACGGAGGCGGACGTGCCCAGGTCCGGGTCGCCGCCCATCACGTACGCGACGAGCGCGCCCTCGTTTCGGAGCCTGCGGAAGACCTCGGAGATCGGGCTCAAAGGTCGAACCCGGCCCTCTTCGCGATCGTGTGGACGTCCTTGTCGCCCCTGCCGGAGAGGGTCACGACGATCGACTGCGTCTTCTTCATCTCCTTTGCGAGCTTCACAGAGTGCGCGACCGCGTGGGCGGACTCCAGGGCCGGGATTATCCCCTCCTTCTTCGAGATGAGGTGGAAAGCGTCCACCGCCTCATCGTCGGAGACCGTGACGTAGGTAGCCCGCCCGCTGTCCTTCAGGTAGGAGTGCTCGGGACCGACGCCGGGGTAGTCGAGCCCCGCCGAGATGCTCTCTGTGCTCCTCACCTGCCCGTTCTCGTCCTGAAGGACGTATGTGAGCATCCCGTGGAGCACGCCCTTCCTCCCTTCGATGAGAGAGGCGGCGTTCCTGCCCGCGCCCGTCCCGCCCGCCTCGACGCCGACAAGCCTCACGCCCTTGTCGCGGACGAAGGCGTGGAAGCTGCCCATCGAGTTGCTGCCCCCGCCGACGCACGCGACTATAGCGTCCGGCAGGCGGCCCCTCTTCTTGAACTCGGCCCTCACCTCCCGGCCAATCACGCTCTGGAAGTCCCTGACCATTACCGGGTACGGGTGTGGCCCGACGACCGAGCCGAGCAGGTAGTAGGTGGTCTTGACGTTGGTCACCCAGTCCCTGAGCGCCTCGTTTATCGCGTCCTTGAGGGTGCGGGAGCCGCTGTCGACAGGGTGGACCTCTGCGCCTAGGAGCTTCATCCTGAAGACGTTCAGCTTCTGCCGCTCGATGTCCTCCGTGCCCATGTAGACCTCCGCCTTCAGGCCGAGGGCAGCGCAGGCCATCGCGGTGGCGACCCCGTGCTGCCCCGCCCCGGTCTCCGCGATTATCCTCATCTTCCCCATCCTCTTCGCGAGGAGCGCCTGCCCGATCGTATTGTTGATCTTGTGGGCCCCGCCGTGCAGCAGGTCCTCCCTCTTCAGGAAGATACGGGCGCCGCCGGCGTAGGCCGTCAGGTTGGCCGCGAAGTAGACCGGGGTAGGCCTCCCTGCGAACTCGTGGAGGAGCCGCTGCAGCTCCGCGGTGAAGGCCTTGTCCTTCCGCGCGCCGAGGTAGGCCTTCTCGAGCTCCTGGACGGCCGGGACGAGGGTCTCCGGGACGAACTGCCCGCCGAAGACGCCGAACCGACCGTTGCTCGGGTAGTCATCCGCCTTCGGTGCGCGTCTCCTCTTGGGGCCGGCCATCTACCGCGCCACCTCCCTCTCCTCTGACGCGTTGGCCTTGCGCACGAACGCCCTCACCTTGGCATGGTCCTTCACCCCGGGGGCCGACTCGACCCCCGACGAGACGTCGACGCAGTAGGGCGCGACGGTCTCTATGGCGAGCTCCACGTTCTCGGGCCTCAGGCCTCCCGAGAGTATCAGCGGGGTCGGCGCGACCGTCTTCCGGATGGCCGCGCAGACGCTCCAGTCCGAGGTCAGCCCGGTCCCCCCGTCGCGGCCCTTCTGGTATGTGTCGGTGAGGAGGGCGTCGTATCCCCTGGCCGCCTCCTTCGCCTTCTGCAGCACGTCTGCCCCGGCCTCGCTCTCCTGGC
Organism: uncultured Nitrososphaerota archaeon; assembly: GCA_963820505.1. Classification (GTDB taxonomy): domain Archaea; phylum Thermoproteota; class Nitrososphaeria; order Nitrososphaerales; family Gagatemarchaeaceae; genus Gagatemarchaeum. Next base: position 4,297 of record CAWFZY010000003.1, on the reverse strand, counting down.
GGCTCACCGAGTATGGCTTCAGGAGGTACGCGCGAAAGGAACTCCTCACAGTCTCCGGCGAGAACAGGCTGCCGTAGAGCTGGATGGCTCTTGGGGCGATGCGCTTGACCGCGTCCGAGCTCTCGACGAGCGCCTCTCCTGTCGTGACGAGGACGGGGGTCACGAAGAGCGGGACCCTCGACATAAGCGACGCGGCGCGCGAGATCGAGAGGTTCCGCGGCGAGCTAGGGAGGCCCGACACGAACCCCACAGCGTCCGCCCCAGCGTCGACCACGGCGTCGACGTCCTCCTCCCTTGTCAGCCCGCAGATTTTAACGCGTGTCATCGTGATGCCCCCGTCAGCGACCGCACCTTCGCCTCTAGATTAGCAGACTTCATGAACGCGGAGCCGATGAGGAACCCGTCGGCGCCGAGCTTCCGGAGCTCGTCGATGTCCCGTCTCGTGTTGATGCCGCTCTCCGATATCACGGGTTTGTCTTTCCCCGTCATCCGGAGGCGCTCCCTCTTCTCCCTTCCCGCGGCCAGCAGGCTCTTCGAGGTCTCGAGCGAGACCTCCAGGGTGTCCAGGTTCCTGTTGTTGATCCCGACCACGTCCGCCTCGGAGTCGAGGGCGAGCATATACTCGTTCTCGGTGTGCGCCTCGAAGAGCACCTCCAGGCCCCGGCCGTGCGCCCGCGAGAACATCTCCTCCAGGCTCACCTTGGCGAGCCCGTTCGTGAAGATCGCCGCGATCAAGAGGACCGCGTCGGCGCCCATCTCGGCGCCCGCGTCTATCTGGACGGGGTCGATGATGATGTCCTTCATCAGGACAGGGACCTTGACCGACCTCTTCACGAGGGGGAGGTAGCGGATGTCCCCGTCGAAGTGCTTGGGCTCTGTGAGGACGGATATCCCCGAGACGCCCCCGAGCTCATATGAGCGGGCGATCTTCTTCACGTCTCCCGCAGGCCTGAGCTTCCCCTCTGCAGGGGAGGTGAACTTGATCTCCGCGAGGAGCGGCGTGAGCTTCGACCTGAGTATCGAGCCCTTGAGGCTCCTGCGGGGCGACAGCTTGGCAGGCTGCTTCCCGAGGTCGCGATAGTAGCCCTCGGCGATGCTCTGGGCCGCCGACCGGGCCAGGGTGAAGATGAAGCTCGTCTCATGCTTTCTGCTTTGCATATCTCTCCCTCGCTCCTTCTAGGCTCCCGCCGCTGAACTTTACCATCTGCTCGAGCTTCCCAATCGCCCTCCCGCTCTTTATCGACGAGGCGGCCAGCTCGGCGCCCTCGGAGAACGTGGTCGCCCTCTGTGCCAGGACGAGGCACGCCGCGCTGCTCGCCAGGACCATCAGCGCCCCGCAGTCCCGCGCCTTGGAGTCCCCGCTCAGCACCGAGAGGGCGAGCATCGCCCCCTCCTCGGCGTCCGCCGGGCTCGTAGGCGGGAGAAGCGGCCCTTCGCGGAGTCCGAACTCCCGTGGGAGGTACTCGCGGGTCTCTATCCTGCCGTCCTTCAGGTGCGAGAGCAGGGTCTTCCCCGTCACGGAGATCTCGTCGACCCCTTCGAGGCCGTGGACGACCATCGCCTCCTCGAGGCCGAGCTTCCCTAGGACGGCGGCGACCTGGGGGACGAGCGTCGGAGTGTAGAGCCCGAGGAGCTGCGCCTCGACGCGGGCCGGGTTGATCAGCGGCCCCATCAGGTTGAAGACCGTCCTCACGCCGAGCTCCTTCCTCACCGGGGCGACCTGCTTCATGGCAGGATGGAAGGCGGGCGCGAACATGAAGCCGATGCCTATCTGCTCGATGGAGTCTTTCACGCGCGAGGGCTCCATCGCGAGGTTGAAGCCAAGCTTCTCGAGGACGTCGGCGCTGCCAGACTTGCTCGTCACGGAGCGCCCGCCGTGCTTAGCGACGACCGCGCCGGCTCCGGCCGCTACGAAGGAGGCCATGGTGCTGACGTTCGGCGTCTTGACAGCGTCGCCCCCGGTCCCGCACATGTCGATCATCCTCCCCTTCACGGAGGGGCGGTCTTTCATCGTGCTGTAGCCCCTCAGAGCGGAGGCGAAGGCGGCGATTTCCTCCACCGTCTCGCCCTTCTTCCTCAGCGCGACCAGCAGCCCTGCGATCTGGACGGGGGTGGCGGTCCCCTCGACGATCTCCTTCAGGCAGCTCGATACGGTCTCGCCGGAGAGGTCTCTCCCGTCCAGGATGGCCTGGATGGCGCCCTGCGTCGCCGTCATCGCGGTCCCCGGAGGAAGTTCCGGATTATCTTCTTGCCCTCGCCGGTCATTATCGACTCGGGGTGGAACTGGACGCCCTCGATTGGGTACCTCCTGTGCCTCACGCCCATTATCTCCGCGTCGTCCATGGAGAGCGCGGTCACCCGGAGCTCGGCGGGGATGTCGTCCTTCTGGATGGCGAGCGAGTGGTACCGGGTCGCCTCGAAGGGGTTCTTCACGCCCTTGAGGACGCCCTGCCCGTCGTGGACTATCCTGCTCGTCTTGCCGTGCATCAGCCGGGAGGCGCCGCTCACCTTCGCCCCGTATGAGGTGCCGATCCCCTGGTGGCCGAGGCAGACGCCGAGGGTCGGGACCTTCGGGCTCACCTCCTGGAGTATCCTCTCGCAGACGCCGAAGTATCGCTTGTCCGCCGGGTGCCCGGGGCCGGGCGAGATGATGATGCGGTCGGGGGCCATGTCCCGCACCTGACCCATAGTGATCGCGTCGTTCCTGAACACCTGCGGCTCCCCGCCCATCTCGCCGACGTACTGGGCGAGGTTGTAGACGAAAGAGTCGTAGTTGTCGATTACGAGGACTTTCATTTCCTCCCCCACGGCGTTCCCTCTCCGATTAGCCGCCTGCCGGTCACGCTCTCTACGGCTTTCATCAACCCTGCCGCCTTGGACTCCGTCTCGTGCCATTCCCTCTCCGGGTCGGAGTCGGCGACGATGCCCGCGCCCGACTGGATGCTGCACTTCGTGCCTCTCGCGACCAGGGTCCTGATGGTTATCGCAAAGTCCGCGTTGCCGTTGAAGGAGAAGTATCCGAGGGCGCCCGCGTACGGGCCGCGCCTCACCGGCTCCAGCTCCTCGATTACCTCCATCGCCCGCGGCTTTGGCGCGCCAGAGACCGTGCCCGCGGGGAAAATCGCGCGCATGGCGTCGAAGGCGTCGAACTCTGGCCTCAGGGTCCCGACCACGCGGGAGACGATGTGCTGGACGTGGCTGAACTGCTGGACGGTGAAGAGCTCCGGGACCTTGACGCTGCCGTACTTCGCGACCCTCCCGACGTCGTTCCTCGCCAGGTCGACGAGCATGGTGTGCTCCGCCCTCTCCTTCGGGTCCGCGAGCAGGTCCTTCGTGAGCTTCGTGTTCTCCTTCCTGTCCTGGAGGTGCGGCCTGGTGCCGGCGATGGGGAAAGTCTCGACCTGGCGGTTCTCGACGCGGACGAGCATCTCCGGGCTCGAGCCGACTATCCTGCGCTCGCCGAACTTCAGGAAGTACATGTAGGGGGAGGGGTTGATCTTGCTGAGGGCCTCGTAGAAGATGGAGAGCTCGCCCTTGAGCTCAAAGTCGTAGCGCTTGGCGAGCACGACCTGGAATATGTCGCCGATGGTGATGTGCCTCTTCGCCGTCTCGACCATCGCCTTGAACTTCTCCTGCTCGACGGTGGGCTTGGCGCCCGTTGGCGCGGTCAGCTCGCCGCGCTCGCGCGGGGCGCTCCTTCTCAATAGCGACTCCACCTCCTTGAGCCTGTTCTCGCGGCCCAGGGTGTAGTAGTGGATGCCTTTCTTGATGTGGTCGAATACGACGCCGTCGGTGTAGATGCCGAACTCCATGTCGGGGAGGGAGAGGTCGTCCCTCGCCTTCTTGGGAAGGCGCTCCCAGTAGCGGACGGAGTCGTAGGAGATGTAGCCGACCGCGCCCCCGATGAACCTGAAGGGGCTGCGCGCCAGCAGGTCGGGCGAGGCGGGAGCGGCGACGAGCTTCCTCAAGTCCTGGAGCGGGTCTTCCGTCTTCAGTCTGTCCTTCGCGCCGTCGAGAGACGCCGTTTCGAGGCTGCCGTCTTTCACCGTCACGACCGTCTCCGGCTCGAAGCCGATGAAGGAGTACTCGGCGAGCCTCTTCGCGCCTATAGCCGACTCGAGGAGGAAGGCGTTCTCGAATTCTTCCTGGACCTTGACAAACAGAGACTGCGGAGAGTCGTTGGTCTGGAGCCGTTCAGCCTTCAGGGAAAGTGGAGCCAGCTTGAGCTCGCTGCCAAAAGCGGTCACCCATGTTGCACGCGTGGACGGTTGTCGAATGCACACTAATAATCATTTAT
>CAWFZY010000002.1:0-160400 GCA_963820505.1 uncultured Nitrososphaerota archaeon | reverse complement strand
TGCGCTGCACGAACATGCCCGGTCTATAGTCGCCGGTGACTATGACGTCCCCGGGTATCACCTGCTTCCTTGTTATCTCAATCATTTTCTATTTCACCAATGTCACTTGAGCCGAACCTCGCGTTGCCGATCCCAACCTCTCAAGTAGCCCTGGCTGGGTGGCCGCTGGGACTTCTATTATCGCAGACAATCCACCGTCCCCTCCCCACTCCTCTTTAAGTATCTCGCCGAACCCCTTGAGCACGCCTATGGTCTGGCCTGCGTACTGCGCGGGGGCCTTCACCATGAGCTTGACCTTCTCGGACTTCATCGGCAGTATCTTTCGCAGCTCCTCGAGTATCGTCTTCATCTGCTCGTTGGCGTCCTTGAACGGGTCGAAGGAGACCCTGGCGTCCTGCATGGCCTGCTCTATCCTCACCGGGGGGTGGGGGAGCCCGGTCCTAGGGTCGACGTAGGTCTTGGCGATTATCGCGACCACCTGCCTCCGCTTCTCCTCCGTCATCCTGTGCCGCTGTTCCTGGGTGAGCTGGAGCTCCCCCCGCTTCAGGACCTCTATCGCGGCCTTCGCGTGGTCGTCCGTCCCGAAGTTCTTCTTCAGCTTGTCCCCCGGGGCGCGCAGACCCCTGTTGGCGTCTGAGAAGACCTCGTCGATGCCTATGACCTGGGAGGGCTCGACCTGCTTCCCGGTCTTGTAGCTCAGGGCGGCGTCGGGATTGACCATTATCTCGTAGCGGTCCCCGTCTATGACGATTCGGACCGTTGTGAACTTGCTAGACATTACCCTACATCAGGCTAGGCTCCCTTGTTGTTGGGAGCTTTATCGCTGCCGCGCGTCTTCGCGCTGGCCGCGTACTTTGTGATCTCATCTTCGGTCAGGCGCCTCATCTTCTTCGTCTTCGCGTCGACGACCCCGATCTTGATGTGGAAGACCCCCAGCTTGTCCTCGCTCACGAGGTAGATGCACTCTATCGCCAGCGTTATCCCCTGCTCCAGCGAGAGCCCGGGGTTGTAGGTCTTCTCCAGGTACTCGTTGACCTGGTCGCTCCCCGCCCCGATCGCTATCGCGTCGAAGCCGAGGTACGCGCCCGTAGGGTCGGTGAGGAAGACGACGGGTCCGCGGTTCTCGTCGACCCCGGAGATTATCAATGAGACGCCGAAGGGCCTCACTCCGGCGTACTGCGTGTACTGCTGGTTGAGGTCGGCGATCCGCTTCGCGACCGTTTCGATGTCAACGGGCTCGTCGTACACCAGCCTGTTGCTCTGGGCAATCACCCTGGCGTTGTCTACCTGGATCCGGGCGTCCGGGATGTAGCCCGCGCCGACCGCGCCGATGTGGTCGTCGATCTGGAACATCTTCACCACGGACTCGACGTTCTGGAGCTTCCTTCCCCTCTCCTCCACCGCGAGCACGACGCCGTCGTCGGTCCTCACGCCGACCGCGAGGCTGCCCCTTCTCACTGTCTCCAGCGCGTACTCGACCTGGTAGAGCCTTCCGTCCGGGGAAAAAATCGTTATGGCCCTGTCGTAGCCAGCAGAAGGTGCGAACATGATGTCATCTAGCCCTCTTTGATTAGCGGGGAGCCTATTCTGGTCGTTTTAAACCCTTCTGGAATCTGCGGGGCATTATCGCGGCCCTGAGAGCTTTTTATGAGACCAATCTCGCGTTGCCAAACTGGCGGTGGCGGACTCTGGCGATCAAGCGCGTAATCATTGACAGGCAAGTGGTCGACAGCATCTTCTCGTACTCGAAGATGTTTCACCCTAGGGAAGGGATCCTGCTCCTTCGGGGGAGGAAGAAGGGCGATGTCCTGCAGGTAGACGGCGTCGTCATCCCTCCGGCCGCAGTGCACGGCGGCGGGTTCTCGAGCTTCAACTGGAACATGCTCCCCATGGACCTGAGCTACGTGGGGGTCGCGCACTCGCACCCCTCGGGGTGGGCGGTCCCCTCCCACCAAGACGTGCTGCATGTGAGCGGCAAGGTAATGGTCATCGCCGGCGCCCCGTACTCGAACGACTCCTGCCTGAAGATCTACGACACCAAAGGGAGCCCCCTCCCCTTCGAAGTCAACGAAAAGCCGCGTCCGTCCCTAATGCTGGACGATGCAGACGGGCCGTGATGCCCTAGTCCTGCCGCGACCCGCCGCCGTTCTCACTTTACCTTCTCAGGCAGCATCCCGGTGGTGTAGATCGTTATCACGGTGTCTCTCAGCTGGGCTATCTGCTCCAAGTCGACGTCCGGCTGGGTGGTGATGAGCATCAGGTTGGTCCCGACCCCGAAGATGAGCATGTTGAGCTTCTCCCTCTTCACGAAGGTGTACTGGATCTTCCCGAAGTATTGGTCCCAGGTCTTGTCCGTCCCGATCTGGATCGTGAGGTTCGCCATGAGCCTGAGGTCCTCGCTGGCCGGCTCAAGCGAGGAGATGCCCTTCCTCATGCCTCCAGCTATGACGCGGCCGGTGTCGTCGAGGACGCCGGCGTACCTCACCCGGCGGTCGATCTTGAATATCTGGAAACAGAGCTTGTCGAGAGGATAGGTCATTCAGATATATTGCGCATTTGGTTCTCGCTCGATATAAGAATTTTGATGCTGGTGCCCTGAAAAGGGCAACTGTCGTCGATCATGGTGTGCTGCTTTTTGATATCATTGTGAAACACCTTTGACACCGCCGCAAATGACGCTTCATCGTCACCTATCATCCGGTGTAACAGGCAAAATGGTCTTCGAACAAATGCTGACCATACTCTTAGGCACCGGCGTAGGAGTCGCAGTGGTTCTGTACACAGTCAAGCCGAGGCAAATCGGGGCCTCACAGTCCTTCATCTCCGGAGTTTCGTCAGTCGAAACCATCTCCCTCCCATCCCAATCAACATCAGTCTCACAGAACGACACGGCACCAATGCCAGAAGTGACCGCAACCCAGTCGTCAGTCGTAGAGTCACCGGTCGAGGAGGTCCACGCGATCTCTTCCGGCTCGGTCTCGACCTTGACGGCAGAGGTAGCAGCGGCAGGTTCGAGCGACGCAGCGATCGCATCATTCGATGCGTCCTCGTTCTCGGCCCCCGCAGCGAGCTCGGTCATGGTGGTTTCTCACGCCCCATCGGCGGCGAGAAGCCACAGAACGCCACGGAGAAGTACAGCATCTTCAAGAACGCACGCCAAGCCTAGGGTCACTAGTAGCGTCAGGGCTACTAGAAAGCGCTAGACGAAAGCTGCGCGACGAAGAGAAAACGGAAAAGCAGTTGTGGGTTTGGGGCACGACGGACAAGAGCCTTAAACCCACGTCCTACCTCTTTTGACGACAGCGTTTGAAGCAAGGCCCCATGCTCGGCTTTCACGTGTCAATCTCGGGGTCTATCGACCTCGCGGTGGACAGGGCGCTCGAGATGGGTTGCACGACCTTCCAGATCTTCACCAGGAACCCCAGGGGGTGGGCCTTCAGCCCCTTGGACGACGAGCAGGCCCAGCTCTTCAGGGAGAAGAGGAAGGAGGCGGGATTCGAGAGGGTGGTCGCGCACATGCCATACCTCGCGAACCTGGCGGCCTCGCTGAAGCCCTACCAGAAGAAGAGCAGGGCCTCGCTCAAGGCGGAGGTGGGGCGGTGCAACCTCCTCGAGATTGACTACCTGGTGGCGCACATCGGCTCGCACATGGGAAAGGGGACCATGGAAGGGGTCAGAAACGTCATCGGGGCCTGCAACGAGGCGCTCGACGCGAACCCAGGCAGGACGGTCCTCCTGGTCGAGACCATGGCTGGACAGAACCACAGCGTCGGCTCGAGGTTCGAGGAGCTCAGGCTGATCCTCGACGGGGTGAAGGAGTCGGAGAGGATGGGGGTCTGCTTCGACTGTTGCCACGTCTTCGCCGCGGGGTTCGACCTTTCGAGCAAGCCGGCGGTCGAGAGGACGATGGGGATGTTCGAGGACATCGTGGGCAAGGGAAGGATGAAGGTGGTGCACCTCAACGACTCGAAGGGACCGGTCGGGAGCGGGCTCGACAGGCACGAGTACGTCGGGAAGGGGCAGATAGGGGAGAAGGGGTTCCGGGCCTTACTGCACTATGGCGACGTCGCCAAGCTCCCGATAATCATGGAGGTCCCGGTCGAGGATAAGACGCAGTATGAGGAGAACCTGAAGATGGCGAAGCGCCTTATGGGCGCCTAGCGCCTAGGGGTTCTCTATCTTCGGGACGGGCGCCGCCGAGGCGGGCTTGTCGAGCGGCCAGGTCCTCTTCGACTGGGCGACCCAGGAGAACTTCCTCTGGAGGGACTTGGAGTAGAGCTTCTCCCAGTCTAGCCCGACGAAGTCGCACCACGCCTTGTAGATCCTCGGGTCGATGTAGTTCTTCATAGAGGTGTTGAGGTTGTACTCCTTGGTCTCCTTGGTGAGCTCGATGTCCTTCTGCGTCTTCTGTGCCATCGCCTCCTTCCCTTTTGCCCTGTACTCCTCGAGCTTCTGCTCCTTCTTCTTCAGGGACTCCTCCCAGGTCTTGGGAGGGGTGCGCTTGTGGTTGCAGTACTTCGCGGCGGCGAGGTTCGCCTCCTTGGCGAAGTAGAGCTTGTCGAGGTCGGGGGCGCTCCTGACGTCCTTGGACTTGAGCGCCTCCTCGACTGTCCTGGTCGCGTGGTATGTCCTGAAGACCTTGGCGCTTAGGCCCGGGACGATGCCGGAGAGGAACGCGTTGACGTGCGTCGAGTTCACGCCCTCGAATATCTGGGCGTCGGGCTTCCTTCCCGCGGTGAACTTCCTGATGTTCGCCACGAGGGTAGGGTCAGGGTTCTTCAGCGTCTTGATCCAGCGGACGCTGTCCTTTCCGAGGAAGTCGAACTCTATCGCCTGGTCGTCGAGCCGCTTGATGTGCTCGACCCTCAGGGTCGTGGCGCCCACGGTGTCGGCCTCGTCTTCGTCCTTCTCGTCACCGACCCTCATCCCCACCTCGTCTATCAGGTAGCAGACGGTGGCGGTCTTGCGGTCCTTCTCGTCCTTCACCCCCAGCTTGCTCCGTATCTCCTTCTGCAGCTTCGGGAGAGCGGTCCCAATCTTGAGGGCCTTGTCGTACTTCTCCTTGTTCCGGGACTGCTGGATGTCCGAGCTCTCGTGGGGCCAGACGTATTTCCCCTTCTCTGTGAGCCCGTCGATCCATCGCGCGATCCAGATCGACTCGTCGTCGTGGGCGACCTTGAAGCCGCCGGGCGGGACGGGCGCGCTCTTGTCCAAGTTGAGAGTGACATCGGAGGCGACGACCCTGGGCTTCCAGCTTCCCCGGAGTGGGTGGGCTCCCCGGCCCATGAAAAGGCCGGGCGGCTCGACCATGTAATTTCCCAGCTCAATCTCTTTGCCGTCGAGCACGGCCTTCCCATACATCGCCCTGAGAGCCTCCCTCTTCTCCTTCCGGCTGGCGGCGAGCGCCTTCTTCTCCTCCTTGGTCATGGTATCCTTCTGCATCTTCTCCTGGTCGACGAGCCTGTAGAACTGCGAAAAGTCGAGCTCCTCGAACCTCGTCTGCTTGGTGGCGGGCGGTGGGAGCTCCCTCGCGAAGTACTTCATGAAGTTCGCGCGGAAGACGGGGTCCTGTACGTAGGGGGTGTCCTTCTTCTTGGCGAACTGGTACGCCATCTCCTCGGCCAAGGGGGAGAGCTTCAGCTCCTGCCCCGATAGCTTGACCGAGAGCCCCCTGGGGATGTAAGGATCGGGGAAGACGACGCCATTGTGCCGGAGCGTCCTCCAGACTGGCATCTGGGCCGAGCCCGAAGCAGTTCTTTAAAAGAAAATCGCTGGGACGGCCTCGAATCCTCGCATCTTCTGCGGAGACGCTGTGAGTCGAACCCACAAGTCCAGAATGCGGTAAAATAGGCAGTCCATCAAGCATGGGTGGCGGGCCCGTAGCTCAGCCAGGATAGAGCATCGGGCTTTTAACCCGAGGGTCAGGTTTGGAACCCCCTAGGCGGGTTCGAATCCCGTCGGGCCCGCTAAAAATACGCTTAATATGAGCTTATTTTGTCAAAATGCAACCAGAAATCGCGGTATTCTATGGTTCTCGAGTCCGGTCTTGGGCTATTTCCGCCATTGTTTTGTGGCAAACATCGGGCACGCAGGTGACGTTCCCAATCCTTAGAATCGTATTCTCGATTAATCTAGTCGGGGCGACCCACGATCCAACCGTGGGGCATGTGACGTGGTTCTCTCCAGTGAAATGATTGAAGTGGAAGACCTCGTCGTGGTCTACTCTGACGGGACGCGGGCTGTCGATGATGTTTCTTTCAGCGTTAAGGAGGGCGAGTTCTTCGGATTTCTCGGCCCGAACGGGGCGGGGAAGAGCACTACGATTAAGACGCTGACGACCCTTCTCCACAAGACTTCCGGCCAGGTCTCTGTCGCCGGTTATGACCTGGACAAGTCTCCGAAAGATATCCGGAAATCCATCGGCGTGCTGAATCAGGAGACGAGTCTTGACGTCGATCTTACCGGAAGGCAGAACCTTCGTCTCCAAGGGCGACTGCAGCAGCTTCACGGCCAGGTTCTTGAGCAGCGTACCGACGAACTTCTGAAGCTGGTGCAACTCGAGGATGGCGCCGAGAAGCCGGCGGGGCGTTACTCCGGCGGGATGCGGAAGAGACTCGACCTGGCCTGCGCTCTGATTCACAAGCCCAAGTTACTTTTCCTGGACGAGCCGACCACCGGCCTCGACGCTCAGTCACGCATAGCAATCTGGGAGTATCTTGAAAGCTTGAACAAAAATGAAGGCGTCACGATCTTCTTGACTACGCAGTATCTGGAGGAAGCTGACCGGCTCTGCCGCGAGCTCTCGATAATCGACAATGGCAAGCTCATCGCGAATGGAACTCCTTCGGAGCTCAAGGCTGCGGTGGGAGGTGACAGAATCACTCTCACCTTAGAAGACGCATCGGTGAGACCGAGGACGAGGGAGATCCTGAAGACGATCCAGGGAGTCATCAATGTCATGGATTCGGAGGAAGGCGTCGTCGCCTATGCGAAGAACGCGGGGCAGATAATCGCTGTCGTCGTGACGACCTTGGACCGAAACAGCATCAGACCATCCTTCCTCAGCATCTCCTCTCCCACCTTGGACGACGTGTTCTTGCGCGAGACCGGTCGGCGCATCAGGTCTGAGGAGCTATCGAGGAAGGAGACTGAGCCGTTTCTCATGTGAGCTGATGGGTTGACAATACTCTACGACACGCGATCACTCTTCGAGAGGGGCCTTACAAAACTAGTCGGGAATCCAACCCTACTTGTGACGAATCTTGTCGAACCCTTGTTCTTTCTCTTGGTCTTCTCGCAGGTGTTCCAGAAGTTGAGCGTCTTCTTGCCCGGCGAACCGGGAGGCTATCTCGCTTACCTTACCCCGGGGGTCCTGATTCTGAGCGCCATGATAACCTCGCCTCAGGGCGGAGTGGCGATCACGAATGATCTGAATTCGGGGTTTCTCTCGAAGATGCTCCTGACCCGCGTATCGAGACCCGCGATCCTATTGGGCAGGCTGTTGACGGACATGTCCATGGTCGTAGCGCAGACGTTGGTCACGATCGTCGTTGCGATTGCGATGGGGGTGAGAATCTCCTCTGGACTACCTGGAATCCTGCTAATCCTCCTGACGGTCGCGTTCTTTGAGCTGGCGTTTTCGGGGATCTTCCTTGCGATTGGGATCAGGACCAGGAAGACAGAGACGCTCTCAGCACTTGCTGGATTCCTCTACCTCCCGCTGATCTTCTTGAGCAGCGCTATGTTTCCTGCGTCATTTTTCCCCTCTTGGATGCAGACTATCTCCAATTACAACCCCGTGAGCTACGCTTCGGACGTGACGCGCGAGCTCGTGCTGGGCGGACTGACTTTCAGTACGCTCGCGTCTGCGTATGCGTTAATCGGAATCATCGCGATTGTTACCTTCGCCGCGACATTATATCAGTTCAGAAAAGTAATCAGCTAGCGGATTGAATCTGGGAAGTGTGAGAAGAGCGGTCCCACTCGTACCGATGGGGCCCGTCGTGCCCGCTAAAAATAAGCTAAAGCTGAGCTTATTTTATCTGAATTGGTCAGAATTGCGCTTTTTTCCAGTCGTCGGTGACAATTTTTTCCCTTCAAGCCTTTGGGATAAGACGAAGTTTTTTCCCGCACGGCAAATCGCTTGGAGGATTCTAAACTCCAACTCACGAAGGCCCTTGTCAAACGCCTTGCCTTCCCGCTCAGAGCTGTTTGTGACGTGCGCGACTATTCCGACCGGGAACCTGCGCGCTTCAGAGAATGCGAATAGTGACGCCGCTTGCATCTCGACCGCGAGCACGCCTGCTTTGGCGTGACCGACCAGTTGTTCTTGCGTTTCGCGATAGGGGGCGTCTGTGGTCCACGTCGTCCCCGACAAAGCGGGCAGGGACAGTTTCCTCAGCTCGGATTTGAGGAACTTCGCCACGTCTCGCGGCGCGTCGACCCGTGCCGCAGGCGGCAGATAATGATAGGAAGTCCCCTCATCTCGGATCGCACTCGTGACCGCAACCAAGCCAGGAACGGGCATCGAGTGACTTACCCGTCCCGCGGACGTAAGACCCAGCACGACGCCGGCCCCGGAGATCGCCATCTGCTCGGCGACCAGGACGGCGTACGGTCCTCCAATCGTGCGCGGGACTATGCCGCACGGGACTCCATCCACCTCGAGCGAGAACATCATGGTGTGAAAGCACGCCCATGACTTGCATGGCTCGACCGCGCCAGTTGAAATCAGCCAATCCGTCAAATCGCCGTCGAATTCGAGCACGCATATCTGAGGAATGGGGTCAGTAGAAAGCCGTCTGTCCGCCCGTACCGCCTCAACAAGGGCTTCGGGAGTAAAGGCCGTCGGTGAGTCGAGCGGGTGGTCGAAAAGCGGAAGCTTGTCTTTCATAAAGGCGCAGCCCATAGAAGCGGGTCTAAGCCTTTTTGCCCGGCCGCAACTATCTGGGATGGAAACTGCTCTTCAAGAGAGCGATGGCGGCAGTGACTACTATTATGACGACTATGACCATGATCGCCCTTGTCTTCGTGAACCACATCTTCGCCGTGGGAGCATTCACATCGGCAGATGAATGGACTCTACGGGATCCGTCTAGAGAAACTGTTCAAGCGCGGACTCCGTCGGCCCCTCTAAAATTAAACCAATTCTGAGGGGCATTTCTCTCTTGAGAATCGCGTCGCGTTGTTATATCTTGGATTGATTCACAGAGAATGAGGATGCCCCGGCTCTCTGCGGTCGTCTGCACCGTGGCGATAATCCTGATCTGCCTCTATTCTGCATCCAGCATCGAGGGGGTCGTCGCATCGAACGCGCCCCCCGCTGTCGTGTTCACTCTCGGGACCGCCGACCGGGACGTGACCTATTGCAACTCGCAAACCATGGACATCTACATCCCCAGTGTCGCGGCAACGCGTCCCCTTCCCCTTGCGATCTATGTCCACGGAGGCGGTCTAACTTCAGGCGACAAGGCGGTCATCAACCCGGTATTCCTCAACGCGCTCGCTTCGGCGGGGTATGCGGTCGCGAGCGTAAACTATCGGCTTGCTCCGCAGTTCAAGTACCCGGCGCAGATCGAGGACTTGAAATGCGCGATCCGGTACCTTCGTGACAACGCGCAGACATATGGTGTTAACGGAAGCGAGATGTTCGCGTTCGGTACAAGTTCTGGAGGAGAGCTTGTCGCGCTCGCAGCTCTGACAGGTCCGCACTCGGAGTTCGACGTCGGACCGTACCTGAACGAGTCGAGCAGCTTGACTGCAGTCGTAGACATGTTCGGCCCCGCTAACCTGACGAGTCATGCCTCCTACTCGGACGCTCAGAGGGTCTTCGGCGGCAATCAGAACAACTTGGTGCTGGCTAGTCCCACGCACTTTGTTACCGCCAACTCCCCGCCCATCATGATCATTCAGGGCGTCAACGACACGAACGTCCCCGAATCACAGTCCATTCAGCTCCACGACGAGCTCGCCGCCGCCGGGGACCAGACCCAGCTCATCTTGGTCCAGAACATGGGGCACATGTTCGTGCAGGTCGGCTCGGACCCCATCGCCCCGAGTCTTGCCCAGATTGCACAGGACATGGTGAGCTTCTTCGGAAGATACAGCGCGGGTGGTTGAATGGGAGCGATGTCATCCACGAATTCTCCACCCGAGGCGACGCCGGAGCCCAGCTCACCCGAAGACGTGACGAGGTTGAAGAGATACGGCTCGACGGAAACCAGGAAGAGCATCAGGAGGTTGACGCGTAACACCGATCCTCCTTCGACGGGGAGCACGGACATTATCCTGGTGTATCTCACCCAGATCATCGCCAGTATCGCAAAGGCGAAGCCGAAACCAAGAAGAGAGTTGCCAAGGCTGAGAAGGTCCGCGGGCTTCTCGGAGATCAGGCTCAACGCACCGATGGAGAGAGCCAGCCCGAAGATCAGGTCGGAGAGCGTCTGAATCCTCGGCCGAGGCATGTTTTCGTTGGAGCCTCCGCGTTGGTTCTCTCCTTCATCGGCAAGGATTGGCAATTCCTACGCGACCGTCGCGAGCACCACCTTACTTGTGGCCAATAAACACAACCTAAACGCCGGGACTTCGGTTCGCAGGCCTCTCATTCTTCGAGCCCGTAACCACCCCCCTACCGCCGCCCGTCACAAGACATCTTTCAACAGCTGCATTCTCCGGAAGACAAAGTGCGTCGCAATTGGCAGGTATTCGCGATACGTGTCGACGGCACGTTAGCCTTTTAGCGGAAAGTGGATTCATTCACGGTAATGACGAGTGAAGGAGTAGAGCCCGGCCGACGAAACGACCAGATGATGGACGAAATCGTTGGAGACGCAGATGAGTACTACAGCTACCTTAGCAGAAAACACGTCACCGAAACCCGGTTGGATGCGGCGGTGGTGAGCCTTGTCGTCTGGTTTGCGAGCTTCGCTGTCCTTGGAATCGGCGCGGTCACCACGATTCGGAGTTCGTTGGTGCCCGAATACCTCGTCGCCGCCTTCTTGGTCGCGATCGTGATTGCTGCTGCCGCTGGGCTCGTGACGTACACGGTCAGACGCAGGAGGGGATTCAAGTTCACAGAGCTCGGTAACCTTCTGAAGAAGATGAAGGAGGGCGGAGCTTCATCCGAAGACGGCCTACGCCTGATGGACGCGATGCACCAAGCCGCGCTCGTCGCAAGGAAGAGAAAGCTGGACGCGGCGTTCGAATATGGGGTGATAGCGTTCGCCATCGTCGCAGTCATAGGCGTAAACCCCGGCGATGGGGCGTTGGCCGGGGTCATCACGTATCTCTACTTCAGGTTCGAGGCCCTCAGAGGGTACGAGAGGGAAGACAGGCGATACGAGGACTCGAAGAAGGAGCTCCTCCAGAGCCTGTGATCGGGTTTGGAGCGCCCCGACCTCTACGTCCTCGCCCGTTTCCTCGACGTCTTGCACAACAATGGCCAGGCGATGAAAAAGACGAACCTGCAGATGAGGGTGGGTCTCAACTATCCGCGATTCATCGAGTACCTCGAGTGGCTGGTCTCTCACGGGCTCGTGCTGAAGAAAGACGAGGACGGCACCGAGCTCTACTCTCTCTCCCCGCAGGGGCTTGATGCGTATCACCGCCTTGTTGCCTGGATAAGGGAAACCATGAAAGGGATGCGAATCTGACGGCGGGCCAGCAACGAATGAAAGCGATTGTGCGCACACTGTCTGACAAGTCCGAGAGGTAGTTCTAGTCACCGGGCGACTGGCGCCTGCAGCATCTCCTGGAGGGCGGCCGCGAATATCGGCGCGACCGGGACGATGTGCCTCGTGATCGGCTCCTTGTTCCTCACGGTGTCGGTGGTCACGATCCTCGACACGCCCGCCTGCGTGAGCCTCTCGAGGGTCGACATCGACGCCCTCTCGCCTGGCGCCCTCCGCTTGTGGTTTATCGCGTGCGTGCAGGCGAGGGTGATGTCGGTGGCACCCTTGGACCTGAGCCAGTTCGAGACCTTCGCGATGGTGGTGCCGGTGCCGACCATGTCGTCGAAGATTATCAGCTGGCGGCCTCCAAGGTCGGGGACCGTCCTTCCTGAGGCGAGGGAGACCGACACCTCGTCCCTCTTCCTCACCTTGTCGAAGAGTATCACATCATCGTCCGAGGTCTGGAAGAACCTCTCCACAGGCTCGGCGACCGGCCTGTGGCCCTTGTCCGGGATGACTACTATCGGATGCTTGATGCCCAGCCTCTCCTTCGCGTAGCGCGCGAGCGCGTTCGTGGCCGTCAGGTTGTACATCTGCAGCTCTGAGCCGTCAACCGAGATGGGACCCATCTGCATGGACTCAAAGTCCACGCGGCCGACGCTCCTCCAGAAGTGGACATCGATCGTGAAGATGCGGTTGACCCTCATGGCCTTGATTGCCTTGAGGATCGCCCTGATGCTCAGGGCCTCCCCGGGGTGAAATATCTTGTCTTGGCGGGCGTGCACGAGGTAGGGGATCACCAGGTCTATCCATCCGACCTCTTGCTCCCTCAGCGCGTCGAGGGTGAGGAGCATCTCGATGAAGTGGTGGTTCTCCATCGGGACGGTCGTCTGGACGTAGATGACGTGCGACCCGGCAATATTCCGCTTGATCCTGTCGAGCGGCAGGCGGACGTAGGTCTCGCTGTCCGCGAAGTCCTCGGCGTAGACGTCGACCGCTTCGCCCAGCCCGAGCGACCTGGCGATTCCGCGCGCCACATGGCGCGAGTTTCCGGCCTTCCCAGCGAAGACGATTGTGTTGCTTGCGCTCATTGGTCTCTGGGGCGAGGATGGCATGCTCAGACTCAAGACTGGCGAAAGTCGAGGGCTTTTAGTCGTTATGGATTACGGACACTCCGCCAAGTGAGCTCTGAAACGGGCGCTTTCTCGGCATCGGGGGGCGTGCATCGCGCATGAGTAGACGTATTATACGACTCCGTGTCACCCTCCTCGGTTATGTCTGCCACCGAGAGCATAACTTGGCTGAAGGAGTACCTGGATTGCGTGAACTCGCAGCTGGCTGAGCTGTATCCGGCGAACTCGACAGCTCTCGAGAACGGCATGGCTGACGCGCTGTCGGGCGGAGGCAAACGGGTGAGAGCCATCCTGGCCCTGCTGTGGTGCGAGGTGTTCTCCGGAGACTACAGGCCCGCGATCCCGCTGGCGGCGGCCTACGAGCTAGCCCACGCGAGCGCACTGGTGCAGGACGACATCATAGACCAGTCCGACATGAGGAGGGGAAGAAAATCCATCGTCGCGAAGTACGGGCTCGCGAACGCGATTCTTGCATCGAACCTCCTTCTCTTCCACGTCCCGAAGATGGTGGCGAAGTACCAGGGTTTGGAGAGCAGCAGGCTGGCGAGGCTCTTCGACCTCGTCGGCGAGGCGTGCAGGGCGACGACTTGGGGAGAGTTTCTCGACCTCGAGATGTCCCAGAGGGAGGAGGTCTCGGAAGTGGAGTACGAGGAGATGATCAGGCTGAAGACTTCGACCCTCCTGAGCGCGCCCTCCGCCAGCGGAGCCATAGTGGGAGGGGCCTCTGACGAGCAGGTGATGCTGGCCAGCAGGTTCGGGGAGATGCTGGGCATGGCCTACCAGGTCCAGGACGACACGCTCGACCTGACGGGGGACGAGCGGGTCCTAGGCAAGCCCGTCTTCACCGACCTTAGGGGAGGCAAGAAGAGCCTCATCCTGATCCACTGCGCGAGGCGATGCTCCACCGAGGAGAGAGGCTTCATCCAGAGTCTGCTCAATCGCGCCGGCCCCTACACCGAGCACGAGACGTCGCGGGTAAGGAGATTGCTCGAGGAGTATGGCTCCATAGAGTACGCACGCCAGAAGACGTTGGACTACGTGGGGCAGGCCAAGGACGTTCTGTCCTCGGTTCCGGGGTGCAACGCGAAGACCCTTCTCTTGGAGCTGTCCGACTACCTTGCTGTGAGATACTACTAGCAGCGGCAGTCTCGACCGTCCGACGTTAAGCGCGTCTGCGGTCTCAGCCTCTAGGACCTTTCACGTTGACGACTGGAGGCCCTCTGCCGAGCAGGATGTTCGCGACCCGAAGCTCTCGCCGCTTGTCGGGGTTGACGTCTCTGTGTATGAGCCCGGGAGGGATGTGAAAGAAGTCCCCGGGATGCAAATCGACGGCCTCTTCCCCCTTCAGTCCGAGCTCCAGCCGCAGGTGTCCCGAGATGAGAAACCCGTAGAGGTGCCTTTCACCGTGGTGGTGCCAGTCGGAAACGACCGCGCCGGCGACCGTCGACCGAGAAACTAGGACGCCTTCCGACTCGAATGCCTTCTCCCGGAGGATTCCTGGCGTCGACTGCCCCGCTAGGAGCCCGGCCTTGCGAACGACCTCTATCCGTGACACGGAGCGACGCGGAGCAAGAATCTAATTATGCTTATGTCCGAAATCTCGCGTCTACTTTTAATATCGACTCGAATCGTGGGGCTTTCGGCTGCCCTGGTCGTATAGTGGCCTAGTATGCCGCCCTGTCATGAGACCAAAAGTCTCTCAGAGCGGCGGTGACCGCGGGTTCGAAATCGACTCGAATCAACCTCGAATCGACGAATATCCCGCCCAGGGCGCCATAACTTTAGCCAGTCCCTATACTCTCATTCCAGGCTCAGGTACAGGAAGACCGTGTAGGCTCCTACGGCGAAGAAATCGGCCAACGTCGAGAGCACTCCGGGCACCAGTATCACTCCGCCGGTCCCGAGGACGAGCGGGTACGAGAGGAGCGTCTGTAGCAGCAAGGCCGAGAGGACTATCACGAGGCCGAGGGCGAAGTTGGCCCTCGTCTCCGAGTAGATCCGGAGGTAGACTATCACGAGCGAGAGCATCAGCGCGACTTGGACGGTGGTGAGGACGATGTGAAGCCTGATGGAGGGATCGGGGTTGAATACGGGGACCCCGCGGAAGAACGGCTCCCTCGATTCCTCGGGTAGGGTGGCGAGGTCCGATAGGAGGACCCCGGCCACCAGCCCGAGCAGCAGCACTACCACTACCCACAGCTTTCCTGCAGTCGACTTCTTGGGTGCGACGGCAGGTTGATTGATTCCGCTATTGTTGTTTGTTTCCAATTTTTGTCAGCCTCTCTTTTCCTTCGTCTTCGCGTGCGTCCGCTTCAGGATCCCTTCGAGCGTCTGCCAGTGGGCCTCCATCACCTCGGAAACGAAGTAGACCCTCCCGTACTTGTCGCCCTCGGCGAGGACGATCTTGTTCGTCTCGAGGACCCTCAGATGGTGCCTCACGGTCGTGTAGTCCAGATGCAGCGACTGCGACAGCTGCTGCGCGTTCTTCGGTTGCTCCTTTAGGCTGTAGAGGACGAGCGCCCTAGTCTTCGCGCCCGCGCTCCCCGCGAAGAGCCACCAGAGGAGCCGCTCGAAGGAGTCCAACTCGACTACGAAGGCATCCCTCGGCGCCATCGATATTATTGCTTGCTTCGAGGGACGGGAAGCTCTCCAGTTAGCGCTTCCCAATCAATTCTACCACTGCGGGAGGCATGAGCCTCAGCTGTTGGATGGGTTCCCCTTTGTCGACGCTCTTCGCTCCTGCGCTGACGACCACGGTGCCGAGCCTGCTGGCCCATTTCTTCCAGACCTCCGGATGATAGCTCTTCACGAAGCGCAGGATGTCATCCCGGTCTGCCAAGACCTCGTAGACCACTCCCCTGCTCTCCCGGGTCTTGCTGACAAAGCCGAGCTTGATGAGCCGGTCCATGTGCCAGGAGACGGTCGGCTGGGAGTGCCCGAGGCTCCTTGCTAGGTCGCTCTGCGTCATGGCCGCTTCCCAAAGCAGGGACAGGAGTATCTCTCGGGGCGTCTCCTGCGACAGCACGCCGAGCAGCGCCTCCTGCCTCTCGTCGAAGACCCTCGTCGGGAAGACGAACCGGTAGAACCCGGCCTTCCTCGTCTCCACGAAGCCGTGCCTCTCCAGCCAGAAGAGGTGATATTGCAGGTCGCCCGTAGCGAGGCGCAGCTCCTTGGCCATCCCGCGGACATGAGCCCCGGGGTGTCCCCGGATGTACTCGTAGATCACGCCTCTGCGCGTCAGACCCGACTTGACGTCAGCCGTCGCCCGCGAGGACCGCGTCTCACGCTGCAGGGCCTGCCTTGCGAGCCCTGCCCGCGTCCTCTTGAGGTCCGAGAACCCCTCGTGCTGGTCGAAGCACCTGCCTACCGGCTCCCATGGCGGCGCGTCGGGCCCTCGAGTGCCGTCGTCTAGTGTCCAGATCATTTCTTCAGCGCATCTCCTTTCATCTGAGCCTGATCTCCCTGGTCGTCCGAGAGGACCACCCCGTGGGCGGTCTGCAGGTGGTGGAGGTACATCTCGCGGTCGTAGGACGAGCGGTACTGCCCCCTGCCCATGCTCTGGAAGAGCATGCATACCGTGCACCGCTGCTGCGTCTGCTGGCGCTGCGTCCGTGGCGGGTGGTGCGTCATGGGAGTTCCACCGCGGAAGCCATGCTGCACGGCTGTCCGGAGGTCGCCCGGCCGAGGCTCTGCTCGATCATCAGCCCGGTGAGGTACGAAACGGCTAGGCCCGCTCCGGCTCCTGTGAGGGCGAGCAGGTTGGAGGCGCCTCCGAGACCTTCGAGGGAGAGCTGCGCGCGCCGGGCGCAAGATTGCGCCGACGCGAGAAGTTTGGTCGATACGGTTCGGGACCTCGGCGACTCGCCGAAGTCCACCACGACATTGGCGCGTGACATTCTTTGAGACCTGGCATCTCAATGAGCCCGATTGACTATATAGTGGATTTCCGAGATTCCTCCCAAATCTTTAGAGAATCGCCGCAAGAAACGGCCTCAATCGGCGTCGATGAGGAAGGGAGAGACTGCTACGAGACGATAACAAACCTTTTTGGGAGCGGGCGACAGTCCCCTCCACCGTGAGCAAAGAAGAGTTCCAGATGTGGTTCAAGACCGGGTCGAGGTTCCCGCTTGCAATCAAGGGTCACACGTTCGCCCTCTCTCGTGACGGCCTCGTCAAGGTCGACGGCGGGAAGTTCGTCTACGAAGAGGCCCTCCAGCTCGTCGCGATGCTCAACTCGCGTAGCCCGTTCACGCAGATGAACGCGACCATGGTGATCTGGGAGAGGAACGGGGCGCTCAGGTTCATAGTGGTCGCGCTGCTGGTCATCGTGGCCGCGGCCGTCCTCGTGATCGCGCGCCGGTGACGGGCCGATGGCCTAAGACGTTATCGTGACGTAGTAGAGGTCCGTGACTCCGCCCTTCACCTGGAAGATGCCCACGTTGAGCGCGCCGGTGTTGTCGGTCCATACGTAGAGCGAGCCTCCCGCGCTCCCCGACCCGTAGCTTTGGATGAGGGCGCTGACCTGCGACAGCGCGCCGCTGACGCCCGACTTCGCGAGGGAGACTGTCCCCGCGTTGATGAAGACGTTGGAGGTGACCGTTGTCGCGTTCACGATGTTCAGGTTAGAGGACGCCGCGAGCTGCTTTATCCCTGCGACGAGGGCCTGGGTGCTGCTGCCCCCTATTGCGGTGGTCGTTGACGTCGTGGTGCTTGTGGTGGAGGAGGTGGTCGTCGTGGTCGTTACCCCGGGGATCCCTCCGTTGCCCGAGCTGGTGACCGCCGTGCCTGCTTCCGTCGCCAGAAGGTTGTGATAGGCGGTCGTGGCGTTGGGGCCCACCCCCACCAGGTCCGTGAGGGGGCTCACGGCTGTCATGAACGGAAGCTGGGTCACGACCCCCGACGTGCCGGGGTTGGTGTAGACCGCAACGAAGTAAGTCAGCGTCCCTCCCACGGAATACAGGAGGTAGGACCCGAAACGGTAGTTGGGCAGGAGGGTGAGCTCGGTCCTGACCTGCTGGTTGGTGGTGAGCGCGTTCTCAGCAGCGGAGGGCCCGATGATTGTCGTAGAGGTCGAGGGGTTCTGGTAGAGGTAGATCTGGCCCAGCCGGGCGCCTCCGTACGCGATATACATGCCCGCGAGGTTCTGGCTCGCCGCGCTCTCATAGTGCACCAGCTGGGTGGCCGCGAAGTACGTCTGGCTGCCCACGGCCCACGGGATGTACTGCACGGTGGTGTTGGCGGGCCTCTCGTAGAACTGCGACCCCGAGCGCCAGATGAAGGGGTCGCTGACGTGGAACTGGAAGTCGACGTCGAGCTGCCCCGGGACGGTCTGGGTGCCCAGGAGCTGCTCGGGGTACCTCAGCTGCGGCACGAGCCAGGAGGGCGGGCTCTGCCACTGGGGGTAGTAGGTCGAGTAGAACTGCGTGATGAAGTCCGAGGGGCTCGTGCCCACGAGGTTGGAGACGTTGTAGAAGTTCATGTCGCCGTTTGCCACGTTGACCAGGGCCACGCCGAAGAATCTGAGGTAGGGGCTGGCCGAGAAGCCGGACTGCAGCGGGTAGTCGATGTACACCTGGACGGCGTAGTAGATGCTCTTCCCGTCGGACACCAGATAGGCCGCTGGGTCTTCGACGAGGCCCGGTATCAGGATGCTCTGGACTCTGTTGAAGACGTTCCTGTTCCAGAGCATCTGCATCGTCCCTGAAGAGAAGGCGAACCCGAGCTGCCCTTCTGCGAAGGTCATGTACAGGCCCTTCTGCCACCCCGTCAGGTTGTAGTCGGGCGCTCCGGCGTAGGAGGCGTTGCCGATCTCCTGGTATCCGGGGACATGGACGTATACGTTGTTGTCGAACCCCGACCCCTCACCGTAATAGAGCGGGGGCTCCGTCGGGACCCCGTAGGCCTTTGTGACGGGAATCTCCGTGCCGTTGTAAGTGTCTATCACCAGGATCTTCGCGGCGTGCGTGTAGATGAGGTGCTCGCTGATCCAGTCCGTGGCCGGATAGGCGGGGGTGGTCGGCGAGACCCAGTACTCTGTGTTGTTGAGGTAGACTATCTCGGAGCTGCCTAGGGACATCCAGTTGTAAGCGCCGATCGCCTTCGTATTCGTCACGGTGGCGGCCGTCTGGTCCCACTGCCTCACGACGTTCAGGATCGTCGACGCGTTGCTCGTGGGCAGGCTGGTGACGTTCCCTTCCGTGATGTTCTCGATGCCGGCCGACCATCTGGTGACGTCGATCTGCTTCTGGACGCCGGGGTCGAACTGGTAGGGGACGTAGTTGTTGTTCCAGTTGATTCCCAGGTACGCGACCGCGCCCACCTGGACTATCAGCAAGAAGATGACGGCGAACGCGATCGCCCTGTAGAGCCCGCCGCTGGGGAGGGCGGTCGCCCTCCTCTTCCCGTAGTAGGAGTAAGCGAAGAGGAGGGAGATGACGACGACGATCGAAAGGCCGTACAGGTAAGGCGTCATCGCGGTCATGTACCAGTAGGGCCCGCTGAGGGTGATCGCCAGGGCGATGGCCGCGGCGATCGCCAGGATGTTGCGGAGCCAGACGTTGCTCGCCCTGGTCGTGAGGTTCTTCAAGAGCCGGAGTATCATCCTGATGGCGAAGATCGTCAAGAAGGCGGAGACGGCATAGTAGATCAGGTTGTACTGGACCTGCATCGTGGGCATCAGGCTGATCAGCTGGGTCCCGGACGCGGGCGCGAGCGGCAGGACGAGAAGCCTCGGGACCTGGGCCCAGCTGCCCAAGCCCTGGGAGAGCATGGCCACGGAGTTCATGATGGGGCCGAGGGTCGGGAACCCGTCGTTGATCACGAAGAACCCGAAGACGAGAGCCCACTTCACGAACTGCCAAAGGCCCCAGACCCAGGCTCCGGGCGTCAGCTCGGGCAATCGGCCGCTGAAACTCATCCCCATACTGCGACGTCCTCCTCGTCATCAGGGTGACGAGGCCGCTGAGGTCGCTCTTGCCGACCCTCGGATTGATGACGAGCAGCGCCAGGATCCCTCCGACCAGGAACGTGTAGCCGTGGTAGAACGTGATGCCGAACCAGTTCAGGTCGGCCTTGGTGGCGTAGACGTGCTCGGCGATGGACCACTGCAGGTATATCCACGCCGCAAAGAGGCCGACGATGATGGCGAAGATGGCGATGAGAACCCATATCGCCCTGGGCCCGAACGAGACGGGCGTGCGGGGCTCCTCTTCGCCCAGCGGGGGGCCAGCGTCTTGCAAACTAGTAGACAGCCGGATAGAGGGGTCGTTATACGCGTTGTGCGCCCCGTGGGTTTGGGCGCCGCCGCTAGCTCGGGACCACTATCTTCAGGAAGGAGGACTCGTAGGTCAGGCCATCCGTCGCGGTGAGTATCGCGTAGTATGTCCCTGGCTTCAGGGACTCCAGGGCCGCGACCGTCACCGTGACGCTGGACTCGCCTCCCGCGGGCGGAGAGACCGCGGTCGAGGGAACGCTGAAGGTCAGGTTTTCCGGCGTCGAGGTCAAGGCCTCGGAGTCCGCGAACGTGAGGTTGAGCCCTCCCTGGTGCGTCGTGTCGTGGACGACGAGGTCGACGGAGGCGCTCGACCCCCTGTCGATGACCACGGTGCTGTTGCCCGCGACGCTGGTGTAGAAGCCCGGGTCATAGATGGTGTCTACGTAGCCCAGCCCGTTCCCAAACCACTCGGTGAACCACGCCCTTCCGTCCCCCAGCGCGAAGGTGAGGGCGCTCACTATGGTGGACCCGTTCACGGGATGGTCGGACTCGGAGTACTCGCTGAGCGAGCCGTTCGCGGGGTCTATCATCGCCATCCTGTTCCCGTAGTGCTCGTTTATCCACACCTCAGAGCCGTTCGAGTTCACGAAGTAGGGAAGGGTGGTCACCGGGCTCCCGTCCCAGGTCACGTAGGACGTGGGGTAGTAGGACCAGGCCTTGGTCGTGAAGTTGTAGCTCGCCACGCTGGAGGAGCCGTGGAGCGCGACCCAGAGCGCGCCCGATGCCAGCGTGATGCTGGAAGGCTCGCTGAGCTTCTGGCCTCCGACCAGCACGGGGGAGAAGTGGCTCACCTCGAAGGAGTAGACGCCGCCGTTGTCTGCCCCCGCCTCGCCCACGTCGTTATAGAAGCCCGTCGTGGAGTTCGCGAAGACTATCTGCGTGGGGACTGCGTTCGCGCCCCCCGGGAGGGGATATTCGCGGAGGGTCCCGTTGGAGCTGAGCTCGCCGAGCTTCGACCCGAAGAGCTCCGTGACCCAGAGCGTGTTGTTGGGACCCGGGGTGAGCGTGTAGGGATACGCACCCTTGGTGGGGATCTCGACGGCGGAGAAGCGCCCCGTGGACGGGTCCAGCGCCACGAGCTGGTTGCCGGTGGTGTCGACCACCCAGACCTTGCCGTCCCACAGCGTCACTCCCCAGATGTCGCTCTTGTTCCCGCAGAAGCCGGCCGTGCTCGGCGGAGCGGGGTAGTTGTAAGGCCACGCGTACTCCACTAGGGTCCTGTTGCCAGGATAGAAGTGCGCCAGCGCCGCTGCCGACTGCTCGCCGAACCAGACCGAGCCGTCTGGGGCGACCGTCACGCCGTTCGGGGCCCTGAGCGGCGAGGGCAGCGCGAACTCCGTTACCCCGCCGATGGTCGCGGGCGGCGCGAGCTGCGTCTTGAGCACCTTCGCGCTCCCCAGGGGGAGGGCGCAGCTGGGGGCAGGGTTGAGCTTCTGGTAGACGTAGAACCCGCCCACGGACGCCACGATGATCAGGAGGATGATGGCCGGGGCCAGGAGACCCTTCCGCGACTTCCGAGACATCTTCGACATCTAGACCACGTCCGGGTTCTCAAACGATGCTATCTTGATCCGCGCAGATCCCGCCGACTACGCGCCCCAACGCTCCTTCCGGACGCGCCCCTTGATGTGGCTGATTATCTCCTCGAGCGACGTGCCGGGGCCGTAAAGGCCGGAGATGCCGAGCTTCAGGAGCTTGGGCTTGTCCTCGTCCGGGATGATGCCGCCGCCAGTGACCAGGATATCCTTCCCCCCATACTTCTCAAGGAGCTTCTTCACCTGCGGGAAGGCGGTCATGTGCGCGCCGTTGAGCAAGGAGAGGGCGACCACGTCGACGTCCTCGTCGACGGCCATCCGCGCCACTTCCTCGGGTGTCGGGAGGAGCCCGATGTATATCACCTCCATGCCCGCGTCCCTGAACGCCCTCGCGAGGACGAGGACGCCCCTGTCGTGGCCGTCGAGGCCCGGCTTTGCCACCAGTATCCGAATCTTCCTCTTTTCGTGGATGGCGCGCTGGCGCATTGTGCTGTCGGTGCCGCGCCTATTAGAAAAAGTGTTCCGTTGAGTTGACTCTCACAGCATCGGGGGCGATTAAATATCAAACCGACAATTGAAGTTATGAGACTTGCTAGGAAGTCGGTGAAACAAGACTTCCAGCCCGGTCAGCTCATCCTTTCTGTCATGGGGGACTTCCGGCGGATGACAAATGACTCAATCCGAATTGGTCTCGAGTTCGAGAGAAACAGTGGCCTAACTCCCTCAATGAAGAAGCTGTCACTTCTAGCATATGGCAAGCTGAGGCAATATGGGGGCTTCTCTCAATATCGGTTATGCGCCATGTCCAAAGCCGCTGGTATTCTTTCCTCTCGAAAAAAGTCTCTCAGAAGAGGATTCCCCACCGAGGTCCCATATGTATCCAGACCAATCCTAGTTTCATGTTACGGGTTCAGAATTGAAGCCGGCAACCTCGTCATCCATCTGGGTTCGAACACGTTCGAGTCGATTCCTCTCAACAGCCACACAGTCAAAGTACTCTCAGATTCTGCGGTGAAAGTCGCTTCCTTCACCCTGACCGAGAGGTCGCTTTCACTCTGCATGTCGAAGGAGGTGCAAGAGCTTGAAGGTGGGGAGGTCTCGGGCACTATGGGTATCGACAGAAATCTGAGGAACCTTACAGTGGGCAATGATGAAGTTGTCACGTTCTACGACATCACCAAAATAGTGGCAATCGGAGAAAGGACAAAGAGCATCGTTAAGTCATTTACCCGGAACGACGCGAGAGTAAGGCGAGCCCTCTCTGCCAAATACGGCCGGCGCAGGAAAGAGCGGGTTCAGCGCATTCTGCATCTCCTCTCCAGAGAGGTGGTCGAGAAAGCAAAGGCCAAGAAGCAGGTGATTGTCTTCGAAGATTTGGGCGGAATGCGTAGGCTCTATCGCAAGGGGAATGGTCAAGGACCATCCTACAGAGGCAGGATGAACTCCTGGCCGTTTTATGAGGTCAAGAGGCAGGTCGAGTACAAGGCGGCTTGGGAAGGCGTGCCGGTAGTCACCCTAACACGGGGTGAGACGAGAGGGACCACAATGGACTGTCCACGATGCGGGGAGAGACTCCAAGTGCCAGTTCTTGGCGACAATGAGCATTATCGTCAGCTGTGGTGTGAGGTATGCGGGAGGTGGAGAGATCGTGACGTGTGCGCGGTTCTCAACATCTCTCGCAGGGGATGGTTGAGGTTCGACCATTCATCGAAGGAAGGCGAGGCACGAGAAGCAGTGAAGGGGAACGTGGAACACGAAGGGGAGCCGCTAATCCTCCGAGTTGATGCCTCGAAGTTGCGAAGGGTGGAGCAAGGATATTCCACCTGATACAACAGAACCGAAAAACTGTTCTGTGTTCGCGGTCGCTCCAGCCAAGCGAGCCGCGTTCTCGCCGCTCTCGCGCATCATTAAATAGGCGAGTCGCCCTCAAGAAGCCACATTGGCTCGCGTGGGGGACGTAATCGAGAACCCAGTGACTGGCGAGCGCATCATATTCCGCAAGACAGCCGGCGAGACCAACGGCGAGCTCCTTCAGTTCGACTACTTCCTCAAACCGAAGACGAGGGGCAGCGCCAGCCTCAGGCACAGGCATCCGAAGCTCGAGGAGCAGTTCGACGTGGCGGCAGGGACCATGCGCTATATCCTGGGCGACACGACAGAGAAGAGCCAGGCTGCAGGAGGAAATGTGGTCGTGCCGAAGGACTCCCCGCACGCGCTTTGGAACGAGGAGGATAGCGAGCTCAGAGTCTCGACCGAGCTGAGACCGGCGATGAGCATCGAGAGGTTCTTCGAGACGATGTATGGTCTCGCGAAGGACGGGAAGACGAACAAGAGCGGGATCCCTGGCCTCCTGCAGACCGCCGTGATCTTCCAGGGGTTCAAGGATGAGGTAGGAGCGGGGACCCCAGCGACGAAGCTGTTCGCCGCGCTTGCAGTAGTCCTCGCGCCGATAGGGAGGCTCCGCGGATATCGAGCCTGGTATCCAAAATACAGCGGAGAGAAGGAGCCCTCGGCGAAGGCTAGCTGAGGGAAGGGCGCGGAGGGGAACGCAATGGCCGTGGACTATCTTTTCGTCGTCAGGCACGGGGATACCAAGGCCAATGAAGAGGGGATAGAGGCAGGTCCATTGGACTACCCCCTAGCCAAGAAGGGAGTGAAGGACGCGGAGTTCATCGCCAAGACTCTATCCAAGATAAAGATCGACGCGGTCTACAGCAGCCCGGTCTTTCGTGCCGTCGAAACGGCCAAGATTCTCGCTCGCCCGCACAAGCTGAAAGTGAAGACCCTCGAGGAACTCACCGAAGCGAAGTTCAAGCCCGAGTTCGTCGGCAAGAAGGGGAGGCACCACATCCTGACCACCCCCGAAGCGTTCTCAGAGACGAACGCCGACCTCTTAGCGCGGACGGCCAGAGCCATCGAGATCGTCTCGAAAGAGGCTGCCGGGAACGTGATACTCGTCTCCCACGGCGACGTGATAACGGCCATGCTCGAGGGCGTGGTAGAGAGAAGGGTCAGAGACGAGAGATACTATGTCCTCCACCCGGACCCCGCGTCCCTTTGCATAGTTGAGATCAAGGACAGGCCGTTTCTGATACTGTATAACTATCACCGCAGGCAGTTTGCGAAATTCGATCCGATTTACGAATCAAAGCGTCAGATGCGCGATAGCGCCACCTACTAGAGAATCTGCGGCTCCTTGAACGTGCCGAAGACCTCTCTTCCAGTGCTAACTATTTCTCCTAGCGTGGCGTACGCGGAGACCGCCTCGAGCAGCGGGTACATGGAGTTCGCCTTTGGGTCCTCGTAGGCCTTCCTCAGCTTGTCGAGCAGCGCGCTCACCTTGCGGTTGTCCCTCTCGGCCTTCACCCGCTTGATCCGCTCGATCTGCCTGCGCTGGGCCTTGAAGTCGATCTTCAGGGTGGTGATCCGCGCCTCCTCCTTCGCGGTGTACTTGTTGACCCCGACGACGGCGTCTTCACCGCTCTCGACCCTCTTCGAAAGGCGGTAGGCGTTCTCCGCTATCTCGCGCTGGAGGTATCCCGACTTTATCGCGCCGAGTATCCCGCCGGCCCGCTCTATCCTGTCGAAGTATCGGTAGGCCTCCTCTTCCAGCTTGTCGGTCAGCCACTCGACGTAGTATGAGCCGCCGAGCGGGTCCATGACGCTCGTCACGCCCGTCTCCTCGGCGATGATCTGCTGGGTGCGCAGCGCGACCTGGACGGCGTGCTCTGTGGGGAGCGCCATCGCCTCGTCGTAGGAGTTGGTGTGGAGCGACTGGGTCCCTCCGAGCACTGCGGCGAGGGCTTCGAGCGCCGTCCTGACGACGTTGTTGTAGGGCTGCTGCCACGTGAGCGACGCGCCCGACGTCTGCGTGTGGAACCTCATGAGGAGGCTGCGGGCCTTCTTCGCCCCGTACTTCTCGCGGATGACGGTGGCCCATATCCTCCTGGCGGCCCGGAACTTTGCTATCTCCTCGAAAAAGTCCATCGTGGAGTTGAAGAAGAAGCTCAGGCGCGGGGCGAAGTCGTCGACCTTGAGGCCCGCCTCGATTCCCAGCTCGACGTACCCGAAGCCGTCGGCGAGCGTGAACGCGAGCTCCTGGACGGCGCTCGAGCCTGCCTCGCGGATGTGGTACCCGCTGATGCTGACGTAGTTCCACTGCGGCATCTGCTTCGTGCAGTAGAGCATCATGTCCCTGACTATCCGCAGGTGCGCCTCCGGAGGGTAGACCCACTCCTTCTGGGCGATGTACTCCTTCAGCATGTCAGCCTGCACCGTGCCCTTGAGCGACTGCAGAGGTATGCCCTTCTCCTTCGCCACCCCCGCGTACATTGCGGTGAGGACGGCGGCAGGGGCGTTTATCGTCATTGAGGTGCTCACCTTGTCGAGAGGGATCCCGCTGAAGATCGCCTCCATGTCGCGCAGCGAGGAAACGTTGACCCCGCACCTCCCGACCTCCCCGTGGGCCTTCTCCGAGTCGCAGTCTTGGCCGTAGAGGGTCGGCATGTCGAAGGCGACGCTCAGCCCCGTCTCCCCGTGCTCGAGGAGGAGCTTGAGCCTCTTGTTTGTGTCCTCGGGCGTCCCGAAGCCGGAGAACATCCTCATCGTCCACTGCCGTCCGCGATACATGGACGGGTAGACGCCCCGCGTGTAGGGGAAGACCCCCGGGAGCGCCAGGTCCGACTGGGAAAGCGAGGCGATGTCGTCGGGCGTGTAGGTGGGTTTCAGGGGGATCCCCGACGCGGTCTCGAAGCGCTCCTTGACCTCGGGCGTCCCCGCGACCCACGGGGAGTAGACCTCCTTGAGCCAGCGGTCGTACCCGGCCTTCATGTCCCTCAGGGTCCTCCGGTCGAAGACCGCGGCGGTCTTCTTCCGCTTGGCAGAGACCTCCTTGGCCTTCCTGCCCCAATACTGGTCCTTCGCGCCGGAGAGCATCGATGGGAAGGGCGCCCCCTAGGTTCCTGATAAAAGTGCGCATTTCCGCGAAGAGTCCTTCGTCAGTTGACCGCCCGGACGAGTTCGACGCCCTCGGGCGCGACTGCCCTGGTCTTGCCCCGCTGCTCCAGAAGAAGCGAACCGGCGTCGTCGAGGCCCTTCGCCCTCCCTTTCATCACTCGGCCGTCGCTCGTGCTGACTTCGACCATGCCGCCCATCCACGCGATTGCGGGCTGCATCCTCTCGGCGAGCTTCCGGTACATCCCCCTCTCCCACTCCGCGAAATACCAATTCAGCGCATGAAGTATCTTGTCCCGCAGGAGGTCGATGTCTATCTCGACGCCCAGCTCCTCTCGGATGGAGGTGGACGGCATCTCGGGGGGAACTCGCCCGGGCTGCCTGCGTAGCAGTCTACAAGCACGCGGTACACGATCCGGCGCTCCCTTTCGGAACCTGGGGACGCTCCCAAGGAGAGGGATGCCCTCGCGACGACGCGGCCGTGTATCGTGACGAGGTTGGGCCAGTGGAGCCAGCTCACGATCCCGGTGTCCCTCCTTATGCCCTCGGATGTGCAGGCCGCCGCGAGCGGGCCGAGAAGGCCGAGTCTTCCAGGACGGGGATCGCCGATAGTCAGCAGGCAGACGGACAGGTCGAGCATGCCCGGACGTCTTCCCTGGACGACGAGCCTGTCCGAGAAGCTCTTGACCGAGGAGCCCTTGCGCAGCTTCCAGTCAGCGGGGTCTGCCAAGGCGAGTTGCACTGGCGAGCCCCGTGGTGATATGCTTTCGCGCGAAGCGTAGGTTTATTTCGAGAGAGCCGCGGCGCTGCACACGGTAGGCCCTGACTTGGACACAAAGGAACTCGCGGCTCGGCTTGCAAAAGGGGACAGGAGGGCCGTGGCGAGGGCGATAACCCTGGTCGAGAACGGGGGCGCGGGTTCTTCGGGGCTCCTCAACGCGATAGGCCCAAGGCTCGGCCACGCGTTCGTCATAGGGGTGACAGGGCCTCCAGGGACGGGGAAGAGCAGCCTCGTGGACAGGCTCACCGAGAGCTACAGGAAGAAGGGTCTGAAGGTCGGGATAGTCGCGATCGACCCAACGAGCCCGCTCACCGGAGGGGCGCTCCTCGGCGACAGGATAAGGATGGTAGACCACACGATGGACAGCGGGGTCTACATCAGGAGCATGGCCTCGCGCGGGTGGGCCGGCGGGCTCTCGGGGGCCGTGGCCGACGTCATCCAGCTCCTCGACGCGGCGGGGATGGACATCGTGATGGTCGAGACTGTGGGCATAGGCCAGTCTGACACGGACGTGGTGCGCGTGGCGCACGCCGTGATGGTGGTGCTGATGCCCGGGCTTGGAGACGACGTGCAGGCCTCGAAGGCGGGGCTGATGGAGATAGGCGACGTCTACGTGGTGAACAAGGCAGATCTCCCGGGTGCAGACGACATGGTCGTAGACCTGCTTGCGATGGCGAGGGACTTCAAGGGCCGAAACCCCTCCGTGCTGAAGGTCTCGGCGACCAAGAGGGAGGGGATCGAGACCGTCGTCGGCGTGCTGGAGCGCATAAGGACCAGGTTCCTCTCCTCGCCGTCGAAGGATGGCGACGCGATCAGGCTAAAGAGCATCAGGGGGATGATAACCGAGCTCGCGAGGCGGAGGGTCCTAGTGGACTTCGAGGAAAATGCGGATTCGCGGGTGGAGGAGCTCGCCGATAGGGTCGCGGCCCACCGGTTGACGATCGAAGACGCCGCGAACGAGCTCGTGGGCGCAAAGGAGCGACCGAGGAGCAGGAGGCGACGGGTACGAGCATCGCGATGAGCCTTTCGGAGCGGCTGGCCGAATACGCCTCGTCCCTGACCTATGACGACCTGGGCGGGACGGCCATCGTGGAGGCGAAGAAGCGGCTGCTGGACTCCATGGGATGCGCCCTCGGCGCATACGGCGAGACCCCCGTCAAGGCCGCAAGGCGCCTCGCCGAGCGCGGATATCCGGGGACCGCCTCGACGATCCTCGGGACCAGGCGGAAGACGACCCCCGACATGGCCACGTTCGTGAACGGCGGGATGGTCAGGTTCTTCGACTTCAACGACACATACCTCTCGAAGGAGCCGGGGCACCCCAGCGACAACATCCCGGCGTGCCTCGCGACGGCGGAGATGGAGGGCAGGTCGGGGAAGGACGTCCTCCTGGCAATCGTGCTCGCCTACGAGATACAGTGCAGGCTCTGCGACGCCGCGAACCTCCGCCACAGGGGGTGGGACCACGTCTGCTACGGCCTGGTCTCGGGGGCTCTCGCTTCAGGGAAGCTCATGGGGCTCTCGAAGAACGAGCTCTCCCAGGCGGTCAACATATCGCTCAACTCCCACCTGGCGATGAGGCAGGTGAGGGCGGGCGGGCTCTCCATGTGGAAGGGGTTCTCCTTCGCCAACGCCTCGCGCAACGCCGTCTTCTCGGCGCTCCTCGCCCGCGAGGGGATGACCGGACCTTCCCCGGTCTTCGAGGGGGAGATGGGCTTCTTCAATCAGGTGTCCGGCCGGTTCCAGCTGGACGTCAGGTCCTTCGGCGGGAAGGGGAGAGGGTTCAAGATCGAGGAGACCTTCATGAAGTTCTACCCGGCGGAGTACCACGCGCAGACCGCGATCCGGGCAGCGCTCGACCTCAGGGACAGGATAGAGGGCGACCCCCTCAAGAGGATAGCCTTCGTGGGCATCGAGACCCACGAGGCCGGGTACACGATCCTGGGGAAGGACCCCGAGAAGTGGTCCCCGGAGACGAGGGAGACCGCGGACCACAGCCTCCCCTACATAGTATCGATGGCCCTTCTCGAGGGAAAGGTGGACAACGGGACGTACGCCGCCCGGAAGCTCAAGGACCCGGAGGTCAGGGAGTTCATGAAGAGGGTCATCGTGAAGGAGGACAGGGCGCTGACCGTGGCCTACCCGGGCAGCATCCCGAACAGGGTCACCGTCAAGCTCGACGACGGGAAGACGTTCGCCGTGCAGGTCGACGACCCGAGGGGCCATCCCAAGAACCCCATGACCGACGAGGAGATCGAGCAGAAGTTCAGGCTCTTGACCAAGGGCGTCCTGAAGGAGCCCCAGGTCGAGAAGGTTCTGAAGTTCGTGAGGACCATCGAGAAGCAGGGCGACGTGTCGCCGCTCTTTGGGTCGTGCGTCGTGAAGCCCTAGCTCGGCGCGCCTATCTGTCGTCGAGCGGCATGTACTCGAGGCCTTTCATACCGATGTAGATGGCGTCGGGCCTGTAGATCCTGTTGTCCATCAGCTGCTCGTTGTAGTGCGCGACCCACCCGACGGTCCTGCTCGAGGCGAAGATGGGGGTGAACGTCTCGATTGGGATGCCTAGGGTCATGAAGATGGGGGCCGCGTAGAAGTCGACGTTCGAGGGCAGCTTTTTGAACTCCCAGACCGCGTTCTCGACGGCCTCGCAGAGCTTGTAGGGCTCGAGGCTCCTACCCTGCTTCTCGAGGAGCTCCCTGAGGAGCTTCTTCGCGAGCTGGGAGCGCGGGTCCACGGTCTTGTAGATCCTGTGGCCGAAGCCCATTATCTTCTCGCGCTTTGCGAGCGTCTCTTGGACGTAGGACCTGGCGTTGCCGGCGCTGCCTATCTTGAGCAGCATCTGCATCGCCGCCTCGTTCGCCCCGCCATGTAACGGCCCTTTGAGGGCGGCGAGCCCAGCTGTGCACGCCGAGTAGATGTCAGCCAGGGTCGAGGCGACGACGCGCACCGTGAAGGCCGAGGCGTTGAGATCGTGCTCCAGGTAGAGGATGAGCAGCCGCTCGAAGCTCCAGGCCTCGAAGCTCGAGGGCTTCTTCCCGGTCAGCATGTAGAGGTAGTTGGCGGACAGGCTGAGCGAAGGGTCGGGTTCGGCCGGCTCCATCCCCTTGTTCAAGCGATAGCAGTTCGCCACGAGGGTCGGCATCTGCGCGATGATCGAGAGCTTCTGCTCCTCGGAGGAGATCCCGCCCTCGGTCGCGCCGAGGCCGGAGACGGCCGTGCGGAGGACGTCCATCTGGTGCGCCTCGTGAGGTATCGCCTTCACGAGCTCGTAGACGTTGTGGGGCACCATGGAGTACCTCCGGAGCTTCGCCTCGAACTCCTCCAGCTCGCTCTTTGTGGGCAGCCTCCCGTATAGGATCAGGTAGGTGGACTCCTCGAATGTGGACTTCTCGAAGAGGTCCTTGATGGCGTATCCCCGATAGATGAGCGTGCCGTCTGCATCGCTCTTTGCAATGGTGGTATCCGCTACCGCGACTCCATCAAGCCCTTTCGGGGCCCGGAGTATCTCTGCCATTCGACATCCAGAAGGAATAATCCCGATATTAATGGTTATGCAGAAGCCGCGAGGCCTTCCGAGCGGTTGCCTTGTCGGCGATCTCTATCGAGTGGTAGTCGGTGAGCTCGTAGAACTCCTCTCTGGTCATCATCTTGGCGAGGAGCGCCCTCTGTGTCCCGGATTTCGAGAGCTCTCGTAGCGCCTCGCGCATCGCCTTCATCGCGACCCGGAAGGCGGTAACCGGGAAGATGACGAGCTTGTAGCCCTCTCCCAGCCTCGAGAAGTCGGAGACCGAGAGGTACGGCGTCTTGCCGAACTCGGTCATGTTGGCGAGCAACGGCCCCTTCACCTTCCTCGCGAACTCGGCGAACTCCTCCCTCGACTTCAAAGCCTCGGGGAATATCACGTCGGCTCCGGCCCTCTGGTAGAGCCTCGCCCTCTCTATCGCGCCGTCGAGCCCCTCGGTCTCGGCGGCGTCGGTCCTGGCTATGATGACCAGCTCCGTCTTGGCGGCGGCCTTGGCGGCGATGATCTTCTTCGCCATCTCGGCGGCTTCGACGACCTCCTTCCCGTCGAGGTGCCCGCACCTCTTGGGCATGACCTGGTCCTCGATCTGCACCCCTGCCGCCCCGGCCTTCTCCAGCATGCGGACGGTCCGCGCGACGTTGACCGCCTCGCCAAACCCGCAGTCGGCGTCGACGACGAGCGGCAGCGAAGGGACGGCGGCAGATATCCTTGCGGCAGCCTCGGCGACCTCGGTGAGGGTCGTGACCCCGATGTCTGGGAGACCCATGGAGTTGGCGAAGGCCGCCCCGGAGAAGTAGACGCACTCGAACCCCGCCTCCTCGGCGAGGAGCGCCACCGCCGGGTTGAAGACCCCCGGGGCCGCGACGGGCTTCTTCCCCGAGAGGAGCTTCCTCAGCCTTGTGCCTGGGTCCTCCTCGGGCGTCTTCGCTGCGGGCATGACACTGCCGCCTCTGGTTCCAATCATTTATAGACGGTGGGTCGGCGCCAGAGAAGGAAGAGCAGCCTTGCCCAGACGCGAGAGAAGGGGTGTCGACGCCGCGGACCTCAGGAAGAAGAAGCTCGCGAAGCTCGTCGCCCTCATGAAGCGAGAGGGGCTCGACGCCTTGCTGCTCAACAGGATCGAGAACGTCAGGTATTCGACCGACTTCCGCCCCGTGGTCAGCATGTGGTTCCAGAACAGCTACTCCTCGTTCGTCACGGCGAGCGGGGACGTCGTGGTGCTGACGGTCGCTGGCGACTACACTCGAGCCAAGCACTACATGCCGTGGGTCGGTGACATGCGGATAATGCACAGCCTTGGCCGCGCGGAGGAGGTCTCGAAGGTGTTCAGGGACTACATCAAGAGCGGCAAGGTCGGGTACGACCAGCTGGGCCTCGAGGGCTTCCACGCCCTGCGCAAGGCCGCGAGGGGGGTGCGGCTGGTGGACGCCGGCGGGGAGATCGCCGAGGAGAGGGCCGTCAAGCTCGACGGCGAGGTCGCGATAATGCGGGAAGCCGCGAAGGTGACGGAGGCATCCGTCCTGGCAGCGCTGACGTCCGCCCGCCCGGGGATGAGGGAGTACGAGATCGCCGCCGAGGGGGAGTACGCCGCGCGGAAGCTCGGGGCGGAGGGGATGTCCTGGTCCCTGGCGACGTTCGCTGGCCCGAACACGGGGCTCATGACGAGGCACGACTCGGACAGGGTCGTGAGGAACGGCGAGTTCCTCATCATGGGCTACGCGACGATCTTCAAGGCATACAACACCGACATCACGACGACCACCATCATCGGTGACCCCAGCGCTGCGCAGAAGCGCCTCTACACCGCGACGTTCGACGCCTACTCGGCGGCCCTCAAGGCGACGCGGCCGGGTGCGAGCACCCGCCATCTCAGGGACGCCGCCGAGAAGGTGGTCGACGAGTACGGGTACTCCCAGTACTCCTTCAGCAGGATCCAGCCCATACTCCACGGGGTCGGGATGAACGTCTACGAGCCGCCTTGGGCGCCGGAGCCTGGCATGGACGAGCCCAACGCCAAGCTGAAGCCCGGGCACGTCATCGCGATCGAGCCGTGCATCACGATGGACGACAACCTCGAGGTCGGGGGGTGCAGGATAGGGGAGACCATCCTGGTGACCGAGACCGGCTACGAGCCTCTGACCGACGGCCGGGCCGAGGCCCACGAGATCCTCTACGAGAACTAGGGCCCGCGGTGCGTCTCCGCTCAGAGCTTGAGCCCGAGGACGTCTGCCATCCCGTAGACCTTGGGTTCCCGGCCCTCCGCCGTGACCCACTCCGCGGCGTGGAGGGCTCCGAGGGCGAAGGCAGACCTCGAGAAGGCGACGTGCTCCAGGGTGATCATCTCGTGAGGGCCGAAGGCGTGCACCGTGTGGATGCCCGGCGTGCCCCCTCCCCTGAGCGAGGTCACCTCTAGCTCCTCCGGAGCGCGCTTGGAGGCTCCGCTCCGCCCGCTCACCGTCTTGGTGTAGCCCCTGGCCTTCGAGACCGCCTGCGCTATGCTGAGCGCCGTCCCGCTGGGGGCGTCAACCTTCCCGGAGTGGTGCGCCTCTACGATGCTCACGTCGAAGCCCTGGGGGAGCGCCTTGAGCGCGGCGGACATCGCGATGAGAAGGTTGGCCCCGACGGAGAAGTTGGAGGCGATGACCGCCGGGACCTTCCCGGTGAGGGCCGCCTCCGCATCCTTCCTCTGCTGGGGCGTCAGGCCGGTCGTCCCCGAGACGTAGGGGACTCCCCCCTCCGCGATGGCGCGGAGGTTGCTCACCTCTGCCTGCGCGCTTGTAAACGAGATGCAAACGTCGCTCTTGCCCAGGAGCCCCGCGAGGCTGGGCGGAGGCGAGACCCTCGTGTCGCTGTCCCTCTCCCCTAGCTCGCGGAGCGTCTTCCCCACGCCTGGGTCGTTCGGGGCCGCGACCGCCCCCGTGATCTCGAACCTCTCCCTCGGGGCCTCCCTCGCGATGAGCGTGCCCATCCGGCCAGTCGCGCCGACCAGGCAGACCCTGAGCGGCCTACTCGTACGCGGCCTCATACGCCAGACCTTCCCAGTTGTGAGCGACGCGGAGCCTCTTGTCTATCGAGACGTCGAAGGCCTTCTCGATGGGCTCGAGGATTTCCGGGTTGCGCGTCCAGACCTTTCGAAGGCCCTCGAGGATGTGGTTCAGGGCCTGCTTGGTGACCAGGCCGAGGGGCGGCCTGCACGGCCCGACTTCCATGCCCAGGATGTTCATCATCGTCTTCACCGGCAGCGGGTTCCTGGCCTTGACGGGCACGGGCCCGAACGCCGTGTTCTCCTCGGCCTTGACCGTGACCATCGCGAAGAGGGGCTGAAGGGCGGCGCCGAGCCGGTCGGCCTCCTCCAGGTTTCCTGCCAAGGCGGCCTCGGTGAGGTCTTCGATCGCCCTCGGGGCGATGTTGGACATCACGGAGATCGCCCCGGAGCAGACGATGGAGTCGTCGCGCATGAATGAGAGGGTCTTGTCGTCGTCCCCCGACATTATCGAGAACTCCGGTCCGCATAGCTTCCTGGTCAGGCGCGCGTTCTCGGCGCTGCCCGTCGCCTCCTTCACCGCCTGGAGGTTGGGATACTCCCTCGCCAAGATGGCAAGGTCCTGAGGGAGGAGCTGCGTCCCCGTCCTTCCGGGGATGACGTAGGGGACAATCTGAATCTCGGGGAAAGCGCGCACGATGGGCTCGTAGTACTCCTTCCTGATCTCCAGGGAGCTGGGGCCGTTGTAGTATGGGTCCACGAGCAGGGCGACGCGAATCCCGTGGTCGGCCACGTGGCGGGTGGCCTCGAGCGACTCCTCGGTGCTGTTGGAGCCCGTCCCCGCTATCGTCTCCAGCGAGGAGCCGCTGGCCTCGAAGTACGAGTCGATGACCCGGTAGTGCTCAGTCCAGCTCAGCGTCGGGCTCTCCCCGGTGGTGCCCGCGGGGACTACGCCGCGGACGCCCTGCGCCTTCTGGAACTCTGCCAAGATCTTCAGCCTCTCCCAGTCTACCTTCTTCTTAGAATCGAAAGGGGTGACTACCGCCGTGTAGCACCCGCGGAACCGGAATACCATACTTCTGGCGACGAACATTTGGAGTTCTTAAATGTTGGGTTTCCGCAAGTGAACGCATCTTTCCGCAGCTTTCTAGCGTTTTTGCAACGATTTCCAATGCCTTGGCGCAGTAAGCTGGAGGATTTCGAGAACCGCTTAAAGTGCCCTTAGCTGATTGATAGCTTGTAGCTTAATCCAATCTCACACGTTTGTCTAGCCTATTTGCTTGGGTCTCGTCTAAGGCGGCCTTCACGCCTCACTCGTCATGATACCGCTGGGAATGCGATCTTGGCACGACTACGACGAGGCTCTCATCGAGAGAGGGTGCGCGATACTGGACCTTGGCTCGCTCGTCTCGTGGAGAGAGGAGCTGGACGCGATGAACGCGGACAAGCTGGGCAGGCCGTTCGAGTTCCCAAACTCGTATATCTCCTTCCTCGCGTTCGTCAAGGTCGGGTTTGACATACCATACAGGACGCTGGAAGGGATCACGAGGGAGCTCGAAGAATACGTCAGGTTCGTGGAGGAGATGCACTACACCCACATGCGCAGGAGGATTCTCGCTTCCATGAAGGGGAAGAAGCCGTCAGAGATCGTTGGCAAGGACGCAGATGGCACCGAGCCGATGACGGTGATCGCCGACTCCACAGGGCTCTCGGTCTCGAACAAGGGGTCCTACATCGAGGACATGTGGAAGAAGGAGAAGAGGAAGTACGTGAAGCTCCACATACTCGCCGACAAGAAGACGGGGAAGATCAAGGGGTTCCGCATCACGAGCGAGAAGACGCGCGACAACGCGAAGTTCGTCCCCATGGTCAAGGAGGTCTCGAAGAAGAAGAGAGTGGCGAAGGTCTATGCTGATGCGGCGTACGACGCGAGGAAGAACTTCAACCTCCTGAAGGAGATAGGTGCCGAGCCGGCGATAAAGCTCAGGAAGAACGCGACATTCAAGCTGATGGGGTCGAGAGGGAGGAGGGACGAGGCCCTGCTCCTCGACGCCCTTGGATACGAGGGATGGAAGAGCGTGAAGGAATACGGGAAGAGGTGGCTCGTGGAGATAACGTTCTCAGCGTTCAAGCGTGTATTGGGAGAGACGCTGCGAGGGAGGAGGTTCCTCAGTCAGAAGGTCGAGGCGTCGTTGAAGGTGATGCTGTACAACAGGTTCCTCTCGATACGGCCTCCTTCGTAGATAGCTATACGGAAGCAGCCAATGCGG
The DNA here is from genome assembly GCA_963820505.1 of uncultured Nitrososphaerota archaeon. Taxonomy (GTDB): domain Archaea; phylum Thermoproteota; class Nitrososphaeria; order Nitrososphaerales; family Gagatemarchaeaceae; genus Gagatemarchaeum. Next base: position 124,280 of record CAWFZY010000002.1, on the reverse strand, counting down.
AAAGTAGAGACTCTCGTAAAGGAGAATTAAGCTACAGGCTAGCTGATTGAGCAAAGCTTAAGCGCGCGAAGCGCGAAATGCGCTCCCTCACTCAGTTGCCTCATCTTGCTTCAAAGCGGCGCGAGTATTTATTCGCCTATCCACGCGTTGCTGCGACGTACTTGTCTCTCATGACTCCTCGAACTCCTCGCCGCCCGTCGCGATTCGCGAGAGCTCCCCCACCAGGGCGATGAAGCCGTCCCTTGTGTAGCCCGAGACCGGGAAGAGGCCGGGCGAGATGGAGGCGTTCTTCAGCGCCCTGAAGACCTGCGTGTAGAATGTGTAGGCGTCGCCCCCCTTCGTGGCGGCGAGGCTCTGCTCGAAGAGCGCGGGGTCCCTGCTCCACTTTGCAATCTCCTTCGAGTTCCTGCCGATGTCGGTCTTCGAGAGCACCTGCAGCAAGGGGAGCTCCATCCGCAGCTGGACCGAGGTCGCGAGGAGCAGGAGCGACAGGAAGTTCGTCGGGGACGACGCGACCATGGAGTCGACCAGGAAGAGGACTGCCTTCGAGTCCGCCCTCAGACCCTTCGCGACGAACGGCCCGCTCTCCCTGAAGGCGAAGAGCTCTATCTGGCCCGGCGTGTCTATGATGACAAAGTCCGCGTTGGAAGAGTCGATGTCGTCCTGGATCTCCGGGAGCTTGCTGGCGATGAGGTCGCTGGCGAAGATGAGGGCGCCGTTCGGCCCGAGGGAGTAGTTCTTCATTATCTCCTGGAGGTCTATCATCGTCCTCACGTCGACGTCCGGCTCGTAGGGGAGGGCGACGACCCCGGGGTCGAGGTTGACCGCTATCGCGTTCTGCGACTTCTCATGATACCAGCTCAGCAGGGAGGCGGTGAGGAGAGACTTGCCCGCGCCTGCGGTGCCGGTGATGAAGACGACGTTCAACGTCCTCCCCGCGCGGGTCGACGCAGAATAAAGGTAGCGCTGGTCTTCGCGTTACTTCATCGCTTCGCGCTTGCTCGTGACAGTCCCGCCCAGCTCCGATATCCTTCGCGAAAGGAACGACAGGAGCTCAGAGTACGTCGAGCGAGCCTTGGCCGCGGCGCGCGACGTCACGGTCACGTCTAGCTCCAGGGTAGGGACGCCGGCCTTGAGCCCCCTCGGGTGCGACTTGATGTAGGCCTCGGGGTGCATCTTCAGCGCCTCCCCTATCGACGGGGCGAGGGCGGCCTCGTAGATCCCGCTCAGCTTCAGCGTGACCTTCGCGATGTGCATCTCTCCGAGCTTCTCCCTGATCTCCTTCTCGGCGAAGTTGGCGAAGATGTTCCTCATCTCTCGGGGCACCCCCGGGAGGCAGTAGACCACGGTCCCCTTCCCGGCGGTGAGCCTCACCCCGGGGGCTGTCCCGACGTCGTTCCTGAGAGGGATCGCGCCCTCCGGGATCATGGCCATCTTGCGCCTGGCGGGCGTGAGCTCGAACTCCCTCCCGACCTTCTCCAGGTGCTCCTTGATCAGCCCGATGGCCTCCTCGTTGAACTTGATCTTCCTCCCTAGCCCCAGCGCGATGCCCTTCAGCGTCATGTCGTCGGGCGTGGGGCCGAGCCCCCCGACGACGATGATGAAGTCGGGGCCGGAGGCGAGCAGCTCCTTGAGCCCGCCCGAGATCTCGTCGAGCGAGTCCGTGACGGTCAGGACCCTGTCGAGCATGCTGCCCATCTTGTAGAGCCTCCCCCCTATCCAGTAGGCGTTGGAGTTCATGGTCCTTCCGATTAGGAGCTCCTTCCCGACGGAGAAGTTGACGACGGAGACCAAGTGCCTTGGGCAGCGAGCCCCCATCTATTCAAAGGCTTGCGCGCCCTCAGTGCGAGGGATTCGGGCTCAGGAAAGGAGGAGAGTGGACACTAAGCTTGCGCGTCGCGTCTCTTCCTCTCTTCTACTGTTTGTTCTTGTTGCCGCTCAGCCACCAGTCGAGATAGTCGGCTTGTTGTCGCTGCCTCTTCCTTCTCTCGTCGTCAGGCAGCGTCTTCATCTTGATATCTCAGGTCTGATAGTTGGTCTCTGGTCAAAAACAGTCCGCAGCTCTTGCAAGAGAATCTCTTGTTGACTGCGTCGAAGACGAGCGCCCCGCCACATTCGGGACAGAACTGGTCTACCATGGATCCAATTTACTCCAAAGCCCGCTATTCCTTAAGTCTTTTTCTGGAATTCTGGTTTTCCATTCCCGAAATTTGTTATATAGTCAGACCCCGGTGGCGGCCCGACTTCCTGTGACCGATTGGCGAGTTATGGTTGGTCCCTCCTCCCAAGAATTTGGGACCAAGCTTGCCAAGAGGCTGGGCCTCCCGCTGCTCGCGGTGACCACCACAGAGTTCCCCGACGGCGAGATCAAGTACAAGTTCGACGAGAAGCTCAGCGGCCTGCGAGGTCCTGCTCGTCCAGTCGACCTATCCGCCGGCGGACAGGCACTACATGCAGCTCTTCCTAGCCTCGCACCACATGAGCCAGGAGGGGGCGAGGGTCCACGCGATAATCCCCTACCTTGGCTACGCGCGGCAGGGCAAGGCCTTCCTTCCCGGGCGAGATCGTGAGCCTGGGCATCATCGCGCACCTGCTGCGGTCGGTGGGCGTCCAGAGGGTCAGCACGGTCGACATGCACTCCGCAGAGGGGCTGGCGCTCTTCTCGATGCCGGTCTACAGCGTCTCCGCGATCCCCGGCCTCGCCCAGTACGTGAAGACGCACGTCAAGCTCGACGACCCCGTGGTGGTCGCCCCCGACGCGGGCTCGCGTGAAGAGGACGGAGGCGTTCGCCGCGTTGTATGGGGCGAAGTTCATCCAGTTCAAGAAGAACAGGGACAGGGTCACCGGCAGGATAAAGATGGAGGCGGACAAGCTTCCCGTGAAGGGCAAGGACTGCGTCATAGTCGACGACGTCATCACCACGGGCGGGACGGTCGCGGCCTCCACCGAGCTCCTGAAGAAGTCCGGGGCGAGGAAGGTCGTCAGCGCCTGCGTCCATGCCGTCCTCCTCGGAGAGACCTACGACAAGCTCATCAAGGCCGGAGTCGATGAAATAATAGGGACGAATACGGTGCCCAGCCGAGTCAGCAAGGTTGACGCAACAGAGCCTATGGCGGCCTACCTCAGGACGATCATCGCCGAGAAGAAGTAGAGCGAGCATCCTCTTCATGCTCTCCCGGGAGTCGACGGGGATCCCGGAGGCCGAGGCGAGGGCCCTTGTCAGCGACCTCGACCCGGCGGCGAAGTTCGAAAGCCCGGAGGACGGGCTGCTGGTCGCCGAGACCAGCGCCGACCCGGCGGCCATAGAGGCGCGCGTCGCCTTCTCGAGGCGCGTCGGGCTCCTCGTCCCCGACGGTCGTCTGGACGACGAGCACATCGCCCTCCTCAGGCGAGGGACCTACAGGGTGCGCGTCTTCGGCGAGGGGGACGGCGGGGAAGGAGAGGAGGCGATAATATCCTCGATCGCCGAGAAGGTCGAGGGCAGGGTCTCGCTCGACAGCCCGGACCGCGAGGTCTCCGCGTACGTCGGAGAGGACGGAGCCAAGACGTACCTCGCGATAACCATGCCGCGCTCGATGAGGCAGGGGTGGGCCACCAGGAGGCCGCGGAGCAGGGCGTTCTTCCACCCTTCGGCCATCTTCCCGAAGCTCTCCCGGGCGCTGGTGAACCTCTCGGGCGTCCAGCCCGGCGAGGCGTTCCTGGACCCCTTCTGCGGCACGGGGAGCCTGCTCATCGAGGCGAGCATCATAGGCGCGGAGCCCGTCGGGATCGACCTCGCGCGCAAGATGGTCAGGGGCGCGCGCAGGAACTCCATCAAGTACGGGCAGCCGTGGCTGGGCCTCGTCCGCGCGGACTCGAGGAGCCTCCCCATCAGGGAGGTGGGCGCGGTCGCCACCGACATCCCCTACGGGAGGGCCTCCAGCGCCGGAGGGCTGCAGTCGAGCGAGATCCTCAGGTCGCTGGTCGAAGGCGCGCCCGCGGTCCTCCCGAAGGGCAGGAAGCTCGTCGTGATGCACCCGAAGAGCCTCGAGGTGGGGCCTATCGCGAAGGAGGCGGGCGGGCTCCGCGTCGAGCAGGAGCTCGAGATATACATCCACAGGACGCTCACCCGGACGATCACGGTCATGAGGAGGGACGGGACGAGATGACGAAGCTCGAGGTCGTCTTCCTCGGGACGAGCTCCGCGACGCCCACCAAGGGGAGGAACCTCCCCGCGGTAGCGATCAGGAGGGAGGGGGAGGTCGTCCTCATGGACTGCGGGGAGGGCACCCAGAGGAGCTTCGTCGAGTACGGGCTTGGGATAAACAGGGAGATGGTGGTCCTCATCACGCACCTGCACGGGGACCACGTCAACGGCCTGCTCGGGCTCCTCCAGACGATGAGCATGTCCCAGAGGGGGAAGAAGCTCACCCTCGTCGGGCCGGAGGGGCTCTACCAGTGGGTGAAGGCGAGCATGGAGATGCTCCACATCGGCCTCTCGTTCGACCTGCAGTTCGTCGCCGCGAAGCCCGGGGTCGTGCTCAGGAGGGACGCGTACCGGATAAGGTGCGCCCGAGCGAGCCACTCGATAGAGGCCTGGTCATACGTCTTCGAGGAGACGCCCCGCCCCGGGGTCTTCGACTCGAGGAAGGCCGCCGCGCTGGGGGTGCCGGAGGGGAGGAAGTGGTCGACCCTGCAGCACGGGAGGAGCGTCATCGTCGGCGGGAGGACGATACGCCCAGGCGAGGTGCTGGGGCCCAGGAGGGAGGGCAGGAGGGTGGGCTACTCGGGCGACACGAGGCCTTCCGCGACGCTCGCCCGGTTCTTCTCGGGGGCTGACCTGCTGATCTTCGACTCGACCTTCGCCGCGCGCGACGCCGACAAGGCCGCCGACAGGAAGCACTCGACCTCGGTGGAGGCCGCGGAGCTGGCGAAGAAGGCGCACGTGAGGAGGCTGGCGCTGACGCACTTCAGCGCGAGGTACAGGAGCGTCTCGGCGCTGGTGAAGCAGGCCAGGGAGGTCTTCCCCGAGACGTTCGCGGCGAGCGACGGGATGTTCGTGGACGTCCCCGCGAAGGGTCAGTGAGCAGTCAGCCAGTCTATCAGCCGCTCCGGGGCCTCCGTCTCTACCTCAAGGTTCAGGGGGCCGAGGGGCGACTCCACCGCGTTCGAGCAGAGGGCCAGGACGCCCGCCGCGGCGGCCTGCCTGTTGAGCTTGAGCGGGAGCACGTTCCCCTCCAGGCTGGCGAGCATCAGCCGCCTGGCGGCGTCCCTCACGTGCCTGTCCCTCAGCTGGTCGTGGAGCTTCTGCAGGCAGCGCGAGGAGCGTGGAGCGCAGCCGGATCGAGGTCGCGCCCTCGTCGACGGAGTAGTCGCAGTCCCCGAGCACCTGGCGCATCGCGGCGAGCACCTTCTGCGGGTCCTCCGACGGGGAGACGGTCGCGCGGAGCTCGACCCTGCTAGCGGGCGGGGCGCCCTCGCCCTTCACCGCTCTCTCAGGCAATCGTGCTCACCCACCACTCGACGAGCTCGACCGCCCTGTTCCCGAGCTCCTCTGGCGTCGCGCGCTCGTTGGAGAGGCTCTCGTCGGCGAGGGCGACCGCGTTCCCGACCCCGATGGAGAGCTCCCTCTTGTCCCTCTCGTCGAAGCTCGACCTGCTGGTCGGGGCGTCGCTCCTCGCCCTCTCAGTGAGGAGCTTGAACCGCCGGTCGCGCGACGCGTGTATCGCGAGGAGCTTGACCTTGCCCTCCCTCGCGAAGACCTCGACCTCGGCGTACGACCTGATCCCGTCGACGATCACCACCTTCTCCTTCATCGCCTTCAACGACCGCAGGCAGACCTCGGCGACCGCGCCCGGGCCGTACTTCTCGCGGAGCTCGAGCATTACCTTGCCCGTGTTCTTCTCGTCGGGCTCGAGTCCCCGCCTGCGAGTCTCCTCGCGTATGACGTCTCCCATCACGATCCGCTTGAACCCGTGAGCCTCGAGCGCCTTCGCGGCCGTCGACTTGCCGGCGCCCGGCATCCCCGTGATGGCCACTATCAGCATCTTCGATGCGCCACCACTACTCACGGGACCTATTCAAAAGCTCAGAGAAGGACCAAATTACGAGGACGGTGAGGGCAGCTGCAAGCAAGAAGTATCCCAGCGAAAGTTGGCCGCCAAAGTTAGCGACTATCGCCAGCAGCAAAAGCGATCACCGCCACATATCTAAGTGGCCTAAGCCGCTGGTATCGACCCTTGGCAGCTTCGCCCATTATCAGCAGAACGTCGTGACCTCGATTAATAACTCTGATATCCAAAGCGATGTTTGGTCTCGCGAGAGCAACTCTGCAAGTCGCCGCGTTGACATCGTAAAATAGGAGACGGGGGCAGGCGGAGGAGGAGCAAGAGAGCCTGCGAGCCTTCCTCGCGTTCGAGGTGTCCCCCGAGGTGAGAGAGAACCTCATCAAGGTCGAGGAGGAGCTGAAGCAGACCCGGGCCGACATCAAGCTCGTAGAGAGGGAGAACCTGCACTTCACGGTCAAGTTCCTCGGCGAGATCCCGGACAGCATGGTCGACGAGGTCGACAGGAGGCTCAGGACACTTTCGCTGCGGAGGATGGAGGTCGGCGTCCGCGGCCTAGGGGCGTTCCCGGACGCGAGGCGCCCCCGCGTGGTCTGGGCGGGAGTCGCCCCCCAGGATCTCGCCTCCATCTCGATCAGCGGGCAACAGGTGATCGACGTGCTCGAGGGAATCGGGGAGAGCGACGACCGGGGCTTTCACCCTCACATAACCGTCGCGCGCGTCCGCTCTCCGAGGAACCTCGAGGGCTTGACCTCGATGATACGCGATTGCTCGACCAGGGAGTTCGGGAGGAGCACGATAGCGACGCTCAAGCTCAAGTCGAGCAGCCTCACTCCGACCGGTCCGACTTATAGAGACATCAAGGAGTACACCCTCCAGTGACCGCCGCGATGGAGAGTGTCCTTGGCCAGGCGAAGCGGCTGGTAGTCCCCGATGCCGCCGCGAGGAGAGCGACCGTGCGCGTAGCCGAGAAGGTCGTCTCCAAGGTGAAGGAGGCGGCCAAGCCGCGCGGTGAGGTCGCGGGAGTCTTCCTGGGAGGCTCCTTCGCGAAGGACACCTGGCTGCCCGGCGACGTCGACATCGACGTCTTCGTGAAGATCGCCACCAGCGTCGACGAGAGCGAAGTTCGAGGAGGTCGGGCTGGCCGTGGGCAGGGAGGCGCTGCGAGGATACAAGCCCGGGAAGAAGTACGCCCAGCACCCCTACACAGAGGCGACCGTCGACGGCTTCAAGGTCAACGTGGTCCCCTGCTACGACGTGAAGCCCGGCGAATGGAAGAGCGCCGCCGACAGGTCGGTGCACCACGTCGACTTTGTCAGGGAGAACCTCGACGACGAGGCCAGGCTGCAGGTCAGGCTGCTCAAGAAGTTCATGAAAGGCGTCGGGGTCTACGGGGCCGAGATAGAGAAGGCAGGGGTTCAGCGGGTACGCGACGGAGGTGCTCGTCTACAACTACACGACCCTTGAGTCAGTGCTCGGCTCGTTCGCGGTGTTCGTTCCCGATTCGAAGGAGGAGTACTTCACCCTCTTCGACCCCATCGACGACAAGAGGGATTTGGGCAAGGCGATGTCGAGGGAGACCATCGCGAAGATGGTCCTGGCCTCTCGCGCCTTCCTCGAGAAGCCGTCGATTTCGTACTTCAAGAAGGTGACCGGGAAGGCGAGGCCGGGCCTTCAGAAGAGGGCGTACGTGATAGCCTTCGAGCACGAAGAGCTGAGCGAGGACACGCTCTGGGGAGAGCTGAAGCGCAGCGCGCGGCAGATTGGGAAGCACGTGCGCGAGGAGGGGTTCGCTCTGGCACGGGTGGAGGCGGCCTCCGACAACGTGCGCTCGAGCGCCATCATCCTCCTTCCGGTGGTCGACACCCTCCCGGAAATCGAGGAGAGGGTCGGCCCGGCGGTCGAGCTGCGCGAGGGAACGAAGAGCTTCGCGACGAAGAACCGGCGTGCGGCTCAACTCATCTGGGTGGGCGAGGACGGGCATCTCCGGCTGCTGGCGGAGCGGCGGTTCACCTCGCTCGGAAAGTTCCTCGACGAGATTCTGGAGTCCAGGGTGGACAGGATCGGCGTCTCGAAGGAGGTGGCCCGGGCGCTGAAGAAGAACGGGCGGGTCCTCCAGGGCGAGAGGCTGAAGAGGGAAGCGGCGAGGAAGGCCTGGCTCAGAGAAGGGCTGGCGAAGACCCTCTCCGACTCGGTCGGGGTTTGAGTGGCAGGGTCGGGCCCAATTCGCACCGCGTGACGAGACCCATGGCAAGAGCAGCGCCGCCGCGTCCCCCAACAGCCACCGAGACGATAGACGTGCGGCAGTTCGACAGGATGCCCTACCTCACGATCCTCACCTACCCGCGGCCCAACCTCAGGCAGGCGGAGTCGAAGATCAAGCAGCTGGTCGAGATAGGCATAGAGCGGGTCACGTTCGAGGGACGGACGAAGATAGGCAGGCTGGGGCTTGTCGGCATCGGGACCGTCGGGCTGGTCGTGAAGGGGACGGGAAGCGGCGGCGAGGTCTACGCGGTGAAGATCAGGAGAGCAGACGCTAACCGCAAGAGCATGGCCGAGGAGTTCAGGCTAACCCAGCTCGCCAACAGAGTGAGGGTCGGGGCGCCCGTCTACAAGTGCACCAGGGACGTGATGTCCATGCACTACATCAAGGGCGTCGAGCTCGAGGACTACGTGAAGGCGGCCGCCGGGAGAGGGAGCGCTAGGAGGGTGAGGGAGCTCGCCCACGCCCTCTTGAACCAGTGCAGGAAGCTCGACCTGATCGGGCTCGACCACGGGCAGCTGAGCAACCTGCGGAAGCACGTGATAATCGACGGCGAGACGCCCTACATCATAGACTTCGAGTCGGCAAGCCAGAACAGGACGATGAAGAACGTCACCACGGCGGCGCAGTTCCTTTTCATCGGGAGCAGCGTCGCGCCGCGAGTCAAGAGGATCCTCAGCTTGAAGAACTCAGACCATATCCTCGAGGCGCTGCGGAGATACAAGGGGGAGATGTCGGACGAGAACTACGTGCGGCTTCTGGCGACGTTCGGGGTCATAACCTAACGTTTAAACCCGGAATAGTTTGCTCGCGTCCTGCACGGGGTCGTAGTCTAGCTTGGTTAAGATTCTCCCTTGGGGTGGGAGAGATCGTGAGTTCGAATCTCACCGACCCCATCAAACTCATCAAATTCCCGCACGTCCCACGGTTATGACTACATTCCCCGTTTTTTGCCCTGTGTCGACATACCGGTGAGCTTCGGCAATCTGTTCCAACGGATAGCGTCTGTCTATCACTGATCTTATCTTTCCCGCCTCGATAAGCTCTTTCAGGATGGTCAGTTCTTCCGCCTTATACGACACCGCCCCGCCTATCACTTTCTTGCCGCTCGTCCTTGAGGTCCATAGCGCTCGAACTTGCTGCGACAGCCCAGGATTACCCAAGAGATAGAATCCGTTTCCCCTCAGTGACCTTATGCACTTTGAGAACGAACTCTTCCCTACCACGTCAAAGATGACATCATAGGTCTCTCCGCTCTTGGTAAAATCCTCCTTGGAGTAGTCTATGACGTGGTCAGCGCCGATGGAGCGCAGCATGTCCAGTTTCTTCGTGCTGTCCACGGCAGTCACTTCCGCCCCGAATGATTTGGCAAGCTGCACCGCAATAGTGCCTATGCTTCCGCCTGCGCCATTGATCAGAACCTTCTGTCCGCTCTGGATGTTTGCTTTCCTGAGAAAGTGCAGCGCATGTAGTCCCCCAAGAGGAACGGTGGCGGCTTCCTCATGAGTCATGTTTGCCGGTTTCGTTGCAATCAACCCTTCTTCAGGCAGACAGTCGTACTCAGCATAGGCACCAAGACGAAAGCCCGTGAGCGCGAAAACTTCGTCACCTTTCTTGAACAGCTTTGCATCCTTTCCCACTGATTCAATTTCCCCGGCCAGCTCCTGCCCGAGTATTCTCTTTCTAGGCCCCCTGAAACCAAATCCCATTCGCACAGGTAGCTGCAACAACAGAGGGAGCTTTAGACTTCGCAATTCACAGTCCCCTGCTGTTACTGTTGTCGCATAGACTCTTACTAGAACTTCATTGTCCTTGGGAGCGGGTCTTTCTACCTCTTCGAGCCGAAGAACATCCGGAGGCCCGTATTTTGGGCACACGATTGCTTTCATTTTCTCGGGAGCCTTTCGGGACAAGGACTGGCCGCTCATATCTGTTGAGTCTCCAATTGAGCCTTCGCCGGTCTTCCACTCACCGATAGCGCTACCCGGTCTGCCGTCGGACTTTGAGCCAAGCCAGCGTCTCGCGGATTCCCTCTTCGTAGCTCCTCGTCGGATACTTCATGCCAAAGAAGCTGTTGAACTTGCTTCCGTCCAGAATGAGAGGCTCCTCGGTCAGGTATTGCATCTCCGCGAACGCCCGGGCGGTGCCTTTGAACAAACCAGCGAGTCGCACGAAGGTGCGACTGGTCCCAGTCATCTTCGGCTCGGCTCGAAACCGGCTTGGGCGAAAACGCGGTCTATGAAGTCTCGGACGCGGATTGGCTCCGGCCCCGGCACATTGAAGTCCTGGCCGGCCGCGTCGGGTCGCTCAGAGGCCGCAACCACCGCCTTCGCGGCGTCGGAGATGAAGATGAATTCGTGCATGGCGTCGAGCCTGCCGGGCCAGCGAGCGTTCTTGTTGTCGAGCGCAGCCCGAAATATTCCGTCCGCGACGGAGGCCGCGTTCGGACCGTAGTAGTCCGGAAAGCGGACGATTGCGCAAGGGACCGCGCCCTCTCGTGAAAGCCGCATGAAAGTGTCTTCAAGCCCGAGCCGGATTCGCCCTTTCTTGGAGCAGGGATTCCTTTGATGGTCCTCGCGAACTTTCTCAGTCCCGCAGTGACCGTAGATGTATACGTTGCCTGGAAAGACCATCCGTGCCTTTACCTTGCTTGCTGCGTCGGTTATCCTCCGGTGAATCTCCGGCAGGGTGGACCAATTCGAGTAGGGCGCGTTGATGCAGTTGTGGAATACCTCGACGCCGTCAAATGCCTTCTCGAGCGTCCGAGGGTCTTCGACGGAGCCCCCGGCCAAGTCCACCTTGTATGGATTGACGAAGACCTTGCTCGCTTTGGCGAGACTCCGCACAAGCGCTCGGACGGGCGTGCCGGAGGAGGTCAACTCGTTGACGACGGCGCTGCCAAGCGACCCAGTCGAGCCTAACACGAGCTGCAACGCAAACGCCGTACTGCGCGAAGAACCTTAGGCCTTGGCTTTCAGAGGTTCTGACGCTTTGCTCGTCCTCACGACTACGATGGTGCACTTGGTCGCAACCGCCGCGATTGCTCCCGCCGCAGCCAACCAGGGAGCAAGGAGGACGCCGACGACGCCAGCCGTGACCGGTATCTCCAGGAGAGACTTCCCGCTCTCGTCCTTCACTGTTATCTTCGAAACGTTCCCTTCGTGGATGAGCTCCTTCACCTTCTTCGTCACTTCATCAGCTGAGACCGAGAATTGCTGAGTCCGCGTCTTCTTTCCCACGGCAGCTCCGCATGCATGACAGTAATTCGCGCCTTCGACGAGGCTAACGCCGCAGCTTTGACAGGTCTGCATTCGAATCTTCGCATTCGAGGGTTATTCTCCGCTACTTAAGAGGGACGTGTTTTTCACACGGGATTGCAATGGCCGCAGTGGCTCACAATGTTTCCAAGGAGAATGGTAGTTGCGCTTCTGAACAATCTCGCCGCCGATCGCGGCGCTTCTTCTGGAAGGGCTGACCTACGTCCTCCCTGCTCTGGTCACATAGACTAGGTTGAGATAGTTACGGGAGATATCTATTCCCTTGTCGGTGGCGACGTATTCCGTCCTCGAATGGTCGACACGCTGACTCAGGAACCCCGACGCGGTCAACGTTTCTAGGATCTTTTGTAGCGCAATCCAGGATGTGTTGCTACGATACATTATCTGGGTAGGTCTGTTGCACCCCGCCGCCACCACGCTCAAGACGTCCATCATGACCTCGAACGGCGACCTCCTGGCCGCTGAATGCCTTTTCGCTGAGTGTTTCTCCGAAGACAGAACTTGCGCCATTTTCCGAGGCCGTCGCTTCGAGAGGCTTTCTCTCTATAAGAACGGGCCGAATTTCTTATTCTGGTCGCGTTGACGTTTTCAAGAAGTCGGCCTCGAGTCGTCGCTATGACGCATGGCTTCCATCTTTCGCCCTACTTCTTCTGTGAATTCCAGGCCTTCCAGCGAGGGCTGTCGTCGAATGGAGCCACGACATGGGTCGCTTCGATCTTGATGAGGACTCGCTTCATTCCGGGCTGGCGCATCTGGTACTTGTCCTGCCCCAGGTACTTCTTTGCCATCCTGTCTATGTGCGCCTCCGCTCCGTCGGTGGTCACTTCCTTGACGCGTCCGCGGATCACAGCCATGTTATAGGGGCTGGTCGGGTCGCAGACATCGAGCGCGATTTTGGGATTTCTTACTGCGTTCTTGTGCTTTTGGCTACCCACAAAGGTATTGATGATGACGATGTCACCGTCGTGGTCGACCCATGTCTGCGTGACGTGGGGAGAGCCGTCTTTCATCAGCGTGGCGACGTTCGCGAAGGTCTTGGCCTCGATGAGTTTCTTGACAGAGTCTGGGAGGGGCTTCATTTTGTGTCAAGCCAAGGATTGCGCTCTAGTATTTATTGCCGTATGGGGAGTCGGGGGGCATGTCGGAGACCTCCGAAGTCACCACGGTGATCAGCAGGCACATCAAGCCGGGCCATGACAAGGACTACGCGGAGTGGTTCGGGCGGATACTTGACGAAATCAAGAAGTTCCCCGGCTACCGAGGGGTGACCGTCGTCGCTCCAGGGGGGACTGATCCGGACGCTCGCATCGTGGTCTACCGCTTCGCGGACAAGACGATGATGGAAAACTGGGAGAGCTCCCCCGAGAGGAAGAAGCTCCTCTCCGAGGTGGAGAACTACGCGACCCAGATCTACACGAAGGCCAGCGGTCTGGAGACTTGGTTCGAGCTGCCCAACACGCACTCGGTCGTCGCTCCTCCCAAGTGGAAGATGGTAGCGGTAACCTTTCTGGCTGCCTCAATAATCAGCTATGTTTCGCATCTCATACTCGTACCGTATTTTGGCGCCTGGCCGCTCGACGCGACGACCCTCGTCTATGTCGCGATACTGGTGCTCACACTCACCTACGTTGCGATGCCGAACATGACCAGAGCCCTAAGGCGATGGTTGTACCCCGGCCCGAGATAGGCCCCCTGGCCATAGCGCAGCCGGCGCGAGCTTGTTTACGTCACCCCTGGCGGGGGGCTCTTCATCATCTGGAACTGCCTTTCGTTGGTCCACGCGTACTGCCTGATTTGCTCGAACTGTGCCACGAAGTTGTCATACCACAGCTGCGATGAGAAGACCATCGCCGTGTTCACCTGGTCCCAAGCGCTCGCGGAGAAGTTGGTGGAGCCCTCCCAGCACCAGACTGGGTTGTCGTCGGAGACGACCCCCTTGGTGTGGCAGATGTACTGGACCCCGGCGGGCGAGGTGCCGATCGTGACTTCTATGCCGGCGTCTATCATCTGCTGGATGTTGGACTCTTGCAGCGCCCCCTCCGATTGGGAGTGGTCAAGGAATATGTGGAGCGGGACGCCATTCTTATGCGCGGAAATCAAGTCGTCAATCATGGGCATCAGCGTGAATGCGTAGGCGATGATGTAGGTCTCCCCTGGGTCGCTGATGTGGTTGAGGAACTCCTGCTCCGCAATCGCCCCGTCCGCTGGCAGAAGATAGCAGGTGATTGTGGCGGTGATCTCAAAGGGCATGGCTTCCCTTTTTGGATCAGCCTCGATATATCTCGTATGGAAGGAAGGGACACTTCTGTCGTCTAGGTCATGGCTTCGCAGCCTTCGAGACTGCCCCTCGAGAAAGAAGGTCGAGCAGCTTCGCCCCAACGGGGCTCCCCCATCCCGTGCATGCGTCCCAACCCGGGCTCGCGTCGTAAGCCCCGTTGGTCCCGGAGACCACGTCGTCGAACGCCGGCGTGGACGTCCTTCCATAAAGTTGCTGGTTGATGTAGCCTATGGGCTTGCCGACACCCTGGTTGACCAGCGTCAGAAGGCCGGCCCAAAGCGGCGCGACCGCGCTCGTCCCGCCGACCGTTATTTGCTGCCCGTCCACGAGGACGTTGTAGCCCGTCTGGGGGTCGGCGTCACCCGAGACGTCGGGGACTCCCCGCCCGATCCTCCCTCCCGGATTGGCGGAAGGCGGCACTCCGGCCCCCTGCTGCCAAGAGGGCAGCGGGAAGACGTCGCTCACTCCCCCTCCGGTGGCCCCGCCGCTCGGAAGGTCGTCCCACGCGACCTGGCTCGTGATCTTACCCCCAGCGGCGGTCAGGCGCGTCCCCCCGCAGCCGATGACGTATTGCGAGGACGCCGGATAGTCGACGTGCGCGAGGCCGTCGTTGACGCCGTCGGACGACCCGCTGTCGCCGGAGGCGGCGCAGACCGTGACCCCGAGGGCGGCCGCGTCCTGGAAGGCCTGGTCGAGGGCCTGGATGCCCTGGGAAGTCCACTCGGACTCTGCGCTGCCCCAGCTGATTGACACGACCGCGGGCTTCCCCTGGGGGCCATGCAAAGCGGCGTTGACCGCGTCCACGAAGCCAGCGTCCGTGTTGGGCGCGAAATAGACGAGGACCTGCGCCTTTGGCGCGATCGTCCCGGCGACCTCTATGTCGAGGAGGACCTCGGCATCGGGGCCGTTGGGGTCTCCGGTGGGAGAGTTGGAGGCGCCGTCCACCGAGACCGAGGTCACCTTCGGGGGAGCGATGTCGAGGTCCGAGAAGTAGGTCTGAATGTCGGTTGGCGAGTATCCGCCGCCGAGCTCGAGGATGCCGAGCGTCTGCCTGGAGCCGTCCTGCCCTGAGGGGAAGTCGTAGAGGCTGCCGACCTGGAGAGGAGTGTAGGAGACTCCCGGGGCGGCCGCGGGCCTGATGCGGAAGTGAGTGCGTGCCTGCGGGCGATTGTCTAGGCCCAGCACCGCCCTGACCAATGGGGCGAGCTCTGGGGTGAGGTAGACCGGCCCGACGCGGCCGCGGTAGACCCCCTTCTCGGGATGCACGTAGCGCGAGAGGCTCACGTTGAACGCGCTGCTGAACTGCGCGACCGTGCCAGACAGGACGACGGAGCGCTTCGCGGGGGTCGCTTCAAGAATCCTCAAGGAGCTGTCGCGGGCGAAGGCCCGCACCTTCGCGAGCTCCTCGCGGGTCGACCCGAAGGCCCTCTCGAAGGCTCGCTTCGTCGGGTGGGAGCGTTCGCCCGGCAGCTGGGAGCCGAGCTGTCTCACCAACGAAAGCTCTCTGCCCGGAGCGCGGGGGCGCAGCACGACCGTGACGCGGATGACCTCCTCCGGGTCGAGCTTTCCAGAGACGCGAGACCTCTCCAGTGGCTTGCGTTCGCTTCCAGCCAGCGGTTTGCGCGTGGGCCCTGCGGACATGGACCGCGATCAGCGGCCCGGTGCTATGAAAAGGTCACTCAACTCAGAGCACCGCCCTCAGCCGTCTTTCTCCATCAGCTTTGAGACGTAGTCCTGGAAGTCCTTGTCGAAGGTCCCGCCGGTCCCCCTATGGATGCGCCTGAAGACCGGCTGCTTGGTCATCCGCTCGAGGAAGTTCGACCACTGGTTCCAGGTGTCGTCGTCCATCCACTTCTTCTTGTGGAGCGAGAACACCTCCTCGAAGAGCCCATAGCCCAGTAGCAGGTAGGCGGTGAGTGTCTGCTCTTCCTCCGAGAGCTTCGGGGCAGGTCTTTCTTTCTCGGGCGGCTTCATGGCCTCATTGAAGTCAAGGAGCTTGGCCAGCTCGGGCCTCTCCACGAGCATCCTGATGTAGTCCGTGTAGCGGCCCATGACGTTCTGCACCGCAGCCTCCCTGATGGACTTCTCTTGGCTGCGGAATTGGAAGATGAAGACCATTAGGGTGAGGGAAATCACGACTGTTTGGACAACGGAGGTGATTATGATGAGGTCGGTGCTGTCGACCAAGGCGCGGCGTCGGACTCGCAGGCGCGGCCGCTACTTAAGAGTGGGCTCCAGTCTCGGCGGCCGCATCGACGGCTATCTCAGCCGAGAGGCCCGCTCGTGAGCGCGACGATCAGAATCGCGGCTAAGGCGACTGTCCCGCAGACCAACGCCAGGACTAGCGTTGTTAATTCGCCCGACTTCATCCAGCCTTTTGCTGGATGGTGGCCGGCTCTTTATGACGAGTAGAGACGTTTTCACAATTTGAGAATCATCCCGAGCGACAGGTATTGGTCCGCCGTGCGATGGTCAGCGAGAGGAAGACGATTTTTTGGAGGAGATGCAAATTGAGCCCAATCTGTTAAAAGTTCGCGAAAGATTCAAAGCCCCAGGCCGAACGACTTAGGTGAATTCCTTGGATGTGGACTATCTCGCCTTCGCCATACTCATGGGAGTCTTCGGTGTAGTGGGGATCACCGCGACCGCGAACGTCAGCCCCAACATCTTTGCTTCGTCGGCCTGCAACTGCATTCCCAGCCCTGTGGCAAGGCTCCAAGAGCTGTCCGCGATACTTCTCGCCTTCGGCGTGATCCTGACCCCGATCGGTCTGACGAGAAGGACCGCCGGTCCCGGAGCCGCCGGTCTCCGAGTCCAGAGCACGACGGCCCCAAGCCCAGCCTACTCTGGACCTTCGATGAGGAGCGGAGGCCTCTTCTTCGTCGGCGTCTCCTTGGTGGTCTTCGGCGTAGCCCTGGTCGCCATCCCGTCGTTCCTGGTTCTCGGGAACCGACTCCTCGTGGGCGAGGGGGCGGCCATGGTCGCGCTCGGGCTGTTTCTGGCGTATCGTGGAGGGAGGTCGAGCTAGACGCCCGATGCTCTCGCACGCCGTGTCCGTCAAAGAAATTCGCGCTTTTTCGACAAACCTTTAATCGTGCTTCGGGTCCGGCGGACCCTCCGGAGCTGAAGGGCCATTCCCGGTGACAACGAGGATGAGCCTGATGAGAGCAGAAGAGATTTCCTGAAATACGCGGCGACGGCCTCCGCTGCTCTAGCGGTCGTGGGGATAGCCGCAATAACAAAGTCGGTCACGAACGCCGCAGAGGCCCCCGCTACGGCCGCGGCCTCGGGCTTCCCGAAAGTCATGATTGCGACGGTCGACAGCCTTCAGGTCAACACGCCCGTCAGCTTCAACTATCCGCTGGACAACGAACCTAGCCTTCTGGTCAAGGTGGGGCAGGCCGCCCAAGGGGGCGTCGGCCCCGACGGGGACATAGTCGCGTTCAGCAACGTCTGCCAGCACCTCGGTTGCCTCTACGGCTTCCAGGCCCCTGGGACGTCGCCCCCGTGCAACCCGTCCTTCGTCGCGAAGATACCCCAGGGCTACTGCTGCTGCCACGGCAGCCAGTACGACTTCCTCACCGGCGCCACCGTGATAGGAGGGCCAGCGCCCCGACCGGTGCCCCAGGTGACGCTCGAGGTGGACTCGTCCGGGAACATCTACGCGACCGGGATGGGCCCGCCCAGCATATTCGGGCACGACACGGGGTCTAGCGACGTCAGCCAAGACCTCTCGGGCGGGAACCTCGTAGGAGGCTCGTCATAGCTTGGGACACGAACAAGGCGAACAGCAGCAGCATGACGACCGACGCCCCAGAGGAAGGGTTGCCCGGCTCGCGATGTGGATCTCGGCGCAGACCGGGGCCACCTACCCTCTGTTCCGCCCCGTCCCCGAGTACTCGCTCAACCCGTTCTACTGGCTCGGGGCCCTCTCAGTGGTCGCCTTCATCATCCAAGGGATCACCGGCGTGATAATGATGCTCTACTACATCCCCACCACGGACCAGGCCTACTCGACGACCCTCTACATCTTCAAGAGCGTCTACTTCGGCCAGTTCTTGGAGACCATCCACCTCTACACCGCGTACGCGATGATAATGCTCGCGTTCATGCACATGATGAGGGGCTACTTCGTCTCCGTCCAGAAGAGCCCGCGGCAGGTGATGTGGGTGACAGGGATGCTCATGGGCTTCGTCACCCTGGGCTTCGGGTTCACGGGCTATCTGCTCCCGTGGACCGTCGTCTCCACGTCGGCGTCGGACGTGGGGATAGGGATGATGGCGGCGCTCCCCACGCCTCTCGCCAACCTGGCTAACTTCCTGGTGGTGGGCACCGGGGGGCCGGCCACAGAGCTCCTGCGCTTCTACGACCTTCACGTGGTCGTGCTCCCCGCCGTGCTGCTGGGCCTCCTGGCGGTCAAGATGTACATGCTCGAGACCCACGGGGTCGCCGAGCCCGTCACCGGGTCGCTGACAGAGCGGCTCAAGAAGACGCTGCCGATCTTCCCTGACGTCACCGTCTACCTTGTCGAGCTCGCTGTCATCTTCGGGGTGGGCATGCTCCTCATCTCGGCTCTCTTCCCGATTCAGCTCGGACCGGAGTATACCCCTCAGGCCGCGGCCGCGATCGCCGCCCAGCCCGACTGGTACTTCCTCTGGATCTACCAGATACTCAAGATAAAGATATTCGAGACGGCTGGCCTTCCAGTGGCCCTCACGTTTGTCGCGGCGGTTATGGGCGCGCTGGTGGTGCTTCCTTTCATCGACAAGGGGGACGGCCGGCGGATAATCGACCGCCCGAAGTACGTGATACTGGGAGTGGTGTTCATCGCGGAGCTGATCGTGCTCGCGGTGTGGGGGCTAATCACTCCCGGCCAGATTATCTCTAACCTCGCTGCGGTGGAGGTGCTAGGAGGGACCGCCCTGATCTCGACCCTCGCCGTGCTGGGGGTGTACGCTGCGGTTCGCCCCTCGGGGATGGGCGCTGGACCGGCCTCATCACCCTCCCCGTCCGCGCCGATGAGCGGTCCCGCCCACCGCGCCTACGAAGGGAAGTGGGTGGGGATGGTGATGACCGCGCTGATGGCGTTCGGGGCGCTCGGCATAGGAATCGCAATCGACTCGGTGGTGCAGCTCGTGATGTACGGAGTCACAACCTCGATGCTCACCCGGCTCAGCGCCTCCATGTGCCTGCTGGTGGCCGTGGTCACGCTGACTCTGGTGGGACTCCACCGGGTCGGCGTCAAGCTCAGACACCGCGACGGCGGCCAAGTGGCGCACGAGGTGCGGAGCAAGCTTGAACTCAACTGAGAGAGTCGTCGTCCCGCTGCTGATAGTGCAGGCGACCTCCGTCATCTTCCTCTGGAGCCTCGACACCCTGCCGCAGGTCAGCCAGAGGATATTCACGCTCTTCCTGGGAGCCGACCTCCTCGCGTTCGCCCTGATGGCGCAGGTCTATCTCAACATGAAGACGGGCTCAACCATGAGGGGAACGACCCTCATGGCCTGGTGGCTGGCGATACTGGTCCTGTTCGTGGCCGGCATGTTCGCCTCATGAGTCGAGCGTCAGCTCCCGGCTGAAACTTGCGGACCCGTTCCCTGCACGCGAGTCTCAACTGCTCCAGGGAGGCTTCGGGAGGCCCGCCTGCCATTCTGCGAGCTCCTTGAACATCCTTCCGAGCTCTTTGTCGCCGCTCTGGAGGAGGAAGACGTATGATGCGAGGACCTCGTCGCTGAGCTTCTCCGTGAGCCTCGGCCGTCCGAAGTCATACTTCTCCACGATCTTGATCCCCCGGTCGAAGGCCCGGCTCGAGATGTATTGCTTGAAAACGCTGGCGTTCTTGGGCCACTGGGAGGCGATCTCCTCCCGGATCCCCGAGAACAAGCGCCCGATCTGGGCTCGTACCTCGGGGGAGATTTCGGCCGTGATTTTCTTGCCTGCGCGGGCGGCTCCTGAGCGCGAGGAGCTCGGAGGCATGCCCTGAGCTAGCGCGTCGGCCATCGCCGCCGTACCCATCGCTAGGGCCTCGGTCATCTTGTCTGCGAGCGTGGAGAAGGCCTCCTCGAACATGCCCATGAATATCATCGAGTGGTTCATGATAAGGTTCTCCAGCTTCTCGTCCCTTGCCAGAAGGCCCCCTCGGTCGACCACAGCGGGAGCGTCTCTTGTTGAAAGGTAAATGCGTGTTGGTGCGGCCGCGAGCTGACAGCGAGGCGAGCGCGGAGAAGAGGTCGACGGCTCTGCTGGCCGCACCATTCCCTCCGCCACTCAACTCACTGCAATAGCGGAGTGTCGTGTCAACTCCAGGTAATAAGACATTATGGAGCAATGCTCTATACCAATCGGTTGACCTTCCTTCGCCGCACGGTGGCCCTGGTTCACGCTTGAGGTTTGGCCGGGGCCTTGGGCGCGCCCCTCATGGTGTAGTTCTTGCTCATCGCGCTCAGGAGGATCACCACGATGGTCAGGACGAGGCCGACGCCGAAGACGATGTCGAAAGCGGTCGAGTTAGGGAGAGAGGTGCCCGTGGCGTGGCCACCGACCACGAGCGGCGAGGTGTAGCTCGCCATTATCGCCGTCGCGACCACGGGCCCGATCGCCCCGCCGAGGTTCCGGAGCATCGTGTTGAAGCCTAGGCCCACGCCGATGGTCTCTCGCGGCAGCGAGAGGGAGATCATGTTCACGATGGGGATTATGACGCAGACTATCCCCACGAGCGAGAAGACCAGGTCGAGCGATAGGTCGAGGGATGTCGCCCTGTTGACTATGAAGAGCGTGAGCCCGGTGCCCATCGCGAGGCAGGCGATGAAGAGCATCGGCCTAGGCCCGAAGCGCGCCACCGCCCTTCCGGCGAGCGGCCCTGCCACGAGCATCGCGAGAGTAGCGGGGGCGAGGGTCAGGCCGGTCGCGATTACCCCCAGGGCGAGCCCGAAGGGAGTGGGCAGCTCGGCGTAGTAGATTATCGCGAAGAAGAGCAGGAACATCACGATGCCGGACACCAGCCCCACAAGGTTGGCGACGAGGACGTTCCTTATCCGGAGAAGGTCCAGCTTGATGAGCGGCTGCGCCACCTTTGTCTCGAAGTAGAAGAAGAAGAGGGAGAGGAATATCCCGGGCAGGAGGAAGGCGATCTCCTCGGAGTTGAGCCAGCCCAGGGACGGACCCTCGGTGGCGTAGACCAGGAGGAGCGTTACCCCCGACATGAGGATTCCAGCCCCGAGGAAGTCCACCTTGTGCTTCGCGCGAGGGACGTCCTTCCTGATGACCCTCCAGACCAGCACGAAGAGCACTATGCTCAGCACGAACGCGCTGTGGAAGGCGTACTGCCAGCCCAGGTCCTGGACGACCTCGGAGCCCAGGATCAGCCCCGCCGCCGCCCCTATCGCGAAGGTCCCGCTGATGATGCCCTGGGCCCCCGCTATCTTCTCCCTGGGGAAGGTGTCGGTGATGATGGCGAGCCCGAGCGGGACTATGGCGAATCCCACTCCCTGGACGGCGCGCGCGAACAGCAGGAAGTAGATCGAGGGCGAGAAGCCGGCTATGCCCACGCCGAAGGTGTAGAACGTCAGGGAGACCAGGACCATCCGCTTCTTCCCGTAGTTGTCCCCAAGCCTCCCGAAGAGGGGCGCGACCGCGCTTCCCACGATCAGGAAAGCAGAGGTGATCCACGAGGCGATGGTCGCCGTGGTCGCGAAGTCCTTCTGGATGACCGGGACCCCGGGGATGACCATCGTCTCCACGTAGTTGACAAGGAGAGCGACCGCTGTGACGCAGAGGAGGACCCTGGTCGGGTATTTCGAATCCTTCGCCGCGTCAGGTCCGGTAGGAGTGGCGCCCCCGTTTCCGCTCGGCGGAGAGGAGCCCGGTCCGCTTTCCATGCCCGAAGGACCGCCCGGGAGCCCCCATTTTAACCTGAACCCGTCGCGAAGACGCGCATAGGCTCATCCCAACCCAAGGAGAGGTCGGCTACTCGCTCGGTGGCACCCTTTAATACGAAACCGCGCTCTCTAGGTCGTCGTGCGAATCGGGATTCTTGGGACGGGGGACGTGGGGAGCCGGCTCGGGTCGAAGCTGGTCTCCCTTGGGAACGAGGTCAGGATGGGCTCGAGGACCGCGCCGAACCCGAAGGCGGCGAAGTGGGCGAAGGCGAACGGGTCGAAGGCTTCTGCGGGGACCTTCGCAGACGCCGCAAAGTTCGGCGAAGTGGTCTTCAACTGCACCGCCGGGGCCGTGTCCCTGGAGGCGCTGAAGCAGGCCGGAGCGAGCAACCTCGGCGGGAAGGTCCTCGTCGACGTGTCGAACCCGCTCGACTTCTCGAAGGGGATGCCGCCGACCCTTACGGTCTGCAACACGGACTCCCTGGGCGAGCAGATCCAGCGCGCATTCCCTGCCGCGAAGGTCGTGAAGGCGCTCAACACGATGGGCAACGAGGTGATGGTCAACCCGGGCCTAGTCCCGGGCGACCACGACACCTTCGTCTGCGGCAACGACCCACAGGCCAAGGGCAAGGTCGTGGAGATCCTCCGGTCGTTCGGGTGGAAGAGCCCCATAGACCTCGGGGACATAACCGCGGCGCGTGGGTTGGAGATGGTGCTCCCGATTTGGGTCCGGTTGATGGGGACGCTTCAGACCCGCAACTTCAACTTCAAGATAGCGAGATGAGCAAAGGCAAGGCCGCCGCGGCCGAGGAGGGGGCGAACCCTTTCGAGCGGCTGGTCTACATCTACATCGGCACCTCGAACTTCGACGAGGACCATGACTTTTACCAGAACAAGCTGGGCGCCAAGCTGGTCTGGGAGTTCAGGGAGTTCGGGGCGAGGGTGGCCGCGTTCGACCTCTGCGGCGAGCCCTACCTTCTGCTGGCCGACCACGTGAAGGCCCCCAGCAAGCGCCTCATCTACGAGGTGGAGGACCTGGACGAGGCTGTCGAGGAGCTGAAGGGCCGCGGGTGGAAGCCGGAGGGCGGGAGGTTCGAGATTCCCGACGGGCCGTGCATGAACTTCAAGGACGGGAGCGGGAACGAATACGCGATCCTCCAGATGAGCAGGCCGCACGTCCTCGAGAAGGAGTTCCGGAAGGCCGGCGGAAAGGGATGACTCGCCGCCTCAGCCGATGCCTTGGTAGGCGGCCCCGACAAGAGTAGAGACGTCGCCCTCGGCGGACGGGAGCGATGAAGTCGTCGCGAGGTGGACCTGGACGTAGACGTTGCCGTTCGTGCAGACCCCGGTGGCCACCGACCCGGATCCGTCAGGGTCGCTCTCGGCGTACCCGTAGCAGGTGCCGTAGTGCTGGTAGCTCGAGAGCGTGGAGTTGGCGTTGGTGTAGCCTGACAGCTCTTCCGCGTTGCGTATGACGCTGTCGATGTATCTCTGGGCCGACGCCGTGGAGTTGAACACCAGTATCGTCATGTTGGCCGAGGCTCCCCCCGAGTTGGTGAAGAGCGCGTAGCCCGCGCTCTCTAGTCCCGACTCGCTCGGGTTCAACTGCCTCGAAGTCCCCTGCGTGTATCCCGCAGCAGGCGCATAGTTCGCCGCGGAGGCGATCACCGAGGAGGCGATGACGTTGTAGGAGGTCGTGGTTGTCGTAGTCGACGTGCCGGGCGCCGCCGTTTGATTGAAGACGCCGAGCCCGGTCAGGAGCAACCCCAGGGCGATGACGGACGCGACCGCCAGCGCGAGAAGGTATGTCCTCCCCTTTGGCTGGATCTTGCCACCGCCATCGGCGTTCCGGCTCGGGTCTGGAGAAGCTCGCGAGATTGACGATGCATTGAGGAAACGGCTCGGAAGCATTCGGAGGCCTCCCACTCGGGTCAAAGATTGGGCACCGTATATATGCCGTCTTTCGGTTTCGGTATCTTGCGTCTGACGACGTTGGCGTAGGCCAACAGGCTCGGATTGACCGCGGAGGTCTAGCCTCCCCCCGCCTCTCCGCCGAGCTCGTGCGGCCAGATCTCCTCCATCTGCTTCTGGTTGTAGTACTTGTGGCCCTTGTGAGTCTCCATCTCGTTCTCGAAGAAGTTGACCCTGCAGGTCATGCAGTAGTAGTCGGTGGGCGGGGGCTCGAGCCGTTCCTCGAGGTTGTGCACCCTTTCGGAGAATGAGGAGACCGGGAATATCTCGACGCTGCCGATGAGGTAGAGCGGCTCGAGGTAGTCGCGGAGTGCCTCGAAGCTGTCCGTCTGGAGGACGATGAAGCGGGAGTGCTCTATCGGCGCCGTATACAAGGCCACGATCTTGATCCCGAGCCGGCTGGCCACGTCGGTCTGCAGGCTCCTGTAGTGCTTGTCCACCGCCTCCTTCCCCTCGTTCCCAGGGCACTTTTCCACGCTGTGCCTGTGGGAGATCAGGAAGAGCAACGGTCTACCGATGCACGGGCTTGAATTAATGGCTTTCTCGGAGCGGCAAGTCAGGCTCTTGAACTCTTCACTGCGAAGGCGAAAGGGCCGAGCAGGTCCTCGAGACGTTGAAGGCCTGCCGCTCGGCCTGGCCAGCGTATTGTGACGCTATAGACCCTATTGTGTCCTATAGATTATTTCGGAAAGCGCTATAGTTACGCCTCGGCCTGAAGAGAGACGCTGGCCTTGAAGACAAGGTGGGTTGAAAGATGAGCGAGACGACACATGCCCAGTTCAATCGCGAGACCTCCTGCCAATACTGCGGGGGGAAGCTCCACCTGGGGTATCACTTCACGTGCCACATCTGCGGCGATGCCTACTGCTACATTCACATGGCGAGACACGGGCGGGCGCACGCGCCCCAACCTGTGACCAATCAGGTCTACGCCAGGTAGACTGAGCTGGGCTAGCCGTCAGGAAGGCGGGAACACGGGCACTCGGCCGTGCCAAAGCGGGCGAGCCTGGCCCAAGGACGGCCCTGAGGCTAGGTCGAGGAGTGAGGAACGAGCGGTCCCTGGAGGCTCATCAGGGCCTCGATGCACGGGAATCGGCCCCCTGCCCAGCCGTGCAAGAAGGAGCCGCCGCTGATGCATATCCTGCCTCCCGAGTCCTCTATGTGGCCCAAGAGCCCCGCCGAGTTGAGCTCTTGGGAGGTGTCTCCGCCGAGGAATATCAGGCCGTCTCCGCTGATGCGCTTGGTGAGCTCCAGCCCGTTCTGGTAGCCCTGCTCGTAGACGCCGAGGGGCCCTGCCCTGATCCTCAGGGGCTTCTCCTGTAGGGCTGCGGCGTAGGTCTCCAAGGTCTCGGGACCGATGTCTCTGATCTCGCCCTTGGTCTTCGGAAGGTCCTCGAGCTTGACGCTCTTCCTGACCCCGCCTTCCTCGACGACGAAGTCTACCGGGTGCCTGAGCGCGTGGCCGTGGTGACCTTCGAGGAGCGAGTCGAGCTTCTTCGCCTCCCCGAAGTCCTCAGCGCTGAACTTCTTCGCGAGGAACTTGTTGTTGGCCTCGCCGAGGTCGTAACCCCTTGACTTGGCTATGACCTGCCCCGGGAGGCCGCCCGTGAAGATCTCGACCCCCGTCTGCGCTATCTTGAGCAAGTCCGGGACCTTCTGGATCTTGGCGCCCCCCATGATCAGCGCCTTTGGCTCCTTGCTGTTTACGACCTCTTGGAGGATCCTGAGCTCGTAGGATGAGCGCAGCCCTATCCAGGTGGGCGCGATGTAGGGGAGGCACATCAGGCTCGAGTCCTCCCTGTGCCAGGTCGGGATCGAGTCGTTGACGCAACTTTGTATGATGCCCTTGAAGAACGGGACGTAGGTGTTGTGCTCCGCGTCCCACTTCTTCTCTTCCTCGAAGTACCTCATGTTGTCGAGGAGGAGTATCTGCCTTCGCTTCAGGCTCTTCATCCTCTTCTTCGTCCCCTCTGTGAATATCTTGTCGTAGGGGACGAAGTCCACCATCATGTCCGGGGGTAGCAGCTTCCTCAAGGTCTCGCAGTGAGCGGCGAAGGAGGTGAAGTCGTCGCCTCCCTTCCTTCCCTGGTGGCTCATGACGACCAACCCTGCGTAATCAGAATACATCTCCAGCACGTGCCCGTAAATCCGCATCCTGAGCGCGTCCTCCTCGATCTGGCCGTGCGAAGCGGGGAGGTTGATGTCGACGCGGACGAGTACGGGTGTCTTCAGCTGCCGCCCTAAGTTTACCAGTTTGTAGGGTTGAAGCTTACTCGAGTTCACAAGCCAAGTTTGTTTTGAATAATATTTATGAATTCCGGCAGACTATTCGCGCGGCATCCCCCGCGATGCGGGAAGGATGCGGCGCCCGAACCTGCTCTCCGTCTGGACGGGTCCCGATGTCCCAGTGGTGGCGGCGGCCGGCGACCTGCGAGGTCACACTTTTGCCGGCGGCGCCATCATCTCGGAGTCCTCCATCTCGTCCGGAGGCTCGATCTCTTCACCGTGCAGCGCGGTGTCGCCCTTCTTGAGCTGCTCCTCGGACATCTTCAGCGGCATGAAGAGTCCTATGACCTTCCAGATTCCGAAGGTCACGATGAAGCTGTAGACGATTACGAAGCCCGCAGCCACGATCTGGATCCCGAGGAGGTTGATGTTCCCGAAGGCCGCCCCGGTGAGTCCGGGGTAGACGAACTTCGTCACCGACGGGTCGGCCAGGATGCCGGTCAGTATTCCGCCCGTCAGGCCTGCGACTCCGTGCGCGGGGAAGACTCCGAGTGCGTCATCTACCCCCTTGATCTTCGGCATCAGCCAGTAGTTCGCCATCCACGGGACCGTGCCTCCGGCGAGGCCCAGGATGATGGCGCCCCATCCGCTGACGTAGCCGGCTGCCGGGGTGATGGCGACGAGTCCGGTGATCGCGCCGCTCATCGCTCCGACCAGCGTCGGCTTCTTGAGGAACTTCATGTCCATGCACATCCATGTGATGGCGCTGACCGCCGTGGCGAGGTCGGTGTTGATGACCGCTATCGAGGCGTCGATGCTGGAGCCGTAGGGGTCGCCTCCGTTGAACCCGTTCCAGCCGAGCCACACAAGTCCGCAACCGACGAAGACCCAGTAGAGGTTGTTGGGCTTGATGCCTCTGCTCTTGAGCGCTCTAGGGCCTATAGCGATAGCGGAAGCTAGGGCGGCGATCCCTGCGTTAAGGTGGATCACATAGCCGCCGGAGAAGTCGACCGCTCCCAACTGGTTGAGCCAGCCGCCCGCGAAGAGGGCGTACGCGACCGGGCTGTAGACCAGGAGTGACCAAAGAGGGACGAAGATCAGCCAAGCTTTGAAGTTCGTCCTTTCGATGATTGCGCCCACGAAGAGCAGGGGCGTGATGGCGGCGAAGACGAACTGGAACCACACGACCGTCGCCGTTGGAATGTTGAGGGCGAGCCCGAGTGGGCCGACTATGGCCTGCGAACCCTCAGCGAGCCCGGGCGCGACAGAGCTGAACTGCCCGAGGATCCCGTAGCCGCCAATCGTCACGCTCGCGGGGTAAGCAAAGCCGAAGTTGTATCCCACCAGCACCCATATCACGAGTACCGCCGAGAAGCCGTAGAAGCACATCAGAGCAGTGTTTATCGAGAACTTCTTCCTGGTTAGTCCGCCGTAATAGAGGGACAGCCCCGGGATGCTCTGCAGCCCCACGAAGGTGCCCGCGGTCATCATCCACGAGTTGCTCCCAGTGTCTAGCCAGCTGGGGACGGCGGCTGCCGGGAAGCTGCTGAGGTTCGCTGGCGGGGTGTACTGCGATTGGGCGAACGCGGAGTGCGCGCTCAGCACAAGCAGAAGGACCATCAACACGATTAGAGGGAGCGTGTATCTGCCCATCAGGAATTTCGAGATTCTTACAGCGAAGCTGTCGGAAAGTGAGTCGGATGCGTTCACTTCGCCGAGGCTTAGCTTGCATGTTATATAAGTTTATTCTGGTTTATTGCTACATATGATTACCATGGTCGTTGAAAATCAGCCATATGTTTAGCACCTAAAGCGACTTTTTGCACATCCGTGTTAAAAACGAAATCCTGACCGTGGGCGTTCTTCCCAAGGCCGAGCAAAGGCAATCGGGGCATCATGGCGCATTCCGGGTCAGGCGGGGGCGCGATGCGGCCGAACGTAAAGTCCGTCCCCTAATTTTTAAACAACCGTTTGCGTCCGTGTCGTGACATGGACGGCCCGAACCTGAAGCGCGCAGGGATCATCATCTTCATCGGAGTGGGGCAGTTCGCGTTCTGCATGGTGCTGGCGGAGATCTACTATCCCGGCTACGACGTCTCCGTCCAGACGATAAGCGACTTGGGAGCGACGTGCAAGGACGGCGTCTGCAGGTTCGTGCAGCCCTCGTCGGACATATTCAACGCATCCGCCGTCTTGCTGGGCATCATGCTGTTCTTCGCGGCCTACTACCTCCGGAAGGGCTCCGGGTCGAGGTCGCTCCCGCTTTTCGAGGGGCTGGCGGGGGTAGGCCTCATAGGGGTCGGGACGTTCAACGAGAGCTACGGGGTGGCGCACGTCTTCTTTTCGGCCTTCACGTTCTTCTCGATCGGAATCCAGGCCCTCCTCGTGTTCAAGGTGGCGAAGCCTCCTTTCTCTTACTTCTCGACGGTCGCGGGGGTCATCTCGCTGGTCGCCATCGTCCTCTACGGCACCGGCACGTATCTCGGGCTGGGTCAGGGAGGGATGGAGAGGATGATAGTCTACCCCGTCATAATCGGCGGCCTCGCGTTCGGGGGCTACCTGATGGCCATCGGCGACTCATTCCTGGGCTAGCTCGGGGGCCCAGGGCCACGGCAGTCGGCGATTCTGAGCCAGAGCGCGCGCCAAGCTCGTAACTCCTATAAGGGCCATGAGGAGGAACGGCAAAGATATGGGGGACTCTGGCTTTCCCAAGCGCACTTACTCCCTCGTCCCGCGAAACAAGTATCTCGCCGTGGTCGCGTTCGCCGCACTGTGCCTGAGCCTGGTGGGGCTGGCAGACGTCTTCGGGCTGCCGCTGGGGTCCAGCCTGGGCGGGGCCGTCGCCTCTGGGTCCTTGTTCTCGATGAGCCTCCTCACCTCCTTCCTCAACATCGGTTACGCGGGGCTGTTCGTCCTCATGGCGATGGAGAGCTCGGCTTTGCCCGTCCCGAGCGAGGTGGTCTTGCCGTTCGCTGGCTACCTGGCCTTCCTCGACAAGATGAACCTGGGGCTCGCGGTCGTCGATGCCACGGCCGCCGGCCTGTTCGGCTCGCTGGTGGCCTACTACCTGGCCCTCAAGCTCGGGAGGCCGATCGTCTACGGTCTGCTCGGAAGGGTAGGCGTCTCTTCGACCCGGCTGGATGACGGCGAGCGCTGGGTCGACTCCAGGGGCTCGTGGAGCGTCTTCATCGGGAGGTTTATCCCGGGCGTCAGGTCGGTGATATCGATCCCCGCGGGAGTGCTGCGGATGAAACTGAGACCCTTCGTGATTCTGACCACCGCTGGGTCCTTCATCTGGTCGGCCGTGCTCATCTACTTGGGCTACTCGGCGGGGCCCCTTTGGCAAAGCTCCCTCGCCACTTTCTCAAGGTTCGCGGACCAGGCGGGGCTCATCGTGGTTGCTGGCCTCTCGATCCTCTACGTCGTCTACTTCCTGGGGTTCTTCGGTCGCAAGGGATAGGCGGATGACCTCGAGCATCAAGCCATCCATCTTCTCGCAAGCCTACCATCACCACTTCATCAAGTTCGGCATCGTCGGCGCGATTGGAGTGGTGGTCAACGAGGGGCTTCTGATACTCTTCCAATCGATGGGCGTCTACTTCCTCACCGCCGGCGCTCTGGCCATCGAGATCTCCATCGTCTCCAACTTCGTCCTCAACGACCTGTGGACTTTCCGCGACAGGCGGTCGGGGAACGCCGCAGCCAGGCTCGTGAAGTTCAACGTCCTGATGCTCGCGGGCCTGGTGGTCAACCTGGCCGTCCTCGACGCGGGGACCGCCTACTTCGGGTTGGCGTCCGCCATCTCAAACCTCATCGGGATCGCCGCGGCTTTCGTCCTGAGGTACGCGCTCAGCGTGAAGTACGCGTGGATGCGCGTAGAGAGCGTGGAGGAAGGTCAGGCGGCGCCGGTAGCTGAAACGGTGGCCGGTCCCCAGACGACCGGCGGCTGACGGGCGGCGGGCTCGAAGGTCAGGACTTTTTCAGCGCGGCTGCGATGTCCGAGAGGACCTTCTTGGCGTCCCCGAAGACCATCCACGTGTTGGGGAGGTAGAAGAGTTCGTTGTCGGATCCGGAGAATCCCGGGCTCAGCGAGCGCTTGATGAAGATCACGGTCTTCGCCTTGTCGACGTTCATTATCGGCATGCCGTAGAGAGGCGAGTCAGGCTTGGTACGGGCAGCTGGGTTGGTGACGTCGTTCGCCCCCACGACTATGGCGACGTCGGTCTCTGGGAACATCGGGTTGATCTTCTCCATCTCCCAGAGCTGGTCGTAGGGGACGTTGGCCTCCGCTAGGAGGACGTTCATGTGCCCGGGCATCCTTCCCGCGACGGGGTGGATGCCGTATTTCACGTCGATTCCCCTCTCCTGCAGTAGGTCCGTGACCTCCTTGATGGTGTGCTGCGCCTGGGCCACCGCCATCCCGTAGCCTGGGACGACGACCACCGACCTGGCGTTCTCCAGGATCGTGGCGACGTCGTCGGCCGACATCGACTGGACCGGGCGAGCTTGGGCTGCGGCCGCTCCTGGGGCACCCTTTACCACCTTGGCGCCGACGCCGCCGAAGAGAACGTTCGTGAAGGACCGGTTCATCGCCTGGCTCATGATGAGCGCGAGGACGAATCCAGACGAGCCGTCGAGGGAGCCCGCGACTATGAGGAGCTTGTTGTTGAGGACGAAGCCCAGCGCCGCCGCTGACATCCCCGTGTATGCGTTGAGTATCGCGATCACCGTCGGCATGTCGGCGCCGCCAATCCCCATCACCAGCAGGAATCCGAACACAAGCGCGAGGGCCGCCATTATCGGAAGGAGGAAGGTCTGGGAGGGCTCGGCGACCAGGCAGACGCCCACCGCTGCCGCGACCACAAGTATCGCGATGCTCACGAAGTTCTTCCCGGGATAGACGAACGGCCTCCCAGGGATGAGCTCCTGGAGCTTTGCGAACGCTATGCAGCTGCCGGCGAAGGTCAGGAAGCCGAGTATCATCTCCGCCGAGAGGACCGATAATGTGAAAGTGTTGGCCGTGGTGTGGTAGTCGTAGAACTCGGCGGCCCCCACAAGGGCCACCGCGAGAGAGCCGAACGCCTGGGACACGGCAGTCCTCTGCGGGAGGGCCGTGGTCGCCACGCGAAGGGCGATGGGCGTCCCTACCAAGAACCCCACCAGGATCGCGCCGATCAGCAGGCCGACGTTGTGTATCTGGTACGCCGCGAGGGTCGCCGCGACCCCTATGGCCATTCCGAGCGCGGCGGACCGGCCTCCCCACCTCGCTGTCTTGACGTCGCTCATGAACCTGAGTGATAGGATGAAGAGGATTATCGCCGCGACATAGAGCGCGAGGACATAGGTGGGGTCGAGGGTCATTTCGCGGGCTTCCCCTGGGGCTTCGCCTGAGGCTTCCGCTTGAACAGGCGCACGATGCGCTCCACCAGTATGAATCCGCTGATGATGTTCGTCGAGGCGAGGGCGACGCCGGCGGTGGCGAGGATGAGGAGCGTCTGGTCCGTGGTCTCGCTCATCACGATGAGCGCGGCGATCATCGAGACGGAGGAGATTGCGTTGGTCAGCGCCATGAGCGGCGTGTGAAGAAGCCTGGTGACGTGCCGGATGAGCTCGACCCCGAGGAACGTCGCCATGATGAACACCAGGAGGTTGGTGACGAGGTCCTGCGAAGTGTAAGTGATGGCGGCCGCCGTCGTTGCAGTCGTGGTCGCGGTGGTGGTCGCTGCGACCAGCTCGAGCAACATGTTAGGCCTTCGCTCCCGCCGGCGCTGGCGCCGGTCCCTCCATGGCCTTCATAGTCGGCCCGTGGACGACCTGTCCCGCGTTGATGACCATCGAGCCTTTGACGACGTCGTCCTTCGGGTCAATCGTCAGCTTGCCGTCCTTCAGCATTATCAGCAACAATGATGAGATGTTCTTGGAGTAGAGCCTGCTCGATTCGGGGGCCATGGTCGAGGGCAGGTTCAGAGGCCCGTGTATCGTGACTCCGTACTTCACGACCGTCTTGCCCGGCTCGGTGATTGCGCAGTTGCCCTTCGCCTCCGCCGCGAGGTCGACCACCACGGAGCCCGGGCGCATGCCCTTCACGGCGTCCTCGGTGATCAGGATGGGCGCTCTCTGGTTGGGGATTAGCGCTGTCGTGATCACGACGTCCATGAGCTTCGCTCGCCCCGCTAGGAACTCCTGTTGCTTCTTGGTGAACTCCTCGCCCATGGCCTTCGCATACCCGCCGGCGTCCTGCGCGTCCTTCGCCTCCACCGGCATCTCCGCAAACTTCGCCCCGAGGCTCATGACCTGCTCCTTGACGACTGGCCTCACGTCGTAGGCCTCGACGATAGCCCCGAGCCTTTTTGCCGTCGCAATCGCCTGGAGTCCCGCCACGCCTGCTCCCAGGATGAACACCTTCGCCGGCGAGATAGTGCCTGCGGCTGTCATCATTAGGGGGAAGAGCTTCGGGACGGTGTCCGCCGCGAGGATCACGGCCTTGTATCCGGCGACGTTCGCCTGCGAGGAGAGGGCGTCCATCGGCTGCGCCCTACTGATGCGAGGGATCAGCTCCATGGCGAAGGCGGTGGCCTTCCTGGACGCGAGCCTCTTCACAGTCTCGAGGTTGGCGAGAGGGGAGAGAAACGAGATGGTCGTCGCGCCCTCCTTGACCATCGAAGCCTCGTCCGGGGTGAAGGGCGTCACCTTCAGGATGATGTCGGCCTGCGCGTAGAGCGACTTTTGGTCGTTGGCTATGGTCGCGCCGGCTGTCGTGTAATCGGAATCAGGGAAGCCCGCGCTCTCGCCGGCACCCTTCTCGACGACCACGCTTACTCCAGCACCGAACTTGGGGACGGTCTCCGGGACGACGGAGACGCGCCTTTCGAGGGCCGCCGTCTCTTTCGGGACGCCGACTATCAATACTTGAACTCCAAGAGGCCAGCGCCCTGACGAGATAAGCTTAACCTTTCACGGCAGCGTTTTGGTGCCGCAACAGCGACCGACGGGCAGGTCATTTCCCGAGGTAGTTCTCAATGGTCTGGCCCAGCCAGAGCATCCCCTTCTCGAGGAAGTCGAGGCGGATGTTCTCGTTGGGGGAGTGGAGAGCCGAGTCGACGGGAGAGATGCCGATGTCCAGCCCTGCCACCCCATACCTCCGGGTGAAGATGTAGAGGGGGCCGGTCCCCGCGCTCGAAATCTCTATGCTGGGGTCCTTTTGGAAGACCTCCTTCGCCCCCTTGATCGCGGCCTGAGCGAGGTCGCTCCTGTAGCTGGTCCGGGCGGCAGGCTCCATGGTCTCCCTCATGATCTCGACGTCGCCGTACCCGTTAGCCTTCAAGAAGAAGACGAACTTCGCGTAGAGCTCCTCGGGGTCCTGGTTGGGGACGAGTCGGAAGTCCATCTTGCAGTGCGCCTCGGCGGGGAGCACCGTCTTGCTCCCAGGGCCTGTGTATCCGGCCCAGATCCCCGCGATGTTCGCGGTGGGACGGGCGACGAGTGCCTTCTTGGCCTGCGCGAGCGACATCCCCCCTGCGAACTCCTTGCTCCCGTAGGTGTTGAGGAGCTCCTGGGCCTCGGAGGGCTGCTCCTCGAGGAGCTTCAGCTCGTCGTCCGCCAGGTCCTGGACCTTGTCATACCATCCGGGGATCAGTACCCTTTCGTGGGAGTCCTTGATGAGGTTGAGCAGCCTCGTGAGCCTCCAGACGGCGCTCGGGAGGGCGGCCGCATACATGCTGTGCGCGTCCTGCGAGAGCGACCTGACGGTGAGCTCGAGGTAGATCATCCCCTTGACGCCTAGCCCCACCACAGGCCTGCCGTCGCTGCCTATCTTCCCGTACTCCCAGATGACCGCGTCCGACTTGAAGAGGTCGGCGTTCTTGTCAACGTACTCTTCGAGGTGCGGGCTGCCGACCTCCTCCTCCCCTTCGAAGCAGAACTTCACGTTGCAGGGCGGCTCCCCGTTCGGCCTTGACGTAGGCCTCGATGAGCTTGAGCCTCGAGACGAGCTCCCCCTTGTCGTCCGAGACCCCGCGCCCATACAGCCTCCCGTCGCGGACCTCGGGCTTGAACGGCGGAGACTTCCAGAGCTCGAGCGGGACCTCGGGTTGCACGTCGTAATGGTTGTAGAACAGGATGGTCTTGTCCGATCTTGAGGACTTCAGCTCTCCGTAGACCAGCGGCGCGGCGCCTGGCAGCTCGAGCAGCCTCGTCGTCCCGCCTATCTCCTCTATCATGGACCTTACGATGGCCGCGCACTCGCGTATTCCCTCCTTCCTCGCGGAGACGCTTGGCTGAGACGCGAGCCGGATGATCTCCTTCACGAAACCCCCCTGGTTCTCGTGGATGTAGTCGGCGACCTTCTTGTCAAGGACCATCAGGTGCTTCTTCGGGCGCTCCTCGCCAGCGCCAATTAAGCTTGAGCCCCGCAGGCTGCTTCGGCCCTTGGCGCGTCTCCCGCTCAGGTGATCTTCAGGAGCCCGTCGCCTTCGACCCTCATGGTGGTCTCGAAGCTCTTTGCGTCGAGCACGGAGATCCCTCCGCTGACTAGCCACTGGTGGAAAGCGCCGCTCTCACTGGGGGCTCTGACGGTGTGGCTGGAGTGGAGGGAGAGGGTCTTCGTCTTCCCCGTGAAGTTCTTGCTGTCGACGGTGATCTTCAGCTTCTCGGGGTTCGGGCTCTCGAACCTCACCTCCCTCGTGTACCTTCGATAGAAGTGTGCGATGATTACGACGTAGCCCAGCATCGCGACTACGTCGAACGCGTCCATTATGGTCTTCAGCTGGTTGGTGGTGATCCCCGCCAAGCCGATGAGGAGCAGCAGGATGAGCATCGCCATGCCTATGGCCATCGCCCGGATCCTGTACCCCTGTCCGGGCAGGTACTCGAAGTACATCCCGTAGAGACCGCCGAAGAGGATCCCCGTCACCCCCAACGGGAAGATGACCAGCGAGGGTATGTCGGTGCTCAGCAGCGTGGAGAAGCAGTTCTGCGTCGCGGCGGTCCCGGCGCAATAGGAGTAGGTCGAGAGCACCTGCATTACGGAGCCGCTGTAGGCCTCGAGGAGGGCCCAGTTGAAAAGGCCGATCGCGGCCGCGAAGAAGATGCCCCCCAGTATCCCAGCTTTCGCGCCCGCGAGGCCAGAAGCCGACTCAATAACCCCACATGTGCATCAGATTAGGAGAGCGCAGCGAGGACTTCTTGCTCGTGGCCGTCGACCTTCACCTTCCTGAAGACACTCTTTATCTTGCCGTCCTTGCCTATCACGAAGGTCGACCTCTCGGTCCCCCAGTACTTCCGCCCGTAGTTCTCCTTCTCGACCCACGTGTGGTAGAGGTTGTTGACCTTGAGGTCCTCGTCGCTCAGCAGGGTGAAGTTGAGCCCGTACTTCTTGATGAAGTCGGCGTGCGATTCTAGGGAATCCTTGCTCACGCCGAGGACGACTGCGCCCATGGCCCCGAACTTGGACAAGTTGTCCCTGAAGGCGCAGGCCTCCTTGGTGCAGCCGGACGTGTCGTCCTTCGGGTAGAAGTAGAGGACCACGTTCTTCCCCTTGAGGTCGCTGAGCTTGACGCTCTTCCCGCTCGACGCGGGCAGCGTGAAGTCAGGCGCCTGGTCTCCCACGGCGAGCTCGTGAGTGGAGGTCAAGATGTTGTCGAGCCGTCCGCCAGATGCCATTAGTAAACCTTGGCGGCACTCGCTAGGGCGAGACTATCTGCGCGTTTATCTGCTTCCTGCTCGCGAAGCCTTCGTTCTGCGTGTGCCAGAACTCGATGCTCGACTCGCCATACTTCCAGCAGAGGTATACCACCTCGCCGAACCTCTTCGCTGGGAAGTCCAGAAGGCCCGTGTCAATGTCCCGGAGCTTCACGCCCTGGTCCTCCATCTCCTGAATCTTCGCCATCAGGTCCTTCACGATGAAGTCGAGCTGGTCGGTCTTCTGCCTCGCCTCGGGGACCTCGAAGCCCACAAGGCTGAAGCGCTCTATCTCGTCGCGCAAGCTGTCTGCGACCTTCTTCCTCTCCATTATCGTCTTCAGTCTTATCTTGATGTCAGGTAGCATGCGCATCGCCTCTTGAGGAGTGAAGAGGTGGGCAGGCTCATCTCTTGATGATCCTGTTGGCGTCTATATCCCTCAGGACAGATGTCTCAGAAAGATTAGCATATATCCCTTCGGTGGCAAAAAAGTGAAAACTCCAAGCCTAAATATGTTGATTACAGCGATGAAATCTGGGGAATCTTGTACACAAGAGGCGGGGACAAGGGCGAGACGAGTCTCTACGGAGCGAGCCGCGTCCCGAAAGACGCCCCGAGGGTCGACGCGTACGGCACGATCGACGAGTTGAACTGCTGCATCGGGCTCGCTATCGCCGGGTGCAGGTACAACGAGATCTCGAAGCCGCTCAAGCGAATCCAGGAGGAGCTCTTCGCCGCGGGGGCCGACCTCGCCACAGAGCGGACCGCCAAGAAAGTGCGTCGCGTCCCCAGGATCCAGAGGAAGAACACCGAGCAGCTCGAGAGGATGGTCGACGAGCTCCAGGCGAAGCTCCCCAGACTGACGAGCTTCATCCTGCCCGGCGGCAGCCAGCTGTCGTCCTCGCTCCACCTCGCGAGGGCCGTGTGCAGGAGGGCGGAGAGGAGGGTCGTCACCCTCAGCCGGTCGGAACGGATAAACCCCGAGATGGTCCCGTATCTCAACAGGCTCTCCACGTATCTCTTCAACTTGGCGCGCTACGCCAACGTCCTCGAAGGGGTCGAGGACGAGGCCTGGAAGCAGAGATAAGCGTCCCGCAGCGCTAGACCTTGCTGTTGTCCCAGGAGTCCACCTTCGCGGGGACGAACTCGATGAACGCCCTCCTCTCCTTGCTCCTCTCCTTCACCCAGTCCTTGGGCATCTCGTCGGCTTTCCACTGGCGCTCCGAGTACTTCGCCTCGAAGAGCTCGGTTATCCTTGCTATCAGCCCCTTCTGGGAGACTATCCTCGACCTCCCCCACATCACCGCGCCCCGCAGCTCTCGGTACTTGTCCCCGTCGTCAATCACGACACACGCCTTCCCCCTCGCGGCGAGCCCGACCTTCACCTTGTAGTCCTGGGCGCGCATGTAAATCCGCTCGCCCATTGTGACGAACCAGATCGGGGTGACGTGGGGGTAGCCGTTCTCCATCGTGAAGCCCAGGTACACCCTGCGCTGCGACTCGAGGAACCTCCAGACCTGTTTGCGGGACATGGCCACGTACTGCCTGTTCGCCCGCCTGTAGAGAACCAAGCCTTGCTGCGGGCCCGCCGCGTTCGAGAGATAAGGCTTGCTGGGGACGGCACGGCTGCCGAGAAGCCGAACATCATCGCTGCTCGCTCAGGTCAAGGGGTCGAATCGCCCTAACCCCTATATATTCCGCGAAGGTCGGAACCAGCGTGAAACCAATACTCGTCGCCGTCGATGAGCATGCTCATGCGGAGCAGATAGTCGACAGCGCTATCCGGCTGGCGAAGGCCCTTTCCGCGAAGATTTTTCTGATATATGTGGTGGCAAAGAAGTCCGTCCCGGACAGCTATCGGGATGAGCACGGTGATGCCCTGCCGGAGCACTTCGCCGAAGACGAGTTTCACCGGACGGCTGGTCCGCTCATCGAAAGGATTGAGAAGGCCGGAGTAAAATACGAGGGAATAACCGCGTATGGAGACCCCGTAAAGGAGATCCTCAAAGCGGCGAAATCAAAGGACGTGAGTTACATCGTGCTGGGGACCCGCGAGCTGCGCGGCCTCGGTCGCCTGAGGGCCATCAGCAGCGTCTCGAGGAACGTCATAGAGAAGTCGACCATCCCCGTAGTGGCTGTCCCGTAGGCCTCGAATCGCGAGGCGGCAGCCCAGCAGCGCGGTGGGCTTTCACCTGCCGACGAAGCTCGGCTTCCTCTTCTCGAGGAAAGCGTTCATTCCTTCTTTCTTGTCCTCGGTGTCGAAGAGATCGTAGAAGAGCCGGCGCTCGAGCTCGATCCCGTTCGAGAGGCTGCTCTCTTGGGCCGCGGCGATCGCCTGCTTCGCAGACCGCACCGCGAGAGGGGCCTTTGAGGCTATGTCGGAGGCAAGCTTCGTGGCCTCTTCCAGGTGCTTCCCCGGCGGCACGACCCTGTTGACGAGGCCGAGCGCCTTCGCCTCGTCCGCGGAGATCATGCCTCCGGTCAGGATCAACTCCATCGCCTTGTATTTGCCCACGGCCCTGGCCAGGCGCTGGGTCCCGCCCCCTCCCGGGATTATGCCGATGTTGATCTCGGGCTGGCCCAGCTTCGTCCCCTCGGACGCGACGATGATGTCGCAGCACATGGCGAGCTCGAGCCCTCCCCCGAGGGCGTAGCCGCTCAGCGCGGCGATGAGGGGTTTCCGGAACTTCCCTGCACGCTCCCAGACCGCACGCAGGTGGTCGGCGCTTGAGATTTCGGCCGCCGACAGCTTGGCCATCTCCTTGACGTCCGCCCCTGCGCAGAACACCTTGTCGCTCCCCGTCAGGACGACGCACCGGACGGACTCGTCCGCCTCGAGCGCGTCCAGCGCGCCGACCAGCTCGCGGACCATCGTCGAGTTCAGGGCGTTTAGGGCGTCGGGCCTGTTTAGCCTGACCGTGCCGACTCCGCCGTCGATGGCTAGAGATATTGTCTGGTAGTTCTGCACACCAGCAGCAGCCGAGCGAGAACGTAAAAAACCCTAGGTCGAGCGCGAAGCGCTGGAAAGATGGTCAGAGAGAGCCGAACGCCCGCCGCGCACTCGGTGAGGCTCCGCGCAAGGTTCGCGGAGACCGACGCGATGCGCGTGGTCCATCACACGGCGTACTTCGTGTGGTTCGAGGTGGCGAGGACCGAGTTCTTGCGCTCGCTAGGCCTCCCCTACACCGAGATCCAGAGGCGGGGCTTCAACACCCCGCTCGTCGAAGCCTTTGCCAACTACAAGGCGTCTGCGAGGTACGACGACGAGGTCGAAGTGAGGGTGTGGCCGAGCAAGATAGGGAGGTCCAGCATCCGCCTCGACTACGAGGTGACAAAGCTGCCCGGCAAGGAGCTGCTCTGCACGGGGCACACGGTTCACGTCGTCATCGGGGGCGACGGAAGGCCGAAGAGCATCCCAGACGACCTCAGGGAGAGGCTCTCGGCCTAGCCTGCCATGAAGCGGGCTCGTCCGTCCGCTGCTAGGCCAACTTTATCGAGATGATGACGACGTCAGAGCGTCTTCCTCTTAGCCCGTTGATGGCGTCGATGATCCATCCCGTCACGGCGTATTTTTTCTTGAATAGTTTGACCATCCGCTCTGCCTCTTCTCCGTCGACGAAGTGGGCTTCGCCTTCCACCCACGACCCCGTCGGCTTCCCTCTCATGTCAGACGGAGCCACGCGGACGCTCTGGTTCTTTCGTATCCGCTTGGCCTTCCAGCTTTTCGGGTCGGTGCGCACGTAAAGAAGGCCGCCGTCCTCCACCAGCCAGACGGGGCTTTGCACTGCGTCTCCGTTCTTCTTGTACGTCTCCAGGCTGATGTAGTGCTCGCGGGAGAACTGCTTCGCAGAGGCCATCGAATGAAAATTGGCTGGCGGGAGTTATAGGCTTTCGCTACTTTCCGGAGGAGCTCTTGGTCGAGGATGGGGAGCCCCACTCGTAGAATCCCTTGCCCGACTTCCTTCCGAGCAGGCCTGCTCTGACCATCTGCTTGACCAGGGGGCTGGGTCTGTATTTGGAGTCCTCGAACTCCTCCATGAAGACCTTGGAGATTCCCAGGGCAGTGTCCAGGCCCACATAGTCGAGGAGCTTCAGCGGCCCCATCGGCCAGTTCAGCCCCAGCGTCACGGCCTTGTCGATGTCCTCGGGGTCTGCGACGCCCTCGCTCACAAGGAGCGTCGCCTCGGTCAACGCCTGGATGAGAATCCGGTTTACTATGAAGCCCGGCGAGTCCTTCTTGCAGAGGACCGTCTCCTTTCCCATCTGCTTCGCGACGGCCCTGATAGTCTCGACGGTCACGTCGGATGTCTTCGCCCCCCGGATGACCTCAATCAGCGGCATGAGCTGCGGGGGGTTGAAGAAGTGCATCCCCGCCACGTTCTCGGGGTTCTTCGTCGCGGAGCCCAAGAGCGTGATGCTGATCGAGGACGTATTGGAGGCGAGTATCGCACCCGGTTGGAGGTGCTCAGAGGCCTTGCGGTAGAGGTCGAGCTTCAGCTTGGGGTCCTCGGTCGCCGCCTCGATGACCAGCTGCGCCTTTTCTACCGCGCTGCGAAGGTCGAGGGCCGGATGGATTCTGGAGAGGATCTCGTCGGACTTTTTCTTGTCGATGGCGCCCTTCGCGACGAACCTCGAGAGGCTGTCCTTGATCATCGACATGCCTCTGTCGACGAACTCCTGCTTCACATCGAGCAGGGTGACGTCGTATCCTGCCGTCTGCGAGCAGACCTGGGCGATGCCGTGGCCCATCAGCCCGGCGCCGAGGACGGTCACCTTACGGATCTCTGAACCGCTCATGAGGCCGCGCGTTACAGCGGAGGTAATAATCGTTGAGACACCCCACCAAGTATCGTCATCTAGATACGAGTCTCACCTGAAGCATTACGGACACCAAGGAGCACGCGGAATCAAGCAACGAAGGTTGGTATGCGTTCTGGAAGAAATTCCAATCTGACCCAGACTTTGCAAATAAGATGAGCAGTGACCACTTGCCTAAGAATTGTTGAGCGGAGACTAAATGGAATATCCAGAGTCACAATCTTCAGTCCTTATCAAGAGGCGGAAATAATCCATTGGTGCCGGGGAACGCCGGGGTACACTGTGCCTGAAAGCAGAGTGGTCTAATGCGTGGGCCTTGAGAGCCTATGACCCTTCCGGGTCGCGTGGGTTCGAATCCTACCCCCGGCGCTCTTATCACTACATGCCAAAGTCTTAAGCGGCTGTGAAATGCGGCCCTCGTCATGGCGGGCGCGGACGAGTTCATCGCTCTCATCGAGAGCATGGGAAGGCGAGTCTTCGTGACCGACGACCTCGTCGACCTCGGGAAGCTCGACCAGCCCAACGAGATCTACGTCCTCCAGATGCTCAGCGTCTCGACCGCCGCTGGAGGGAGAGGGGGCGGGATGGGCGACAGGCGCGTGGTCAAGGTCTACCACTTCTCGTGCGGCAATGGAGAATGCAAGAAGGTGGGCGAGACCGAGGACACCGAAAAGATCGAGGGCCTCGACCTCCCCTACCACGCGACCGCGTTTCCGATCCTCCTGCCCGGGGGGAAGGAGAAGCTGGTCTCCGGGGTCGCCGACAAGGGACTCGTAGCCTCATACCGGGCGACCTTGGGCCAATA
Organism: uncultured Nitrososphaerota archaeon; assembly: GCA_963820505.1. Classification (GTDB taxonomy): domain Archaea; phylum Thermoproteota; class Nitrososphaeria; order Nitrososphaerales; family Gagatemarchaeaceae; genus Gagatemarchaeum. The sequence continues at coordinate 83,041 of CAWFZY010000002.1, read as the reverse complement.
GCGTTCTTACCTTAAATAACGTCCGGAGTTGGGCGGGACCGCGCTTGAGAGTGCTGGTAACCGGCTCCCGGGGGTTCGTCGGCAGGCATGTGACGAGCTACCTAGCCGAGCGCGGGCACAAGGTGATAGGCGTCGACGTCTCGGCGGGAGCGGAGGTCGTGGGGAGCGTCGTCGACCCGGCCTTCGTCAACGGCACGCTAGCCGGGTTGGACTTCGACTCGGTCGTGCACCTCGCCGGCATCGCGGACCTCAAGAAGACCATCGAGGACCCGTATACCTGCTTCCAGGTCAACTCCTTCGGCACCCTGAACATGCTCGAGATGGCTGCCAAGAAGGGAGTGAGGCGCTTCCACTACGCATCCTCGGCCAACGTGTACGGCGCGCCGAAGAAGAACCTCGTCACCGAGGACCTCCCGATGGACCCGAGGGTCCCATACGACTACTCGAAGGTGGTGGGGGAGAACTTCGCGATGAGCTACTTCAAGACCAAGGGCGTCCCGGTCGCGATAACCCGGGCGTGGCTGCTCTTCGGGGAGTTCGACAACCCCTCTAGGGCGGTCCCGTTCTTCATCAGGAAGTTCCTCAACCACGAGCCGGTCGGGCTCTTCAACTCGGGGCGGGACGTGACGGCCCCTTCGCACGCGGTGAACTTCGCAAAGCTGGTCTTGAAGGTCCTCGAGAAGGACGCGGCGGTGGGGCAGGCTTTCAACTTCGGCGGAGCCGAGAGCGTCTCGATATTGGAGCTTGCCGAGAAGATCAAGAGCCAGACGCACTCCGACTCCGAGCTCCAGCTGCTCCCGCCGAGGTCCCCCGCCGAGAAGGAGCCGCAGGTGAGCTACCCTTCCACTGAGAAGATGAGGAGGCTGCTCGGCTATGAGTATGAGCTGAACCTCGAAGAGGGCTTGAAACGCACGATAAAGTGGATGAAGAAGGCGGAAGAGTAAACGGTCGCTTTTAGCTCGTCAGAGTCAGCTCTATCTTTACGTCTTCGGGGATCCTGAGCTTCGTTATCTGCTTCATGGTCCTGTCGTCAGGCTCGATGTCGAGGATTCTGCGGTGGATTCTCAATTGCCAGTGGTCGAAGGTGTGGGTCCCCTCGCCGGTCGGGGCCTTCCTCGTGGTGATCTTCAGCCTCTTCGTCGGGAGCGGCTGCGGTCCCTTGCTCTTCACCCCCGTCTTCTCCGTGATCTCCTTGATCTCGCGGGCGAGGTTCTCGAGCTCGTCAAGGTTGGAGCTCGTCAGCTTGATCCTCGCGTACTGCGTCATTGCTTGTTCTTTTGACGCCGATTGGCACTGGACATTTAGATGTTTGGACTTTAGGTTGACCGGCGCCTCCCGACCACGGGCTCCGAGCCGGTCCGGGCCGACGCAACCGAGATATAGCAAGCAGGCCCCTGAGACGGTCGGTGGATTGTCTTGAGCACAGATGAGAAAATGGGGGACGAAATCGTAGCTAGGCTGAAGCTCGACGTCAGGGCTCTCACCCTCCTCTACGAGTCCGACGCGGACCTCCGCCCTGTCCTCGAGAGGTCTTTCCTGGAGTCGCAGGACAGCTACGTGACGAGGTTCACGAGCCTCCTCCAGCGTAGGAGGCCGTCAGAGGATGGCGGCAACGTCCCCATTGCCCTGGGGGAGATAGTCCTCGCCGCCTTCCTCACGATAGTCGGCCTGGCCGCGTTCGTCCCCGTCCTCGCGGGGCTGAGCACGCCGCAGCAGTGGCTTGGCTACTTCTCGAGCGCCCTCGCGCCTTCTTCCGCGAACAGGCCGCTCTACTTCTGGGTCCCGCCTCTCGACTTTCTTTTCTCGGCGATGCTGTTGCTGGGCGCGTTCTACAGCCTGCGACGGGCGTCAAAGAGCCTCAAGAATGCCGGCATGATTCTTGAGTCGGGTCGAAGTTAGTGTCGACACGGAGCAGACGTCTGGCCGCTCTCGCCGTAAAGGTAGTGGCGCTCGTCCTCGGTCTGGGCGTCACCGCGTACGCCACCGGATACCTCTACGACGAGGCGGCGTTCCTCTCCCAGGGGACGGCGACCAGCATGGGCGAGGTGATGGTCGCGGTGGCGGCGATGAGCCTGGCGCTCACCGGGGTCGCGCTAGTGGCTTCCCTGCCGGAGTCGCTCAGGGTCAGGTTCAGGAGGCCCGCCAAGGTGCAGCGCCACAACCGGGTGTACGGGTTCGGGACCGTCCTGGCGGTGGGCGTTGGCGCGACGCTCGGGTCCCCCCTCTTCATACTGATACCGCAGAACATCATCCAGTACGAGTTCGTCTCCCTGGGTTCGCTCGCAGTAGCCATGGTCCTCTCGATCCTGATGGCGAAGGTCTATGCCGACATGTATTCCGAGTCCAGGAGTCGCGGCGCGGAGGCGGTGGGCGGGCCGTCTTTCACCAGGCTCGCGGTGGGGGTGAGGAGCGTGAGATACTTCGTTAGCAGGGTCTCGATGTGGGTGGCGAACACAGCGCTCGCCGCGTACTCTAAGATAGTCTTCCTGATCTTCGACTTCGACTACCTCCCGAACATCCTGAAGGACTTCGGGGTGACCGGGACGACGCAGGTCGTGATCCTCTACGCGATAGCGATATCGCTGATAACATGGACCGTCCTCGACTCTCTCTTCGAGGAGAGGCTGCTTCACCTCACCGGCGTCATCCAGGTCGTCCTCACCAGCGCCCTCGTCGCGATACTAGTCTACCAGAGCGCGCTATTGGGGGCGGTGACCTCCTGGAACCTGGGAGGGCTGCTCAAGTACACGGGAGGAGGCGACTGGGCGGTCTCTCTGGTGATTAACACCGGATATCTGTACTTGCTCTTCTTCGGCTTCCAGGAGATCCAGGCTCTCGAGCGCGACGCGCGGGAGACCTCACCCATCCCAGTCGTGTCCTGGATAAAGAGAGGATACCAGCTCGGCGAGGGCAGGTACCTCGGCGTCGCGATGATACTCACGGTGCTGATAACGGCGGCCGTCAACATCTTCTACGGCCTGGCGGTGTTCGCAGCCCACCCGAACCCCGCGGCGATGCTCCAGGCGCAAATCCCGGCCCTGTATCTGGCCAGCACATTCCTCGGGTCTTATCAAGAGCTCCTTGTTGCCATTGCGTTTCTCATCGCCAGCGTCACGACCTTCGTGCCTGCTTTCCTTGCGGCCACGCGCCACCTCAGGTCTCTAGGCGAGGACGGATACATGCCACGCTCCCTCGCGAGCCTGTCTTGGCTCTTCACTCTGGTCTCGATATTCCTCCTCGCGGTGGGAAACCAGGGCTTCCTGGTCGAGATAACCGACTTCATGGTCCTCGTGAGCCTGGGGATAATATCGCTCTCGGGCCTCTGGCTAAGGAGGGCCCGGGGGAGGGCCTTCGGGGGGTCCGACCTTCTACCCATAGTGGTCAGCGCGAGCTGCTTCATCGCCGGCGGCGCGGTGTACCTCATCAGCTCGTCGGTCGTGGTCTTCGGCACCCTCGCCATCCTTTTCGCGTACCTCGCGTTCGACATACTCGAGCTGGGCCAGCTCGGCGTCCAGTTCTTTCTCTCGATTCTGACCCTGGCCTGCCTGCCCCTGCTCGAGCTCTTTCCCCACTCGGTGCACGCCAAGGGCGCGTTCCTCTCCCTGCTGCCCCTCACGGCCACAGAGGCCAACGACCTCCTCGTCGGAATGCTAGCCGTGGCGCCGCTCATCCTGCTGACGAACCTCTACGTGGACGCGTCTCTCCTAAAGAGGGGGCGAAGCGTCGCGACTGAAGCGCGCGAGTAAGTCTACTTTCTGCTCCGCGGGATAAGACCGAGCGTCTCCATAATCTTGATCCCGCCGGGACCAAGGAGCTTCAGCCTCTCGATGGCCAGCTTCGGGTCGACCTTGCTCATCGCGGTCCTGGACTCCTTCGACTTTACCAAGACGATGACCGCCCGCTGCATGAACCCCAGGCAGTCGAGCGTGGCCAGGACATCCTCGCCGCTGCTCTCGAGCTTTCCTAGCTGGAGTTTGTCCTTCTTCAGCTCCAGGATGGCGTCGAGAAGGCGAGCGGCCGCGCCCTTCATCAGGGTCAGGTCGAGGTGCTTACTCAGGGCCGCCTCCCCCGTCACGTCGACCTTGTCTTTGTCGTCCGAATACTCGATGGTCACGAACGACTCGTTCGCGGAGCGTGAGAAGACGATGTCCACCACGCTCTCCGTCTCGTGGCTCACGAATGTCGCTTCGAGGTGTTGCTTCGAGGCTCTCGCCTTCGAGAGCGCGTAGTCGTCGAGCTTCTCATAGTCGGGGACCGGCTCTCTTCTCAGCCAAGTCTTCCCCAGCCTCACTGGGAGCTTGACGCCCTTCCTGACGCCTGAGAACTTGAACTCCCCGCGAAAGCGCGGGGAGCTGGCCGTGTTGAGGAGGAACTCGTACTCTATCTCGCCCGGGCACTTGTACTCCGCCTTCGCCGAGTAGGAGCTGTCGGAGAGCTCCAGGGAGACCTCCTCGTCGATGACGGGGAGGGGGGTCACCGCCAGGTATGATTCGAGGCTCCTCTTCGCCTTCAGCTCCTCGGACTTGGACTCGGACTCCGACTCCTCCATGGCCGCCTTGAGCTTGGCGTTAATCCGGTCCTTCGTCTGCTGGATGGCGAGCGCCGCGAACTCGTTGACCTTCCTTGAGAGGCTCTCGGCGTCCTCCGCGTCCAGGTGGAGGCCGCCGAAGGCCTTCGACACCCGGACCGCCAGGTCGTTCAGCTCCTCCAGCTGCCACTCCGCGGTGGTCCTCTTCTCCTTCTGCTCGTCGATGGCGCGCTGCCAGTTCTGCGAATACCTCACCGCGTCCGCAAGCTCGGTGAACAGGAGGTCAGCGCTCGTGGACTCCTCTGACAACCCTCGAGACCGCTCTTAGTCAGTCTGGGAATAGATAAAGTTGGTTTCGAGCGTCCGAAGGGCTCACGGACGCCTGGTTCTTCGCGCCAGCACTCCCGTGGCGGCGATGAACACGACCGCGACGGCGGCCACCGCCAAGAACGCGACCGACGTGACACCAGGCGAAGCGACGTAGCTCGTCACGACCGCCGACGAAGTGACAGTGGTGATTGCACTCGCAGACACAGGCGTCAGGGCCATCATTACGCCGTTGGTGATGGCGGCGCCTCGGTCGTCATTGCCGTTGCATACCGGGAAAACGAGTTCCTCCTCGCCGCTTATGTCCTGCCCGATCGCGGGTTCCGTGCAGAGCGGCGCGCCGATGTTCCTTTGCATCACGAGCTGCCCTGTCTTCTCGTTTAGCGCCCTTAGGTACCCGTCGGCCGCCGGCACGAGGACCAGTCCTCCGCTGACGTCCACCCCTCCACGGAAGCCGATGTCGGAGATGGGGAACTGCCAGAGCGGCTTACCTGTGTCCACGTTTATTGCCCATATGGTGGTGTTCCACGGCAGGGGAGGCCCCGAGTAAGCGTAATCGAGTCCGAAGCTGCCGTATGCGACTCCAGCTCCGGTGGTGGGAGCGATCTTGACCCACATGGGGCAGTTGTAGGTCACGACGATGGCGATGTTGCTCACCGGGTCGTATGCTGGGTCCGATTCGATTCCTCCGCTGTGACAGGGGTTCTGGATGTAAGGCTCGACAGACGGATAGTTTGCCCACGGCTTGGCCATGTCCGTCCTGTTGGTCGGGTCGAGGATCTCGCTCGCGGCCGTCCTCGCTATCGTGGGCGCGTCGAAGTACCAGAGCATCTTCCCGGTGGCCGCGTCCAGGGCGTAGAAGTACCCGTTCTTGCAGCCCTTCATGACCACCTTCTGGCTCTGACCGTTGACGGTCGCGTTGGCCAGCATGACGCTCCAGGAGCAGTCGTAGTCGCTGAGGTCGTGCGGCGAGGTCTGGAAGCCCCAGACCAGCTTGCCGGTCAGCTCGTCGATGGCGAGCACCGACGAACTCCAGAGGTCCAGACCTGGCCTGGTCGTCGCGTTCCAGTCCGGAGACGGCTGTGCCGTGCCGACGTACAAGATTCCTGTCTGCGGGTCGTACGCGTCCGAGCCGCCCCATCCCCCGTCCGTCCCTGCATAGCTCTGGGCGCCGTTGAACCCGAAGTTTCCCCAGTCCCCGTAGAGCATGCTGTAGAGGGTGGAGTTGGAGAGGGCCTTGAGATTGATCTGCGCGGTCCCGTTGAAGTCCCATGCGTAGCTGGCGTTTTGCACTGACTTGATGGACCATAGAGGGTCGGATCCGTCCTGCGGTGGCGTCAGGAATGTGGTCCACAATAGCGTTGGAGGGCTCGCGGTGACGTTCCAACCTTCGTAGAGCCCCCGACCGGCGTCAGTCCCCTCGGAGTCTGAGGTCGTGACGGTCAGTATCCCCCTCCCCTCGTCGACGATTGCCTCCTTCCCTCCGGGGTCGTAGTAGCCGAAGTTGCCGGGGACGTTGACCGGGAGGTAATCGACCTTGAGCACCTGGTCGCCGGTGGCGGCGTTGAACGCGAAGACCGTGTAGTTGTCCCCCGCGACCCAGATGAGCGGTTGGTCCCTGACGAGCGTGGTATACCAGATGGCGTGGTAGTGCCCCTGGAGGTTCGCCGACTCGGGCTTGACGCCTATACCCGGATAGTCGTAGTTGAGGGAGAGGTTCTTGGACCATGCGAGCTGGCCGTCGCTCGCATATTGGGCGATGAGCGTGTCGGAACTCGTGATGTAGTAGACGACGCCCTGGGCGATTATCGGAGTTATGATGACGCTCGTGCCGAGGGTGGACGGAGACAGCGGGCTAGGGAGAGGGAACAGCCAATTCAGATTGAGGCTGTTCACGCTCGTCAGGTTGATTGCAGTCTGCGGGCTGTAGTCCCAGTTGAACGGGAAGTTCCCGTCTGGCCCGAGCCAGTCCGCCGAACTTTGGGCGGTCGTGGCGCCAACGCTGCTAGCTGCATGGATGTTTCCCAGAGAAGAAGAGGAGGAGAGCATGAAGACGATGGCGGCTATGCTCAACGTGGAGACCAGCGATGGCCGCGCAGTTCTGGCTGACAAGGAATCGCCTATCCTTGGCGTCATCGCGCGGTTCTAAACCGATTTAGCCCTTGTGTTTCTTCGAGAGCCGATGCCTTTGTCAGCGCCTCGGACTCGGGAAACGGATAAAAACGCGATGACGGGCCGACGCCCAAGATGATAGATCTGTCGAGGAAGAAGCTCTTCCTTTTCGACCTTGACGGAGTCCTCACCGCGGGGAAGGAGAAGCCGGTCAAGCTCGGCGGGACCAGGGTCATCAACAAGATAAGGGCGAGCAAGGGGAAGAGGTTCTTCGTCCTGACCAATGACTCTACTGACACGGTCGAGACCATCCTCGAGCGGCTGCGCAGGTTCGACATCCCGGTCAAGTATGAAGAGATCCTCTCGAGCGCGAAGCTCACCGCCAAGTACGTGGCAAAGAAGCACCCCAAGGGGACGTACTTCCTCGTGGGAGAGCGCGGGCTCCAGGAGGAGCTGGACCGGGAGGGGCTGCGGAGGACGCGGGGGAGGAGGGCAGACGTCGTCGTGGTGGGCCTCGACAGGTGGCTCACCTACAGCAAGCTGGACCGGGCGGGGGAGGTTGTGAGGAACGGCGCTTCGCTGGTCGCGTGCCACTACGCGCGGCTCTACATGTTCAAGAACCGTGTCGCGATGGCGGTAGGCCCCATCGTAAAGGCCATCGAGTACTCCTCCGGCAAGAAGGCCGTCGCCATAGGGAAGCCGTCGCGCCTCATGTTCGAGCTCGCCCTTGAGCAGGCCGGCTGCAGGCCAGAGGACGCGGTGATGGTGGGGGACCAGGAGGAGACCGACATCCTCGGCGCGAAGAGGATGGGGATAGCGAGCGTCATCGTCAAGACCGGGGTCTACTCCCGGGAGGAGACCAAGACCGAGGCGGACGCGGTCGTCGAGACGGTGGACGACATCGCGGACAGCATCTGAGCAAGGCGTTCGCGGGCGTAGGACTATAGGGAGTCAGCGCTAGAGAGCGAGTGAGGGGCATGCGGCTTTCGACTCCCGGACTGCTGATCTTCCTGTCCACTCTGCTCGTCTTCGCGCTCTGCCTCAACGGGGTCTGGTCAGCCGACCATCCCACCAGCCTCCTCGAGCTCTCGTACTCGCTCTGGGCCAACCATTCCGTCGTCTTGGGGAAGGTGGGCCAGTTCAACCCGCAGTCCGTGGACGACTTTGTGTACAAAGGGAACTACTACAGCGCGCTCGCCCCGGGCGCGTCGGTCCTCGCGCTCCCCTTCGTGGGCCTCGGGTTCTTGCTGGACGGCAAGTTCACCCTGTATGGGCACGTGATGCTCCTCTCCGAGCTCTTCGTCGCGCTGTGTAACGCCGTCGCGGCCTACCTCGTGTTCAAGCTGGGCTCGATGTACTTCACCGAGAAGACCGCGGCGTTCGTCGCGTTCGGCTATGCCTTCTCGACCATAAGCTGGCCGTTCGCCACGTACTTCTTCCAGAGCGATATCTCCGCGATGCTCGACCTGCTGGCGGTCCTCCTTGCCGTCAGGATGGCGCGCGGCGGGTCTTCCCGCCTGGCCGCCACCATTCCCTGCGGCGCCGCGCTGGGGGCCGCCTTGACGGTGGACTACATCAATGGGGCCTTGCTCCCGATCGTCTGCATCTTCCTTCTGTACACCTTCCGAAGCAACCTCGCCGGGTTCGCGAGGGGCTTCGCAGGGCTCGCCGCGACTTGGGCCGTGGCGGTCATCCTCCTGGCCCTCTACAACCAGGCTGCCTTTGGCGACCCCTTCGTCACCAGCGAGCAGGCCTACCAGCACACCGCCTCTCTGCTCGGTAGCTTCTCCTACCCGCTCGTCGCTGGGCTCTACTTGGACCTGTTTTCTCCCCTCCGAGGGATCTTCCTCTACTGCCCCATGCTCGTCCTCGGCGCGCTCGGGTTGTGGGTCGCGGTGGGGCGTCGCCAGACGCGTAGCGAGGGACTCCTCCTCGCTGCCTGCTTCTTGGGCATCCTCATCCCGTACTCGATGTGGTACGACGCGGTCGGCGGGGAGGCCTTCGGGCAGCGGTTCCTCGTTCCGGCAATCGCGTTCCTCCTGATCCCGTCGGGGTTCGTGATCGAGACAAGAGGGCGAGCCGTTGCCGCGCTCGCCTACGTGCTCTACGGGGCGGGGGTCCTCTTCAACGGCATCGCCGCGGTCACGACCGCCATCCCGCAGGCCGAGGCGGTGTCGCACTTCCCCTTCCTGACGCAGGTGCTCCCCCGCTTCCTCAGCGGCGCACTGGACGCCTGGTGGTGGAGACAGGCAGGTCCCTTATGGTGGGCCCCCGCGATCTTGATCATCGCCACCGCGCTTGCGCTCCCGCTGGTCGCCCCTCGCGTGTGGCGGCCCGACGACGAGTCCGACCCGGGGCTCGGCTTCTCATCGGGTCGGAGCGAAATCGTCTTAAGCACTGGCCGTTTCCATCGAATAGGCAATGCAGCACTCCACCGGCAAGGTAATGAAATGCGCCATGTGCGGGAAGGAAGAGTCCACTCCGGGGACGTTCCCGATGGTGATAGGGGTGGGGCGGATATGCCTCACCTGCGGGATGGAGAAGGTGAAGTGCGACGTGTGCGGCGCGGAGGTAAAGCGCCTGACGTCATCGCGATTCCAGGGGAAGAACCTCTGCCTGAAGGACCACATGAAGGAGGTCGAGAAGTACAAGCAGCACATCGTGAAGACTTTCGACGAAGACAACGACAGCGTCCAGGAGATACTCAGCAAGTCACTCGTCGACGCCCCGGAGGGCTACTCGCTGGTCACGGTCAGGAGGGCGAGGAACAGCATGCACGTCTGGGAAGCGGAGTACGAGAAGACGGAGATACTGCAGTCCCGGTGCAGCTGATGGAGTGAAGAATGCGTGTCAGACAATAGCGAGACCAGGCTAATTCAGAGGCTCGTCATGGAGATCGAGCGGCTCAAGCTCGGACTCGACCCCGATGTCCTGGCGGCCTGGTATCGGAAGGTGGAGATCGACGCGAAGGCGAGAGCGCGGCCCGACCTGAGGGACAGCATCCAGGTCATCAGAGACCCCGTCCTGACGATGAAGTTCGAGTTCAAGACGTCGAGGCGCGCGGTCGACAAGGTCCTGGAGGCGATAGAGGCCAACCTTTCGGCGATGCCGTTGGCGACGAGGCTCTACTTCGAGAAGCTCGGCGAGCTCATCCAGGCGCAGGCCGGGGCCTGAAGGCCCTAGTGCTGCGCGACGAGCGCGAGCTCCTTCCCTATCTTCGCGAAGGCGTCGATCGCAAAGTCCAGGTCCTCGGGGGCGAGCGCCGCGTTCATGATGGTCCTGATCCTCGCCTTCCCCTTCGCGACCATCGGGAAGACGATGGGCAGCGCGAAGACGCCCTCCTCGAATAGGCGGGCGCTCAGCTTCTTCGCGACCTCGGCCTCGCCGACCATGATGGGGGTTATCGGGGACTCGCTCCTCCCGATGTCGAACCCTAGCTCGCTCATCCTCTTCTTGAAGTGCCTGGTGTGAGCCCACAGGGTCTGGACGCGCTCGGGCTCGTTCTCGAGGACGTCTATCGCGGCGATGCAGGCCGCGGCGACGGCAGGCGGGTGCGAGCCGCTAAGTAGCCAGGTCCTGGACTTGTTGTAGGCGAAGTTGGTCAGGTCTCGCGAGCCGGAGACGTGCCCGCCGACCACCCCGAAGGCCTTCGAGAAGGTCCCCATCTCGATCTGGACCTGCTTCCTGTCGAGGTGGAAGTGGGAGACGATGCCCCTGCCGCCCTCGCCGAGCACACCCTCCCCGTGGGCGTCGTCGACGTAGACCATGGCCCCGTGCTCTCCGGAGATCTTGGCTATCTTGTCGAGGGGAGCGATGTCGCCGTCCATCGAGAAGACGCCGTCGGTGATGACTAGAATCCTGCGATACTGAGGGACGTGTTTCTCAGCATCCTCGAGCACCCTCGCGAGGTCCGCGGTGTCAGCGTGCTTGTAGACGGCCCTCTCCGCGCGCGAGAGCCTGACGCCGTCGATTATGCTGCCGTGGTTCAGCTCGTCGCTGATGACGAGGTCCTGCTCGCCCACGAGCTGCGGTATCAGGCCGCTGTTGACGGCGTAGCCCGTCTGATACACCAGCGACGCCTCCGCGCGCTTGAAGTGTGCGAGCCTCTCCTCGAGCTCGATGTGCAGGTCCATGTTCCCGGCGATGGCCCTGACGGAGCCGGACCCGGCGCCGTGCGTGGTCACCGCGTCGATGGCCGCCTTCTTCAGCGACGGGTGGTTCGTGAGCCCGAGGTAGTTGTTCGAGCAGAGCATCAGCACCTTCTTCCCGTCGATATGGCACCAAGGGGTGCTCGGCCCCTGGAGAGTCCTTATCTTCCAGTCGAGGTCGCTCTGGACTAACGCGCGATATTCCTCCCCGAGGAACGAGGTTGGGTCCCTGCTCATGTCGTGGTTCTCCCCAGCCTCGCCTTATTTTCCTTTCTTTCAGGCTGCGAGCTTGCCCTGCTTCGCCCGGGCGGAGAGCTCCTGGATCATGTCCTTGGTCATGGCGGCGAGGTTGTACTTCGGCTTCCACCCCCAGTCTCTGCGAGCCAAGCTGTCGTCGACGGACTCGGGCCAGGAGTCCGCGATCTTCTGCCGGAAGTCCGGGACGAACTCGCAGGTGAAGCCCGGTATGTGCTTCTTGATCTCTCTGGCGAGCTCCCCCGCGGAGAAGCTCAACCCGGCGAGGTTGTGGCCCATGTGGTAGGTGACGCTCTTTTGGCTCGCGTCCATCAGCATCAGCGTGGCGCGAATCGCGTCCGGCATATACATCATGGGGAGGACGGTGTCCTCCCTCACGAAGCACGTGTACCGCTTCTTCAGAATCGCCTGGTAGAACATGTCGACCGCGTAGTCGGTCGTGCCGCCGTGCGGAGGCACCCTGTTGCTGATTATCCCTGGATACCTGATCGACCTCACGTCAACTCCGTAGCGGTGGTGGAAGTAGTTGCAGAGCAGCTCGCCTGCGGCCTTCGTTATCCCATACATCGTGGTGGGGACGAGCGGCACGTCCTGGGGGGTCTTGACCCTCGGAATCCCCGGCCCGAAGACGGCGATTGAGCTGGGCCAGTAGACGCGTTTGACCCCCAGCTCCCGCGAGAGCTCGAGGATGTTCTGCAGGCCCTTCATGTTGACTTCCCAGGCCATCTGCGGATTCTTCTCACCTGCGGCCGAGAGTATCGCTGCGAGGTGGTAGATGGAGGTCACGCCCCAAGTACCGATGGCTTCTCGGAGCTTGTGAATCTCGGTGACGTCAACCTGCTCGTTGGGGCCGGTCGGGAGAACCTTCTCGACGGCTTTCAGCAGGATGTCGGTCGCGATGACGTTCTCCTCGCCGTGCTTATCGCGGAGCGCGACCACGAGCTCAGAGCCGATCTGGCCGGCGGCTCCCGTCACCAGGATCTTGCCCATGAATTCTCGCGTTTTTCCCGCGTTCGCTACATAAGGGTTTGCAAGGGCTCTCCCGGACCGACCCCAGTGACACGTTCAAATGCGAAATTCTTCCGAGGGCAGGCGTGACCCGGGCCCGCTCGGCGCGTCTCAGGGCTGACGCCGCATGACCTTCGATGTCTCGATATTCATCTCCCTCGCGCTCCTCTTTGGGATAGCAGCGCAGTTCAGGGCCTTGGACGGCTACTCCTTCCTTCGCGGGCTGATCTCGGCGCTGGAGGGAAGGCTGGGGGTGATGTACGCCGTCGTGGTGGTCACCGCCGTGTTCTCTCCTTTCATCCTTAACGACGTCTTGGTCCTGATACTGACGCCTGTCCTCATCACCTACTCCAAGGAGACGGGTGCCGACATCGCGCCACTGGTCGTCGCCGAGATAACGATAACGGACATCGCCAGCTCTCTGACGCCCCTCGGGAACCCGCAGAACATCCTGCTCTGGCAGGCTTCGGGAATTTCTGCGGGTCAGTTTGTCGCGGGCACTTGGCTGCCTATCGCCGCCTCCGGGGTCATCGCCGCGCTCATGTTGTTCCCGTTCAGAGCAAAGAGGGCTGACCCGGAAAGGGCGATGCACAAGGTCGGGTCTTGGCGCCCCCCTGCCTATCTCGCCGCGTCGGCGGCAATAGTATTCATCCTGAATTTCGTCGGGGTCTCCAGCGTCATCTCGCTGGCGCTGGCGTTCGCCCTAGGGTTCGCGTTCACGTTCAGGTCTCCGAGGAGACTTGTCAAGGAATTCGACCTGAGGAGCCTCCTGATCCTCTATGTCCTGGTGGGCCTGGTCACGCTGGTCGCGGCTCTGATCGAGCCGGTCATTCTCCCATATGTGTCGCCGGTCGCTTCGGGCTCGCAGCCCAACACCGCCGCCTTCTTCGGGCTCGTGTCGGCCGCCATCAGCAACGTCCCCGCGACACAGCTCGTCCTGAGCACCACCACGGTGACGCCTCACGCCGCGCCTATCCTCGCGGTCAGCGCCGGCCTTGCGGGCAACATCGACCCAATCTCATCGTTCGCGAACCTCCTCGCGTTGTTGATGGTGAGGAGAAGCGGCTTGCCCGTCCGGAGGGCCGTCGCCCTGCAGGTGGTGATAGGGCTCGTCGCGTTCTTGCCGGCGTTCCTGTGAGAGTCTTCTGGTTCTTTTCGTTGCCGGCCTAGTCCATGCCTTCCATTCCGCCGGGCCCGCCCATCCCGCCCATCCCGCCCGGCGGGCCTGAAGGTCCCTTCTTGCTGCTCGCGATGACGTCGTCTATCCTCAGTATCATGCAGGTGCACTCCGTGGCCGACTTGATTATCTGCTCCTTGACGCCCACGGGCTCGATGACGTCCTTCTCCAGCATGTCCCTGACGCCGGTCCCGAGCACATCGACCCCGAACCAGATCTTGCCGGCGCTGTGCTTCTCTCGCAGCCCCACCTGGATGTCGATGGGGTCGAATCCCGCGTTGACCGCCAGCGCCTGCGGAATCGACTCGAGGGCCGCCGCGAACTGCTCTGCGGCGAGCTGCTCCCTTCCGTCCAGCTTGCTCGACCACGTCTTCAGGCGATATGCCAGCTCCTCCTCCACCGCCCCGCCGCCTCCGACGATCGCGGGGTTCTCCAAGACGTCCTTGACGACCATGATTGCGTCGTGCATAGACCTCTCGACCTCGTCGACGACCCTCTGGCTTCCGCCCCTGATGAAGACGGTGACCGCCTTCGGGTTCTTGCACCCTTCTACGAACGTCCACTTGTCCTCCTCGATCTTCCTCTCCTCGACGAGACCGGCTTGGCCCACGTCGGCCTTGCTCAGCCCCTCGAGCCCGTTGACTATCCTTGCGCCGGTAGCCTTTGCGAGCTTGACCATGTCAGACTCCTTCACCCTTCTCACCGACAGGATGCCCGCCTTCGCCAGATAGTGCTGCGCCATGTCGTCGATCCCCTTCTGACACAGTAGCACGTTGGCCCCGGACTCGGAGACCTTGTCGACCATGCTCTTCAGCATCCTGGTCTCTTCGTCGAGGAACTGCTGCATCTGGGCCGGGTTGCTGATGTTGATCTTCGCGTCGAACTCGGTCTTCTCTATCTCGAGCGCGGAGCTTACCAGCGCAATCCTCGCATTCTCCACGCGCTTCGGCATGCTAGAGTGCGCCACTTCCTTGTCAAGGATGATCCCCCTGATGAGGGAGGTGTCCTTGAGAGAGCCTCCGACCTTCTTCTCCACCTTCAGGTTGTCGAGGTCCACGATGTACTTCTCCTCGGCCGTCTTCTCGACGACCTGGAGGAGGGCGTCCACTACGAGTGAGGCAAGCTCGGCGCTATCGTTCGAGACTATCTTCGAGGCCATGCTCGTCCTCGCGATCTTCGTCAGTGTGGCCTTGTCCTCAGCTGCCACGCCGATCGCAATCTCGTCGAGGATCTTCTGCGCCTGGTGAGCCGCCTTCCGATAGCCGTTCACGATGAGCATAGGATGGACGCCCTTCTCCAAGAGCTTCTCCGCGTTGCCGAGGAGCGCTCCGGCGAGTATTACGGATGAGGTGGTCCCGTCGCCCACCTCGCCATCGACAGCCTTCGCTATCTCAACCATCATCTTTGCGGCGGGATGCTGGACGTCGATCTCCTTCAGCATCGTCGCGCCGTCGTTGGTTATCGTCACATCTCCCATCGAATCCACGAGCATCTTGTCCATGCCTCTTGGGCCGAGCGAGGTCTTCACCAGCTCCGCGACGAGCTTGGCCGCCTGGATGTTGTTGTTCTGGGCCCTCTTTCCGCGGCTCTGGCTGCTACCTTCTCGCAGGACGAGGACCTGTTGTCCTCCAGACGTGGTCACAAACGAAGATTCTGACAATGGTGCTCACTTGATTCTCAGACGTCTTCAGCGCCGAAGCTTCGCGGTCACGCGCTTCAGATAGCTCATGAATCGGGTGCCCAAACTCGCCTGTGACACCGCTGCCGGGTTGCTTGTTGTGCTCATTGGAAATTCGCTGAATGTAATGGACATTACGCACTATATATGCCTGTCTATGGCCAACGATTAAATATTACATCGACAATCCTACTGGTGCGAACATTGGCGCTCTTGAACAAGCCGTCGATACCCACGGTGGTAGCGTCGATAATCACGCACAACCCCCCGGTGTATGAATGCCTCAAAGCGAAGCTGATCAACTACCATGCTCTCGCCGCGAACATAAAGTCCGAGGTCGAGAGGAAGGCGGGCAAGCCCACCACGGTCAACACGATCGTGGTGGCGATCATGAGGTTCTCCGATTCTGTCGAGGACGCAGGAGGGGACCATGAAGGGCCCTTGCGCGTGTTGAAGGCCGCGCGGATAACGCTGGCGAGCGACGTGGTCGACGTGACCATCAGGACCAAGAAGTCCGAGCTTCTCTCCATGGTCAAGCAGATAGCCGAGGTGTCCTCAGCCTTGAACGAACCGATACACCTTTTCCAGCTTTCGAACTCGATAAATCTGATCGCTGATGAAGCTGAGTACACGGCTCTAATCCGCGGTTCACTTGGAAAAGGCCACATAGCTAAGGAGACCACCAAGCTGTCCAGGTTAGACATCCATCTCTCCCCAGAAGTCGAAATCAATCCAGAGTTTGGGCTCTTCCTCACCGAGTTGCTCTATCGCCACGGAATCAGGATACACCAGACATACATCGGAGAGGAGACCATCCTCATCTTGGACAGAGACGAGGGTCCGAAGGCCTACGAAATCCTGCGAGAGGAGATCGATGGCAGCAGAAAGGCAATGGTTGAGTAAGGGTCACCCGACTTCAAAGTTCCCAACAAAGGCATCCGTCTCAGCAACCTACTACGCTGGAGCTGTGGGTCGCTGCATGTCACAGGTGTAACATATCAGTAATGCTTGTCGGCATTTAGTATACACTTATTAAGGCCGCATCCTGCGCTCATTCCACTGGATGAAATAACGGTAGGAAGAGTGAATATGATGAGTTTCGGAAATCGAGGCGGAGGGTTCGGCGGTAGTCGAGGAGGAAGCGGCGGAGGGTTTGGGTCCTTCAAGAAGCCGGTCGAGGTCGGAAAGGAGTACAACGTTACTATCTCCGACACGAGCAGGCGAGGAGAAGGGATTGCCAAGATCGACGGGTTCGTGATCTTTGTACCAGGGACGAAGATGGGTCAAAGCACGAGGATCAAGGTGACCCAGGTCTCAGAGCGGTTTGCCAACGGGCAGATTGTTGAGGGATCTTCTTCAGCAGCACCGGCAGCCTCTCAGTCAACAGACAACAGTACGACGCAGTAGGCGCGTAGGCCGCGAGGCCCGCGTGTGACTACGATGGTTGGCCCGACGCGGGTCGACCATGTCTCTCCCTTTTTTGAAGCTCACATTGGTCGGTTCTCTATTACTAGTTTTTTTGAAGGCTCGCAGAAAAGGCGAATAACCGATGTTGCCATGGGGCGCGCGACGATGGGCCTCGCAATCGTTACTGTGGATGCGTTCACTGACGTGCGTTTCGCGGGCAACCCTGCCGCTGTCTGCGTCCTGCCTCCTGGGAAGGCTGACGAGGGTTGGATGCAGAAGGTCGCGAGGGAGATGAACCTCTCGGAGACGGCGTTCCTCAGCCGTCGCGATCGCGCCAAATCCTTCGGCCTGCGCTGGTTTACGCCGATCGTGGAGGTCGACCTTTGCGGGCACGCGACCGTCGCCAGCGCCCACGTGCTCTGGGAGGAGGGATATGCCATCCCGGAGGAGAAACTGCAATTCCACACGAGGAGCGGTCTCCTGACTGCAGCGAGGCGCGTGGAAGGCGGGCAGGTCTGGATCGAGCTTGATTTCCCCGCGATGCCTGAGCGACCGTTTGAAGGCTCGACGGCCGTCCTCTCGAAGGCGCTCGCCGCCAAGCCAACGCATGTGGGAGCCTTCGGCTCCGATTACTTGGTCGAGGTCGAGAGCGAGAGCGTGCTGAAGCGGCTCTCTCCAGACCTCGCGCTCTTGAAGACGCTGCCGGTCCGTGGAGTCGCCGTTACCTGTCTCCCCGGCGCTTCGACGAAGGCGAAGGGCTACGACTTCGTCTCCAGGTTCTTTGCACCGGCAGTCGGGGTAAACGAAGACCCGGTTACTGGTTCTGCCCATTGCGGCCTGGGCCCGTTCTGGGGGAGGCGGCTCGGGAAGCAGGAGGTCCTGGGATACCAGGCCTCTGCACGCGGCGGGTCCGTGAGGGTGAAGATGCGGGGCGACCGCGTCACCCTCGGAGGTAGGGCCGTCACCGTCATGCGCGGTGAGCTGGAAATGGGGCGTCGCTAGCTTATTATTCGGGAGCCGTGACTCTCTCTGCAGGCGCCTAGATTCTCATGCCGATATGCCCAAAGTGCAGGAAGATGATCAGCGCGCAGAGGTACTCAAGGCACCTAAAGCGATGCGGCACCTCTCACAAAAACAAGAGCAAGGTCCTGGACCATCCAGATAACTTCTGGATGAAGATCTGACGCTTCAGCATCGATCTCGGGCGGGGGAGCGTTGTGTCTCCTCGGGCCGCTTCAAGAGATTTCGAACTCGTTTCCATCGAGGTCTTTCATGATTGCATACTTGCCCCAGCTCGTGGTGGTGAGCTCCTCAGCGAAAACAACTCCTTTCTTCTTCAGCGCAAGGTAGGTCTTCTCGACATCACCGGGGCTGCTGGCGGGCAGGAGCTGGCCCGTCTTTTGATGCCTCTGCATGATGATGTCTCCGCAGTTGAGCCAGATTCCGGTCCGTCCTCCCGGCCTGTCCTCGCCCCAGGCATCGCACTTCGCGCAGAGGTGCAGCAGAGGAGTCCGCGAGCCCTTCGGCCTCACAAAGACCGAGTGCCCCTCGGCCCCGACGATTTCAAAGCCAAGCTTGTCGCGATACCACTCCGCCGATTTCTTCGCGTCGTGGACGAGAATGGCCACCGAACCAACACCGGTGATCATCTATTAGCGTCTGAAGCGGACCAATGTCCGTAATAAGCGCTACAGCCTCGAGATTGTGGCGAGACGCAGCTCGAGAATGGTTATGGAGGCGGCGCGCTTCCACTCGCCTTCTCTCCCTTCCCCACCAAACGAAGGCGCAAGGCGCGGAAGACCAGGCCGGCAAGGAGGATCGCGAGCCCGATGCCCACCTCTTGTGGAGCGAGGGCGAAGGCTAGGGCAAGGCAACCGATCAGCCCGGCCACGGCGAGGACCCGCGGGAACATGCGCTGCTCCCTAGTGAGCCGCAGCGCCGACAGGTTGGCCACAACGTAGTAGAGCAGGGTCCCGAAGCTGGAGACGGCCACAGCGACATAGAACGGGGCGAACGCCGCGACAAGGATGGAGATGACGCCGACGAAGACAACGCTGCGCCATGGATTCTGGCCCGCACCGAGACGGGCCAGCCCCGAAGGAAGGTCTGACTCGCGCCCCATGGCGAAGGCCACGCGGGAGACCCCGAGCATGTCGGACAGGCCCTCGTTGAAGGTCGTCAGCAACGCGCCCGCCGCGACGACAGCGACTCCGAAGCCGCTGCTCACCGCGACCATCGTCTCCTCCAGCGGCGAGGGGGATTGGGAGAGGCGCGACGCGCCCAAGACGGCGAGCACCGTCGTCGCCACGAGCAGATAGAGAATCGTGGCCGTACCCAGCGCAATAAGCGTCGCCCGGGGAATGGTGTGCGTCGGATTGTGCACCTCTTCGACGAGAGTGGCGATGCGGCTGTAGCCTGTGTAGGCGAAGAAGAGCAGGCCGGTGGCTTGGAGTATACCCGCCACTCCACTCGGCGCGAACGGCGTCAGGTTGGACGCGCGTGCGCCGGGAAGGCCGATCACCACCACCGCCAGAAGGGAGAGGACCGACAACACGACCACCACGTCGGTCACCCGGACCGAGCGGCGTATCCCGGCCGCGTTAACCGCCGTCATTGCAAGGGCCGCGACGACGGCCGCGGTCCGCGCGGGCACGGCGCCGAACACCGCGTTGAGGTATCCTCCAAAGGCAATCGCTATCGCGCCGGGGCCGACAGTGTTCGCCACCAAGAACATCCATCCCGCCGAGAAGCCCCACCAGGGACCCAGCATCCGCCTTCCGAAGGCGTACGTCCCTCCCGTGCGGGGGAGCACTGCGGCCAGCTGGGTCGAGGAGAGCGCGTTGCAGAGCGCCACGAAGGCGCCGATGACGAACGACACGAGCAGGGCCGGCCCCGCTATCTTCGCCGCGGGCGCAATGACGGCGAAGATGCCCGCTCCAAGGATCGCCGCCAGCCCGGTCGCCACCGCGTCGAAAAACCTGAGCTGGGGTCGCAGACTTGCGTCGCCCGCTCTATCTGTCGGCGTCACCGCGTGACTGGAGACTGACAGAGCTATAATTCTGTTAGGAGCTCGGCAAAGTTTGAGGAGCGTCATGGGTCGTCAGAAGGATTTCTCGAGGAGTTGCGAAGCCCTCGCGCACCCCGTTCAAGAAGCGTGCAAGGGCTTATCCCGCAGAGTTTCTGAAGCTCGTGCGACTGCAGCTATGAATAACCAAAGCATCCTGAAGCTCATTCAGCAGAGGAAGTCTACGAGGGTGCCTTTCAATCCGCGGAGTCCGGTAAGAAAGAAGGACTTGAGGCAGATCATGGAGGCAGCGCGGTGGGCGCCCACCGCCCACAACATGCAGAACTTTGAGATTCTCGTTGTGGATGACAAGAAGCTCTTGAAGAGCGTAGGCGAAATTGAATCTCGAATCTCAGAGGAGTTTCTTCGAGAAAACTATCAGCAGCTCTCGTTCTCCCAGGAGGAGTTGCTACAGAAGAAGGTCGGAATCCTGGGGACGAATTTCCCGGCGTCTTGGAGGGACCCGGCGAAGCTCGACGCGGCCGTCCGCGAGGGCGCGCACCAGCACCTCAGCCAAACAATCAACGGTAGCCCGACCCTTCTGATTGTCGTCTATGATTCCCGCAAGAGAGCGCCCGCGTCCAAGGGCGACGTGTTGGGGATCTTGAGCTTGGGCTGTCTTTTGGAGAACGTGTGGCTCACGGCGAGTCCCTAGAGATCGGCTTTCAGGTGATGAGCGTCTTCAGCGGAGAGAAAGTAGAGAAAAGGGTGAAGCAACTTCTCGGCGTACCCGAGCACATGAAGATCGCTTACGCTATCCGCCTTGGGTACCCGCTCCGCGAGCCGTCGAAGTACCTGAGGGTGCGCCGAGACGTGGAAGAAGTTGTCCACCACAATCGGTATGGAGCGAGGGGCCTTGGCTAGAGTAGCTGCTCTTGCGGCCGCACTTTAGAGTCGAGGCGTTCTCATACAGGAGAATCGTGTCGGCCGTATAAATAGCGAGAAGAGGTTCAACTCGCAGGATGGAGGAGACCTCGCATTGATTGTTGATGTCTTCAACCACTTCTACCCACAAGAATACCTGGACGCGCTGCCGAGGCCCCTGCCAAGCCAAGTGGCGTGGGTCTCGTCGACAATGAAAGGGGTCACAGACCTGCAATATCGCATCGGCCAGATGGACAAGTCCGGAGTCGACGTGCAGGTCCTGTCGCTGCCCATCCCCACGCTCGACGACCTCGACGCCCCAGTCCGGTCTTTCAAGAAGATAGCCAGGGCCGCGAACGATGGCATCTCCAAGCTGGGGGAGAGGTCGCACGGCCGCTTCAGGGGAATCGCGACCGTCTCGCTCATGGACGTCGGAGATGCGACGGAGGAGCTGGAAAGGTCGGTGAAGGACCTCGGCCTGCTGGGAGCGCAGATACTCTCAAACGTCAGAGGCAGGCCCCTGGACTCCCCGGAGTTCGAGCCCTTCTACGCCAAGGCGTCCCAGCTGGGATGCGGCATCTGGATCCACCCCGCGTACATGAGGAAGGTCTACGACTGGATGAACGACGAATACAACCTCAACATGATGATGGGCTGGGGGATTGACACCTCGCTCGCGATGTTCAGGATATTCAGGGGAGGGGTGCTCGAGAGACATCCCGACCTGGTGATCATACCCCATCACATGGGCACCCTGATACCTTTGATGGCGGGCCGCATAAACGGCTTCGTGATGGGCCAGGGGAAGGACGGCGCACCTCCTTCCCCATTGAAGAAGCCCCCGATGGAATACATGAAGATGTTCTACGTCGACACCGCAGAGGGGATGTGGAGGCCGGCGATGGTCCTCTCTCACAGCTTCTTCGGGTCCGGGCACATGCTATTCGGGACCGACTACCCGTGGGGCGACACGCCCAAGATCATCGAGAACGTCAAGAGCTTGGGCATCCCGGAGGAAGAGAAGCGGATGATCCTGGGCGAAAACGCCATTAGGCTGCTAGGAATGGAGTGACCTTGGATGATCCCCAAGAGTTTTGATTACTACGCGCCCGCCTCACTCGACGACGCGATACGTCTGCTTGGCGAGAACGAGGAGGCAAAGGTGCTCGCCGGGGGTCAGAGCCTGCTGCCAATGATGAAGCTCAGGCTGGCCGCGCCGACAGCGCTCGTCGACATCACGAGGCTGCCCGACCTCTCCTACGTGCGAGACGAAGGAGACCACCTCGCGATAGGGGCCCTCACGACTCACGACGCCATCGAGCACGACAGGGCGATCAAGGAGAGGTTCACCGCCATGAACGACGCGGTCCTCAGGATAGGAGACCAGCAGGTCAGGAATCGAGGCACGATTGGTGGGAGCGCCTGTCACGCCGACCCGGCCGCGGACCTTCCCACAGTGCTGCTCGTCCTAGACGCGCAATTCGTGATTCGGGGGATGAAGGGCGAAAGGGTCTTGCCCGCACGCGACTTCTTCGTCGACGTCTTCGCCACTGCCGTCGGGCATGACGAGATCCTGAGGGAGATACGCTTGCCTTACCTGCCGCCAAGCTCGGCCTCCGCGTACGTGAAGCATAACCTGAGAGAAGCCGACTTCGCAATCGCGATGGTCGGGGCAGCGGTGACGTTGGGAGGCGGGAACGCGTGCAAGGATGTGAGGATAGGCCTCGGGTCGGCTGGGCCGAGCCCTCTGAGGGCGGCGTCCGCCGAGCGGTCTCTAAGGGGCAGGGTCCTCGACGACGAGGCAATCGCGAAGGCAGCCGAGATGGCCGCCGAGGGCGCAGACCCTCCGTCGGACGTGCACGGGAGCAGGGAGTACAGGCTGGAGATGATCAAGGTGCTGACGAGGAGGTCGCTCCAGCTCGCCTTGAGCAGGGTCAAGTGAGGCGCGGCGAGATGCAACGAGCGAAATCCGAGGCGGCAGAGGTCACGATGAAGGTTAACGGCAAGCAGGTCAGCGGGACCGTCGAGCCGAGGGCCCTGCTCGTCAACTTCATCAGGGACGACCTGAACCTGACCGGGACCCACGTGGGTTGCGACACCGGGCAATGCGGCGCGTGCACGGTCATGATGGACGGAAAGACGGTGAAGTCGTGCATGGTCCTCGCGGTCCAGGCCCAGGGGGCGAAGATACTGACGGTCGAAGGCCTGGCGCAAGGCGACAAGCTCCACCCGATCCAGGAGGCATTCTGGAAGAACCACGGGCTGCAGTGCGGCTTTTGCACGCCGGGGCTCCTGATGTCAGGCCTCTACCTCCTTGGGAGGAATCCTGACCCGACCGACGAGGAGATTCGGAGGGCTATCGAAGGGAACCTCTGCAGGTGCACGGGGTACGTTAACGTGGTGAAGTCGGTGCGCGCGGCCGCGAAGGGCATGCGGGAGGGGGAGGAGGGGGAGGAGGGGGGCGGCCGGGCTTGACCCTGAGCGTGACGGCTTCGAGGCCGGTCACGGCCGCGCCCGAGGGCAGGGTGGAGGACAGGAGACTCCTGACGGGCAAGGGAAGGTTCGTCGACGACCTCAAGCTTGAGGGCCAGGCCCACATGGGGATAGTCCGGAGCCCGTACGCCCACGCGAAGATCAAGAGCATCGACTTCTCGAAGGCCCGCGCGTCGCCAGACTTCATAGCCTCGCTCACGGGAGAGGACCTGCTCAAGGAGGGGGTGCAGCCGCTGTCGCAGAACCCATGGCCATTCCAGAAGCGCGCGAAGCGCTACCACTTGGCCGTCGGCAAGGCGAGGTTCGCGGGCGAACCCGTGGCGGCGATCTTGGTCAAGAACAAGAATTCGATTGAGGACGTGATAGAGCTGGTCGACGTGGACTACGAGTCGCTGCCGGTCGTCACGACGATAGAGGAGTCGAAGCGGGGAAAGGCGATAATCTATGAAGAGTGGGGAGACAACTCCTCGCTGACGGGCGAGGTCAAGAAGGGCGACGTGGAGAAGGCGATCGCATCGGCGGCCTTCGTCATCCATGCGAAGGAAGGCATAGCAAGGCAGGTGGCCGCGCCCATCGAGCCGCACGCAGTTCTCGCTTGCGTATGACAGCAAGCAGGACGTCTACGAGGTCTGGGCGACAGTCCAGACTGTGCACGGCACCCAAGAGAAGCTAGCGAGGGAACTCAAGAAGCCCAAAGAGAAGTTCCACGTAAGGGTCATGGACGTCGGAGGAGGCTTCGGGAGCAAGGGGGCGCAATCCTATCCAGAGGCGCCGCTGGCGTGCATATTCGCAAGGCGGACGGGGCTTCCGGTGAAGTGGACTGCGACGAGGAGCGAAGAGTTCCTGGAGGCCGCAGCGGGCAGAGACGAATACTGCGACATCACTCTCGCGTGCGACAAGAGATGGCAGAATGGTGGCCCTAAAGGCGAGCGTGGAGTGCGACTCCGGCGTGACCGGCACCCAGGCGCACATGCCGACGATGACGATCGAGACGATGTCTGGCCCGTACAGGATTCCGAACCAAGACATTACCGTTGCCGCCTACGTCACGAACAAGATGCCGATAGGGCCAGTCAGGGGTGCAGGGGGACCTGAGGGCTGCTACTTCATCGAGCGCGCGGTCGACCTGCTGGCCAAGAAGATCGGCCTCGATCCCGTAGAGTTCAGGCGCAGAAATGTGACGCCGCGGAGCGGGCGTGTGGCGGAGGGCGAAGCGGACTTCGGGCTCCTGCTGGACACCCTCGTCAGGTCGTCGAATTACGAAGAGCTCTCGCGATGGAGGAGCGACTTGTACTCGAAGTTCAGGCAGCGTGGGCCTTCTCATTCTAACCTCATAGGCGGATTGGGGGTTTCGGCGACAGGCTCCGACGAGTCGGAGGAAGAAGAGGAGGGGGACGAAGGGGACTGGAGCGGCGGCGGAGGGGCGGCCGGCGGCCCAAACCAGTGGCAGACCGCGGGCGGTTCCAGCGGCGCCGCTGGAGAGAAGTGGGCAGGCCAGACGCCAGGCGGGTCCAACCCGGCGTGGCAGGGCGGTGGCGCTGAGAAACAAGGGGCGTGGCAGGGCGCCGGCGAGTCCGCCGAGAAAAAGACGTGGCCAACGGCGAGCGAAGAGACCCTTGGATTCATGAGCGAGACTGCCCGGATCACGCTGGACAAGAGCGGGAAGGTGAAGGTCTACACGGGCTCCTCGCCGCACGGGCAGGGGGAGGAGACGACGTTCGCGCAGCTGGCCTCGGAGGAGCTGGGCGTACCCCTCGAGAGCGTGACGGTCGTCTGGGGCGACACCACGTTAATCCCAAAGGGGATCGGGACTTACGGCAGCCGGTCCGCCGCGACGGGAGGAAGCGCGGTCGTCGACGCGTCGCGCAAGCTCAAGGCACAGCTCCTCGCCAGGGCCTCTGAGGCCCTCGGCGTAGACGCAAAGTCGCTAGAGATACGCGGCGGAGCTTTGGTGAGAGCCTCTCGGCCAGACGTCGTGCTCGCGACCCTGAGGGACGTCTTGGCGAAGCAGCGCGCTGACGAGGTCTCGGCGAGCTCGGTGTTCACGCTGACCGGGATGAGCTACTCGAGCGGGGTGCACCTCTGCGCCCTCACTCTCGACGTGGAGCTGGGCAAGGTCAAGATCGTGAAGTACGTCGTGGTCGAGGACTGCGGGAGGATGATCAACAAGACGATAGTCGAGGGGCAGCTGCACGGGGGCGTGCTGCACGCGGTCGGAGGGGCGCTCTTCGAGAGGCTCGCGTATGACAGCGAGGGGAACCTCCTCAGCTCGAATTTCATGGACTACAACATCCCCACGGCGCTCGACAGCCCGAACGTGGAGGTCTTTCACGAGACGACCCCGTCCACGGTCACCCTGAACGGCGCCAAGGGCGTGGGAGAGAGCGGCACGAACGGCTCCTATGCAGCGGTCATAAACGCCCTGAACGACGCCCTCTCTCAGCTCGGAACCGGGGCAGAGGTGAACATGGCACCCGCGACGCCGGACGCCATCTTCCGCATCCTGAGTGCAATCGGTGTCAAGGCCTCATCTGATAAGTCTCGCTGAGTTGAGGATGAAGATCAGTTCGGAGGTGACGTGTATCCCCGCCGCGAGCAAGGGGTTCAGGAGGCCGAGGAAGGCGAGAGTTACGCCTATGCCGTCCACGGTCAGGGTCCCATAGAAATTTACCATTATGGTGCGATACGCCTTCCTGCTCATCTCTGCCACGTCCGCTATCTTCTGGAGGTCGTTGGTCATCAGCACGATGTCGGCCTCCTCTATCGCCACGTCGGTCCCGGCGCCCATCCCTATCCCGACATCCGCGCGCGCGAGCGCCGGGGCGTCGTTGATGCCGTCCCCCACCATCGCCACCTTGTGGCCTTCGGCCACGAGCTTCTCCACGATTGAGACCTTGTCCTGGGGGAGCAGCTCCGCGTAGACTTCGTCGATCCCGACCTGGTCTGCGACCTGCTGGGCGACCGCCTTGTTGTCCCCAGTGAGCATGACGGTGCGTATCCGCATCCTCTTCAGGTCCTCCAGGGCCCGCTTGCTCTCTCCCCTCACCTTGTCGGCGATTGCTATCACCCCGCACACCTTGTCTTGGTAGGCGACCAGCACCGTGGACTTCCCTTTCGAGAGGCGCTCCGAGAGAGAGAGCTCCTCGCTGCGCGCTGGCGGCTGGACCTCCTTCTCTGCCATCAGAGTCTCGTTTCCCACGACTATCTGCCCACCATTGTACTGGCTGACGATACCCTTCCCGGCGATGTAGGTCGATGAAGCAGGTGACGCGCCCTCGGGGAGCTTGATTCCCGACTCGGCCGCCTTCCCCATGATTGCCCGCGCCAATGGATGGTTGGAGTACCTCTCGGCAACCGCCGCGTATTCGAGCACCTGCCGTTCGGTGCAGCCGTCGAAGCCGGCGACATAAGTGACCACAGGCTCGCCAAAGGTGAGTGTGCCCGTCTTGTCGATTACGACGGTGTCCACCCTGCTCATCTCCTCGATGTATGCCCCGCCCTTCACGATTGTGCCCTTCTTCGCGGCCTTGCCCATTATGGCGACTATCGCGAGCGGAGTGCCGGCCGCGACCCCGCAGGCGCCGGCGACCACGACGACGGAGAGGGCAGAGGTCACGTCCCTGGTCACCAAGAGGGTCAGCGCCGAGAAGCCGATGGCGAATTCGACCAGCCAGGTCGCGAGCCTGTCGGAGAGCTTCTGAATCGGCGCCTTCCTGTTCTCGGCGTCCTCGACCAGCTTTATGATCTTCCCGAATACCGTCTCGGTTCCGACCTCCTCTGTGCGGACCTCGATCAGGCCGGACTCGTCCACGCTTCCCGCGTAGACCCTTTCGCCGGCGCTCTTCTCGACCCTCGCCGACTCGCCGGTAATGGAAGACTGGTTCAGGAAGGCTGACCCGACGACAATGGTCCCGTCTACCGGCACCCGCTCGCCGTCCCTGACGATGACGACGTCGTTAGGCGCGAGCGTCCCCACGTCGACCTCAGCCTCTATCCCCCCTCTCCTGACGAGGGCTAGCTTGGGCGCCGACTTCTCGAGCAGGGTGATGGTCTGCCGCCCCCTGTCCACGGCATAAGTCTCGATGTACTCCGAGAGTAGCACGAAGAATGTGATTACCACGGAGACCGTGAACTGCTCCACGAGCAGTGACGCGAAAATTGCAACCGCCATCGAGACCTCCATGTTGACGCGGCCGTGCCTGAGCGCAAGGAAGGTCTCCTTATAGACGGGATATCCTCCGAGGAGGGTCGCGGCTATCGCGACGACATCGATGGGGAGAAGGTGGCGCCAGATTCCGAGCCCGCTGGAGACCGCCGCCACGGCCATGATTGAGAGCCGGACGAAGTCGATCCTGGTGTTACCTTGCTCGGGCTCACTTGGTTCTGCCGTCTGCTTGTTCGCCATAGGGAATCGCATCCGAGAGAGTCCTCATCTTATCTTGGCGACGACCTGCTGCAGCTCCTCGAGGCTCTCCGCCACGGGTTCCTTTCTATCGGCTCTTGCAACGCAATCCTCCACGAGGTCATCCACGATGACCTGGATGACGCTGTCTAGTGCCGACCTGACCGCTACTATCTGATGCACTATTTCGGGATATGACCTGCCGTCCTCGAGCATCTCGTTGATCGCGTGAACGTGGCCGTGTATCCTCGCAACCCTCTTCGCTACGTCGCCTCTCTTATGGCTCGCCATGTATGCCATCCCGGGGGAGGGGATGCCTGTATATGCTTTTCGATTTCTTCGCTCGGGAGTTCTCAACTGGGATCGCTGGTGAGGGCGATGGGCTCTTGGCCGAAGCCGTCTTCGGCAGGTCGCCTCAGTATCTTCGAGTCCGAAGCCTGCGGAGGTTCAGCAGGAAGGTGCTGACGGCGAAAAGGGCGATCGCGGAGTAGAGTAGGTCGGCGTTGGTGAAGGAGGGCTCGAAGCTCAGCAGCGCCTGCGCCTGTGTGACGTGCAGGTTGAACTCTCTCTGGTCGAACACTCCTATCTCTACCCCGAGGATCACGAGGGAAAGAGCCGCGACCTGCAGCGCGAGCAGAACCGCCCTCTTTGCTCCGACCTCACGATTCAACAGGAATGCCAGCACGGCCAACAGCCCCACAAGGATCAGCGGCTCCAGGTCTGTGACCACCACGAAGCTGGGGAAGAAGAAGCCGAGGCTTCCGGTGGTCCAGATGAAGTTGGCTTGGGCGCCTATCGCCTGCCCCACCCAGATGTCCAGCGGTGCCGAGATGTCGTAGAGCAGGTGGGAGGTCCAGGCGAAGTACACGTTGAGCAGGACGAATGCAGCATAGAACGCCAGTCTCTTTGGAGCGAGGAAGACTGCCAGAGCAACGACGAACGCGAGGGCGGCCACGAAGCTCAGGCCGGAGGCCTCCGAGTATGCGAGGTTCGTGTTCTGCCATTTCGCGTACGCGCTGATCCACTCGCTGACCGAAACCCCGATCCCGGGCTGCAGGGGGGCCGGGGGGTGGCTGGTCATGAGCAGGAGGTTGAAGGCCGCGTAGAGACCGATTGAAACGAGCAAGCCCCCGGCGAGGAAATAGGTCGCAAGCCTCCGGATTCTGGTCGTGTCGCCAGTCACCTCGCTTTCATCATAGGGCCGACGGGCGCCTCGCTTTCGGCTCTGCAGATCATTGGCAGCCTACCCTTTTTTTGGGCACCACCGGCAGCGATTTATGGTTTGGCCGAGACCGCCCGGGAACTCTGCTGCTTTAGCGGGCCGGTCAATATTGAGGCCGGAGCTTGCGGAAGTTTAGCAGGAAGGTGCACACCGCGAACAGGGCGAGTGCGGAGTAGAGCAGGTCGCCGTTCGTGAAGGTGGGCGCGAAGTTCAGCATCGTCTGCGTCTGGGTGACGTGAAGGTTGAACTCGGCGTTGTCGAACACGGCTATCTCCACCCCGAGGATCACGAGGGAGAGTGCCGCGACCTGCAGCGCGGTCAGCACCGCCTTCCTCACCCCCCTGCTGCCAGTCAAGAGCAAGGTCGATGCGATCAACACCGCCAGCATGACCAGCACGTCCAGGTCGGCGATGATTATCACGTTGGGGATGAAGAAGGCGAAGCCCCCGGTCGTCCAGAGAAAGTCGGCCTGCGCGAATATCACCTGTCTCAGAGCGGCGTCGGCCGAAATCGAGATGTCGCCGATGACGTGCGAGGTCCAAGCGAAGAACACGTTGAGCAGGGAGAACGACGCGGCGAACGCAAGCCTTGGGGCGAGGAAGACCCCGAACGCGAGGACGAACGCAAGCGCCGCCGCGAGGCTCAGGTCGTAGGCCTCTTCGTATGAGAGATGGGCGTTGCTCCAATTGGAGTATTCCTCGATCCAGGCCTTGATCGACAGCGAGCTCCCGGGTTGCAGGGCGGCGGGAGGGTGGATGGTCATCAGCAACAAATAGAAGATTCCGCGAACGCAGAGCGAAGCGAGCAGCCCCCCTGCCAGCAGGTAGGCTAGCGGCCTCCGCATTCCTGTCCCGTCACCGTGGGGGAGCCTCTCCGTGAGCAAGCGAACAGGCCCGCTTTTGGGCCGCATCGATTTATCGTTAACTGACGGCTTTTGGGCGTCCTTCACGGAGATGAATCTCTTTTGCAGGTGTGAGTATATCTATCAGAGATTGAGAATCGGGGCTGTTGGCGACATTCGTCCTGGTGCCGGGCGCCTGGTTGGGCGGGTGGGCCTGGAAGAAGGTCGTCCCCCTCCTTGAGGAGGAGGGACACGAGGCCTACGCAGTCACTCTGACCGGGATGGGAGAGAGGGTCCATCTCGCCTCCCAGGACGTCGGCATCGAGACCGCGATTCAAGACGTCCTGAACGTGATCAAGTACAACGACCTCGACGACTTCGTCCTTGTGGGACACAGCTTCGCCGGGAAGGTAGTGGCGGCCGTGGCGGACCGGGTGCCGGAGAACGTGAGTGTCCTGCTCTACTTGGACGCCTTCAGGCCCAGCAAGGTCAGGACGCCGCAGGGAGGATTCCCGGACGAGTGGCCAGTCGACGGCTGGAAGGTCCCCTTCTCCGAGAAGATTCTTGACGCCATCGGAAACGACGTCCAGGGCGCAGGCCGCGAGTGGTTGCTCTCGAAGGCCACGCCCCTGCCCGTCAAGCACTTCCGCGAGCCAGTGACCCTCTCGAGGAACTTTGATTCGGTGAAGAGCGCCTACATTTTCTGCTCCGGCGGCGGCGACCCGGTCGACGAGATCCTGAAGGGGAAGTGGGGGGAAGCTGGACGGCCCCCACGAGGTCATTGAGTCGGGGCACTGGCCGATGATTGCCAAGCCCCGAGAGCTCGTCGAGGCCATGCTCCGTCTGGAGAGAGCCGGGGGAGAGGACCGTTGAATCATCCGCGGCTCGTCGAAGCCGCCTGCGTCATCTTCGAGTTAGGGTTCTGGCCTCAACGAGATTCATTCGAGCTGGACGGCAGAAAGAGCTGGTAGAAGGCCACATCCTGCCACCGCGAGAACTTGAACCCCACTTCTCTGAAGCTGCC
This sequence comes from uncultured Nitrososphaerota archaeon, assembly GCA_963820505.1. Lineage (GTDB taxonomy): Archaea > Thermoproteota > Nitrososphaeria > Nitrososphaerales > Gagatemarchaeaceae > Gagatemarchaeum. The sequence goes on along the minus strand of CAWFZY010000002.1, from coordinate 52,491 downwards.
GACGTAGGCGAAGCCGAATCTTTCGTGGAGCCTCACACTCGCCTCGTTGGGTGGGACGATTCCTGCAACGACGGTGTGATATCCAAGGCTGACTGCTCTTGCAAGAACCTGCTTCATGAGCGCTGTGCCAACTCCTTTTCCTTTGAAGCCCTTGTGCACATACACCGAGTCTTCGACTGACTTGGAATAGCCCGGCTTGTCTCTGAACTGCGACAGGCTCGCATAGCCGACCACTCTACCATCCCTCTCGGCGACGAGCAGGGGAAGCGAGCGCCCGTGCTCCGAGAACCACCTCTCGCGTTGGGCCAGAGTCTGGGGCACCAGGTCGAACGTGGCCGGCGAAGTTACCACGGCGTCGTTGTAGATCTTGAGAAGAGCGGGAAGGTCGCTCTTTCTCGCGTCCCTGACTGTTATCCCGCGGCCGGCTCCGGGCTTCTTACGAACTCTAGCGGCCGTCGGCTCCCCGGGACGGCTCTAGATGTCGAAGTAGAGGTAGAACTCGTATGGGTGTGGCCTGGCGGCGACCGCCTTTGCGCTGGCTGAGCCCAGCTCGATGATCATCTCCACCATGTCCTTGCTGAAGATGCCGTCGAGGAAGCTCGAGTCGCTCTCGAGCGACTCTAGGGACTCGAATAGGCTCGTCGGGAGCTCCTTCACGCCGTAGGACCTCTTCTTCTCGGGGGTGAGCTTGTAGATGTCCTCGTTGATCGGGCTGCCTGGGTCCATCTTCTTCTTGATGCCGTCGAGGCCCGCCGCCATCATCGCCGAGAAGGCGAGGTACGGGTTGGCGGAGGGGTCGGGGGTCCTGAACTCGGCCCTCTTCCTCTTCTCCTCGTTGGCGCCCTTGTGGTAGACCGGGATCCTCACGTTCGCCGAGCGGTTGGCCTTGCTCCACGCGATGTAGATCGGGGCCTCGTATCCTGGGACGAGCCTGCGGTAGGAGTTGGTCGTCGGGTTGGTGATGGCCGTGAGCGCGCGGCTGTGGCTCAGAAGCCCGCCGACGTAGTAGCGCCCGATCTGGCTCAGCTCAGCGTAGCTGTCGCCGGAGTCGTAGAACGCGTTCTTCGAGCCCTTCCAGAGGCTCGAGGAGACGTGCATGCCGGAGGCGTTGTCGCCGAAGATGGGCTTGGGCATTATCGAGGCGATGAGGCCCCTCTTCGCGGCGATGTTCTTTATCACGAACTTGTAGCTGACGACGCTGTCGGCCATGGGGACGAGAGAGTCGCGATACATGTCAATCTCGCACTGCCCTGCCGTCGCGACCTCGTGGTGGTGCGCGTCGTTGACCACCCCGAAGTTCTCGTCGAGCAGGTAGGCGACCTCGCTACGATAGTCCTGGAGGGTGTCCTGCGGCGGTGCCGGGTAGTAGCCCTCCTTCCACCTGATGGGGAAGTTGGTCCCGCGGGACTCGACCGCGCTCTCGACCGAGGTGATCTTGAAGCCGACGTCGAACGGGTTGCTGACCTGCCACGTCGCGCTGTCGAAGACGAAGAACTCCAACTCGGGGCCCCAGTACGAGTCGGTGAAGCCGGCGGCCTTCATCTTGTCCTCGGCCTTTTGGGCGATGTACCTGGGGTCCCTCGAGAACCTGCCCTTGCCGAAGCCCCATTGGATGTCGCAGATGAGCCTCCCGGTCGGGTACCTCTCGTCGCCCCACGGAATCAGCGCGTAGGTCGACGGGTCGGGGACGAGGAGCATGTCCGACTCGTAGATCTCGGCGAAGCCCTTGATCGAGGAGCCGTCGAGCTTGGCGACTCCAATCTCGAAGATGTCCTCCTCGAGCATGTTAAGCGGGATGGAGACGTGCTGGATGCGCCCGGGCACGTCCAAGAACTGTAGGTCAACATACTTCACGTTCTTCTCCTTGATTTCAGCCATCACCTGCTTGGGGGTCCTCTTCCGAGGGACTAGGCCTTTGGGAGTATGGTCGAACGGCATTGGCTCGGGCTGGCCTCGGAGCCGATATAAATCTTGCCTTCGCATATTGCCGCTTGTTTACATATCTGTGATAAAACTTATCAAATGGCTAATATATGGGCGGTCGTCGTAGCAAATGCAATTGGACGACCTCGACAAAATCATCCTGAAGGAGCTCATGGCGGACGCCCGGCAGTCCTTCAGGGACCTCTCGAAGAAGGCCCACGCGTCCGTGGTCACGGTCGCGCAGAGGGTGAGGAAGATGGAGAAGGCGGGCGTGATCAAGGGCTACTCCGCCCAGGTGAGTTCAGAGATGCTCGGTTACGAGATAACCACAGTGACGGAGGTGACGGTCTCCAAGGGGAAGGTCCTCGAGGTGGAGAAGGACATCGCGAAGCTGTCGCACGTCTGCGCGGTCTACGACGTGACGGGCGAGGAGGACAGCATCGTCATCTCGAAGTTCAAGAGCAGGGAGGAGCTCAGCAATTTCGCCAAGGAGGTGCTCGCGCTGCCGCACGTCGAAAGGACCAACACGCACGTCGTCCTCAACACCACGAAGGAAGACTTCCGCAGCCCGTTCATCCTCGACTGACCGGCTCCGGCGACATCAGAGACAGGTAACCGAAGGGTAGAAATTCAGCGCTGACTCCGGATTATCGATGAGACAAAGGAATGTCGTTTTCGCGGTCGTGATCGCCTGGGCCTTTGTTTTCCTCTTCTTCGTCCCGGTGGTCAGCCTTCCGCAGTACGAAGCCCAAACCCAGTCTTGCAGCTCGGCGTCTTCCCAGGCAGGGCCCGAAGCAGAACCGGAGCTGTTCGAACCTTGCACTGTGCCTGAGTTTGGGTCGGTCACGTACTCCGCCTTCGGTGCAGGCGCCGTCTGGATGGAGGTCGAATACACGCACTACTACGCTGTCTGCATCTCTGGACCTTCGCACTGCAGCTGACGTGCGTCTCGAAGGCGTCACAATTCATATACCCGGCCCGTCACGAACGCGTGACTTGCAGAGAGAGAACTCCCGCCTCCCCGAGTACCACGTCGTCGTGGACGACGTGACAGGTGGAGAGATTGCCAACATCATCAGGGGATACATTGAGGTCAATGGGGAGAAGATTAGGTTCAAGGGCATCGCCTACGGTCGCTACGGCGGGCAGAACGTCGCCCCCAGGCTCTCGCCGGTCTCGAAGAAGAGAATCAAGGCGGTCTTCGGTGACCTCGGGAAGTTCGAGGAGGACCTCCAGAAGAAGCTGGTCAGCGGCGACTTCGAGGTCGACCCGGTCGCCGCGGAAGCCGCGAAGAAGAAGGAAGAGCAAGAGCATCGGCACATCCACTCGTGAAACTCGTGATTTTCATGTCACTGCCCAAGGCGTTTGCATCGGGGGGGAGATGACGGCTTGAACCTCATAGTGGGCGGGACGGGGTTCATCGGCGGCCACCTCGCCGAGTACTTCTTCCAAGAGGGGGAGATCTCGAAGGGGGTCTTCCGCAAGGGCTCGCACCTCCGAATAATGGACCAGTGCGGGATCCAGATCTTGGAAGCAGACCTGCTCGACAAGGAGTCCCTTCACGAGGCCCTAGAGATGGTGAACGTGGTCTACAACCTTGCGTCCCCGACCCCGGACCACGAGGGGCAGGGAGACTACCTCGAGGTCAACACGAAGGGGCTGCGCAACCTCCTGGAAGAAGCGGAGGAGCACGGGGTGAACGACTTCGTCCAACTCAGCACGCTCGACGTCTTCGGGTTCAAGAAGAAGAAGGTGGGCGCGAACGAAGTGACGGTCGACGGTTTGGCTTCCCTCTCGCACCCTTACCAGAGGGCGAAGCTCCAGGCCGAGATGGAGATTCAGGAGTTTTCGAAGAATCGCGGCGAGATGCGCCTCAAGGTCGTCAGGGCGGCAAGGGCGACGGGCCCCCGGGACACCACGCTCGCGCTGCCCCTCCTGAGGATGATCGAGAGCGGCAGCCGTCGTGCTCCCGTCCGGGAGCGACTCGCCCATGTCGTTCACCCACCCCAAGGACGTCGCGAAGGCCCTCTTCAGGGTCGCGACTGCGGGCGAGGCGGGGCAAGGTCTACCAGGTCAAGTCCTTCGACGCCACGGCGGAGGACCTTGCCAAGGGAGTGATGGAGGCGTGCGGGAAGAAGGCGCAGGTGAAGCGCGAGGGCCTGTTCGCAAAGACGGCCCTGCCGCCGTATACCGCGAGCCAAGTGAAGGCGGGGATGCTCCTCGAGAATCAGGAGTCCTGGGGCCCCATCTCGTACTCCCCGGAGTACGACCTCCAGCGCACCAGTCGGGAGATAGCCGAGTGGCACGTGAAGGAGCCATGGCTGACCGAAAGCGGGCGGACATAGGCCCGATCCTGCGCGAAATCGCGAAGATGGTTCGCGAGAGCAAGGACCCGAGGGCCACGGCCCTCGCCGAGCTCAAGGACGCGGAGGACGGCAACCCATTCAGGATACTCATCGGGACGATACTCTCGCAGCGCACGCGCGACGAGAGGACGACCCTCGCCACCGAGAGGCTCTTCGGACGGTTCAAGGGCCCCGAGGACCTGGCGCGGGCGGACGAGGCGGAGGTGAGGGACCTGATCAGGCCGGCGGGCTTCTACAACATGAAGGCAAAGAGCGTCATCAAAGTCGCTAAGAAGATCGTGGAGGAGTTCGGGGGAGAGGTCCCGTCGGACATGGACGCGTTGATGTCGCTTCCCTCCGTGGGCCGGAAGACCGCGAACTGCGTCCTCGTCTACGGATTCGACAAGCCCGCCATCCCCGTGGACACCCACGTGCACCGCATCTCCAACAGGCTCGGCCTGGTGGAGACCAAGACCCCCGAGCAGACCGAGACCGAACTCGTCAAGGACGTCCCCAGGCGATACTGGCTGAGGCTCAACGACCTCTTCGTCCGCTTCGGGCAGACGACGTGCAAGCCTATCGGGCCGAGGTGCGGCGACTGCACGCTCAGGGCGCGGTGCAGGTACTACAAGGAAGTGGTAAGGCCGAAGCAGCTCGGGCAGGCGCGCGCGAGCTAGACGTCCGAGGCCTCGTTCTGGTACCTGCCGGAATAGAGCTCCTTCGCGGGCGACTCGTTCCGGATGAAGACGAGCTGGATGAGGGCCTCGTCCTTGTGGACCCTGGCGTCGAGAGGGGTGAAGATGGTCTGGGTGGGCTCGCCCGAGTACCCGCTGTCGAAGACCGCGCTCTCGAGCTTGATTATGCCGAGCCTGTTCACCGTCGAGCGGGGGAACGCGAACCCCGTGCAGTCAGCGGGAACGGTCACCTTGGGGAACCTCAGCTCGTAGAGGTTGCCCTTCACGAACTCGTAGAAGCCCTCGCTGTCCGGGGTCACGAGCTCCTTCACGTCCCTCACCTCGGGCTTCTTGGCCTTTCTGCCCCGGCTCGCGGATGGCGCGATGTAGCCCCTCTCCTCGCCGCGGAGGTAGATCTTGAAGCCGCGGGGGACGAGCTTGACCTCTTTCGGGGAGAGGTCGACGCCGTTCGGGTTGATCTTCTTGTAGGAGAAGCACGACTTCGCCACCTCCTTGCCGCTCAGGACTGACACAGCATCGGCCACGATTCTGGCCGCCGATAAAAGCGAATCTGCGGCGCGTCAGCTCTTCCTGGTCCACAGGAGCGTCTTGCAATTGTGGCAGACTATCCCGTCGTAAACGACGCCCTTCTTGTCGCGGACGGGCTCGACGCACATCATCGCGCCGCCGCATGAGAGACACTGCGTCGCGGAAGGGGACTGCGAGACCTTCCCCCAGTCAATCATATGGTATGTGTAGAAAATGAGGGCGGTGGAGTCCTCTATCTCCATGGTGGGTCGAACGGCTCGTCCCGAGGGAAGCGCTATGGTTTAAACCCCACTTCGGCTCGCCTGTCCGCCAGACGGACATGGAGAAACTATTCGCGCGGTCGGTGGAGGACGCGGCGAGGCTCGTCGACCTGACCGAGGACGACCACGGGCTCTTCGAGAGGGTGGAGGCGGCTTGCGACGAGCTGGTCCTGCCAGAGTTCGAGAGGTACGTCGAGAGGAGGTTCAACGAGAAGATTCCGGAGATCGTCAAGAAGCACCGCCTCATGGGTATCCCGATATCGAAGAAGTATGGGGGAGAGGGCTCGAGGCCGCTCGTCCACGCGCTGGCCCTCGAGAGGTTCGGGCAGCTCGGCCTCGGCGTAATCACATACGTCGACGTCCACCAGGCGCTGGGGAGCCTCACGGTGCAGGAGTGGGGGAACGAGGAGCAGAAGCAGAGGTACCTCACGAAGGCTGCGACCGGCGAGGTGGTCTTCGCCTACGCGCTCACGGAGCCTGAGGCGGGAAGCGACCCTTCGGCGCTGAAATCGACCTACAGGAGGGAGGGCGACAGCTACTACGTCACGGGATCGAAGTACCTCATCTCGAACGGGTCGGTCGCCAACAAGCTGATAGTGTTCGCGCTTCCTGAGGGCCAGCAGAAGGGCGTGACGGCCTTCCTGGTCGACAAGGACGCGTCCGGGTTCTCCGTGGAGATGAGGATGGAGGAGAAGATGGGGCTGTTCACCTCGGACACCTCGTTGCTCACGCTCGACAACGTGAAGGTGCCGAAGGAGGACGTCCTGGGGGAGGAAGGGAAGGGCCTCTCGGTCGCGTACGCGGCGCTGCTCAACGGGAGGCTGGGGATAGCGTCGGGGTGCCTGGGGGTGATGGAGGACTGCATCAACCAGGTGAAAGAGAGGGTGAGCTCGAGGACTCAGTTCGGCAAGCCCATCGGAAAGCACCAGCTCATCCAGAGGCACATCGCCACGATGGTCGCCAACCTGGAGTCGTCGCGCTGGCTGGTCTACCAGGTCGCGCTCAAGAAGGAGGAGTACGACAACAACAGGGGGAACCTCGAGATGAGGACCGAGGTGGACAGGGCGAGCGCGGTCGCGAAGTACGTCGCCTCGCGGGCCGCCTACAACACCGCGGACGCCGCCGTCCAGTGCTTCGGCGGGTTCGGTTACTCCATCCTCGCGCCCGTGACCAAGCACCTGCTGGACACGCGGGTCGCGAGGATCTACGAGGGCACCGACGAGATCATGGAGCTCAAGATCGCCTCGACCGTACTCGGAAGGGAGTTCGAGGCCTACAAGTAGGCCGGGTTCGGGGACGTTCGCCCTCCCGAAGCTAGGCTACTCCATGTAGTCGAGGAGCGTGGCCGGCTTGCTCGGTCCTTTTCTCTCGGGCTTCTGCTCGGCGCGGTTCGGGGAGACCATGCTCTTCATGAACTTCTCTCGGCGCAGGCTGCTGTAGAAGTAGGCCTCGTCGACGGTCCCCTCTGCGAGCAGCACGATCACCTTGCCCCGCATCGTCCTCCCTGTGCGGCCCTTCCTCTGGATCGCCCTGATCTCCGACGGGACCGCCTCGTAGAAGACCACGAGGTCGACGTCCGGGACGTGGAGGCCCTCCTCGCCGATGCTGCTGCTGACGAGGACCTTGAACTCCCCTTCGGTGAACCTCGCGAGGACGTCCGTCTGCTTCTTCTGGTCCATCCCCTCGCTATCGGCCTTGTTGGCCTGCCCGACGAACCTCTGGGCGATCACCCCGTCCTTAGCGAGAGTCTCGACTATCGACTCGATGGTGTCCCGGTACTGGGTGAAGACGATTATCTTCGAGCCCGCCTTGCTCGCGAACTGCGCCTTCACTATCGACCTCAGCTCGGTGAGCTTGGGGTACTCGATCGCCTGAACGCGCTTGGCCTCGTCCTCGAGCATGAGCCACCTCGGGTCCTTCAGGAGGGCTGTGGCCGACTTGCCCTGCTCCGGCTTCTCGCGCATGCGCTTGAGGTACTTCAGGAGGACGTCGTCGCCCTGGGTCTCAGCCAATTCTATCGCGTGATTCACCATTATGGCCTGGGCCTGGTTGATCAGGGCGCCGTAGAGGTAGCCCTTGTTGCCGCCGCCGGTCTTGAGCCTGGCCGCTATGGTTGCCCTGGCCTGGAGGAGCATCTTCTTCGAGAGCCGGGTGCGCGGGAGGAACCCAGACTCCATCAGCTTGTTCACCTTCTCGTTGTAGACGTCCCGGAGGATGCTCAGGAGCTGGCCGTACTCCTCCGGGAGCGAGACCTTCCTCCCCTCGAAGCTCGTCTCCTCGACGTAGGACTTTACGTCTTCGTCCTCCTCGCTCCGCGCCTCTACGTGCTCTATGAAGAGGCTTTGCGTTATCTCGTTGATCTTCTCCCTCGAGCCCCCGGGCGAGGCCGTGAGCCCCAGGATGAGAGGCGTCCATCCGGTCTCCTTGTAGACCTTGGCGACCTCGGTGTAGGAGTAGTCCTTCACCGAGCGGTGGGCCTCGTCGAAGACGAGCAGCACGACGTCGTTAAGCTCGACCCGCCCGTGGCGCATGTCGTTCCTCACGGTCTGGGGGGTCGCGAAGACGAACTTCGACCTCCTCCAGAGGTGGCTTCTCTCCTCGGGAGGGATCTCGCCGGTCAGGAGCGCGGCGTCCTTCGGTTGAAGCGACAGGATCGCTTTGAAGGAGTTGTAGTGCTGGAGGACGAGGGGCTTCGTCGGGGCGAGGACGACCACCTTCCCCTCCGGGAACTTCTCGAGCCTGATCTTGGCCACTAGCAGGGCGATCAGCGTCTTCCCCAGCCCTGTCGGCAGCACGACGAGGGTGTTCGCCTGGGAGGCGGCCTCGGCTATCTTCTGCTGATACTCTCTGGGTTCGAGGGCGTTTGGAAGCATGAGAGGGTGGCAGTGTCATCGATTCGAGATTGATAGAAAAGTATTTGCCAGCTGACGGGGTCAGGCGACCCCTCTGACCTTCCGGAAGGTTTCCGGACGAGAAACACACTTCATATAATCAACGGTCCAGCCTCTGCACCAATCACAATTGGACCATGTTACGGTCGCGGCCCCCGCCTCCTCGGCCAACCTCGGCCCGGGTTTCGACGTCTTCGCACTCGCCCTCGACTCCCCCAGGGACACCGTCAGGCTGCGGATTGGTGGCTCTCGTGGAGCGAGGAGGCCGTCCGTCAGGATGGCGAAGGTGACAGGGCTTGCGGTCCCAGAGTCCGAGACGGAGAACGGGGCCTGCGTCGTCTGCCACGAGATGGCGGAGCAGCTCGGAGTCAAGGAGGAGATCGTCGTGGAGCTGGAGAAGCGTGTCCCCATCGGGCTGGGCATGGGGAGCAGCGGAGCCTCGGCGGCCGCGGCCGCCGTCGCCATGAACGAGCTTCTGGGGCTCGGCCTCACCCCTGACGAGCTGATCTACTACGCGGGGAAGGGGGAGGCGGTCACCTCTGGGTCCCCGCACTACGACAACGTCTCTGCCTCTATACTCGGTGGGTTCGTGGTCGTGAGGGGAGGGGCGGGCGAGAGGCCGGCCGCGGTCAGGTTCGACCCTCCGGCTGGTCTGGCGGTCTGCGTCGCCACCCCGGTGGTGAGCCTCCCCGGCAGGAAGACGGAGTACGCAAGGTCCCTGCTGCCAGAGGCCGTCCCCTTCGAGACGCTGGTCGCGAACGTTGCGAACGCCAGCCTCATGGTCTCCGGCTTCGCCAAGAAGGACATCAAGCTGATAGGGAAGGGCATGACCGACAGGGCCGTGGAGCAGGCGAGGAAGTCGATGATCCCTGGGTACGACCGGGTCAGGTCTCGGGCGATGGGGGCCGGAGCGGAGGGAGTCTGCATCAGCGGCGCGGGCCCGTCCATGCTGGCGATAGTCGACAAGAAGCGCGGTCGGCCGGAGAAGGTTCTGGAAGCGATGCTCGCGGCCTTCGGGCAGGAAGGCGTAAAGTCCGGCGGGTACGTCACGCGGATAGGGAGGGGAGCGAGGGTTGTCAAAGGTAGCTAAGGGGTGGACGCAGAGGTGCGTCGGCTGCGGGGCGATCTACCACGACGACGTGAGAAGCTACGTCTGCAGCAAGTGCTCGAACCTCCTCGAGCTGGTCAAGGACAGCCCGGTCTCGAGGACCGGGGTCTACGGCGAGTCCAGGGAGCCAGGAATCTGGCGATTCAGGAAGGCGCTCCCTCTCGAGCCCGACGTGAAGGCGGTCTCCCTTTCGGAGGGGCGCACGCCCCTCGTCCTCGTGAGCAGGATCGGGGCGAAGCTCGGGCTCAAGAACCTCCACGTCAAGAACGAGGGTCAGAACCCCTCGGGCTCCTTCAAGGATAGGGGCATGACCGTCGCGGTCACCCGTGCGGTGCAGGGCGGGTCGAAGCTCCTTGTCTGCGCCTCGACGGGCAACACCGCCGCGTCGATGGCGGCCTACGCTGCCAGGGCGGGCGTCACGGCGATGGTGACGGTGCCGGCGGGGAAGGTCGCGTCGGGAAAGCTCGCGCAGGTGTACGCCTACGGGGCCAAGATAATCCGGGTCGAAGGGGACTTCGACGCGGCCCTTGCCATCACGCTGAAGGTGGCCGCCGAGATCAAGGAGCTCGCCGTCATGAACTCGGTCAACCCCTACAGGATAGAGGGACAGAAGACCAACGCCTACGAGATATACGAGCAGCTCGGGTACAGGGTCCCCGACTACGTCGTCCTCCCCGTGGGGAACGCGGGGAACATCAGCGCGATCTGGAAGGGATTCAAGGAGCTCAAGGAGTGGGGGATTTCGAACTCCCTCCCGAGGATGGTCGGCGTGCAGGCGGCCGGCGCCCAGCCCCTGGTCGAGGCCTTCGAGCACAGCCGCGACTCCGTCATAGCCGTCCATCCGAAGACCATCGCGTCCGCGATAAACATCGGCAACCCGGCGTCGTGGAAGAAGGCCCTCGCGGCCCTCAGGGAGTCGAAGGGGATCGCGCTGGCCGTGACGGACGAGGAGACCATCGCCGCGAGGATGGACCTGGCGTCGAGCGAGGGGATATTCGTGGAGCCTGCCAGCGCAGTGCCTCTGGCCGCGCTCAGGAAGCTGATGGGCAAGATCGAGAGGGACGCGACGGTCGTCTGCGTGTGCACAGGGAACGGGCTGAAGGACCAAGAGAGCGTGAGGGTCCAGCTCGACTCGACGCCGCTCGTCTCGAACGCCGAGCAGATGGTCGGCCTCCTCGCGAAGGCCGCGTAGGCAGCGCTAGTCAGTCAAAGGGGGAGCCAGGCGCGTGGTGTCGCGAGGCCAGCCGAATCACGTTGGTGGCATTCTTGCTTGGTCCGACCTCCACCGTGTCCTTTGTGGTGATCCTCAGCCCCTTCCTGGACCTGGTGACGCCGAAGAGGTGCGCGTCGGCGTCGCGCATTAGGCTGATCTTGAAGCTGGAGCCCCACGGGACCGTGTAGCGAAGCGGGTGCCGGTTCGTCTGGTCCCTCGAGGTGTAGGTGGGAGCGATGTGGCAGACGCCCACCTCGTCAGGCCTGATCACGGTGAACTTCTCGGGCTCGAGCCTGTCCCCGTGCGCCAGCTTGTCGAGGTAGGAGTAGTAGCCCGTCGAGCCCGCCGCGGTCGTTATCACAATGCCGTTCGAGACCGCGGAGTCGGTGAAGTCGAACACTTTTCCGCGCACCTCGACGGTGTAGCGGATGCAGTTGCTGTCGGCTCCCTTCTCGAGCGAGACGTCTGTGAAGATCTCGCCTCTGAACTCCCCGCCGCTGATCGAGACCTCGAGCCGCCTGTGCTTCGCGACCGTGTAGCGGCCCGACTTTACGTCGCGGAGCGCGGCCTCCAGGCCGGTCAGGTAGACCTCGGCGAGGCGGGCCTTGGAGTCTGTGGGCCTGCGGGACTTGGTCCCCACGAAGAGCAGCGGGATGCCTAGCTGCCTGCCCTGGTAGCTGAATAGCCCGTCGCCCCCCACGACCACGCCGAACGCGGGATTGGCCGCGGAGTACTCTATCCCCGACTTTTTCAGGATGGAGACGACTTCGCTCTCGCTAACCTTGGGCCTCTCCGAGTCTACGAGGACGGTCGCTTTCAAAGCGTTCTCACGCACCTATGCGCCTCCCTTGGCGGGCACGGCATCGAGCTGCAGTTTCAGCGCCTCGACGTCCGTGACAGGCGCCTTGCAGGCGAAGTTCTCGCAGACGTAGACGGTCGGCATCCCCTTGATGCTGGCCTTCCCATCGGTGAGCTGCGCCATCGCAGGGTCGCCGTCGGCCATCGCGAGCACCTTCGTCGGGAGGTAGCGCGTCTGGATCTCTCTGACCATCGCGATGAGCTCCTCGGGCCCCCACCCGCTCGCGATGACGACCTCCTTGGAGCCGAAGGAGAAGTCTACGGCCGCGAGCATCTCCAAGTAGCCGGTCGGCATCGACTCCATCGCGTCTGCGAAGAGCTTCATGGTAGTCTCGGCCATCTCCCGAAAGTCCTGGTTGCCCGTGAACTCGGCGAGGCGGAGGAGGTCGAGGGCTGCGACAGAGTTCCCTGACGGCGTGGGCCCGTCGTAGCCTTCCTTTATCGCCACGATCTCTCCGCCCGGAGGCTTCAGGAAGAAGCCCCCGCCCTCGGCGTCCCAGAATAGGCCGACCATCTCCTCCGCCAACATGATGGCCGCCGACATCCACCTCTTGTCGAACGAGGCCTCGTAGAGGTCGAGCAGGCCTGCGACAAGGAAGGAGTAGTCCTCCAGGTTTCCCTCTATCGCGACGTCTCCGTCCCTGTATCTCCTGCGGAGCATCGGGCTCGTGCCCTTCTTGACGAGCTTCGCGAGGATGAAGTCGGCGCTCCTCGTCGCCGCCGAGAGGTACCTGTCCTCTTGAAGCGCCTGGTAGGCGCACGCGAAGCCGGAGATAGCGAGCCCGTTCCAGGACGCAAGTATCTTGTCGTCGACGCGTGGGCGGCTCCTCTCCCTCCTTGCCTTGAGCAGGGCGCTCCTGCCTCTCCCCAGGGCATTCTCGACCTGCTCGGCGGTCAGCCCGAGCTTGCTCGCGGCCTTCTCGGGGGTCGTCGTCACGTTGAGGATGGACCTCCCGCCCTCGAAGTTCCCGTCCGGCGTGACGCCGTAGAACTCGCAGAAGACCGCGCTGTCGTCCTTCCCGAGTATCCGCGAGACCTCGGCGGGCGTCCAGGTGTAGTAGTAGCCCTCGCCTTCGGGGGTGTCCGCGTCTTGGGCGGAGTAGAAGCCTCCGTCAGGGGAGGTCATCTCTTCGAGGAGCCACTCGAGGGTGTCCCTCGCGGTCGCGGCGTATCTCCCCATGCGCGTCACGCGGTAGGCGTCGGCGTACACCTTGGCCAGCAGCGCGTTGTCGTATAGCATCTTCTCGAAGTGGGGGACGAGCCAGTACCTGTCGGTCGAGTACCTGTGGAACCCGCCGGCCAGGTGGTCGTGGATGCCCCCGTCGGCCATCGAGTCGAGGGTCTTGATGACGGGGTTGAGCGCGGAGCTCCTGCCTGTCCTGGCGTGATAGCGCAGTAGGAACCCGAGGTAGCTCGGGAGCGGGAACTTCGGCGGGCGGCCGAACCCCCCGAACTGCGGGTCGTGTGCCGAGAGGACGACCGCGTAGGCGTTGTCCAACAGGACCTTCGAGAGGGTCCCCTCCCCCTTGAGCTGGTAGCCGTCGCTGATCGCCTTGGTGATCTCCTCAGAGCTCTGGACGACCTCCTGCCGCTTGCTCTTCCACGTGTCCGCGATGAAGTTCAGGACCTCGGGGAAGCCCGGGAGGCCGTGGCTGGGGACTGGCGGGAAGTACGTCCCCCCGTAGAATGGCTTCAGGTCGGGCGTGAGGAAGACGGAGAGAGGCCAGCCCCCGCGCCCCGTGAGGGTCGTGACGGCCTTCATGTAGACCTCGTCGAGGTCAGGCCTCTCCTCCCTGTCCACCTTGATAGGGACGAACTTTTCGTTCAGAATCGCCGCAATTCCCTCGTTTTCAAAGCAATCGTGCGCCATCTGGTGGCACCAGTGACATGTCGAGTACCCGATGCTGAGGAAGATTGGCTTGTCCTCCGCCTTCGCTTTGGAGAATGCTTCCGGCCCCCAAGAGTACCAGTCAACGGGGTTGTACGCGTGCTCGAGCAGGTAGGGACTCTTTTCGTTGATAAGTCGATTGGGCCTTCCTCCCCCTTGCATTTTCAGTTCGGTTCGGGCCAAACCCACGATTTAAGGGTGAGTGCCGGGTCGAGTCGACGACGTGGACGGCATCCGCCATCCTCTGTGTCTGGAGAAGGTGGAGCAGGGCTGCGGCTCTAGGATCCCTCAGAGGCGCTGGCCATCCTCGCCCTCAGGCTCCTCGAGCGGAGGAACCAGTTCGCCACGTTCGCGATTCCCGCCGCCGCAGCCGTGACGATGAGGATGATCTCGTAGCTCGGGATCGAGCTCCCGGAGGAAGGCGCGACGGCCGCGATGAAGTTGAGCGTCACGGCTTTCGCGAAGCCGGCGGTCATGTTGGCCACGGCGGAGGTGGTGACCCCTCCCTGCGTGCCGGTGACGCTGTAGCCGCCCGAGGGGACGAGGAAGGACGCCGTCTCGTTGGACCTCACGAGGCTGCTCGTGATGTTGCCCTGCGAACCGCTCACCTCGACGGTGGCGGGCGTGCCCTGCCCGCTGACGACGTGCACGTTGAGCTCGGCCAGGCTCACCTCCACCGTCTGGGTGGAGTCGCTACCGACGAGGGTAACCGACCCCTGGGCGAGGTCCGTCGCGCCGCCGATGTCAAGCGTGTAGTTGACCTGGACGGGGTACTTTGAGGCCAGGACGTAGAGGGAGCTGCCCGCCTGGCTGGTCTGGGTGATTCCAGCCGCGGGGAGGACGTTCACCTTGACGGCCGCCAGAGACTGGTTCCAGGGAGCGAAGGAGAAGCTCACGCTCGAGACGTTGACCGCCACGGGAGACGAGGCCACCCCCTCGACCCCGAAGGTCTGATACATGATGTACAGGGTCTTGGGCCAGTTGGACTGGCCGTTGGCCAGGTTCGAAATGTAGGATATGCTCGGCGACTGGACCGCCTGGGGCGGGCAAGAGCTGGAGAGCGAGACCCAGTACGTGCTGTTGAGGACGAGGACCGTGCTCTGGACGACGTCCAGGTTGGTCGAGTTCTGGAAGTACGCCCTCATGTCGTACCGGCCCTCGTGGAGCGGCGTGTTCATCGCCAGCGTGGTGTTGGCCGCCCCGCTCTCGGCGAAGGGGACCGGCTGAGACTCGGCGGCCAAGAGGTTGTCGGCGACGAGGTTGTTAGCTGCCGTGGTGTCGAGCGAGTAAGGATGATACAGGTCGAACCAGAACGAGAAGGGCGAGTTCAGCACTCCTGTCGTCGAGATGAAGACAGGGTTGCCCGGAGTCAGCCTGATGGTCCCGGAGTCCCCCATGTCGGCCGGGAGGCTGAGGGTCAGGCCTGTGCTCGCGGAGTTGCCGGCGGCGCAGACCTCCTGGTCGTAGGAGTCTCCGAGGTTCGCCTTGGTGGAGATGGACAGGTTGCCTCCGGCAAGGGAGTACGAGAGCGGCCCGAGGGAGACGGGGTGGGCCGCGAGGTTCACGAACCGGACCGGGATGACGACCGCGCCCTGCTGGCTCGCGAGGGTGATGTTCCAGACGCCGTCCGTGTCCTTCGCGGTGAACGTGTAGAGGGGCGTGATGGCCTGCGGGGCGAGGGTCTTCGACGCGACGACGTCGGTCGCCGAGCTGGCGCTGGCCTTCGCGGACGTCACCGTGAGCGGAAGCGAGTAGTTGTAGCCGGACTCCGCCCAGATCGTGTCTCCGACCGTGTAGACGGGGATTCCGCCGGCGACCGGGGAGACGCTGGAGGGGCTGAAGCCGAGGGAGAAGGTGGAGGAGGTCGTCGTGCTCGCGGGGGCGGCGTTCGCGGCCCCGGAGGCCGCGGAGGCGAGGCCGAACTGCAGCGGGAGGACAGCTACGAGTAGCCCTAGAAGCACAATGACCGCGGCCGCCCTCCCTCTACCGCCGCATGTATAGCCAGAGGAGGGCAACTACGATTATTCCCGGCAACGTGAAGGATAAAAGGCTATTCCGGACGACGAAAATCCCAGCGGAGACCCAGCCCAGGGCGACGGCCGCGGCCAGGAGGGGGAGGACGAAGGCGACCCTCGGAGGGACCGTGCTGGTGGCGGTCGGGACGGTCGTGAAGACGAAGAGGGCGGAGTACAGTGCCACCGAAGGGATCAGGATGTAGTAGTGGGCCAGCGCCGGGAGGCTCCCCGCGGAGACGTCGTTCCTGGCTGCGCCTATAATGAAATTGAAGAAGGTCGCGAACGTGAAGTCGCCCGTGGACAGGAGCAACGTGCTAGCGGCGAACGAGATGAAGCCGAAGGTGAGGGTGGGCGCGAGCAGGGCCGCAATCGGGCTCCTGTCCCGTGTCATCCGGACGACCGAGGCGAAGATGACGTAGGAGGGGAGCACCGTGAAGAGCGCGGCGATCCACGTCGAGAAGACGGTGTTCACGACGTTGCTCATGTAGATGCTCGGCGAGGTGGCATAGACGATGATCAGGCCAAGCACCACCAGCGTCTCGACGGAGAAGAGGATCAGGAGGACCTCCGTCCTCGCGGGCTTCATCCCGTAGTGGATGATCACCCCCGCGAGCTTGACCACCTGGGCCGCGATTATCACGATTTCGATCAGACTGATGGTGGACACGGCAAGGTGCTGGACGAAGAGGTCCAGGGAGAGCGCGTAGGTGAAGTAGAGCGAGACGCCCACCGTCGCGCTGCACACGAGGACGATTCTGTTCATCCTGCTCTACGCCTCGACTACCTTCCTCACCATCGAGAACAGGTTCTGGTTCCCCGTCCAGATCACCGACTTTTCCGTGAATGCCGAGGAGGGGGCCGCCGCCTCGTGTATCAGCAGCAGGGGCCTCTCGGCGAGCACCTTGGCCAGCTGGTCGTCCTCGAGCTCCTTGAGGCCGGTCACTATGATGTCAGAGTCGGCCACGACGGCCTCAACCTCGCGGGACGGCAAGGCCACCGAGCAGGCCATGAGCGCCTCGGCGAGATCCATGACCTCCGCGCTCTTCGCGTGGACGATCTCTGGAGAGAAGACCTCATCCTCGCGCTTCTTCCTCTCTTCCGGCGCCTCGCCCTTTGGCGGGGAGAAGTAGACGAGTTGGACGCCCGCCCCCATCTCGAATGCCTCCTTCCCGATCTGACCGAGCGCCTCGCAGAGCATGTCGCCCCAGGCCTCGCGTTCATCTCCCCTCTCCGCGAACCGCACGATTCCGACCCTCACTACGTCCCTCACGCTAGATTCCCTGACGCTCGCGATCAGGCTCTCGTCGGAGGACTTGGCCACCCGCTTCCAGATGATGTTCTTGGTTTCCATCCCGGGGTTGTACCTGTCCAGGCCGTAGAGCTCCTGGCCTGGGCCTGGGAACCCGGTCGGCGCCTCCCCGAACCCGTAGATTGTCCTGTGCACTGGCATCACGGAGGCGAGCAGGGACTGGGGCAGAGTGTCGAGCACGAACTCTCTGTGGACGACCGTGTCGGTCCTCTTGAGGAGGTGCAGCGGGTCGGAGAGGGATATCTCGACCTTGACCCCCTCCATCCTCCCGGCGTACTTCCCGAGGAAGCGGATCCGGACCTTCCCCTCGGAGATGGGCTCTGTCGCCATCTGCTGTCCCGTCTCGATCTTGAAGCTGGTGCCGATCCAGCCGGCCCCCCTGGACTCTATCGACAGGACGGTGTCGTGCTCCTCCCCCTTCTGGGTGACGACGTGGCCGCTCTCCATTGTGGTGCGGACGCCGTCCTTGATGACGAACTCGAAGATGGCCACCGAAATCACGGCCATGGCCACGAGGGAGACCCCCAAGACCTGCATCAGCCGGATGTTGATCAGCTGGGCGGCAATCAGCATAATGACTGTGGCTACGAGATAGTCTCTTCCGCGGGCGGTTAGCGTGGAGGTTCCACTCTGTTGAGTATTCCCCTGAGTACCTCCTCAGGGTCCCTGGAGGCGCCCTTGAGCGCCGCAGTGCGGTCGATGGCGAGCCTGTGGGTCAGCACGTCGTTCGCGATGCTCTTGATGTCGCCCGGGGTGACGTAGTCCCTGCCGTCCAGCAGCGCCTTGGCGCGCGCGCAGTGGAGGAGCTGCACCATCGCCCGCGGGCTCGCGCCGAGAGAGAGCGAAACGACGGCCCGAGTCGCCTCGGCCACTCGCGCCAGGTACCCTATCACCTCGTCGGAGACCTTCACTTCGTCCACCTTCTTCACGAGCGCATCCAACTCGCCCGGGGTAAGGACGGTCTTCACGTCGTTGGTTTCGATGCTCGTGAGGTTCCTCCTCAGGATGCCCGACTCGGTCTCGACGCTCGGGTACTTCATGTTGATCTTTACCATGAACCTGTCGAGCTGCCCCTCGGGGAGCGGGTAGACGCCCGCGAACTCCAGCGGGTTCTGCGTGGCGACCACCATGAACGGGGACGGGAGCTTTTCTGTGTGCCCCTCGACGGACACCTGCAGCTCCTGCATCGACTCGAGCAACGCGCTCTGGACCTTCGGTGGCGCGCGGTTCAGCTCGTCTGCGAGGAGGATGTTGGTGAAGACGGGGCCCTTCCTGAACTCGAACTCCCTGTCCTTCATGTCGAAGACGAAGCCCCCTATGATGTCGAGAGGGAGGATGTCTGGAGTGAACTGGACCCTCTTGAACTGCAGCCCGAGGCACTTTGAGAAGGCGTTCGCGAGGAGCGTCTTCGAGACGCCGGGGGCGCCCTCGAGGAGCACGTGCCCCTTCGCGAGCAGGCACATCAGCATGAGCTCAGTCTCCTTCTCCCTGCCGACCACGACCGTGCCCACCTCCTTTACGACCTTGTCTCTGATTTCAGCGCCCAATGTTTGTCCCTCCGCTCTTTCCTGCTGAAATCCCTCCGAGCATGTTCGCCACCTTCACGACGTCGTGGTAGTCCGAGTTGGGGAGGGGATTCCCGCCATATCGATATTCTTCATAGCTCCTGAGCGCGACCTCCACGCCCTTCGTCTGCACGCCAGAGGACCTCAGGCGCGCGACCGCCTCCTCCCAGGTGAAACCGGTGCCGAGGTCTGGGACGGCCTGCTTCAGCGCCCTATCGAGGCCCTTGAAGGCTTCGGCGAGGTTCGAGGCGTGCACCCTGTGCCTCCTTCTATTCAGGGTAGGCCAGACGAGCGGGATGTAGAGGACGATGTTGACTGCCAAAAGGGCTCCCACGATGACCTCGTTGCTGACCATTTTGGCGCGCACGGGGTTGAGAGAACTCACTTAAGAACTTGCAAAAAGCGGGCCGCTTGAAACGTTTTTAGTCACGGGCTCCGGCCGTCGGAGAGGAAAAGAGATAGTTTGCGCAAGGCCGCGTCTTCCAGGCTCGTCACTTCCTTGGCCATCGCGGGCTTGCTTGCTATCTCCCTGGTGATGTTCAACGAATTCGACACAGCGACGCTCGTGAACCCGATGAGCCCCATCAGCGGCTCCCCGAGCACGCCGGGGATATCGCCTGACTTCAACGGGACTCTGGCGGTCTTCCTGTTCTCGAACCAGGACCAGAACAAGAGCGACGGGAGCGCGATCCCGACGAACCAGTCGGTGCCCCTCCCGAACTGGACGGTGACGGTTACCCAGCCCGCGCTCTCGAGCTACGGCGCCGCACCCCCGCTGCAGTACATCTTCACGACGAACGCCAAGGGCCTCGCCGGGGGGGTGGTCACCGAGGGGGCATATGTCGTGAACATTCTTGACGAGACCCTCAACGTCACGATCCCGGTGGCGATATACGTCGGCAACGAGACGCTGGTGCAGGTGACCGTCTCGGGGGCGGTGCACCCATTGCTATACAGCGAGGAATCGGGTGTGCTCCTCACGCCGACCACGGCCCAATACGGCATGTATGTCGAGCTCCACGCGTCCACCTCCGTCGCCAATGCGAGCGAGTCGGCCATCCTTAACGTCCAGAGGGGGACGGCGGGATACTCCGTCAACGCGACGGTGCTGCTGCAGGAGCCTCCGACGGCTGGAACGCAGTGGCTGGAGCTGGCGACGCCCTCCTTGGTCAATTCGGTCAGCGCGACTTCCATCTCCCTGACGACGTGGAGCTACGCGAGCACCGTCAAGGTGACCGCGAACACTCTCCTGGCAGGCGCCTTCAAGTAGCGACGCTATCTCTTGTCGCTCGCCTTTCTCTTGACTCGGCCGGCAGCCTCGCCCTTCGCGAGATACTCCTTGAGCGGGTCCCAGTACGAGCTCTTCCAGCCTCCGGTGTATTCGGCGACCTGGTCCGCTGGGACCTTCGAGTGCACCATCTTCAGCTCGGTCCCTCCTTTCTTGGGTGTTAGCGTGAGCTCAAGCCTCGAGAAGGGGTAGCCGTCGGGAAACTCTGTGGTCTTCCACTCCTGGACTATCTTCTTTCCCTTCACGAGCTCGAGGTTCTTTCCGGTGATGTAGCCCTCCCATGCGGTGAAGGTCGCGCCCTTCTTCGCGCTCGTGGTGGCGGGCGAGCCCGTGAACTCGCTGTGCTTGCGCGGGTCGAGTAGCGCGTCGTAGATCTCCTCGGGGGAGGCCTTGAAGAAGACGGTCTGCTCGATGGTCCCGAATTTCAACGGCAAGGGTCTGTCACGCAAGTCCCGCCCCCTCGGGATTTATGCCTAACTGAACTCAGCTCTTCCGCTTCGTTCTTCTTCATCCGAGCTTTGACCAGCTTCTTCACGAGCGAGACCGGGATCTTCTTGTCCAGGGACAAGTGGACGGCCGACATGGTGGTTTTGTAGCCTGCCAAGTCCTTCTTGTGCTCCTCTATCACTGGAGGGCGCAGGTAGAGTCCGATGTGCCGCTTTCTGGAGGCCGAACCAAGCCAGCCGCCCTTTGTAATCGTAATAGGGTATCTGGTAGCTGATGCCCTCCACGGCGGTCGGCGCGACTTCTCTGATCGCTGCCCGGATCTCCTCAAGTTTGGCCCGCACTTTCACCGGAGCTGCGGATATGTAATCGTCTACATTTTTCGGCGTCTTATTCGTAGCCGGCTAACAGGGGCTTGGTTCTCTTAATCCTATCGGCCCGCGCCTCGCTGCTTTCGTGTAGCGTGGATTGTGGAATCCGCACGAAGTTCCTTCTGCGGGATTATTCGAAATTCTATCGGTGCTTATAAGAAAAATCCAGCTTGGGCGTCGTGCCAACGCTGCACTACCTGCACGAGATGTCGGACGGGGGCGAGAAGGAGCGGTTCGTGTACTCCTGCTCCGAGTGCTCCTGCGTCCTCAACGTCTGCGCGGCGCTCGAGCCCGTGGGCGACACGGTCGAGTCCCTCGAGAACCGCTGCCCGGGCTGCGGCTCGGCGCTCGAGGCGCGCGTGTCCTGCAGGTCTGCCCACATACCGGAGGCGTGGTCGGAGATATCGCGCTCGGCATACTCCGCGGAGAGGGCGAGGGCGGAGACGAAGGTCGAGTTCCAGACCGCCGCGTCCCTGCGCGGCTTCTCCTTCAACTTCGCGCCGCTCGACGCGCTCGTCGCGCACTACATCGACCCGGCCTGGTCGGTGGCCTTCACCGGGCGCTGCGCGAACGCGGTCGCGGAGTTCCTCTGCTTCAGGGCGCAGCTCCCGAAGGAGGCGGGAGGCTCGGACTCGAGCGTCGTGCTGATCGACGGGGGGAACCGCTCCGACCTGTACCTCTTCTCCTCCTACGCCAAGCTCTACGGGGTCGCCCCGAGGAAGGCCCTGAGGCGGGTGGTGACGAGCAGGGCCTTCACGATGTATCAGATGGCGAACCTGGTGGTGAAGGAGCTCGGGAAGGTGGTCGACGAGTACGGCGCGAAGGTGGTCGTGCTCTCCGACGTCCTGGGCATGCTCAACGAGGAGTCGGGGCTCCGCGAGGACGAGGCGAGGAGGCTCGCGGGCGCGGTCCGGCGAGGGCTGGAGGAGGTGAGGAGGGAGAAGAAGGTCCTCACGTTCATGACGCTGGTCACGAAGACGCCCTACGACCGGGTGATGACCGACCACGCGGACATCCTGGTCGACCTCGAGGAGTCCGGCTCAGTCGCATCGAGGGGACGCTGCTGAAGCACCCGTTCAGGAAGCAGCCGTCGTCGCAGCAGTTCAAGCTGCGCGACCTGCTCTTCCACAACCACCCCAGCAGAAAGGCGGGAGGCGGCTAGCCGTGGGAAGGACGACCCCCTCGTTCAGGATAGCGGAGGCCCAGGAGATCGAGGAGTGGAGGCGCTTCAGGAGGTCGCTCCCCAAGGGAGACCGGCCCGCCTTCGACGAGATGCTCAACGCCGCGAGGCTCTACGCCTCCGCGTCCTCGGCCGCGGTGAGGACGTCGAGGTTCGAGGGGATGGCGATGGCCATCGCCTTCCACCACTTCAAGGTGCTCTCGGAGAGCGCGAAGCGCGCGGGAGTGAAGGACATTTGATCACCTACAAGTTCAGGCTCTACCCAACTCCGGTCCAATCGACGAAGATGGAGGAGACAATCGAGACCTGTCGCCGTCTCTACAACAACCTACTCGCCTCGAGGATGGAAACACATGATGGATACTTCACACAGAAACGCCACATCACCCAGATGCGCAAGGAGAACAAGTTCCTCGCGGCAGTCCAGTCCCACGTGCTTCAGGACGTGGCAACTCGTCTGGACAAGGCCTACGGCGCATTTTTCGTAGGACTTCGCCGCTACCCGAGGTTCAGGAGGCGAGGCAAGTACCACAGTTTCACCTTCGACTACACAGGCTTCTCAATCCACCAAGGCTTCGTCCGCCTCTCGATGATTGGAGACGTGTGTCTGCGTCTTCACAGGACGATTCAGGGCATCGCGAAGAGGGCGACGATAATCAGAGATGTAGACCAGTGGTTCGTCGCCTTCGCGGTCGACGAGGAGAAGCGACTCGACAAGGCCGGTTCTGGACAGATGGGTGTGGACACGGGTCTCACGAACATCGTGGCTCTCAGTGATGGCACCGTAATCGAGAACCCGCGCTGGCTCAATCAGTCGGTATCGCGGATCAAATCACTTCAGCGCCAGCTCTCAAGGAAGAAGAAAGGCTCCCACAATCGCGAGAAGGCTCGAATAGGTCTCGCCAAAGCGTGGAGGACTGTCTCGCGTCAGAGGGATGACTACGCGCACAAGCTCTCCTACAGGCTGGCCAAAGAGAACAGCCTGATAGTATTCGAGGAGCTTCAAATCAAAAGCATGGTGGGAAACCACAACTTCGCATCGGCAATAATGGACGCCTGTTGGGGCAAGCTGCGCCGACTGACTGCCTACAAGGCAGAAAGGCGCGGCGGGCGAGTTATCCTCGTCAACCCATCGGGAACATCGCAGAAATGCTCAGGATGTGGAGAGATGGTTCCAAAGGACCTCTCGGTTCGTGTACATGAATGCTCGAACTGCGGATTGGTCATAGGCAGGGATGTGAATGCAGCGAGAAACATCCTGCAGGCGGGTCTGGAACGGGCCCGTGTAGAGGCCGAGCCTCTACCTGTCCAACGAAGGAGGATAGGCAAGTTTGGCCGATGAGGCAAGAAGCCCACAGCCATCAGGCGTGGGCGGGTTCACCCTCTCGGACAGGGAGATCATGGAGGAGCTGGAGAGCTGGAAAGGGTTCGGGGACGCCCTCAAGGCGGAGGACAGGGAGCTGTTCACGGAGATGCTGAGGCAGTGCTACGAGTACATCCCGTCGATGCACGCGAAGGCCTCGCCGTTCTCCGCCGAGGCCCTGCTCATGAGCATCCTCTTCGTGCAGCACAAGAGGATCGCCCGGATGGCCAGGGAGATGGAGGAGCTCAGGAAGAAGGCGGCGGTGTAGCGGGATGCGGGGGTGGATACTCGACCTCTACACCGAGAGCCCCGGGAAGATGGTCGTGTGGCTGAAGCTCGAGAACGGCGAGACCAGGAGGCTCGTCGACAGGTGGGCGCCCTCGATCTTCGTCGCCTCCGACAGCAGGCAGGACCTGGCCGACCTCGAGAAGGGGAGGGGGCGGGACTTCTCGTGGTCGAGGCGCGTCATGAAGCTCGAGAGGGCCACCGACAGGAGCGAGAGCGAGGTCCTCGAGCTGGTCGTGGACGACGCGAAGAAGGTCGCCTCGCTCGCGGAGGGCGTCGAGCGCTCCAGGCCTTTCGGGACCTACAGGCTCTACAACGTGGACGTGCCCCCCGAGCAGATGTACCTCTACGAGAACGACCTCTTCCCCCTCGCCTACTGCGAGGTCTCGGAGACCCCCGACGGGCTGAGCTGGGACATCCAGGACGACATCTGGTCGTGCCAGTACGAGGTCCCGAGCCTGCGCTCGGTCGACGTCGAGGTGGCCATCAGAAAGTCCGGGAAGATGGCCAAGGCCTCGGACCCCATAGAGTCGATCAGCCTGAAGGGCGGCGACGGCTCGGTCTCGGGCATAGACGGCGGGTCGGAGGAGGACAAGATCCTCGGCCTCGTCGAGCAGGTCAAGAAGCTCGACCCCGACCTGGTGTTCACCAGCGACGGCGACGCGTTCGTCCTGCCCTACCTCGTCTCGCGGGCGGCGGCCAACGGGGTCGCCGAGAGGCTCAGGATAGACAGGGACGGGAGCGTCCTGGAGGCCCCGGCGAAGAAGGGGTCGTCCTACTTCAGCTACGGCAAGATCCTGTTCAAGCCCTCCGCGATGAAGCTCCGCGGGAGGGTCCACCTCGACACGTCGAGCTCCTTCGTCTGCAGGGAGAGCGGGCTCGAGGGCTTCTACGAGGTGAGCAGGGTGTGCAGGCTCCCCCTCCACACGGCGAGCAGGGCGAGCATAGGGAAGGCGCTCTCGAGCCTCCAGTTCTACCACGCGACCAAGGAGGGGATGCTCATCCCATGGAAGCCCGTCCTCGCGGAGAGCTTCAAGAGCAGGGCGGAGCTCCTCGTCGCCGACCGCGGGGGCTTCATCTTCGAGCCGGAGCTCGGGGTGCACGAGGGGGTGGGGGAGCTCGACTTTTCCAGCTTGTATCCGAGCATCATGATGAAGAAGAACATCTCCGCGGAGACGGTGAGGTGCTCGTGCTGCCCCGACTCGGCGAACAGGATCCCGGAGCTCGACTGGAACGTGTGCGAGAGGCGGCCGGAGGGGATAGTCCCGAAGGCGGTGAGGATCATAGTGGAGAAGAGGATGAAGTACAAGAGGCTGGAGCAGGTCACCGAGGGCGAGGAGCGGGCGCGCTACGAGTCCCGGAGGAACGCCCTGAAGTGGGTGGGCGTGGCGACCTTCGGCTACCTCGGGTTCAACAACGCGAAGTTCGGGCGCATCGACGCGCACATCGGGGTCTGCGCGTGGGACAGGAAGGTGCTGATCGACGCGGCGAGGGTGGCGGAGAGGAGGGGCTTCCGGGTGATGCACGGCATCGTGGACTCCCTCTGGCTGAAGAAGGAGGGCGCCAACGAGGACGACTTCGAGAGGCTCCGGAGGGAGATAGAGGCGGAGACGAGGTTCGCGATCTCCTTCGAGGGCATCTACAAGTGGATCGCGTTCCTCCCCTCGAAGGTGGACGCGGGTGTCCCGGTCCTCAACCAGTACTTCGGCGCGTACAGGGACGGGAGGCTCAAGGTCCGCGGGATAGAGGCGAGGCGGCACGACACGCCTGCCTTCTTCTCAAAGTGCCAGCTGGAGATCCTCGAGGCTGCTCGCCAGGGCCGAGACCGTCGAGGAGGCGAGGACGACGGTCGATGAGTGCATGGGCATCTTCCTCGAGCACGCGAGGTCGCTCCTCGAGCACCGCGCGCCCATCGGGGGGCTCGTCTTCACGAGGAACCTCTCGAAGAAGCCTGGGGAGTACGCGAACCGGTCGCTGACGTCCTCGGTCGCGGACCAGCTGGTGCGAGAGGGCGTGGAGCTGCACGCAGGGGAGGCGGTCCAGTACGTCATAACGGACTACGAGTCCAAGTCGCCGGGGAGGAGGGCGGTCGCGTTCGAGCTGGCGGACGAGAAGACGGTCTACGACGCGAAGAGATACGTGGAGCTCCTCGCGGAGGCCTGCTCGACGGTCCTGAAGCCTTTCCGGGAGGAATGCGGCGCGGAGTGGCTGATGCGGGTCGTCGAGAAGGCGGGCCACATGTGCGCTTATTAGGCCCTATCGACTCCCGAGCACTTTGGGAGAGACCGTCGTGAAGGTGACCATCCGCGGCCCGCGCGGGAGCCGGACGATAAAGGCGATAGTGGATACAGGGGCCACCAACACCACAATCGAGAGGGGCCTGGCGGAGCAGCTCGGCATCGCCGCCATCGACCGCCAAGAGGTGGTCCTCGCGAATGGAAAATCTGACACCATCGATGTGGGAAGCGCGGAACTGGAGATTCAAGGAACGACGCGAGTAGTCCCCATATTCATCTACGACACCAACTTGATCGGATTGACCACCTTGGAGGCTGCAGGATTGAGGGTAAACCCCATCACGCGCCGGTTGGAGAAAGTACCTGGGAGGCTGTTGGGCTTGCGGCTCAAAGACGTAACCGTCCCCCAGAATGCGTAAGTCGCTCCCAGACAGCCGCCTTATTCGATGCAGACGGAGGATATCAATCCTGGTGCGCGATGGATGACCTAAGCAAGTCCTTCGGAGCTGGGACCACGTATAGATGCACGTTCTCGAGAGATTCCGTGGGCTTCCAGTCCGGAAACCGATGCTCGACGGAAGCAACCAGCGCGCCGGGAGGCATCTCTCTTCCCACTTTCTCTTGGAGCCTTCTCATCACGAGCGGGGACAGGAAGACGAAGACCTTGCTGGAGCCGCGCAGGTCGACGTCCAGCAGGTTCTTTCTGAGGACGGTGATGCTCGTCGACAGGCCCGTCTCCTCGCGCTCCACCCGGAGATTGCCTTGCGAAGCGGGTCTATCTCAGCCCCGACGGCGTGGACATGGTATTCCTTCGCGAAGAAGATGAGCGCCCTCCCGAAGCCGGAACCGAGGTCGTAGACCGTGTCGCCGTCCTTCAACTGGAGGAGGACCGCGGCGGCCTTGAGCTGCCTCTTCGGGGTCGGGCCGTATCCCGCACCCCAGAGCAAGCTGAGGAGGAAGAGGTACACCATGAACGCCGCGACAGCCCATAGTGTCAGAGCCACCACAAGGTGAGCGGCGACCACGCCTGCGGAGCGGCACGCGATGTATAAGGGCGAGGCGTGCGGAGCGCGGGCTCAAGTCTTAATACGATTCTCGGCTTTCGACGGTCTGCGATGGGAAGTCGAGGCGGCTTCGGGCCCGGGTTTCAGGGAGCGAGCTCCATGCTCTACAGGCTGGAGTACGCAGCAGCCACGCTCGCGATCCTCGCGTACCTGATCTTCAGGTGGCTCCATATGGGGGGCCTCGATTGGCCGGCCGCCGTGTTCTGGATGGTGTTCCCCGACCTGGCCGCCTTCATACCCATAGGGCTGTCGTCGAAGAGGAGGGATTGGCCCGCCTGGGGAAGCTACCTCTACAACACCTTCCACAGCGCATTGGTGTGGGGCCTGGCCTTCGGCGGGCTCTGGCTGGTCTCGGGGACTCCGTACTGGCCCGTCCTCGCGTGGCTGGGCCACATAGCTGCGGACAGGGCGGTCGGGTATGGGCTCCGGTCGACATCCGGGCGATGAAGGCTAGCTGGCCGGCGCCGCGGGGACCACGTAGAGGTAAATCGAGTGGGGCTTCTTCCAGCCCGCGGGAATGACCTCGATCTCCTTCGTGGCCTTCCAAGCTGGGATGGGGTAGTCGAAGTTCACGATCCTGACGCCTGGCCTCAGCTCCTTCACGAACTTCGGGGTGAGGAGGTTGAGGGTGTAGCTCGAGAGATAGGTGCAGAGGACGTCGACCTTCCGCAGGCTCACCTTCTTGAAATTGCGGCAGGTGATCTTGGCCTGTTTGGAGAGCCCGAGCTCCCTGATCCTTTGGCGAGACGCCTTCACGAGGCGCTTGCGCGTCTCCACCCCTACCGCCCTGGCATGGAAGTCCCTCGCGGCCGCTATCACTATCCTAGCGTCCCCCGAGCCGAGGTCGAAGACCGTCTCCTCCGGCTTCACGGACGCGAAGGAGAGCATCGTCGGTATGATGTCTTCGGGAGTTGGGACGTGTGGCTCGGTGTAATTCAACCCCGTCGACCAATTCCTTGCCGTAGTTAAGCATCGAGAGCGGAGGGCGCTCGGACGAGACTGTCCGGTTCTAGGGTGACTAGGTTCAGAGCACCGGGAAGCCCCTGTAGACTTCGGACGAGTAGTCGAGCTCCTGAAAGTCCACGCCCTCCACCGCCTTGGCCATGTCCGGTCTGGCGGCCAGCCAGTCCTCCTTGGTGTCCCAGAGGGCCGTCCCAATCAACGAGCCCGATTCTTCGTCCTTCCAGGCGAATACGAAGAGGAGGCCTTTGTGGCCGCGCTGCGCTTCTCCGAATCTCTTCATGGACTCCAGAAGGGACCCCTCCTTGCCCGGCTTTGGATGGTGCACGCCTATGGTAACGTACATACGACCAGATTCCTACGCCAAGTTACTTAAGGGCCGCTAAATCGCGGCAGTCTGGATGTCAATCGCCCACCGGTTGCGAGGGGTTGTACTACAATTGCATAACCCTTAAGAGCGAAACGGGGCAAATTCGCCAAGAATGAGCGTCGGCTATCGTGAAAGCGCCAACGGCTCCGGTCACCCATCTCTAAGGGATTGTTGAGATGATCGTGCCCAGCGGAGACGACATTTTCCGTAGCGACAAGACAGGCCTAAACTCTGCAGGGGTCTCGTCCGAGAATCAAACGATACTGGCATGCGTCGAGAAAGGCCTTCTCAGCACCCTGGGCGCATCCGCCCGGGCAGCGACGCTATATTTCGTCGAATCCAAGGGAGGCTTGAAGCTCAACCAGGTCTCTGGCGACCCTGAGGGCTTTACCAACGCGCTCAGGGGCATCTTCGGTCTTGGAAGCGCAGAGTTGCTCAAATCGATCTTGAGGGAGCTCCGGTTGAAAGAGACCAAGCTGGAGCGGGACAAGTCCTTGAGCCATTTCGCGAGCGTCATCCAGCAGGCCATCGAATCAATCGAGGCCGGTATAGTCTAGAGAAGGGTCTGGCAAAGATGGAGACCGATCGAAGTATGCTTCAGATGAAGGTGAACGACATCTTCTCCTTTGACAGGGCGTTGCGGTATGTCGTGTTCCTGGCGCTAGATGGGAAACCTACGGCGAGTTTCGGGAGGCCCGGCGTGACCTCCCTGGAGCCTGAAAGCGAGACCGAGACGGTCTACGTGAAGGCGACGATAGCCCTCAACATGAGCGCGCCGATGGACAAGTATTTCGGGCGCATAAGGACGGTCATTCTGGTCAGGGAGAAGGTTACCATCATCTGCTTCAACCTCTCCGCGAGGATCTTGCTGATATCGACCGACCCCAGCTTTGAGCTCCAGAAGATCGAGAAGCTAGGACACCTGGTAGACCAACTCAATATAGACTGACGCAGGCCGAAGCCTGTCTGTGGACGCGTTGCTCTTCGGCCCGAAGCTCTGTGCTGAGAGAGCGAAAGGGATGCCTGCCGCTACATAGGGGGCGCCTGAGCTTTCGGCTTCGAGACTGCGCCGAACGCGACCATCGCGACTCCCAAGACCGCCAGAAACCCGCCCAGGAGGATGAATAGCGAGTTGTTGTCCATCAGGCTGCTTCCCCCGATGACTCCTGCCCCCTGGGCCGCCCATCCAATCCCAATCAGCACGAGTATGACCCCTGCGACGATTGGAATGGCGCTCCTCAACTTCGCTTCGATCTTAGACCAGCGCGCCGATATTTTAGAGTTGCCAGGGACCTGAAAACACAACTGTTTCGACAACTCCCGCTGGGCGATTTGGAAGATGCGGGAGGTGGGATTCGAACCCACGAACCCCTAAGGGATTGGAACCTCAATCCAACGCCGTTGGCCATGCTGGGCGACTCCCGCGCGAGTGCGGCTGGCTTTTGGAGGCTCTAAATGCTTTCCAGAACTCTTGGCTGACCTAGGCCGAGATGGCCTCGATTCCGCACTCGTGGTCTTCGTCCGATGTCGCGCCGCTCACCCCGACGGCGCCGATTATCTGGTCACCTTTCGTGGCGAGGACCCCTCCGGGTAGGAGGACGACCCTGTTCCCGCTGGCTTGCGTGAGGCCGAGGCCTGCCGCCGGCCTGTCCTTCATCCTCTCGGCCATTGCCTTCGAGTGGCTCTTGAAGGCGACCGCCGTGTAGGCCTTCCCCCTTGCGATGTCGGGCGAGAGGATCCCCGCCCCATCCATCCGCGCGAGGGCGACGGGGTTGCCTCCGGCGTCCACGACGCAGACGGAGACCTTCACGCCGAGCTGCGTCGCCTTCGCGCATGCCTTCTTTATCCACGATTCAGCCTGCTCCAGGGTTAGGGTCGTCATGTCTGTTGCCAACCCTCCCTTATCGCCCTCGATTATATAGCCAGAGGGCGAATCACGGGCGTGCCCACGACCCGAGTCGTCACTGATGCCGGCGTCTACCAGGCGGACTCGGACTGGGCGAAGGTCCCGAACGGCTGGTCGTTCAGGGAGGTCGCGGGCGTCGCCACCGACTCGCGCTCGCGCGTCTACGTCTTCAGCAGGAGCGAGCACCCCATGATGGTCTTCGACGGCGAGGGCGAGTTCCTGGCCTCGTGGGGGGAGGGGGTCTTCACCAAGGCCCACAACGTCCGCGTCTCCCCGGACGGCTCCGTCTTCTGCGCTGACCTCCTCGACCACACGGTGCGCAAGTTCACGCCGAAGGGGGAGCTGCTGATGACCCTTGGGACTGCGAACGTGCCTTCGGATACGGGTGGCGACGGCAGGAACTCCAAGATCAAGCGCTCTGCGGGGCCGTTCAACGGGCCCACCGACGTCGCGTTCGGCCCCTCGGGGGAGCTCTACGTCTCCGACGGGTACGCAAACGCGCGCGTCCACAAGTTCTCGGCAGGCGGGAAGCTGCTCGAGTCGTGGGGGGCGCCCGGGGACGGGCCTGGCGAGTTCAACCTCCCTCACAACGCCCTGATCCAGGGAGGGAGGACGCTCTACGTGGCCGACAGGGAGAACAACAGGGTCCAGGTCTTCGACCTCAAGGGGAGGCCGATGGCGCAGTGGGACGACTTTGCCGGGCCCACGGGGATTTCGGAGGGCGCGGACGGGACGCTGTTCGTCTCGGAGTTCGGGTACGACCCCGCGATAAGGACCAGGTATTCGGTCCCGAGGCACGGGAAGAGGATCCTCCCGCGAGTCACGATGCGCTCGCCCGACGGTGAGCTCCTCGGAAGGATCGAGGGGGAGGACAAGTGCGCACCAGGGAGCTTCTTCGCCCCCCACGGGGTGTGCGTCGACCGGAGCGGAGACATCTACGTCGCGGAGGTCCCGATAACCAGGCGGGCCCCCGGGGCGTGCCACACGCTCCAGAAGCTCGTGAGGCTGTAGGCGAGAGCCTCCCGATGTTTAAAAACGGCGAAAATCCGGGACCGCGACAGGTGCCGACGTAGCTCAGCCTGGTAGAGCGAACCACTCTCGTGGGCTCAAGTCTCTCGTAAGGACTAGGTCGAGGGCTCAAATCCCTCCGTCGGCTCTTACCTTCCTTCCTCCTTCCCCGTCTCCTTCAGGAGGATGTCGAGCGATGGCCAGAGTCTGGGCGAGCGCGGAGCGAAACCAAAAGTGTTATGCGCCCGCGACTACTGTGGGCCCATCGATGAAACGGCCCAGTTCGTCTTGATCGAGCTGCTGTCGTGCGTGGGTATCGTGGCCACCAGCACGACCTTCCAAGCGGCTCCCGTCCCGACGTAGCCGTTCCCGCTGTTCCCGGAGATACCGAAGATGTTGACGGTGACGCTCTGCTGGACGTAGACGTTCGGATTGCTCGGGTCGGTGTAGAATCGGATGACGAGCGGACCGGCCTGTGGGAAGAACAATGGCGACGGGAGCGTGGCGTTGACGCTGACGCCCACTATCGCCACCTTGCCGTTGGGGGTCGTGTATATCGTCGCGCTCGGTGCCGTCGAGGTCAGAGTCGTCTCCCCGCTGGCCGAGCCGGTGAGACCGTTGTGCGATTGCGAACTCGACAGGCTGTTGACCGAGGTCTGAATGCTGCTGAGCGTCGAAGTAATCGACGCGAGGTTGGAATCGACCGTCGAAAAGTCCGTCGTGATGTTGGTGGAGAGCGTGCTGATGGTCGACTGGATGTTGGTCAGACTGGACACCACGCTTGCAAAGTCAGTCGTGATGGTGCCGGTCAAGCTGGTCTGTCCCGTCTGAAGCGCGCTCAGCGCGGACTGGATGTTAGCGAGCGAGGAGGTGACGCCCCCAAAGTCGGTGGCGATCGTGTTGCTCAAGCTCGTCAAAGAAGACCCAAGGCCGTAGAGCAGGCTGAAGACAGTATCGCCCGGATTGGAGGGGGTTCCCTGGTTGGCCTGGATGGTGGTCTCGAGGGAGCCCTCTGTGGCCACCGTCGTGGTCGACGTGGTGGTCGAGGTCGCGATTACGTTCGTCGTCGTGGTTGTGGTCGTGATTATGGGGGGGAGGGTCGTCGTCGAGGTCGTCGTGGTCGGAGTGGTGACCGTGCTGGTCAAGATTGTGGTAGTCGTGGTCGTGGTGGTGCTTGTGGCGGTCGAGGTGACGGTCACTCCGGGAGGGGCGATCGATGCGTAGTAGACGTTGTCGATAGCCGAGGTCCCGTAGCCCACGCCACCGACGCAGGCGATGATGCCTGAGGAGGCGACGCACGAGTCGTCAACCAGCGCGAGTGGGTAGTTTGACGTGCTCGTCCAGGATATCACTCCAGGCGTGGAGAGTAGGCCGTAATACACCGCATCCGTGTCGGCGGAGCCGTTGGAGTTGGTCCCGTCGACGCAGTAGACGACCCCATACGAAGTGGCACACGAGAGATAGCCGCCGGCGGTGGGATAGTACGTCGTGGCGGTCCAAGCGCCCACTCCGGAAGCGGAAATGGGCGCGTAGTAAACGACGCTCGTGTAGCCTGAGAGCGCGAAGCCCGCGACGCAGTAGATGTAGCCGGACGCGATGAAGCAGGACGTGTTCTCTATGGGGAACGGGTAGCCCGTCGACTGGGTCCACGCGCCCACTCCCGAGGAGGAGACCGGGGCGTAGTAGACGTGCCCTGTGATCCCGGCCAAGCTGTCGGACGTGCCTCCCACGCAGTAGATGTAGCCCGAGGAGATCGCGCACGACTCGTCGGTTATGGCCGACGGGTAGGCTGTCGTCGAGGTCCAGGTGCCGACTCCAGAAGAGGAGACCGGTGCGTAGTTGACGTTGTCGATGTCCCCGACGATGTTGCCTCCGCCCACGCAATAGATGTAGCCCGAGTAGGTCGCGCACGACAACCCCCCTATGAAGCTGGGGTACGACGTGGTGCTCGACCACGCTCCCACTCCGGAGGAGGATGCCTGCGCGTAGTAGACCCCGTTCCCGGAATCTGTGGCACCGCCCGCTACGCAGTAGACGTAGCCGGAGTAGCTAGCGCAAGAGTGGAGGTACACGGCGGCCGGGTACGACGTGGTCGGAGTCCAAGAGCCCAGCGATTCGGCGCTTGCCGGACTGATGAGGAATACCCCGCTGAACCCGACAGCGAGAAGAGAAAGTACCAAAAGCCCAACTGACCGTTGTTTGAAATCTACGTCAGATCGTCGCACGGACGCCCCGTCTGGCGGACCAGCCTATTTATGCGAATTGGGGTTGCTTTGCCAAATACACGGAAGAGTTCAGGCCGGGCTCATGTTGATGTATGGGGCCATCGACCTGAGGACCTTCCCCTCGGCCTTCCGCAAGTGCTCCTCGTATGTGGTCCTCGGGAGCTTGAGCTTGTTGGCCATCTCCTCGGTAGTGACCCTCTTCGGCACCTGATAGTAGCCGTTCTCGAGGGCGAAGACCAGGGCCTGGACCTGCTTCCTCGTGAGCCCGCCGAAGAGCGCGCTCGTGGAGACCAGCATCGTCTCCTTGACCGCGCCCGACTTTATCGCCCGGCGCGAGATGACCTCGACGTTGCAATACTGCCCGAGGGTGGCGAAGACGTTCCGCGCGTCCCTCTCGGTGAAGGAGATGATCCTGTAGTATTCCCAGCCGCCCTTGTAGACGCAGGGCTGGAGCTCGAGGCAGTGGTTCTTCTCGAAGACCGGCGTCACGGGGGCGCGGATGTTGAAGCAGGCGCAGTGGTGGATGACCACCTGGACGTCTCCCCCGCTGTTCGCCCTCCGGAGGGGCTTCACCTTCATCTTCTTCCACATCAACTCCACGTCGTCCTGGAACCGGTCGATCTCGGCGCCCTCCTTGGAAATCTCGAGGACGTCCGTTTCTGAGTTGCACCAGGAGGACATCACCATCTCGGGGTGCTGCTTCGAGAGGTCGTTCATAGGGCAGTCGTGCTGGAGCCTGAAGGCGGTCTCGTAGAGGGTCATTGGAGCCCTTGGAAGGCGCGGCGACTATAAGGGCAGTGCCGTCGTACGCCGGCTCTCTCCACAGCGCCCTTCGGGGCTCGGAATGCCGTCGTGGCATGGCACCAAGGATATACCACGAGCGTCGTTCTGAGAGTTGATGGTGAAGCCTGAATTGAAGACGACCGACGACAAACTGCAACTAGTCATCAGGAGCGCGAAGACGTCCAGAGTCGTAGAGTACGACGTCCCGCTAATGACGCAGTATGGGAAAGTGGGCGTCGACAGGAAGCGAGCCATCGTCGACGACTACATATTCGACGAGAGGCAGACGCGCGCATTGAGCGAGGCAAGGGACCTGGCGGGCAAGCTAGGGCTCACCCTTGAGGTGACGGACCTTTCACGGCAGGGCGTCCTCAGGAGAATTCTGCGGCTCTCCCTTGGGCGAATCAACATTAAGGACCCGCGCCAGATTGATGTCTATTTCGTCCGGCTCGAAGACAACACCGGTGGAGCTCCAAGGTAGACGCGGGAGCTCATTTCGCCGGTCTCCCAGCCTTGAAGTCCGCCTCGAGCGCCTTCTTGTATATCTTCCAGTGCTTGACCCCGTCCGCCTCCCATTCGTCCTCGTCCTCGACCTCGTCCTTGCTGTCGTAGGTCACGACGAACTTCATGTCGAGCCGCGTCTTCGATTTGCCGAGCGACTTTAGCTTGTACTCGCCCACCTCCCTCCCGTCGCCGCAGGTGTCGAGGTGCCACGACTTTGGCGGGTCGAGCCAGACCGCCCGCACCCCCTCGGCGAAGCCCTTGCCGTCCTTGTAGCGCACGCGCCAGATCACGCGCTCAGGGCTCTTCTCGAGGATCTTCCTCTCGGTCTTGGAGCCGATCATCTTGTTGTCGTCCTCTTGGAAGTCGGTGCACCACGCGAAGACGTAGTCTTGGGGGGCGTCGAACGTCGCAGAGAGACGGTACTTTGCCTTCACTGGTCTGGCCATGCTGGGTCGCCGTTTAAGGGATAGCCCACCCGAGTTAAGGGTTTCTCGCGCTGAAAACTTAAGTGGTGCACCGGCCGACAGCCGAAGTTGTGCCAAGGTAGCTCAGAAGCGGAAAACCCGCTGGGAAACCTGGGAGAGCACTCGGCTGAAGACCGAGCTGTCGCATGTTCAAATCCTGCCCTTGGCACTCAATTCTCCTCCAGTCTGGACTGTGCTCCACATTCCTTGCAGCCGTCTGGAGGGGCGAACCTGCCCCCGGGATGGTCACCGTCGCGTTGGAGACGCTGGGGTGCGGGTGCTCAAAGTGCGCCCTATTGAACGCCCACACTTCCTCCAGCGTAGCGTTGAACTCGCTACCCCGATCTAAGAGGAAGACCAAAGCTTGTCGGCGTTTGACTGGCTCCACTCGTAATAAGGGATTCCTTGGCATGATGCTCGGACTGTCGTTCGCCGGGTTTGCGATAGATTCAGTTGCAGCAAAACGATTGGTCGCGCCCTTAAGGGGGGCTTCGGTGATTCTGGGTCGAAGTCTAGCTCACCGAACGCGGTTAGTCTGGAGGCAAGGGCTCGTCTAGCGCTGGGCGGAAAGCTCGGCGATAGCTTCCATGAGGACTCCTCTGGCCACGTCGACCTGGTAAGCGTTGTCTTGGAGAGGGGTCGCGGCCGAGAGGGCTGGACCAGCGACCTGTTCCGGGGCGATTGTTGAGAGGTCGCTCCCGTTCAGCATCCCCTCCACCGCGACGTCCCTGTACGGCGCCGGGGCGATTCCTCCGAAGATGACCTTCGAATCCTCCACGGTGCCTCCGTCGAGGGCGACAGTGACCGCCACGCTCGCGATGCCGAAATCGAGGGCGTTCCTTATCTTTGACTTCATGAAGACAGACCGGTAATCCTTTGGTGAGGGAGGGATCGTCACAGCCGTCACCAGGTCGGTCGGCGAGAGGATGTGCGACTGGAGCACGCCGCCCACCCAGACGTTCCCCGGAAGGAACTCGTCCACCGTCACGGTCTTGGTCCCGTATCCCCCCGCGACCACCACGGAGGCGTCGAGCGCTTCGAGGGCGACCGCGAGGTCGGAAGGGTGGGCAGCGTAGCAGTCGTCACCGCCCATCACGCTCATGTAATACCTGTTGTCCGCGCCCTCCTGGGTCGCGTAGCAGATGGACCCGCCCGCCCTCCAGCACCTCAGGGCGTTCCTCAGGAACGGGCACCACACCTGCTGGGCGAGGGCTCCTCCCACCGTCGCGACGTTCCTGACCTGAGGCGAGGAGATCTGGTCCGAGACCTGGCTCAACAGCGGGTAGTTCTCAGCGATGACGTCAGAGCGCTCCAGGTCGGCGATGGTTACCATCGCCCCCATGGAGAGGCCCCCGACCGGGTCGAAGGTGAGCTGACCCAGCTCCCCTATCTTCTTGACGTCCACGACGACCTCGGGCACGGCGGGCATCGCGTCCCTCTTCATCAGGTAGAGCAGGTCTGAGCCTCCGGCCATCACCTTGGCGTTGCTGCCGTACTTTGCCAGCAGCGACAACGCGTCCGAGAGGGTCGAGGGGGCTACGTAGCTGAACTGGGGGAGCGACCTGGGCGTGAGCTCCGGTAGGAGGTCGTCCGACACCCCTATTGGCCTCCGCCGGCCTTCAGGGCCTCTAGGACCATCTGCGGCGTTATCGGGATGGATGTGAATCTGACGCCGATTGCGTTCGCTATGGCGTTCCGGATGGCGGAGTGGGTGCAGATGATCATGCTCTCTCCCGCGCCCTTCGCGCCGAAGGGCCCCCTCGGGTCGGGGTTTTCAATCGCGATGGCGACCATCTCGGGGACGTCCATCGTCGTGGGGACCTTGTAGTAGAGCCAGTCGCGGGTTATCGATTGGGCGGTCGTCGCGTCCACCACGTAGTCCTCGAGTATCCCGTACCCGAGCCCTTGTATCGCGGCGCCCTGCATCTGCCCCTCTGCGGCGAGCGGGTTTATCACTTGGCCATAGTCCTGGGCCATTGTCAGCTTCTTCACGTCTATCTTCCCGGTCCATTCGTTGACCTGGACCTCGGCAAAGCACGCCCCGAACTGGAACCCCGACTTGCTCGTCTGGGCCGTCTGGACGAACTCGCCCGACCCCTGCACGCTCGCTCCTCCAGGCAGGCTCTTCACGACCTGAAAGAAGCTCGCGCTCCGGCTCGAGCCGTTGACCATAATCTGGCCGTTGCTGGTCGTGAGCTGGTCTGGAGTGGTGCCGAGCACCCCGGCAGCCGCCGCGAGGAGGTTCTGCTTCGCGTTCGCCGCGGCAGCCTTGGCGGCGTTCCCGGCGATGAAGGTGGTCCGGCTCCCGAAGCTGCCGAGGGCGGGGGCGGCTGGGTACTGCGTGTCCCCGAGGAGGACCGTGACGTCGCCCAGCGCCGCGCCGAGCTCCTCCGCGACGATCATCGCCATGGTCGTCGCCTGCCCGCCGCCGAGGTCGGAGGTCCCCATCATGACCTCGACCTGGCCGCTCGGCCTGATGTAGACCGACACGTTCGCGGTGTCGGGCTTGTGGCCGAACCCGTAGGTGAGCAGCGCCATTCCGAGCCCAGCGCGCGTGTGCCCTGAGGTGCTCACAGGGCCAGAGGCGCTCCACCTGGACTTCCAGTCGGTCGCCGCCATCCCCTTCTCGATGGCCTCCATGAACGCCGAGCCGCCGACCTGGGAAAAGTCGACTGGCTCGTCCTCTATCTCGAGGACGTCGTCAGGCCTGATGCAGTTCATGTAGTGCAGGTCGGTGGGGTCCATCCCGAGCTGCGCGGCCAGGTCGTCCATGGCGGACTGCACCGCGAAGTTCGACTGCACCCCCCCGTACCCCCTGAAGGCGCCTGCGGGCGGGTTGTCCGTGAAGACCGCGTAGGTGGTGTAGCTCATGTTGGGGCAGCGGTAGCCGTTGAAGAGCGCCCTGGCCGCGACGTAAGGGACGGACGCGCCGCCAGCAAGGTAGGCGCCCTTGTCGAAGGTCGCCTGGAGGTCCATGGCGGTGAGGGTGCCGTCCCTCATCGCACCAAGCTTCACCGTGAAGCTCGCGGCGTGCCGCTTGTTCGGGGAGCCCTCGAACGCATAGTCCTGGGGCATCACCATCTTGACCGGGCGCGAGGTCTTCTGCGCGAGGATTGCCGCGAGGGGGATGAACCTGTAGAGGTTGTCCTCGCCGAACCCACCCCCCAGGTACTGGGAGACCACCCTCACGTTCTCGGTGGATATCCCGAGGAGGGTGGCCAGCTCCCCCTGCCTCACGAAGATTACCTGGCTATCGTTGTAGACCGTGAGGTTGGGGCCGTCCCACTCCGCGAGGCACGAGAACGGCCTCAGGGAGGCGGCCACCTGGGGCGGCACCGCGTACTGGCCCTCGAAGACCACGTCCGCCTGGGCGAAGCCCGCGTCGACGTCGCCCCTCGCCATCACGTAGGGCGAGTACGGCCACTGCACATTCCCGGCGAACCAGGGGGACTCGATGTCCGGAGCCCCCGGCTGCATGGTCGTCGCGGCGTCGAGGTTGAAGGGGAGCGACTGGTACTGGATGTCGACGAGCTTGGCCGCCGCGTCGGCGATCTCCGCGGTCTCCGCCGCTATCGCGGCGACCTCGTCCCCCACGAACCTGACGCTGTTGTTGCCGGCCGCACCGGCCAGAACCCGAAAGTCGTAGGAGAGGAAGGGAGGAAAGGGCACCCCGGGGACGTCCTCTCCGGTGATGACAGCCTTGACGCCTGGAAGGCTCTCGGCCTTCGAGGTGTCTATGTTGATGATGGTCGCCCTCGGTTGCGTGCTCCTGACCACGCGCCCGATTAGCATGTTCGACCTGCTGAGGTCGATGGTGTACTGGGCGGTCCCGGTCACCCTCTGCGTGCCGCGCAAATCGGGCACGTTCGTCCCCACCACGGAGCTGCTCATTCCGAGTCGCTCCTCTGGGCGGCCGAAAGCACTGCCCTGGTTATGTGAGGATAGCTCCCGCAGCGGCAGATGTTGCCACAGAGGCCCATCCGCACCTCGTCGGCGCTGGGGTCGGGGTTCGAGCGCAGTAGGGCGGTCGCGGAGACGATGAAGCCAGGTGTGCAGTAGCCGCACTGGAACGCTCCCTCGTCGATGAACGCCTGCTGAAGGGGAGTGAGCGACCCCACCGACCCGACCCCTTCTACGGTCGTGACCTCGTGGCCGTCCGCCTCGACCGCCAACCTTTGGCAGGAATAGATGGGCATGCCATCCATGAGGACGGTGCACGCGCCGCATACGCCGTTCGAGCAGCCAGGCTTCGTCCCGGTGAGCTTCAAGTCCCTTCGCAGGAGGTCGAGGAGCGTCGAGTTGACATTTACCTGCAGCTGCTGCTCCCGCCCGTTCACGGTCACCATGATACTCTTCGACGCCGCGGGAGCGGACGAAGGCAGGACGGTCTCCAGGGCGGTCCGGCCCGACGAGGTGCCGGTGAGCCACGCCACGGCACCCACTACGGCCGCTGCGCCGCCGACGAAGAGCTTCAAGAAATTCCTCCTGGAAATCCTCAAGTGAAGAAATCGGGGCCATTCGGGCCAATATGTCTCTTTCGACCGGATGGCCTGACTCGACAGGGCCAAAGCAGCGAGTCGCGGATACTCTTGCGGAAGGCTTTCGTTCGCCTTGCTATAGCACGGGAAAGAGACCGGTTTTTAGCAGAAATGGTCACCCATCATCAGTCGGGTTCCAAGGTCAAAAAAGGCTTGGAACGGACGTGGAGCAGAAGGGAGAACCGTGAAAGCGGTTGCTCCATTCTTGACTCGCGGATTCTTAGCAGTTCAATCATCGGTGCATAAGGCCTGCGTTATCGAGCGCTCATTTCGTGAGCAATCACGCCGAACACGCGGCACCACAGCCTTAGTTGTGTGAAGATTCAACTGCATTCGAGGAGCCTTGGCATAGGCCCCTCCATGCTGGGCCAAAGTTATCGGCCCCGGCCACCCTAACGCGCTAAAAAGAAGCCGCACAATTTAAGCGCCAACCACCTTGGCATGTTATTACCGGGCTAAAATCCTGCCCTTGGCACTCCAATTCTTCCGCGAGTAATAGACGCTTTGACTACGTCCTGAAGAAGACGACAAGAGCCTAGTCGTAGGCCTTTACCGAGGGCCATTCCGCGGCGACCGATGAGAAGGTGGGGTGCGTGCCCACTATGATCGGGAGGTTGTTCTCCAAGTCCATGCAATACTGGCAGGTGAGGGTCGTGACGAGGGTCGCGTTCTCAAACGCGACCCGCATCGCGGAGAGGGGCTCGCCGACGGTCATCAGGACCTGCCCCGTGCACGAGCCAGGCCCCCAGATGTAGTAGTTGTTGTGGCCGCTGATCACCGGAGGGAGGCCCATCCCCCTGCCAAGGAAGATCAGAGCGCTCGCCTCTCCGTAGTTGGAGGCGAGGATGCACGCCTGGCTCCGCTCGCTCGCGGGGAGGCTGTGGTAGACCTGAGCGACCGCCGAGACCATCTGCGGCCAGCCGAGCCGGTCCCCGAGGTTCTGGGGGAGTGGCCCGGCCTCCCCGCTCGCGGTGTTCCCGTTCGCCGAGGTGAGCGTGGACTGCCCGTAGACACTCTCAAGGGTGGTCGGCGAAAAGATGGGCATGACGAGTGGGGCGAGCAGGATGGCGATTAGGAGGGTGCCCATGACCCAGGGCCTGGACCCGAACCACCTCGCCCTCCCCTTCGAGGCCGCGCTCTTCTCCACGACGACCGCCCCCGCAGCGAAGAGCATCGGGTAGACGGGAGCGAGATAGTAGGGCTTCATCCCCAGGACGGTCATGAACGCGAAGAGTATGACGGCGGCAATGCCCAGGGGCCTCAGTCCGCGCCCCCCGTCCGACCTGAGAAAGAACCAGAGTCCGAGCAGCAGCAACGGGAGGCTGAGGAAGGTCATCTCCTCGACCTGCCCAACGGCGAAGCCCAGCGGCCCCGCGTTCACGTCCCCAGAGAACGAGAGGTAGAACTGGACCGTCGGCCACCCGTTTACGGCGTTCCAGTAGACCATCGGGAGGGCGAGGAGGGTGGCGACAAGGCCCCCGACCAGGACCCATCTCGACCTGAGGTAGGCCAGGCCGGAGCGGACCGCCAGGAA
Source organism: uncultured Nitrososphaerota archaeon (assembly GCA_963820505.1). GTDB lineage: Archaea > Thermoproteota > Nitrososphaeria > Nitrososphaerales > Gagatemarchaeaceae > Gagatemarchaeum. Next base: position 11,369 of record CAWFZY010000002.1, on the reverse strand, counting down.
GGAGAGGAGGAGCGCACCCGCGAAGAAGAACATCGTCAGCTTGCTTAGGAGGCCTATGCCCACGACCAGCCCCGCGTAGGCCCACATCTTCTGGTCGTTCCGCCTCACCAGCCTGACGAGGGAGTAGGCGAGGACCGACCACCAGAGCTGGTCGAAGATGTCGGGGGAGAACTCGGAGCCCTCGGCGAGGAAGGTTAGCGTGAGGAGGGTGGCCACAGCGGTCAGGAGCTGCGCCCGCCTCCCTCCGCCGAGCTCCCTCGCTATCATCCCGGAGACGAAGACAAGGATGGCCTCGAGCAGCGCCGAGACGAAGTGGATGGAGACCGGCGAGTCCCCGGTGAGGGGGTAGAGAAGGGCGGCCACCCACGCGGTGAAGGGCGCGAAGTCGACGTAGTCGAGCGAGAGGTGCTGCGTCCCGCTCACGATGTAGTATAGCTCGTCGCGGAAGTAGCCGTAGTTGCCCGCGAACGCCATGTGAACGAGAAGGTCCGCGAGGCCGAGGTAGGCGAGGAGCGCGGTGGTGCTGGTGAGCGACCTCTTGGAGAGCAGCCCCGTGCCTTCGTCCAATGCGCGCCGGGGCTGGCTGTGGTGTGGCGATATTTGAGGGTGGTTGCGCCCCTCGCGCGACCTAGTGCGCCGCCGGCTGGACAGTTGCCGTCTTGGCGGCGATTGGTGTTCTGCTCAATGTGTGCTCTGAACTCTCGATGAGCGAGGACTCGCCACCGCAAGGCCGATGCCTGCCCTTGGCACGCCTTTACCATGCAAAGGTGACATTGCGTTCTGCGCCGCTGTCACGTATCTGACAATCTACTTCGACAAGTAGGCGTTATCTTCGTCGAACGCGATCTGCGTGTAATCCTCGTAGAGTGACCTGAGCTTGTCATCGGGCAGGTTCGGAGAGACGAGGTTGCCAACCATCACGACCTCCGTCTTGTCTCCCTTCGGGATGTAGTATTGAAAGACCTTCGAACCTGCGAACGGGCCGTCCAGATACTCATAGATGGTGCCGACAGGAGGATGAGCTGTGCTCTTGAATCTTATCTTGATTACACCTCCACGAACACGGAAATCATAACTCATGATTCTAGTGGTCTCGTTTACCTGCTCGCGGGAGGCGTTGGAGACGCTGGGGTGTGGGTGCTCAAAGTGCGCCCTATTGAACGCCCACACTTCCTCCAGCGTAGCGTTGAACTCGCTACCCCGATCTAAGAGGAAGACCAAAGCTTGTCGGCGTTTGGCCGGCTCCACTCGTAATAACGAATTCCTTGGCATGGAATTACCGGGCAAGGTCCTGCCCTTGGCACTCGATTCGAACGCGCATGTGCGTACCCAAATGGTGATGTGGTCTGAACACTAGGAAATTTGAAGTGCGGCGTTCTGTCTCAGGCGCGAGGGAATCGTTCGTGGACGATCGTGACTTTTGGATACTGTCCCAACTTCGGAGGTATCCGTTCTCGTCTTACGAAACATTGGGCCGAGGAATCGGGCTGTCAGGCAAAGCCGTAAAGGCGAGAATCGAAGCCCTGGAAAAAGCGAAGATTCTAACCTCGCTCCAGGCAATGCCGGCAGCCCAGGTCTTTCGAAGATTTCCGCGATTGTTCTTTTTCAAACAACCAGTCACATCGTTGGAGAAACTCAATGCCGCGATAGAGGTCGACCCAGCGGTCTTCGCAACACTGGATGCAAATCGCAGCGTGGCAGTGCTCATCTATGATTCCTCCTCGTCACCCAAGTCCCCGGAAGAGCTCACGACTCTTCTTGGCCCCGTCGACTTTGAGGTGACTCCCCTGTTTCCCTATCCACGGAGAGAGCTCTCAAAGCCGGTCTCCCTCGCGGAGCTGAAGGTGCTGCGGATGCTCGTTGCGAACTTGCGCGTTCCGCTCAAGGAGATTTCGCAGTCTACAGGGTTATCTCAGAAGGTCGCGAGGAAGACCAGAAGACAGTTACTAGACAACGGGCTCTTTCAAGTGCAGCCGATCTTTCAGTCGGCCCGGTCCAGCCGAATCCTCATGTACGAGCTTCACGTGCACTCGAACGACAATTCAGTCCTCTTGCGCGTAAAGGAGACTCTTCCCAAGTCTGTATTCATCAATCAATGGGAGCATACTGCCATGATATTTTCCTGCTGGGCCGATTCAATTGCTGAAGTGTATGAGACCGAGAGGAGACTGAGGAGCGAGCCAAGGGTAAGAAGCGTTCGCGTGAAGTTTCACACGCGGGCGATCCTCTCTTCGTCTAGGCTACTCTCTTGGATAGATGAGGAAATCCTTCGCCTGAAGAAGCAAAGCGACTAGCCCGCAGTCGCCAGGGCAGAGCCCACGTTGGCCATTTCTTGGAGTCCAACGTCCGGACATGCTATATTGTGTCGCAATTCTCCGCTGAAACAAGGCGACTTGCGTGTCCAAGGCAATCGAAAAAGCGACAGAGAAAGAAGGAAGAAGGGGCGGGTGACTTCGGCTACATACGAGCTCCCCTATGCGGGCTCTGGCAAGGTCGACCTGGTCGTGGAGGATCGAGGCGAGGGACAGCCGTTCCTGTTGCTGCACGGCGGCGCCGGGCCGGCATCGGTGTCTCGCTTCGCCAGCCTGCTGTCCGAGCGCCACAAGGTCAGGGTCATCACTCCTACGCACCCCGGTTTTGCTCGCACGAAGCGACCCGACGAGCTGAATAGCATCAAAGGATTGGCGCAGGTCTACGCCGCGCTCCTGGACCGCCTCGGCGTCAGAGGCGTGACCGTTGTCGGCAACTCCGTCGGCGGTTGGATCGCCGCCGAGCTGGCCCTGCTCGCATCTCCTCGGGTCAGCCGCATCGTCCTGGTAGGCGCCACCGGCATCGATGTCGTCGGCCACCCCATCCCCGAGGTCTCGAAACTGACCCTCGATCAGGTGATGAGCCTCTCCTACCACAACCCCCAGCCCTTCAGGGTCGACCCGACCAAAATGACAGACGACCAGCGCGCCGTCGTGACCGCCAACCGGGCAGCCCTGAATGTCTACGCCCCGCAGGCGACCGACCCGACACTGGCAGGCCGACTCGGAAAGATTGCTGTGCCTGTGCTCGTCATCTCCGGCGAAAGCGACCGGATAGTCGACTCCGAGTACGGCCGCGCCTATGCTGCCTCCATCCCCGGCGCCAAGTTCGTGCTGCTCGCCGGAACCGGACACCTTCCCCAGATCGAGACCCCTGAGCTGCTCCTTGAAACCATCTGGAACTACTGACAGCCGAGCCGCTCCAAGGCGTGAACCAGCCGGCGCTCTAGATCGGCTCTCTGGCGAAATTTATAGGCGAGTCTTGCATCTACGCCCTCGGGTTGGCATACCCGGCTTCAACGGCTCCCCAGCAGATGCCAAAGAGGCCTCACAGCAAAAGAAACATCGGGATCGTCCTAGTGGCCGCGTTGCTGGCAGTCTTGTTGGGCCTACTCGTCTTGGAGGGCGCGAGTTCATCGACCAACCTGCAGAACCTGCCAGACAAACAGCTCTCAGTGGTTCAGGACTATGTGAACGAGGTTTCATTGGCCACTTCAGGACCGCCTTGGGCGCCTGGACCAAGCTCCAACACAACTTCGTATAATTGGATCGTTGTGATTCAGAATACAGGTAAGACGGCGATCACTTCGGTAGTCGCAAGTGCAGTCCTAAGCGGGAATGTGTCCAACGTTGGTCCAGCATCTTGCGATATTTGCGCCGCCCAATTTCAAATCAAATCGTCCAAATCGAGCCCAATAGGCCAGCAGACCCCCCTTACGAGCAACGAGCGAGCGACCTCAACCCAGACCTTCGTCCCGAGCATCGTCACTGTCATGAAGCAGAGTCCCTACCCAGTATCAATCACGGTGACCTATGCTGACGGGACGCAGTCGACCCTGAATGCGACGGCCGTGCTGTGTCAGACGAACTCGTGCGAAAACAATAGCGGAGGCTCGACTTCCGCGACCGTCGCAACTTCAGCTGCTTAAGCCCTAATTCATCGGCCTGCGTCTTGCGAGCAAGCCCACCGCCATTGTCGACACGAGCAAGGCGACGACAAGCGCGCCGCCGTTGAACTCTGGGACTGTCCTCGTCGTGCTGGTCGACGTTGTGACCGGCGGAAGAGTGGTAGACGTCGTGCTAGAGGTCGTGTCGGTCACACTCGTGGTGCTTGCCGAGGTGCTCGGCGTCGAGCTGGGTATCGTCGTGATTGGGAGGGCGCTGCGCAGCTGGGCGATAATCTCGGCCTTCGGGATAGGAGTGGCGACCGTCGTGCCGAGCGAGTAGTAGGAGAAGAAGGCCCAGTTGATCCCGTTCGCGCTGCAATAGGCGTCCAGGGTGTTCGAGTCCGCCTGCCAGTTGGGGTCCACTATGGAGGCGCAGTTGGGGCCGGTGCACCCAGCCTCGAAGTCGTTGAACTCGCCCATCCACATGGGGACGCCCCACTTCTGGGCGTTGCCAAGGTAAGCCTGCAAGTAGGGCAGGGCGTCGGTCCAGTTCGCGGTGTAGATGTGGAAGGAATACATGGCGTTGGGGACGGACGGAGGGGAGGTCATGATGGGCGATTGGGACATCAGGCCTGGCGGGGGCTCCTCGAAGACGACGAGCAAGTTGGGGTTGGCCGCCTCTATCGCCTGGCCCATCCTCGTGTAGAAGGAGGTCAGGAGGTCACGCTCCGCCTTTATGGAGCCGCACGACGAACCGAACCACGGCTCGTTGAACATGTCTATCCCCACGACTGCCGGGTTGCTCGCGTACCGGGAGGCGAGCATCGCCTCGGCGGCCTCCATCGCCTCTATGGGGAGCGGCGCGTTGGTGCCGACCAGAGATTGGTCGTTGAAGAAGCTGCACATGGCGGCTTCGAGCTCGTCGGTCGTGGTCGGCGAGGTTATGCTGGGGTAGAGCCAGATGGGGTTCCCCCAGCCCTCGCACTCCCCGCCCTGGACCTTCTCGGGTGCCTGCCGGAACGCGGGGGAGACGTCCACCTGCGCGAAGTCGAGGATGAGCGGGATGTGCGCCTGCCCGAACTCGCTCACGACGCTGTCAAGCTCGTTTAGGTAGTCCGTGTTCCAGTGGTGCGTCCACGTCCCGTTGGAGTTCAGCGTGGGCGCGGTGGGCTCGAGGTTCGACCAGGAGATGGGGACCCTGATCGAGTTGAACCCCCAGGAGGGAACGTCCGTGAAAGAGCCCTGGGGGATACTCCAGCCCTTTCCGCACGAGTCTGGGCTGGTCGAAGGGCTCCCCGTGCCAAAGTCGAGCCCGTCCACGTCGACTCCCAGCAGGGGGACTGCGGTCCCGTTGCTGTTGTAGACGTGGGTGCTGCCGGGGTCCGTGTGCAGCCAGCTTGAGATCAAAGGCGCGCACGGCGGGGCGCTGCAGAGAGGGTTGGGGGCCGGGCTCGACGCCGAGGCTTGAGAGGAGGCCCCAATCGCGAGGGGGACGGGGACGGCGAGGACCACGAACGCTGCGGCCGAGCGAAACAGGGGCGACCTGCGCCTAGCGCTCATGGTTTCGTAGTGATTTCTCGGAATCAGGATATTATCTTTGCGAAAGCGAGGTCACGTCGGCGCGCTCCTCTTCACAGCGCGCTAAGGGACCCTAGCCCTTCGCTCTGTTGCTTTCTCGCTGGGCGGACTTGCGGCGCCGGTTTAGCTCTGCGATCTTTTCTTTGTATTCCTTTTTCTTCTTCTTGTTTCCCTGGACGCGCGCTTGGTCGTACAGCCTTCTCAGTTCCTGTTCTTCCTCTGAGAAGCTATCTGACATCTTACGAGGTGAAGTCAGAACGCCGTAATTATGTCTTTCAGCTGAGGGTCGCAAGGCTGCTCGGGGAAGCAGCCCTCTGTCGCACGCCCGCTCGCTGGGATCTCGTCGCGGCGAAGTTAAGGAGTAGGCGAATTGATGGGGGAGCAGATGAAACATGTCGTGGCTGAAAGATAAGAAACTTGCGCTGGCCAAGAAAGCAAGGAGAGGGGACACAAACTACATTCACGCCCAGCTCCTTCTGGCCGGCCAGAAGGTGGTCAGGGATGAGATCGTGGGAAGGTCTCACGTATACTATTTCGACTGTGGCTGTGTAAGGTCTTACTCCATGAGCGCCGAGTCCGTGGCATCCGAGAGCATCTCGCCCTGCAAGACGCACAAGGACCTGATAAGGCATCGCGGCAGATGAGGAAATCTCAGCCCCTAGGACGTCGGAGCTGCTTCTCCCATCCAAATCTTGCGTGACGAGATGGTTTTCGGGACTACAAATCCCGAATATATATACTATATATAGGGTCGAATCTTCACGCCTCCGCAATGCCACAAACGAAGGCGATAGTAAGCATCGAGAACGTCGTCGCTTCTGCCTCGATAAACCAGAGGGTCGACCTCAACCTGATAACAAAGAACTTCGTGGACGTCGAGTACCACCCCGACCAGTTCCCCGGACTGGTCTTCAGGCTGAAGACCCCGAAGACGGCCACCCTGATCTTCAGCTCGGGGAAGATGGTCTGCACGGGCGCGAAGTCAGAGGACCAGTCGAGAAAGGCCGTGCAGGAGGTCGTAAGACGGCTCAAGAAGGGAGGCATCCCCATCAAGAACGAGGCGGAGATAACGATACAGAACATCGTCGCGTCGGCGAACCTCGGGGGGAAAATCCACCTCGAGGAGGCGGCCAGACAGCTGCCGAAATCGATGTATGAGCCTGAGCAGTTCCCCGGCCTGATCCACAGGATGCCGGACCCCAAGACCGTGATACTCCTCTTCGCATCGGGGAAGCTGGTCTGCACGGGCGCGAAGAAGGAGGCCGAAGTCTACAGGGCCGTGAACAACCTGCACGTGATGCTCGAGGAAAAAGGGCTGATGGTCTACTGACGACGCCCTACTTGTAGAAAGGCGCCGCTACCCTCTCCATCGGGTTGCTCTCTCTTGAGGACCTGACCTTCTTCGCCGCCTCCTGGAAGTTCTCGTAGGTGACGACCGCTTCGGACAGGTGCTTCTTCGCGTCTTCGGGCTTCGGGTACTTCGCGACGTAGGCCTGAAGGACCAGGGAGACCGCCGTGTTCACGAGCGCGGCCAGGTCCGCTCCCTTGAATCCCGCGGTCATTTCGACGAGCTGCCCGATCTCCACGTCCTTCAAGATCGGCTTCCCCGTCATGTGTATCTGGAGGATCTGCTTCCTCGCGTCGTCGTCGGGGAGGGGTATCCTGATTATCTTGTCGAAGCGCCCCGCCCTCAGCAGGGCCGGATCTACCATGTCGACCCTGTTGGTCGCGGCCAGCACGACGACCCCCTGGAGCGCCTTTATCCCGTCGAGCTCCGTCAGGAGCTGGCTGACGACCCGCTCCGTCACCATGCTCTCGCCGCCCATGCCCCTCGTCGGCGCGATCGAGTCGATCTCGTCGAAGAAGATTATGCACGGGGCGGCTTGCCTTGCCCGCCTGAAGACCTCCCGCACCCCCCTCTCCGATTCGCCCACCCACTTGCTGAGCAGCTCCGGTCCCCTGACGCTGATGAAGTTCGCCTCGCTCTCGGTCGCCACCGCTTTGGCCAGGAGCGTCTTTCCGGTCCCGGACGGACCGAAGAGGAGTATCCCCTTCGGCATGTTGTAGCCTATCGCCTTGTAGAGGTCCGAGAACTTGAGCGGCCACTCCACCGCCTCCTGGAGCTCCCTCTTGACGCTCTCAAGCCCTCCGATCGCAGACCACTTCACGTCGGGCGTCTCGAGGTATACCTCTCTCATCGCCGAAGGCACGATGTCCTTGAACGCGTTCTCAAAGTCGCTCCCGGTGACGACCAGTTTGTCGAGCGTCTCCGGGCTCAGCCTCTCCTCCTCGAGCTTGAGCTCCGGCAGCATCCTCTTGAGGGTCTTCATCGCGGCCTCCTTGCAGAGGTACTCGAGGTCGGCGCCGACGAAGCCGTGCGATATCGCGGCGAGCTTCTCGATGTCGACGTCCTGCAGCAGAGGCATGTTGCGCGTGTGGATCTGGAGTATCTCGTATCTTCCCCTCTTGTTCGGGACTTTGATCTCTATCTCCCTGTCAAACCTGCCCGGTCTCCGGAGGGCGGGGTCCAGCGCGTTGGGCCGGTTGGTGGCCGCTATCACGATGACCTTGCCTCTGGCCTCGAGGCCGTCCATCAGGGAGAGCAGCTGGCTGACTACCCTCCTCTCGACCTCTCCGGTGACCTCCTCGCGCTTTGGAGCGATCGAGTCGATCTCGTCGATGAAGATGATCGTCGGAGCCTTCTCCTTGGCCTCCTTGAATATCTCCCGGAGCCTCGCCTCTGACTCGCCGTAGAACTTGCTCATTATCTCAGGGCCGCCTATCGGGATGAAGTGGGCGTTGCTCTCGGACGCCACAGCTTTGGCGAGGAGCGTCTTGCCGGTTCCGGGGGGACCGTAGAGGAGGACCCCCTTCGGCGCCTCGACACCCAGCTTCTCGAAGATCTCGGGGTGCCTAAGCGGGAGCTCTATGGTCTCCCTTACCTTCCGGATCTCGTCCTTTATGCCGCCGATGTCTTCGTAGGTGATGTGCGGCCCTCCTCTTTGAGCTTCGCGCTTCTCGGAGATCGAGAAAACCGTCCTCTGTGTTATCAGCACCGCCTCCGCGACCGGGGTCACCCCGACGACCTGGAAGGTGAGCCTCCCGCCGAAGTAGGGCACCATCACGTTGTCCCCCTTCATCACGGGAATGCCCTCGAGGGTGTCCGCGAAGTACCTCTCGTCGATGGGCGGTGCGGTCTCTAGCGGAGCCACCTCGACCTTCTCTGCCGGCGGGGCCTTTACCTTCTTCACTGCGATCAAGTCACCGATGGCGACGCCGGCGTTGTTCCTGATGAGGCCGTCGATCCTCACCATCTCTTTTCCCTCGTCTGAGGGGTAGAGAGGGAGGCACTTCGCGACCGTCCGTCTCTTCCCCTTGATCTCGATTACGTCTCCGGTGGACGCGGCCAGCGCGTCCATGGCGTCGTAGTCTAGCCTTGCCACGGCCCGACCAACGTCGCGGGTGTATGCCTCGAGCACCTTGAGCTGGACTCGCTGCTGGCCCACGCCCTTGTCGTTCTCGGACAATCTAGACCCTCCTATGGGATGTGGTCTTCGATATAAGATAGGTGTTGCTATCGCGAGCATGGAGGGCGGAAGAGAGCGGCGGTCGTCCGACAGGAGGTGAGAGAAGCAATAATAACGGACTCGCCCTAATCAGCATACGTGGGAAGGTCTTCTCCAAAGAAGATTGTCGTTTCCAAGGACGGCCCCTACAAGGTCTCAGGCGGCGTACCTCTCAGCATGCAGATAATCACCCCCGACAAGGAGGGGTTTTCGTGGGACTGGAAGACGGCGAAGACCTTCGAGACGCAACAGGAGTACGACCTCTGCAGGTGCGGCCACTCCAAGAACAAGCCCTTCTGCGACAGCTCTCATCTCAAAGTCAAGTTCGACGGGACGGAGACCGCTACCCGACGGCCCTACGTCAGGCAGGCTGAGGTCTTCGAGGGGCCGAGCCTCCTCTTGAGCGACGCTGAGGAGCTGTGCGCGTTCGCGCGCTTCTGCGACCCCGGAGGGAAGATATGGAGCGTGATCGAGCAGCCCGACCCCGACTCGCGAAGGCTGGCGATACGCGAGGCCAACCACTGCCCGGCGGGGCGGCTGGTGGTCCACGACAGGAAGACCGGCGGGGAGATCGAGGACGAGCTCCCGCCCTCGATCGGCGTGGTCGAGGACCCGGCGATGGGCTGCAGCGGGCCCTTGTGGGTCACCGGCGGCGTCAGGATAGAGTCGGAGAACGGGACGCCCTACGAGGCGAGGAACCGGGTGACCTTTTGCCGCTGCGGCGCGTCAGCGAACAAGCCCTTCTGCAACGGGAGCCACGCGAGCATAAAGTTCAGGGACGGGCTCGTCGAGTTCGTCAAGCTCGAGTGACCGGTCAGCTCCTGTAGCCGCGGAAGACCTCGACTAGGACGTCCGACTCGGGGACGCCGGACTCTGAAAGCAGCCGGAACATCTCCGCGACCATGCTCGTCTTTCCGCAGATATAGAAGACCGGCCCGTCCAGCCCACGGGTGGCGTCCTGGAGCTGTCGGGCGCCTATCCGGCCGACGGAGCCCCCCCAACCCTTCGGGGCCTTCCCCGTGAGGGTGTGCAGGACGCGGAAGCGCGGGTTTCGCCTCTCCAGCTCCTCGAGCTCCGACCGGTAGGCGATCTCCTCCTCGGTGCGGTTGCTGTACACGAGCCTGACGGGGATGGGCAGCTTCTTGTCCGCGGCGTACTCGGCCATGCCCTTGAGGGGGGTGATCCCGATGCCCCCGGCTAGAAGGACGGCTGGACGGTCCTCCCTCAAGAGAAACCTTCCGAACGGCCCTTGGACGTCCACGCTGTCTCCGGGCAGGAGGGAGGCGAACGCGCGCTTGAAGGCGGAGTCGGAGGTGCGCACGGCGTACTCCAGGTTGGGGCGCGTCGGGGAGGTCGCAATCGACATGGGCCGGACGTCGGCGCCTTCGCCTGTCCTCAGCGTGAGGAAGGTGAACTGCGTCGGACGGAAGGAGAAGCCGTCCGGCTTCTTGAGCAAGATGCCGTGGGTATGGGGCGTGAGCCGGCGGGAGGAGACGACCGTCGTCTCGAGGGGCTCCCCTCCCCAGCCGATGGATGCGCGCGACATATCCCAGCCGCACATTGCGGTGTCGAGGGTATATCTGGACGGGGTTTGAGCACAGTCGGTCACACCGATCCGGCCAGCAAAGGCTTCCGAGGTGAAACAATTTGAGGGAGCGCCATCGAGTTCCTCACGCAGGCCGCTCTTTCATGGACATCTGCGAGGACTGCCGGAGGAAGCAGGCTTCTGTCGGGTGCCTCCTTTGCCGGAAGAACCTCTGCAACGAATGCTACGAAAAACACATGCTTACGATAGCCGCAGACATGGACGAGGGTTTTGCGGGGTTCAACCAGTCGCAAATGGCGACCGACCAGGACATAGTGTGCGAGATATGCGGCGCCAGGGTCGAGTCCGAAAAGGAGGATGAGCACCTTTACGAAGCCCACGGGATACCGATATGAAGCAGGCACTTCGTGCGAGGTCTCGAGGCCTGCACTTGGCTCCTGAATCTAGTTTGGTGGTGGATAAATCAAATAAGTCGAGCGGGGAAACATCCGCGGCATGTCCCTAGACGACGCGCCCGCTCCCACTTTGAGGCTCATGAAGGGGAGGCTCGAAAGCATCGAGACGGCTTGGACGATAGCCTCCAGCCCGCATCAGAGGAGGGAGATCAACGAGGAGTTCAAGGCCCTCTCCGAGGAGATCAAGAGAAGGTTTGGAGAGGACGGAGCCAGGGCAGTCAACGAGGTTCTGGCGAAGCATAAGGCGCTCAACTTCGCTCAGAGTTAGCTAGCCATTCCCATCGCAGTGCCGCCGCCCATCCCAGACG
>CAWFZY010000001.1:0-228666 GCA_963820505.1 uncultured Nitrososphaerota archaeon | reverse complement strand
TCCTCGGCTCCCTCGACGGTCTCGTCGAGGCTGGTCGGCTGGGCCTTCACAAGCAAGGTCGTGTCGACCGCCTTGATTTCCACGGCCTGGAAGAGGGAAGAGAAGGCCCTCTGCACACCGAGCGTCTTGGCCACGTTCCTCGAGCCCACTGCGACCACGACGTGTCTTCCGGAGGCGCCGATTTTCCGCTTGGACATGGCTGCGCCGAGGAGCCTGGCTCCACCGTATTATCCTATCCTGCCCGCGGAGCGGCGAGAAGCATGGGGGTCAGGTCACCCTGAACTCATCCAGCAGCTTGCCCACCTCCGCTGCTGGGGTGCCGTCCTGGCGCGAGATCTCCTGCTTCCCGGGCGGGTCTTCCGAGTATCCAGGGATCCTCTGCGCGAGCCTTTCCTCATAGGTGGGGATGTGCTCGTTCTGGTAGAAGACCCCGATGGGGGTGTGGTCGCCGAACTCGAAGGACTTCATCATGGCCTGCTTGATCTTCTCCTCCATCTCGTCCGTCTCGGGCGTCTTCACGACCCCGTTGAAGCCGGTGTCCTCGAGCTTGTAGGTGCGCGGAATCTGTCTGCCGCCTGCGTCCAGGAGGCCCTCGCCCGACCAGTAATCCTTGGTCAGTATGTCGTTGTAGGTCGGGCAGGGCTGAAGGACGTCGAGGAAGGCGAAGCCCTTGTGCAGGATGGCTCTTTTGATGAGCTCCTTGAGGTGGCGCACGTCGTATGCGTAGCCCCTTGCGACGAACGTGTAGCCGGCGGCCAGGGCGAGCATCAGGGGGTTGATGCCCTGGTTGATGTTGGGCTTGGCGAGGGCCTTCGTCTTCATGCCGAGCTTCAGCGTCGGCGAGGCCTGCCCCTTGGTCAGGCCGTAGACGCCGTTGTCGAATATCATGTAGGCCATGTCTACGTTCCTCCTCCCCGAGTTGACGAAGTGTCCGGCGCCTATCCCCAGGCCGTCGCCGTCCCCGCCGCAGGCTATGACCTCCAGCTGGGGGTTGGAGAGCTTGATGCCGGTGGCGAAGGGGAGCGACCTGCCGTGGAGGGTGTGGACCCCGTAGGCGTTGAGGTAGTGGGGGGTCTTGCTAGAGCACCCCACACCGGAGACCACCGCGACGTGTTCGGGGTCGACGTTCATCTCGGCGAGGGCCATCTGGACGGCGCTGAGGATCCCAAAGTCTCCGCAGCCGGGGCACCAGTCGTTGTGGACCTCCGTCTTCAGGTCGGTGAGCTTAAGCGCCATTTCTCAACACCATCCTCTTGGAAGCCGGGCCGTTCGCGCGAGCGGGGCTCGGTGAAATCTGTTTGAGGGCGTCGTAGACCTCCTCGCATGACATGGGCCTCCCGTTGTACTTCACGACCAGATGGTCTACGGAGATGCCGGTCTTCTCGCGCAGGAGGCCTGCGAACTGGCCGGAGTAGTTCATCTCGATGTCCACGAGCTTCTTGGACCTGGAGAGGGCGCGCACCACCTCCTCCGCCGGGAAGGGGTTGAGCAGCCTCAGCTGGAGGAAGTTCACCATTATCCCGTCCTGGTCCTTCAGGGAGTCCATCGCGTCCAGGATGGCGCCCTTCGGGGAGCCCCAGCTCACCACCGTCGTCGGGGCGTCGGCGGGGCCGTGGAAGACGAGCTTGTCCTCGATCGGTATCTCCTTCGCTGCGAGGTCGAGCTTCCGCATCCTCTTCTCCATCATCATGTCCCTGTTGGTCGGGTCCTCGGTGATGTGCCCCTTCTCGTCGTGCTCGTCCCCGGAGTTCCAGTAGATGCCTCCTTCCGCCCCTATGACCGGTCTCGGTGACACACCCGTCTCCGTGAACCTGAACCGCTTGAACTTCTCCAGCTCGGACTCCTTCAGCGGCCCCTTCATGAGGAGGCCCCTATCGATCTTCACCCTCTCCGGACGGAACATCGGGCAGGTCTGGTCTGCGTTCGCCATCGCCTTGTCGAGGAGGTGGATGACGGGCACCTGGTACCTCTCGGCGAAGTTGAAGGCCTTCCCGACGTCGTAGAAGGACTCCTCCAGGTCGCCGCTCGCGAAGACGATCCTTGGGAACTCGCCGTGCCCCGTGTGCAGCGCGAACCTCAGGTCCCCCTGCTCGTGCCTTGTCGGAAGCCCGGTGCTGGGGCCTCCCCTCTGGTACAGCGTCACGACCACCGGTACTTCGTTCATCCCCGCCCAGCCGATGCCTTCCGCCATCAACGAGAAGCCGGGTCCTGACGTGGAGGTGGACGCACGGACCCCTGCGAGCCCTCCCCCGATCGCCATCAGGACGGCTGCGATCTCGTCCTCGGTCTGCACCACCGCTATCGAGCCCTTCCGAGCGGAGCCCGCGTCCGCCCCTGGCGACCCGCTGACCTCGAACGACTCGTGCGACTCGAGGTACTCGCTCTCGTCGCTGGCAGGCGTGATCGGGTAGTAGGTCTGCAGCCTGCAGCCGGCGGCGATCTTGGCGATCCCTATGACGCTGCTCCCCCTGACGAGGATGCGCTTCTCGCCGTCGCTCTCCGCCGGCCCGAGCTTGAAGCCGAGGCTCCCCTCGAAGTTGCGGGTCACGTAGTCGTAGGTCGCGTCCACGGCGCTGATGTTCGTCTCGGCGACCCTTGGCTTCGACTTGAACTGCTTGCGGATCGCACCGTCGAGCGCCTCCCTGGGGAAGGAGAGGAGGGCGAAGGAGCCCGCCACCGACATCACGTTGGTCATCCTCGTCAGCGAGCTCAGCGAGGTCTCCCCGAGCGTCTCGGCGACTGTCTTGAGGATGTCCATGTACGGGATCGGGTAGAGGTGGACGCCCCTCCTTCTGGCGACCTCCAGGACTCCGTTTATCGTGCAAGGGAGGCCTTGCTTGTCAAGCTCCGCCTTCAGGAACTTCAATACGTTCGGCTCGATCGTCGGGATGTCTTGGATCTTGTTGTCGGCCAGGTCCTTGTCAAAGACTATGGCTCCGTCCTTCCTTACCTCGAAGGCGTGCCGGGCGACGGTCTCGTCGTCGAAGGTGGCGAGCAGGTCGACCGTGTTGACGTGCGACCTGAGGAACCTCTTGCCGAACCTGACCTGAAAGTAGCTGTGCTCGCCTTTTATGTTAGAGTAGTACTCTCTGGTGCCGTAGACGTAGAAGCCGGCCGTGGCGACCGCCTTGGCGAAGATGCTGGCCGGGGTGTCCACTCCGCTGCCTTGTGCCCCTCCGATCATCCACGAAAAGTCGTCTCTCTTCATCGCAATCGCCTCCATGCAACTGTGCGGTTTTCGACGCAGACCGCTATAAGGCTATGGCACGTAGGATATGGAGTCACATGCCCGGCACGGCGCTCTGGAATAGAATGCCGGCGGCCTGGCCGAGACGAAAGGCTTTTTGACTGCATGCAGGCCTCGAGTTCTTGCGAGAGTAGCTAAGCCTGGTCAAAGGCGGCGGGGCCGATTCGGCGCCGATACTCAAGATCAGATGTCGCTCCAGGGCCTAAAGCGACGCAAGGAGAAATCCGCTCGTTTAGGCGTTCGTGGGTTCGAATCCCACCTCTCGCACCATCACAAGCCTTCTTCGCGAAGCTTCTCGGAGACCCGCAGAGGTTTGGGACTAGTAGACGAAGGCCTTCACAGGCCTTGACAGCGTGCTCCCCATGAACTCGCCCAGCTCCTCTCTGCTTCGGAACTCCTTCACGAGAAGGCGCTTGCCCGGGACCGGGGTGTCCCTGCCTGCCTTCCTTGCGTAGACCATCAGGACGTAGCCGCCGTGGGGCGACCTCGTGACGAAGACAAACTGCCTCTTCCTGCCCTCGTAGTCGCCGAACGTCCTGATGCCGCTGTCGAGGTCGAGCAGGTCCACTTCCTCCATGAGCCCGGGTAACGAGTTCACGCTCTTCTCGAAGAACAAACGCGGGACACGACCAGCTCGAGAGCCAGGCGCACGCCATATGAGAGTTGCGCTCGTGAAAAAGGCTAACATACAAGCCGGGTTCGCCGTGACGGCGTGAGGAGGCGCAACCTGATGCTCTTCAACTCGATGAGCATGAAGAAGGAGTCCTTGAGGGTGGTGGAGGGAGAGGCGCTCCGCATGTTCGTGTGCGGGCCCACGGTCCAGAGCTTCATCCACGTCGGCCACGCAAGGACCTACGTCTTCTACGACGTGCTGGCGCGCTACCTCGTCCACCTAGGCTTCCGAGTGAACTTCCTTGTGAACATCACCGATGTGGACGACCGGATAACCGAGGCGGCCAAGAAGGAGGGTGTGATGCCCAGCGACGTCGTCCAGAAGTACACCGAGTCGTTCCTCGAGGATTTGCGCGGCCTGAACGTGAGCTCCGTGACCGGCTTTGAACGCGTCTCCAACTACATCCAGGTCATGGTCGACCAGGTCTCAGTCCTGGTGCATAACGAGTTCGCATATCTTGCCGATGGCGTCGTCTACTTCGACACGTCAAGGTATCCGGACTACGGCAGGCTCTCCCACCAGTCCAAGAGCGAGCTGTCGCTGAGGCCGTTGGAGCTCACGCCGAACAAGAGGAACCTCCTAGACTTTGCGCTTTGGCGGCCCGTCGTTCTCGAGGAGGGGAAGTGGGACAGTCCGTGGGGGAGGGGATCGCCGGGCTGGCATATCGAGGACACGGCGGTGACGCTGACGAACTTCGGGCCTCAGTACGACATCCACGGCGGGGCCTACGAGCTGATCTACCCTCACCACGAGGCCGAGCTTGCGCAGGGCGAGTCGCTGACCGGCATCAAGCCTCTGGTGAGGTATTGGGTGCACACAGGGCTGGTCAACCTCAGCGGGCGGAAGATGTCAAAGTCGGCGGGGAACACGCACCTCGTCCGAGAGCTCCTCCGAGAACACAGCGCCGACGAGCTGAGGTACTACCTGCTGTCATGGCGCCACAGGGACGACGTTGAGTTCAGCCTTTCGCGACTGAAGAGCGCGGGCAAGGCATACTCGAGAGCGGCAGGCAAGGCTCGAAGGCTGAGGGCCTTCGCCGCAAAGGCCACCAGCAGGGTCGGGCCTTCCCGGGAAGCGGTCCGGAGGAGGCTCTCTCCGTTCTACTCGGCCATGGACGACGACATCGACACGCCGAGGGCGATAGAGTGGGTCGAGGACGAGCTCATCGGCAGGGGTTCGGCGGACGCGGCCCTGGACTACGCGGCCCTCCGGATCGTATGTGATGTGCTGGGGGTGGACTTCCTTGCCAAGCCGTGAGGAAAGGGGATACGAGCTCAACGAGGTGAGTTGGTGGGGGAAGTGGGTGGACGAAACGGTCTGGGTCTCGAAGAACTGTTATGTGATTTTCTCGGATGATTTCAAGGGGGAATACTTCTACAACAGGGCAGGCTTCCTCGGGGTGGAGAGGGTCCCCGAGGACGCCGTCGAGGCCGTCGAGGGGGAGTTCGCGAAGAGGAAGAGGTCGACGCCGTGCATCGTGGTGGAAGAGGGTCGTCCCTGGGACAAGGTGCGCGCCTCGCTCGCCGCGAGGGGATACGCCGTCCGCGACAAGATGCTGGTGATGGAGAGCCCTCTCAAGGCCGAAAGGCAGCCCGAAACGAGCCCCGAGGTCGTGGTCGCCCATGTCGGGCCCAGCTCGAAGGGGCGGGAGCTCCAGGAGTGGACGCGGACCTACCTCGAGGCGTTCTACGGCGACCAGAAGCTGAGCGGCAAGGTCAACACGGTCATGCGGAGCGTCGTCAAGGACAAGAAGGCGACCGTCGTCCTAGCGAGGATCGGGAAGGCGGCCGTCGGGTCTGCGGTAGTGTACAGGACCGCGGGTGGTGTCGCCGGGGTGTACTGCATCGGAACCGTCCCCGGCTTCAGGGGAAGAGGGGTCGCAGCAGCCATCGTGAGGCACGTGCGCGGGCTCGCGGAGAGCGAGGGGAGGCGGCTGGTCCTGCAGACCCTCGCCTCGGACTCGGCGGAAGGACTCTACCTCAAGCAAGGGTTCAGGCTAGCCTACACCAAGACCTTGTTCGAGCGCCGTCCGCGGAAGGCTTGGCCGGAGGACGCCATCCCCTCAGGCGAGGCCTTCGGCGTCACGATAGATAGGGGCGCGGCCGCGGGGACGACCAAACCGTTCGCCGAGGTCTTCTCCGGCTTCGAGGCAATCGAGGCGGTCAGGGGACTCTTCGGCCCGGACACGGACGAGGTCATCTCGAGGCTGAAGATTTCACTGGACTCTCCCCGGGGTTACCTCCGCGTCGACGGCGAGACAGGGAACATCATAATCAACCCGGAGTACCTCAGGACCGGCCACGAGAGGCACCTCTACCTCGACGTGATACACGAGCTGACCCATGTGAGACAGTTCAGGGAGGGGAAGGAGCTCTACGACAGAAGCTATGCGTATTTCGAGAGGCCCACTGAGATCGAGGCCTACAAGGTTGCCGTCGAAGAGGCGCTCAGGATAGGCATGGACAAGGAGGAGATCGTCGATTACCTCAGGGTCGAGTGGGTCACAGAGGAAGAGTTCCAAAGGTTCGTGTCGATGATGCGGATCGAAGGCTGACCGCCGGGGCACGGTTTATACGCGTCCGCCGACTTCGGGCCGAGCGTGCTGAGAGCCATCCATGTGGTCTACGCGAACTGGTGCCCGCATTGCGTGCCCACCACCGTTGGGCCGGTGCAACGCGCAGCGAAGGAGCTCGGGGTGCCCTGCATCCTGCACGACATCGACACAGACGACGTCGGGAAGGCAGACGAGCTGGTGAAGAAGTATGGCGACTGGACGCCGGACTACCTGATACCGCAGGTCTTCCTAGAGACGGACGACGGGAAGATTGAGCACGTCCTGACAGGAGACCCTCGAGGTCTTCAATATACGAGACAGGCGGTCGAGGCGTTGCTGAAGAGCAGGCTAGCCAAGCAGGAAGTTTCTAGGTAGGCGGCCGCCTCCCCCTCAAGAGACCAAGGTTCCGACGCGCTCGCCAAGCAAGGCCTTGCGCACGTTCGCCGGGAAGAAGCCGTTGGTGACGACGAGCGTCAGCTTGTGCTTCGCGATGAACTTCGCGGCCACCGGGTCCACGATGCTGTGGATCCCCGGCCTGTGCTGCGCGTCGCCCAGTATCCTGACCAGTTCCTGATACGACATCTTGTGCAGAAGCTTTGCCTCCTTGTCTGTCCTCGGATCCGCGGTGTAGATTCCGTCTTGGTCCGAGGCCTTCACCAAGAGGTCGGAATGCCACGCGTCCCCGAGGATTGCGGCGACCGTGTCGGTGGTGATCCCCGGCCTCAACCCTCCCATCACGCCTACCCCGTTCTTCTCCAACTCGACCATCATCCCTTGTATGGTGGTCGACACGCGCTTGACGCCGACCTTCATGGCCACCAGCTTCGCATTGACACGGGAGACGTCGATCGCAATCATGTCCTGCCCCTCCCGGGGGAGCAGAAGCTCCTTGGCCGTTGCGATGTAGGCCCGTGAGACCGGCCCGCCCCCTACGACGACCCCTATAGAGAGCCCCGCTTTCCTGGCTTCGGCGATCACCTCCGCGTATGCCTTCAGGAGCTTGGCCTGGGGAGGGGAGCCCAGAACCGACCCGCCTATGCGGAGGACGGCCTTCTTACCCATGGGAGGCGAAGACATGCGGGCCACCGGTCGGGGTAGTTTTTATAAAGGTGAACGTCCCCGATGGACTATTCCCGATGGAGTCTCAGGGTGGGCGCGACGCAGCTTCCAGCGAATACGTTAGCTGACTCACCGGAGGTCATCCTCATTTGTTGAGCACGAAGGCAGATTCTGTAAGATTATACAAGATTCGGAAGGTCATCTCGGAGCTTTCCGGCAAAGAGGGGCGAGGGACCGAGCTCGTCTCCCTCTATATCCCCCCGAAGAAGCCTATCCACGAGGTCATAGCCTACCTGAGGAACGAGTGGGGCACCGCCGGGAACATAAAGTCGGACACTACGCGCAACCACGTCCAGGACGCCCTCACGAAGACCATGCAGAAGCTCAAGCTCTACAGGGACACCCCCGAGAACGGTCTCGTAATATTCTGCGGCGCCCTGATGACCAACGGCCCGGGAAGCGAAGTAATCGTGCTGCGCGAGATAGTCCCTCCGAAGCCCGTCAAGAGCTTCCTCTACCAGTGCGACGACCACTTCCACATAGAATATCTCAAGGACATGCTGAAGGAGGAGAAGACCTACGGAATCCTCTGCATCGACGCGAACGACGCGGGGATTGGAGTCCTGTCCGGGGACAGGTTCGACGTCGAGAACGTGATGACCTCAGGGATCTCTGGGAAGACGCGGAAGGGCGGGCAGAGCGCCCGGCGTTATGAGAGAGGGAGGGAGATGGAGCTCACGTATTTTTACCACAGGGTGGCAGACCACGCGAACAGGATCCTCGTCGACGAGTACAAGGTCAACGGGCTGATCCTGGGCGGGCCGGGCTACACCAAGGAAGACTTCCTGAAGACGGAGTTCCTGAACTACAACCTGCGGAAGAACATCATCGCCGTGATAGACACGGCGTACTCCGGACGGGAGGGCGTCAGGGAGCTGGTCGACAAGGCAGCGGACAAGCTCCAGGACGTGAGGCTCTTCGAGGAGAAGAAGCTGGTGCAGCGATTTCTCGGAGAGGTGAACAAGCCGAACGGGGTGGCCGTCTACGGCCTTCCAAGGATATTCCAGGCCCTCGAGAAGAGCAACGTGGAGACGATCCTGGTGGTGGACGACGTCGACATACTGAGGATCACCGCGACGTGCAAGAACTGCGAGACGGTCAAGGAAAAGTTCGTCCCGAACTCAAAGAAGACAGAGGCGATGCAGGAGATAGTCTCGGAGCCCTGCTCCAACTGTGGCTCGAAGGAGTTCATCGTCGACGAGACCGACCTCGTGGACGTCTTCGAGGAGAGGGCGACCCAGGTGGGCGCGAAGGTCGAGGTGATATCGGCGGGCACCGAGGAAGGGGCCATGCTGAAATCCTTCGGCGGGGCGGCTGCGTTCCTAAGGTACAGGTTGTCTGGCGCTTAGGTCGGCGAGGCAACAAACGGGGAATTGGCAAAGAAATATGGTGTGACCCCTGCGACCATTAGCAGAGCGATGTATGGAAGAAACGATCACAATTGAATCTGCCGCGGGATGTGGAGCGAAATGGTTCACGATAAGAATTTTAGTACAAGCGCAAAAGGAAGGCGACCATGAAGCGCGAAGCTTCCCTTGTGCTCCTGGTTCTAGGGTTTGCTCTCCTATTCTCGTTTTTCGTACCTCTGGTCCCAGTTTACATCAGCCAAAGCTATTCCCCCATTTGTCCTCCCGGGAATATTGTGCTCTGCGGTAGCGCCATGGTTAGTCGCTTATCCGGGTATGGCTCTATCACTTACAGGTTGCTCGGAGTTGGCGGAGCATGGCACGAGGGGCGCTTCGAGATTTTGCATAATGGTTGTTATGTTGCCGGCACCACCCCAATCAAGGACACCGTCTGTACCATGCGCTCGTAATCTGCAACTATAAGTAGAACGGTGCACGGAAAGCGAAATTTGGGAGAGTAGGCTGGGAGTGATTCGAATAGGCATTGTGGGCAAGACCAACGCAGGCAAGACCACCCTCTTCAACTCGATGACGCTAAAGGCGGGAGAGGTCTCGAACTACCCCTTCACCACCAAGTCACCAGACACCGGGATCGGGCAGGCCGTCACGCTCTGCGTCCACAAGGAGTTCAACGTTCAGGACAACCCGAAGAACTCGAAATGTGAGGAGGGGTGGAGGTTCATCCCGATTGAAATCACGGATCTTCCGGGGCTGATAAAGGGAGCGTGGATGGGGAAGGGGCTCGGTAACCAGTTCCTCTCGGTGGCGGCCCAATCGGACGCGCTCCTGCACGTGGTCGACGCATCAGGGAGCGTGGACAAGGACGGGAAGATAGCCGAGCCAGGGACGGGCGACCCGCTAGCCGACCTGGCCGACGTCGAGCTGGAGCTCGTCCTGTGGTACACCAAGCTCTTCTCGAGCAATATGGTGAAGATATCGAAGGCCGCGAAGCTCCCGGGGACGGGCCTGCCCGAGGCCATCGCAGAGGTGCTGCAGGGGATAGGCGTGAAGCGCGAGCACGTGGTCTACGCGCTCAATGAGGCCCTGCTCCAGGACAAAGACGTGGACAGCTGGAACGAGAAAGAAATCCAAAACTTCTGCTGGGTCCTTCGTGACGTCTCCAAGCCGACCCTGATAATCGCGAACAAGATGGACCTTCCGAACGCTGGCGAGAACTTCAAGGTCCTCAGGGAGAAGTACAAGGACCTCATGGTCGTCCCTACCAGTGGAGAGGCCGAGCTCTCCTTGAGAAGGGCCGAGGTCAAGGGGCTGATAAAATACGTGCCCGGCGAGGAGCGCTTCGACGTGGTCAGGCCCCAGGAGCTGACGGACGCCCAGAGGAACGCCCTTTCATACATCAGAAGGAAGGTCTTCGGGGAGTACCTGAGGACGGGGGTCCAGTTCGGCCTCAACATCGCAATATTCAAGCTCCTGAAGATGAACGCGGTGTATCCCGTCGCCGACCCGGAGAAGCTCACTGACAAGCACGGGAACGTGCTTCCCGACGTCTACCTGCTGCCAGCCGGCTCGACGGTAAAGGACCTTGCAAAGGCAGTCCATACCGACCTGTTCAAGGGCCTGCTCTACGGAATCGACGCGAGGACTGCCCTCCATCTCCCCGTGGACTACGTCCTCAGGGACAGGGACGTCCTCTCCATGGTCTCGACCTCGAAGAGAGGTTGATGATCGGTCTGGCTCTGACCGGCTAAAAGCGTTATAACAATCCGAGTTGAGGCAGGGGTAGGCGGGTGAGTGGGCCTCCCCCCGTTCCGCCTCTAGAAATCCCGGGCCGGAGGAGAGAAAAAACGCAAACAACAGAAGACCAGGTTCCAGTATCGGAGATATTCCTCAGCGTGCAGGGCGAAGGAGTCTACGCGGGCGCCCCGAGCGTCTTCCTCCGCACGTACCGCTGCAATCTGGCCTGCACCTGGTGCGATACCAAATACACGTGGTTGGGCCAGGAAAGGGGCAAGCCGGGCGTAGAGTATACCCCGATGTCCATAAGCGCAGTGATTGATAGGATAACCAGCTATGGTTGCAAGCACCTTGTCTTGACGGGCGGCGAACCGCTCCTTCACCAGAGGGTGCTCGCGCCTCTCCTCGCAAGCCTGAAGAGAGACGGCTACTTCGTCGAGGTTGAGACCAATGGGACGGTCGCGCCAATCCCTGAACTGGCAGAGTTGGTCGACTGCTTCAACGTCTCCCCAAAAATCTCTAACAGCCTGATCGAAGAGGGCGTCAGAACCCGGCCCGACTCGATTCGGGCATTCGTGCGCTCTGAGAAGGCGTGGTTCAAATTCGTCGTTTGTGATTCGAAGGACATCCCAGAGATCGAGGAGATGATCTCGAAGTTCGGAATCCCGAGAGACAGGGTGATTCTGATGCCCGAAGGGATCGACTCGACGACCCTCCTTGCGCGAAGCAGGTGGTTGGTAGACATCTGCAAGGAGAGGGGGTTCCGCTTCTCCCTGCGCCTCCACATCCTGCTCTATGGCAACAGGAGGGGCGTTTGATTCACGGCGGCGCCTTTGTTTGGTCATGTTCTGTTCACATCAGTCAAGATGGCGAGTGTCGTTCAAAGGACGCTCCTCAACTGATATGAACCCGAGCCGAAGAGGGAGAGGCAGAACTTGAGCAAAGACAGGAGCGCAATCTGTTGCATCTCGGGAGGGGCTGATTCTGTGACCATGGCATTCTACGTGAAGAAGGTCATCAAGCCGGATCACCAGCTCCTGATCTTCTGCAACTACGGACAGAGAGCCTACGACTACGAGGAGTTCTGCATCAAGGAGATATCGAGACAGCTGAAGGCCCCCCTGAAGCTCATAGACCTGAGGTGGCTCGGCGGGATAAGCACCTCCCTCCTCACGCACGCCGAGAAGAAAATCCCGGAGACGAAGAGCGAGGACCTCTGGAACGCTGAGAAGGCGAGGGACAGGATACTGAAGTGGTGGGACCCGTGCAGGAACGCGATACTCCTCCTCGTCGGGCTGGCCCACGCGGAGTCATTCTACATCTCGACGCAAGAGCGGTTCGACGTCTACATCGGGATACGCAGGGAGACGCCTGTGGCGATGAAGGACAACACCCCCGAGTTCCTCGAGGAGATCAACAGGCTGGGCGAGCAGGCCACACACCACGGAGGGTACAGGATGCTCGCGCCTCTCATCACCTATGACAAGGACAAGGTGGTCAAGCTCGGCGATGAGTTAGGAGTTCCTTGGCAGTACACCTACAGCTGTTATACCGGCCACAGTTTCAAGACGATTCGAGGCAAAAAACTGCCGGTCCACTGCGGTTGGTGCTCGAACGACAAGAGAAGAGCATTGGCGTTCAAGATGGCAGGTGTGTATGATGGGAGCCTATATTCGAAACCGCCGTTGGCCGATATAAAATACGAGAAGACCGATGGAGTCTACCTCCAGAAGCGAACGCGTTAAGAAGACTTGGCAGAATCTAGGACACCCCTCCGTCTACGCGAAACCCTGACGGCTTCGCCCTTCAGGGGAGGGCGGCGAATTCGGATAGACTCAATGCTATATACCCTCACTATGAAGTGAAGCCAGTTTTGCAGTCACAGGGGGAGCAACCGCGGGCCATAAGCACCGCGACAGCAGCCCCGCCTAACAAGCTTCAGTCAACCAGCTGGAACCCCGGCCTTGAGGAGGAGGTTAGGAGGATATGGGGAATCGAAGATAATTTCAAGTTTAGGCAAAGTACCGACAAAAAACGCAACTTTGTGATGGACACGCCTCCCCCATACCCGTCGGGGAAGCCCTGGCACCCGGGCGCGCTGACCCAATACGCGCAGATAGACATGGTGGCGAGGTCTGCCAGGATGCGGGGGTACAACGTACTCTACCCAGTCGGGATTGACAGGAACGGGCTCCCGGTGGAGATAGCGACCGAGCGGAAGTACAGGATCCAGATGAGGAAGACCCCGAGGGAGGAGTTCATCGGACTCTGCAAGCACGCCCTCGACGACATCGAAGCATACATGGTCGACCTCCTGAAGAGGCTGGGAATATCAGGGGACTTCAAGGAGAAATACCGCACCGACTCGGAGGAGTACAGGACACTTACGCAGTGGTCGTTCATAGAGCTATGGGATAAGGGGTTCATACACATCGCGACAAGGCCCAACAACTACTGCACCGACTGTGGGACCACGATCGCCGATGCCGAGATAGAGTACGAGGATTTGCCCGCGTACCTCGTCACCAACAGGTTCAGGGTCAAGGAGACCGGCGAGGAGATTCTGGTCACGACTACCAGGCCGGAGCTGCTCTCCGCGTGCCAGCTGGTGGTGGTGAACCCCAAGGACGAGCGGTACCAATGGATCGTCGGAAAGACTGCCGTGGTCCCGATCTACGGCAAGGAGGTGCCGATAAAGACGCACCGGAGCGTCGACGTCGCCTTCGGCACGGGGGTCCTGATGGTCTGCAGCTACGGCGACTACAACGACGTCCAGCTCTTCAGGCAGCTCGGCCTCCAGGAGATTCAGGCCATCGACATGGAAGGGAGGATGACCGCGGTGACCGGAAAGTATGTCGGGATGGCGGTGAAGGACGCGCGCTCGCAGATAATCCAGGACCTGCAGGACGCCAAAATCGCGGTCAAGGTCGAGCAGGTGCAGCACCGCACTCCCATGTGCGAGAGGAGCCACACCCCCATCGAGATTATACCGATGGAGGAGTTCTATCTGAAGCAGCTCCAGTTCGTCCCGACGCTGAAGAAGCTCGCGAAGCAGATAGAGTTCCACCCGCCTATGCACAGGCAGATCCTTCTCGACTGGATCGCCTCACTGACCACGGATTACCCCATCTCCCGGAGGAGGTACTACGCGACCGAGATTCCGATCTGGTACTGCACGAAGTGTCAGACGCCGCACCTCCCGAAGCCAGGCAAGTACTACAGGCCTTGGAAGGACCCGGCCCCGTTTCGCAAGTGCTCGAAGTGTTCCAACACGAAGTTCGTCGGCGAGACGCGCACGTTCGACACCTGGATGGACTCGAGCATAACGGCGCTGTACGTGACCAAGATGACCAAGAACCAGAAGTTCTTCAAGGCCACGTACCCGACGACGCTCAGGCTCCAGGGCAAGGACATCGTGAGGACCTGGATGTATTACTCGCTCCTGAAGTGCTACCTCCTGACAGGGAAGGCGCCGTGGAAGGAGGCTTGGGTGGGAGGCCTCGGGCAGGACGCGCAGGGTAAGGCGATGCGGAAGAGTCTGGGCAACTTCATGGACCCGGAGCCGCTCCTCCAGAAGTACGGCACCGACACGTTCCGCTTCTGGGGCGCAGCCGAGGCGAACCTAGGCTACGACTTCCGGCTCTCGGAGGACAGGATCGCTGGCGCAGGGAAGTTCCTCACAAAGCTCTGGAACACCGCCCGCTTCATCGCGTCCTTCCCAGAGCCCAAGAGCGCGAAGCTCATGCCCGCCGATATCTGGATTCTTTCAGAGCTGAACCGGCTCATAGAGGACTGCGAGGCCGGATACAAGGAGGGCAACGGGTTCGTCCCCGCCACGAAAATCAGGGAGTTTGTCTGGAACCTCTTCGCAGCGCACTACATCGAAATGGTCAAGGGGCGGGCCTACGGGGACGGGGTGAGCAAAGAGGAGTGCGACGCCGCACGGTTCACTCTGCACCACGTCATGAAGGGCGTCCTGCTGCTCACAGCGCCCATCACGCCGCACATGACCGACCACATCTGGAGGAGGCTCTACGGGCAGCGGAGCATACACTTGGAGAGATTCCCGGAGGCTGACAAGAACAAAGTGAGCAAGGGCATGGGGCAAGCAATCATGAAGTTCAACGAGAAGATCTGGAAGACGAAGCGCGACAGGGGCGTGAGCCTGAGGGAGCCCATCGAGACGACGGTCCCCGCGAAGCTGAGGCCCTACGTCGCCGACCTGGGGAGGATGCACCACATACAGAAGCCGCAGAAGGCCGCCCGGACCACCAAGAACTAATCAGTCAGATGCCCGAGAGATGGCCCGGTAGTCGTCGCCCGAAATCCTGGTGCTGAGGGCGGCCGCGTTGCTCTCTACGTGCTCGACGTTCGATGCCTTCGGTATGGCGACGACCGCCTCCCTGTAGGTGACCCAGTTCAGCATGAGTTGGGCTGACGTCATCCCATACTTGTCGAGGAGCACCCGGGGGATCCTCCTGGCGGGAATCTTCCCGGTGTCGAGGGGGCTGTAGGCGATGACGGTGAGCTTCTCCCTCTCGCAGAACGGGAGCAACTCCGACTCAATCGAGCGGTGGGTTACGCTGTACCTCACCTCGTTGCAGACGATCTCAGACCTCGGCAGGGCTTCCCTAGCCTTCAACGTCTGCGCAACCGAAAAGTTGCTGACGCCTATGTAGCGTATCTTCCCGCGGGAGACGAGCTCCTCCATCGCCTTCATCGTCTCCTCGATTGGAACCTGATGGCTCGGCCAGTGCAACAGGTAGAGGTCGATGTGCTCGACCCCGAGCCGCCTTATGCTGCCCTCGCAGGAGCTCAGAACGTCCTCGTACCCAAAGTGCTCCGGCGACACCTTCGTGACAACGAACACCTCGTCGCGCATCCCCTTGATTGCCTGCCCGACCAGCTTCTCGGCGTTGCCGTACCCATACATCTCCGCCGTGTCTATCATCGTCATGCCGAGCTCCATCCCTCTGCGAAGAGCCTGAAGCTCGAGGACGCGCCCCTCGTTCTGGACATCGCCCATCTCCCAGGTCCCCATGCCGATAACAGGTATCTTCTCCCTCGTCCTGCCGAGCTCGCGCTTCTCCAAGCGGTGACGCCGAGCACCTAGAAGAGCCGGTCGGTATTATGTGTGAGTGATACGTAGGGAAAGCTTAAAGGAAATTGACCGACCTTCGAGATTGTGGCACCCGCAGGAAAAAGCTCGGTGGAGGAAGCGACTCGCGTCCTCGAAGCAGCGGAGAGCGAGGGGACGGTGTTGCGGCTGCTGGGCGGCGTGGCAATCTACCTCCGCTGCCCCTCGGCGCGCAGCGGCAACCTCGCGAGGAGCTACGGCGACATCGACTTCGTCGGGCACGCCCGACAGTCCTCCGAGATAAAGCGCCTCTTCGGCGAGCTCGGCTACGTTCCGCGGGAGAGGTTCAACGCCATGCACGGCAGCCGCAGGCTCGGCTTCGCTGACTCCGCGCGCCAAAGGCGGGTCGACGTGTTCCTCGATGTCTTTGAGATGTGCCACAAGTTCGACTTTAAGGAGCGGATGGAGATCGACCGCCAGACCATCCCTCTGGCCGACCTCTTGGCGACGAAGCTGCAGGTGATCCAGACCAACGAGAAGGACATTGGAGATGCGATCGCTCTCTTGGCGGACCATGAGGTGGGCGGGACCGACCTTCGGGACATCATCAACGGTGATTACTTGGCCAGACTCTGCAGCGGGGACTGGGGCATCTACAAGACCTTCACCATGAAGCTGGCTATGTTAGCAGTCGCGGTCGAGACATGGGATCTGAAAGAGCCCGAGAGAGACTTGGTAGTCAAGAGGGTCGGACAACTGAGTGCTACAATCGAGAGGGCGCCGAAGAGCCTGGCATGGAAGATGCGTGCTGCCATAGGGGAGAGAGTCAGGTGGTATGAGCTCCCAGAGGAGGACGAGGGCCTGGTCGAGCAGGTCCAGGCGAGAGAGAGCTGAATGCGTGAGGCAGCCTCCCGCTTCACTCGGAGGTTGAGAGAGTGAAGACGAAGCTCTTCTTCGTCAGCGACGTTCACGGCTCCGACCGGTGCTTCAGGAAGTTCGTCAACGCGGGAAAGTTCTACGGCGCGAACGTGCTGATTCTGGGCGGCGATGTGACGGGAAAGGCGATAGTCCCCATGGTAAGGCTGGCAGACGGGACGGTAAAGGTTAGAGAAGGGAGCACGGAGCGCCTATTGGAGTCACAATCCGAGATAGACGCGGTCAAGAAGAGCGTAGGCGATGCCGGCAACTATCCCTACATCGCGGACATGAAGGAGTTCGAGGAGCTCGCGGCCAAACCCGAACTCGTGGTCGGGCTCTTCAAGAGACTGATGGTAGAGAGCCTCCGATCGTGGATCGCGCTCGCGGACGAAAGGCTGACTGGCACAGGGATCAAATGCTACATCTCTCCTGGAAACGACGACTTCTTCGAAATCGACGAGGTGCTGAGCTCTGGAAAGCATGTGGCCGACCCGGAGGGGAAGGCCGTCGAGATAGACGGCCAGCACGAGATGATTACCCTGGGATATACGAACCGCACGCCCTGGAATAGCCCGAGGGAGGTGGACGAAGAAGCCCTGAAGAAGAAGATTGACGCCTTGGCTGTGAAGGTCAAAGAGATGAAGAGCGCCATCTTCAACATTCACGTTCCGCCTATCGACACGCCGATCGACCAAGCACCGAAGCTCGACGAGAGCCTGAAGCCCATGGTCTCCGGAGGCGAGGTCTTGATGGCCTCGGCCGGAAGCTCGGCTGTCCGCGACAGCATCGAAGAATACCAGCCCCTCATCGGCCTCCACGGCCACATTCACGAGTCGAGGGGCATGGTGAAGATTGGAAGGACGATGTGCTTCAACCCCGGCAGCGAGTACGCCTCGGGGATTCTCAAGGGGGTCCTCTGCGAGCTTGAGGATGATGCTGTTCGGTCGCACCTGCTCACTTCTGGTTAGAGGAAAGGGTCGCCGTGTTTCTCAGAAACAAAGGAGATAAACCGACGTGGTGGGAGGGAAACTCGCGCCACAGTAGCTTGGTAGAAGCAGCTGTGCCTTCTTTATTGTTCTCTTTCAAGACCTTTGTTCGCAAGCCATTCTACGTCTTCTCCGCTACCATAGACGAAGGAGTTGAGGCGGCTCAAATCCGAATTCTCTGTAGCCGTGATAAGTGAGTCAACGAACTCATCGTAAGCTCGCATCAAAGTCATGTTCTTGCCACAATAGTTAACGCGAAATTGATCCGCAGTGGATCCATACAAATCTAGTCTCTCAATCGCTTCTTGCGTTGGATGGTAGAACCAAACCCTTTGCCTTCCTAGGCGTGCGACAAAGTCCTCCCTTGTTACCTCCAGACGAAGTGTTCCGTCCAGAAAGCTCTCCCTATCAGCCAGCTTGAAAGAATCACTCAGGTCGAGCAAGAGACCTATGCTTGGCGTCCTCTTTGCTACGTGGAGTATGCCTTCGCATCCGACCCACCCGATTCCAGCCCTCGTGTTCGCTAGCCGGCAGAGAAGCAACCGTCTCTGATGAAGGTAGTTGATTGCGGAGTTCGCCGGCGAGTAGCCTCTCGCCCTGGCCCTTATGCTCTGGACAATCTCCCGTACGAACCTGTCTCTCACCCTGCTCTGAAACTCCAGGCCCGAAACTCCGAGCATCGCCTTGTACGCGCTCCAGTACAGGCCATTTACACGCGCTTCGTAGGCCAGAGCTCTGGAAAGAGTCATCCTGGAGTCTCCTCTCATCCTTGCGAACTCGAGAAGTTGACGGTTCACAAGAATCTGTAACTGCGGCCCGCCCAGGCTCGCAATCCTCCTTGTCGCGACTATGGTGCTGAGCATCATCGACTCAAGGAGCAACCTGCGCAACGGAGAATTCTGCTCAAGCCAGCGCAACTTCTCAACGAACCTAGGAGAAGGGTAGAGCTGGAACGATGCCTGCTGCTCCGGGCCCTCTTGAAGACGTCTCTGTACGATGGAGATTCCTCTCGCTTTCAGCGACGAGAGTGCCTTGTCTGCAAGAGCCCCATAATCCACAATCTGATACATACGCGCGTAGGCTTCGAAAGTTCGTTGTCCTCTCCCTCGCTCCACGTAAATCCCGCCATCCGAGAGTTTGACCTTCTCATTTGGATAGAGGATGATAGTGTCGCGCCAGTCTGTCTTTCCTTGGTGAAGCTCCTGCTCAGCCAGCACGAGGGCCTGCCTTGGAGGGGGCATGCCTGCCAGCTTAGAGTAGCGGTCCTTGAACACCTGCTCATAGTCATAGAGGACGAGGATTTTTGTGGCGAGCGGCTTGTACACGGTCAAGCACTTGGGGCACCTGACAATCTTCGCGACGGGAGAATCAATCTCCTGCCCACAGCACACGCACTTGTCTCGGGCCCTGGACAAGGGATAGTCCTTCTTCTTGGGAGTGAATATCTCGCAGGCCGTGGCCGTCGGCCCTAGCCTCCTGTTGGAATTGTGTAGCTTATCTCGGGCGACGGCCGACAGTCCTTCTTGCGTCTCGTAGACCTCTTGTGCATTGAATCTGGAGAGCGCTTGCCACAACCTGCATCTTCGGGTGACGTCGGAGTAGAACACGCATTCGCCGCAGGTGTTGTCGAAGATGTCTGCCGCCTCGGTGGAATTTATGTAGACTAGGCGCGGCCTACCCACACCGGTCCTGTAGACAGATTCAACGAGGGTTCCATCGGCGACGAGCCTCTTCAGGAACCTTCGTGCCTTCCCAGTCGAACGGGTCGGCATCACGTTCTGGTCCACCGCCATCATGGTTACCTCCCTGACGGTCACCCATCCATACCTCTCGATTCCTTCAAGCACGAGCTCCTCCAGGTAGGCGTAGCGCTGACGCGAGTCATCTTCTGTCGTCCCGCCTTCGGGCGAACCTACGGGCGAAGATCCGAGCTGCTCCCGAATCTTGACCGGGTCGATTCTGTCGAACGGGATGTTCCTCTCTACGATTAGCCCTCCTGACTCGTTGCAGGCGAGGCCTCCGTTCTGCTCGGAGACGAACCCCTCTCGAAGAAATTCTGCACGCGCCTGTTTGATTGAATCTGTTGTGTTCCACCCGCCGGACTGGCTCCAGATTGAGCTTGCAACATGTCGTTGGAGGCTTTTGATGCTCTCGTGTCTCCTATACAGCAGTGTCAAGAGAAGCTCGCAGAACCAGGCCTTCGGACAGTCGTTGATTCCTTTTGAGATCCACTGGGATAGCTGGTCGAGCGTGCGAACCGGCGTGATGGTTAGGGGAGCGTCCGCCTCGTGAAACGCGAGGACATCCCTACAAATCCTGCTTGAGAGTAGCCTAATCAGGCCTCCATCGAGCATCCCCTTGGTGTCGGATTGGTTGATTGCAGCAGCTGGAGAGATGAGGATGATTGACTTGCCCCGGGCTGCTATAGCATTCATCGTCCGCAGGTCGGAATAGGAAAGGAATTCTGAGCGGTACCCGAACTCGCCTAGTCGCTGCCTGATTGCAGAGTCTAGAGGCTCGTCATCAGAGACGCAGAGGATTCGGTTGAGTTGTAACCCGGGTGAGATTTGGTCGACCAATATGCGCAGAAAGTCTTGCTTCCTTCCCTCTGCGAGCAGGATGAGCCCTTTGGTCGTGTATCTCGTCCCCTGGAGCCTTAGGATGCTCGAGCAATTAAGCGACAACGCGGCAGCCTGGGATTACCTAAGAATAGCTAGAATCTAGCCCCTTTTACCAATCAGAGCTAGGATAATGCCTTGTTCTAGGGGTGGTTATATAGTGACTCGGTATTAGTGGCGGGTAACAGGGCAATTGTCAATCGACTGGCTGAGAAGGACGGCCGCTCTGACGCCTCTCACACCGCAGGAGGAGATGGTCAGCGGGATACTGACGGCTCAAAATCTCAGTTTCAAGCCACACTATGTCTTCGACCTTGGCGATGCAGGAAGGCATCCGGTCGACTTCCTGGTGTTCGTCGGCCCGGGGCTGGTGCTCGAGTGCACCCGGACGTCCACGGTCAGAGGCCGCGCGATGTCTGAAGTGAGACGCAGGGCGGTATTCATGCAATATTGGTTTGGGCTCATCAAGTTAGGGTTTCCCAAAATCTGGTGCGCCGCCCTTGTCGAGGCGCCCAATGAGAAGGAGGACAAGCTCGTACATGTGTTGGGCATCATCCTGAAGGATGCAGATTTCTTCGCGAGAACCGGCGAAGAGCTGCGAGAAGGCCTTGGGAAACTTCGGACTCAGAGCCCCCAGGCTGGTCCGCGATGAAGAGTTGCGTTCTTCTCCTAGACCGTTCGCGAGGTAAGACTGTGACTCTGCCGAGAAGGGTCGTGTCTCACATCGAGTTGGTAGATTCTATCTGTAAGATTCGCTCCGCAATGAATCCTAGTAAAACAGAAGATATCGGAACGTTCGTTAGTGCCATGTACTACTTTCTTGGATGGATGGTAGGCGACGGAATCAAGAATCTCGGCTCTCGTCGCTTGCTCACTATGCGTTTTCGGTTACAGTTGACACGGAAGCACCCAGACAACCTCCCGCTCGGAACCTACGTCATGGATTGCCTGAAAATGCTAGGGGTAAAGTGTGTTAGGGGCAGAGATGGACAGCCCAGGAAGAAGGTTCCAAATGGTTTCTACTCATGGCACTCGAGCTACTCCTCGGCCGTTTGGTGGCTTTTCAGCGCATGCCTAGGGCTATCACTCGATCAGAAAACGACGAAGCATCCAGTGAAGATGGTGTGGTTGCTCGATGCGCCTAGGGAAATGCGTGTTTGGTTTCTTAGAGGATTGGCTGATTCAGATGGCGATGTTCACTTCCAGCATAGGTGGGTCGATATTGCTACGTCCCCTAATACGAATTTCATCAGGAGATTACTTGGCTCTTTGGGATTACGCACTAGTGTGAGGGTTCATCGTGGGTACGGATACGTAAGCATCTCTTGCCACGACGCCGCGTCGATTCAAATATTCAATCCGTTCTTGGCGACCTACCGACGGACGGCTCTCAAGAAACTCGTCTCCGCCAAAGTATTCCGAAGCAAGTGGCCCAGTTGGCTCAGTGCAAGAGTGGACTCCTTGATACAAGCTGGCTTGGATGAGAGACGGATCGCCGAGTCTATTCTTAGCGAACATGATGTCTACTTGAGGATGCGAACGATCAAAAAAAGACGGAGTGCCTATCTTGAGTTCAAGTAGAGAGAACTTCTCGGGGCGGGCGCTCGCGAACCCGTGGAGCAGGCATTGGTAAGCCCTCCCAACCATGCAACGTACTGCAATGGACCGGTGAAAAGAACCTTGGCATCGATACTCGACTGGGATGCCCGGAAATACACGAATGCAGATTGTCTTAGATTAGATAAGGAAAGGATAGGAATGGTTATAATGCGAATTTCGCTTCGGCTCGAAAGCGCCACAGTAGCTCAGCCTGGCTAGAGCATGCGAGAACCCAAAAGCTTCTCGACTCACCTGCCTTGTACGCAGAAATGCCAAGCAAGCAGAAGGCCAAGGGTTCAAATCCCTTCTGTGGCTATTTCAAAACAATATACTGTGGGTTCCCCTTCTGATGTCTGCTTACCTCCTTTGTTGAGCTGCTCTCCGGAGGAATCAATCCCTCGTGCAGCGCCTTCCTGAAGGAACCCTAGCATGCGAAAAAGCCCATAAGGAACGAAGGCCCGTCGCGATGCCTGATGTCCTGTGGCACACGCGCTCAGGGACGCTCTAGTTGCCTCCGCGGCTAGCCTTGTCATCGTAGCGGCATCCTACTTCGTGACGGTCGATGGCGTGAACCTCTGGCTGCCCCGGATCGAGGCGACGGGAACCGCAATCGTCCACGGCTTTCCAATCCCCTACGCCGCCTACTTCCCAGCCAACGAATCATCCTACCTTCTCTACCCTCTGAACTTCGCCGGTGATTTCTCGATTTGCTTTGCGATCCTTCTTCTCGTCAAGTCTGCTTTCACTGTCAGGAGGCTAATCGTGGCATCGTTCTGCGGGCTCGCTGTGACAGCCTTCACGTTGCTTCTACCTTCGCTCGCCTTGGCCACTCCTGAGAATCTTCCTGTGGTGTGTTCCGGCACGCCGATGGGGTTTCCGTTCGAATACCTCTTCCGTCTAGATTGCACTCCTCTCGGGGGCGTTTCGTACGAGTTCAGCCCGGTGAGCGCCGCGGTGGACTACGGGTTGTGGTTGGGAGTGACCTTCTCTGCCATCGGGTTGTTCTTGTTCCTGGTCGCCTCGACAAGAAGATACGGGATTTTGAAAGTCTCCGCGGTAATCGGGGTGGTAATATTGCTGGCCGCCGGGGCGAACGTGGCTCTCACGGCCAACTCTGAATATCTCTCCGCGTCGTGCAACTCGCTCGGCGTCAACTCAGGGAAGCTTCCCATCGCGGGACCCGGCTTGGAATACGTGTGCGGGCGAGATTCGGTCACGGACGGCAGACTTGCGATAACGCTCAACAACTACAGCTTCGCTGACGGTGCGAACATCGAGTGGGAACATGGCTCGGGCGGAAGCAGCGTCTATCTGCTAGTGGATGCCACGATCGAGAATGTGGGGGGCAGGGGTGCTCACATGGGTCCGTTCTTCTCGGTCTGGTTGAGCAACAGCACCGGCGGTCCGGTCTTCTTCCTTGGTGAATACGGCGCTGACGCGGTTTTCCCAGGACAATCTCCGAACGCGTCCGTACCCGCACCAGCAAGCACGTACTTTCCTCCCGGCGGGAATGTTTCCTACTGGTTCATCTTCAACATGGACCCCAAGGTCAGTCTTGAGAGCACGCGGGGCCTCAGAGTGCAATATCTGGTCTGGCAAGAATTCTCATACGGGGAAATCTTGAGCGATTCCGGCCAGTGGGAATGCGGGCAGTGCTCGAATACGCAGACAAAGGCAAGCCTCGTTGTGCTTGGTTGACAAGGCATACGCTGCACTAGCCTGACTGGGAATAAGGAAGGCGTGTCGGCCATTTGTTCTTGTGTGAGAGTTGGGTTGTATCGTCCGCGCGTCACGACACGAGGTAGCCAATACGAAGTTACTACTTCGCTGCTGTAAGGAGCAATGCCCGAAGGACCGTATCGTCAAGAACTAAGAAGTACGCATTGACACCGCAAGAAACCAATCCAACACAAGCATCAACCCTGTTCGGACAAAGGTATTAATCAGCAACGACCTGTCAAAGTAAAAACGGGTCATATGCAATCCATTAAACACAAAGTCGCTGCGCTAACTATCGTCATCGTAGCGGTAGTTGCCTTCACTTTCTTCGCCCCTGTAATTAGAGGCATCCCTCCATCCCAACGGGAATACGACTGCGTGATACCAGAGTATTGCGTCTACCCTAATACATACAGTTCCATCACCTACTACTACTTAGAATATGGTGGGGTGTACTACCCTACTCTCCATTCTTACAGAGTCTTTCTCTCCCCCGGACGCTTGATTGCGTCCACAATTCTTCCTGACGAATCCAGTAGGTAGGGCTGGGCGTCCACATCCGCATAGATTGGACCCCCAAAGGCGAAAGTCATCTGGCGTGTTGGACTCCGAGCAGAGTCACCATGGGCTAGCCCCAGACGTAGACAGCCGATGAGAGTGCAGCCTCGGCATTCGAGGTGGCATCCTGAGGACGGACATGGTAGCTTCAAATCCCTCCCGTGGCTCTCATCACTTCCTAAGCTCCCGCGAGTGCAGCACATCGGAGGCGAGCAGCCTCATGAACGTGTCGTATTCTTCGTCGTCAAACCGAACGTCTTGGATTAGCCCGGACTCGTCGGCTATCTTGTAGCTGAGGATGTGGTAGCAGTACTTGACCTTGGTGCTCAGGACCCCATAGAAATAGGACTCGCAGGAGCAAAACGACTTGTCCGGGTCAATGAACTCGTCCGCGTTGCTCCCGACGACGGTGTAGACGCACCTCCCGCTGGGAAGGAACGTATGCCTCTTTACGCAGCCCCCGAACGCCGCTTCTATCGCCTTCTCGAACTGGCTCTGGTGCTGGGAGTACTGCGGGAATCGCGAAGCGAGCTCCTCCTTGGATTGGATGGTCTTTGGCACCTTGTTCGCCTTCAGCTCGTGAACTCCGTGAGCGAGCGCTGATCCACCATGTCCTGAAGTTCGCTCAAGCGCACTCCCGCCCGGCGGAGGGCTCCGACCTCGCGGAGGAGCACGGCGAACAGCTCCCTGACCTCTCTTTCAAGTACCGAGAAGTCGTTAGTGGGGGTCTCGAGCGTCTTGCTCCTGGTGTGCAAGGAGAGGTCCTTGAGGATTCCGATTGCGGAGACGCTTCTGAAAAAGAGGCCCTTCGCGACGAGCTTCTCGTGGACATCTCTTAGGGCAGGGAGGAGCTCCGCGGTGATTTGGTCGAGGTCGTGGGTGTCGTGCTTCAAGGTGATCATCCTGCTCAATTGGGAGATCCCGACGCGGTCGATGACCGGCTCGTCGTCGACACCGTTGGAGGCGTTGTGGAGGTAGACAGCGAGCTTCTTGCCGAGCAGGTCCTCGAGCCTCTCGGTAGAGGCGCTCGCCAAGAGGGGGATGGTCGTGATGCCGTTGTCCTCGAGGAGCTTCGCCGTCTTTGGTCCGACGCCGTAAATCCTATCGATTGACAAGGGAGAGAGGAAGGCGAGGGCCTCGTCCGTCCTTACGATGGTCAGCCCGTTCGGCTTCTTGAAGTCGGAGGCGATCTTCGCTACGACCTTGTTCGGTCCGATCCCTATCGAGCAGGTTAACCTTTCCTCCCTGAAGACCTGGTCCTTGAGTTCGAGCGCAAAGGCAGTGGCGGCGTCGTAGTCGCCCCCCGTCCTCTTCGTGACGTCGAAGAACGCCTCGTCTATCCCGGCCTGCTCCAGGACGTCGACCTGGCCCCTGAGGATTTCCATCACGCGGTCAGAGTACACCTCGTACTTTCCGTGGTCCATGCGGATGAGTGCGGCCTCCACCCCGTTCAGGCGGCGCTTTGCGAGGGCGATGGGCATCCCGGACTTGATCCCGTATTCTCTCGCTTTGTAGTTCGAGGTGCTGACGACGCCGCTCTCCTCAGTCCGTCCGGAGAAGACGCAAACCAGGACCGGGGTGCCTTTCAGGGACGGCGTCTCGACCTCCTCTACCTGAGCGTAGAAGTAATCGAGGTCGAGGTGACCGACTATGCGGCTCAAAAGAGGGATGCGCTAATCGACCTGCCGCGATTTAATAGCCTTTGGCGGTGGACGATATGGTGGGGTCGCCCGGATTTGAACCGGGGGTCTCAAGCGTTCCCGAACGCGCCGTGTTAGGGACGTTCCCGAGGCATCTTCTCTGATGATTTGAAGCCTAGACCAGACTAGCCCCAAGTTGAATCGAGTTCAACGTTGGCCTAGCCGACGACCCCTCTTCGGTGGCCTCCCGCGCATGTCGTTTATATTCTCTGTTTCCCTCCGACGAGAGCCCCCGCCGCGCCGGGAGTCCTGACAGAGCCATTATAAGGCGGGAACTCCACGCTTTGACCATGTCCGGAGAGACGAAAACAGTAATCGTGGGTCAGTACAAGCCGCTCCTCAACTACGTCACCGCATGCATCACCATGTTCAACAGTGGCGCCGAGCATGTGGTCCTCAGGTCGAGGGGCGAGGCCATCAACATGGCGGTGGACGTCGTCCAAGTCCTCAAGAAGAGGTTCGTGAGCCAGGTCGAGATATCCAAGATACAGATTGACGGGGAGGACGTGTTCTCTCGGGACGGAAGGCAGATGAGCCTCCCAGTCTTGGAAATCGAGCTGTCCATGCCAAAGCCCAAGGCCAAGCCTGCATAAGCCGCCCTTCTGCGAAGCGCGCGATTCCCTGGGAGATCGACACTTGCCATCTAGGAGGATGATAAAGGGCGACGTCCCAGGGCCCAAGGCAAGGGCAGTCATTGCGAGGACGTCGAAGTCCATCTCGCCCTCAATCGCGAGAGACGACCCGCTCGTCGTGGAGTCTGCCCACGGCTCTATCGTGACTGACGTCGACGGGAATAGGTTCATCGACTTCTCCTCCGGGATAGCGGTGCTCAGCACCGGCTCGACGCACCCGAAGGTGGTCGCGGCGGCCAAGAGGCAGCTCGACAAGTTCATCCACTTCTCCTACACTGACTTTTACTACGAGAACCTCGTCACCTTGGCAGAGAGGCTGTGCGAGCTGGCTCCCGGTGAAGGAGAGAAGAAGGTGTACTGGGGAAACAGCGGGGCAGAGGCGAACGAAGCTGCGATGAAGCTAGCGAGGAACTACACCAAGAGGCCCCTCTTTCTCGCCCATTCGGGCGCGTTCCACGGAAGGACGATGGGGGCGCTGAGCCTCACCGGCAGCAAGCCGATCCAGAGGAAGGGGTCGTTCCCCATGGTCCCGGAGGTCGTTCACTTCCCCTTCCCATACTGCTATCGCTGCCCGTGGAAGCAGACCTTCCCAGAGTGCGACTACTACTGCGTCGATTACTTCAAGGAGCAGTACCTCGAGAAGTTCGTCCCGGTCGAAGACGTGGCCGCGTACTTCTTCGAGCCGTTCCAAGGGGAAGGGGGGTACGTCCTCCCGCCGCCCGAGTACTTCAAGAGGATGAGCTTCCTCCGGAAGGAAGGCGTCCTGTTCGTAGCGGACGAAGTGCAGACCGGGATTGGAAGGTCTGGCAAGTTCTTCGCGGTGGAGCACTTCAACCTTGAGCCTGACATCATCAGCGTCGCCAAAGGCCTGGCCTCAGGCATGCCTCTGGGGGGCATCATCGCGGCATCCGGGATAATGGACTCTTGGGTTCCCGGGCAGCATGCCTCGACTTTCGGTGCGAACCCGGTCGCCGTGGAGGCGGCCTTGGCCACATTGGAGGTAATTAATTCGGAGAAACTGATACAGAATGCGGTGAAGATGGGGGGCGTCGCGATGAAGAGGTTGGAGGAGATGAAAGAGGATTACGAGATAGTAGGAGACGTCAGAGGCAAGGGACTATTCATAGGGGTGGAGATTGTCAAGAGCAAGAAGGGGAAGGAGCGCGGAGTGCAGGAGGCTCTGGCCGTTACGAGAGGATGTTTCAGGGACGGGCTGATTCTGATAACTGCGGGAAGGAACACTCTCAGGGTAATCCCGCCGCTGAACATCGCAAGAGAGGAGCTCGAGGAGGGGCTCGATGTGATGGAAGGCGTGATAGCGAAAGTGGACTCCAAAGCGAAGGGAGGGTAGTGAGCGAAGATGTATGACTTCGACGCGCTCGTGACCGAGGTCCTTCGGAACAAGCCCGAGATTAATCGAGACTCTCTGATGGAGCTGGTCCAGGAGAAGAAGCGGACGGTGGGCTCGGGGTACCTCACCGACCAGGGGGCGCTCTTCCTGATTGCGGGGGAGCTTGGAGTCAGGCTCCAGCACATGATCACCG
This sequence comes from uncultured Nitrososphaerota archaeon, assembly GCA_963820505.1. Classification (GTDB taxonomy): domain Archaea; phylum Thermoproteota; class Nitrososphaeria; order Nitrososphaerales; family Gagatemarchaeaceae; genus Gagatemarchaeum. The sequence continues at coordinate 200,621 of CAWFZY010000001.1, read as the reverse complement.
CGGACCTGACACTCAAAGACCTTCACATCGGCGCGAACGACATCACGGTCGTCGCCAGAGTCTTGGGCATTTACCCGATTGCCGAGTTCAAGAAGAAGGATGGGAGCGGGGTCGGACGGTATAGGCGGGTGAATCTCTTCGACCGCAACGGCGTCGGAAGGCTCACCATATGGGAGGACAGCGAAGAGGCGATCAAGCTCTCCGGCATAGCGGTCGACGCGCCGGTGAGGGTCGTCAGCGCGTATGTCAAGCAAGGCCTCGACGGGAAGCCCAATCTCAACCTTGGCAAGAGGGGCAGGATTGAGACCATCACTGACCCTTCCATCTCGTCGAAGCTCGCGTCGCTCTCCGCACTGGCCAAGCGGGTCGACGATGTTCAAGAAGGCGAGATTGCCCTCGCGGTCGACGGCCTGGCTGTATCCGACAGCAAGCGCACGACCTTCGTCCGCCGTGACGACGGGTCCAACGGCTCTCTCACGCAGTTCGAATTGAAGGGGCCGGGCGACAAGAGGACGAGAGTCGTCATCTGGGACGGCAGCGACTTGCCTGAAGTGAAATCAGGGAGCAGAATCAGGGTGACAAATCTGAGGCACAAGATGGGGCGTCAGGGTGAACCGGAGCTGCATGGGGACAGCGCGACCGTGATACAGCTGCTCGGAGAAAACGGCGACCAAGGAAAAGCGCCCGAGTTGGAGCGCGTGCCCCATCTCGTCAAAGTGGCCGAAGTGGCTAAGCACGCCGTGACTGGTAGCGTCACCTTGGAGGTCATGGCGCTTTCGAAGGGGAGCGTGCGAGAGGTCAGCCTCAAAGACGGGTCGACGGCGAAGAAAGGAGAGGTCGTGCTCGGAGACGACACCGGAGAAATCACCGTCGTTGCTTGGGACGAGGCATCGAGAATGATCGAGGCAATCCAAGTGGGGGAGAAGCTCCGCGTTCGTGACGCCACAATACAGGTATCGAAGATGGGTGTGGAGACGCTGGAGCTGAGCAGAACGTCAAAGGTTCAACTCCTACGAGAAAAGGAATAGCAGCCTCGGCGATAGCCGTTAGCGGCGCTCAGGACTTTGGACGGCGGAGGACCTCGTACTCGTATACGAAGATGACTATCAGGCTGACCACGAAGAGCGTGATCATCAGCCCGCTCAGGAAATTGTAGTAGCTGGTGACATCCAGCACTGGAATCTGCATGGTCCGAAGGTGGCGGGCGATATTCATGTAGAAAAGCATTCTGGATGCGTTTGGGATGCCCCACCAGAGTCGACGGGAGGTCACGCGCCCCGAAAGGAAAGATTAGGTTCTGTCTAGTCCAAGAAAAAGCGGTAGACTAGGCTTCGAGGCTTCTGCTCGAAGGATTGGAGCAGCACCCGCGTTCGGGCAAACCATTTAATGGACATTCCCGTTCGATACGACATGTTATGGCACCACGGCGAAGGGGAATCGGAACACGGATCATCGCCTTTGCAATAGTCGCCATAATCCTCTTGAGCGGCTTAGGGCTCGCGCTATTCGCGTCAGGTCCAAGTAGGTCAACGTCCACGAGCGCCTCAACCTACAACGGCAATTCTGAATCCGCGAGCACCTCCACGGCCATCAGCGCGCGGCAATCGACCTATGATTCGGCCATCACCTCGGGGGTGCAAATCCAGGTCGCGTTGAACACGACGATGGTGCCCATGAATGGGGCGGTGCTCGCCCAGATTTCTCTTCACAACACTCTTGACCAGAACCTTTCCTTGTCCGTAGAATCGTCATCCGACCAGACGTTCGGAAACTGGAGCGAATACGACTCTTTCTGCGGTGACATGGGGCAATTCGGCACGCTGTTCGGATACGCCCTCTTCAGCGGGCACTATGTCGCCCAGAACTTCTCCCTCGCTCCGGCACCGCTGCAGCTTGCTCCTCAAGTCCCGATTCCTTGTGTTGAGGGTGGCGGAGAATACGGCACCGTCATCTTCCTCCCGAACAGCAGCATCGGCGTAATCAACGGTGGCGAGCCGCATCAGGTTGCAGAAAATGCTACGACCGATTACTGCGTGAACTACCCGAGCGGCTCGACGGGCTGCGGGGGCGGCGGAAGCATCATCGGCTATTGGGACACCGGCGCTCTCATTGCAGACGGCACCTTGACTTCGCCTGATTTCGTCCGTCTCCCGCCCGGACAATACACGCTTGTGGTCATCGATGCGTGGGGCGGAGCCGCCTTTGCCGAGTTCGAGGTGACCTCAACGACCGCGTCTCCAGCGGCTTGACCGTCAACAGCCACATGCGCGTCATTCAGCAACAGCCCTGCCAGTCCTTTGAGAGCAGAGAAGCTAGGAAGCATTCAAGGGCTAGTGATTAAATGCTTTTGTTGGAACGGATTCAGCAGAGTTGTCGTTTGGTACCGAATGCACCTCACGCTAGACCAGACGAATACTGGACAGCGCCCTGGAGGACAAAAGATTACATAGTTACTCAGGTCCGTGGAAGTCGCCGGGGTAGCATAGCTTGGCCCATTGCGCCGGCTACGCCCATGCGTGGGCGAGACTCATAATCGGCCAAGATGTGAAATCCGGAGAGGATAGAGATATCCCCGAAGGTCGCGGGCTCAAAATGCAAGCCATGAGAATCCCGCCCCCGGTACTTTTTTTTCTTTGGGACTCCGTGGGCGCTTAAATCTGATTTTTGGTTTGGTGGCCGGGTCGCGGAAGCGTGAGGGGCGTTGTCGTCAATCGGATAGAGGCGGCATGCGATCCAACCCTCGCCCTCGCATCAGAAGTTAGACGAAGAAGGGCGAAGTATGTCTTGTTGGTGCTCGATAGGAGGCAGACGCTGCTTGTCTCCGCACCAGCCCTAGTCAGGTCGCATAAGCAATTCGATGTCACTCTGTTAAAGATTAGAGAAGCGTTGGTGGGGGCTCCGATGTCGACCGACCGTGAGGAGTTCCTCTCAGCAATGTATTACGTTCTTGGCTGGTGTGTCGGTGACTTTGGTAAGAATTATGGGAACGAGCGGCGTCTTTCAGCCAGGATTTCGTTTCAGCTTACCAAGAAGCATCCTGAAAACCTCGCACTCGGAGATTATGTGACAGAGTGCGTCAGGATGTTAGGCGTACCTTGCAAACGCTACGGAGACAGGCCTGCCTCGGAAAGCAACCCAAACGGGTCGTTCCTTTGGAAATCCGCCTTTTCCTCCGTCGTTGGATGGTTGCACGCAGCTGCTCTAGGGATGGACTGGGGGCAGAGGACGACGCTACACCCCGTGAAGATGGACTGGATTCTTCGCGCTCCAAGGAAATTTCGTCTTTGGTTCCTGAGAGGAATAGCCGACTCCGATGGAACCGTGAATCTTAGAAACAAACTTGTTGAGATAGTGAGCTCGCCCAATACCTACTTCTTTCGCGATTTGTTCACGTCTCTAGGCATCAAGAACGTCGTAAGATTCTCCCGTGGTTATGGCTACGTCGCCGTGGATGCGCCTGCAGCAGCTAGGATTCGGATATTCAGTCCAGCTGTTGCAACCCACCGCAGGAAGATGCTTGAGAAACTTGTCAACGCGAAGACCTTTCATCCGCACTGGCCGGCGTGGCTGGAGGATTTGGTGCAAGTGTTGATTGCGAAAGGCTTGCCAGCGCCTGAGATTCGGAACCAATTACTCGAGGACCACAATGTCTACGTGAAAATCCACACAATCAAGCGAAAAATTCGGAAGGCTCGTTTGCTTCATGGTATCGAGTGATGTTTTAGAAGAATTGGAGCCGCGATCGGGATTTGGGCCCGAGACCCCCACCTTACCAAGGTGGTGCTCTACCAGGCTGAGCTATCGCGGCGCAGGCGCGCCACCCAGCTAACGGGATTTATCTATTCTGACGGTCGAAAACGAGATTTGTTGTAGATTGCCTCTTCTAGAACTCGTGGAATCTATTCCTTGCGGGTAGGTTCAATTCCCAGTCGCGGCTCTTATCACATCCTAGAAACGCGTAAAGTCAGGCTCATCACTCGAAGTGCCATGGTCAAGTTCACCGCGAAGGAAGAGGCGTTCCTAAAGTCCAACGAAGTATGCCGCCTTGCCACGGCGTCCAAGGATGGGAGGCCGCAGGTCACGCCGGTCATGTATGCGCTGGACGGGACGGGTTTCGTCATCGCGGTGGACTACGGCACCAAGAAGCTGAAGAACGTGAAGGAGAACCCCAACGTGGCGCTAGTGGTGGACAGGCTTCGACCGACCAGGGCGGTGACGGTGGAGGGGACATGCAAGGTCCACGAGAGAGGTGCAGAGTATCTCCGGCTCCTCGATCTGTTGATGACCCGGTTCGAGTTCTACAGAAAGAACCCGTGGAGGGAAGGAGAGTCACCGATTTTCCGAATAACACCGGGCAAAGCGGTGAGCTGGGGCTTCTGATAAGCGCCGTGTGCCAGTTCGCTCCCTTCGATTAGATTCTTTAAGCCGTTGTTCGCGGGCCGCCTCGTTCCGCGCGGGAGTCGCCCAGCCTGGTCAACGGCGCGAGGCTCAGGACCTCGTCTCTTAGGGGTTCGTGGGTTCGAATCCCACCTCCCGCACCATTCAACTCGCCCCAGACTATTGCATGCGCCGCCTGGTTCGCTTCAGTTGAACTCTTTCCTTTCGAAGAGGACTAGCCCCAGGACGGCGGTGACCACAAAGTAGACTGCAATTATCGCCAGGCCTTCCGGAATTGTGACGTTGAACGTCGTGGTAGTAACCGCGACTGCCCGGGGACCGAAATGGGTCGTTGCGGTGACGACGTGAGCGGGGTAAGTCGGAACGAATGCTATCTGACCCGAGGCCAGGACTTGCGGCGTCACGGCGAGCACGTTACCCACTATCCCGGAACCGTAGGAGAGGATGAACCACGGCTCTATCTGCGCTAGGTCAGAGACAAGGCCCTGTATGAGCGTGAAAGCGAACAGGAAAAGGATGGCGGTCACTAGGATCGAGTAGGAGCTGCTCTTGAAGAGGGAGCTGAAGAAGAAGGTGAAGCCGAGGACCGCCACAAGGTAGAACCACGCAAAGAAGAACGACTCGCCGAACTGCCAAGGGACGTTCAGCCCGAAGTAGTAGGCTTCGTTGGCAATGGTTATCGCCGTGAAGATGAACAGGATTATGGAGGCGGCTATGAACGCGGCAATCCATTTCCCGATGTAAACGCTCGATCTTCGAATCGGGTTCGGTAGCGTGAAGTATCCGGTCTTGTTCTGGAACTCCCCGGAGATAGCGTCGCCTCCGAAGAAAATTCCGGAGAGGGCTACGATGAACGTGGCGGACGCCCCCCACCAGCCCGAGTAGAACGAGAGCACTCCGGAGCTGACGAAACCTGCCGGCCTGTAGTGAGCGACCACGATGGTGAGGAGCGCGCTTATGAGAAGCATGATGCCGAGGAGTATCGCGAATCTTCGAGACCTCAAGTAATCCAAAAAGGTATACCGCATCGTGATTCTCACCTGAGATATGCTGTCCGGAACCTTGTTTCCAGAGGTACTAGATTGCGCCATGACTCTCACAGTGTGTCCTTGATTAGATTGAGGTACGACTCCTCCAATGCTGAGGAGGTAGGGGTAAAGCTGACTACCCCGATATTGATCCCGACGAGTTCTGAGAGAATCTTCTCCTGCACGTCAAGGCCGCCGCTGCAATGAATCCTCAGCCGCTTTTCGTCTAACTTCTCTACGGAGGCCACCCCAGGGAGTTTCGCTACAGACCCGTCAATCACTCCCTCTTGCAACGGGCGGGTGAGCCCTACATCGACTATGTTTTCACCGCCGGAGAACTTTGCCGTGACGTTATGGAGTGTGTCGTAGACCAGCAGCTTCCCATGGTCTATCATGGCGACCTCGTCGCAGACGTCTGAGACTTCGCTCAGGATGTGGGAACTCATGAAGATGAGCCGGTCCTTGTTCTTCAGGGACTTTACTATTCCCCTGACCTCGCTCATCCCTCTTGGGTCCAGGCCTGTGGTGGGCTCGTCCAGCAGCACTATCCTCGGGTCGTTCAAGAGTGCGGAGGCGACGTCAATCCTTTGCTTCATCCCCTTCGAGAACTTTCCGACTCTCTTGTCAATCCAGTCCCCCATCGCCACTTCCGTGACGACATCCTCTATCCTCTTCCGTCGCTCGGCGTGCGGCACCCCTCGCAACTCAGCCACCATCCCGAGGGCCTCCCTCGGTGTCAGAGACGGGTATATCTCGGGGGTCTCAATCACCGTGCCCACAGACGCCAGGGCGGCCTTCTTGTGCGTGTGGACGTTGAATCCGTTGATTAGCGCCTCACCGGAAGACGCCCTGATTAGGTCGGTGAATAGCTTGAGCGCGGTCGTCTTGCCGGCGCCGTTCGGGCCCAGGAAGCCCACGCACTTGGAGCCCTCGATCTTCAGGTTGAGGTTCGACAGGGCTGTGAACGAGCCATACACCTTTGAAAGGTTTACGGCTTCAATCGAAGGATTCGTCAAGACCCAGTCACCCCGAATATCCCCTAGCTAACTACCTTTCTGAAGAGGTAGAGGGTTATGCCGATCGTCACGATGGCTATCCCCGCTATGAACGCGAGAGCCCCGAGCTCGGCGCTCAAAGAGAAGAAGCCCGGAATCGAGAGGTCCCTGACCGCGTTGACTGCGTAGCTTATCGGGTTGACCCTGGAGACGTCCTGCATCCACGGCGGCATGAAGCCCAGCGGGACCAGCGCGGTGCTCATGAAGAGCAGTGGGAAGGTCAGGAAGGCGCCGATTCCGAATACCGTCTCCGAGCTCTTCGTCCTCAGGCCGAGTGCGAGCGAGATGCCCGACCAAGCCAGCCCGAAGAAGGCGATGATGAACAAGATGAGCAGGACGCCGGGTATCCCCGAAGCCAGCCTGAACCCCAGCACGTATGCGAGCGCCAGTATGATGACCGACTGCACTGTCACCCGAAACGCGTCCGTCGCCAGCCTCCCGAGGAGTATCGCGGGCCGGCTCACCTGGGTGACCAGCATCTTCTGAAGGAACCCTGAGTTGAGGTCCTCGACGATCGAGGTTCCCGATTGTAGGGCGCTGCTGAATGCGTTCTGCATCAGTATCCCAGCTGATGCGTACTCGAGGTAGCTCACGCCCTGGGGGAAACCTGGGAGCAGGTTGAGCGAGTGGAACAGCTGTGTAAAGAGGACCAGAAAAATGATTGGCTGGAATAGAGAGAAGAATATGAGTATGGGGTTGCGGATGAGCTTCTTTAGCGCCCTCACGAAGAGATTTCTTGTGTCGAAGAGAATCGTCATTTCCTTCTACCTCCTCCTGCCCCCGAACCTTCCGGTGCTGACTTCCTTGACGAGCTCTTCCGTCCTTATCCTCTTGCCCGTGTGCTTCAGGAACACGTCGTCCAAGCTGGGCGTGGAGATGTTGATTGACACGAGTTCTGTGTCGGTCCTGTCGAATGCCCTGACGAGTTCGGGTACGAAGAGGCCGCCGTTCTTCACGTAGAGTGTGAGGCCCTCGTCGGTTTCCACGACGTCCATCACTTCGGGTATCTTCGAAAGGATTGCTTTAGCCGCGGTCTTTGTCGCGGCCCTCTCGCCTGCACCAGTCCTGTTCTGTACGGTGATGGTGATTGCGTCGGCGCCTATCTCCTTCTTCAGGCCCACCGGCGAGCCCTCGGCGACGATTTTCCCGGCGTCCACTATGCACAGGCGCTGGCAGAGCCGGTCCGCCTCCTCCAGATACTGCGTCGTGAGGAAGATGGTGATGCCTTCCTTCTTGTTGAGCTGCTCGAGGTAGTCCCACACGGTAGCCCGCGACTGGGGATCAAGACCGGTGGTGGGCTCGTCAAGAAAGAGCACCTTGGGCTTGTGGACCAACGTAGAGGCGAGGTCCAGCCTTTTCTTCATCCCGCCGGAGTAGCGGCCCGCCCGCTTGTCGGCAGCGTCCTTCAGCCCGACCACCTCGAGAAGATAGTCGACCCTGTCTTCCAGTTCCTTGCCGTGCATCTGCTGAAGGTTACCTTCTAGAATCATGTTCTCCCTGCCTGTAAGTTCGGGGTCTACGGAGGTCTCCTGGCTCTGGACGCCGATTAACTTTCTGATTTCCTTCGGATTCTTCTCCAGGTCGTATCCTGCGACAGAGACGGATCCCGAAGTCTTCCTCAGGAGCGTCGTGAGAATCTTGATGGTGGTGCTCTTGCCTGCCCCGTTTGGGCCGAGAAATCCGAAGAACTCCCCCTCTTGGACGTTGAAAGATATGCCGTCAACGGCCTTGGTCCCGTCAGCGTAGACTTCGACAAGGTCTTTGACATTGATGATGTCAGGCATTTCCTTCTCATGCACGCGTTCGCAGAGGTTTTATAAGCATATCTAATACTATAGTGGATTCAATCACATTACATTGTAGTATTTCGATTGCTTTAATAGACCCAGCTCGTAGGAAATGGCGAACATGCAAGAGCCCGGAGCGAAGAAGTGGATACATCCGCAGGCCGTGCCCCGAGGAATCCTTCGGCTCTACATCTTGTCGATGCTGTCGAAGCGCCAAGAGACCGGCTACTCGATAATGCGGACGATCGAGGACAAGACCGAGGGCGCATGGAGGCCAGGACCTGGCACTGTCTATCCGCTGCTCAGGAGCCTGCTCAAGGAGGGGCTCCTCGAGAAGGCCGGTTCTGGAGAGGCTAGCATCACGGTGAAGTACTCTGTCACGAGGAAGGGGAAGCAAGAGTTGGAGGAGATGCAGCGGACGCTGGCGTCGGCGGGGAAGAGGGAGCGAGTCATGATTCGTCTCTTCGCCGACCTGCTGCCGGCAGAGGTGTGGGCCTCGGCGTTCGTGAACCGCGGGAGGGAGATATTCGACATCTTCCAAGAGCGAATCACCCAGATCCCTCATCCTCAACGAGAAGAGATGCTGAAGGAGGCGCGGATGATGCTGGACGCCAATATATCCTGGATCGACTCGCAGCTCCGGTCCAAGAAAAAGCGACTCATCGAAGAATGATTGGCAGTGCAGCCGCCGCGTCCTAGTGGCTGGCCTGCATCCTGGAGAGCGCGGTCTTGCCCAGGTCGGTCAGCTCGTACTTTCCCGCGTCGCCGAAGAACTGGACTTGATACTGGACGAACCCCAGCGCCATGAGCTCCCTCATGTGCGACAGCGTCCTCCACTGAGAGTTGTTGGAGAGGAGCCTGTCCAGTTGGGCGTTGGAAAGGCCTTCCGGGCTTTTTGCCAGTGTGACGAGAATCGTGACGAGCTCGTCTTCTTGCATGACCTTTTGTAGCGTCTTGTCCTGGTCCTTTGCTTCGGACGGCCATGCCCAGATGCCCTTCATCGGGCTAGGCCGACCCCGCGGCCTTGATAAAGGAAGCGTGTGATTGAATTCGTTTCACGATTGAATCAACTGTTTTTCGTCCGACCGGAGAAAAGGAATTACGATGTTACGTGTGTGGTCTTTATGGAAGTAATCACCGAATACGTGGATCACCGAGCCGAGCTAGAAGAGCGGATTCGTTCGCTGGAGTCTGAGCAGACGACCCTCCTGACCGAGATTGGAAGTCTCAAGGAGAGACTTACGACCTTGGAACTCGAGAGACATGCTACTTCTCTCTCCAATGAGGTCGAGGCCTTGAGGACAGAGAAGGCCGTGTTGGAAGAGAAGATCGCAACATACTCCAGCCCGATAGCGCCGACCGAGAGCTACCAAGTCTAGCTAGTTATCACGCGTAACTAGCGAAACTTCGTCGCCTTCTCCTCTAGCTCTCCTTTTTCTTTTCTAAGGTAGGCCACGTGCTTCTCCAGAGCCTCCAATTTTGCCTCTAGGACTCTGGTCTCCGTGTCTTTCTTGCTCCTGTCCAGGTTCTTCTGAAGCTCGGCGTACTCCTTGTCCATCAGCTGGATGCGCTTCTCGAGGTCATGGTTCGTCTTCTTCAGGTTCTTGATGTCCGTCTGAATCTGGCCCAGCTGCTCCTCCGCCACGACGAGATAGTGCTGCCTGCTCACGACGGTGGGGAACTTGGTGCCGCATTTGTCACAGCTGTACATGCCCACCTTCCTCTGGGTTAGGCCGCGCTCGCCTTCATTCGGCTCCACAATGACCGTGAAGAGTTTGGAGGGGGCCGCTATCGCAGTTCCGCAGTTGGGGCATGCCGGCAAGCGCTAGCGTTAGTATGGAGACTCGTAGCGTTAAATCTTTGCTACTCGCGGATTGACTCTAGCTCAGAGACTGCGGACCAGAGAATCACCCTAGCGAAGGAGGACATGTTGGGATCCTGTGCCACCTCGTCAAGCATGCTTATCGCGTTCGCAGCTCTCACGGCAAGACTGACCTTCGGGTCTTGAAGGGCGGTTATCGAATCCTTCACTATCTTCCTTATGTTGCGTGGAGTGATGTTCGAGTCGGCTATCTGTTGAAGGCTCGCGCTAGCCTTCGCTAGCTTGCCGTCGTTCTGTTGCTGCTTCTTTTCCCTGTTTGCCTTGGTGCTCATGATTACTATCCGGTGGTTAAGCGCGGAGTTTCCTGTGCCTCCCACCCTTGCATATTTGGCTTTCTATAGCTGGCTGGTTCCGTCGTCTTTCCGTTTGGTAGCGACATTGTCAAGAATGGTTGAATCAAGTTACAAATGCTCGGTCTATTCTTAAAGCTGCTTTAGATGTGGTTATCTGGCTTATAAGCGGAGGTCGCCGGTATCTAGTCCGTCCACGCACAAACCAGGTGGAATCAAGGGTAGATGGTTTATAACTCCGGACAGAAGCCAAGTCGAATCCAATTGAGCACGACGGCCGCGAAGACGAAGACCACTGTAGAGCTGATGAGAAGGGGGGCCGTGATGATCAAGGAGCCCTGCCCCGTCTGCAACGGCGTGCAATTGAGGTACAAGGGAAGGGTGTACTGCACGAACCACGACGACCTTGGGGTCGCGCTTCAGGCCAAAGAGATCTTGTTCCCGGACGTCGCGGAGGACCTGAAGAACCTGCTACTGGTCAAGCTAAAGGAATCGATGTCCCTCTTGGAGAACGAAAGGGATTCAGAGAAGCTTGACCAGCTCGTCTCCCTCATGACGAGGTATGTCGAGCTGCTTCGAAAGTTAGAGCCGACTCAAAGAGCTTAAATCGGCAAAGAGGGTGCTCCCGGCTACATGGTCCTGAGAATAGGCCAGAGGGTGCCAGACTTTTCTCTGCCTGACACCAACAAGCAAGAGAGGAAGCTCTCGGAGTTCACGCAAAAGGGGAAGACTGTCTTGCTATTCTTCCCGTTCGCCTTCTCCGGCGTCTGCGACAAGGAGATGTGCGTCTTCAGAGACGGCGCTGCGAAGTTCAATGCGCTCAACGCCCAAATGGTGGGCATAAGTGTGGACAGCATCTTCACCTTGAAGGTCTTCGCACAGACCTACAACCTGCAGTTCCCCCTCCTGAGCGACTTCAACAAGAAGGTCTCGAAGGCCTACGGCGTCCTCCAGGAGGCCTGGGTGGCGTTCGGCTACAAGGGCGTCTCGAAGCGCGCGGCGTTCGTCCTGGACGGCAAGGGCATCCTCAGGTACAAGTGGGTGACCGACGCTCCATCGAACGAGCCGCCTTACGACGAAATCTTGTCGGCTCTAGGGAAGCTCTGACGACCACGCGCGGAGCTCTCGGTCTCCTTTTATAGGAGTTTGACAGCAGAGTTCTTGTCGAAAATGGCCTCCGAGGAAATGAAGATGATCAAGCCGGTAGTAGACATCACGGAAAACGCTGCCTCGGAGCTGAAGGGTTACCTCGCAAAACAGGGCAAGCCGATGGCAGGGTTGAGGGTCTTCGTCTCCGCGGGCGGATGTTCAGGCCTTTCGTATGGCATGGTCCCGGAGGAAAAGTCGGGCGACGACGACTACGTCATAGTGCAGCACGGCGCAAGACTGATTGTCGACAAGTCGAGCATGCCCTTCATCGCAGGGTCCGTGATTGATTTTCAGTCCGACAAGCTGATGGGCGGAGGGTTCGTGGTGAAGAATCCGAACGCGGTCTCCACCTGCGGCTGCGGCGAATCTTTCAAGACAGAGTAAGGCTGGACACTCCAAACCTATATTGGGTTGCAAGCCCAGCGGAGGCCGCCGGGGTGGCGGAGTCTGGTTAACGCGCGGGCAATTCGCCCCGCTCAGCGAAGTGGGCGAATCCGCATCTCGAGATCATCCGACTTGACAGCCCGTGACCTAACGGTCATGTGGGTTCAAATCACGTGGGGGAAGGAAACGCGCGGCAGGATTCCCCCACGGGTGGAAATCCCACCCCCGGCGCTCAAACCTTGTTGTACTTCGGGCGCCAGCTTCTCGTCTTGTCGTCCAGTTCGGTAGACTCGAAGTCTTGGTAGATAAGCGGGAACCTCTCCTTCATCATCCTGGCGACCTTGTCGAAGACGAACCTTATCTCGACTTCGGCGGACTCCGCGGTCCGCATCGCTATTACGTGGCGAATGGTCCGGTGGTTCGCGCTCCAGACAATCGACGTGGCCATCCCGTCCGGCATGATCCTCCGCAGGGCTGATGTGATTCGTTTCTTTACGTCGAAGTTCATCTTATCCCACGCGTACGACCCCTCAAGGTCACGGTAGTTCTGCTCTATCTGCTCTACGACCGCCTTCACTTCCTTCTTCTTGTCTTGAAGCTCCGGCGGGAGCCAGAAGCGCAGCTGGGTCGGCCTCACGTACCTGAGAGACTCTTGGCTTATCGCGACCCCGACCCTGTGCCGGACGAGCTCGTGAGTGAAGACTCGGCTGACGTTGAGGAAGGCGAACGTGCACGTCGCGTGCTCGAAAATGGAGCCGTCACCCTTCGACAGGGTGTTCTCGATGTAGTCACGCGAGTTCTCCCTTATCTTGGTGACGTTCGGGTTAAGGCCCACCCCGAAGCTCTTGTAGCAGATTCTTCCAGCGACCTCTGTGAGCAGTTCCCCTTCTGACTTTGAGGCCTCCTTTGTCCTTGCGAACCACTTCGTCGCCGTCTCTTCGCCGACCGAGGCCAACATGGCCTTGAGCTGATCGAAATCAATTCTGCTCTCCGCTATCAGATAGACCTGAGGTTCGACGAATTCCATTGTCTTTGCCTTGTTCCTTGCCCGTGCTACAATTTTGCGTCGCTATTTAATTTGCGGGCACGAGGCGTGAAGAATGTCATGTGAAAACGCGGTCACGAACCTCTGGGGGGCGATGATTGTTGCTCTAAATTAAATATGGGATAATGCGTCTTGGGCATGAATAGAATGCCCGTTTTCGGCACTGCGGGTGTCAGAGGCATCTTCAACTCGACCCAGACGCCCGAACAAGTGTACCAGCTTGCAGAAACTTCGGCCTTTGTGTTCGGGAAGGGCAACTATGGGGTGGGGTGGGACGGTAGGAAGAGCTCGATGGTTCTTGCGAGGGTGGTCGCCGCTTCGGTCGCAGGGTGTGGTAGCGACGCACTGCAATTCGGGTTGGTTCCCACACCAGTGGTAGCATTTGGAACGCGCGAGCATGGCTGCCGACTGGGCTTCGCGGTGACGGCCTCTCACAACCCCCCGGAGTTCTCAGGGGTGAAGGTCTTCAACGGGAAGGGGATGGAGCTGTCCCGCGAAGAGGAAGGGCGAATCGAGAGGGGGATGGTAGTGGAATCTGCCAAGAGCTCTGCAACGGTAGGATTCATCCAGTCCCGCGAAGTCATTCTGTCCTACCTGAAGGCCGTGGGTTCAAGGTTCTCGAAGGCCGAAAGCCCTCTGCGCCTTGTGGTCGATTGCGCCGCCGGCCCAGCCGCGTTGGTGACGCCCCGTGTGCTGACTGCTCTTGGCAACACGGTAATCCCAATCAACACTCACGTGTCGTGGAGGTTCTCCGCAAGGCATCCGGAGCCTACCGCGGCGACCCTGGGAGAGACCGCCGCATTCGTCGGAGGGGTAGAAGCAGACCTGGGGTTGGCGCACGACAGCGATGGGGACAGGCTGGTCTTGATCAACTCGTCAGGCCGCGTGCTCCCAGACTACATGACCTCCGTTCTTGCTCTCGAGGCGATTGACAAGAGTTCTGGCTCGGTCATCATCTCGGAGAACAGCTCGTTCGCCGTCGAGGAGACTGCCGTCAAGATGGGGCTGCGCGTGGTACGCGGCAGGATAGGGAAGACGTTCGCAGAAATCGACAGTGAGGGCGCAGTCTTAGCAACGGAGCCTACCAAGGTCGTCGACCCCAGCTGGGGCATGTGGGAAGACGGTATATACTGCGCCGCGCTCATCGCCGACGTCGTCGCAAAAAGGCCTGACTTGCGCAAGATGATTGACGGCGAACTGGAGTGGCTATACAGGCAGGTCAACCTACCAGTTTCGATTGACTTGGGCAGGGTGGGGGACCAGGTCGACGAGTACTTCTCGAAGTACAGGATTGTGGAGAGGAGGACGGTAGACGGGCTGCGCGTGGTCTTCAAGGACAAGTCATGGGTGATGTTCAGGCCGTCTGGCACGGAACCAAAGACCAGAATCTATTGCGAGGCTAGAGACGAGCTTAGGCTTTCGGAGCTGGTCGACACGGCGAGGAACTTGGTCGAGCGCCTGGCCAGGCCCACGGTCAGCATGCGATGATGCGACATGGCTACGGGAGAGATGGCGCTGGCTGTTTCGAGAGTGCTCTCACAAGGCTACCAGATAGACCCAGACGCTTTCTCGCTTCTATCCGAACTCTCTGCGAGAGGAGACGTCGAGCCCATTCTGAGGTCCGTCATCGAGAAGAAGGAATCGCTGAAGAGTGAACGGGTCATACTGAGGTCAGACCTTGACGAGTTTGCTCCGAGGGACGAGGTGCGCAGCCGAGTCGCAGTAGACTCCCACGATCTGGCGGCCGACCTCGTGGTCGTCAGCGACCCGACGCATAGTATCGCGCCAATCGAGGCCGAAGACGGGTTCAAGCGCCTCTTCCAAGACAGGTATTCCCACCTCCTAGACATAGCACGGCAGAGGCCGGATTCGAAGAGCATCGTGTCCATAGAGGCAGGAAGGGACATGCGGGAGAAGGGTTACAAGATTGCAGGGCTCGTGTCCTCCAGGAATAGCCGAAAGGGGGGAGGCGTCGAGCTCGTCTTGGACGACCCGACTGGAAGCGCCAGGTTGTATTGCGGGGATGAAATCGCCGACTCGGCGCTAGCCTTGCCGTTTGACAGCTTGGTCGTCGCGGAGGTGGCTCTCGGGAAGACCGGGCAACTCTACGCGAGGGATTTGGTGCTCCCTGACATTCCAGCCAAGAAGACAGTGGGGTCGTCGAGGAGAGTGTACGCGGTGATGTTGTCTGACTTGCACATCGGCAGCAAACTGTTTCTCAAGGACGATTTCAATCGTTTCTTGGCGTGGCTCAACGGCAGGCTCGGAGACCTCGATATCGTCGAGAGGATAAGGTATGTGATTGTCGCGGGCGACATCGTGGATGGTGTCGGAGTTTACCCCGGCCAGGAGTTCCAGCTCTCGGAGCGAAACCTAAGGCGCCAGTATGTCATGGCCAAAGCTTCTCTCGAGCAAGTCCCGAAGCACATGAAGCTGCTTATGGTGCCTGGAAATCATGATCCTGTAAGGCAGGCGCTTCCCCAACCAGCCGTTTCCGCGGATGTCGCCGGGCCTCTACACGAGTTGGGGAACGCCGTGCACCTGGGCGGGCCTGCGAACATGAAATTGGACGGCGTGAACTTCTTGATCTACCACGGCCGGAGCTTGGACGACGTCATCGCCACAGTTCCGAACTTGATGTACGACAGGCCGGTGCAGGCTATGGAGGTGCTGCTGAAGGCGAGGCACCTAGCGCCCACCTATGGTAAACGGACGGCGCTCGCGCCGGAGGTCCGAGACATGTTGGTGATAGACCCTGTGCCAGACGTGTTCCACGCGGGTCACGTGCACACGCTCGACGTGGGGAATTACCGGGGGACGCTCATGGTGAACTCGGGGACATTCCAGGGCCAGACGCCGTTCCAAGCCAATATGGGTCTGGATCCCATATGCTCAATCGTGCCAATCTTGAACCTGTCGACGTTGGAAGTGACAAAGAGGAACTTCACAAAGCTCAGCTTCGGGGACCTAGAGCAGGCCTAGGAGTTGGGAGTCCTCCATCATCACCTTGGTCAGTGTGTCCGTGTGAATGAGGAGCCGGATTCTCTTAGTCCTCCCCCTTCTGCCCTTGCTGACGACCGCCGCCTCGAGAAGGCCCAGGAGGTCGAGCTCCGCTAGAATGCCGCTCACCCTCCTCTGCGTCAAGGGCTCGACCCCCAGCCGGCGCGCAAGGCCCTCGTAGGCCATGTAGAGGTCGCCTGTGTTCGTGCCGTCGGGGAACCTCGACGCAGTCAAGAGCACGAGTTTGTTCTGGATTGGAAGGGAACGGAGCGCGTCCTCAATCCTGTTGCTCTCGACCCTTTCAGAGGCTTTCCGGATGCACTCTTCGGTCACCTGGTGTATGCCTTCTCTCTCCGCGATCTCTCCTGCGACACGCAGCAGGTCCACGGCGCGTCTGGCGTCGCCGTGCTCCGAGCCGGCCAAGGCCGCACAGAGATTGAGGACGGCGTTGGGAATGACGCCGGGCCTGAACGCGATTTTGGCGCGCGCGGCCAAGATGGCATAGAGCTCCTCGGTGGTGTACGGTGGAAACACCAGCTCCTCTTCTCCGAGGCTACTGAGAACGCGTGGGTCGAGCTCGTCTTTGAACTTCAAGTCGTTCGAGATTCCCACCATGGTGAAGAAGCCAGGTTCGACGTGCTCGCCTGCCCTCGTGAACTGGTAGAGGATGTCGTCCCCGTATGCGTTGACCAGGTAGTCGATTTCGTCAAGGACGAGGATGAGATGCACCTTGTTCTCTTTTATGGCACTAAAGATTCGATCCAGGACTGTGCCGATAGACAGGCCAGTTCCGGGGATTCTCTTATCTTCGTGGAGGGGCAGCGAGTCCGCGATTTTGGCCAGTGTCCGGTACTCGGTGCTCGCTATCCTGCTGTTAACATAACATGTGGCGATTTTCTTTGATGCGTCTTGGGCGTGAAGCTTCTCGACGACGAGTCTCGCGACCGCGGTCTTACCAGTCCCGGTCTTTCCATAAAGAAGGAGGTTTGATGGTTTGGATCCATGGAGCGCCGGAGCGAGAATCTGTGCGACCTGCCTGATCTGGCTCTCTCTGAATGGCAGGTTATCAGGGACATACTCTGGTGAAAGCGCGTCGCGGTTCTGGAAGAGAGCTCGCCCTTGTTTCGCCCTCTGGAAGATTTCGTCGATGGAGTCAGGCATGCCGCATCAGTGGAAATATTGGTTCATTTAAGGCCCGTCCCCCTGCATTTCCACTGGAACGCAAGTAAGAATGATGTTGCACTTGACATCATATCAAAGTAAGAAGATGCTCGCTCTTGGTGTGATCCGTCTACTATTCACACTAATTGACTACTAATGATGACAATCAGTCTATCTCCAGTCGCGAGATAGCAAGCCTGTAGAGGAGCCTACCTTCCACTGGAAACGCACGGGTCCCTGTCCCCTGTGAACGACATGTGAAGCAACTCAACCATCAACCTATTCCTTGCCGTAGGATACGTACGCGGCCATACTAACACGCATTCACAGAAACCAGGTCACATTGAACCCCTCTGTTTCCACTGGAACCACTATTCGCGCTCCCACCATTCTTTGCTCTGTGAAGTTCTGTGAACAGCCCTCGACGCTTCAGCAAGCGGTCAAGGTTTCTTTGCGCTGGGTTCACAACTTCACACCATCCCTTGTTTTATGATGCGCGCCTGGTCATCGTCAGACTTGCGGAAGAGGGTCAAAGTCGAGATAACTGACGACGAAGGCGCCACGTATTCCCTCTCGTTGCACGGCAAGTTCTCGCACGAGAAAGTCATGCGAATGATGGAGCTCGTCGACCTTCTAGGGCAGGGCGACCACAACAGCTTGCCGGTGCAGGCCTCAGACCAGTCGACAACATTCGGCAGAATACTGAAGTTAATCCAGTCATCCTACTCGGCCAAGGAGTTCTCTTCCGCAGACATTGCGCGCGACTACGAGGACAAACATGGTTCCCCAATACCCCTGAGCACCGTGTCCACATACCTCTCCAGGCTCTCTGACAGGGGGCTCCTCAACCGTGAAAAATTCGGGAACTCGTGGGTCTACCGGCTGTCACGTCTTCCGAGCAATCAACTCGCCACGTAGGCCCTGCCGCTGTCTGTGATCTCGTACACATACGGTTTGTTTCTATCGTTCCTGATTACCAACCCACGGTCGAACAAGGCTTTCATGAGTCGAGCCGTATGCTCCCTCGATCGTCCGACTTCTTCTTTGATTTGCGCCGAGCTCCTTGGTCCTTGAACAAGCAGACGCAACACCGTCGCCTCCGTCTCCGTGCTCCCGCCAGGAGTTACTGCTGGTGCCATCACCCTCGGCACCTCAGCAGGCTTGGCCGCCTTGGTCGGAAGGTAGGCCGGCGCAACGGAGGCAGCACGTGGTTGAGCCTGTGGCGCACCCAGTCTCGACGACATGACCTCGGTCTTGGCCATCAGATCAATGATTCGAGCATCCACCACGGAGAAGCGTGAATTGACTGAGTCCCACACGTCCTTCGCAAGCCGGGTGGACTTGTCTGCGTCGTCAACCAGCTTGCTGTATCGGGAGAGCAAAGTCGCAAGAATCACCACGGCCGCGACAATTACGCCTGCGGAGACTGCAATCACGTAGTCGTCTAACAACCGAATCACAAGCCTATGTGATGTTACATGATATAAACTTGAATGACATCATACCAGGATACATCATGACATCACGATACGGTCAGTCAGTACTCTGACCAGCGCTACAACCTCGGGAAGCTTCTCCGGATCTACCTCCGCGGGAATCTTCGATACCGTAGAAATGAGCTTGTCGACGTCTTCTAGGCTCAGCAGACCCATCTGGACAGCGGTAGCCACGGTCAAAAGTGACTCTCTTACATTCTTCTTGGCTTGGGCGAGAATCCTGTAGTGAGTGCCTCGACTTATGCCTGAATTCCTACGTGTTCTGAGCGCCATATCCATATTAATTTCACCTTTTAGCACTGCACGATGCATTTTTAGCGTCTCTACCTGAATCCTAGTCAACGATGAAAGATCTGATATGCTCTCAGAATGGTGCTTCAACGGGATGTCGTAATACAATATTGTATTAAGCATTATCCGACTGATTGTCTAATAATGTTAGGTTATTCGGGCTGTCAACACATAATTTTGTGTTTATATCACGACTATCCACAAATCTCCCGTTCTCAATGACTCTCGATTAGAATAATATTTATGCAAGCTGAAAGGAGCTCAGGGTGATATGGGTAGAAGACGCCGAAAAGTACTGAGACAGACTCACAAGAGCTTACCGAAGGTATTCAGCTGTCCTCGTTGCGGTGTGGTCGCCGTTCGCATCACATCACAACTTGATGAAACATCACAAGATTACGTGATGGTGGTCGCGTGCGGCAATGCGAGCTGCCGATTGCGAAGAGAGTTCAGGTACCCCACCCAACGGCCTGAAATCGATGTCTACAACAGCTTTGTAGATGAATTCGTCAAGACCGGTGGCTGAAATGAGCCTCAGAGGGCCTACCGAGACGCGCCTGATGTCTCGCAAGAGAGGATCCACGGGCCTGGCCGCCCTAATCGACCCCGATAATTTCGACAAGAAACGCGCCGCCCTCGTTGCCGAGACTGCAGAGAAGCTGGGGTTCAGCTGCATCTTCATCGGGGGCTCTACCATAGGCGACCAAACACACCTGGACGACGTTGTCCGTGCGGTCAAGCAACACGTCACATGTCCTGTGATATTGTTCCCGGGAAACGTCACAGGTATATCACGTCACGCGGATGCAATCCTCTTCAGCTCCCTCCTGAATTCTACCAACACGTACTTCATAGTCGGCGCGCAAGCCATAGGCGCAATCCAGGTCAACCGTTACGGGTTGGAGGCCATACCGATGGGCTATCTCGTCTTCGGCGACGAGAGCACCACGAGCTTCATCGGGCAGGTCAGGCCGATACCCTACTCCAAGCCTGCGATTGCTGTGATGTACGCCTTGGCTGCCCAGTACCTCGGGATGAGGGCCCTGTACCTCGAGGCGGGGAGCGGCTCAAACCATCCGATGCCTACTGAGCTGGTGCAGACCGTGAGGAAGCACTTCAAAGGCCTCTTGGTGATGGGCGGAGGAATCACCACCCCCCAAACCGCGGTCAGGTTGGCGGAGGCTGGGGCAGACCTACTGGTGATCGGCAACTTGCTCGAGACGAAGGACTTCAGGAGCAAGCTGCTTCCGATAACCAGCGCTCTGAGGGACAAGCTTAAGCACTAATTCCGTCCAGCAGACAAACGTTGCCCTTCAAAGCTAGCTCCGCCTGGGAGCATAGCAAGAAGCTCACGATCTTCCCAGCAAACCTGGAACCATACTACGCAGACATCCTGAACCAATACGAATCGGCCCACAACATCGCCGAGGAGGCAAAGTCGAGGGGGCTCGACCCTAACGAAATAGTGGAATCGAAGACCGTCTTCGACCTGGCGGACCGCGTGAACGAGATGCTCGGTCTCTCCCAGTTCGAAGGCCTGGCTGAGCGGTTGCGTTACCTTCTCCATACCACCACCAAGGAGCGGGCCACGCTCGCAATCGCGGAAGAGATAGCCCTCGGCAAGTTCGGGGCAATGAGCACCGACCAAGCGCTCCAATACGCGGTAAGGGCGGGACTAGCGGTCATAACGGACGGCGTGACGGTCGCTCCGATACAAGGCATCTCGACCGTCGTCATCAAGAAGAACGACGACAACAGCGAGTACGCCTCGATATCCTACGCTGGGCCAATGAGGTCTGCGGGCGGGACGGAGGCTGCGTTCTCTGTGCTCATCGCGGACGTGGTCGCGAAGAAGCTCGGTCTCTCGCCATACAGAGCGCGCGACGAAGAGATAGCCAGGTACATCGAAGAGCTAAGGGTCTACGAGCGCGAGGTCGGGAACTTCCAGTATCGCGTCTCGGACTCCGATGTCCGTGTCGCCCTCTCGAACCTGCCGGTAGAAATCGACGGAGTCGAGACAGACCCGTTCGAGGTGGTGGTGCACAGGAACCTGAAGAGAGTGGCCACGGACAGAGTAAGAGGGGGCGCGTTGCGCGTCCTCAACGACGGTGTAATCGGCAGAGCGCACAAGCTGGCAAAGATTCTGAAGGAGCTCCAACTTACCGGGTGGGACTGGCTACCCGAGTTGAAGGGAGGGAAGCAGCAATCATTGAACGAGACCGAGAAGGTCGGGGCGCACTTCGAAGAGGTGATTTCCGGACGCCCTGTCATCTCTTCACCGAACACCCGTGGAGGCCTCAGGATAAGGTACGGCAGAGCCATGAACACAGGTCTCTCCACAGTCGGCATCCATCCTGCTATCCCCGCCTTGCTCGACAACTGCGTCGTCGTAGGCACTCAGGTCAAGGTGGACATCCCTGGGAAGGCCGCCACCATCGCGTTCGTCGACTCGATTGAGGGGCCTACTATTCGTCTAAAGGACGGCTCGATACGGCGCGTCAACAGCCTAAGCGAAGCCGAGCGCCTTCACGACTCACTGGAGCTCATTCTCGACATGGGCGACGCACTAATCAGCTACGGCGACTTTCTGGAGAACAACAAGGCGCTCGGGCCATCTCCATATGTGACGGAGTGGTGGCTTCAGGACCTTAAGGCCGCCGTTGCAGTTGCTGGCAATCGCTTTCCAAGTATAGGGGACTCCCTCGACGCAGCCAAGCTCGACGCCGTCCTTGACGACGTGCCTCCTTCCGCAAGAGAGGCCCTTGACATCTCAAAGCAGCTCGGCATCCCGCTCTATCCATCGTTTTCGCCAAGATTCGACAGGCTCTCACCAGCGGAACTCGTGGAACTTAGGAAAGCGATGGGTAGGTCAGGGCGTGATATCGTAGTGGACGTCACATCACATCACATCGAAGAGGCGCTGCAACACTTGCTCGTCCCGTACACCCGCAACAAGGACTCCGCGACAATCAGCGACGAATGGGCGATTATACTCGCCGCGCTCATGGACATGGATAACAAGACCGGTGTGGCAGACGTTTCAGCCTGGGATCCCGACAAGACTCTCGAATTGGTTCATCAAATTTCCGGCATAAAGGTCGGAAGACAAACTACCGGCACCGTCGGGATGAGGGTTGGCCGGCCTGAGAAGGCGATGCTGAGGCACATGAAACCACCGGTGCACGTCCTGTTCCCGGTTGGCGCCGCCGGCGGCAGCGGCCGAGACCTACTCGCGGCAGCAAAGCACGGGAGCATGAGGGTCGACATGGTCAACATAATGTGCCCCTCCTGCGGAAAGCGGAAGCTATCCAGCAGGTGCGAGGAATGCGGCGAGGCGACCGTCCGCTTCCTATCGTGTCCTCGTTGCAGCCAGATTATCAACGCGGACGAAGGCCAGAGCTGTCCGAAGTGCAGGGTCGAAGGCGTCACCCACTCGAACTATAACCTCGACATCAAGGCCACCGTAGACGTGGTGCTCAGGAAGGTCCCCGACATCGCTCGAAGCACCATCAAGGGCGTCCGCGGCCTGTCAAGCGGCTCGAAGTACGCCGAACCAATCGAGAAAGGGGCTCTGCGCAGCAAGCACGAAATCTACGTGTACAAGGACGGAACGGCGCGCGTAGACGTCACGAACGCTCCCCTCACTCACTTCAGGCCGAGCAACATACGTGTGGACATACCGACACTACGGTCGTTCGGCTACGACGTCGACAGGGATGGCAAGGCCCTCACGGATCCTGAGCAAATCGTTGCCCTCAAGCCGCAAGACGTCGTAATCCCAGAGAACACGGCCCGCGACCTAATCAGGGTGGCGGCCTTTGTGGACGACGAGCTGGAGACGGTCTACGGGCTTCGCCGATTCTACAACATAAAGGCAGTGGAGGACCTTAGGGGAAAGGTCGTCGTCGGCCTGGCACCACACACGTCGGTGGGGGTCGCCGGAAGAGTCATCGGGTTCTCAAACGCCCAGGTCTGCTTCGCCAACCCGTGCTGGCACTCGGCCAAACGCAGAGACTGCGACGGAGACGGAGACTCGTTGCTGCTGCTCCTGGACATATTCCTCAACTTCTCAGTCGAGTACATACCTACGCAAATCGGCGGGCTGATGGACACGCCGCTGCTGATTCAGCCGATCATCCTCCCTGCCGAAGTCGACGACCAAGCCCACAATTTCGACGTGGCGTGGAGATACCCGCTCACGTTCTACGAGGCGACCGGGTCGTCTCCGAACGCTTCGAAGGTCTCCGGACTGATTGAGACCATCCGCAACAGGGTGAACCTGCAGGACCAGTTCTACAACTACGGCTTCACGCACAGCACGAGCTCCATCACGATAAAGAGCCCCCGAAGCGCGTATTCGACACTGAACACGCTGTCGGACAAGATAGCGAAGCAGATCGAGGTCGCCGAGAAGATTGAGGCCGTCTCCGCAAAGCAAGTCGTAGAGTCCATAATCAAGACCCACCTGATCAGGGACATAATGGGAAACATGAAGAAGTACTCGACCCAGTCGTTCAAGTGCAGAGCCTGTAGCCGGACGTTGCGCAGGCCCACGGTCTCGGCACGGTGCGAGGTCTGCGGGGGGGAGCTCAGGGAGACGCTGACTAGGGGCTCAGTGGAGAAGTATCTGGCGATCGCAAGGAGGCTCGCACATGACTACGACGTCGACGAGTACATCAAGGAGAGGCTCGACCTGCTGGTCAGGGAGATGGACCAGCTCTTCCCTACCAGGGAGAAGAGCACGCAATCCGAGCTCTCCGACTTTGCCCAGGCCCCCGAGTCTGAACCCAGACTGGTCCTGGACTGACAGGCCTAGCGGTAGAAGTAGGCCGGAGAGTTGTCGAACGAGTATTTTACTCTCTGGTGCAGGCGCCGCAGGCCGCGCACCCGCCTCTTCACCAGTTCGACGTTGTCTGTCGTGAGCGCCACGTGCAACACGTCTGCGACCTCCTTCATCTCGCTCTTGCCCATCCCGAGCCTCGTGAGCTCTGAGACGCCCAGCCTTATCCCGCCTGGGTTCGTGTAGTGCCTGCCCGCTTGAAGGTCCCCGGGGAGCAGCTGGCGGTTGACAATTATGTTCATGGCCTCGAGCTTCTTCTCGACCTGTCCGCCATCGCCATATTTCGTGACATCCACCGCCACCTGGTGAGACTGGGTGTAGCCATGGTTCTCGCCCAGAACGCTCTCGCCCTTTTGGGCTAGGCCTTCGGCCAGGGTCCGCGCGTTAGCGGTGACGGCCTTGGCGTAGCTGTCCCCGAACCTCAAAAACTCGGCGAAAGTGAGGGCCTTCGCCGCCACGTGATGCAGGTGGTGATTGCTCGACGTCCCAGGAAAGACCGACTTTTTCAATGCCTCCCCGTATTGGGCCTTCGAGACCACCGCCCCGCCCTGCGGGCCGAAGAGCGTCTTGTGGGTGCTGAAGGTCATGACGTGGGCTCCCTCGCCGAGCGGGTCCTGGAACTTTCCTCCGGCGATTAGACCTGCCACATGTGCGGCGTCGTAGCAGGGCGTAGCGCCCACTTCCATCACGGCGTCGGCCAAGTCCTTGACGGGGTGCGGGAAAAGGAAGAGGCTCCCTCCGAACATCACAATCTTCAGCTTCTTCCCCGCTGATTGAATCGCCTTCAGCTTCTTCTTCGTCTGGTCCACATCGATGTTCATGTTCTCCTTGTCGAAGACGAAATACTCGATGTCCAGACCATGGACGAGCCCCGCCGTTCCCGAGAACTCCTTCTTCCCAGCGGAGATGTGGCCGCCGTTCGGGATGGAGAGGGCCATCATGGTGTCACCGGGATCTGACAACGCGGAATAGACGGCGAGGTTAGCGCAAGCGCCAGAGACCGGACGGACGTCGGCGAACTCCGCGTTGAACAACGTCTTGGCTAGGCTGATGGCCTCGAGTTCGATTTGGTCGATGTACTTGCAGCCCGCATACACCCTCTCGCCCGGCCAGCCTTCGGCGTACCTGTGTCCCAAATCAGAGGAGAGGACCTGTCTGACCGTGCGGGAGGCGACATTCTCGCTCGCGACGAGCGGAAGGCTCTCGGAGAACCATTTTTCGTGCTGCTTCACGAGCGAGATTATCTTGCCGTATTGATTCTTCACGATGACTGACGAACCCGCATCAGTAATTATTGTTTTTGTGCGATTATTGGTTCATGACTGTTGCACAACGTATTTTAAAAGGGCATTCACACGCCAAAAGGCAGAAACGCAATGAGTAGTGGCAAGAAGAACAACCCGTTACCAGCCTCGAGCGCCGGGTTGCTCAGGTTCTTCGAGGACGAGACCGAAGGCGTCAAGATCAAGCCGGAAATCGTCCTCCTCGCGTCGATGAGCCTCGTCGTGGCCTCCATCCTCATAAACCAAATATTCCCAGCCCCGGCGTCATCTACGTCGAGTGCGGCAGGGGCTTTCCTCGCCCTATTGTTCAGGTAGATTCATCTGTATGGTTCCGCAACTGAAGAGCTAGCCCGCCGTTACAGGCATCTGTTCGTCCTCCCTTCTTTTTCGGCCCTCACCATCCTTCTGGCCCTCTCGAACATCCTCCTTCTGGCACCCCTTATGGCGATGGACGGACTACCTGAAATCGCCGCCCTAGCAATCTTCATCGCCATCTTTGGCACGTCTGGCGCGATTACCTACGCCATCAAGGCGTTGGACCCCGACTCCGTAGTCTCTCTCAGACGTACGTTCGGGCTCGCCTTCGTCTCGAACCTCGCTTGGACAATAGTGCTGGCTTTGGGCGCCCTGGCTTCATGGATGCTGGATCGCCCTCAGCCAAGGTTGAACGAATTCATACTCGGGGCCTTCTTCGCCTGGAGCTTCGAGCTGCTGGTAATCAACGGGGCTTTCGTCTCCAGTACGCTCCAAAGCATGTGCATAGCGGCCGTGCAGCCTGCCGTGACACTGCTGCTGGCTTCAATCTTCATCGTCCAAGTCAACGCCGCGCTGATTTTTTCCGCGATACTCGGCCTCGTAGTCTTGGGAATCACCACAGGATTCTTGCTGAAGTTCAAGACCTTCAAGACCGAAGGCGTCGGCATCAACTCTCTGCAGACCTTTCAGTCGTTCCTCAAGTCATGGGTCTCGCAGAAGCCCGCCAACCTCGAGAGCTACTTTACGATGTACTCGCACGACGAGCCCGTCGTCACACGGGTCGTCCTCGCCAGCGCGGCGGGACGGGTCGCCCTCGTCCTGCCAGGGGTCCATCCTGGTCCTTTCTTCCCGGTAGGGAGCTACAACCTCTCCGAGCTGATATACCAGGAGCTTCGCAAGAACGACATAACCCCGATGGTCCTGCACGGAGTGGGAGGGCACGAGAGGAATCTTCCGACGAACGAGCTCGCGAAGCGATACGCCGCCGCGATTGCCAGCGTCGTTGCCTCCTCCGACGTCCCGCAGAAGGTCTCGAAGATGCGGGGGCCGCTCAGGTCCAAAATAGGTCCCACGAGCGTGACGACCCTGGGATTCGACGACCATGTCGTGGCATTCCTGTCCAACGCGCCCTACAACACGGACGATTTGGAACCGCGGGTGATTGACGGGGCGGTCTCCGCAGCGAGGGACCTGGGAGTCGAGTTGATGCTGGTGGACGCGCATAACTCCATCGGTGGAGAGGACCTCAAGGAGCCGAGCATCACAGACGCCGATTGGAGGAAGGTCTTCTCGGACATAACGGCGAGCCCCGATGAGGAGTTCGAGCTTGGCGCGGCACACTCTTCGGAGCTGCAGTTTGAGCATGGCTCCGACATTAGCGACGGAGGAGTGACGGTCCTCGTCTTCAGGAAAGGGACGTCGACCTACGCCTTGGTGACCTCCGACTCCAACAACGCGGTGATCGGCCTCCGGCAGACCCTCCTTGACGAGCTGAAGAGAGAGAACGTGGACCTAATCGAGCTTTGCACCTCGGACACGCACAAGTCTGCCGCAAGGTACCTCACCGACCGCGGCTATCGGGCCTTGGGAGAGGACAGCGACAGAGACGCGCTCGTTGCGACCATAAAGAAGCTGGAGAAGCTCGCAGAGGGCAGGCTCTCGCCTGGCAAGGCCGCCACCATCACCTCGGAGCTCACCCTCCCATTGATCGGAGACAAGTCGCTCAATGACTTCGCCACCCTGACGAAGGAGACGCTGAACTTCACAAAGGCCTATGCCAGCGCCGCGCTGGCCGCAGCACTGGTAATTTGCTCCCTGGCGCTCTTCTTTTGAGGGCGCATGCTTGACGGAGAGTGGCGAACGCTCTTGAAAATCCCGGGCGGGTACATAGTCGCAATCGAAGGGATAGACGCGGTCGGCAAGAACACTCACAGCGTCCTGCTCTCCGAGTGGCTGGAGAGAATGGGGGTGAAGACAACGCGCATGTCGTTCCCCGACTACGACACACCGATCGGCAAAGAAATCAGGTCCTTCCTTTCCGGCCGAAGGACCTACCCGACCGAGCTGCAGCACCTGCTCTTCGCCGCAAATAGATGGGAGAAGTCTGAGGAGATCAAGTCACACCTTCGGGCAGGCGAGACGATAATCGTCAACAGGTACACGGAGTCCAACCTCGCGTATGGAAGCGCAAACGGGCTCGACATAGGCTGGCTTGCCAACCTCGAGAAGGGCCTCCCCAAATCAGACTTGGTCGTAGTGCTGGACGCCTCGCCGCAGTCTCTAGCGTCGAGGAGGCCTGGAATCAGGAAGGACGCCTACGAGAGCAGCTCCTCATTGCAGAGCAAGGCGCAAAAGGCTTACAGGGAGCTCGCGCCGAAGCGCGGCTGGAAGCTCATTGACGCCGAAGGACCTATCGGGGGTGTCCAAGCCGCCCTGCTGAAGACCGTGAGAGCGGCGCTCGCGAAGGATCGTGGGACACCAATATGACCCTGAAATATGTCGCGGAAATCAGAGACCCGATTCACGGCTACATCAAAATCACCCAGGAAGAGCGCGAGCTCATAGACTCGATTTTCGTCCAACGTCTCCGCAGGATTCACCAACTCGCGGGGGCCTACTTGGTCTATCCTGGTGGCGTGCACAGCAGGTTCGAGCACGTAGTCGGGACTATGCACGTGGCGGGCCTCATAGGTCAGTCGGTCGCGGACAAGGTCGGCCTCCACGACGACGACATCCAGGAATTGAGGATAGCCGCCCTCCTCCACGACGTGGGGCACGGACCATTCTCCCACCTCTTCGAGGAAGTCCTCGCGGAGAAGACCGACCTGACACACGAGGACCTGTCGCAGAGGATAGTCTCGGAATCAAACATAGGCGACATCCTGAAGCACAACGGCTACCAACCTGCGAAGATGTCGAAGCTCTGCGTCGGCAAGGCCAGAGCCCAGCCATTCATGAACCAGGTCATCGCGGGAGGCTTGAGCGCCGACATGATGGACTACCTGCTGAGGGACACCTACTTCACCGGCGTCGAGTACGGCAAGGTAGACATACAGAGGGTCATCGACTCGTTGGACGTCAGCACCGACGGCGGCCTGATGCTGGAGAGGGCGGCGCTATACGCCTTCGAGGCCCTCCTGATCGCCAGATACGAGATGTTCAAAGCAGTGTACTTTCATCGGACGGTGAGGGCCGCCGAGCTGATGCTGGCCCACTCGATGACGCTTGCCGACAGCGAGCTGCACCTGACCGACCTCTCAAGGATAGACAGAATCCTGAGGCTCACCGACGAGGTCGTGCTGCAGCAGCTAGCCGACCTCCCCCCTCGTACACCCGAGCTGAAGATGGCGAAGAAGCTCGCCGCGAGCTACATGCAGAGGAGGCTGGTGAAATGCGTCTTCGAGAAGGTCATGCAAAGGAAAGATCGGAAAATCCAACGAGTGTTCAGCAAGAAGAGATTCAGGGACGAGCTCGCTTCGGACATCGCACGCAGCGCAGACGTCAATCCTTCCAACATCTACATCGACGTGCCCAACACGCCATCCGTACCATACACATACGAGAGGCAGGCGTTCAGCTCAATCACGCTCTTCTCCAACGATATCTACGGCGGTAAGAGAAGGACGGAGACCGTGCCGATAAGCGAGCTCCCACTGGTCGGGTCCATCGCAGGCTTCATGGACATCCTGAGAATCTACACCTTCTCCGAATACAGGAGCAAGGTCGTGGGAGCCGTCGAGAAAATCTTCCACAAGGACGACTTCATGTCTCGGATATCGGTCTGAAACGAGCCGTCTGTCCTAAAATAGAATCTCCTCCTTAGAGCCCGTGCTCCCGGAGGACATATTCCCCTATCCGGCGTTTCGCCAGGGGCAGAAGGAACTCTCCCAGGCCGTCCACACCGCTTGCAAGAGCGGGCAGAGATTCGTCGCCGAGGCCATGAGCGGCTTCGGGAAGACGGCGGCAGTCCTAGCCGGGACCATCTCGGCAGCGGCCGAGGACGACCTCGACATCGTCTACGTCTGCCGGACCAAGAGACAAGTCTTCCGAGTGCTGGAGGAGCTCAACCGTTTCTCCAAGCGGCTTCCATTGCGGGCCACCAGCCTCTTCTCGAAGTACGACTACTGCCTGCTGAGACAGGGGAGCTTCTCGGTGTCTCCTGAGACGTTCAAGTGGTATTGCAGCTTCAAGACCTCGAACAACCTTTGCAGCTACTTCCTGAACGTCGCGTTCAACCGCGACGAAATCGAAAAAGTCGTCGACAGTCACACCAGCAGGCCAGGCTCGATCTCGGAACTTCTCAAGAAGGGAGCCGAGCTTCACATCTGCCCTTACGAGGTCGCGCGGTTGTCGCTGTCGCGCTCAAGAATCATCGTGACGACATACCACTACCTTTTCGACGACAACTCACGGTCCATTCTCTTTCCGGGGGAAAAGCCACTCGACAAGGTCGTTGCGGTGGTCGACGAGGCCCACAACATCAGGGAATTCATCTCAGGCAATTCGACGACAACGCTGTCGTTCTCGGACATCAAAGACTGCGTCGACGACTTTCGGCGGCTCTTCCTTCCTCGAATCTGTTCTGCGGTTTCGGAAATCAACGAAAGGGTGATGGAATTCTGCTCTAAGAGCGACCACTGGCTGGTCAGGAAGGAGTCCTTCGTGAGCGCGATTACCGGGGACCATGCGAAGGACTGGCTGTCTGACCTCGTCTTCGAGCTGTCGACGAACTCCGGCGTCGCCTGGTACTCCGTGGCGACGAACAGGAATCTGCCTCCCTCGATTATCAAGCTAGGAGGTTTCTTGAGCGCCTTGCTCTCTTCGCTCGATTCCGACGACGTCACGCTCGTAAAGTCGGACCGCGCCCTGTCCTTGACTGACACGCGCCCTTCGAGGAGGTTCTTGAAGGCCACCGCGGGCTTCAGAAGCCTCATCCTCCTCTCTGCCACAATCAACCCGCCGAGCCTTTTCCTGCGGTCGATAGGCCTCGACGAGTCTTCGACGACCGTGCACAGCGCGACCACGGGCTACAGGTTCCGAATCAGGACGGTCATCGACGGGAGCGTCACCACGAGGTTCAAGATGCGGACGACGGAGATGTTCTCGAAGATCGCACAAAGAATCGCGGCCATCTGCGACTCCGCCCCTGGAGGGATCGGGGTCTTTCTGCCGTCTTACGCCGTCCTGCAGTCCATAAGAGACCCGCTACTCTCGGAGGTCGATCGCACGACGCCGCCTCTACAAAGGAGGACCATCCTGATGGAGAAGCCCGGTCTCACGAACGAAGATTCCGAGGAGATGATGAGCACCTTCAAGTCAAATCACCGGTGCGTGCTCCTCGCTGTCCAGGGCGGACGTTTCTCCGAAGGCGAGGACTTCCCAGGCGACGGCATGGACGTTTCGATAGTCGTAGGGCTGTCCCTCCCCCCTCCGTCACCGACAATGTACGCAGAATACAGGGAAATCGAAACCAATCAGTTCGACCAGCACCAAGCGTACATGATCCTTTCCCTCCTCCCAGCCTTGAGGAAGGCCTTCCAGTGCGCCGGAAGGCACGTGCGAGACCCTGGGAAGGTGGGGATGGTCTTCTTCATGGACTCGCGGTTCGCGCAGCAAAAAATAACCGATTTGATGCCGTCTTGGCTTAGAGACGACCTGGTCAAAGGCGAGTTCACAGCGGAGTCGATCCGCAACGTCACGCAGGAGTTCTTCTGGCGTGGGCGGCCTCGCTGAACTTGACCCCCTTGCGGTAGGCTATTCTGGCCGCGGCTCGCTGGTCTCGGGTGACTCCCATCGCGCCGCGCTTCCCCGCGGCCGTACCCGATTCGTCGACGATTTCTATTGAGGCCGACGGCGGAAGTCTTTCGCGCAACGAGCGAGCCAGCCGCAAGCAAGATCTGGGTTCGCCTCCGCCGAGCTTGACCGAGAGCGACGAATGGGGCACCTCCTTGACGACCGAGGCGCACAATTCCACCGCTTTTTCTTCGGAGTTTGTGGTCAGTGCGCCGAGCTCGCCTCCGCCGTAGAACATCGCAACACCTATCCTCGAACCGGGATCGATTCCAATCAGGAGGTTCCTTCTTGGTCCTTCGAGGAGTCTAGAAAGCAGCTGACCCTCCATTATCAATGAATCTTCGCTGAGGTCCTCGATCGCAATGGCGTTTCGTCCGAACGCATGAATCTCCCTCTTGCTGGTGATTACCAAGTCCTTGGCCGAGTCCACCGCCTGTGCCGGCATGAGACTGGAGAACCGAAGCCGAGTTCTCTTGAGTCGAGAGACGATGTCGTAGTACGCATTACCATCGTCCGTGGCGACCTTAATAATCCTCATGACATGTTCGGCTATCCGAAAAGGCAACGCGAGCTTATGAGCATTCCCACGAAGGAACAAGCGAGCAGATTCCTCGCCCCGCTGAGGGGGAACCTGACCATTCTGCTGCTGCACGACATACAGACCAAGATGCAGCTGAGCCGCTTCTTATTGTATTGTGCTCTTGTGCAGTCCATGGATACCACAGTCCTAGACGTCGATGCTTTCTATTGCACCAACATCGACCGACTCTCTGAAGCCCAATCCATCGCCAATGCCGAGCTGCTGCTCCTACCTGAACAGGAGTTCGAGGTCGTCTCTCTGCTCCCGCTCCTCTCTTCCAAGAGACAGATGCTCGTCATCGACGATTTGAACTCCCTGTACTCGCTGGCTTCAGACGGCCCCAAGGCGCACCAGTTGACCATCCTCATGAGGCTTCTTTCTCACAACGCCAGGATCAACGGGTCTTGGGTCGTCGCCACTGCTTACAGGACGAAGCTGGGCAATAAGCAAGGCGCGGCGAACCAACGGTCGCTTACATCGCTCGGCGACCTGCTCGTCGACACGGAGCTTCGCGGAACCTCACTCCATCTCAAAGCAGGCTTCAAGAGCCAGTGGCCGAACGGCGAGCTCAGCCTGTGAAGAAAGTGCGAAAGCTACCGTCTACTTCGCCAGAAAGACGTACATCTCGATGTAGATGGCGGCCCCGAGCATTATCAGTCCGAGAATCAGGAAGAAGCCCACCAGCCTCGGCTTCACGGTCTGCCTTCCGCTGAGGTACGAGAAGTAGAGTCCGCCGAACCCCAACGCCATGGCCATCATGTAGATGACGGTCTCGGCAATGGACTGCCCGCTCTGGGATGGGAAGATGATGTACGATTGCTGCACTGGGCTGGCCAAGGCGCTGACAATGCCGGCAGACATCACGATGATGCCCGCGACGTACAGGACTTCGATCCAGTTGTTCTTGACCGCCGTCGAAAGGCTGCTACGCTCGACGACTTTCCCGACTCGCTCCTCTACTCCCGACACGCGAGCCTCAAGCCACTGTCTAATCAAGCCGAAGACTCACCTGAATCCCCCATCTGCACGCCATCTCTTACCCGCCGGCCCGCATTTTCATTGCCCTTAACTCTTTTCAAACGCTCGTCCGCACCGTCCCGGGATGCGTAGATTCGCTTCCTCCTGCCCCTCTTTTGCAAATCTTGCATCGCATAAACGTTGACCTTGCGCGGGCAGCGGTCGTTCACGCACAACTTCCATGGGCGCCTGCCCAGCCTCACATAGACCACCGGCCATCCGCAGCTGCCGCACGGTTTCGAGGCGACCCTTATCGCCCCGCGCTGCGGAAGCGGTGCGGACGCCCTGCACCCTTTCGCGTAGTTCGTGCAACCGACGAACCTCTTCCCCGATTTGCGGGAGCGGACTATCCACAACTTCCCCCCCTTGCACATCGGGCAGCCCCCCAAGACCGTCCGTCCGGAGTCCTCTTCGGCAAGCGAACCCCGCATCCTGAGGGCGATTTCGCCTCCGTGCCGCCTCACTTCGCCGATTTGCGTTAACAACGAAGACAGCATTCCATCGAGGAATTCCCAGCCAAACTCGCCTGGGCCCTCGAGCCTTTCGAGGTGGGTCTCGATGTCGCGGGTCAGGTCTGTCGAGATTATCTGCGGGCAGTGCTCCCGCATCGTCTCGATTAGGGCGAATCCCAGCTCGGTCGGGACCAAGGTCTCTCCGGCAACATAGCCCCTGTCTAGGAGCGTGGTGATGATGTCGGCGCGGGTCGCCTTCGTGCCGATCTCCTCTTTCTCCATCTTCTCCAGGAGCGTTGCTTGGTTGTATCGCGCGGGATGCAATCTGAGGTGCTCCTCGACCGTGACAGCCCCCACGGCGACGCTGTCGCCTTCTCGAAGGGCGGGCGGCGTCATTGACACATCGCCCGCCGGCCTCCCTCCGACAATGGCCTTCATCCAGCCAGGGACCAACACCCTCGTCTCCTCTATCCTGAACTCGTGCTCCCCGACCAATATTTCGGCGGAGCTTGCTTCACGGATAGCGTCCTCGCCGAAGCAGGAGATGAACCGCCGCACGACGAGGTCGAACAACCTCCTCTCTTCGAGGGTGAGAGGTCTCCTAGCGGACTCGCCAGTCGGATAGACCGCGGGGTGAGCCGGATCCGTACCCGGCCCCTCGGTAGGGCGAGGGGCGCCCTGCGAGACGACCCCGCGAACAAGGTCCGAATACCCCGGGATTGCGGCTACCCTCGAGAGGAGCCTCCCATAGTCGAGCTTGGGCAACCTTTGGCTTGCCGTCCGGGGATATGAAATCATGGCGGCAAGGTACAGCCTTTCAGCGATCTGCAGCGTCCTGCTCGGTGCGTAGCCGAGGAGTCTGAAGGCCTCCTTCTGAAGGTCTGCCAGGTTGAAGGGAGGGGGAGGCCGCTGCCTGAACGTCCTCCGTGTGACAAGAGAGACGACACCCATCCGCCCTTCGCAGGCGGCCTTGACCTCCTCTGCGGCGTGCTTGGTCGGCACTATCGGCGCCGAGGAATACTTCGCTTCGAAGATAGCATCGCCCCCTTTGAAGCTCCCCCTCACGGTCCAGTAGGGGCTGGGGACGAACGTCCTGACGGCAACCTCCTTCTCGACGATGAAATTCAGCGTCGGCCCCTGCACCCGACCAATGCTCACCGTCCTGAAGCTGTAGCCTGTCCTGAGAAGCTCCGAGAGGGCCCGCGAGAGGTTAACACCCCAGACGAAGTCGATGGCATGCCTCAGCCTCCCGGCTCTCGCCAGGCCGTTTGTCGAACCAAGCCTTCTCTCGTCGAAGGCCTCCACAATCTCCTCTTTGGTCAGCGTGGAGAACTTGGCCCGCATCGCGGAGGATTCCTTGCCCCCGCAAGCATATCTCAGGATATTGTAACCAATCGTCTCTCCCTCGATGTCAAAATCACAGGCGTTTACGAACTCGATCGCTTCGTCTGAGAGGCTCCAGATCGCTCGGATTCGGCTCGAGATGAGCTTGGCGGCCTTCTTGCTTAGTTCCCCAAGCGGAAACCATTCTAGGTCCAGCGCCGGATAGACCCGTCTGTCCTTCACCGTGTCTGATATCCCGTAGAGGTGCCCCATGGCAGCGCAGACGACGTACCTCTTCCCGCTAGCATCCTTGAGCCGGAACGCAGGGACGTCCCGCACCCTGAACGTCTCGGGGGCCTCGGACGAGAGCGCCTCCGCGACTCTTCTCGCTGCGTCGGGTTTCTCGCAGATGACGAGGGTGTAACCGCCGGAGCCCGCGCGCCTAGGCGACGTGGCTCCTCTCCCAGAAGTGTGACGGACGCTCATTGCAATCTTTTTAAGACCACCGGCCAGCGTGACGTGCGTGACCTACGAGCTCGTCTGTTCCAAGTGCAGCTACGCGATTTACTCTGGATTCGATTTGAGGTCCCCCAACGACATCTTGAAGCCTTCCGGATACAAGTGCAAGAAGTGCGGCGCCAAGCTGACCCCCGAAAACTTCAAAGTCGAAGTCTTGAAACTCGAAGGAAGATTCACCTAGCACGGTATCCAAGGCTGCGCATGTAGACGCATTGCTCTGGGTCTACTGCGAAGCTCGACATCCGATATCCCCGCCCAGGGCTCGTGGTCAACCCGCGTACCAAGACGATCGGGGCTGACTCGTTGGCCTCTCCCATGACAATCTGGGCGCCAGAACAGAGGTCGTCTGCGACGGCTTGACTGGTGACCTTCAGGACGTTCCCAAAGAGGTCGGGTTTCCCCCTGAGGTCCACTATGGCCTCCATTCCCGCCGCAGCAAGAGCGACCCCGACAGTACCCTTCCTAGTCGGCATGAGCCGGCTGTCGGAGACGACGACGCCTATCTCAATCCCCCGGCGGAACCTTATCTCCTCTACGAGGGCGGTCGCCGACTCCAGGGGGCTTCGAGGGTAGAGGACCACGTTGCCGTGCTCGACGTTCGACTTGTCGATCCCTGCGTTAGGAGTCAAGAGCCCTTCTTTCAGGGTGAGCATGAACCCGCTCACCCCGCCTATCACGTCGTCTGACTCTCTGATCACGAGCTCGCACAGCTCGGCGGGCATGTTCAGCCTCTTCGACTCCGAGATCGCGTAGTCGCTAGGGACAACCGTCCGCAGCTTCACCACTCGACCCTCTGACATGGCTATGAACTTGCTCGACACCACAAGTATGTCGCCGTCCTGCAGCTTGGACCCGACGGCCGTGTCTACGAGCTCTCCAAGGTTGAAAGGAGCGTTCTTCCTAGGTGTCCTTATCGGCGTAAAGCTGATCGCCGGCCTCAATCAAACTCCTCTTAAACAAGGACGAGGGGGCCTCCTATTATACGAAGCGCGCATGGCGACGACCAAAGCGATCAAACACACCCCCCTCTACGAGTTTCACCGCACCCATGGCAAGATGGTAGAATTCGCCGGCTACGAGATGCCAATCTGGTACACCAGCACGATGGAAGAGCACATGGCCGTAAGGAACCACGCGGGGATATTCGACGTCTCTCACATGGGGAGGGTCGATGTGACCGGCTCCGACGCTGCGAGATTCATAGAGAACCTCTTCCCGACGGGCATCGGCAAGCAACCGAACGGAAAGTCCGTCTACACGTTGCTGCTGAACGAAAACGCCGGAATCATCGACGACCTCATAGTCCTCAAGGAGGACGAAGGGAAGTATCTCGTGGTCGTGAACGCCGCGAGCAAGGAGAAGGACCTGAGACACATGGATAAAATCGGGGCAGGCCTCGACCTCGAGATTGACGACATTACAGAAGCCACGACCATGATTGCGGTGCAGGGCCCTTCGGCGGTGGAGGCTCTCCAACCGCTGACCCCGCTTCCGCTCGCGGAGATGAAGAGGTTCACACACGCTTTCTCCACCATAAAGGGGATTCGAACCGTGATCACCCGCACGGGATATACTGGCGAAGACGGGTTCGAGATAATCGTCCACGACGCTGGAGCGGGAGCCATGGGCGTGTGGCAAGCCCTGACGAAGGGCGCTACGCCATGTGGCCTGGGCGCGAGAGACTCGCTGAGGCTGGAGGCCGGACTACCGCTCTACGGTTCGGACATGGACGAGGCAACGAATCCCCTGGAGGCGGACCTAGGCTGGGTAATCTCCAAGGACAAAGAGTCCTATGTGGGCCGGCAAAGGCTGGCGTCGTTGGCGCAGCAAGGGCCCACGAAGATCAGACGGGGGATAGTCATGGACGAGAGGATTCCGCGCCGGGACTTCAAGGTCACGGACAAAGAGGGGGCGGAGATAGGCGTGGTCACGAGCGGCACCTTCTCTCCGGTACTGAAGAGGGGGATCGCCATGGGATACGTCAAGACGCCGTCATCCCAGTTGGGAGAGGCGGTCAAGGTCGTCATCAGGGACGCCCCCAGCAACGGGAAGATAGTGAAGTTCCCCTTCTACGACGACTCGCTTTACGGCTGGAAGAGAAAGCCGCACCAATAATAGTAAATAGATTGCCCTCAAGACCTCGAGTGCTTGGGCAATCCTTCGCCATACCAGGTTCCAGATGGGCTGTTCTACACCAAGGAACATGAATGGGCCAGAGTGACGGGTGGCACGACGAAGGTGGGGATAACCGACTACGCGGCGAAGACCCTGAACGACATCGTCTACCTTACGCTCCCATCGGTCGGCCAGGCGGTCAAGCAGCTCGGCTCGTTCGGGACCGTCGAGTCAATCAAGGCCGTCTCCGAGCTCTACGCCCCGCTCTCTGGGACGGTGACGAGCACGAACCAGGAGCTCGCGAACCATCCCGAACTAATCAACGCATCACCGTATGAAGCCGGCTGGATTATCGAGCTGAGGCCCTCCAGTTTGGAACAAGAAGAGAAAAGCCTCCTGTCGCCTACACAATACCAAGAGTTCCTGAAGTCTTTGGACGCCGAGCACGAGAGCTAGAAGATCGCAATCGGGGGGACGGGCATCCCCGACAAGAATGCAAGCTTCCAAAGTTCGCGGCGCCCCATCGATAGCTTGTAGCTTAATCCAATCTCACACGTTTGTCTAGCCTATTTGCTTGGGTCTCGTCTAAGGCGGCCTTCACGCCTCACTCGTCATGATACCGCTGGGAATGCGATCTTGGCACGACTACGACGAGGCTCTCATCGAGAGAGGGTGCGCGATACTGGACCTTGGCTCGCTCGTCTCGTGGAGAGAGGAGCTGGACGCGATGAACGCGGACAAGCTGGGCAGGCCGTTCGAGTTCCCAAACTCGTATATCTCCTTCCTCGCGTTCGTCAAGGTCGGGTTTGACATACCATACAGGACGCTGGAAGGGATCACGAGGGAGCTCGAAGAATACGTCAGGTTCGTGGAGGAGATGCACTACACCCACATGCGCAGGAGGATTCTCGCTTCCATGAAGGGGAAGAAGCCGTCAGAGATCGTTGGCAAGGACGCAGATGGCACCGAGCCGATGACGGTGATCGCCGACTCCACAGGGCTCTCGGTCTCGAACAAGGGGTCCTACATCGAGGACATGTGGAAGAAGGAGAAGAGGAAGTACGTGAAGCTCCACATACTCGCCGACAAGAAGACGGGGAAGATCAAGGGGTTCCGCATCACGAGCGAGAAGACGCGCGACAACGCGAAGTTCGTCCCCATGGTCAAGGAGGTCTCGAAGAAGAAGAGAGTGGCGAAGGTCTATGCTGATGCGGCGTACGACGCGAGGAAGAACTTCAACCTCCTGAAGGAGATAGGTGCCGAGCCGGCGATAAAGCTCAGGAAGAACGCGACATTCAAGCTGATGGGGTCGAGAGGGAGGAGGGACGAGGCCCTGCTCCTCGACGCCCTTGGATACGAGGGATGGAAGAGCGTGAAGGAATACGGGAAGAGGTGGCTCGTGGAGATAACGTTCTCAGCGTTCAAGCGTGTATTGGGAGAGACGCTGCGAGGGAGGAGGTTCCTCAGTCAGAAGGTCGAGGCGTCGTTGAAGGTGATGCTGTACAACAGGTTCCTCTCGATACGGCCTCCTTCGTAGATAGCTATACGGAAGCAGCCAATGCGGAAAGTAGAGACTCTCGTAAAGGAGAATTAAGCTACAGGCTACCCCATCGAAAAACTCTTAAATGGTCTGAGGGCGCTGTCGACCAAGTTTGAGCGGCATTTTCAGCGACTTGCTACGCAGTGCGCTACGTCGCCCCGCGGTCACTAGGCGTAGCATGATGGCTGGAATGACGCTGGTCGCGGTCTTTGTAATCGCGATGCTGATGAGGGTATTTCCAGCACAGTACGGCTTCTACCTGAATGAGTTCGACCCGTACTACGATTACAAGGCGGCCAATTTCATAGTCGCGTCCTTCGACCAGAGCTGGGCCGCAGGCCAAGGCGGGTTCCCCGGACTGTTGCACTACTTCTCCTGGGTAGACTACACGACTTGGTTCCCTGAAGGCAGGGCGGTGGCAGCCACCTCCCAGGACGGCCTCCAATTCGCAGGAGCCCTCTCGTATCTCTTCTTCAGGAACGTGTTCGGGCTGCAGTACAGCCTCTATGACTACCTCATCCTCTTCCCCGTCTTCGTCGGCTCGCTCACCGCCATAGTGTTCTACTACCTCGTGAAGCGCATCGCGGGAGAGGCAGGCGGCCTCTTCGCCGCCCTCATGATCGCGGTCTCACCGCCCCTCATCGAGAGGGGAAACCTCGGATGGTTCAAGTCCGAACCCCTGTGCATATTCCTCTTCGCCATCGCCGCTTACCTGTTCCTGACGCTCTTGGACAGCCCGATGAGCAACAGACAGAGGGTCTTCCGCGCCCTCTTCGCGGGTCTCTTGGCCGGCTACGCCAACACGGCTTGGGGAGGCGGGCTGTACTTCACCGTCGCATTCGCGTTCTTCTTCGTCATAGTGCCTTTCCTCAACTTTGACGTCCCCAGCTTGTCGATAGTCGCCCTTCTGTTCACCGCAGGAGACATCTTCGGCAGTGCTATCTTCCCGAGGCCGGGGATCGAGATCGTCACGAACCCCGCTGGCTTCGCTCTGATCGGAGGGACGGTCTTCCTCTTGGTGGGGCAGTGGATGCGGACATGGGTGAAACCCGCCGAATACAGGTGGACGATGGTGAAGGTCATGCTGGGCTTCGGACTCATCGCCTTGGCGGTGCTCAGCTTCGGGCTGCTCTCGACAGTGAGCCGCAGATACCTGGCGACGCTCCTGCCCTGGACGAAGAGCGGGGACCCTCTTGTCGAGTCCGTCGCGGAGCAGGTCTTTCCCACGGGCTCAAACTACTTCACGTCGTACCTAGTCCTCCTCTTCCTCGGAATCTTCGGAGCTTACATCGCATTCAAGAGGAAGAGCCCCGCGATAGGGTTCGCCCTAGTGATAGGCCTCTCAAGCCTCTACATCTCAGCCGCATTCTCGCGCCTCTTGGTGTACTCCTCGGTCGCCCTCGCGATTCTCGGAGGAATCGGGTTCGCCGAGGTGGCATTCGCGATTCTGAAACCTAGCGCGCCGGCCCTGGTGAAGAGGAAGCCGACCTATTCTACGCAAAGTGAAATGCGAGCCGTCTATTCCATTGCGCTAATCGCGTTGCTGGCCTTCCCCGCGAGCATATTTTGGATACCCAACCCGGTGACGTGCACAGGTGCAACCATAGTTTGCGACCAGAGCCCAGCTGATTACGGGGTGACCATCGCGAACGGAGGGACCGTGTTTTCGCACTCGGAAATCCCTGACTGGTTCCAGGCCCTGAACTGGATGAAGGCGAACACGCCCACGAATTCGGTCATCATCGCTTGGTGGGACTATGGATACTGGATCAACGTAATGGGGAACAGGACCTCTGTGTCGGACAACGCCACGCTGAACGAGACCAGGATAGCCGAGATAGGGCAGATGTTCTTCCAGAACGCGACTGCAGGCGCGGCGACGGCGCTGAGCATGGGCCATGGCCGGCCCACCTACGTCCTGCTCTTCCTGACTGGCAGCGAAGTCACCATCAGCGGGACAAGCTACTACGTCTTGCAGTTGCCCTCCGGGAACGGGTTCACGCCCGGAGGCGGGGACGAGAGCAAGAAGCAGTGGTTCATACGCATCGGGGGACTGAACGAGAGCGAGTTCCTCTACCCCCAGCCCGACGACTTCAACCTGACGCCCGTGGCGCTGACCGACACGGTCTTCGGGCAGATGCTCCCCTTCGTATTCGCAGGATACTACGACGTCCAGAATGCATCGGCGACTGTCACCACGACCTACTCGCTGGACGCGAACACGGGCGCCCCCCCAATCCAGCTCTTCAGCGCTCCTTACTACTTCCAATTGACCGGAGGGACCGAGCCGTTCCAGGCCGTCTTCCACTCCTCCAGCCTAGACAACCCGCTGTCGTGCGGCGCCAATGTGAGCTGCTTCTCGACGGTGCTGATCTACAAGGTCACAGCGTCGCCCTGAGCGTCGGGGCTACTGGCTTTCCGTCGTCTCCGCCTGATACGCAAGCGGGCTTCTGTACCTGGCGTACTTGTCGTCTGGTGAGTACTTTGCCGGCGCGGCCATGACCGTCCCTTCCCCACACTGCGCGCACTTCACTTCCATGGTGTACTTGGAGCACTTGGGGCACCTGAAGAGCATGTTCTTCATTCTCTAGGTCCCCCCACCATACTTTCGCGACATCTCCTTCTTACTGGCGAAACTCCCGTGCTTGCCTATGGCCTCCTCCATCTTCAGGAGGACAGCTCCCATGACCTTGTCGGCCTGTTTGTAGTCGTCTGCCGTGACTCTGACCCGGTAGCGGGGCGCCCCCACGTACGTCATCTTGATTTCGGCCACTGAGGATGCGTTCAACCCTGCCGCAAGCGCCTTCTTGATTTGGAGCATCCCGTCTGATGCGTTTGAGCTCATCTCGACTATGCTGCCGACCTCGTACTTCGGCGAAGCAATCTTCTCCCTAGCTGCCGTGACCATCTCGTTAACGACCTCCGGAGGGAAGCTCATGGAGGCGAACGTCTTCTCGCCCCTCTTCGCGGCGTCTTCGAGCGCCTCATACAGCGTGCCGTACTCGTTTTGGAGCTTCGTGACGATGTCCGAGAACTGCCTGTCGTCCATCACGAGCTTCTTCTTTACCATTGATAGGATCGTCATCACCTTCTCCTTCTGCTTCCACTCGATCAGCTTGTTCCTTCTCTCCTCGTTCGTGACCTGCCTGAGCGAGAGGTCGACCTCTCGTCTCGACCTTTCAGCCCTCACGACTTTGAGCACGAGCTTCTGTCCCACCTTCGCGACCCTGTCTATGTTCCTCACCCAACCAGTGGAGATTTCGGAGATATGGAGGAAACCGTTCATCCCGTTGTATTCGTCTAGGTCGACGTAGATGCCGTGGGGGCTAATCTCCCTCACCGTGCAGAGCACGATGTCCCCTCTTTCGGGTAGCTCGCTGTTCTCCAACCGCTAAACTCCTCGTTGACGTTTGCCGAGAAGGCTGGTTATTAATCTAGTCCAGTCTCTTGACTATCGGGGCGTCGACCTCGACCTTCCCCCCGGTCTTGCTCGCGAGCTTCCTTCCACAACCCCTGCAGGTCACATCCCTCGTGGAGGCGGAGAACATTGGCCTCTCCTCGCCACAATCGGGGCACTTAACCAGAAGGAAGCTGCTTCTGGGCTTTGGTGTGAACTCCCGCTCCCTCTTCATGCCTACGCCACTATCTCCGCTTTTCGGAGGCGTATCCCCTTGCGCATCGCTTCCTTGTTGCACTCCTTGCATTTCAATTTTAGAGTGGCCTTTTTGGTGGTCTTCGCGGTCCTGATGAGCTCAGGGAACTTCTGCCCTCCGTAGCCCCGCTTTCTGCCGGCCTGTCGCCTGGCACCCCAAGAAGACGCCCGCTCCTTCCCCTTCTTGTAGAGCGAGACAGAATGGATGGTGTGCTTGTGACAGTGTGGACAGTTTGTGTTAATTTCCTTCGGAATCTTCAACGGGTCTTCAA
This sequence comes from uncultured Nitrososphaerota archaeon, assembly GCA_963820505.1. Lineage (GTDB taxonomy): Archaea > Thermoproteota > Nitrososphaeria > Nitrososphaerales > Gagatemarchaeaceae > Gagatemarchaeum. The sequence goes on along the minus strand of CAWFZY010000001.1, from coordinate 158,014 downwards.
CCGAGCCGACCTGTCTTACCATTTATGCCTTATGGTCGGCCTCGCAGCCTCGCTTCGCGTCCGGTCACCCTCCAAGCTTATTTAGTTCAGAAGCGCACCCGAGTTCGATATCGCAAAGTTGTTCTTCGCAAAGACGGCCTCGTCCATGGAATGGAAGGCCATCGCGTCTGCGATCAAGACGCTAGTCGAGGAGGCGACCTTCGAGGTCAGTAACGAAGCGCTGGTGTTCAGGGCAATGGACCCTTCCCACATCGCCCTGGTGGACCTCTATTGGCCCAACTCGGCGTTCGAGAAATACGAATGCGACAAGCCCTTCAAGTTCACCATAAGGGTGGAAGACTTTGTGAAGCTGATAGGGAGGAGCGACAACAAGGACAGCGTGGAGATAACCTCCAGCGAGGACGACGCGTTGACGCTCAGGCTGATGAACGGGTACAAGCGTGAGTTCAAGGTCCATCTCATCGAGACGACCCCCGGCACCGCCCCGCTCCCAAAGCTGGATTTGGACGTGAAGCTCTCCATGAGCAAGAGCGTGTTCGAGAAGGTCCTGGGAGACATCTCAGTGGTGGCAGACCAGGTCATGATATCGTCGTTGAAGGAAGGGGTCTCGTTCTCGGGGAAGAGCGACGTGGGAGCGGCAACCGTCCAGCTCGACAAGGGCGGCGCAGACGTGCTCGACCTGCAGGTGAAGCAGGAGGCGAAGGCATCGTATAACATCGATTATCTCCTAGGGATCTCGAAGGCAATCGGGAGCGCTTCGGACATCGTGGTGTGCGAATACTCTAGCAAGAAGCCTGCGCGCCTGGAGTTCAAGCTCAACGAGCAGGGCGCAAGGATACATTACTTCCTTGCACCTCGTATCCAGGAAAACTAGGATTAGCCTCCGTCAGCCGTGACGACTACGCCCTCGCTATGATAGTTTATAATCAACGACCCCTTCCATCGCACGCTTGTCTGTGAGCAGCGCCAAGGCTGACGGGAACCCGTCGCAGGTCGACGAGAAGACCATGGCGTTCTTGAGGAGGACATACCGAGAGCACTACTTCAAGCATCACGACGACGTCGAGGTGCCGACGATGATCCAGAACAGGGAGTTCGGATACATCCCGTTCGGGAAGGGAATGATAAGGCACCTTTCCTACAAGTCCTCTGGAGAGCTCTCCGCAGACCTGGTGAAGCAGGCCCCCTCGTCCGTCTTCTGCTCCAACGGGGTCTACTCCAACCCGACCCTGCCGATGGACGAGAAGGGGTGGAAGGGAGCGGAGCTCATCTTCGACATTGACGCAAGCTCCATCCCGACTGGGTGCAGGGCCAAGCACAGCTTCTGGACGTGCAAGACCTGCGGCAAGGTCATCCGCTCCGCCGAGAGGCCGCCGCACTGCACAAAATGCGATGGGACGAACACGACCCAGCTGCATTGGAGCTGCGCGGAGTGCCTGGGCGCCACGAAGGAGCACGTGTCTCGCCTCATCGGATTCCTCACGGGTGACTTCGGGGTCTCCAGCTCCCGCATCAAGGTCTACTTCTCTGGCAACAGGGGGTACCATCTGCACGTCGAGGACGAAAGGTTCGAAGCGATGGAGCCCTCGGCGCGCGCCGAGGTTGCGAATTACATCAAGGGCACGGGGCTCATCCGTCCTCAGGGATCTGAGCGCGCCCCCGCCGGAGGTTGGCTCGAAAGGATGACCGCGTCGGCCGGCGGAGACCAGCCGCAGAAGCTGGAGCAAGTGGTCAACGCATTCGGCTCCAAGATTGACGAGTCCGTCACAACGGATATACACAGGATTTTCCGCATGCCCGGAACGTTGCACGGAAACTCCGGGTTGCTCAAGATGAGAGTCCACGATCTGGCTGGCTTCAGGCCAGAATATGACCCGGTCGTTCTCGGCGACGAAGAGGTCACCGTCTCGGTCCAAGGCTCGCCGGCTTTCAGCTTGAAAGGAAGGGTGTTCGGGCCTTTCTCCTCCGAGGAACCCGAGCTCCCCGCCTACGCCGCGGTGTACCTGATGACAAAGGGCCTAGCGAGGATTGTCGCCTAGATGGAGAATCTATCGACCGTAGAAAGGCTGAAGCAGACCTTGGAGTTGGAAGAGGCGTCCGAGACGCTAACAATGATACCGGCGGACACCTACATCAAGCTGGCCAACTATGCCCAGAAGCTGCGCACGACGGCCGGCTCCGGGAACGAGGATGCTCCCGGGCGCCTGGCGAAGAAGCAGCTTTGGCTGATGGCGGTGATGACGCGGCGGCTGCTCCACCTGCGCCTGGCGAAGGCTGAGAAGGATGAAGCCGTGATGCACGAGGACGACAAGCCGACACACTCGTTCAAGAACCTCCTGACCGAGGAGCGATACATCAACGACGTCACTCGCCAACTCGCGAAGAAGGAGGAGAGGTTCGTGAGGGCGGTCGTAGACGGGCAACCCTCATTCTTCACCCTCGTCCAGAGGAGAGAGACGCGCAGGATGATGACGATAAGGATCTCGAAGCGCGTGGGAGAGATAATCGGGGCTGACCTGAAGAGGTACGGGCCCTTCGAGGTCAACGACGTCGCGAGGCTCCCCGTCGGGAATGCTCAGGTCATGGTCGCGAGCAAGCAGGCCGTGCCCGTCTCAAGCGACGACTACTGGGAGTAGCTTCTCCAGGTGTGGTTGCACTTTACGCGCTCTCTCCGCATGGGCGCTTAAATTTTGTATCCAACTAATACGCTGACTTGGCCGTAAAATCCGTCAAGCAGCGTTTCTCACCCTCCGAGCAAATCCTATCTATCATGGAGCAATTTCGCTTGATGACCAACGATTGCATTCGAATCGGACTTCGTTTTCAGGAAGAACACAATGGAAATACCCCTTCAATGAGAAAACTGTCTCTGCTCGCGTACAGAGAACTCCAGAGTCGATATCCAACATTATACTCCCGATATAGTCTCTGTGCCATCTCAAAAGCCGCGGGAATACTCTCGGCAAGAAGGAAGTCGCTTCAGAGAGGCATACCCACAAGGGAACCATACCTGTCAAAGCAGGTCCTCACCTCGTGCTATGGGTTCAAGGTCGAAGGCAGCAACCTCGTAATCCATATTGGCTCAAGAACGACGCACTCAATTCCCCTGAACACTCATACCCTGAGTGTACTCTCCGACCCTTCAGTCCCAAGAGTTCGTTCGTTCACGATCACAACGAATTCACTCTCTCTTTGCATCCGTAAGGAAGTCAAGGAAACCGAACCCGAAAAAATCCGCGGCGTGATTGGGGTTGACAGGAACGAGAGCAACATCACCGCCGGAAGCAACGACACCATAGTCTACTTTGGAATGACCAAATCAATCAAGATAGCCGAGAACACAAGAAGCATCATGAGGTCTTTCAAGCGCAACGACCATCGAATAAGAAAGACTCTTACCTCAAAATACGGCGAAAGGAGAAGTGCAAGAGTAAGGCAACTCATACACCACGTTTCCAAAGCCATAGTCGCCGAAGCCAGAGCAACAAATCACGCGATTGCGTTCGAAAACATTACAGGAATCAAGAAGCTCTACAAGAGAGGAAACGGAAAATCACGCTCCCTTAGAGCCCGGATGAACTCGTGGCCCTATGGCGAATTGAAGCGCCAGGTGGAGTACAAGGCGTCTTGGGCGGGGGTACCTTTGATTACGCTTACACGGCAGGAAACGAAGGGTACCACGATGGACTGCCCACAATGCGGGGAGAGACTCCAAGTGCCAGTCCGGGCCGATAAGGGACACTATCGCCAATTGTGGTGCGAGGTCTGCCAGAGGTGGTGGGAACGCGACACCGTCGCTGTCCTGAACATCTCTCGCAGGGGGTGGTTGAGGTTCGACCACTCGCAAGGCGGGGCAGGTGAAGCGGTGAGGGGGAACCCGAGGGAAGGCGGCAGCTCGCAAGAGCCGGTAATCCTCGGAGTGGATGCCTCGAAGTTGGGTCAGAAGCCACTTCTGTGGCTCGCCAAATGGCCCAAGCAGAACCCACTTCAGGCACCTGCAGGAATTCTGGTTTCCAAGAATCCTTGAGCGCAGCGGCCAGGACGCTATCGGAGACTAGCTATAGCTGCGCCACGTGTGATTACACTTGAGGCAGCGGTAGAATTGGGTCGGGGGCTCGTCTCCGCTGCGGGTCTGCAAGAACCACCAGTTCGCCTCGTCGTGTCCGCACTTCGGGCACTCGATTTTGGTCGTCGGGAGCGTCGAGAGCTTTCCCTCCTTCTCGCCTACCACCTTTATCGTCGGGAGCTCCGTCAGCTCCTCCTCGGTCGCCTGCGTCACCGTCCTTCCAGCCTTGTCCGAGTAGCCGCAGTTGTCGCAGAGCAAGGTTATGGTTGCTCCTCCCTTCTCCGCTTTTACTTGTTTGAGCTTTAGTCGTGTACCACACTTGGGGCAGAACTTCACTCCGATCCACCACTTATTGCCTTGGTCACAGCGTCCAACAACTCGTGCGAGTTGACCTGAGCCCTCTCAAGACTCGCAAGGAAAGCCTTCTCGGGCTTGATTCTCTGGGCGCGGACCTTCACGACCAACTTCTTGATTAGCGGATGCGGAGGGAGGACTCCTGCAAACGTGACGTTCTTCTCCTCAAGCAGTTCGTGATGCACTATCTCGGCGAGTGAGTAGTCCTCTCCCGTCACTTCGACGGTGAACTCCCTATCTTCCTTCCGAGAGACTTGAACCAGCATCGGTTTTCGCAACCGGCCCGACTCGGGTTGTTATTAAGCTCATGGTCGGATGTTTTCCGTACCAAAGTCGTCCGCGAACTTTCGTTCCTCGAGGTTGCCGCACTGGTCGCACCTCGCCCTCCCGTCCCCACGGAGCAACGGCGTGCCGCATACGCTGCACAGAGAGGCGAGGACTCCGAGGTGGGGTTCGTCGATGGACAGCAGGTTCATCCCGTTCAAAGTGCTCGCGACCTTCGCCCTGACGACGTCGCCCAGCTTGACGTAGGTCCGCCTCTCTCCTCTGCCTCCGCGCTCACCACGCGTGAAGATGGTCCCTGGAAAGCCTGCGAGCGTCTCGACCCCGTTCAGGTATGAGATTCTCACTCCGGCGGTGCTCGTCATGGCCGCTTCCACTTGGCCGACCACGACGTCGCCGACCGTGGGAATCTTCGCGGCCACCGCGGGGCGCACAGTCACCTCTCTCTTCGAGAGGTCCTTCTCGACCCGCCCGGACAGCGTGGCCCTGACAGAGTCCTCCTGCTCATAGGTGTTCTTCCCGGGAAGGAACTCTTCAGGAGACGCAAGGAAGTCCCCAGGAAGGGCGACCCCAACAGAGGCGCTCTTCTTTTCGCCCGTTTCACGTTTGCTCATCTCAACACGCCACCTAGCCTCTCCTCGTGATCTGGCCCACCGTGAGCTCGATCCACTTCGGTCTGTGCAAAAAGTCCTTCATCCCCCTGCCCTCGAGCAGCCCCACCAGCGCATCCGCCTGGGGGATTGAGAGGACAGGCTTGCCAAACGTGAAACCGTCGATGGATATCCTCGGGCAGGCCGTCTGGACGAAGGCCTCGATCTGCATGTACTGCGCGAGCCTGTCGGGCGTGATGTCGCGCATCGCCAGCTGGACGACCTTCTTCCCGTTGGCCTGCAGCCTGTCGGTGATCCACTTCGAGCGCCCGACCATCATCTGCCCCTCCTTCAGCCCCGTGATCACGCCGAAGACCCTCGCATCGAGCGCCTTGTAGACCGAGAGTATCGCTCTCTTCTGCCTCTCCTCGGCCTCCTCCCTCATGTCGCGCATCTCCTCGAGGTAGGGGTCAAGGAGGTATGTGGGCTTCCCCGTCGCCAGCGCGACGCCGACGGCGTGGAACTCGCTCTGCCCGAGATAGCAGAAAGCGTCGACCTTCTCGGCGTTCTCGAACACCGTCGAAAAGTCGCACCCGAACGTCTGGCTCCCCAGCAGGAGGCTGTTCTTCCGGCCGAGGTAGACCTCGAAGCCGGCCTCCTCAAGCTGCCTCTTCACCGGTTCGAGCTCGTCCAGGTGCTGGCTGAATGAGGCCAGCCCGATCCTTTTGTATTTGGAAAGCAGCGGAATCGACCTTCGGACGACGATGTCGAACTTGACGTCGTCCTTGGCGTCGACCAGGTACGTGTAGTCTCCGACGCTTTGGACGGAGGCGTTGTGGCCGATGTGAAGGGCGAGGCTGGCGCCCAGTTTTTCCGCCTCCTTGTCCACCGTGTCGCATATCCCGAAGCAGGTGTCGCCCACCAACACGCACTGGACGCCGTACTTCTTCTCGACCACCTGCATCAGGTCCATGGTCTGCCTAAGGAGGCCGCCAGGGGCGTTCAGAATTATTCTAGCAGGATGCTTCTCTTCTATGAGGTCGAAGACCCGCTCTGCGTCGATCTTTACGGTCAAGCAGGAACAGCTGCTTCGATTTTCTTCTCTAACCGAGTCACTACGACCTTGTATTTGAACGGCAGTTTTGTGGTCGCAGCCTTCAGAGCCGCCTTCGCCTTCTCAAGGTTCTCCGCCTTGATCCGGATGTCTAGGATGACGCTGCCGATGTGCACAAGCGCCGCGACGCCTATGGGCTTCCCGAAGGCCTTCCGCATCCCCTCCTGGAGCCTGTCTGCTCCCGCCGTGGCAATCATCTTGTTCTCCCGCATCACGACGAAAGGATACGAGACCACCCTAAGGTAGAATGCCTCCTCGCCGACCGTGGCGAGCTTCTTGCTAGCGGCTACCCTCGCGGCCTCGAGCGCGTTGCTCCTGATCTGGAGCCGATTCAAGGAGACTAGCTCGAGCTTATAGTCGTAATCATCGCTGAACTTGCCGGTGGTGAACCTCGCGACCTTTGGGTTCGGAGTGCCGGGCGCGTACTTCTTGTTGTAAAACATGGACTTTGCCTGGCGATAGTTCGAACCATGAATTGCTCTCTTACCTCGAATTACGCGGCTTAAATCACTCCTAATTAAGCTTCGTTCTCTGCACTCGTTCTGATTGAGGAGAAAGTTCGCGGAGGCGAGTAACGCCTCCTTCTTCTGAGTGGAAACTCGTCGGGTGGCCAGACATCAATTGGCAAGATTCGACCTCGATGATAGCCATTGATGCCGAAGACCTCGAACGCCGTCTCGACCTCTCTTTGCTTCTCGCCAACCAAGAAGGGGTGAATTTCGCGCAATATCCGCAGAGCCCTCAAACCAGCGACGTTCTCAACCCAGATGGGTTGCAAGCCCTCGGGTCTCCTTCGCGCCTTCCCCGGTCTTGATAACCCACACAGGTCGGCGAACTTGAAGACTGGGGCGGAATCGATCATCCCGACGGTGAGATTAATCGCAGTCGAATCACTTAGTTTCACGTAATGTGTCCCTATGCAACCTTCTCCTTGAGCCAAAGCTCCCACCCAAGCTCTATCTTCCTCCGCGGCGATTATGACCTCGGGGATTCCCCGCTGATTTGGCGAAGTGCGCCTGGGAATCACGGCAACACCTCGCCCCTCCCTTGAAGCGAACCTCGCCTCTTTGTCCTCCATGGGAACTCGCTTGTCGGCCAAATATCGAGGTTTCCGAAGCAGCCTGAATGGATTCCGTAGGGGCTGAAGAAGGCAATCGCCTTTTCGGCCTCCTTTAGCTTCTCACCAAGCAGGAAAGGATGAATCTCCTGCAGGACCCTAAGAGCTCGGAGCCCGGAGAGGTTCTTGTGCCAATTGGGCTTCCAACCGTGATTCTTGACCGGCTTTAACGGATGCGACAAACCAACACGATCAGAGAACGTGAAGACCGGTCCCGGGTCGGCCATCGACACATCAATATTGAGATAGGTCGCGTCTGCTTCCTTACGAAATCTAGCTTGAAAGCAGCCCTCGCCCTGTACAAGCCCAGCCACCCAACACCTGCCGACGGTCGTGGGGATGATAACGGCGGGTATCTTCCTCTGCATGAACTCCCCAAGCAAGGGTCGCTCATTCCACAGGGGAGGGCGCTCTATTCCGAATTTCTTCAGGTGATAGTAAACTACAGAAGGAGTGGCGTAGCCCAATCTATTGACGGCCTCTTTTGTCGTCTTGCTCGTCCTCACAATCTCCTCGAAGTTCGCCAGCCACTCCGGGCTCCCGAAGGGCGGCCTCGGCATTCAACTAGCACCTCCCGCCTTGAGGATGATTGATTGCAACCCATCCAACGAGAAGGCTAGGCCGTCGGCATGGACCAGGACCTCACCGAGCACCCTAGCAAGAGTTGCGATCTCCACGCAGGGCGCCTCGGCGAGGGCCACGCAGCCGAGGCCCGGGTAGGCCCCCTTGAGCCGCTTGAACTTCACGTCGATGAAGGCCGCGTTCCTCTCCATCCAGCCGAGGGCGACCCCCCGCCTGCCGGCGGTCTTCCAGCACTCCAGGACCGTCCTGCAGTCGCTGAGGAAAAAGTCGACCACGATCATCCTGCCTCCGTTAGGGAAGACCGCGTGGGTGAGGTGGGTCAGGCGCAGCTCGAGGAGAAGGTCACGGACCTGCCTCTCCTGCTCTGTGAGGGGGATTAGGGCGTGCGCTCGGGACATCCATCTTGAAGACGCGTTCATCGGAATAGTAGGATTATGGGCTATTTAATCACCACAAGGGTTTTATCTCCCGTATTTCCCCAAACGGAGCTATATTCTTGCCTTCTTCTTGACTCTCTGCCGAAAACGCTTATTGATTCAAACCTCGTAATGGATTGCCCGACGGAACCAGTTGCTCCAAGAGTTGCGTGCGCCTTCGAAGCTCGAGTTCCTGCCAGCGGACGAGCAGGGCTCCTGGAGCGCGATGGACTTCGCCGACAGGATCTACGACGGTCTACGTAGCTACAGAAATGACCGCTGCGCAATCTTCATCGACCCGGACTCCGCCCAGGACTTCCTCCGCGGATCCGGCCTGCAGGCCGACTTTCTGGATCCGGGGGAGAACATGCACTGGACGGGGTTGCAAAAACAAATGCGCTCGAGGCAGAAACTCAATGGCGTCTTCGTCGGGGACTATGACGAGTGGTTCCTCTGGTTCATGAAATGGCAGCGGTTCAACGCCTTCCATATCCTCGTGCTCGTCGCCCCGATTCGAAGGATGATTGACGATAACAGGAGGGGCTACTTCGATGGGCTCCTCACGCGGCTCCTCAACAAGCCGAGCGTCCACAGGGTGATCGTCGTAGAAGATGAGCGCCTCCAGCCGGCAGTCAGAAAGTGGATGGGCGACGACTCTGGAGACATCGCGGAGCTCAGGGGGAAGTTCGGACGAGAACAATTCATGGACGCTATCTCCTCCCTTCTCTATGGCACCCGACTTTCCAAGCGGGACTTTTCCTTGGCCGCTGCGAACACGCTCTTCTCAAAGTTGAACCCTAGTTGGGCGGCGGATTTCCAATACATCGAACTCAGACCCGCCTTGGTGGACAGGAAGCACGGCAAGTTCTACTCGGCTGGATACTACGCGAAGGAAAGGGTCGAGAGCCTCGAGACGCCCGCGGCCCGAGAATCGATAGAGGACCCGGAAGAGCCGCTTCCGCCGCTTTTCAAGCAGGCGAAGAGGAGAGGCCCCTCGGAGCTCGACCAGAGCTATTTGGAAGAGCTAACACAAATCCTCTTGGACTCCCGGGGCTGGTTCACGGTCGCGGGTCTCTACGAATATGTCAACGCCAAGACGCAGAACACAATCCAAACCTCGGAGTCATTCCCCAAAATCTTCAACGAGCACTACGACGACGAGCTCTCAAGCGAGATGCACGTCTTCCTCCCTAGCCGCCCTATTCTTCGCAATATCGCCGAGCGGCTCGCAAAGGAAGGAAAGGTGCAAAGAGCGACTTGGGTTAAGGAAATCGGTCGCCCTGCGACCGTCTACTATTTGCCTGGCCGACAGCCTTTCGACGCCGGGAACTCATGTGGACAGTGCGCCTTCTACGTCTCCTTGAGGCGCCAGTGTAGGATATGGTGGCTCCTCGAGAGGTCGTACGGCTCCAGGCACGACAGGTGGGCGAGGGACGGGGCGCGCCCGCTCTCGGGCTTCGAGGTCCACAAGATGAGGAACTCGTGGCGCATCGGCCCCCACTCCTCAGCGTGCTCGAAGTTCGTCGACAAGAAGAAGGACTACACCCGGCTCGCGCTGCCCGAGCTCTGCGACATATGCCACGAAGCGTTTCCTGAGGCGCCGGCAAAGTGGTCGATGGTGATCTGTTTCACCTGCAGGACCCGGTACTTCAAGCTCAGGCAGGGCAAGGTGAAGGTGCTCACGAGCTACGAGCACGAGTTCGAGAGGACGTACCAGGATCTGGCGGGCGTAGACCCCGCCTCCGACATCAAGCGCCTGATTGAGGACAGGCAGGGCTCCGCGGGAAGCATCGTGAAGCAGGCCATCTTCGACGAACGCCGTCACGCCGACGTCGATGACCCAGGCTCCGCGCCCAAGACAGTGATGCTGTTCCCCGGCGACAGGATGCTCGCAAGGGGAGGGAGGCTCTTTGTCTTCAAGAGGCGGAACGTCGAGTCGCTCCCGCTCGCGGGCAGCACCATAATCGACCACGGCGGCGTGGTCAATGAGGAGCAGAGGGGCGCGCTCGAGAGCGCCGGGATGACCGTGAGGTTGGTCTCGAAATCATCGGATTTCAACGACCCCAAAGGGCCTCCGCCAGAGAGATACGACATCGCCCCCGCGGTCGAGAAAGTGGTCGGCGCGCACCCGGAGTTCGTGCGCAGGATGGCTCTCGCGATGGTCGAGAGCTGCATTCGCGCCACCAAGCGCGTCGGCTCACTCGCTGGCATGTCAGCGGACACCGTGCTGACCTTCACCAGAAAGCAAAGGATGTACGCGCGGCGCCTCGAGCGCGCCCCTCCCACCAAGTTCTTGGTCTACGAGGCCCTAGCTATGAAGGAATATTGGAACTGCTACTACCTGGTGCTGAAAGGCACGTTACAAAGGTTCGGCCCGCGCAAAAAGGCCCGCTTCGTGAGGGAGTTCGTCACGAACCCAGCGGGGAGGGCCAGGGGGTACACGGCCGTGGACGCGGCGATAAACTACCTCCACCAGAGGAGGCTGCTCAAAGCAAGGGAGGTCAACATCCAGCTCGGCCTAGAATTCAACCCGGGCGAGGGCTTCCTCCACAGGAAGAGGTGGAACCCTGAAGGCTTGGGGCTAATCCTCGACTTGATCGACCCCTTCAAGTTCGCGGACAGGGAGAAACTGCTTGAGGCCATCATAGAGGTCAGCGTGAACTGGAGGGACTTTTACAGCTCGACCGACAGGCACGGAGTGAGCTTCTACTATCCGAAGCCCGAGGCCCTTGGTGTGCTGGAGGCGATCGGCGAGGCGGCGGACAAGATGTTGGTGAGCTACGGGGGGACTGAGATCACACTGGTGGAAGCATACCGAAAAACTGTCGCCAGTTTGATTCAGAACCTGCAAGGCGGTACGCCAATCTCGTTCAATCCTTTCGTGTATGCGATTGGCCCCCCAAAGTTTCCCTCACAATAACAATCTATCCCGAACTACCCTCCTTCCGTTAATCAAATACAACGTGCAACACGAATGACACGGCCAGACGGAGGCACAATGACCCTTCATGCATGGCGAAATCACTCTTCCATGTTCTAGGAATTCTGGCCGAAACTTTTCGGCGCTGGACCAATCTATTTAGCGAAGATTCATCTCAATTCAGTCTGCTGGGAAGAAGCCCTGACAACGAACCAACCTATTCGCAAGGGAACCCCGTATGCGAAAGCTGCAACTGCAGTGGTGATTGCGGTAGCTCTTATCTCTGCCAGCATCCTCTACGTGGCATACACTTCCCCCGCGTTTACAAAGACCGAAACCTCGACCGTAATCTCCACCGTAATCTCCACCGAGACGTCTCTTTCCATTTCCGTTGCGACGACCACGGTCACTATGACCTCGACCTACACAGAGAACGCCCTCGTCGCCTCCTGCTCTCATCTCACGAATCCTGGGATAGGGTCGTACCCGAGGCTGTTCGTCAGTACTAACCAAACAGCCTTGCTGTGCGTCCAGGTGTACTACTTCAACCCCAATGGGACGGACACGCTCAACGTGAGCCAAGCGCTCGAGATGGAGGCGGTGAAGTATCCCCAGAACGCTCAACCAGTCGCGTTCAGCGGAGCCTCCAATTTCACGGTGACTCCGAGTCAGGACCAGCTTGTGATAGGGGGACCGCACAACGAGAATGAAGGAGCGGGGATTGCTTGGGCATTGACGGCCATCCCTGGAGCGAGCGGCTCTTACGAGCTCAACTTCAACTCAGCGTCCTATGTCTTCGTCAATGGAGAACCAGAGGAGTGTGGCTCTTATGGTGTGATTACGGCGGGGAACGGAGAGCCAAGCTACCTAAACACCGGCTTCCAAGGGTGCATCACGTACTCGACCGAAAACGTGACGACCAACAGCACCAAGTACACAGTGGCCTCGTTTGATGGGTTCGCGTCACAGGTCCTGATGAACGGCGACGTCTACTTCCTGATTACAGGCTTCACAAACTCCACACAGACAGATGCCGTGGGTTGAATGACCGTGTCATGTGAAACGCCAACCTGCCCCGGAGGCCGGCGAAACCATCCCCGACCTTTCTTCCTAAGGCGTTAAATTGGGGTTCGCTCATTTTGCCCTGACCGCCATGGTGCCTGAACGCCGCAGGTTCGCGATAGCGAGAGCGACAATCGGTCTATCCTTGGTTGTGCTGGTCCTCGCAGTAGCTCTGGGCCTAGTCGTCATCTCCCAGCCTTCGTCCGTCGTACATACGTCAACTGCGACAATAACAGTCAGCACGACGTTCACAACCACAACCGCTGAGACATCAGCGTCGATTGGCAGCATCACCACCACGAGCACCAGCACGTCTGGAGGTGCAGCGATTTCCTCGAACACCTGGGTCGCGACCGTCATGGTGACGACCACCTTCACGGCCACGGCCACCCAGGCTATGACGACGTACGCTAATCCGATCACCGTGTGTACCATAATGCCGGTCTATGAGACAATAACCACCACTGTCACAGTCGGGCCAAACCCGCCGGCGTCCACGACCACGCAGACGGTGACGATGACCTCGACGACCTACACGCAAACTGTCACGGTGACCAGTTGCACGTTCATCATGCCGCCGCCGGTCACTTCGACCGTGACGACCACAACGATCCCGTAGAACGCGGGAGACTTTCAGCGGCGAACAATCTATCTGAACGGGTAAATATCGCCACGCCCGTAAATTCGGAATCGGGGGGAACACCGCATGCAGGGAACAACGTCGCGAAGGACAAGGGAGGGCATTCTGGCGGCCTCGGGTGCAGCGGTCATGCTCGTGGTCTTGCTCGTCCTGCAGTCGCTTCTCGGCAGCGGCTTTCTCAGCACGAGGACTGTCTCTGTGACTGTAACGACTTCGGATGCCTACGAGCAGGTCTCCGACGCCTATGCCCATCATCTCATGGAGTTGAACGCCAGAAACATAGGCGCAGTCGCAGGTGAGTACGAGAGCAACGCCACAATCGAGTGGACAGGGGTTGTTGCGGGGTTGACCGGGAACTATTCTGGCGCTGTAAATATCGAGATTCTGCTTGGAAGCTTCATAGGCAAGTTTAACAGCAATTTCTCGCTGTCGAACGAGTATCAATCGATAGGCGAAGTCAAGGGCAGCAATGCTTGGATGGTAAACTCGACGTTCAACATTCACGGATATGATGCAGCTGTAGGCAATGTGAACGGAACCTTGGTCGCTCACGATACGTATGAGCGTGTTGGCAGCTCGTGGTTGATTGCTCATGAGGTGTGGGACTTTACCCAATACTACGTGCAGTTCTACGTCGGCACGGGATGATTACCAGAGCCGCTTGGATCCTGAGTCCCAACGCGTTTCCTTCAGTATGAATTGCCACGGGAGGCGCAATGAACCCTTCAGATTGTTCAAGCACCCTTAATTAGCGTCAAACCTCCGAAATTTCGACTTTGCCGTTCCTGGTCCCGCCGGAAAGCATCGACTCCGAATCGCTGATTCTGGTGCTCGCCTTCGGTACCCCCTCCCTGCTCGAAGCACAATGCGTGTTCGGCGACAGCGCCAAGGTCTCGGCGGAGTGCGAGGACATAGCCGTCGCCAACCTGACCGGCGGCCGATTCAAAGGGTACGCGGAGCTTGCGGGAGTGCACAAGGTCGCGGTCCCTCTTCCTCCCATCGACTCGCGCGACTTCGCCGACGCGATAACGTTCCCGGACAAGAACTTCAACTTCTCCCTCAGCCTCTATTGCCCCCGAAGCGACCCTGAGGCCGTATACGAGGAGCTCTCGGAGGAGCTGCTTTCGACCATCCGCGAGGCCGGCCTCAAGAAGGCCAACCTGATCCGCTCGCGCTCGGGACCCGAGCTACATTCTGAGCGGGTGGTGTCGAGGTCGGCGCTAGACTTCGTCGTCTTCCCCTTGGGGGCGACTTCGCAGTGGGGGGTCACGGTCTACGTTCCCGAGACGGAAGGATTCAAGGAGAGGTCGACGGAGAGACCGTTCGTCACCTCGGGAATCTCGCTCTCCTCTCGCTTGGCGCGCCTGCTCGTCAACATCTCGGGCGTCTCCAAAGGCGAAGTCCTGCTGGATCCGTTCTGCGGCTCCGGAACGGTCCTGGGCGAGGCGTTGCTGAAGGGCGCGGACTGCATTGGGATTGACAGGAACCACGGTAGCGTCGAGCGGACCAAGGAGAACCTTGCCTGGCTTCTTTCGCAGAGCCGGCGCGGCGGGCAGCGCACTCCCTCGTACTCTGTGATCACCGGTGACGCCACCAACCTGAGAAGGTCGCTCGGCGACCAGATGGTCGACGCGATAGTTTCAGAGCCGATTCTCATGCCGAGGCTCTCTTCGCCTCCCACCCTAGAGAAGGCGCGTCGCCTCATCAAGCACGCTTCGACAATATACTCCGAGGCCTTGTATGAGATGAGCGGCGTCTTGCGACGTGGCGGAAGGATGGTCCTCGTGACCCCGTCAATCAGGACGATAGACGGCAAGGACGTCACGCTTTCATTCGAGGACCTGAGAGAAGTCGGGTTGAGGCCATTCCAGCCGCGGGGGGCTCCTTCCTACGAGTATCCCCTGAAGGTGATGCACCAGAGCACAAGGTGGATCAGGAGGATGGTATATGCCCTCGAGCGCGTCTAGCCTCCGGCCTCTTGATGGCGAGCTCGGCCTTCCTCATCAGGGATACGAGCAGCCCAAGCTCCTTGGAGCTCACGTCTGACTTCAGCGCGACCCTGCGGGCGACCTGGACCATCCGCTCTGCCCTGTGCGTCTGCATGCCCGAGGCGATTGCCAACTGGTAACAATACCTTGAGAATGCCTCCCGCCTCTCCCTCGACGCCCGCTGGGCCGCCGGAATCCGTCGGGCGCTCTCCCCCGCCCAAGCCCTCGAGGTCAGATACAGGAGTATCGCGACCGAGTGGCTGACGTTGAGCGTCCTGTAGTCCGTCCGAGTCTCCACGGTGGTCACGAGGTCGCAGAGGGCCAGCTCCTCGTTCGTCAGGCCGGTCGTGTCCCTGCCAAAGACCACGGACGTCGACTCTGCGGCCATTATCCGCGTCACGGCCTCCTCCGGCCTCACCGCCGTCCTTCCTACATTCGCGCCTCTCCTCGCCCTGATTGCGGTCGTCGCAAGGACAAGGTCGTGGGCCTTCCTCACGCTCGCCAGCGTGACGACCTCTGCATCCCTCAGTATGTCGGAGCCGTGCGACGCGTAGACGGACGCCGCCCGCATGTCGCACTTGGGGTCGACCAGGTACAGCCTCCGCACTCCGAAGTTCTTCATGAGGCGGGCTGTGTACCCCAGATTGACGGGGTACTCAGCTCCCACGACGGTAATGCTCAGGACGTCGCCGAGCTCCTTCGACCCGCCAGGACCGGTCATTCACGCCTCTCCGCTTCGTCCTTGCTCGGTGCGCGTGATCACGCCGATCATGGCCAGAACCGACTCGGGTCGGAGCGAGTTCACCCTGCACTGGAGCAGCGTGTTTTCGCCCGGCTCGGGAGCAGAGGGCGGCTCCACCAGCCCAAGACTCTTGAGCGCCGCCCTGACCGTCCGCCTCTTCTGCGAGAATATCCTCTTTATCATCGCCGTCTGTTCTGGGCTCAGAGACCGCCTCCACCTCATCGTCACCAAGCTCGAGTTGACGCGCGGCGGGGGGTCGAACGAGCGCCTGCTGACGTCGGAGACTATCTCTACCCGCGCCGAGGCCTGGGAAATCACTGAAATCGCCCTGTAGGCCGGGCTGCCAGGCGGCGCGGTTATCTTCCTTGCGAAGTCACGCTGCAGCAGCACGACGGCCCTGTCGTACCTCCTTCGTGAGAGCCACTCGACGAAGGCGCTCGACTCCGAGTAGGGAAGGCTGGAGAGCAGCACGTCGAACTCGGGGGACGACTTGAAGGCGTCCTCGTTGTGGAGAAGGAGGGAGGCTCCCCCCAACTCTCTCCGCAGCCACTCGTAGCTTTCCCTGTCGATCTCGTAACCCTCCAGGTTTGCCGTCAGGCGCATCAGCTCCTTGGTGAGGGCGCCCCTTCCCGTCCCTATCTCGAGCACCCTCTCGCCTTGCCTGATGGCAGCCAGGTTGATCATGGAGCTCACCACCGCGGGGTCGGTCAGGTAATGCTGCCCCAACGAGTGCCGTCGGGCGCGGCCGTCACTTCTTGACGAAGATGTTGATCCTGGAGGCACCTGACAACTCTTCCGCGATTCGTTTGGCCACGAGCTTCGCCGGCTCGCGCAGACCGACGCGGTTCTGTATGTCGTCGAAGGATGCGAAAGGCTGCTTCTCCCTCAGCTCGATGATGGTCTTCATGAACGTCTTCCCGATCCCGGGAATCAGTTCCAGGCCGTGCAGGCGCGGCGTGAGAGGCTGCAGCTCGTTGAAGTAGGCGACGTATCTTGCTTCGTTGTTCTTCACGATGATCTCGCAGACGCCCAGGAGCTGGGCCTTCGACTCCGCCGTCAAGTCCTCGTAGGCGAGCTTCCCGAACACGCTGAGGATTTTGGCCCGCCCTTCCCTCCCGATCCTGAGTTTCTCGGCGGTCTCGAACTCCTGGTTCTCTGCGGCGAGGAGCTCGAGGAGCGTGAGCCTCTCCTCCCCCAGTGTCTGGACGATTGGCCCCTCCCTCCCTTTGATTATCGACGACTTTCCGCGTGGGATGAAGTCCAACACGTAAGCGAATTCCTCATACCTCTTCTCGGCAGGAAGCATTCTGCGCTATGACAACTCCCCTTGGCTCAAACTTCTACTTCTAGTATTTCAGGAAAAACAACGTAGCAAGAATCAGAGAATAGCGGCATGCGCTCTTCGAATCTCGGGAGTCAAGCTCGCTCGTTGCTATTTAATCTTTGGCGAGCGAGGTTCCATCGCGCAGGGCGTGGAGGCAGAAGCCCAAGGTCATCCTAGGAGGATGTCACTCTTTGGACTTTAGTATCTTCAGTATTTTTTCCAGCGTTTCGGTCGGCAGGAGCTTCCTCCAGCCTGCCGTGAACGTCCTCAGTTCCTCGATTGACTTTGGCATGATGTTGACCACCTCTGTCGCCTCCCCCTCGCTCAGGCCGCAGTCGCCCTCAAGCTGCTTCTTCAGCTTCCGTGCGGCCTCAGTCGTGCTCTTTGCGAATTTAGAGGTGTAATCGAGCGTCCTCTTCTGGATCTGGTCCGCCTTCTCCACGTCGATCTTCTCCAGGATCTGGTGCGCCTCGCTCAACGTGAGCATCCTCTTCTGCGGCGAGGGCGCGGCGGCTTCCGCTGACAACCCTACTGCTTCGCCTCCAGCAGTGGGACGATGTGTTCCTTCCTAGAGATGACCGTCTTGACCTTGTCGCCGACGTTCACGTCGATGATGACGGCCCGTCGGCCTGTCTCCCTGACGACTCCCACGAGCCCGTTGAACCTCCTGTGGGGCATCCCCTTGACTTGGGTCGAATCGATCTTGATCACTACCCTCTGGTCGGGGGAATAGTCCGTGAGGATGTGGCTGAGGCCGTGCGAACTCCTCTTCTTGAGGAGGGCCCTCGTCCTCCGCCGGTATCCATGTGACCTTGCCATAGAAGAACCGTTGCCGCCCCTCCGCGCTCATTTAAAAGCTAATCCGTGGACCGCGCCGTTTCCATGGGGTTCCAAGCCGGTTTCAACTGCCCTCGGCGGGCTTTGGCCACACCCTCACGATGTCGAACCTTTCGCACCGGAGCGGCATCTTCATCGACTCCGAGAAGGAGGGTGAGACGGCCTCTCCGGAGACGAGCCTCTTCACAGGCAGCCCTCCGTCCAGCTTGATGTCGGCGACGATTCTTTTCCCGCGGGCGTTCGCCCTTACGAAATAGATCTTCTTGTCGACAAGCCTGCCCTTGTTGTTCCTGTACTTGACTATGGCGTTCCGCATCTCCCTCTGGAGCGTCGCCACCTCCTCCCCTGATACCCGGCGCTCTGCGCGTATCACGGCCCGCGTCATGAATGTGAACGCCGGATGCTCGAACTTCTTGGTGACGAGCCGGAGGCCAGACACCGACATGGCGCCCACACCCGTTCTGAATCCCAGAGTCCTCGGGGTGCGCCTCCTCCGAGGGTTCTTCGACTCGATGACC
Organism: uncultured Nitrososphaerota archaeon; assembly: GCA_963820505.1. Lineage (GTDB taxonomy): Archaea > Thermoproteota > Nitrososphaeria > Nitrososphaerales > Gagatemarchaeaceae > Gagatemarchaeum. The sequence goes on along the minus strand of CAWFZY010000001.1, from coordinate 139,462 downwards.
ATCGGGCGGCCTGGGGGGAATACTATGCTGTCGGGGTCTTCGCTCCCAAACCAGGTGAACTTGAACTTCTTCGAGCCCAAGATGGCCCCCAGCCTCTTCGAGACAAGTCCCTCCACGCTGCGAGCGCTGGAGTAGCCGGTGCCTTGGCATCTCTCGCAGCCTCTGCCGTTGCACTCCTCGCAGAACAGCTTTCGCTGGCCGACCCCGCGCGGCTTCGTGTACTTGGCGTAGAGGAAGAGGGGCTTCGACGTCACCTCGACGGTCTGCTCGCCGATGTCGACGAGGACTGTGACGTCAGGGTGGAGCCTGTCGACCTTCCTCCTGCCTCCGCGCATCCCCTTGACGACCGCCTCCGCCAGGCGACCTGCGAGCTCCGACTTGACAGTCTCGCCCCCCCTTATCTTCAGCTCCGACCTCAGAGTGTCCTCGCGCTCCTGGACGCCGTGCGGGAGCACCAGCCCGACGGAGAAAGTCCGGAACTCGAACCTGCCGAGACGCGAGATTATCTTCCTGGTGATTCCTGCCAGGTCGCCTGAAATCCCTTCGCAGATGGAGCAGCCTTCGGCATCGCCCGCGAGACGAAGGCCGGGTCCCCCCGTCCCTTGCCTATCCCTGCAAAACCGGCACAGCGGAAACTCGAGGGGCTTCTCATCCACCCGAGGCTTGACCTCCAGCTCTCCTGAGGAACTGCCTCATCTCCCTGCCCTTCCCCGACTTCATCATGCTCTTGGTCTGCCTGTACCTGGAGATGAGTTCCCTCACGTCCTTCTCGCTCGTGCCCGACCCCTGGGCGATTCGCTTCACCCTCGGGGCGTTCAGCTTCTCGGGCGCCGCCCTCTCCTCGCCGGTCATCGCTTGGATGATAGGCTTCCAGACCTTCATGTTCTTCTCGGCCTTCTCCAGGTCCTCGCTCTTCATGTTCCCGGAGACGCCGGGAATCAGGTCGAGGATCTTCTTCAGCGAGCCCATCTTGTTCACCTGCTCGAACTGGAATAGGAAGTCGTCCATCGTGAGCCTGCCCGTCACTATCCGCTGGACCCTCTTCTCGTCCACTTCGCCCTCGAACTGTTTCGCCATGTCGAGGAGCGCCTTGAGGTCGCCCATTCCCAGCAGGCGGCCGACGAAGCGCGTGGCCGAGAACTCCTCGAGGTCGTCGACTCTCTCACCGGTCCCTATGAAGAACACCTTCGCCCCGGTCGCGCCCACCGCCGCGAGCGCCCCTCCTCCCTTGGCGGCTCCGTCGAGCTTCGTGACCACTATCCCCCCTACAGGGGAGGCCTTGTGGAAGGCTGCAGCCTGGTTGAATGCCTGCTGGCCGATCGTCCCGTCGACCACGAGCAGGTTGAGGTCAGGCTTGACCTTCGAGAAGATCCTGCTCATCTCGTCGAGGAGGCTCTGCTCCTCCTTGTGCCTCCCCGCAGTGTCGATTATTATGAGGTTCCTGCCGCCCTCTTGAAAGAAGCGCTTCCCCGCCTCCGCGACCTTCACCGAGTCCTTCTCCTTCTCGTCCGAATAGACGTCGACGCCCACCACCTGGGCTATCGTCTTCAGCTGCGTCACCGCTCCAGGCCTGAAGGTGTCGGCCGCGACCACCCCCACCTTGAAGCCCTTCTTCACGTAGAACCTCGCCAGCTTTCCCACCGTGGTCGTCTTGCCAGAGCCTTGGATTCCAAGCATTACGACAATGGTCGTCTTGGTCCTGTCGAGCTTGAGCTCCTGGTCGCCGCCGAGCAGCTTGTCGAGCTCTTCGTAGAGAATTTTCACGATTTGGTTCTTCCTGTCCAACCCGGGGGGCGGCTTCTCTTCCAGCGCCCTCCGCTGGACGCTCTCGGTCACGCTCAGGACGAGCTTCACGTTGACATCTGCTTGTATCAGAGCGCGCTGAAGGTCGCGGACGAACTCCTTGATAGCAGCTTCATCGATGATATCACCCTTCAGCAACTTTGTAATCGCGTTTTGCAGACCTTGCCTGAGCGAATCGAGCATTGGAGCCGACGGTTCTCGCCGACTATTGGTTGCTTAAAAGATTGAGAGAATTTCAGTTCCCGCTTCTCGTATTCCGGGGACCTGCAAAATGATTCTAGGCTCAAATGCGCAGGCAACGCGTAAATATTGTGTTCTCCCTCAATGACGCGAGGATATGAAGAGCTGGCAGGAACCTGTCCTTTGTTGCGATCCTCATGCTTCTAACTTTTGCCTTCACGGGCGCCTTCCTATCTGACTCCGCCAGCGCCGAGTCGATTTCCTCTTGGAGCAGTACCACTGCCTATCCAATCGCAGAAGGTTATGAGGGATGCGTGGCGTCTTCGGGATTCATCTATTGCGTTGGAGGATATGACGGCTCAAGCTTAACAGGAGTCTATTACGCCACTCTCTCCTCATCCGGGGTGGGCGCTTGGACAAGCACAACTCCGTACCCAATCGCCATAAATTCCCAGTCCTGCGCTGCGTCCACAGGTTACATCTACTGCGTCGGAGGGTCGGCTAGCGGGTCTTTCACGAACGCAGTATACTATGCCCAGCTCTCCTCATCAGGCGTGGGACCTTGGACAAGCACAACTGCGTATCCTTCTCGTGTGGAGTACAATTCATGCGTGGCATCCTCGGGCTACGTCTACTGCGTGGGAGGGCAGCCCGGTTCCGGTGGAACATACACAAGCTCAGTTTACTATGCGGCCCTCTCTTCATCAGGGGTGGGCCCGTGGACAAGCACTACTGCTTATCCGACTAACGTCGCCTTTGAATCGTGCGTGGTGTCTGGAGCCTACATCTACTGCGCTCCAGGCGACAATAGCTCAGCCTTGACCGGAGTCTACTTCGCCCCCCTCTCCTCCTCGGGAGTAGGCACTTGGAAAAGTACCACCGCCTATCCCATCGCTTCAAGTCCTTCGTCGTGTGCCGCGTCTGCGTCTTCAGGCTACGTCTATTGTATTGGAGGACTTCAGGGAGGTATAAGCGCAGTCTTCTACGCTCCTCTCTCCTCCTCGGGAGTAGGTACGTGGGCAAGCAGCAGCGCCTATCCCACGACCATTTCTTACCAGTCATGCGTATTCTCTTCTGGCGTCATTGGCTGCGTTGCGGGGAACGTTGGTTCATCTTTCACGAGCGCGGTTTATTACACCACGCCCTCCTCTTCCAGCAGCAGCTCGAGCTTGTCTTCGAGCACGACGGTCTCAACGACTTCAAAGTCGGCATCTACTATCAGTACCAGTGTAAGCAGCACGACAAACTCAGCTAGTACCCATAGCAGCTCTTCAAGCAATTCTGCGTCGACAAGCAGTACTGCAAGCACGAGCAGTTCCACGACAGGCTCATCATGCTTGGCGGTCCCAGCTGGCTGCGAATACGAAGGAACTATAGCGGTTCAGTGGAATGACAGTTTCCTTTACCCAACTCATAATCTCAATAATGTGGTTGTGACCTGGACAGGTTCAGCAAGTGGCAATTTCTATCTCGATACAGAACCGAGTGACACCTCGTGCTTCTATCCTATCTCTTTGGGTCCGGGCGGTGCCCCCACTGGTAGCGTTTGCATGGATGGCAACGTGACCAACTGGCAAGAAACCGACAACTTTGCCGTAACCAACTGCGCTGGATCTTCTGACACCTACGACCTGTCTTACCCAATTGCGATGTGGGGATATGAAAACACTACGAGCGTCATGGTCCAGGGAAACGCTGCGACGTTTATCGAGATCCCTCAAACCAACGGATTTACCAGCGGGTCTTGCCCCTCCGGCGACTCGTTGGAATGGCCCGGGAGTATTATACTCGCTTACGTCCAGCCATTCTCGTCAATCATTGGCCCAGCCGGTGGATATTACACTAACGACTTTCAATTGAATGTTCCATCCTGCACACCGGGGAGTCCTTCCAGTGCTGTGACGACAATGGAAATGCGTCAAGCTGGCACTTCGGTTGTATTTGGCACCGTAGTAATTACAACATCATCCTCCATGCCGCAGTGCTCGTCAACAACGACGCCGGTAAGTTCTACCACTTCATCTTCGTCCAGCTCCTCATCAAGTTCACCATACATTTCTCCTCAAGACCAAGCTGAATCAATTGAGTTAACGAGTGACGGTGCTTCATTGCAATCGGAAATAGATGCGATATATGTGCCGCCTCCAAATCCGAATGCTTGCACCGTAACAAGCGCGCCAGCAAGTGGCTACTGCATCACTGACACAGGAATCATATTCGGCCCAGTTCAAGGAAGTTTGCCCATCGGTTCAACTGGTTCTGTCATTGAGCTAGATTGCAGCAATTTGGCACAATGGTATACAAAGACAATGGCAGAAGGCGGTGCGCAAAATCTAGGCCTAGAACTTCTCAGATATACTATCCCAGCTAGCTTGTATGCGACGGTAGAAACCGCTTCTGGCATTTATGATATCTACACTTTAGCCTCTCCGGTATTTGCAATAATACCGTTTGTTTATGGAACTTCAAACATTGCAAACCTTGGTCCTTGCACTTTGACATATACAATAACTGGTAACACTGGGACAATAGAACCAGGATCACAATTATCCCAGCTGAACTTAGATAATCCCCCCTCTATCACTCTTCAAGCTGGAACTAATGGTGCGATAGATACGTCGACGAATTCGATATCTGGCACTTTCCCTTCAATTCAATCAGTATATGCGATTGCTGTCCCTACCAATTTGACCACCACCAGTGCTATCTCAACAACTTCCGCGGTTCCAGAGTTCAATTCCGCGGCTCTGCTCGTTGTCTTGACTGCTGGATTGATTACAGTGGTGATTTTCGCCCGGCGTCATAGAGAATCTGCAACTCAGGCGCTTTAAGCGCTCAGACGGTAAATTATTACGATTTTTCCACTTTCAGTAGGTGAATGGTGGGAACAGCAGTGGTGTTCCGTTCTGCAGGTTCTGAATCAGCGCTGAAACGGTCTTTTCGTAGGCAACCCCCAGTTTGACTTGCACTCCATCATAGCTCACGATCATCATATCAGCCTCCTCGCCGACTGCCTCAAGCACGCCGACGGCTTCCGGCTTTGGATAGTAGAAACGTACTCCATACCTATCCGTCGAACTGTAAAAGTCCCTCCAGTTAAGACTCGCATCGAGAGTGGCCTCTACTAGTTTCTCCCGGTCGGCAAACTTGAACGGATCAATCAGGTCTAGAATCAATCCGAAACCTTCTGGCTTCCATCTCTTTCTATGGAGGAATCCTTCTCCCGGATTGTAATCGAGGCCGAGCTGGACGTTTATTGACCTGGCCTTGAAAAGTCTCCTTTGGTGAAGGTAGTTTATTGCCGCGTCCATTGCAGTGTAGCCTCTGGCCCTCCCGGCGGGGTTCGTGACGAACTCTCTGACGAAGCGCGCCTTCTTACGCGGGCCGGACCTTTGGAGCGTCATCTTGAGCGCCAAGTGGTAACATCTCCAGTACTCTTTCATCAACATCGCCTCGTATGCCAAGAACCGGTTCGGAGGCACGCGTTCGAGACGGCGAATCAGCATCCTTTGTTTCCTACTGAAGGTTTGCATGTCAGTTTCCGCGAGGTTGGCAAGTGATCCGATACGTTCCGTTGCATGTGCCGAACTATTGGCCATCGCGAGGGTCATCTTGCGCTTGAATTCGGGGTAACTATTGACGACCTTATTGACCGCGGGGGCAATATCATATCTCTTCGCCCGGGGGCTCTGTTCACCAGATTGGATTGATTTCGAGATTGATCTTATGGTTATGCCCGCGCTCTCGAGCGAACTGCGTTGCTCATCGCTCACCACCCCACCGTGATCGACCAACGTGCTGCCTGCTAGAGGCAGCGATTCGACACTCCTTTTCTTGAAGACGTAGAGCCGCCCGTCTTTTGCCAGCATCCTGTCCCCGGGGAACAACATCACCGTCTTTACGGCCGAATCTGGGTCGTCTTCATCCGGGCGGCGGCGCTTGTCGTAGATGGCCGCCTCGACGATGCTGGCCACAGAGCCCTGAGCCTCCTCCAGCAGACGCTTTATGTCGGAAGCGGGCTCGACGCCGGCTAGCTCCTTGTATCTCTTCTCGAACTCGTGCTCGTAGCTCGTGAGCACCCTAACCTTGCCTTGACTGAGTCTGAAGTAGCGAGTCCGGCAGTTGCTGCAAATCACAACTCCTCCTTTCGACGGTGACGCCGACAGCTGCTCAAGGCAGATGTCGCAGAGCTCGGGCAGCGCAGCCCTGGAGTAGTCCCTCTTCTTGTCGACGAACCTAAAGCACGCAGAAGAATGGGGGCCGATGCGCCACGAGTTCCTCATCTTGTGAATCTCAAAGCCTGAGAGCGGCCGCGCGCCGTCCCTCGACCACCTCGGATTCGCATGGCCGTATGACTTGTTGAGGAGCCACCATATCCTGCACTGCCGCCTCAGGGGAACATAGAACGCGCACTGCCCGCACAGGTTCTCGGCGTCGAAAGGCAACTGCCCCGGCAAGTGGTAGACGGTTGTGGGCCGCCAGATTTCCTTGGTCCACGTGGTCTTCTGTACCCTCCCTTCCTTCGCGAGCCTGTCGGCGATGCGGCGGAGGAGTGGGCGGCTTGGCAGGAAGACATGTGTATCGCTTGGAGCCTCATCGTCATAGTGCTCGTTGAAGATCTTGGGCAACGATTCCGAGGTTTGGATCGTGTTCTGCGCCTTGGCGTTGACGTATTCGTAGAGACCCGCCACCGTGAACCAGCCTTGGGAGTCCAGGAGGATTTGCGTCAGGTCTTCGAGATAAGTCTGGTCAAGCTCCGACGGGCCTCTTCTCTTCACCTGCTTGAAAAGCTGCGGCAGCGGCTGTTCCGGGTCCTCTATCGATTCTCGGGCTGCGGGTGTCTCGAGGCTCTCGACCATTTCCTGCGCATAGTATCCAGCCGAGTAGAATTTGCGGTGCTGCCTCTCCGCCAAGGCAGGCTTGAGCTTGAGGTATTGGAAATCCGCCCCCCAGTTCGGGTTCAATTTCGAGGAGAGCGTGTTCGCAACAGCCAATGAAAAATGCCTGTTGGGGAGGAGAGTGCCGTAGAGGATTGAGGCGATGGCATCCTTGAGCTGTTCTCTTTCAAACTTCCCTTTGAACTCGGGCAAATCTTGAGGGGCAGTGCCATCGTTATCCAGCCACCTAGCAACTGTTGACTGGAAGCGCTCCTCTTCTAGCACTATCACCCTGTGTATGCTTCGTTTGCCGAGCAAGCGAGTGAGAAGCCCATCGAAGTAGCCTCTCCTGTCGTCTTGGATCATTCTTCGAATCGGGGAGACGAGAACTATGATGTGGAACGCGTTGAACCGCTGCCATTTCATGAACCACATGAACCACTCGTCATAATCCCCAACGAAGAAACGATTCAGTTTCTGTTTCGGGCGAAGTTGCTTTTGCAGCCCTGTCCAGTGCATGTTTTCGGCTGGATCCAGAGCGTCAGCTTGAAGGCCAGATTGCCGAAGGAAGCGGTCGACGGAATCTACGTCGATAAAGATGGCGCACCTGTCCTTCCTGTAGTTGCGTAGATTGTCGTAAATCTTGTCGACGACATCCAAAGTGCTCCAGGAGCCTTTCTGATCTACCGGTAGAAAGTCGACCTTTGAAAGTGGGCTTGGCTCCTGCAGCAGCCGATTCCACCGCGCAGACTATTGGGCAGTCTGAATCAATAAGCTTTTTCAGCTCGATGGCAGAATAAAGCTTGAATTCAGCTTCTTTTAGTCAGGTAAGCAAGATAAACCCCTTGTGGTGCTTATTAAGCCCATTAACTTACTATTCTGATATTCGATGTCCAATTCGTGGATTAGCCGAATGCATAGACTAATCCCACTCACGCTCCAGGAGCGGGCTGTCCGGGACCTTCTGACGGACTTGATGGTGACCCACTACGTCCATCAGACCTTCAAGGTAGGGGAGAGGTCAGCGGTCGTCGATTTTTACCTCCCGGGCCCCAACTTGGTGATCGAGTGCTGGTCGAGCCAGAGCAGAAGGGGTGTCGCGCTGGCATGGGTCGAGAGAAACGCGGCCTACGTCGACCTAAAGTTCAGCCGGCTGAAGACGTGCTACCCGAGGCTCAGATGCCTGGGGTTCCTGGACGTCCCTCAGGTAGACCTCCCCTCCCTCGAAGAAGCCCTCGGAAGCGTCATGCTCCATGCGGACTTCATGGCTTACGCTCCGGCACCGCTTCAACAGATACTGGAGGGACTGCGGTGACGCTCGCGACCAGCACCTTGGACCAGTGGGCCTACTCGCCGGTTCCTGATCCCAGCGGGGAAGCAATAGCCTCAATCCCAGCGAGGGCCGACGTGGTCACCGCGCACGGGCTTCGCAATATCCGTTTCCGGATACCCAGACGAATCCTCGAAGAGCAGTCGGGAACCAAGATGAGCCTGGGACGAATCTATGAGCTCACGGGCGAGGTCGGAGGAATCTGCAGCTTTCATACTTTCAGGATTGGAAGCAAGCTAGGCACGATCTATCTCCACCTACCGAAGCAGCACCTGCAGAAGGTGACCTCTCGTGCCACCTACCCCATCAGGTTCTTCGGGCTAAGGAGAGTGGAATTGCCGAACGCGACCCAGCGGATGATTGAGAAATTCAAGAAGGGAGCAAACTATTCGACGCTCGCGAAAATCGTCGCGGGCGAGGTTCATCGGCCCAAGGGCGCTATGCATGAACCGGCCTGCATCGCCGCGCGCGTCTACATGATAGACGGCCGCCTGAGGCGCTTTCGATTCGACCTCTGGAGGCCCAAGTTCGAGAGAACCACCGGCATTACACTCGAGCATGGGCTGACATACACGATTCGCGGGAGGATAGAGGAGATATGCAGCTTCGAGGTCCAGCACGAGCAGACCACGACGAACCAGCACATACAGATCGAGGTCCCAAAGGCCAGCCGCCACAGGTTCGAGCATGGCGAGACGTACGAGGTCATCGTCGAGTCAGTTTCCAAGAAGCTGACCATATTATCTGAGCAGGAGATTCGCATGAGGGACATATGGGATTGGGTGCTGATCGCCGCATGAATCGACACCGAGGGCAGCTACATCGCAAACGCGTCCAGGAGCACCTACTCCGTCATGATCACCCAGAAAGAGAAGACGCCGCTGGTGGGGATTTGTGGCTTCCTGCGCACCCAGGGAGTCACATGCGCAATAACAAGGAGGGAGGCTGTCAGCCCTAGGGACGGCTCGAAGAAGGGCCACGTATACTCTCTGTACACGTGGGGGCCAGAGGGGCTTGCCAAAATCATACAAAACACGGAGCCCTACATTCGGACGCAGAACAAGCGAAGGCAGATTGAGAAGTGCAAGCGAGAGCTTGCCGCGCCCAGGAAGAGGCTAGAAGAGAAGGTCATCAGGGCCAGGATGCTGCTCGGGCTCGCGGGCTAGTTACCGTGTCGACTTGGACGGGCTCTCCTATCCCCCATTGGCATAATTACGGCTTGTCCAAACGATTTCTTCGATTGCCGTTATTGGCTTCGGTCTTTCGGACTGCCCGCTTCCCTTTCTTGGAATGACACCGGTCGAGATCCCAAACAACTCCGCATTCCTCGGATTTCTCACGAAAACTTCCAGCTTGGATGCTAGACGTTCGCCTATCTCGCCCATTGCCTCGTATGCCTGATTTGTGGCTTCGACTGGAAATTCTCCCTCGGCATAGTAGAAGGTCTCCCCTTCTGCCTCGAACCTGAAGAATGGGAACTGGCTAAAGTACGCCCTCACGTCCATTCTCTCTTTGCTGTCAAGCTTGGTAGCAATGATGTTGAAGCCGATGTTATTACCTCTGCCTGTGGCTCCTTTCTGCCGGTCTTCGTCTCTAGCGACTTTCGACCAATCCCACCTGTATCTGCTGATCAGGCCTTGCCGTGACACATGGTGTCGGTAGTGGTACTCCAAGGTCGACTGCTTGACACCAGTTTCCTTCGACAGCTGTGCGAGCGTAGACATTCCATTGAGTTGGCGATGGGCGAGTATCTCTAGATCTTCGGCGTCCAGCTTGGCTATTGGTGCTTGTGCGTTCTGCAACCCGCTCCTCAACGAATCGAGCAACGAAATTCACCTGAGATTTTTGCGGAGAGCCATGCAGAAATAAGTCTTTGCCGGCTTCGCGAGCGAGTCATTGGCTACGATTAACTGTGGGCCTATTTCATGGTCTGCCGCCTATTGAAAGTCGGGGTACTCTTCTCCGGCGGGAAGGACAGCACCTACGCCGCATACCTTGCGAAGCAGAGGGGAGACAAGGTCCAGTGCCTAATCACCCTCTCCCCGGGGAGGTCGGACTCGTACATGTTCCACTACCCTAACATCAGGTGGACCGCGATGCAGGCCCAGGCCATGCACCTGCCCCAGGTCACGTTGGAGACTAAGGGGGTGAAGGAGGACGAACTTGCCGATCTAAGCAAGGCCATCGAGATTGCGAAGCGGGACTACTCGATCGAGGGAGTCTACACCGGCGCTCTCGCCAGCGTGTACCAAAAGTCCAGGGTGGAGAGGGTATGCGACGAGCTCGGGGTCAAGGCGGTCTCGCCGCTCTGGCATATCGACCAAGTCACACATCTGACAAACATCGTCGCCAACCACTTCGAGGTGATAATGACCGGCGCCGCGGCGCTCGGGCTCGACGAGAGCTGGCTAGGAAGGGCCTTGGACACGGAGGCGATTCGTGACCTCGCTAGGCTTCACGCGAAATACGGGGTGAACCCCGGGTTGGAAGGCGGAGAGGGCGAGACGTTCGTCCTCGACTGCCCACTTTTCGACCGACGGATAGAGGTCCTCTCTTCGAAGAAGCACTGGAAGGGCGACGCCGGATACCTCGAGATCCTCGACGCCCGACTCGTCGCAAAGGCGTAGGCAGGTCGTCCGCTCTGTCGCTGGAGACTAGCCCTATCGGTATTGGATCTCGTCAATGGCCTGCCTCAGACGGCTCTTCCGGTGACCTCATCTAGGGCTAGCCTTCTCTGGCGATGTCCGTCGTTAATAACGATATGACCTTGGGGCGGTTGTTCGCTTGTGGCTAGCTGCCGGTGCCCTTGATTCGCATTATCTTGCTCCTCCCCAATACCACCCACACTTCGACCTCCACGCCGGGTTGGAGCTTTCCCTGGAATTCGGGCTCGGTCGGGGTCGTGGTCTCGGTGACCTCGAAGGACTGCAGGTCCATCAACTGGACGGTCGTCTGAGTGGCGGAGATCACCTGTGCGGCCCTCTTGTCTATCATGGGCACCTCGACGTGGGTGTCGACGGTCCCGATCACGGTCTTCTTCGAACCCGTGAATATCGCGATCCCCGTGAGCCTGACCTTCGCGCTCCCGTGCTTCCCCGGCTTGCTCTTCTCCACTTCCACGACCTTGCACGGCTCTCCGTCGATGATGATGTAGCTGCCCTCCTTCAAGATGCCGAGGTCGACTGGTCTGCTCAAGCGCTCTGCCCACGAGTTTTAGTGACTCGGTAATTAAGCCTTGAATTCGCCGGTTCTTGTAACTCTTAGGGAGATGCCCCCTCGCCATCCTTGGCTTGTAACTGTCGGGAGATGTAGGCTCGGCGAATCAAGTTCTCCCATCTGTTTCCCGTAAGGCCCAAGTCGAGTCCAGCTTTTTCCGCAGGTGTTAGACCGTTTAGGCCCATGTGTGGTCGAATGAAGTTGTAGAACAATCTGTTGCCATCGAGGAGCTTTTGCGCTGACTCGTCGGTGTCCATACCGCGCATGACCTTTTCCCTTTCGCGTATTGTCCCGTTGAGGCGCTCTATCATCTGGTTCGCGCTTGAGTAACCATTCGCCGCTCCGACCGAGCGAATGTTTGTGACTCTCGGACCCGCTAAGGTGTAGAACTCCTTGTTGAAGGCGTCGTTGTAGGAATGCAGGCCGTCATGGACTACTGCAACGGGAGAAGTCTTTGTTCTCTCCTTTGCTTCGGCAAAGACGCTCCTAGCGTCGTTGACTTCTCTCCTCTTGTGAATCTGGCTTGCCAATAGAAAACGAGTGTCGTTGTCCATTAGATTCCAGAGCCATGAATACCTCTCTTTGTCGATTGGCGTCGTCTTTCGCACGCTGACCATCATCTCATCCGTATGCCAGATTCCTCCGGCATCAGGTGTTAGCTGGTCCGCGTATTCGGTCATCAGGCCCGTGTATTTCCTAATCCACTTGAGAATAGCAACGTGGCTTACCTTGAGGTTGTAGAACTGCTTCAAATGGTCTTTGATATCGTGAAGCGAGCAACCCTTGAAGTATAGGTCAAGCGAGGCCGTAATCGCTTGCGGAGTTGACTTCACCTTCATGAAGGCGTTCGAGGGAATGAATCTAAAGTGACAGAGCTTGCATGTGTAGCGTTGAACGTTTCTGTTCTTGGTCTTGCGAACTCCGTCCTTGACTATCTCGGTTGAACTGCACTTCGGACAAATCTGGTCATTGACTGCGTTCTCACTCCCTAGGTTTAGGTTTCGCTCCGTTACCTTCTGTCTTAGGTCTAGAGAGTATCTTGTGCTATAAATGTGCTTGCAAGTAACTTGCCTCTGTATGTGGTCAGGACATTCGCAGGTCCACTCGTTCAAATCGTTCTTGACGACAAGATACCACTTGTCTGGGGTAGATTGTGACCGAACCTTGTATGTCGAGCTATTCAGTCTCTTGATTTCATTGCCTTTTGCGGCTATCTGGACTCCTCGAATCTCTCTTGGGTTCTCGATTGCCATGTTATTACCCACGTCTAGACCTATGGCTATATCCATTAATAAGCATTTAGACCGGCGTCTAGACTTAAATAAGATGGCTACATAACCCTATGGCATGGCGAAGTTCAAGGGCAAGCTGGTGAAGTGGGGCAACTCGGTCGGCGTGAGCCTGCCGAAGCCCGTCAGGGACAGCCTCGAACTTGAGGCTGGCGATGAAGTCGAGATAGTGGACAAGGACGACGAGATAGTAATCACAAAGGCTCGTTAGCTCTGGCGAAGTCGGCAGGTTAACAGCAGGTGTTAAATAAGCGCAGGTATGCCGCAGGTGTGGTCTAGCGTGAACAGCACGCATGTTTTGAGTTACGGAGCGGGCGTAAATACGGGCGCTCTCATGGTCTTGCTTGTCCGCAAGAAGATGCCGCTGGACTTCGCAGTCTTCGCGGACACGGGGACCGAGCTTCCTGAAACCTACGAATACCTGAAGGTCACAAGAGAATATCTCGACAGACACGGAGTTGAGTTCAAAGTCCTGAAGCCCACTGCAGGCAATCTCTACAAGACCTGCGTGAGGCGCAAGGTGATTCCTTCGACACTTTGGCGATGGTCAACAAGAGACTATAAGATTAGACCCATTCACCAGTTTTACAAGTCTCTTGGAACTCATATCAACGAATACCTTGGAATCGCTTATGACGAGATTGAGAGGATGAAGGCAAGCAAGGAGGATTACATCACCAGCCTCTTCCCACTCATCGATAACAAGATGACCCGCGAGGACTGTGTGCGTCTAATCAAGAGTGCAAGACTTCCGGTTCCCATTAAGAGCGGATGCTACGTTTGCCCTTTTGTTCCAATCTCTAGATGGGAATACATCTACAAGAATCACAGGAGCATCTACTACAAGGTGATGAAGCTTGAGGAGAGCAACAAGCACTTTCCGAAGCAAAGTTATACTGCACAAACTCTAAGGGGTCTAATCAAGACCGACTTCACCATCAACGGGGAGATTCCCCTCGAAGCGCCATGCGGGGCCGCTTGCATGGTTTAGCGGCCTTGAATGCTGCTTCTGAAGACTGTTTCCACTTCACCGCGAATGCGTTCAAGTGATTGACAGAGAGGGACTAGGCGACTGATTCGGTCCGCGACCTGACCAATGTATCTTAGGTCTATCGTAGTAGTCGGCATCAAAGCCCCTCCAACAACCTCGCGCCTCTGCTCAAGGACATCTGCAATCTCGACCCTCTTGGCGTCCAATGTGGGTTGGACCTCTGAACTACAGTGAGGGAACATTTCGTCGATGAACTGCCTTAGCTCCTCGGCTTCATTCGTTATGTGGTTGTTCACGCCTGAAAAGGTTGACTCCACATTGCTTGTGACAAAATCACGAATGACCTCATCTCTCATTCGTCGGGAACTTCTAAGCGTTTCAAGCCTATCCAGCATGAGTTGAAATTCGTTATCTCTTCCGTTGGTCATCGAGATACCTCTCCACGATTCGAAGCACAAAGTCATGGGCATTCCTCGCGGTCGACTTCTTTCTCGCCTCCTCCAATCTGGCGTAAGTCTCCGGCGTCAGGGGTAGCATGAGGATTCGAATCTTTTCGGTTCGTGTGGACTCGGTGAGTTTCTTTGCTTCCGCGATGGGCATCTTTTCATTTGCTTTGAGAAGCGAGATAAATTGACGAGTCTCTACTTCATTCATATCGACGGCGGCCTTGGCAGCTTCCGCTTGCCTGCTCTTGTCTAATCGAGAAAGTTGGTAGCTCTCATCAACGCCAAACTTTCCCTCTCCCACAAGTTGTCTCACATCTGAATTGAGGTCGTTGATGCTGTCGATTTGCCTTAGTTGATATTCAGAGACTGCGAAAAACTCGGACATTTTCTTTAGGCCCCATTTCTCGTTCTCCTTGAGAAAGCGGCACGCTTGCGCTATGTCGAGCCAGCTCGACGGTTTCTTCCGAGAGCCTTTCAGATTAGCTAGGAGAATCGCGGTTGCTCTCTCCTCGGTTATCTGCTCACTCAAGTAGAGGCAATCCCCTGCGAAGTCGTGATTCGACGTATGTCTCTAGTATCTCCGCGATTACCTCATCTGCACGCATAGCCATCGACTTTGCGGTCTTCTCAATCGCCTCGGAGGTTGCCGGAGGAACTAGTATCGTGTATTCTTTTGCCCTAGTAAGCCTCTTTGCAGCCTTGCGCAGCGTAGGGACATCATCAAACGGTTTCGCCCTCTTTATAGCTCGGTAGAATCCTCTTTTTTCGGCCTTGTCTCTTATCGAAGCAAGCTCCTCGGCGACTTCAATCTGGCGTTTCTTGTCGGGGAACTGGGTATAGATTCTAATTGCCTGCGCCTTGTTGATTCTCTTTCTATCTACGATTTCCTTTATCTCCTCTGGAAGGCTCTCGTATTTCAGATAGCTTCTGACTGTCGAATCGGAGATTCCTAGTCTCTTCGCAACTTCGCGGATATCCTTGTATTGTCTGTAGAGAAAATCGATGGCGCTCGAAATGTCGTTTGGATTCATATCGAGGCGATAGAGGTTCTCACTCAGCGACAGAACCTTAGCCTTGTCAAGCCCAACATCCTCGGGAAGCACTACACACTCGATTGGGTCGTAGTTCACAAGCCGGCAGGCTTCGAGTCTGCGTTGCCCACTGATGACGAGAAACTTGTCAGTGCCAGTCTTCGGAGCTACGATTAGGGGGACTATGAGCCCATTCTCCAAGATGTTCTTGGCGAGGTCTTCTATCTGTTCGAATACGTTGACGCGCCTGACGTTCCCCTCTCTCCAAAGTTCTAACTTTGAGAGCGAAATTTCCCTAATCCCAGTTCGGAGAAGGCGGGCGCTCACGGTTCGGACAGCGTAGGTTTGTTATATAATATCTCCCGAAAGTTACAAGGGGAGTCTAGGAAAGGTCAATCTCCCTAAGAGTTACAAGAACCCATTCGCCCTAGGGACGAAAAACGTTTCCTAGCCCCCCACTCCTTAGGCTCGCGCGCCGTCCACCGGCCGATAGACGGCCGAATCATAGATTATTTATTATACGAGCCCGAGGGTGGGAAGCGTATTGCAAGGGTGCAAGGAAGCTCGAGTTGAGAGGACGGCCGCGCCGACTCGCCTCGACCGGACGACGCAGGTGCAAGATTAGCCTGCCGTGACTAGTGACAGTGAAAGCCAGTTTTTGAATGAAAAGATTCACGTGCTAGACTCAACTGCCTTCTTCGCGGGCATCCCCTTTCAGGGCGAGGGCAAGTACTACACCACCTACCAGGTCCTTGATGAGGTCAGGGGCAGAGGCATCGGGGCCCAGCTAATCCACTCAAGGGTCCAGGTGACGGAGCCTTCCAAGGAGTCTGTGCAGAAGGTCAAAGAGGCCTCCAACAGGACCGGAGACCAGAAATCGCTCTCGGAGGCCGACACCTCCATCCTCGCGGTCTCCCTCGACCTGATAAAGTCCAAACGAGATGAAGAGGTGGTCCTGGTGACAGACGACTTCGCGGTACGAAACGTCGCCGAGGTGATCGGGATCAACCTCTCAGAGACCTCGATACGCGGCGGCGAATGGAAGAGGATCACGTGGATAACCTACTGCAAGGGATGCGGCAAGGAATACCTCGACCCCAAGAGGTCTGTGTGCGAGGTCTGCGGGACGAAGCTGTCTAGGAAGCCCAGGGCAGGCAACTGACGCGCGCCAGGCCTTTTTCTTTTAATAAAGGGAGATTTTCTGGCCAGAATCTGTTGGGCTGGTAGTTCAGTGGTAGAATGCCTGCCTCGCACGCAGGAGAGAGCACCGCTCCCTGAGGCCGGGGGTTCAAGTCCCCCCCAGTCCACCAAAAATCCCGCCAAGCCTGTCAGCGCAACTTGCAGATTTCAGGCATCCGTCTCTTGTGCTCAGAGGCCTCGCACTTTGCAAGTATGGCGTCCAGCTTCGCCTGGCTCTGCTTCATCCTGGCTGCGATTGCAGGCACATCGAGCCCTTCGTCGAACCTGAGCTTGAAGAGCCGGTCTATGACCTCGTAGCTCATCCCTATCTCTGACTCGGCTATGTGCCCCGGCCATAGTCTCGGGCTGCTGCGCTTCGCCACTATGCGCCTGTTGATCCCGAGCGCCTCCCCCAGCCTCCTGACGTCGGTCTTGTAGAGGTCGGCAATCGGGAGGACGTCGACGCCGCCATCGCCATATTTCGTGAAATAGCCTAGCAGCAGCTCTGAGCGGTCCCCGGTGCCCATGACCAGCCTGTTCAGCAGGTTGGCATGGTAGTAGAGCAGGGACATCCTGATCCGCGCCCTGAGGTTTCCTTCGGCAAGCCGGTTGGGCTCGAGCGACTTCAGGTATGCTTTGTGAATCGGGGCGACATCAATCTCCTTGGTCTCGATGCACAGCTCGCTCGCGACGAGCCTCGCGTCCTTGACATCCTCGTCGGGGGTGGCCCTGAGGTCGGGCATTATCAGCCCCGTGACGCGGCGGCTGCCTAGCGCCTCCACGCTGAGGTACGCGGTCACCGCCGAGTCTATCCCGCCGCTGATGCCCAGGACCGCGCCCTCGGCCTGGCTCTCCTCGACCTTCCGCTTGATGAACGAGACGATTCTGCGCCTTGCCGAGGAGAGGTCGAGCTCAGTCGCTAGCAAGACTCCATTCTAGACCTGACGAAGTTGAAATAGTTTTTCTATGGGGCGGCAGCACGCATGTCATGGCGAAACGGGACCTCAGCGACCGGCTCTTCTGGCTGGCGAACGAGGGGGAGATAAAGCGCGCCAAGACGACCGACATCTACTTCCTCAACACGAAAGAGGTCCTGACGAAGCACCACATCAACTCCGAGGTGGTCATGGAGGTCTTCGCGCGCGACCTCCCAGAGAACGCCACGTGGGGAGTCCTGAGCGGCGTCTACGAGGTCGCGAAGCTCCTGGAGGGGCTGCCGCTCGACGTCTGGGCATTCGACGAGGGATCGATATTCCTGGCCGACGGCAGGGGGGCGCTATACGAGCCCGTGATGACGATCTCGGGAAGGTACAGGGACTTTGTCGAATACGAGAACCCCGTGCTGGGCCTTCTCTCGTCCTCGACGAGCATCTCCACAAAGGCATCGAGGTTCAGGGTCGCGGCTGGGGACAGGCAGGTCGTCAGCTTCGGGACGAGGAGAGTCCACCCGGCGCTGGCCCCCTTAATCGAAAGGGGCTGCTACATGGCAGGTTTCGACGGGGTATCCAACGTGTTGGGCGGGAAGCTGCTGGGCGTCGAGCCATCCGGCACTATGCCGCACGCTCTGGTGCAGGTGCTGGGCGACCAAGAGAGGGCATGGAGGCTCTACGACGAGACAATGCCGAAGGACGTCAAGCGGACGGCTCTCATCGACACTTTTTGGGACGAGAAGACAGAGGCAATCAAGGCCTTCGAGACGCTCGGGAAGAGACTGTGGGGGGTCAGGCTCGACACCCCTGCGTCGAGGCGGGGGAACTTCCGCCAGATCATCGAGGAGGTCAAGTGGGAGCTGAAGATACGAGGCGGCGGCGCAGTCAAGGTGTTCGTTTCAGGAAGGCTGACCGAGGAGGACGTGGTCCAGCTAAAGGACATCGTGGACGGGTTCGGCGTCGGGACGGCCGTGGCGTATCCGCCGAGCATCGACTTCAGCGCGAAGATAGTGGAGGTGCGTGAGAAGGGCAAGACCTACTTCAGGGCGAAGAGGGGCGGTCTCGGCGGGAGGAAGGACGTGCATAGGTCGAAGGGGTTCAAGGACACTGTCGCCTTCCACGGCTCAGCTCCACCAAAGGGGTCGAAGCAGATGCTGAAGCAGATAATAAACCAGGGCGCATTGGTGGCCGACTTCGAGAGCATAGACTCGATTCGGGACAGAGTCGTAAGAGAGTTGCGCGAAGTGACGCAAGCAGAGCCGGCTCTCATCTGGGGCTAGTTCCAGGAGCGCCGTAGAGAGCATGTTTGACGCGTGGCAGTTTCGTCTTCATCCTGACTTTCGTCAGTCGAGGTTGCCCGTCGAAGCACGCCACGCGTCTCCCTTCGGCGGTTCCGGGCTTCGTATATAGCATACGCTTTTCCTCATTGCCAAGCGGAAATCTGAGGAGGCGCTGGGGACCAGACCCGCATTGCCGCCTTACCTGAAATCGTTAATTAGCTCTCTCCGTCACTTTTCATCGGGCCAAATTGCTGGAAGACGACCCTGAGGAGCAGCGGCAGCAGCAGCAACAGCAGCCGGCCAGTTGGCAGCAGGCCCTTGCGGAGGACCCTGAGTACTACATGAACACGAAGCAGGGGCAAGAGGAGCTCGCCCAGATGATCCGCAAGGAGTCCGAGAGGCTCCTCGAAGAGATTGGCAAGTCCGTAAAGCACCAGAAGGACATAATCTGGCTCTCAAAGTGGTGCCTGTCCTGCAAGTTCCACAACGACCACGGAGCCAAGTCGATGTGCAACAAGTGGAACGCGCGAATCGTGAAGCCGTTCTACGGCAGGCCGATCTGGGAGAAGATGGAAGTGAAGGGGAGAGAGGAGAAGGAGCTCGTGGTCGCCGACATCGACTGGGACAGGAAGTGGAGAGAGATCTCGGACAAGATAGTGGAGTGGGCCGTCGAGAAGGTGAACGGCGGCTATCCCTACTTCTGCTACTCGAACGAGTAGCGCGGGACGGCCGCAGACGGTTTCCGACGGGTCACTCTTTATATTCCGTAGGGGGGTCGCCCGAACGTTTGGCCGCGGTGGTGTAGGCACTCCCAAAAAGAGTGGCGCATCTTGGTTAACATGGGAGGCTGTGGATCGCCAAATGAAGCAGAGACCTCTTGATCGGGGGTTCGAGTCCCCCCCGCGGCCCCTCACGATTACCGCAGGGCGTCTCACCAGTCGGCGAACAAACGGGTAGATACAAATCCAGCGTGGTCGCTTATAGGAAGAATCCGCAGAGACTCACCAGCGAGTTGAAGGCGATTACACACGACGTCTTCTCTCTGGGCGTCGGCCTCTTTCTAGTGTCTCGCCTCGGGCAACCACCCATCCTGCTCTATCTCCTCCTGGTCGTTTGGCTGGCCTTTGCCACGAACGAGCTCATCGACGCTCTAGGACACGTCACTCAAGGCGGCGTTCCTGTCAGGTCGTTCTGGACGCACTCGATTTTCACGGCCCCCGTTTGGGGAATCGCTGCCGCGGTCGCGTCTGCCTACCTTTTGGACGTCATCGTCGGACAGGCCATGACGGCGCCCCAGACGCTCTTCGTGGCCGGACTTGGGATTGTGCTGGCGTATTCTCACTTGCTGCTCGACGCCCTCACCGAGGGCGGGGTATATCTCTGGAGGCGGAGGATTGCGCTCGCCCACCTGAGGTACAACAACCTGATCCTTAACGGCGCCTTCGCCGCCCTAGGCGTGCTGTTGGTCTTCGCCGCCCTTCTCTGATGCCGCCAGTCCGCAGGCTCGCAAGAACGAGGCTTCGGAATCACAAAGGATTATAGAGAGACGCCGGTCAGAAAGCATCTCCAATGCTTTGTCAGAGATGCGGGAGGTCGGTGGACGACAGCGCGGCGTTCTGCCAGTACTGCGGGAACAACCTGAAACAGCAGGCGAGCACGACCGGCGGCGTCACCGGCACCAGCCAGCCCATACTCCTCATCACGGCGAACTACGCGTCCGGGTACAAGGTCGAGAAAGTCCTGGGCATGGTCTATGGGATTACGGTGAGGTCTCGGGGGATAGGAGGAAACCTCGTGGCCGGCCTTCGGACCATCGCGGGCGGAGAGATCAGGGAGTACACTCAACTCGCCCAGGTGGCAAGACAGGAAGCGCTGGACAGGCTGTCCGAACACGCGAGGAACATGGGCGCGAACGCCGTGTTGAGCGTGATGTTCGACTCGACCGAGATGGCCCAGAGCATGGAGGAAATCATAGCCTTCGGGACCGCGGTGGTCGTGTCGCCCGCCTCGGGCGACCAGCAGCTAGTGAAGCTGAGCTAGGGCACTACTTCCAGGCCTTCGCCCGCTCGCAGAACGCGTCGGCTTCGTCCTGCGCCCTAGGACAGTGCGCATAGTGAGTGATGATCTCCCGGAGCGCCTCTTCGACGGGGGTGGGGGCGCCAGGGCAGAGGGCGTCGAGCTGAGCGCGAATCTCCGCCAGAGGCTGCCAAATCTCGACCGGGATGACAACCGTCACTCCTGCTGTCTTGCTGGATTTCATCTTAAACGGGAGCTGCAGACTGCCAGCCCAATATCTGGCTTTCGCACGGGCCGGCTCCACCCTTATTAGAGGACAGGCGGTAGTCGGGGACCGCCTTGCCAGAGACTGAGAGGGTGAGGATAGGCTGCAGCGGCTGGTCATACAAGGACTGGGTCGGACCCTTCTATCCCTCCGATGCGGAGCCCAAGGACTACCTCAAGCTCTACTCCAGGGCCTTCAACTGCGTCGAGATTGACTCCAGCTTCTACAGAATCCCGTCGCCGGCGATGGTGAACCAATGGAAGAACAACACGCCCGACGGGTTCACCTTCTCCCCGAAGCTCTCGAAGAAGATCACGCACGACAACAAGCTCGAGAACTTCGAGTCTACGCTTTTGTACTTCTACAGCGTTTTCAGCAAGTTGGGCAGCAAGCTGGGGCCGATAGTCGTCCAATTGCCCCCCTCGATCAAGGTGGAGAAGCACAAGGCGGTGATGGAGAAGTTCGTCTCCTCTCTGGAGCCCAAGTTCAGGCACGCAATCGAGTTCCGGCACAAGTCATGGTTCACGCCTGAGACCTACAAGCTCCTCGAGAAGAACAACATCGCGATGGCCTGGTCCATCAACCAGTATCTGGAGACCCCCTCCGAAGTGACAGCGGATTTCGTCTACCTCAGGATGGTAGGTACGCGCGAAATCACGAAGTTCGACGGCATCCAGAAGGAGATGAGGGACGAGATGGAGCGCTGGGCCACTGCCCTGAAGGAAAAGAGGGCCTCCATTCACGAGAGCTTCGTCTTCTTCAACAACCACTTCGCTGGGTTCGGGCCGGAGTCCGTGAACGAGTTCAGGAGGCTCCTTGGGATGATCGAAGTCGACTGGAGCAAGAGCCAGGGGTCGATGCAAGCCACACTGTAGTGCTTCCTAGATGCCGCAAAGCGAATGGAGAGCGATATTTCACGTCGACCTCGACGCCTTCTACGTCTCCGTGGAGGTCAAGGACAACCCCTCCCTCAAGGGCCTCCCCGTCGTGGTAGGGGCGGACCCCGAAGGGGGCAAGGCGCGAGGCGTCGTGATGACCGCCTCGTATGAGGCGAGGAAGCTCGGTCTCAGGTCGGGGATGCCAATCTCGACCGCGTACAGGCTCTCGCCAAACGCGGTCTACCTCCCTCCAAGGTGGGAACGTTACGCAGAGATTTCGGGGCAGGTGATGGAGCTGCTCAGGGGGCACGCCGACAAGTTCGAACAAACCGGCATCGACGAAGGGTTCCTAGATGTCTCAGACCGGACCAAGAATGTCGAGGAGGCGAAGGCCCTCGCCATGTCGATCAAGAAAGAGATACGGGATTCGCTGGGGATAACCTGCTCCATCGGGATCGCGCCTAACAAGTCTCTCGCGAAGATCGCCTCCGACAGACAAAAACCAGACGGGCTGACCATCGTCCCCTTCGACGACCCGAAGAGTTTCCTCGCGCCGCTCCCCGTCGCGGTCATCCCGGGCGTGGGGAGCAAGACCCAGGCGTTCCTGAAGGAGAAGGGGATTGTGACCATCGGGGAACTCCAAAAAGTGTCTGGTCAGGAACTGCTGAAGTGGTTCGGAAAGACCGGGGTCTGGCTCTGGGGCGTCATCCAGGCCGAGGAGAGGCTCGCCGTCTTCGAGAGGGACATGCTAAAGTCGATGAGCGTGGAGAGGACCTTCAGCGAGGACCGTGAAGATTTTGAGCACGTCTACGCGCAGGTCGATGTCGAGGCGCGCGAGCTCGCCGGAAGGGTAAGGGATGCCAACGTCAAGTTCAAGGTGACGGGGGTCAAGATCCGTTTCAAGGGGTTCCAGACCTTTACCCGAGAGAGGACCCTCACCAGCTTCACCGACAGCGAAGAGGCCCTAAGGCACGAGGCTCGTAGCCTGCTGAAGGAGTTCGAAGCGAAGAAGAAGCCGGTCAGGCTGGTTGGAGTTCGCGTATCCCAACTCAAACGCGAGAAGGCATCGTTGGCGAGGCTGGACGACTGGGCGCAGCAGTGAAGCCTAGTAACGCCACGGTGCGCGCCTTCGCCTCACGGCGGCGTAGGCGATCAGGGCTGCCACCGCGACCCCTGCGACGACCGCGCCCAAGTCGGTCAGGCTCGCCGGAAGGCTCACCCGGAGCTGCTCCCCCTGAGCCGCGACCTCCGCGCTGGTCCGTTGCGAGAACCCAAGATAGGAGACCGTGGCGCTGATGCGGCCCACGGGGATCGAGGTCAGGGAGATGGTCCCGTCTCCACCAGCCGTCCTGGTAATCGACGTGCCGTTGGCCAGCTGGATGCTTGCCGACGCGCCAGAGATGGGGACCTGCAGATAGTCCGTGACCCTGATGGTCGCGTCGTAGACCCTCGCGGCGATTGTGACGTTCTGCGGGGCGCCAACGCTCATGACCCCATCCAAAGGCGCGACGTTGGTGCCCTCCCAGAGCACTTGCTTGATTACGAATGTGGAACCAGCCTCAAGCCACGCCTTCGAGCCTTGGACGTCGAGGGTGGCGTTGGGCAGCGAAGTCCGGATTTGGAGTATGGTTGGGACGATTGTGCTCGAGCCTAGGGCGTCGGTGAAGCGGAAGCCCACGAGGTATTGCGTAGCGGAGTCGAACGCCAGCTGGTGCGGCCCGTCCAACGCGATGGAGGTCGCGAAGTCGCCGGAATCGTTGGCTTGGGCGGCGAGCACCTGGGGGCTCCCCCCGTCGAGGCGGTAGGAGACGAGGGCGTCGCGGGTCAAGGAGGTGACGTTCCAGGTGCGCGCCGAAGAGACCGAGACCGACGACCCGGCGTCGTAGAAGCCGTCGCCTGTCGGAGACGGCGGGGTGACTTTCACGGCGAAGCCACCCGAGACGGAGAGCTGGAATTGCTGGTGGTAGACGAGCTGCACGGAGCCCGCGGAGGAGATGGTCCCGCTACTGCTCTGCGCGAGCCACCGCGCTGTGGCCGTCGACCCCTGGAGCGGGTTGGTAGCGGAGTACCCGGCACCCGCGTCGAGCCACAAGCTCTGGGGCTGCTCCCCCAACGACGTGTCGCGCACCTCTCCAAAGGAAGAGTACGCGAACACCGGGGGAGAGTTAGCCGCCCCTCCCCCGGCATAGGAGGCGGAGACGAGGTACTGGTGGTAGTAGGTGAACGCGAACTTCCCTCCGAGGCTGAGAATCCCTCCGGTGCTCTGCCCCGTCTGCCATCTCTCGGTCGATGTCGAACCGGCAAGCGTCCCCGTCACGTTCCAGACGGTCCCGTAGTCGATGTTGAGGGTCTGGGGGGTCGTCGAGAGCCGCGTGTCCTCGAGCACGCCCGCAGAGTAGTAGGTGAGAGTAGGAGAGGCGAGCCCGGAACCTCCTCCCTGGACCTGATAGCTCGCCACCACAGCAAGGGCGGAGACTGTCGGCGGGACGTAGCATCCCCCTGCCTCGTCGCTCCACATCTCCTGGACGAGATATCCGTGGCCGTTGAGGGCGATGTTGCTGCCATCGCTCGCAACGGAGCCGAACTTCCAGATGCACTCGTCCGCTATCTCGTGCTCGGTGTCTTGGTAATACCAGCCGTTGAAGACCGGGTCGGTGATTGACTCGAACCCCTCGTGCGCGACCAGGTTGATTGCGGAGTCGGCGAAGGCGCCGCCGTTCGGGGCGGTAGAACCACTGGCAGCCGTCGCCAGGCAAGAGCCGGCGTCCGCGTTGCCCGGATCGGGGACGTTGGCGTAGATGACGTTCTGACCGTCAGCGGCTTCGAAGAAGGAGTGGTAAGAGCAGTAGTCGGAATACGAGCATTCGTCCCCGGCACAGCTATAGACGTCCTGCCCGGTGAAGACGAAGAACTCGCTGTTCCCGTTGCCCGCGGACCAGCCGTTCGCGCTCATTGCCTTCATCACCTCCGTCTGAAGGTCGGAGTCCTGGAGCGGGTTGGCCCGGCTTCCCTCGGAGTTTGGGTACGGCGACGTGTCTACCCAGGACCCGCCGAAGGCGGTGGCAATCCCTGGCGCGCCGGAGGAGTCGGTGTACTGCTGGATGATGGAATAGTATGCCGTGTTCGAGAGGTCGCGGAAGTACTGCCCGACCAGCGCTTCGTAGTTCGCGTCGCTCGCGCCGGCATACGGCGGGTCGATGGCGGGCGTATCGAAGTGGTATCCTGGAGGCAGCCAGAAGATGGCGTAGTTCGTTGCCGAGTGCATCACGGGGCCCCCATGGTACGTCACGTCGCCGACAACGTAGTCACTCGGACCGGCGGCGGCGCACACGGCAGCCGCCACGGCAGCGCTAATCTCCCCGGAGGACTGGAAGCACCGGTCTTGCGGCATGAAGAGCAGATGGTCCCCCACTGCCGTGGGTTGCAGCGCCTGCACGCCGTAGGCGAGCCTCGGAGCCGTCATAAGCAGGCAGATGGACACGAGAAGGATGACCGCTTTCGTGAGCTGAAAGCGCCCTTGCCCAGTCTAATATCTTCGTTGGGCTTCGGCCGCCAGCCATGCCCGGCTGACCCAAAACGGAGATATCGCGCGCTCGAGGGGGCGCATGCGCTCCCGCTTGGTCATCGAGGCCACCATCTGCCACGTCGTCCGTGACAACAGACTCCTCCTGAAGAAGGCCAACAGAGGAATCAGCGTCGGGAAGTGGAACGCGCCCGGGGGCAAGCTCGAACCGGGCGAGGCGCCCGAGGGTTGCGCGCGGCGGGAGGTGCTCGAGGAGACAGGCCTGCGGGTCTCCCAGCTCTTCTACCACGGAACTCTCACCTTCATGATGGACGGCGGCAAGACCCTCCATACGAGGGCTCACGTCTTCTCCACTAGTAAGGCCAGAGGGAGGGCGAGGTCGAGCGAAGAAGGGCAGGTGAAGTGGTTCCCGCTGGATCACCTGCCGGTGGACGAAATGTGGGAAGACGACCAGTTCTGGATTCCGCTGATGCTGAGGGGCGTGCGGTTCAACGCGATCTTCACCTACGACGCGGCGAACCGTCACGTGGTAGGCTTTGCGATTACCTCGTGGTAGGCCGCTACGCGCTCAGATGCCCAAGGCTTGCCGGAGGCCCTTGTACCGGTTCCGGAGCGTGACCTCTGTGATCGACGCGGCGTCGGCGATGTCCTTCTGCGTCTTCCCGTTGCCCTCGAGGGTGGACGCCACGTAGAGGGCCGCTGCCGCCAACCCCATCGGGTCCTTCCCAGCGACTATCTCCTTCTGGTGCGCCTTTGTCAGGATTTCCAGCGCCCGCCTCTTCGTCTTCTCCCCGACTGCGGCCCGGGATGCGATTCGCGAGACCGACTTTACCGGGTCCGGGACTGGCATCTGGAGGTCCATCTCCCTCACGAGTATCCTGTAGGACCTGGCGAGGTCCTTCTTGCTCACGTTGCTCACCGCGGCGACATCCTTCAGCGTCCTCGGCACTTCCATGTCTCTGCACGCCGCATAGAGGGCGGCCGCGGAGATCTGGATTATCGACCTGCCCCTGGTTACCCCTCTCTCCACAGCCTTCCGATAGATGTAGGCGGCCCTCTCTATCACCTCGTCGCGTACCGCGAGCTTCTCCGCGAACATCTTCATCTCGTTGAACGCCTGTCTCAGGTTTCTGTCGAATGAGTTAGCGGCCTGGCTCCTCTTGTCCCAGATCCTCACCCTGTCCATCGTGTGCCTCATGGGTCCTGAGAGCGAGGAACCCGAGGCGTCACGGTTCGAGGAACCGATGACCGTCGAAAGGCCCATGTCGAACGATGTGATTGATGTGGGCATCCCGGTCCTTGCCCTGCTCTGGCCGCCCTGCTCGTCTTGGAACGACCTCCATTCGGGTCTGGTCTCCTCCAGCCTCTCCTTCATCACATAACCGCAGTTTGTGCAATAGAACTCCCCAGTGTTAGAATCTTCCGCCAGGGGGCCCTTGCCGCAACGCGGACACTTGTCCGCCTTGCCTTGTCTCCCTTTAAGCCCGGGAGAGTTCAGTCTATATGACATTTTCTATCACTTACGTTATAGTGTAACGCATCACTTGTATTTAAATATATTGGGGCAGACAACGATAAATTGGGGTAAACAACGAACAACTGTGCCATTTCCGTAAACTCTAAAAGACGCCCGGACGTCGAGCCGGCCGGATGATCAAGGTCGAGATCACTGAAGTCTCGAGCCGTCTCGGCTGCTTCTCGGTCATAAAGATGGGCCAGACCGTCCTAATCAGTCCGTGCGACACGCGGATGAAAATCCTAGAGGCCCTCTCAAAGGGCGCGTCGACGAGCCAGGAGCTAGCTCAAAAGATTGACGTCTCCTATTCTTGCGCGATGGACCACCTAGACTTCTTGGAGAAGCTGGGGGTCGTGAAGGCGACCCTCGAGAGGAATGGCGGAGGAAGGAGGAGGATCACTTTTCACTTGAACGAGAATCCTTTAGAGGGAATCGAACAACTCTTCATGATGACCAAGACAGGTCGGATTCGAGAACGTAGCCGCCCTCTAAAAGCAGTTACCGTCTAGAGCTTCGCAAGCAGCGCTCTCGCATCGCTTATTACTCGTGGCAGGACGCACGAAAGACCATGAAGAGCACTAGGGCCCTCAGGAAGAAGCTGGACAACTGGAAGCAGAAGCCGATGGTAGCCCCAGGGGTCCACGACCCATACTGCGCGAGGATTGCTGAGAAGCTAGGATTCGACACCCTGTACATGGGGGGAGCCGCGACGTCCATGTCCCGGCTCGGGATGGCCGACTTCGGGCTCGCGACCGCGACGGAGGTCCAGGCGAACGCGAAGTACATCACCAGCGTCACCAGCCTCCCGCTGATTGCGGACTCTGACAACGGCTACGGGAACGCCCTGAACACGATGCGCTCGGTCAAGGACTACATCCGAGCGGGCGTGGCGGGGATACACATCGAGGACCAGGTGATCCCGAAGCGCTGCGGCCACCTCAAAGGCAAGATGGTCGTCTCGCTCGAGGAGATGGTCGGCAAGATCAAGGCAGCCAAGAAGGTCACCGGCGAGGAGGACCCTGACTTCGTCCTGATAGCGAGGACGGACGCAAGAGGGGCGGTTGGCGGAGGGCTGGACGACGCGGTGAAGCGCCTGAAGGCCTACAGGAGCGCCGGGGCGGACCTCGTCTTCGCCGACGGGCTCCTATCGAAGGAGGAGCTCGCCACGATATGCAGGGAGACGGCGGCTCCCACCGTCTTCCATCCAACCGCCATATCGCCGCGCCTCGGGGTCGAAGAGTGCCACGAGATGGGCGTCGCGCTGATGATCTACCCCTTCGCCTCGATTCACGCGATGTCTGTCGCGGTCTGGGACTTCCTCGCCCAGCTCAAGAAGGAGGACACCAGGGCCCAGGTGAAGTTCGAGCAGAGGTACAAGGACCATCCGCTCAGCGACCTGAGGAAGCTCTTCGACCTCGGCGGGCTCAAGGAGCTCCAGGCATACGAGAGGGAGTTCATCCCGGCGGAGGAGGTCAAGGCGAAGTACGGGAAGCAGACCGTGGGCATCTAGTCAGGGCTCGACCTGAAAGAGGACCTCGAGCAGGGCCGCATCCTCGACCTGCTTCCTTGCGGACGCCCAGAAGTCCTTGGCCAGGGTGGGATCCCCTCTCTCGTGCGCGTACTCCCAGGCCTGTATCGCCATCTCCAGCTTGTCCGCCTGCCGCACCAGCCGCGCCTCGGGGGTCTTGCCGTCGATGAACTCCTCCCAGACCTCGAGATAGAGAGCCCTCTGCTCCACGGACAGCTCGCTCAGAATCTCTTGCATGGCCTTGGTCTCCATCTCAATTTTGCGCTTACCCGACCTCTCCTCCGGCATGGCGTCTCCGATGATAGCCTCCGGAAGGTCGTGAATCAAGGCGAGCCTCAGAGCCTTGCCCGTGTCCAATCCGAGCGAATCGCTGAAGAGCATGGTAATGACCGCTGTCCGGTAAGAGTGGTCCGCCACGGACTCCGGCCGGGCCATCCCGAGCTTCTTCACCCAGCCCCTCCTCATCTCAGCCTTCAGCCGCCCGGACATGATGAAGAACTGCAGAAGGCTTCGGGAGTCGGCTTCGGGTCCAAGGTCCATGCGCCGACCGCCGGCATGCGAGATAATAACGCTCGCGTCAGTAGCCGGACTTGACCAGGCCGGCGTAGTCGAACACCAACACGCCGTCGCTGTTGGCGATGGCGTACTGGACCTGCTGCTCGTAGTCCTGCTTGCTCGTGGTGGCGACGACCTCCACGCCCGCGACAATCCCGGGGTGGATGTACTGCTGGTCCCCGGCCGCGTACGTCTCGACCACCAGGAGGTTGGGGCTCAGCGGGAGGGTGGGGTCGGTGGTGGTGATCGCGGTCTGCCCGGCGTAGGAGCACGACAGGTCGTTGAACAGGGCCGTCTGGGAGCCTATGGGGAGCGTCGACATGTCTAGGCTTATCCCGTCCTCGCCGTCGGCGTAGATCGAGCCAGGGATCTTTTGGGTGGAGTTCGTAAAGTAGAGCGCGAAGAAGATCTTCAGCCCCTGGCCGTGGGCTGACGTGACGAACTGGCTCAGGGAGCTGTTCGCGAAGAGCAAAGTCCCGGACCGGTAGATCTGGAAGAAGATGGTGTTGAAGCTGTGAGAGGTGGCGGTGGAGAGCAGCTTTCCAAAATTCGACCCGTTGACGACCCCGTTCCCTTGGTTCACGTAGAGTATGACTGGCTTGGAGGCCGTCGCTGAGACCGACGTCTGCTGCGCAGTCGTCCGCGCCGTCACACAGTGTCCCTGAAGCGCGGAGGAGACCAATAGGTATCCTATGACCACAGCTAGCGCGATTCCGCCGACCACGTAATACCTCCTATTCGACTGCGTCGTG
This sequence comes from uncultured Nitrososphaerota archaeon, assembly GCA_963820505.1. Lineage (GTDB taxonomy): Archaea > Thermoproteota > Nitrososphaeria > Nitrososphaerales > Gagatemarchaeaceae > Gagatemarchaeum. The sequence goes on along the minus strand of CAWFZY010000001.1, from coordinate 109,878 downwards.
CTCCTGCTCTTGCGTCTGCTCATGCCGGCTCCTCGTTCTGACTCGCGATAGGCACGAACGCGTCACAAGGGGAATTATGATTTGCGCGTCGCCGCGAGCCAGGCTCCCGGCCGGCCGAAGGTAAGTTATTAACCGGAAACTCGGACCTAATCAACGCGTTGATCGTAGCGGTCATCGGAGCTGGCAAAATCGGGGAAGCCGTCGCCAACTCGCTCGCAAAGTCGAGACAGGTCTCGAAGGTGATAATGACGAAGAGGAACGTCTCGACCCTGCCGCGCTCAAGGTCGGGCAAGGTCGTGGTGACCTCGGACAACCGCGAAGCCGCGAAGAAGGCCGACCTCATCCTGATAGCGGTCAAGGCCGGAGACGCGAAGCTGGTGCTGGGCGAGATCTCCCAGTTCACCGCCGGCAAGATAGTCATTTCACTGATGGCGGCGATTACGATCGAAAGGCTCGAGAGGGCCCTCCCCAAGGCGAAGGTGGTCCGGTCGATGCCGAACATCGCGGCGGTCATAGGCGAAGCGATAACGGCCTATTCGCTGGGCAGCAAGGTGACCCCCGCCGACGAGGCCACGGTCCAGCTCATCCTCGGGAGCTTCGGAGACTACGTCAAGGTGCCGGAGTCGCTGCTGAATCCCATCACCGCCCTCAGCGGAAGCGGCCCAGCATACATCGCGGTCGTGATAGAGGCGATGGTGAGCGCCGGCCTCAAGGTCGGGATTCCCAGGGACATCTCGTTGAAGCTCGTGACGAAGACATTGACAGGGACCGCGGACCTCTTGAGCGAGAAGAAGATGCACCCCGCGGAGCTCCGTGACACCGTCACGACTCCCGCGGGCACGACCATCGCCGGCATCTACGAGCTCGAGAGGGGCTCGTTGAGGACCAGCATGATGAACGCGGTGGAGGCGGCCACGGCGGCCGCAGAGAAGGTCGCGAAGAAGTTCGAAAGCGACTGATCGGGCCTCTGCGTAAGGATGACGATGCACCAAGACCGGGAGTTCATCCAAGGGTGAAGACAATTTCACACGCCCCAACATAGGGCTGGAATTGACCACGATTCAGGATGTCACAATTTACAAACAACTGGGACAGGAAGAGGTCCACGGGGATCGGAGAGAGGCTTAGGAACACCTTCAACAACCCTGGGCCGCTCAAGCCACGGCTGGACGCGGTGATGCGCCAGATACAGGTTGTGATGGCGAAGCTTGACACGTCGATGGCCAAGCTCCGCGACAGGGACGCCGCCCTCTTCGCTAAGACGGTGGCCGCCGTCCAAAAACACGAGAACCAGAGGGCCTCCATGTTTGCGAACGAGCTCGCCGAAGTCCGCAGGGTTGTGAAGATGGTCACGCAGTCCAGGCTTGCGCTCGAACAGGTCGTCCTCAGGCTGAACACGATAACGGAGCTGGGTGACGTGGTCACCACTTTGGCGCCCGCGACCTCGATTGTGAGGAATGTGAAGCAGGACATCGCAGGCGTGATGCCGGATGCCGAGGGGGAGATGGGAGAGGTCTCCAGCCTCCTGAGCGGAATCTTGGTAGACGCAGGCTCGATGGGAGGCTACACCATGAACTTCGAGACCGCCAACGAGGAGGCGGAGAGGGCGCTCTCAGAGGCGGCCGCCGTCGCCGAGAGCCGGATGAAGGAGAAGTTCCCGGACATACCCCAGTCGGTAGGGGCAGCAGAACCGTTCGAGACGGCATAGGCACCTCCGAAAGCCGCTCCCCAGGCCCGCGCTTGGGGTTTCGCTTTGAGCGTCTCTGCGGCCCTCCAATTCACATAGGGGCGGGACCATCCACCATGCGATAGGAGGAACAGGGAATTGCCATTCTGCGCGAAGTGCGGGGCCCACGTCCCCCCTGGCGCGGAGTTCTGCCCAGCGTGCGGGTCTCCGTTGGGCGCGACCGGCGGGCAGCAGGTGCCTATCAGCGGGATTAGCACCCTCTCGAGAGACGTCAAGGCGCAGGAGTACTGGATGAAGAGGCTCTTGGCGTACGTCATCGACGCGATCGTCGTCTACGCCGTCATCGGGCTGGCAGCTGCGGCCGCCGCCCTCCCCGGCTTCCTTGCGGGAATCTTCGTCCCCGGCTATTCCCCGCGAATCTTCCCCTTCGGGGCGTACTTCGGCACGTTCGCGGGCCTCCTCTTCGTGCTGTACCTCACCTTCGCAGAGGCGGCCTATGGCAAGACCATAGGGAAGGGGGTCATGGGGCTTCGGGTCTCCACGGAAAGCGGCGGGAGGCCTACGCTGGGCGTCTCCTTCCTCAGGAACCTGAGCAAGATCAACTGGGTGCTCCTTCTCCTCGACGTGATTCTGGGCCTCGCGCTGGAGGTGGGATATGCGAAGAAGTTCAGCGACAGGTTCCTGGGGACAAGCGTCGTCCAGGCCTAGCGCATCCTGACCTGTTCTGGGCAGGAGAACGCGCGTTCTAGGCGATAGCATCATCTACAGTGGCCTCGAATAGCCTTGCAGGAAGTAAATCGACATGCAATTGACGCGAACGATTCGAAGGCCGAAGGTAACTGCGACCGTGCTGTCGGCGTCCCTGCGTACCCTTTTTTTGGTAGGCTTGTCGCCGCTGCCTCAGCTCTTGGCCGCCACCACGGCGGCAGGGGCGACCCTGAACCCCGTCCAGCTCTCGATCCAGACGAAGAACATCACGACCGTAAGCTCCTACAGCTTGGTCGCATACAACTCCACCGGGATGCTCGTCGCCTCCTATACTGGACAGTATCCTCGAGTGACCTTCGAGCTCCCGTCGGGCACCTATCTCTTCGCCGCCACCGCGAACGGCCCTAGCACAAGTCAACCTCTGGTCTGTTGTGTGTGCGCGCAATCGCAAGTCACCGGCTCGGGCGTGGCAAGTCCCCCTGCCCAGGAGACACAGACGACCATCTCTGGCTCTGCTGCGGCCTCCGATATCGCATACCCTTGCTATTCTGGCAATCCGCCTGTTGAGTATGGCTACTCCCTCACGCAGGTGAGCGGGTCGACCACCGTGACCATCGCTACTCTGTCCCCATCGAGCACTCCGACCGCAGACGTCCCTGTGAGCGTCAGCTTCAAGAACGGCACGGCCGACTCGAACGCGGACGTCTCGGCTAGCGTCGTAGGGGCGGGCTTTTACTGGGGAGACGACTCGAACCTTACTATGTACGCCCAGACGGCGGCCAACGGCGTGGCCCAGCTCGTCGTCCCCGCGGTTCCTCTGATTGTGACCGCGTCAGACTCGGTCCAGGTGAACCTCCCGCGGAGCCAGACCACAATGCAAGTCAACGTAGGAGGCCAGCTCGTGAACGTCACGCTCTACTACAGCCCCAACTACGTTTACGAGAGCGCGACTGCCCTCCTCGTGCCGCCTCAGACAAACCTCAGCATGGTCTTGACCGCCCAGACACAGCCCCAGCTGATTCCGTACGCGGTAGGCTCGGCGGTCTCGGGAGCGGTGACCACCAACGCGGTCGCAGGCGCTCCCAGCAGCTCCGCCCAGGCGCAGCAGGCGACACAGGGAAGCACTGCCGCTGCGCTGAGCAGCGCTTCCACCACGACCACCCAGACAACCAGCATCCCGCCCATTCCAGCGTCTGACCTCGGAGCCCAGACCTCCTCCCAGCCGTCCTCGAACTCCTCTGGCTTCAACCTCTTCGCATTCGGGACGCTCGTCCTAGCCGCTGCCATTGCGGCGATTGTCGGCATCGTAATCTCGAGGACTAGGCGCTGACCAGCTAGGCGAACCCCTCACAGGCCCAGACTTTTCTATCGTCCCGGCAGAGAGGGGGGCGTGGACTGGGCGAAGAAGGTCTTCGTGAGGAACGCAAAGCTCTACCAGCTGGTCCTCGAAGGGATGTGGGAGAGGGGCGAGGAGGACGCGGTCGCCATCTCGTCCTATCTTGCCGAGGAGGGGTTCAAGGGCTGCAGAGTCCTCGACGCCCCATGCGGGATCGGGAGGGTGGCGGTTCCACTCGCAAGGCTGGGATTCGAGGTCACGGGCATCGACCTCTCTTCCCATCTGGTCGCGGCTGCCACCCAGAAGGCCGTCGGCTTCAAGCTGACGCCCGGAAAGGCGAGGTTCCTCGTCGGCGACATGCGCGACCTTGCGTCGAAGTTCGCACCGGGCAGCTTCGACGCGGTGTTGAACGTGTTCACGAGCATCGGATACGGATCTGAAGAGGACGACCTAAGGTTCTTCCGCGAGGCCCGCTCGGTGACGAAGCGCGGCGGCCTGCTCCTCATCTCCGGGCTCCGGAACAGGGACTACATCGCGCGAAACCCGTCTCAGAACGTCTACGAAGAGAGCGACAGGCTCCTTGTGCTGGACACGTACAGCTTCGACTCTGCGAGGTCGCGCGAGAGGGGGGTCTGGAGGTTCTACTTGAAGACCGGAGGGAAGAGAGAGGGAGTGCTAAAGTTTGCGGGAGAATTCCCCATCGACATCAGGGTCTACTCCCCGCACGAGCTCGTCCCGCGGCTGGACGCGGCAGGATGGAGCGTAAAGGAGACCTACGAGTCGTTCACCACGAGGCGAACCTATAGAGCGGACAGCCCTGTCTTCGCGCTCGTCGCCAAGGCGGCGTGACCGACAAGGAGCAGCTTCTCGCGCCTCTTCATCGCTTTGATGGCAAGCTCTCTTCTGAGCGCTTCCGACCTGCTCGCCAGTTCCTCCCTGTAGACTAGGGTCACGGGACGTCGGGAACGCGTGAACCTGCTCCCGGTGCCCGAGTTGTGCTCTCTGACTCGCCGCTCGAGGTCGGTGGTGCAGCCCGTGTAGAGCTGACCGGTTCGGCATCTCAACACATAGACCGTCCAGCCCATCGTGCCCAAGATGAGCTGTGCCTAGCAGCGGGATATCTCCCTTCTGCCTGTCCTCTCTGGTTGGCATTCGCCTGGTCGCGCACTCCTCCCTTTGGGACCACTCCGGCGGCCGCCTGGAAACGAAGGTCATCGCAAACCTATAAAGGCCCCACCCGGTCTCGCGCCGAAAGACCCGCCGAGCCAATGACCTTGTCAAGACCCACCAACGATTCGAAGGAGATGAAGTGCCCGAAGTGCGGCAAGCCCTCCTTGAAGCGGAAAGAAAGCGGCGTCATCTGCAGCTTCTGCGGCTACGCCCTCTCTCCCGGCGAAGAGGTGAAGTTCAGGCTGTACGAGCTGCTCAAGCAGTCCTGACGTAGATCCGATGGACAGTCCTCATGCAAGCGTCCATCACGTATTGAATCCCGTTCCTCTCCAGAATCCCCTTCGCCTCCTCGCTCTCCAACCCCTGCTGGGCCCAGAAGACGAACGGGCGCCCGCAGCGCCTCTTCATCTCTGCTGCCTGGAGCGCGACCTGCGGCAGCTCTTCGCTCGGCCTGAAGACCTCCACGACCTCGACCGTCCTTCCGACCTCCTCCGGCAAGTCGAGCAGGCTGGGATACGCCCTCTCTCCCAGGATGTCGGTCGCCGTGGGATTGACGGGGATTATCCGGTAGCCTTGTTCCTTGAGATATAGAGGGACCGTGTATGCTTCCTTCTCAGGGTTCCTCGACGCGCCCACGACCGCGATTGTCCTGTACTTCTTCAACACCTCTGCTGGAGAGGCGTTTCCTGTCACCATGAGAGACTCGGGAACGGCGGAGGTGCGACCTATGACGTTTGCGGTCGCTACCTCGTTATCAAGGTCAGCACGTCCTCGTCCATCAGCGCGTGGTTTATCCCGACCCGCTGCCCGTCGAACTTCACGCTCTTCCCCCAGATTAGGGCGTAGCGGAAGTCCTCCTTCATCTTCCGGTGGACCTTGTCGCACACCTCGAGCACCGTCGACCCGTTCCTCACTATCATCGGCTCCTGGTAGTCGGTCTCGCCGCTCCGCCTTCGCATGTATATCCTGATGAAGTCCAGCCTCCGGTACATCTCCTGCTTCAGCGCCTCGATGTTCAGGTTGCCCTCCGCCGAGATGGGGACGAACTTGTATGGGAGCTTGTCCATCAGTTCGTTCGTGAAGCCGGCGTTGACCAGGTCGATCTTGTTCATGACCGTCAACGAGGGGATGTAGACCCGGGTGCCGACGATGACGTCGATGAGCTGCTCGTCTGTGATGTCCTGGCGAATGACGACGCGGGCGCTGTTCATCCCGTAGACCCTCAGCATGTCTTTCACAGTCTCCACGGTAATCTTGGTCAGCTTCACCTGAGATACCACCGAGATTCCTCCGGTGGTCGTCGTCTCTATCACCACGTTGGGCGAATCCTCGTCGACGCGTATCCCTGTCAACCTGAGCTCCTTCTCGAGCAGGGAGCGAGCCTCGGGCTGGAAGACGTCTATGACGAAGAGGATGAGGTCGGCGTTTCGGGCAACCGCCAGGACCCTCTTGCCCAACCCCCTTCCGGAGGACGCCCCCTGTATGATTCCCGGGAGGTCGAGGACCTGTATCCTCGCTCCGTTGTAGTCGAGGACGCCGGGGACGACGTCGAGCGTGGTGAAGTGGTAGGCCGCGACCTTCGACTTTGCGTTCGTCATCACGTTGAGAAGCGTCGACTTTCCCACGCTCGGCAGGCCTATGAGGACTACGGTCCCGTCTCCCGACTTCTTTACGTCGTACCCTAAGGCGCTCCCAGAGTGCCGCGCCTGCTGCTCTTCCTGCTCCACCTTGAGCTTCGAGAGCTTCGCCCTGAGGACTCCGATGTGGCGCTCGGTATGCTTGTTGACCTGCGTCTTTAGAAGGTCCTCCTCTATCTTTTTGATCTTCTCAGGAACGCCCAACTTGAACCCCTACCATCCGACCCGACAGGCAGACGAAGAGGGGGAGTGACTTAAAGGTTCGAACTCGGGACGCCTGTCGAGCGGGCTCGCTAGAGAATGGCTTGTGAAAGGTGCCGCGCAGGGCAGATGGTCGAGTACGAGAGGAAAATCCTCGCGGGAGGCAAGGAGGCCACCCTGACCGGGAGGAAGTGCGACAGGTGCGGCTTCACACAGCTCGACAGCGACGACGACGTCTGGTCAGCGGTCGGGCTCTAGCCCAGCCAGACCAAAACCTCATTAATCGATGGCTCCCGCATAGCGACATTGGCCAAGAGAGCCTTCACCATCGACACAGGCAAGGAGCAGATTGAGGTCGAGGGTCACGAGCATCGCAACGTCGCGGTGAAGTACCTGATGAAGCGCAGGAGGAGCTTGCTCTCCACCAAGGACCCCGCCAAGGTGGAGAAGATGTACGGCGAACTGCCCAGCGACGTGAAGATCATTGGGAAGCAGGTGACGAAAGCCTACAAGGTCTCCTGGGAGAAGAAGGGGACGGGCGAGTTCGCGGGCGCGAGGTTCACCTTCGAGATTACCGAGGCTTGAAAGAGACGTAGCGTGCGGGAACACGACAGAAGAGAGACCAGGGAAGGCGGACGACAGGTTCAAGGCGGTCGTCGTGGCGACGATCCTCGACTCCAGGCCCGAGAGGGCGCTTGAGCTACTGTGCGAGCACTACCACGTCGAGGTCCCCAAGCTCGGGGTCGGGGTGGTGAAGGGGCGCTCAAAGGGGGTCCTCGCGGTTTACTCGCCGAACAGGAAGGAGATACTCGCCGTGAGCCAAGAATACCTCTACGACCCCTTCGTCATACTCCACGAGTTCTACCACCACCTGCGCCAGTTCGCGGGCCAGCACAGGGGCACGGAGAAGAACGCCGACAAGTTCGCGCTGGACTTCATAGCGGCTTACAAGAGGTTGGCGTCGGGGCCCGCCACGACCTAGTAGCTCGGATGCTACCTACCTTACAAAAGACAACTGCTATCTATATAAGACGGCCGCGTGTTTCTGGAAACGCGTTCCAGTTGCCCGACACGCTTCCCCGGAATGAGTTCACTCGCAATCCCCAGTTCAGCGAGAGGGATGCAGAGGTCCTGCGGTTTCTGGGCGAAGAAGACCTGCTGGGCTTTACGTTCGAGGGCCTGAGGCGAAGGCTGGGGACGCACTCGGAGACGCTCTCGAGGATCCTGCGCAGGCTCGAGGACCAGATGATCCTGGAGAAGACTCCGGAGGGCTACCATGTGACGCACAAGGGCAAGGAAATGATCGGAGTCGCGCCGCTAGCAGCATCGCCGCGTCCGCAGTCTCCGACGCAGCACAGGGTCGCCATCCTGCGCACGCTCCTCCCCTACGGCCGGGGATTGAGCGAAGTAGTCTCGGGCCTCAAGGGAAGGTGGTTCGGGCCTCTCCGCTGGCTCGGGTATTCCGAGGACGAGCGGGGGACCACGATGAAGTGGGTCACGGGAGACGGCGCGGTCCAAATCGATGCCATCTTCTCCGAAGGCGAGCTAGCGATTGAGGGCAACGTCCGGGAGGGCAAGGACCTGACCGATGCCATCAGGGCGTCTTACCAGCTCGTGGGGCATCTCTCGCGCCTCAACCCGACGGGTCCGGAAGGGCGCGTGGCGTTCTTCTCGATGCACAACTAAGGGCCGAGCGGCTGTCGCGCCAGCAGGTGTGACCGAGTTCCCAGATTCTCCATCAACAAGTATCCCCGCCTTCTACAGCTTTCCAGCGATAAGATAACATGAGTCTAAAATCAAGCGGAATACTGCAGACAATCTCCGGCGAGATCGAGCGTATCGCCGAGAGCACGGGTCGCTCGGTCGTGAGCGTGAGCTCAGGACACGGCAACGGCTCAGGAATAGCCTGGGACGACCACACGGTGGTCACCGCCTATCACGTGGTGAGGGGCGCCGAGGAGGTGAGCATCGGGACGGAGGACGGGAGGAAGCTCACTGCCAAGGTCACCGGGCGCTTCAGGCGCTCAGACATAGCGGTCTTGACGGTCGAGGGGCCGCTCACGCCCATCGAGAGGGGAGACTCCGACGGGCTGAAGGCGGGGCAGTTCGTTCTCGCCCTCGCGAACCCCTTCGCGGCGCACACGAGCGTCACCTCGGGGATAATCACCGGTGCGAACCGCAGCATAGGCGGATGGTGGGGGATGACCATCGAAAGCGCGGTCATCACAGACGCGCGGGTCAACCCCGGATACTCCGGAGGCCCACTAGTCGACGCGTCAGGCCGCATGATAGGGATGAACGTCGCCTACGTCTCGAAGAGAGGGATCGCGGTGCCCGTGAACACGATATCGAAGGTCGTGCAGAGGCTCGCGAAAGGCCAGCCGTTCAAGAGGGCGTACCTGGGGATAGTCTCGAACCCGGTGGCGCTCCCGGAGGAGGTCTCCGCCGACCAGCGCGTGGGGCAGGAGGCGGGGGTCATGGTCTTCTCTGTGGAGGACGGCACACCTGCTAAGCAGTCCGGCCTGTCCTTCGGCGACGTAATCCTGAGGTTCAACGGGAAGAGCATCTCGAACTCCGAGGACCTCACGAGCCTCCTGGGCGAAGAGGCGATAGGCCAGCAGGCCAAGCTCGCTGTCCTCAGGGGCGGGAACGTGGTGGAGCTGGAGATCACGCCCACCACAGGCAGGGAGGAATAGAGGCTTGGAGCCGAGAGGGCCTCCGAGGCCGTCGGTGCCAGAGCCAGGGCCTCCCGTGAGGCCGCCCTGGTAGCATGGAGTCGAGAGACATGGGTCTCACAGAGCTAGAAGGGCAGATAACCGGCGCCGTCGAGAGGCTCAGCGAGAGCGTCGTCGGCATCGAAAGCACGAGGCTCGCCAGGGACTACAGGATGGGCGTGGTCCCCGTAGAGGGCCAGGGGTCGGGGGTCATCATAGACCCGCGTGGCATCATCGTCACGAACAACCACGTCATCGACGAGTCCGCGAGGGTGCAGGTCAACCTCAAAGACGGAAGGACCTTCGTGGGCGAGGTGATAGGCACAGACTCCGCGACCGACGTCGCCCTCGTGAAGGTGGAGGCCGAGAACCTCCCGTTCGCCACGCTGGGCGACTCCGAGAAGCTCAAGGTCGGGCAGATAGTCCTGGCGATCGGGAACGCCCTAGGGCTCCCTGGGGCGCCGACGGTGTCGATGGGGCTGATCGGAGCGCTGGGAAGGCCCCTCCCCGGGACGGACTTCGTCGTCGAGGGCCTCATCCAGACCGACGCGGCCATCAACCCCGGGAACAGCGGCGGTCCGCTCGCAGACCTTGACGGGAAGGTCATCGGGATGAACACTGCGATGATCCCCTTCGCGCAGGGTATGGGGTTCGCCATCCCCTCGGAGACCATCAAGAGGATAATGGACCAGATCACCCGCAACGGCAGGGTGGTGCGGCCTTGGCTCGGGATCTCCGGGATGGACGTCAACAAGTTCGTCGCAAGGAGATACAACCTCGCCGTCGAGCAGGGAGTGCTACTCGCCGAGGTCTTGCGCGAGGCGCCCGCCCGAGACGCGGGGCTGCGGGTGGGGGACATCCTGATGAAGATCGGGGACTCCAAGGTGGAAGGGATGAAGGACCTTGTAGTCGCGCTCTCGCGCCTGGCCATAGGGGACGAGGTCTCGGTCCAGTTCGTGAGGAACGGCACCAGCTACGAGACGAAGCTGCGGCTCAAGGAAGCGCCCGAGAAGATAATCGCGAGACCCAGGTAGGCGCGGGCTTCAGCGGCGTCGCGCGAGGGAGCGGAGACGACGGCTGGCTTCTACGACCTCTCGGTCAGCCGCTCGCCTTCGGTCGACTCCTCCAGACCCCGCCGAGCGTCAGGAGCAAGCCCAGAAAGAAGACCGCGAGTCCCTGGTACACCCACGTAGTGCTCTGGAACATGAAGGAGCTTCTGGGGCCGACTATCCCCACACCCTGGAGAGTGAAGACAAGCCCTCCCAGCGCGAGCAAGATCCCGGGGACCACTAGGTAGAGCCGCATCTTCTTTTCTTCGCTTCTCCCTCTCTAATTAAATGAGCCCTTTGTACGTCTCCTTGAATTCCGACTCGGTGAGCGGCGGCAACCTCGCAATCCGAAGGTTCTCCTTGACGTGCTCGGGACCCTTCTGGCCTATCAGCGGCGCGACGACCGCAGGGTGAGCAGACCGCGCGAACTGGATCAGCGATAGCGCCTTCGACCCTTCGAGCTCAGGCACCCTGGTGTGATTGAGCAGCCTCGCCTGGGAGAGCGGCACGCTCGTGAACGCCCCGACGCCCAACCTGCTCGAGGCCTCGAACGTCGTGAGCCGCTCGTCCGCAATCCTCTGGCTCTTCTGGGTCAGCGCCTCGCTCATCGCAACGTTGAACGGAAGCTGCACGAACCGAAAGCCATGGTCCTCCCCTCCGACGCCCTTCGCCACGTCGACCACGTCGTCGAGGTTCACGTGCTCTGCCTCCCCGCTCTTCACCCTGAGGCAGGACCAGGTCGCCATCCCGTAGTAGAGGATGCGCCCGCTCTTTCTCTCCGCCTCGTAGAGCGCGAACACGTCCCAGAGCCTCTCGATGAACCTCCTGTAGCCCAGCTCGGCCAGCCAGGACTCCGCTGCGTTGTGGAGGTAGAGCACGTCGACGCACTCCAGGCCGAGGTTGGTCAGGCTCCTCCTCAGCTGGTCCTTGAGAAAGGGGACCGCCATGGAGTGAGCCTCTCCGGCTATCTCCTCCGGCTTCAGCTTCCCGGGCTTGATGAACTCATTGTGGACGTAGCTCCAGAAGTCGACGGACAACTCTCCGTCCGAGCTAAGGTAGCCGTTCTTGCTGCAGACGAGCAGGGCCTCCCGCCCCCCTTCTATCCCACCGTCTCCTCCTAGGCGGGCCAGAGCCCTCCCCACCGACCTCTCGGCCCTCTGGAGCCTGTAATTTATCGCGGTGTCAATGACGTTGACCGCGCCCGAGGAGACCGATTCCAGCACGGCATCCTCGACCAGCCTGTCGGTCTCGGCGTCGACATCGCCAAGGTAGGTCCCGATCCCGAGGGAGGAGAGCCGAAGGCCGCAGAACTCCCTGAAGTGATTGACATTCACCCCCTTCTTGCCGACCGCCCACTCGGCAAACCGCGAAGTCCCCTCTTGCGTGGCATGCCCGGGGAGCATGAGTTTTCCCGGCACTCACCCGGTTAAAACCTTCATTTGGGTACCGACCTGAAGCCAAGGAGAGGACGCATTGAGGCAGCCACAATCGAAGTTGGGAGGGCGCGTCTCCCCGCGAGTGAAGCTTTTCACAGACTCTGTGATCCGGGAGATGACAAGGCTTGCCGATGTCCACGGGGCCATAAACCTGGCCCAAGGATACCCCGACTTCCCCGCCCCTTCGGTACTCAAGACCGCGGCGGCCCGCGCCGTGAGGGAGGACTACAACCAGTACGAGATAACGTGGGGGTCACGGGAACTGAGGGCGGCGATAGCCGAGAAGGCGCGCCGATTCAACGGCATCCAGGCCACGGGCGAGGATAACGTCACGGTGACCTGCGGCGCGACCGAGGCGATGGTAGCGACGATGCTCGCCCTGACCGACTCGAACGACGAGGTGATAGTCCCGGAGCCTTTCTACGAGTGCTACCTCCCGTCGGCGATAATCTCCGGGGCGAGGGTGCGCCACGTCCAGCTCAAGCAGCCGGGCTTCAGGTTCGAGGAGGAAGAGCTGAAGAGCGCCTTCGCCGGCCGCGGGGGCCTCAGACCAAAGGCGATCATAATCAACACACCGAACAACCCCACAGGGAGGGTCTTTTCGCGGGGCGAGCTCAGGCTGGTCGCCGACCTCTGCGCCGACCACGGAGTCCTCGCGATAACCGACGAGATTTACGAGCAGATCGTGTACGACGGCGCGAAGCACGTGAGCCTGGCGACCCTCGGGGACATGGCAGACTCCACCGTGACAATCTCCGGAGCCTCGAAGACCTACAGCGTGACTGGCTGGAGGATAGGCTACACGGTGGCGGAGAAGAGTCTCACAGAGGCGATAAGGAAGGTGCACGACTTTCTGACCGTCTGCGCCCCCTCGCCGCTCCAGAGGGCAGCGCTCACGGCCTACAGCCTGGATGACTCGTATTACTCGAACCTCACGAGGAGCTACACGAGGAAGCGCGACTACCTCCTAAAGTCCCTCGAGGCGATGGGATTCGAGTGCCTAACACCGCAAGGCGCATACTACATACTCGCAGACTTCAGCGCCATCTGGAAGGGCGACGACTTCAGCTTCGCGGAGCACATGGTCAAGGACGGCGGCGTGGCGACGGTCCCCGCCTCGAGCTTCTTCGCCACCCCGGGCCTCGGGAAGAAGCAGGTCAGGCTAGCGTTCCCAAAGCAGGACAGGACGCTGAGAGAGGCTGTCGAGAGGATGCGAAAGAGGATTGGCTGAATGTCAGCGGGCCCGGCAAGATTTGAACTCGCGACCCCTGGCTCTCTTCCATCGTTAGATAGAAGGCCAGTGCTCTATCCATTCTGAGCTACGGGCCCACAAGGAGATGCGCTTTGGCGATTCAACATAAGTGTTTATGGGCAAGCGAGACTCTCTCACAGACGGCGCGCTTAATCTTGCGTTAATTAACAATCTGAAAGAAGATTATTACAATTCTCGCATCATCAAGCTGGAGAAGACCCAATTCTTTATTTCAAAGGCTTTTAATGAGTTGACGGAGGAAAAAGCAACGTGCTAGCGCCGCAGGGACGACTTTTTGGAACCAACGGCGTCCGGTTCATCCCCGGGGTGACAGGCGACATGAGCTTCGCGCTGAAGCTCGCCGAGAGCATCGGGACCTACTTCTCCGAAGGCGAGATCCTGGTAGGAAGGGACGGCCGCCTCACCGGCCAGATGATGTTCTCCTCGGTCACGGCGGGGCTCATGAGCTCGGGGAGGAACATCGCCGAGTCCGACATGGTCCCTACCCCCGCCCTCCAGTTCGCGACGAAGGCGCTGGGATACAGGGGCTCTGTGATGATCACCGCGTCCCACAACCCACCGCAATACAACGGCGTCAAGGTGATGGGCCCGGACGGCGTAGAGGTCTCCAGGCTGGACGAGCAGAGGATAGAGAAGATCTTCCACGACGGGTCGGCGAACAAGGCCAACTGGAAGGACGTGGGGACTGCCAGGCCGGAGCCGTCGGTCATCAGGACCTACCTGAACGGGATAATCTCCAAGGTCAACGCAAAGCTGATTGCGGAGAGGAGGCTCAAGGTGGTCATCGACGCCGGGAACGGGGCCCAGTCTCTCGCCGCCCCCTACCTGCTCGAGGCGCTCGGCTGCAAGGTCATAACGGTCAACTCCATCATCGACGGGAACTTCCCAGGAAGAGGCCCGGAGCCCACTCCGGACAACCTGCGGGACCTCGTAGTCGCCGTGCGCGCCTCGAACGCCGACCTCGGCGTCGCCTACGACGGGGACGGGGACCGCTCCATCTTCTGCGACGAGGGCGGGAACCTGTACTGGGGCGACCAGACCGGCTCACTCTTGGCGGACTACCTCCTGGAGAGGAACCCCAACTCCACGGTCGTCACCCCCGTCAGCTCGTCGCAGGTCATCGAGGCAGTGGCGAAGAGGCGCTCGGCCAAGGTCATTCGGACCAGGGTGGGGAGCGTCGACGTCTCCAGGACGATCATAGAGAGGAAGGCCTTGATGGGCTTCGAGGAGAACGGGGGCGGCTTCTTCCCGGCTCACATCCCCACTCGGGACGGAGGCATGACGACGGCGGTCATGCTCGAGGTGATGGCCGCGAGGGCAGCGCCGCTCTCAAGGCTCATCGCCGCCGCGTTCCCGAAGTTCTACCAGACCAAGACGAAGGTCCCCATCGACCCGACCAGAGTCCGGGAGATAATGAGGAAGATCGAGCGCCAGGGCGACGGCAAGGTCGAGAAGGTCGACGGCGTGAAGATATGGGTCGACGAGAAGACCTGGGCGCTCATCCGCCCGAGCGGCACCGAGCCCATCGTCAGGGTCTTCGTAGAGTCCGAGACCAAGGAAAAGGCAGACTCGACCGCGAAGAGGTTCGTGAAGGCCGTCAAGGCAGCGTAGCCGCTGCCGTCTACGGCTTGCTCCTGAAGTGGATCCAGCCGTCCCTCCGCACCTTCCTCCCGTCAGGGAAGGCGACGCCTTTTAGCTCGTGTGCCGGGACGGTCTCGCCGATCACTCGCAGCTCGCATCCCACCGAGCGGGCCTTGCTCTTCGCCTCTTGGATGCGCCCCTTCGAGACCGTCCCGACGATCTCGTACTCCTCCCCGCCGTAGAGCGCCAACTCCTCCGCCGAGTATGAGTTGCGCGACGCGAACCCTTCGAGGCCTCGCGCGTAGGGCAGCTCTGTCAGCCTTATCCCCACGCCGCTCATCTCCGAGATGTCGTGAAGGGATATCGCCAGGCCGTCGCTCGAGTCAATGGAAGACGAAAGGCACCTTGAGACGGCGAGCCCGAGGCCGAGCTTCGGCTTGGGCAGATACACCGAGGAGACCGCCGCCTTCCTGAAGCCTGCATCGGCCTTCGCGCCATCGATGAGGATTCTCAGGCCTGCGGTGGTCTGGCCGAAGGTCCCGCTGGTCACGACATACTCGCCAGGGCCGGCCCCGTTCCTCCTCACTATCTCGCCTGCGAAGCCGACCATCATGCAGTCGATGATTAGGCCGTCCGCCTCGCTGGTGTCTCCTCCGACCAGGTTCACGTTCCACTCCCGAGAGGCCTGCAACAGGCCTGAGGCGAGCGCGACGACTTGCCCCCTGGGAGTCCCCCTCGGAAGCCCGAGCGAGACCATGAAGGCGGTCGGGGGCACGCCCTTGGCGGCGAAGTCGGAGACGCACATGGCGACGGCCTTCCTCGAAGCCATCTTCCACGACATTCCCGGAGGAACGTCGGTCCTCGCGACCAGCATGTCGCACTTCAGGACCACGCCTTCTCCCGCCTTCCCCGGGGGGATTAGCGCAACGTCGTCGCCTATCGGGACGTAGCCCGCAGGAAGCTCGCTGAAGCGCTTCGTGATCAGGTTGATGATGTCGTATTCGTCGAGCATCGGTCAGGCACCGGCACGCTTGACCTTGAGCAGGTATGAGTGCGCGAGATGCTCCGCCTCCTTCATGCCGGGCGCCTCGGCGGAGACCCTCACCCCGTCCTCCGTGTTCGAGACTCGTATCAGCACCCAGGACGAGCCGGAGGTCTTGATCTTGAGCCCGTCGAGCGCGTCCGCCCCGGGGTTTTCCTTCCGCAGCTTCTTCACCGCCTCCAGGGCCTTCTTGCGCGGCATCGCCATCTTCTCGCGGGCCTGATGGTAGGACCTCACCTCGCCGTAGACCTTCGTCCCCTTGCGCTTCAGCGCCCCCACGATGACGGCGGCCGCCACCAGGGAGTCCCGGCAGTTGTTGAAGCTGGCATCAATGACCCCTCCGCTGCTCCCCTCGCCTCCCAGCCTTACGCCCTTCTGGGCCATCAGCCCCATGACGTTGCCCTCGCCGACCTTCGCCCTGAAGACCTGTCCCCCCGACTCCTTGACGACCTCGTCGACGGCCTGGGTCGTGTCCACGGAGACGACGACGTCCTTCCGGCCCATGTTCTGGAGGACCTCCTTGATCGTCAAGGTGAGCATGTAGTCGCCGGTCCGCGTCTTCCCCTCGCAGTCGACCAGCGCGAGCCTGTCTCCGTCGCAGTCGAAGGCGAACCCGACGTCCGCGCCCTCCTTCTTCACGGTTCTGCAGAGCAGGTCGAGGGGGTCGTTCGTGGGGTCGATGGTCCGGAAGAAGATTCCCCGCGTGTCGCCGATCGTCGAGACCTTGCACCCGAGCGCGCGGAGAATCTCAGGGGCGTGCCCTACCGCCGCCCCGCCGTTCAGGTCTAGTACGACCTTCACTCCCTGACCAGAGCCCTCCCCTGCCATCTCCACGATTTCCCTGTTGTACGAGAAGCCTTCGGACTGCCTCAGCCTTCCCGGAGAAGGGGAGCCGTCCAACTTTGCGCCCTTTCGCATGACCTCGTCGAACTCGGTCTGGTTGATTCCCCGGCCGTTGACCACGAACTTCAGACCGTTCCACTCTGGCTCGTTGTGCGACGCCGTCACGATGATTGCCGGCCTCTCCAGCCTCCTGCTCTCGCGGAAGATTGCCGGCGTGGAGATGACGCCGTAGTCGACCACGTCCGCGCCCGTCCCAAGGATTGCGCTGGTCACGACCCGCGAAGCAATCGGGCCGGTCGTGCGCGTGTCCCTTCCGACGAGGAGCTCGCGGGCCCCGAGAAGGCGGACGAACCTCCTGGTGTAGTCGGCCAGGTCCTCAGGAAGCAGGTCCGAGTTGAAGACCCCTCGGATGCCGCTGGTCGACGTGACGGTCAAGGAATTATCGAACCTTCCTTTGATGATGGCGCAGATAGAGTTCCACGAAGTCGCCTATTCATCGTTAGTAGTCATCATACCTGTGCTTAAAGCGCTTTTCACAGTGGAAGTCGACACGCCGAACCCTTCTCGCCTGCAACCGAACGCTTTGTGTAACTTATGCGTCAAGAGAAGTTGAGTTCCCGCCTTTTGATTACGCAACGGCTCTTCGGGTTCGGATGGCTCCGAAGATATTCAAGGCGAAGCGCAGCGTCAAACTGGGGGAGTACAAGTTCACCCAGATATTCATAGGCGCGGAGAATTCGCCTACGCTCCTAAGGCTCTTCGGTTCCCAAAGGAGCATGACCAAGATAGTCAGGCACCTGAAGGTCAGCATCGTCGACTCCGACTGGGGGATCTGGCTGGACCACAACACGGGAGCCGTTTGCGTGGGCTCCAAGTACCTCTCCACGGCGAAGATAAACTGCCTTTACCTGGACGTGATACACGTGCTAGTCCACGTCAAGCAGTTCCTCGACGGCAAGGACCTGTTCGACCAGACCTTCGAGTACGTCGACCGCCCCACCGAGATCGAGGCGTACCGGTACACAGTCGACGAGGCCAAGCGGCTCCAGATGAGCGAGGACGAAATCCTCCGCTATTTGAGAGTGGACGCCGTGGACGACTCTGAGCTCGGACGGCTCATCGAGAAGATCGGCGTAAGGCCTCGGCGATAGGCGTCGCCCCCTCGAAGCCTTAAGAAAGGCTCCAGAGAAACAAGAACCCTCACATGAGATACGTGGAGGGGGCGAAGAAGGTGTTCATGGACACCGGCACGCGCTTCCCCCGGGAGGTCATCTGGTCGGTCGCCCTGATAAAGCGCGAGGCAGCAAAAGCCAACTCCTCGCTGGGACGTCTCGACCCCAAGATCGCATCCGCGATAGCCGAGGCCGCGACCGAGGTGATGGAAGGGAAGCACGACTCCAAGGTCGTCGTCGACGTCTTCCAGACCGGCTCGGGGACGGGGCTCAACATGAACCTCAACGAGCTCATCGCGGAAAGAGCCACCGAGCTGCTCAGAAAGAGCGGAGGTAGGCGGGCCTCCGTCCACGCCAACGACCACGTGAACATGGGCCAGTCGTCGAACGATGTCGGGCCGTCTGCGATCAGGATCTCCGCGGTCGCCCTCTGCTACGGGGACCTCCTGCCGTCGATGGAGAAGGCGTCGAGGAGCCTCTCTGCCCTCGCGAAGCGGACGTCGACGGTCTACAAGGCGGGCAGGACACACCTGAGGGACGCCCTTCCCGTCACCATGGGCCAGGAGTTCGCGGCATACGCGGACGCGCTCGACCACGACCTTCAGCTCCTCCGGGGCGTCATGGCTTATGCGAAGGAGCTCCCGATCGGGGGGACGGCCGTCGGCACCGGGGTGAACTCAGACCCCAAGTTCGGGGCAATCGTGATTCGCGGGATAAACGACTACACGAAGCTCGGCTTCTCCGAAGCGAGGAGCAGGTTCCGCGCCATGAGGCTGCTCTCCGACCTCGTCGCTCTAAGCTCGATCCTCCGCGTGACCGCGCTCGACGTCAGCCGGCTCTGCCAGGACATCAGGCTCATGTTCTCCGGGCCTCTCACGGGCCTCGGCGAGATAGAGATACCGACCCAGGAGGAGCTGGCTGGGAGCAGCATAATGCCAGCGAAGACTAACCCTGTGACGGTGGAGGCGGCCATGCTGGTCGCGGCGCAGGTGGACGGCCTCGACAAGGCGAACCAAGCTGCCGGGATGCTCGGCGACTTCGAGCTGAGCATGGGCGTGCCGCTCGTCGGCTACAACGTGGCCACGCAAATAGCGCTCCTGTCAGAGGCGCTCAGAAAAATATCTTCGGTCGTGGTGGACCACATCGTCCCCAACGTAAAGAGGAACAGGGCCTACGCGGAGGGCAGCCCCGCATTGATCACCGCGATAGCCCCGGAGATAGGCTACGACAAGGCCGCCAAGGTGGGGAAGAGGCTCGCGCGCGGGCTCTCGGTAAGAGACGCCCTGAAGCAGCTCGGGTACACCGACAGGGAAGTCGACAAGATTCTGGACCTCCGGGGGCTCGTCAACCCGGCAACTGGCAAGTAGTGTCGCGCCGGTTGAGCAGCGTAGCCAGCATCGCCTCGGTCGCCAGGGAGTTCAAGGAGCAGCCTTCGCTTCTGCGCTCCTTCCAAGAGTCAAGGCTCTGGTCGGAGCTGGGGGACAGCGGCGACCCGGTCCTCGTCGGGGCGGGAGACTCCTACGCCGCCTCGCTCTGCGCGTCGTTTCTGGCGGGCCCGCGGGTCCTGGCGCTCGACCCGTTCTCCCTGGCGGAGTCCGTTGGCTGGGCAAAGGGGCGGCCCGTCTATGTGATCTCAATCTCAGGCGAGACGACGTCCAACATCGAGCTAGCGCGAGCCCTGAAGGGCGTAGCGGAGCGCACCGTCGCCATCACCTGCAACCCGAAGAGTCGCTTGGCCGCTTCTGTCGACAGCGTGGTCGAACTTCCTCTCCGGCCCCGCGGCAAGTCCCCCGGAGTCGCCTCCTTCACGCTCTCGCTCGCGGCCGCCCTAAAGGTCTGCGGGCTCGACTCCAGCCGTGGCTTTGACCAGGTCATGCCGCGTGCCGTCGCAGAGTCGAAGCGGATCAGGATCGCGGGCGGGCGCGGCGTCACGCACTTTGCGGCCAATAACGAGGCGTACGCAGCCTCGATATACGGGGTGGCGAAGGTCTACGAGTTCCTAGGCAGGAGGGCGCAGGCCTCCTTTCTCGAGGAGTTTAGCCACATGCCGCTCTTCTCGCTCTCGACCTCCGACACAGTCAACGTGATCGAGTCGCCAGAGGGGCACAAGGGGGAGCGGCTCTGCAGGAAGCTGAAGGATGGAGGCTACGCTTCTTCACTGGTTCGTCCGGAGGGAACGAAGCTCGAGAGGCTCTACCTCTTGATATTCGCGATGCAGATGGCCGCGATTCGAGCCGCGACAAGGGAGGGGCTGCAGACCCCATACTTTCTGAGCGCGAAGAAGAAGCTGAGAATCAGCGACGAGATGATCTACTAGTGGCTGGCGCCGCTTCCGCAGCCGCAACCCTGTCCCTGGACGTTCGGGTTCTCTATCTTGAACCCCTGCCTCTGCATCGTGTCGATGAAGTCGATCTTTGAACCCCTGAGGATGTCCGCGTTGTTCTTGTCTGTGACGATCTTGAAGCTGTCCACCTCTTCGACGAGGTCGTTCCCTCTCGGCTTCTCGGCGAGCTGCATCCC
Source organism: uncultured Nitrososphaerota archaeon (assembly GCA_963820505.1). Taxonomy (GTDB): domain Archaea; phylum Thermoproteota; class Nitrososphaeria; order Nitrososphaerales; family Gagatemarchaeaceae; genus Gagatemarchaeum. The sequence goes on along the minus strand of CAWFZY010000001.1, from coordinate 89,509 downwards.
GTAGGTGTAGCCGCCGCTGCACGCGCATCCGCCGGAGGCGTAAACATCAATCCTAAGGTAAGAGCCGCCCTCATTCTGCTCCTTCAAGGCCTCGGAGAGCTTCTGCTTCGCGAGAGGCGTGAACTGGACTATCGGCATCATCTTCTGCATATTGGCTCAGGAATAACGTAGGTCATATTTAGGCTATTCGGATTCTGGTTCTACTTCTGCCTCGCGCCGCCTGCCCGACCTCCAAAAGAGGAACGACAAGAAGTATACGGCGACCATCGCCACCGTGACCAACAAGGCGACCGCCGCGAGCATGCCGGAGTTGGGGCCGCTGCCGAAGACTATGGGGATCGGCCCGATGAGGATGAAACCTCCGCTGGAGCTGGACCCGCCCGACCCGAGGGTCGCCCCCAGGGCGACCACCAGAAACCCCGCGAAGATGATGGTAATGCCAAGCCACATCAGCCTCGCGGTGTTCATTGACTAATCAAGACCCCTGAAAGGAGCACGACCACAATGAGCACGATGGCGAGGACTATCGCCACGCTCGCCCACTTCGCGTCCGACCCGAAGATGATGGGAATCGGGCCTAGCATTACCACGCCTCCGCCCTTCACATGAGCCCGCCCCTCCCCTTCACCAGAGGACTTGCCCGACATGACCGTCGCCAGGAACACGACCAAGAATCCCGCGAGAATTATCGCCACTCCGATGAAGACGAGGTCGAGCATCCGGCCTTTCTACCGGCGGTTTCTTATATATCGTAAGCCGCTCTCCGCTGTAGGCCGATTGTCAGAGTACAGGTATTGCGAGAAGTGCATGATGAGGACGGAGCACGAGGCGGTGGTGGATGGCCGAGACTACAACCCCAGGGGAAGGGGGGTCTACAGGTGCAAGAAGTGCGGCAGGGTGAAGTCCATGCGGCATCTACGCCCGAGCTCCGAGATCGGCTACTGACGCCCCGGTTCAGACATACTCGGACCTGTCGACGACGTTCTTCAGCGGCCGGCCCCTGAAGTATCGCGTGAGGTTCTCGACCACCCCCTTCCCGACCGTCCCGGAGATTATCGCGCTCGGCCCGGAGGCGTGCGGCGTCCCGATGAAGTTCTCGAGCTCCAAGAACGGCAGGTCGGGAGAGAAGGACTCCGCGCCCTCCTTGTCCGGCCACCAGACGTCGGTCGCGTAGACGAACCCCTGGTTCTTCACGAGGTGGTCATAGACGGCCTCCTTCTGGACGACCTCTCCCCGGGCGACGTTCACGAGCGCGGCGGCGGGCCGCATCGCTGCGAGCTCTGCCGTCCCGATGAGGCCCCTCGTGACATTAGTGAGAGGCACCGCCAGGACCACCGCGTCTGATTCGCGGAGGAGCCTCATCAGCCCCGCCCTCCCCCGGAGCAGCCTGACGCTCTTCTCCTTGACCGGGTGCCTCCCGAACGCGAGGACCTTCATCCCGAAGGGCTTTGCCAGCCTGGCCGTCGACCTGCCTATCCCTCCGTAGCCCACTATCCCGAGCGTCTTCCCCCTGAAGAAGGCCACCTGCCGCCCGAGCTCGTCGAGCCTCTGGTGCGCATAGGCGCCCGCCCTGAGCTGGCGGTCGAACTTGACTATGCTCTTCCCGGCGGCCAGCATCAGGCCGATGGCGAACTCCGCCACCTCGTCCGAGTAGCTCCCCGCGTTGCTGCAGACGACCACCTTCTTGTCGAGGAGGTCGAAGCGGATGCTGTTCACGCCAGCGTTCCCTGCTTGGTAGAGGCGCAGGCGTGTCATCTTGGATACCTTCCCCTCGTCGAGCGCCTTCGGCCACCCGTGGGAGTAGAGGCAGTCGATCAAGGGTAGCACCCTTTGCTGCTCCTCCTCGTCCATCTCCTCCAGCCAGCAGATGTCGGCGTAGCGCTTGAGGGGTTCGAACTCCTCCCGACGGTTGGCGGTCTGCGCCACCAGGAGCTTGCTGCGGCTCTTGCCCATCTGGAACCCTTTTAGGCGCAACGTATTCAAACGATTCGTCGCGGGATTACACCATGAAACAGGCGAGCAGGGTCAGCCCGGGGCTCGCCTCCTCGCTGCTGGTGGTCGTCGCCGTCCTTTCGGCGCTCCTGCTGGTCTACTCGAGGACGTCGAGCAATCAGGCGGTACAAGCCCTCACGATGCTCGTCTCCATGGGACTCGTCTTCTACTCCAGCCACCCTCTCGGCCACTTTCTCACGGCGAAGGCGTTTGGAGTCGGCACCGAGTACTTCTTCGTGGGGAGGAGCGACTTCCGGAAGCTCAAGCTGAAGGCCATGAGCATCGCCGGCGGTCTCATGCCGACCATCGGGACGAAGCTGAAGAAGGACGAACTCGCGTCGCTGCCGCCCCGAAAGAGGGGCTACGTCTTCGGGGCCGGGGTCATCGTCAGCAACGCTCTCGTCGGGATCCAACTCGTCTACGTCTTGGTAGCCGGCTTCAGCCTTCCAGCCGTCCTCCTCGGCATACTGTTCTTCGTGGCGACGCTCGCCACCGAGCTCATGTTCAGCACCAAGGTTGGCGACCTCGGCAAGATGAGGAGCGAGTTCAAGAAACAGACGCCTAGCAGCGCCGTCGCGGGTCGCTCGCCCTAGTCCTCGGTCTCCTCCCTCATGGAGACCTCGTCCGGTTCGATGCCGAGCGCCTTTAGCTCCTCCTCAGCGTCCATCAGGGTGATACCCTTGTAGAACTCGACGTCATAAAGGAGGCCGTAGCCTTCCCACCCCTTCTCCACGAGCTTCTTCCCAAGCTCCGCCACCCTCATGAGCCTCCTGCTCAGCTCCTGGCCGCAAGCGGCTATCGCACCCAGCAGCTCGAGGTCGACGGGAGAGCCTTCGAGCCCCTCGATCTCCCAGGCCGGCTTGCCGAAGAGAAAGACCGAGACGGTGACAAGAGGCTTGTCCCTGACGGGCTCGCTCATCGACAAAAGGCTCGCCATCCGTAATTAAGCGCCGATGAAAAAGTCAGGGTTTCCTGTTCTTCGGCAACAAATTCCCATCTCTATCTTTCGACCTTCTTACAAATTTCAACGCCGACCACGACTCGTCGACGGCACAGACTTTCACGTCGACCAAGCCGTTCTTCAGGCCGACATTCCTCACGACCACATCGCTCAGGTCGGTCTGCATTTTCGATGAGGCCTTCGGCCAGGACACCCAGATTATCCCGTCCTGCTTGAGCCTCTCCTTCAATCCAGGAAGCTTCCTTTCCAAGCTCGCCCTCTCGGTCGCGAAGAGCTGGATGAAGTCCAGCTGCCTTCTTGGTCCTCGAGCGACGGTTGCGCCGTCCGGTAGCCTCCCAAGGAGGCTCGAATATCCATCAGGGGCGTTCAAGAACGCGAGCGAGTATCCGTCTTTGATTCCCAGCTTCTGCGCTAGCGGCTTTCTAGAATACCCCGCAGACATCTGGCCGGTTCCCGGGCTATTCGTATTTAACAGTCGAACTGTCGCTGCCGCGTCGCACTAATGGCCGAGGATGGCGCAGATAGAGGCCAAATCCAGTTCCGCCTTCCACACGGATTCCACAAGCCTGAGGGGGTGACATCTATTCTTCGGCTGGAATCCAGAAGTAGAACGCGCGCCCTCATCTCTGATGTCAGAAACATGACACGCGGACAAAGCGCGGCAGACGACGGCCTAGGCGGAAGGAGGGGGTATTCGGTCAACGTACAGGTGAAGGCGCAGTCCAGCATGAGCTGCTCGTTCTGCTACTTCGTGCTCACGCTCTATCCAACTCTGAAGGGAATGACGGATAGGGACACCGCGACCTTCAAGTCGCACCTTCAACAGGCGCACGGTCTCCGGGACGAGATCCAGGCTTGACAGGCCTGCGCGCTCCACTCACCGCGTGTTCCAGCTGAACCTGAAGACCTGATAATCTGAACTAGAGTTGAGTGCGGTCGCAGCAATCCGAACTTTAAGTTCAGATTGCATCGGGTTAAGGCCATTCAACACAACATGGCGAATCGCCCGTCGTCAACACGATGAGTTGTGTTTCCCTAGTGTTTCGCATAATAATCCGCTACTGCCCTGAAGGCCTCCTTGGGCTCCCATGACATGTCCGGATAGGCGGTCCCTCTCCTCCCGCCTTCATAGTATTTCACCAGGCTTGGGCTCGGCGTGTCCAAGTCGTATCTCGGGTCCTCGCTGTAGGGGTTGATCTGGGAGACGAAATTCGACACGAAAGCCCCGTCTACGCCAGCGGCGTCGAGGATCTCCAAGGTCTCGACATCCTTGCGCGCCTGCCAGGCCTCGTCGCGCGGGTGGACGACCCTGACCTTGGGCCGGACGAACCTTCCCACGACGGGGAGGCTGTGGAAGAACTGCGACTTGAAGTCGACGTCGCCTCCGCCCAGCAGGACCTTGGCGAGCTTCCCATCGCTCTGGTATGTATTGTACCCGAACTCTGTGACCACCACGGGCTTGCCGCTGTCGAAGAGCGGCTTGAGCATCCCGACATACTTGTCCTCGATGTCTTCGGCCCGGTAGTGGTCCACGCCGACATAGTCAAAGAGGCTCCAGTCGACCTTCTCCCAGATTAGGGAATGGTAGGTCAGCTTGCCCTTGAACTCCTTCCTGACGGCGGCCACAGCCCTGGCTAGGAAGGCGTTGAGCGGCGCATTGTGCTCGCCGGCCATCATTCGCGCCCTGAAGTTTGGGTTCCCGAGCCGCTGGATGATGTTCTTCCCCTCGAGTATCCCCTGCATGAAGAGCGTGGACTCGCCACCGACGCTCAACACCACCTTGTCGGGCCACTGCTTGCGGAGGGCCTCCAAGGGCCCGGCTGCCTTGGCCAAGTATGCGACCGTCTTATCCTCGCTCTTGTCCCAGAGCAAAGGCGAGAGCCAGACCTCGAGCCCCTGCTCCAGCGCGGCGTTCGCGGCGGTTATAATCCGACCGACGTCCAGGGCGCTGATGTTGACTGCGTTGCAGTGGAGGTCCTCCCTGATTATCTGGAGCTCGCGGCGGACGACCTTGGGGTCGAAGACGGGGCGCCAGTTGTACCCCATGTATGCTCCGACGTCATAGCTGATCCCCTTGATTCTCAAGTTCCGGGCCTCGATGAGTCTCTAGTCCTGGCATAGTAGTCGGCAACTGCCCTGAAGGACTCCTTGGGCTCCCATGACATGTCGGGATATGTCTGCCCGTGCTTGCCGACCTTGCCCATGAATCTGGTTAGAACATTCGGGTCTATGTCAATGCCCAATAGTTCCCTTCCACCGCGTGCGGTCTGCTCGGCTATTATTCCAACGGTCTCCTTCTCCGTGTAACTCTTCACCAGGCTGAAGTTCGCCATGTCGCTATCGTATCTCGGGTCTTCATTATAGAGCGAAGTGGGGACGACGAAAGTCTGCACGAAGGCGCCTTCAACCCCCGCTGCGTCAAGCACCCCCAACTGATCGACCAGCTCGCGTGCCTGGAGCCCCTCGTCACGGATGTAGTGCCCATCGGCTCGGGGCGGGACATGGGCCATATCCAAGAACATCTTGGGAAACTTCTGGTTCGGCCCGAGGAGGCCTTCCATCATCCCGAATGTTATCATGAAGCCGTTGGCTCCGAGCAGCTCCGCGCCCCGGAAAGTGCAGCACCCGAACTCCCCTACAATCACAGGCTTGCCGAATGAGTTCCACTTGCTTATCATCCGACCATAGGAGTCTTTGTTCTGCGCGTCCCTGTAATGGTCTACCCCGACGAAATCGAACGGTTTCCAGTCGACAGCTTCGAACGGTAAGGAGAAGTAGGTAAGCGGCCCACGGAACGACTTCCTCGTGGCCTCGCTCAGATTCGACAGGTACAGATTGAGCGGGCCGTTGGAATTCCCAGCCATTATGTCGCTCGAGAACGAGGGACGGGATATCCGGTCAAAGACGTTCTTGCCCTCGATCATCCCCTGAGAGAAGAGGGTCAGCTCAGAGCCCACACTGAAGACCAGCCGTCCGGGCCACCGTTGACGGAGCCCCTCCGCCCGCTCCGCCGCCCTCGCGATGTATTCGACAGTCTCTTCCTGGCTTCTGTCCCACATCTCGGGAGATAGCCAGACCTCCAGCCCTTGCGACAGGGCATCCTCACTCGCGGTCATGAGCCTATCAACGTCGAGGCCGCATATTCTTACGGCATTGCAGTGCAGATTTTTCTTGATGACTTCGAGTTCGCGGTGGACGACTCGAGGGTCGAATTTAGGTCGCCAATCTGACCCAAGCATGACCCGCCCGACGTCGTAGCAAACTCCCTTTCGCTTCATCTGCGGTCAGATCTCGGAGAATCGGTTCCGAAGGAGGATTTTGAAGATTCCGCCCGTCCGATGTGATTGGTGTGCGGTCGCAGGGATTTGAACCCTGGTTGCCAGCTTGGAGGGCTGAAGTCCTAGACCAGACTTTCCACACGTCGGCCATGGATAATAGCATGCCAAACGTGTACTGGACGACGACCGCGCGAGCACCAACCCCGATTATCCTCCCTTTTTACCGTTGGTCTTGGCAGCCGCCTTCTCGACTTCGTATACCACGCGCGCGGCCACGACGTGGGCGTCGAGAGCCTTGTCGTCGATCCTCACCAAGCTGTCGAAGGCCTTGAGGTCCTTCGGGAGAAAGTGCCCGCGAGGGAAGCCGCCGACGATCACTGCGGGGTTCTTCCTTTGGGCCAGTTCGCCCGCGAGGTCTTCCAGCCGCACCGGCGCCCCCTGGACGGAGAGGCCCGCGGCGTAGTCTGTCCCAATCCGCTTCAGGAGCTGCGGCAGGGTCGCGTCCCGGACGCTCACCAGGCCCTCTTCGGGCCTCTCGACGAGCAGCTTCTCCATGAGGTTCCTGAACCTCGCGTAGCTCTTGGGCGGGCGCGCCCCTTCCCCGAACTCGAGGACCGAGTCGTCGATGGTGTGGATGTAGACCCTTGCCTTCCCCTCCTGGTGCAGCGGGGTGCTCGTCACGGTGAGGAGCGTGAGGTGGACGAGGTCGGGCCTCCCCCTCCTGTAGCCGTCGGCGAGCTTCAGCATCGCAGAGTGGTGGACGCTCCTGTCGAGCAGGATGCTCCCGGGCTCCTGGGCGCGGCGCGCCGCGTCGCTCCGGACCGACGATTCGCGCCAGAGGGTCTCAGGAATGAGCTCGAGCGCGGCCTCTGCGATCACAAAGTGGAGCCTCAAGGCAGTCCAGCAAGACTTTTCGAGTCGCGATTAATTAGTTTGCGCGAGGGGACGAGAGATACCTCCGATAAAGCGGAAGGAGACGAAGAGGCAAGCGACGATTGCCGCAAGGGCCTTGCTGGAACTCTCGGCCTCGACCGCTCATGACGACCTCGACCTGGCAAAGCAGCAGGCAGCCCTGGCTAGGAAGCTGATGCTGAGATACAACGTCAGGTTCGGATGGGACCTCCGGAGGTTCTACTGCCACGGCTGCAAGGAGCTCATGGTCCCCGGCGTGAACGCGAGGGTGAGGCTGGCAGGTGGCATGGTCCTGACGACCTGCGCGAACTGCGGGCGCGTCAACAGAAAAAGCCTGGGGCAGGCTTAAATATTCAAGGGGGAGGGCGAAGAATCTACCGACCCCCGGAGAAAGAGAGCGAATGGTGAATGTCTACGACGTCCCTGCTGACAAGCTGATTGAGGAGCTCGCCGGACACCTGAAGCGCGTGCCGGAGATCGAGCCTCCTACTTGGGCGTCGTTCGTCAAGACAGGCTCGCACGCCGACAGGCCGCCACAGAGGCAGGACTGGTGGTATGTCAGGGCGGCGTCTCTCATGAGGAAGGTCTACATGCAGGGTCCCGTCGGGATCGAGAAGCTGGAGATAGCATACGGCGGGAGCAAGCAGCTTGGCTACTTCCCGAAGCACCACAGGGACGCCGGGAGCTCGGCGATAAGGAACCTCCTGAAGGGGCTGGAACGGGCCGAGCTCGTCGGAAAGCAGGGGAACAAAGGGAGGGTGCTGACCCCCAAGGGAGTGGCGCTGCTCGACAAGATTAGCAAAGACGTTTTTAAGGAACTCGTGAAGCAGAACCCAGCACTAGAGCGGTATAGTTGATTCTATGATGGACGAGCAGCACAAGGAGGTTCAGCCAAGAGCGGGTTCCCAAGACGAGGCGTCCAGGCGCGCCATGCGCGAAAATGTGATGCGAATCGCCCTCACCTCCGAGGCTCGACAGCGGCTCACCAACGTCAGGATGGTCAAGCCGGATGTCGCCCACGCCATCGAGGAGTACATCATCCAGCTCGTCTCTTCCGGCAGGCTCAAGAGGACGATTGACGACGAACAGCTCAAGGAGCTTCTCACGACCATCCAGGGGACGGGCAAGAGGGAATTCAAGATCAGGAGGATCTAGGGGCTTGGGAAGAAACAAAGACGCGGCGAAGAAGAACCACCTGATGAGGGCGAGGAAGATGAACGCCTCCGTGCCTACGTGGGTCATCGCAAGGACCAACAGGAAGGTAAGGTCCAACAAGAAGCACAGGGTCTGGAGAAGGACCAAGCTAGGATTCAAGTAGGCCCTCGCGACCGAGATAACCGGAGAGTAGAGCAAGAATGTCCTCAACAAACGTCGAGCCCCTGACAAGGGTGCACATGGTCCCGCTCAGGCGCGCCTTCGAGGCTCCCAAGTACAGGAGGACGAAGGTGGCGATAAGGGTAATCCGGGAGTTCACCATCCGCCACATGAAGGCGACCGAGGTAAAGATTGACAAGGATGTCAACATCCTGCTTTGGTCCAAGGGCATCACGAACCCGCCCCGGCGCATCAAGCTAGAGATGGAGAGAGACGAGGACGGAGTGGTTTCAGTGCGACTGCCGCCCACCGAAGAGTCATCCTAAATGGGTCTTCACCTAGTAGACCTTTACAGAAGCCCTAACATCGGAATCTTCCTAAAGGCGAACGACAAGGCCATCCTCGTCCCCAAGGGCATTGCCCTAAGCAAGGCTGAGAAGCTCGCCACTGACCTTGACGTGGTGGCCTGCCACACCTCCGTCGGCGGCACCAGGTTGCTGGGCCCGCTCATCGCCATGAACAACAAGGGCGTCGTCGCCTCCAGGATGATAGAGGACTACGAGATGGACGAGATTTCCTCCAAGACCGGGCTGAAGGTCACGAGGCTCGAATCAAAGTTCACCGCCATCGGGAACCTGGTCGCGGCGAACGACCACGGCGCAGTGGTCTCGCCGGTGCTCGAGCAGCACGCGGTGAGGCAGGTCCAGGACGTTCTGGGAATCGAGACCATCACGATGACCGTCGGGGAGTACTCGCAGGTGGGAGCCCTGGTCGTCGCCACGAACAGCGGCGCGGCAGTGTCCCCAAAGGCCCGCGAGCAGGAAGCGGAAGCGATAGCGAAGGTCCTCAAGGTGGAGGCCTCGGCCTCCTCCGTGAACGGAGGGATACCCTACCCCGCCTCGGGAGTGGTGGCCAACACGAAGAACGCCGTCGCCGGTTACCTGACCACGGGGCCGGAACTGATATTCCTCACGCGAGCCCTGAACGTCTAGCGTCTCGCTTCAGATCGGAGCACTCACTCTTAAAAAGGCCCGCGGGGCTCGGGCCTCTCAGTTTGAGCTCCGAAGAAGAGAGGATGAACAGGCTCCTCGTCGAGTCGAGGATGCTCGAGTCCACATTCAACGAGTTGACCAACAGGCAGGGGATACTCGAGAGGATGCTGATCGAGAGCCGCGCCTCGCTCGAGACGATCAAGCAGATCGCCTCGACCGCGACGGACGAGGTCCTCATCCCCGTCGGCGCGGGAGTCTTGCTCCGCTCTTCACCGCCCAAGGCTGACAAGGTCTTGATGAGCATAGGCGCGAACGTGGTCCTCGAGAAGAGCAAGGAGGCCGCGGAGAAGATGCTGGAGGGGAGGTCGAAGGAACTCGAGGAGAACATCATCGCGATTCTCTCGCAGAGAAACCAGATTGCGCAGAGGTTGGAGTCTGACCGCAGGACCCTGCAGGCGTTCATCGACAGGCAAGAGCAGGAGCAACGGCCACAGCAAGGTCTCCCCGGGTAATGTTTGAGAAGCTCAAGGGAGCGTTCTCCTCGCTCGCAAAGGCCGTCTCCGAGAAGAAGCTCTCACAGAAGGACCTCGACGACTCGCTCTTCGACTTCCAGGTCGCGCTCATGGAGAGCGACGTCGCGCAGAACGTGGTCGAGAGCGTCACAGGCGACCTGAAGAAGCAGCTCCTCGGGATGTCCGTGGAGCGGTCCAAAGACCTGCAGGAGGTCGTCAAGGAGAAGCTGAGGAGCGAGGTGCTCTCGATCTTCTCTCAGGCGGGGGAGGTCGACGTCCTCGCAAGGGTGAAGGAGAAGAAAGCCCAGGGCGAGCCGTTCAAGATACTCTTCCTCGGGATAAACGGGACGGGCAAGACCACCACGGTCGCGAAGTTCGCAAACTTCCTGAAAAAGAACGGGTTTTCAGTCGTCATCGCGGCCGGGGACACGCACAGGGCGGGCGCCATCGAGCAGGTGACCGAGCACGCCAACCGCATCTCCGCGAAGGTAGTAGCCCAGAGGTACGGGGCAGACCCCGCGGCGGTGGCCAGAGACGGCGTCCTCTACGCCAAGGCGCACCACGTCGACGTCGTGCTGATTGACTCGGCAGGAAGGATGCAGACGAACCAGAACCTGATGGAGGAGATGTCGAAGATCGTGAGGGTCGTCACCCCCGACCTGAAGATCTTCATCGGCGACTCCCTCGCAGGAAACGACGCGGTCTCTCAGGCAGAGCTTTTCAGCAAGTACACGGGCTTCGACGGCGCCATCCTGACCAAGGTCGACGCCGACTCGAAGGGGGGCGCAGCACTATCGATAGTCTTCACCACGAAGAGGCCAATCCTCTTCCTTGGCGTCGGGCAGAGCTACGACGACCTCAAGAGGTTCGACGCGAAGTCGTTCGCGGACTCGCTCGTGAGCTAAAAGTCCGCGAAGAGGTACTTGCTCAGGTTGACCTTGCCGGCCGAGACCTGGACTCCCTCGCGCGCGAGGAGCTTGGCCTTGGTCGCCGGCCCTTCGCCTCCGGAGTAGCCTCCCAACACGCCGTCGGAGCGGACGACCCTGTGGCAGGGCACCACTATCGGGTTGGCGTTGGCGCCCAGCGCGTTGCCCACGGCCCTCGCAGCCCTGGGGGAGCCTATAGCCTTGGCTATCGCCCCGTAGGTGGTCACCTTCCCCATCGGGATGAGCGACGTCATCGCGTATACAGAAGCGTTGAAGCTTATTGGTTTCAAACTCGTACCACTTCAAGGGCGAATTGTTTGGCGAGCAATATTACCTTTTCCCTATGCGGCCCAGCGCCCTTCCAGTCGACCATCACGGCGCGGGGGAACTTCGACGTCCTCTGGATGAGCTGCCCGAACATCTCCCCGTCAATCCACTCCAGATAGCGCTTTGCGACGACGGCCGAAAGCGCGTACTCCCCCTCGAGGAGGACCTCGTTGAACTTCTGGGGGTAGTGGGTCCCGCCGAACGCGAGCGCGACCTTGTCCCACTTCTTCCCCGAGGACAGGGACGCCATGAGCGCGTCGGCGATCACCTCGGCGGCGTGCGCGTCGCCCCACTGCTTCTCGGTGGACCCCAGCTCCACGAAGAGCACGGGCCTCCGGAGAGAGGTGGGGCCGTGGTGGGTCGCCTCGATGGTTATCTCGTAGCCCTCGAGCTGGAACCTCCTCTCGTTGAGCGCGATGAGGTAGTTCTTCTGCAGGTCGGGGTCGATCGCCCCCACCTCCTTCGGCCTCGCCCCCAGCACCTCCTTGTCGGTGAAGTTGCCCGTGGTGTGGACGGTCAGCGAGGGGATTCCGGACTCGGCCCTGTGCGTCGAGAGGAAGATGTAGGCCTGGGGCCGGAAGTATGCGTCGAGGTCGGGGGGCTCGATGATCTCGCTGTCCATCGTCGCGAGGATGACAGAGCCGCTCTGGTAGAGCGGGCTGGAGCCGAACGTTATCCCTGAGGACTCGAACCCGTGCTTCCGGATTAGAGCCGATGCCATGGTCATCGACGCCAGGTTCTTGGACGATGCGACGAGCACGAACGTCGGGCTGCCCGCGGGATGAGGCGTCGCCATCTGTCGTCGCTCGTCGCCGACAAACCGGGCGCAAAAAGCTTAGCTGGCTACGAGACGATGGGAACGGTCGCAAAGACGACTAACAAGCCATATAAACACCTCCGGGGCGTCGGGCTCAAGTAGACTGCTTTGGCTTGGCGCGACTTTCTCCGGTCCATGGGCTCGGTAATCAAGATGTCGAGGAAGAGCGACATGGAGGAGTTCTTCCTCTACCTCAAGCTCGTCGTCCTCGGCCTGGGGGTGGTCGGCATCATCGGCTTCCTCGTCAAGCTGGTTTCTACCGCTCTGCCGCACATCTTCGGTTGAGCAATGGAGATTGAGAGATCAAAAATGGCATCATCAACAACTGAGCAGAAGCAGACGTCAATCTACCCTGTCAAGACCACCGGCGGGCAGGAGAGGACCGTGGCCACATTCGTGGCCGAGAGGGCGAAGCAGAAGAACAAGCCCATCTACTCCATCCTAGCGCTCGACACGTGGAAGGGATACGTCCTCTTCGAGGCCCCGAACTCCCAGGTGGTCGACGAGAGCATCCAGGGCTTCAAGCACATCAGGAGCAAGATCCCCGGGATGATGCAGTTCTCCGACATCGAGAAGTTCCTAGTGACCAAGTCGATGGTGGCGGAGCTGGGCGAGGGCGACACGGTCGAGATCGTGGCGGGGCCGTTCAAGGGCATGAGGGCCAAGATAACGCGGATCGAGCAGGCGAAGCAGGAGATCACCGTGATCCTGGTGGACACACCATACCAGATGCCTGTGACCCTGAACGCTGGGTATACCAAGGTCGTAGAAAAGGCAAAGCCGCAGGCCGAGAAGTCCTAAGCTGCAAAGCCGTAGCTGGGCAAACACTTTAATCGGGTCGCGCCTCGGGCGGTCAGAACAAGGTCACGAAGATGGCTGAAAAGAAGATAGTCTCAGTGCTGGTAATGGGCGGAGAGGCAACTGCAGGCGCGCCCCTAGGCCCTCAGCTCGGCCCCCTCGGCGTGAACGTGCTGGGCATTGTGAACGAGATCAACAAGGTTACGAGCGACTTCAAGGGGATGCGTGTCCCCGTTAAGATCGAGGTCGACCCAGAGACAAAAGCCTTCTCGGTCGCCGTAGGGACTCCGACGACGTCAGCCCTCATAGTCAAGGAGGCGGGCGTCCCGAAGGGCTCAGGAAAGCCGAACACCGACCTGGTCGGAAGCGTCACTTTCGACAAGGTCCTCAGCATCGCAAAGGTGAAGATGGGCGACTCCTACGCCAAGTCGATAAAGTCCGCGGTGAAGGAGGTCGTCGGCAGCTGCGTCAGCATGGGAGTCAAGGTCGAGAACACCGACCCCCGCCAGTTCATGAAGGAGATAGAGAGCGGCAAGTGGGACTCGCCCATCTCGGCCTTCGAAGCGAAGAAGTAGCTGCGGCACCAAAACCATCCGCGCGAGCCCTTCGGAAGAGCCCTCGCAACCCGAAACTCTTTTAAGAACAATCTGGAGGCTCGTCTCGATTCCAGGGGTAGCGGATTTGCTTTCAACCGTCCAGATAGCAGAATTGGTCAAGAAGGGGAAAGAGTCGAAGGAGAGGAAGTTCCCCGAGTCAGTGGAGGCTTTCTTGACCTTCAGGGACGTCGACCCGAAGAAGACGGACCTGAACATCAACGAGACCGTGTACCTTCCGCACCCGGGCTCGCGCCGCGCCTCGGTCTGCTTCGTGGGCTCCGGCGACCTTCTCCTGAGGGCCAAGAACGCGAAGGTCGATGGGGCCATCGAGCCGGCCCAGCTCGAGAGCTACGCAGGAAACAAGAAGGAGGCGAAGAGCCTGGCGAGGCAGTACGACTTCTTCCTGGCTGACACCGCCCTGATGCCGAGGATCGGCAGGATTCTGGGCCAGTACCTAGGTCCCCGGGGGAAGATCCCCACGGCGGTCCCGCCGAACGCCCAGATTGAGGCCATGATCAACAGGACGAGGGGCGCCGTCCGTGTCAGGAGCAGAGGGTCCCTCGGCGCGAGCGGCCTGGTCGGCGACAGGAAGCTCTCCGACCCCGAGATTGCTGATAACATCTTAGCCATGATTCAGGCCGTCCAGAAGAAGCTCCCCAACGGCGACAAGAACATCAAGACGGTGGGAGTGAAGACGAGCATGGGAAAGCTGGTCAAGGGCAAGGTCCAAGAAACTTGAGCCAGCAAGTCCAGGTCCAGAAGCGAGAGCCCAGCGCCGAGAAGGTCGCGATGGTCGCGCGCATCGCCAAGCTCGCGAAGGACTATCCCGTCCTGTGCGTCACGAAGCTCTCTAAGGTGAGATCGGCACAGCTCATGGCCGTGAGGAAGGTCCTCAGGGGGAATGCAGAGATCGTGGTTGTCAAGAACAAGCTCGCGATACTAGGGCTCAAGCGCGCCGGGCTCAAGAACGCGGACGAGCTCCTGAAGAACCTCGAAGGGCAGAACGCGCTGATATTCTCTAGGCTCGACCCTTTCAAGCTCTTCCTCCTCCTCGAGAAGAACAGGGTCAACCTCGCCGCCAGGGCGGGGGACATCGCTCCTTCCAACATCGTCGTCCCAGCCGGGAACACAGGGCAGCAGGCAGGCCCCGTCCTCAGCGAATTCAGGGAGGCGGGAATCATGACCAAGATCGAGGCGGGCAGCATCCAGGTGGTGAAGGATTCGGTCGTCGCGACCCCTGGCACGCCGATCTCGCCGAAGCTCGCGAGCCTCCTGTCCAGGCTCGGGATTAAGCCGATCCGCGCCGGGCTCGCCATAGCGCTCGCCTACGAGAACGGCTTGATTTACGGGGCGGAAGCCGTCGCGATAGACCTCGACAAGTATCGCGCAAGCCTGCTCGAGGGCTTTGCCTCTGCCAAGGGACTTGCAGTCTACCTCGGGTACGTGACCAAGGAGTCAGGCCCAGAGATAATCGCAAAGGCCTACCGTGAGGCGCTGGCGGTCGCCGTCGAAGCCGGAGAACTGACGCCAGAGAGCGCCCCGGTGATACTCGCGAAGGCCGAAGCCGAGGCCAACGCAGTGCTGGCCAAGGCCAAAGAGAAAGGCTACCAGTAGTCTATCGGCTACGCTTGCAAAGACAAGGCCGCGTTGCTGGCCCACTGAAATGCGCGAGCGAGCCTCGATTTCGTCCGTGTTGGATCGGAAATCCGTCATCATTCCAGCCAGACAGAGTCAGCCCGCTTGATGGTACCACCCTGCTCTACAGAAGCATAGACTCCGACCCTGACCTTATTGTAACGGGCAGCCGCGCGAAGGACGCCCAAGTCGCGAGGCAGGTCTCCCTGTGCGAGCGTTGTCATCACACACCTGCCGCACGGGCTGCTGACTTTCAACCGAACGTCCTCTCCCACTCGAAGGGTTCGACCGACCCAACCATTCTCCACGAAGTCCTTCACGTGCTGAGGCGGTTCAACCACCAGGTTCGGCCTGAACCTCCTCGCTTCGAAGCGGCCTTCGGGGTATAGCTCTCGAAGTCGATCTGTGGTCGCGGTCGTAAGGACATGAACAGACGCGGCGTCGAAGAATGTCCGTGGAGACGTGAATTCCTCCGTGACTTTCTCCCTGTTGGCGAGCCCCTCTATGTCTGGCCAGTACTCCTCGAGGCTGGGCTTTTCCAACGACGATGCCATGAGCCTGACCTGCGCACCGAGCGCATCTGACAGCATGTCATCAGCTCCGGGCTGGTCTGCCATTACCGACCTGCCGTCCGGGAGAGAGATCCGAACGTCAGGGAGGGGTCCACCCGGTTTGGGAGGGTCGACGAACGAAGCCCGAAAATCGAAGAGCTTCCCCCACTTCCGAGGGTTCTTCGCGCTCGCCACCTTTCCAGTGGTTTGGTCGACCAGCGCACGAGTGCGATCGCCGAGTAGTCCACGCTCCGTGACATACGAGGCATTGAGTTCCTCTCCCATCATGGACTTTATCGGGTAGCGCCAAAGAGAAACCACTGAGCCGACTGGAGCTCCTTTTGGCGCGATTTCGCTTTGCTGCATTGATACTCTGGCCAATTCACTCCTGAGATACTTAAGACCTCACGGTAGCTTGTAGAAAATGCCGTAGGGGTGGGTTGGGTTCTTGGCCAGCGTCTAGCCGAAGAGCGACGCCAGTCCGGCGAGCGCCTCTTCTTCCTTCTTCTCCTCTACCTTCGGCTTCTCTTCGGCCTTTGCCGCGGGGGCCGCAGCTGCTGGTGCCGCTGCTACCGCCATCGTCGCCGCGTTCTTGAGAGCCTCGTCGATGTTGACCTCGCTTAACGCCGATGCAAGCGCCTTGACCTTGACCACGTCTACGTCGACGCCGGCCGCCTTCACTACGCTCGTGAGGCCCGCCTCGTCGACCTTCTTTCCTGCCTTGTGAAGCACTAATGCAGCATACATGTACGAATCCGTCATTTCGAAATTCGAACTCGCCATCCATCTACCGCTTTTATAGTTTTTGCTGAGAAAGCCGCCGAAGCGCCTCGCTCACCCCGTGGAGCTCCATCGAAACGGGCCCAATCTCCCGAATCTGTTTATTACCTTCGTGACTAGGCAGCGAGCCAGAGACGAGATGAAGAGCCCGAAGGAGATACTTCAGGAGAGGTTCTCCAGCGAGTACGAGAAGTATTACCTCGTCGAGCTCTTCGAAAAGAAGGGGTTCGTGAGGAAGAAGTGCACTAACTGCGGCAAGCACTTTTGGACTTTGAGGCCGGAAAGGAAAATCTGCGACGACTCGACCTGCTCCCCATACACGTTCATCGGCGACCCGCCCACCAAGAAGAGGCTCGACTACATCTCGGCGTGGAAGACGGTCGAGAAGTTCTTCGTGAGGAACGGGCACACGAGCGTGCCGAGCTACCCCGTGGTGAGCAGGTGGAGGCCAGACCTCTTCTTCACCGTCGCCTCGATAGTGGACTTCCAGAGGATCGAGGCGGGGAAGGTCGTCTTCGAGCTCCCCTACAACCCGCTCGTCGTCCCGCAGATGTGCCTGCGCTTCAACGACGTCCCGAGCGTGGGGGTGAGCGGGAAGCACGGGACCTCGTTCTGCATGATAGGCCAGACCGCGATTGCCAACAAGGAGGGCTACTGGAAGGACAAGTGCATCGACCTCGACTTCGAGTTGCTTACGAAGGAGTTCGGTATTCCGGCGGAAGAGGTCTCCTTCGTCGAGAGCGTGTGGGTCGGCGCGGGCGCCTTCGGCTACTCCCTCGAGTACTTCGTGAGAGGTCTGGAGCTGGGGAACGCGGTCTTCACGGCGTTCGAGGGCGACCCGGCAAAGTATACCGAGATGGGCGAGAAGGTCGTCGACATGGGGGCCGGTCTCGAGAGGCTCTCCTGGATGACCCAGGGCACGCCCACCTACTACGACACGGCGTTCGCCCCCGTCCTTGCGCTGATGAAGGACCGGTGCGACATCCGCTATGACGAGGAGCTCTTCGAGAGGTACTCTCGGCTGGCGGGAGCGATGAACCTCGACGAGTATCCGACGCTTGCGGAGGCGAGGAAGGTCATCGCGAAGAGCCTCAACGTCGAGCCCGAGGTCATCACGAAGCAGCTTGGGCCAATCGAGGCCATGTATGCAGTGGTCGACCACACCAGGACGCTGCTCTTCGCGATCGCCGACGGCCTGGCCCCGAGCAACGTGGGCGGGGGGTACAACCTCCGGGTCCTCTTCAGGAGGGCCGAGGCGTTCATCAACCAGAACGGGTGGAAGGTCGACCTCAACGAAATCGTGAGCTGGCACATCGACCACCTCGCCAAGATGTACCCGGAGCTCGAGTCGCACCGCGAGGACGTCGCGAAGGTGCTCGAGGTCGAGACGTCCCGCTACGGGACTTCGATGCAGCGCATCTCGAGGACCGTGGCCGCCCTTGCGAACTCGAAGAAGGAGCTGGGGAGGGACGACCTCGTCACGCTATACGAGTCGGAGGGCATCACGCCTGAGCAGCTCATCGACGCCGGCGTGAAGGTCTCCGTGCCCGAGGACTTCTACCAGCGCGTGGTCGCGAAGCACGTCTCGCAGAAGCTCGAGCAGAAGAAGGAGCAGTTCGACATCTCGGGACTCCCGGACACGCGCCCGCTCTACTACGAGGACGGCGAGAAGTTCGACTTCGAGGCGCGCGTGCTGAGGGTGTTCCCCGGCGGCTACGTGGCTCTGGACCAGACGGCCTTCTATCCGAGGGGGGGCGGGCAGGAGCCCGACCACGGGACGCTCGGGGGGAAGAAGGTCCTCGACGTAGAGAAGCTCGGCGCGGTCGTGATTCACAAGCTCGAGGGCGGCACGCCCGCAGAGGGCTCGAGGGTCGTCGGGAACGTCAACTCCACGAGGAGGCAGAAGATAAGGCGCATACACACCGCGACGCACATCCTGAACGGGGCATCCCGGCACGTGCTCGGCCCGTGGGTGTGGCAGCACTCGGCCTTCAAGGAGGAGGACTACGGGAGGCTGGACATCACCCACTTCGCCAAGCTCACCGACGAGGACGTGAGGAGGATTGAGGACACCGCTAACGACATGGTGATGAAGGACCTCCCGGTCGTCGTCTCCTACCTGCCGCGCAAGGAGGCCGAGGCGAAGTACGGCTTCAGGCTCTTCCAGGGCGGAGTGGTGCCCTCAAGGACGCTCAGGGTTGTCAACATCGCCGACTGGGACGTGGAGGCCTGCGGGGGGACCCACACCAACACGACGGGCCAGGTCGGCTTCATCAAGGTCATGAGGACGGAAAGGATCCAGGACGGCGTGGAGCGGCTGGTCTTCGTCGCGGGCTACCCCGCGGTCGGCTACGTGCAGCGGATGGACTCGACGGTCGACCAGGTCTCGTCGCTGCTCAACACCCAGCGGGAGAACATCGTCAAGGTCATCGCCGCGATGAAGCAGGAGCTCGACGAGACGTCGAAGAGGGAGAAGCTGCTCGGCGAGAAGCTCATAGAGGCCTCCGCCTCGAAGCTCATCTCCTCGGCCACAGTCCTGAAGGGCGCCAACGGGAGCAAGGCAATGCTTTATGTCTCCCAAGACGTAGACGTGGGCGAAGAACTGATTGTTAGCCAAGGCGAGAAGCTAGTCAAGGAAGAACCCTCCCTAGTCTATGTAAGCATAGCGCCCCGCGGCAGCTCGACGAGGCTGATCTGCTTCGTGGGCCCGAAGGCGAGGGAGGCAGGCGTGGCAGCGGACGCCCTGGTCAGGGATCTCGCGAAGGCCGCAGGCGGCTCCGGCGGAGGCACCAAGGAGTTCGCCCAAGGGGGCGGCCCAAAGGCCGTCGAAGCCGGCGCTGCGAAGGACCTCCTGACGAGAGCAATCACCGGGACGATCGGGAGGTAGGGGCCGCGGCTTGGCGCAATACGAGAAACACTGGCTCATGGTATGGAATGAAAGGCGGATCTTCGAGTCGGAGTCTGTCCCCGGCAGGAAGAAGGCCTTCGTAACCTTCCCCTTCCCCTACATGAACGGGCCGCTCCATATAGGGCACTGCTTCACGGCCACGCGAGTAGACATCTACGCTCGCTTCAAGAGGATGCAGGGCTACAACGTCCTCTTCCCCTGGGCCTGGCACTGGACGGGAGAGAGCATCCCCGGGATGAGCTACCGCCTCGAGCAGGGAGACGAGGGCGTGCGCAAGGCCTTCCTCGAGATCGACGGCGTCCCCGAGAAGGAGGTCGAGCGCTTCGTCGACCCGGAGTACCTCGCCTCCTACTACACGAGGGTGAGCCGAGAGGCCGTCAAGGACACGGGGTTCTCGATAGACTGGAGGCGGGAGTTCAGGACGGTCGACCCGGCCTTCAAGAAGTTCATCGACTGGCAGTACCTGAGGCTCCGCGAGCTGGGCTACGTCGTCCAGGGGACGCACCCCGTCGTCTGGTGCAGCCACGACGAGAGCCCCACGGGCGACCACGACAGGATGGAGGGCGAGGGCGTCTCCCCGGAGGAGTTCAACCTGATTAAGTTCGAGGTCGAAGAAGAGGTCGAGGGCGAGAAGAAGAAGTGGCTCGTCGCGGGCACGCTCCGCCCGGAGACCATCTTCGGCGCGACGAACGTCTGGGTGCACCCGCACGGGAAATACGTGGAGGCCGAGGTCGACGGGGAGGCGTGGATAGTCAGCCAATCCGCGGTCACGAAGCTCAAGGAGCAGCTTCACGACGCGAAGATCACCGACGAGTTCAGCGGCTCGGAGCTCCTAGGCCTGACCGTCAAGGCGCCGATCACTGGGAAGAGCTTGCCCGTCCTGCCCGCGACATTCGTCGACACGGAGCTCGTGACGGGCGTGGTCTACAGCGTCCCCGCGCACGCGCCCTACGACTACATGGGCCTTGTCGACGTCCAGCAAGAGAGGGTGAAAGCACCTCCTGCGGTGTTGCGCCTCGCCAGGGCGATCAAACCCATCTCGATAATCTCGGTCAAAGGGTACTCCGAAATCCCCGCGGAGGACGAGGTCAAGAAGCGCGGGATCAAGGACTCCAACGACGCCAAGCTCGAGGACGCCACCGCCGAGCTCTACAAGGCGGAGTTCCACCGCGGCATGATGAAGGAGAACTGCGACGGCTTCAAGGGGCTGAAGGTGAGCGACGCCAAGCCCAAGGTGGTCGAGGAGATGGCGCGCAGGGGCCTGCTCAACGCGATGCAGGAGCTCCCCAAGCGGGTGGTCTGCAAGTGCGGCACGAGGTGCTACGTGAAGATCCTTGAGAACCAGTGGTTCCTGAACTACTCCGACCCGGCGTGGAAGGAGCTGACGAAGTCCCTGATAAGGGCGGCGAACGTCTACCCCGAGCAGTCGCTCGAGTGGTACTTCTCGACGATAGACTGGCTGCGCAACTGGCCCTGCGCCAGGAAGTCGGGGATGGGGACAAAGCTCCCCTGGGACAAGGAGTGGATAGTCGAGACCCTCTCCGACTCCACCATCTACATGGCCTTCTACACGATCTGCCAGTTCGTCAACTCGGAGACCGTCAAGTTCGGCCAGCTCCTCCCGGACGTCTTCGACTACCTTCTCCTCGGTAAGGGCTCCGAGGCCCACGTCTCCAAGCTCTCCGGCATAGACATGAAGGTCCTAAAGGCGATGAAGAACGAGTTCTCCTACTGGTATCCCGTCGACATGAGGAACTCCGCCAAGGAGCTGATCCCGAACCACCTCACCTTCTTCGCGTTCCACCACGCGGCGCTCTTCGAGAAGAAGCACTGGCCGCGCGGGTTCAGCGTCAACGGGATGATCCAGATAGAGGGCCAGAAGATGAGCAAGTCGAGGAACGTCTTCATAACGTGGAGGCACGCGCTTGAGCAGTACGGAGCGGACGGGCTGCGGGCCACCCTCGCCCTCGCCGCGGACGGGATGGACGACGCCGACTGGAAGGCCAAGAACGCCGAGGACATCAGCGCAAAGGTGGACTCCCTCTTCCCGTTCATCGAGAAGGCGCTCGCAGCCGCCACCAAGCGAGAGCCGGAGCTCTCCGACCGCTGGCTGTTCTCGGTGGTCCACGGACGGATAGACCTGGCGACGAGGTCCCTCGAGGAGATGAAGATTCGGAAGGCGCTCTCGGTGGCGCTGCTCGACGTCTGGAACGACATCCGCTGGTACCTTAGGAGGTCGGAGAAACCCAGGTACGACACCCTCAAGATGGTCTTCGAGACCTGGATCCGCCTGGTCGCGCCCTTCATCCCGTTCGCCGCGGAGGAGCTCAACAGCAGGATGGGGAACAAGGGCCTGATCGCGACGGCGGACTGGCCTTCGGTGGTGGACTTCCCGCTCGACGAGGAGGCGGAGGTCTCGGAGCTTCTCGTGGCCAAGGTCATCGAGGACGCCAGGAACCTGCTCAAGATAATCAAGGAGCAGAAGAACCGCCTCACGATCTACGTGGCTTCAGACACGGCCTCCGACTTTTTCATCGAGCTGGCAGACACCGAGAAGGGAGGGACCGGCAACAGGGGGGAGGTCATCAGGAAGTACGCCTCCTCAGGGATAAAGCCGGAGAGGGTGATCAAGCTCCACTACGAGCTGGGCCAGGAGCTGGTCGCGAGGCTCACCTCCCTCGGGAAGTTCGACGAGTATGATGTCCTGAGCGACGCCGCGGCCTTCCTCTCGAACGAGATAGGTATCGAGGTCCGGGTCTTCAAGGCAGGAGGGAAGAAGATCGAGGACCCCGCAAACAAGGCCAAGGACGCGCTCCCCTTCAAGCCCTCATTCTATCTGGAATGAGCTGCGCGGGGCCAGAAGAAAAAGGGAGGAGGTTGAGATGCGGATGCTTGTCCGGGCCTCAACCACCGATTCGGAACATCTTGGTCGAGCACGAAGGGCAAGACCCCGAAAGGGCCTTCTTGCCGTTCTTCATTACGATGCTCTGCGCGTTCTTGATGTCCCTCTTCGCCTTACATTTCACACAGTATCCGGTTGTCGTACTTCTTTCGCCTACGATTATTGGGCTGAAATCGGCTTAAACACATCCAGCCCGAAAGCGCTTGGCTTTCGGCTCCACTAGATTAGACAAGCGGAGGGGGGTCGGAGCTTAATTACGGCTCCAGCCCCTGGCGCAAAGTCGTGAGCCAGCACTGGCAGCAATCCTGTATGGCGTGAGCCCAATCGGGTTCGGGCACGCCTCCCGCTCCGTGGCGGTCGGGCTGAAGCTTAGAGAGATGTCTCTGGAGCCAGAGTTCGCCACCGGCGGTCCCGCAGTGAAGTTCCTCGAGTCCTACGGCTTCAAGGTCCATGACGTCGTCAGCGAGCCCAACCCCTCGGAGTCGGGCGGGGAGATGAAGATGGCGACCCTCTGGTATCTCCGGTACTGGTTTGGATACAGGTCGACCAGCAGGAGGATGGCGGAGCTAATCACGAGGCTCTCCCCAAAGCTGATAGCCGGGGACGAGGAGTTCTCCTCTGTCTCCCTCGCGATAAGCAGGGGGATACCGCACGCGATGATCTCCGACGAGCTCCAGCTGGGCTTCGCGAGGGGCGCGCTCGCGAAGAGGGTGGAGGCGCGCGTGGGCGAGTGGTACGCGGACCTTCAGCGGCGCGTCTCCAACCTGCTCGTGCCGAGCTTCGGGACGGACAGCGGCAACATCCACTACATGACGCCCGTGACGAGGGAGGTCACGGAGCCCCGGGATGCGTCCAGGGCGGAGCACGGCCTGCCGCTCGAGTCGAGCGTGGTCCTTCTAAGCTCGAGCGGGAGCGGGATGAAGCCGTTTCTCCTCCTCAAATCTCTCGAGGCATTCCGGAAGGTCTGCACGCACGCAGAGGTCTTTGCCACGACCGGCGCGGGCGGTCCGCACATCCGTGCTGAAAACGTGCGCGAGCTCGGGATAGTCCGGGACAACCAGAACCTCATCGCAGCGGCCGACCTGGTGATCTCGACTGCGGGGAAGAGCACCATCGACGAGTGCGCCAGCGCCGGCACGCCGATAATCGCGATTCCGATAAGGAACCACTTCGAGCAGGAGAGGAACGCGGCGGAGCTGGGCTTCGCCTTCGGCGACCTGGGCAGGCTCGAGGAGCTGATTCCAAAGCTCCTGGGAAAGAGGAGCGCCCCCGCCCACTACGCTGGCGCGCAGAGGACCGCCGACTACCTCGCCTCGCTCGTGCCTGCGAGCTAGGTACGCGGCTTCGCTTTCCCTGCCATTTTTCCGTGGAGAGACAGCTCGCGCATTACCTTCCTGACCGCGTCTTCGGGGTTCGACCCTCCGAGTATCATCCTTGTCCGCCTGTCGTCGAGATACTTCCCTGCCCACGCGTCGGCGACCCCGCCCGTCCCCTTGACGGCAACGATCGGCTTCGCGACCTGATAAGCGGCGGCGGCCTCCGTCAGCGTCCCCGCGCCGCCTCCCACCACGACCATCGCATCCCCGG
Source organism: uncultured Nitrososphaerota archaeon (assembly GCA_963820505.1). Classification (GTDB taxonomy): domain Archaea; phylum Thermoproteota; class Nitrososphaeria; order Nitrososphaerales; family Gagatemarchaeaceae; genus Gagatemarchaeum. The sequence goes on along the minus strand of CAWFZY010000001.1, from coordinate 65,721 downwards.
AGTAGGCTACGACGAAGTTCCTGGACCTCCCGAGGCCGGTCGCGATGACAAACTCGCAATATCGGTTCGCCTGATTAGAGTCCGCGGAAGGGATTATGCCCACTGAGTGGCCTCCCTCGTCGAGCGCCCCCTTGCTGGCCGCCTCCATCACCCCGCCGAGCCCTCCGCAGACGACAATGCCGCCCTCCTTCGCTATCGCCCTCCCGACCCGATACGCCGCCTCGCGAGCCACCTCTGTGCACGAGTCGGCATCGAAACCCACCACCGAAATCTGAACGCGACGAGTCATGCCCCGCATGGCCAGCCTCAAGCCCTTAAAGCCTCCACATGACTTGCGGAGAAGCGCATCGAGTTGGCCAGAGCACTATACCTTGACCGGGGAGACGCGGGCAGGGTCCTCGCGGCAGCGGTGAAGAAGGACTTGGGCGAGAAGCTCGTCTCCCGGAGGCCGCTGGTCCTGGCGATACCCAGGGGGGGTGTCCCGATAGGGCGCGACGTTGCGGCCGCGCTCGACGCCGAGCTTGACCACGTCGTCCCAAGGAAGCTCGGGGCGGAAGGGAACCCCGAGTACGCGATCGGGGCCGTGATGCAGGACGGCACACTCTACCTCAACCCAGAGGCGCTCCGCATCACGGGAGCCGACGATGAGTACATCGAAGCGGAGAAGACCAGGGAGATGAAGGAGGCGGCCAGGCGCCTCGAGGCATACAGGGACGGGCGCCGGGAGCCAGAACTCACTGGGAGGGTCGTGATAGTCGTCGACGACGGCATCGCCACGGGAGCGACCATGATTGCCGCCCTCAGGTGGGTCAGGTCTCGCGGGACGAGCATGGTCGTGGCCGCCGCACCGGTGGCGCCGCCGAGCACCATCGAGGAGCTGAGGCAAGAGGCGGACCGCGTCGTCTGTCCCCTCACTCCGGAGCCCTTCTACGCGATAGGCGCCTTCTACGAGAGCTTCGGGCAGGTGAGCGACGAGGAGGTCGAGGAGATTCTGAGCGAGTACTGGAAGCGGCCCCGAGACCGAGAGCCCTAGAGCGACGGCAGGGCCGAGACCACCACCAGCGCGATCCCGACCGCCATGTATAGCCGCCGTAACTGTCGTGTCTCCGAAGAGACCATAGAAATCGCTCCGACCAAGGTCCAAAAACCCGCAAGCAGCAGGGCTACCGAGAGCGCTTGAAGCGGGCTCACGAGGTGCAGGACGAGCAAGAGCAGGGGCACCGGGATCGTCGTGAGTATGTGAGAGTAGTAGAGGACGACGAACCTCGCGAACCTGGACATCGGCACGCCCCAGACCCGGACCTCCGGGCTCGTTGGGCGTCGCAGGACTTTACGTTGTCAGACCTGCATCTCGCGAGAAAAGACACTGCGTTTTTCTTCTCGCGTTTGGAGGGGCGCATTTGTGCCGCGCCCGCGTACCTTGGGGTCCTAGCCGATGCTCCCCGTCGCCGTGATCCTTGGGCTCGTCCTCGCATTCTGCTTTGGGACGTCTGACTACCTTTCGAAAGGTCTGACGGGAAAGGTCGGCTTCTACCGCACGGCCGTCTACACGCTGGCGACCAGCGGAGCCTTGGTGTTCGTGCCGCTGTTGTTCCTCGGCATGCCCAGACCGCCCTCGAATTCAGGCCTGGCTCTTCTGGCGCTCATCTCCCTATCGACCTTCACTGCGTTCTCGTTGATGTATCGCGGGTACCAGAAAGGACACCTCTCCGTCGTCTCTCCGATAGTCAACTCCTTTCCGATCTTCTCCGTCCTCTTCGCGGTCTTCGTGCTGAGGATCGACCTCTCCTACCAGGTGCTCCTGGCTCTCGGCGGCGTGATTTTTGGGATCCTTGTGGTCTCGACGAACTTCTCCGCCCCGCGGCCAAACAGGAGGGGCCTGACCCCCGGAGTGCCGGAGGCCGTCTTAGCCGCGTTCTTTTTCGCGGTGGGTTTCACCTCGCTGGGGTACGCGGAGGAGACGGTGGGGTACCTCCTTCCGGTGCTTGCGGCAAGGCTCGGTGCCGCCTCGGTTGGGATTCTGACAGGCCTGGCCCTGAAGCAGGACCTCGAGCCATTCGGCGGCAGGCCATTCCTACGATTGCTGGCCATGGGAGCCCTCGAGGCGTCGGGAATCCTGGCCTTCACCTTGGCGCTATTCTACTCGTCGACAATCGCCGTCCTCCCGATAACCACCACCCTCGGCGGCATGGGCGTCGTCTTCACGGTCGGGTTCGCTCTGATCCTGATGAAGGAGAGGGTCGGGCTCAACTACGGGTTGGGGATCTTGATCATCGTCGCGAGCGTGGGCGCTCTCCTATACTTCACGGCTTGAGCGAGAAGTAGAGCCGCCTGTTGCTCTTCCCCTTGTTCTCTATCTTGTTCACGACTATCTCCCCGATTTCCGACGTGTTCTTCACGTGGACCCCTCCGTCGGCCTGCGTGTCGATGTCGCCGATCTGGACTATTCTCAGCTCCTCGACCTCGGGCGGGAGCGCGCCGGCCAGCTTGACGAACCCGGGCGTCCTCAGCGCCTCCTCCCTCTTCATGAAGAACGACCTCACCTCAGCGCCGCTCGCCGCGGCGTCGTTGGCCATCTTCACATAGCCTCCGAACTTGTCCCTGTCGAACGCCTCCAGGGAGAAGTCGATCCTTGACTCGATGGGCGCGATCTGGTTCCCCGTTATCAGGGCCCCCGTCTCGCGGTTGACGACGGCGCTGAGTATGTGCGCGGTCGTGTGCATCCTCATCACCCTGTGCCTCCTCTCCCAGTCGATGACACCATGGACGGCTTCGCCCGGCCTCAAAGTAGCCCCTCCTCCGAGGACGTGGTAAATCTCCTCTTCCTTCTTGACCACCTCGGTGACCTCCGCATCGTTGAGCTTCCCGATATCGGAGACCAGGCCCCCTCCGCGCGGGTTGAACGCCGTCCTGTCGAGCCTCACCCCGCCCTCCTCGACGGACTCGACCTTGGCGTCGAACTCCCTGAGGTATGCGTCCTGCCAGTAGAGCCTCTCGGTCATCGCGCGCACCCGACTTCGTTTCGGCCTGGATAAATATCCGGGGGAGGACGAGCACCCGAAGATGTCACGCGGGTGGCGGGGTTGGTGAACAGGGTCAGGCTGTTGACGCTGGCCGTCGTCCTCATCCCCATCCTGGTCATCGCCGGCGGCTTGCTCCTATATGATTCTACGTCGATTGCCAGCTCGCCCAACGTCCACTACACAAGCTTCTCTGTCGAGGGCAAGACCTTCGACCTGACCTACCTCGCGACGAACCAGACCATGCTGCAGAAGGGGCTGATGGGCACGAAGGTGACCAGTCACACCACGATGCTCTTCGTCTTCCCGAACCCCGGCTACTACACGTTCTGGATGTTCGGCGTCAACTCGAGCCTCGACATAATGTGGGTGGACGCTCCCCCCGGGAGCAACACCGGCGACTTCGTCTTCCTGGCGCTGGACGCGCCCCCATGCCAGGTGTCCGTCGTCTGCGCCTCCTACGAGCCTCCCGCGAGGGCCGACTTCGTCATAGAGGCGCAGGCCGGGTTCGCGGCCGCGAACGGGATAGAGGTTGGGACCTCCGTGACCTTCCACTGACTCAGGTCGTGCCCTTCGGCAGTTGGACCACGCAGAAGAGATTGCCGTCGGGGTCTTCCAGCACCCGAAAATCCTCGTCCGAGTCGTAGCTCTGGCGGTGGCGCTTGGCCCCGATCTTGAGCAGCCGCTCCACCTCTACTTCCCTGTCGTCGCTATGGAGGTCCAGGTGCAGGTTGTTTCTCCCCGGGGTCTTCTTGCGGACCCGGTTCAGGGAGATGTTCGGGCCTACTCCTTTGGGGTCTCGAAGTATCACCCAGCCGTGGTCGGGCGGATACTTGGGGGCGTAGTGGAGGGCCTCCTGCCAGAACGCCATCATCTTCTCGAACTCGACGCAGTCGGTTACTATCGAGCCGACCCTCAGGTGCGACGCCACGCCCCCTCGGCGGTGGCGCGATTATTTTTTGCTTTTGAATGGGGGCAGCCGCTCAGAAGCTCGTTATCTTCGCCTGAGTCAACTCCCGTGAGATGAGCACCGAGGAGGCCTTCCACTTCTTGGTCGGGATCCTCATCTTGGCCAGGGCGGCAGCCAAGGCCGGGCCGAAGGAGTCGAACCTGCTCGGCCTCTGCTTCATCAGCCGCCGGATGCTCTCCCTCACGTTCCAGACCCCGAGCGGCATGATGTACCCCGGGTAGGTCTCGCGGAGGACGATTGCCGAGGCCTGTCTCCTTTCAGACTCGAGGGCCTCCGCGACGGCCAGCCGGGTGGAGTAGTAGCAGCCGCCGACCTTGGCGTAGGTCCGACGCCCGAAGTATTCCTCGTAGTCTCCGATTATGTAGGGCTCCTTTGTGAACTGGTTCCAGGTCGTGTTGGGGAACCACGCCTCTATCCACTCGAACCTCCACGGCTCCGGGAGGAGGATCGCGACATACTGGTTGTCGTAGACGCTGTAGCTGTAGACCCGGTAGTCGTCGATGGTCTGGAACCCCTTGACCCTCTCGATGAGCTTGGCGCTTATCGTGCTGTCCACCGCCGTGATGCTCCACCTCGTCGGGACCAGCCGCCGCCTCGGGCCCTCCCCGAACATCCCGATGCTCAGGGCCCTCTGGATCCTCGTCACCATGATGCCGTCCTTGTAGAGGGAGAAGATGGCCTCCGACGCCTTCAGGTCCCGGTCGTAGTAGGGCTTCTCGATCCTCTTCTCCACCGAGACGTTCGATGTCGTGAACTTCTCCATGGGGGCGGAGGGCCCGAACGGCTGGGTGTCCTCGCTGAGGGTGAGGACCTTCCTCGGGGCCTTCGAGAGCCGGAGCTCGGAGTCGACGGGCTTGGCGGCCATCGAGAGCTCCTGCAGCTGCTGCAGCGTCCTCCCGGGGTTGGCCGCGTCTTCGACGTTAGCCCTCGTGTTCCCCCTCACGAGCGAGTACCGGTAGTCGACGATGGTCTCGAGTGGCCTCCCGAGCCAGAGCTCCGGGGTGTCCAGTATCGAGGTGTCACCGTACTGAGGCGGGACCATCGGGCCTATCGAGACCTTGGGGTAGCCTATCCTCCCCACGAAGACCCCCGGAGGGGACGACCCGGATATCTGGTCGCTGTATGAGTAGTTGGACCTGCCGATGGACTCGGCCTTCACTATTATCGGGCAGCGCGGCTTGCCGCAGAGCAGCTTCGCCCCCCTACATTGCAGGCACAGAGAAGCAGGAGGAGACTCAATCACTTCAATCGATTGGCCCATCTCTCTGGATGATGTCAATTCCCGATTTGAAATCACATCAGAAAGCCAAACAACTCGGCGCAGGATTAATCGCTACCAGAATTGACTTGAATCTCTTAAACTCTTGGCTGCTTCAGCATACCTTCGACTCCATAATTCAGGAAAGGCGTTTCTGTCTATTGGCGCTTATATCGATTAGGCGGGTCTCACTGCGTGAAGCCCAACCATCTGCTTGCACCTCTGATCTCAGATCAGACTCTCGAACCAATAATCAATTGGCAAACCATTGCCGATTGGATAGACACGGAAGGAAGTATCGATTCCACAATCAATCATCAAAGGCGTCGCAAAAAGGGGCTACTTTCTCCATACATCAACCGATCCATTAAAATTATTCAAAAGGATAGAGAACCGCTTGACAAACTTGCATCATTTCTCGCATTAGAGGGGGTAAAAACTAGCGTAAGACTCATGAAACCCAGCCGCACATCATTTCGCCGAACTCCCTATTTCCGACTCACCGTTTGTGGGCTAGAAAGCCTGGACTACGTGATTGCAAAGGCTGCGCCCTACTTTCTGACGGAAAAATCGAGAAGGCAAGTTAGAAGGTATATGAGGTTCCGGCACGCAACCGCAGATGAGTTAAGGCAATTACTTCAGATGAAGGCCAAGAAACGACCTGTCTCCTCAAGTACCTGATTCTTGGACAACATCCAGGCCGGCGGCGCCTCGACCACCTCGATGGAGCGGGCGACCTCCTCGAGCCCAATCTTCTCCGTGGAGATGACGTTAGAGAGCCAGGTGATTCTTCGGGGCAGTTCGGGCACAGAACTTCGTACATCCTCTTAAAGACCTGCTTCGCTCGGTTCACCTCAGGTCTCGAAGGTCCATGAGAAGGAGGACAATCCTGACGATAACAGTAGCATCGGCTGCGGTCGTCTTCGCCGTCCTCGTCCCCATCGTCCCCTGCGCGCCCACCTCAGTCGCCACCTGCAGTGCGTTCGTCGAGCATTGCGACACGCTCTCTTCGGGCTCCCTGACGTTGGTGGCCTTCGGCTATGGCGGAGCGTTGAGCGGGGGACGCTACCTCCTCTGCCCCTCGTCGGGGGTCGAATGCTTCTATTACGATCGGACAGCTTAGCGCGTGATCTTGGACTCGCCGCCGACCTTCGCGACCCTGTAGACCTGGTCCGCCATGCTCTCAAGCTCCCTCTCGTGCGAGACGATTATCACCTGAGGGTTCGCGATCTCGTCGAGTATCTCGCGGACCTTCCCGAGCTGCTCCTTGCTGAACCCATCGGTGGGCTCGTCGAGGATGAGGGCGCTCGGCCCGGTCTCCGCATACTTTTGGACGATCTGGCTCAGCGACAGCCTGTACGCGAGCGCGACGCTCGTCCTCTCCCCGCCGCTGAGGAACTCGACGTCCTGGTCGTATCCCTCCTGGTCGACGATTGGCGAGAACTCCTCGTCGACTCTCGCCTCCTTCCCCGCGTCCTCCACTAGGACACCGAACCACTTTTGGAAGCTCGCGCCGAATTCGCGGTTTATCGAGGTCATGACGTGCCTCTCGATTGACTCCAGCGTCGGGACGAAGAACTCGTCGAGCCAGATTTCTCTCTCCCCGAGGGCCATCGCCTTGGCCGCCGACCTCTCCTTGCGGGCTATCGACTCGGCGCGCCTCTTCGCGTCCTCCCTCCACCTTCTCACGTCGCTCCTCAGGCCCGCCGCCCTGTCCCTGGTCGCCTTGAGGTCCCTGTGGGCCGACGAGATGTTCCGCTGGAGTTCGTCCAGGCCCCTGGCCTCGCCTTCTAGGACCCTCACCATCTCGCCCAGCTCGGCGAGCTTCTTCTCCCCCGCCTCCAAGTCGGCCCTCACGGAAGCCAGCCGCTTGCCCTTCCTCTCCGCCTCCTCGGCGTAGTCCTTCGCGAGGGCCTTCGCCCTCTCCGCGCCGGCCAGTAGCTCGTCATACTCTCTCCTCTTGTCGAGCATTCCGTCCATCTCTTGGAACTCCTTGGCCAGGCGTTCGAGGTGGGCCGAGTTCTTCCTCCGGTCCTCTGAGAGGTGTTCGACCTTCCCGCCTAGGATCGCCGCGTTCGCCTCGCTGTCGCAGACGGGGCACCTTCCAATCTTGGCCACCGACTCGTACTGGCCTATCTCCGTGCCTATCTCGGCGTCCGACGCCCTGTGACCGGCTATCTTCTCGCGGATGGTCTCGACGGCCGTCTTGAGCTCCCTCACCGTCTTCTCGGTCGGGGGAGGACCCGCATGCATGGCGGACCCCAGCTCCCCCTTCTTCCTCTCCGCTCTCTCGACCTCCGCCGTGAGCTCGTCTATCTCCCGCCTCAGGCCCCTGACTTCCCGCGTCCGCGACTCGTGCTCCTTGGACGCGCTCGCGAGCTGGACCGCCACCTCTTGGAGACCCTCCTTCTTCGCCTCGAGCCTCTCGAGAGCCTTTTCCCGCTCCTCCTCCTCGCGCTGCAGCCCGACCAGTTCCTCCTCTCCGCTGCCCGCCTTCGCCTCCAGCTCCTGCGCCTCCTTCCTGAGCGCGGGGATGTCCCTCGCCGCCCCCTCAAACTGCGAGCGCTTGTCGTGGACTTTGTGGGCGAGCTCCTTCGCGTTCTCCATCGCGAGCTTGTACTCCTCGACCCCGAACGCCCTCCTCAGAATGGAGAGCCTGTCGCCCGGCCTCAGGCCCAGGATGACCTTCATCTCCTCCTGCGGCGAATAGATCGCGTACTGATAGATGAGGCTCCTCGCCTTGGGTTCGGTGGACTCGCGGAACCCGAGTATCTCGAGTATCCGCTCCTTCATCTCGCTGGCGGGGTAGTCCTCCTCGCCCTCCGGCCCTCTGAGCTTCCCCTCGGCCTGCTGGATGGACCCTCCCTTCTTCGCGAGGACCCGCCTGACCCAGTAGTCCTTCCCTCCAACCTCGAACTCGAGTTCCACGCTCCCCCTGCTCTCTCCGACCCTCAGCAACGACGAAGCCCTCGCGTTCCCCAGCCCGAAGAGGGCGAACTCCACGGCCATCAGTATGGTGGACTTGCCGGACCCAATGTCCCCCGAAAACAAGGTCCTCCCCAGCGGGAACTCGACGTCCGCGCTCTTGTAGCTCCTGATGCACTCCATCCGCAGCCGCTTGATTATCACTCGACCGCCTCCTCCAGTAGCTCCCTGGCGAGCAGGGCCTGCGCGCCGGCGTCGAGGACCCTCTTGGAGTAGTCCCTCTTCGACTCCATCGTCTTCGGCCCCTGCCTCAGCAGCCTCAGGAGTTCCGCCGCGCGGTCGGCCCCGCCCTCCCCCGTGAGCTCTTTGGTAGAGAGCTTGAGCTTGCCCAGGTTCTCCTTGAAGAGGTTCCTCTCAATCGCCGCCGGGTCCTCCCCCACGACCTTGACCTGGGTCTGCTCCTTGGAGGTCAGGCCGTGCCTGTTCACGTAGACGTAGAGCGCGCCCCTCCCCTCCATCCCCCTCTTGGCCGCCTGGACGTCCACCTCCGTGGTCTTCCCGCCCGCCAGCTCCCCGATCACCCTCAGCGCGACCACCTTCCCCCTCACCTCGAGCCTCGACGCCCTTTCCTGAAGGAGTTTGCTCGCCTCCATCGCGTTGAGCCCCGCAGCGTCGAACTCCAGGTAGGCGCCGGTGATGCTCTTCACCGGGACGAACCTCATCCCCCTGAACCTGTCGTCGAAGTCGACGACGTAGAAGCCCCTCCTCTCCCCCCTCGCCGTCATCTCGAGATCCTTCCCGCCGTATCCCGTGAACAGCGGCCCTGGGAAGACGACCCTCTGATAGCCGGGGAGGTGGTACTCGCCCCTCTGGTGGATGTGCCCGCCCGCGTAGTAGTCGAACCCCTTCGGGAGGCTGTTGATGTCGAGGGTCTCTATCTCGCTGAGGTAGTCCGGCTTGAACTGGGTTATCCCGCTGTGGAAGGCGAAGACCTTGAAGCCTACCTCCTTCTCCAGCGACTCCCTATCGAGGATGTCGTAGTGCTTGCTCTCCAGGCCGACCTTCCTCGCCGATATCCCAGTGAGCTTCGCGCCCGTCTCTGGGTCGACGAACATCTTGAGCCTGAGCCGGCCGTCCTCCATCGAGGCCCGCATGACGTTGGTGAGGAGGCCAGCGGTGTGGAGGACGTCTATCACCGAGGTGCCCGTCGGGGTGTAGTCGTGGCTCCCGTAGATCGCGTAGACGGGTATCTTGGCCTCCCTGAGCTCCCTCAGCTTCCTGACCGCGTCGTTGACGACTCCCAGGTCTGGGACGCCCGTGTCGAAGAGGTCGCCGGAGACGAGGACAAAGTCCACCGCCTCGGTCACGCACATGTCCACAGCCTCCGCGAAGCACTTTCGTTCGAGGTCCCTGAGCGCGGGCTCCCTGTGCGCCCCAAGGTGGATGTCGGACATGTGGGCGAACAGGCTCAAGCGGGTCTCAGGAGGCCACCGCAGGCGACGCTACTTAATTCTGTCACGCCTCGACGGCGGCCGTCCGCCCCGCTTCTGGGCGGGACTCAGCTCAGCGGCACGGTCGCCAGCGTCGAGAAGCTCGTGAGGTCGCTCACCATCACCTCGTCCTGCGAGACGGTGTAGATGGCGTTCCCGATTATGACGCTCCTGTAGATATCGTGCCCCCCGCTGCTTCCCATATACGAGTTAGTGAAAGCTCCCTGAGGATACTGCGTCACCGTGCCTAGGAGGTCGAACCCGCTAGTCGACACGCCGAACACGTACGCGCCCTGCCACACCTCCTGACCGAATGGGGGAGGGCTCCCGGGAGGCGATGTCTGGCTGCCCTGCACCTTGTACAGGTTCACCGGTATGACTGTGACGTTCTTCGCCGAGTCGAAGGTGAACGCCAGCGGGTTGTCGAGCACCGCGGAGTCGGTCCCCCTGTCCCCGATCATGTAGTTGGAGACCTCCGTCGAAGTCCCGCCAGAGGAGATTTGGAAGAGCGAGAGCTTCAGTCCCAGGTAGTAGGCGAAGTCCCCGTTGGAAGCTGCGACCGTGTCCTTCCCCACCCCTATCAGGTACCCGTTGCCGAAGGGGTAAAGGTAGTCCGAGAACCCGGTGACGGTCAGGGCGCTCAGGATGACCGGGTTCGCCGGGTTGGCGAAAGATATCGTGAAGAGCGGGTCGACCTGCTCGAAGGTAACCACATAGCCCAGGTCTCCCGAGAACAGGACCGAGTAGATGTTCTCCCCGGGCGCGATGTCGCGCAGGGCCCCGACCTGCGTGAAGTTCTGGTTGAGCACGTAGACGTCGTCGCTCCGCGAACCGGTGCCGTTGGCCGAGATCGCCCTGCTAGTCGCGACCTGGAAGTACCCGTCGTACTCGTTCATCGAGTACTGGTTGAGGACGACCCCCGGGAAGGACCCCGCTGCGTCGACCCCCAGCGCGCCGCTCGAGTAGGCGACCCGGACCGCGGTGCTGTTCTGGGGCTGCCCCGCATCCGCAAGGTCGACGGACGACATGGACGAGCCACCGAAGATGTCGCCCTGTATGCCATCCACGTAGTAGGACGGGTAGTTGGGATAGACGACGTATATCTTGGAGGCCGAGACGAAGACCGTCGAGTCAGGGCCCGTGAGGACCGCGACGGAATTTTGGGCTCCCGTGGACATCGACATGCTCATGATCATCGTGTAGACGCTCACCTGGCTCTTGTTCGGCGTGTAGTATGTGGCACCAGGCGAGAGGGTGGACGAGACCCCGTCCTCCATCTCCGTCGGATACAGCGCCGTCACGTTCCCGCTCCCCTTCTGGACGAAGGACGGCTGCTGGACTATCTCGTAGAGGTAGCCCTGGGACATCCTCGCCGCGGCGTGGGTGCCGTTGACGCTCACCGAGTTGAGGAGGCTCGGCGCGCTCACGTCCGACGTGTTGTAGAGGCGGACTTGCACGGAGGAGTTCAGGTTGCTCTGGGCGACGACCGCGAGCCTCTGGGGCTCAATCTCGATCCCGAGGATGTCCGAAGTGGGCAGGGTGATCTTGGAGACGGTCGAGGTCGAGCTGCCCTGCGCCCTGATTATCGAGACCGTCTGCGACGAGGCGACGTAGAGATACGACCCGTCGGTCTTCACGGTGTCGAGCTCGTCCACCCCCTGGACTTGGTCGTTGGTGGTCGTGTAGCCCGAGGTCGACGAAGACGCCGGGACCTCCGCCCCCGCGACGGTCGTCGTCGACGCTGCCATCGTCATAGTCGCCGTAGCCGTGGTCGTCATAGCCCCCTGGATCATCGTGACCGTACCGACGCCGAACTCGAAGCTGTTGACTTCCTGCTGCACGCTCTTGGCGTTGGCGGTTATGAATTGGCCGAGCTCCTTGTAGGTCTGGAACGCGCTCAAAGTCCCCCGCGTGGCGTTCCCCCCGGTGGAGGCTGCTCCGGGCGCTCCGGTCGTTGAAGCAGGAGTATTCGGAGCGGCGCTGCGCGGGAACCAGAGCACGGCCGCCCCCGCCACAATTATGATGAGGAACACTGCCCAGGCCAGTTCTTCGCCTCCGACTTTGCGTCGATTCGGTGGTTGCATGCAATCGCATTCCCTACCATAGCTCAAGAGACTACGCTCGAGAACGGCTGTTCTGGAGACGCGAACGGGGTAGATTGGCCCCCGACGGAGGGCTTTGCCCCTCCGCCGAGGTCATGACGCTTCTCGGCCGTAGTCCTCCTTTTGTTCTAGGCGGGATTCAGCTTAGCGGCCTACCTTGGTCATTGGTGCAGGCGCGTCGTCGACCATGTTCGGCCTTGCTCTGCACGGGTCAGCCGTTTCATCCCGTTCCCGTCGATCTCGGGATTGCTCCGTCATCGCGTTAGACGGGACGGGTCTCGTTTCTGTTCCGTTGCCAGCCGTCTCCGGCTACGTCTCTCGGCGTCGTGCATCCTGCAGTGAGGGAGGAACTTCCCCAGGAGATCCCCGTGGCCCACCCGCCGACTAGCGTCGCTCCAGAATGCGTCCGCTTCAGGATTAAAACTTTCCCCGGTCTGGGACCCGAAGCTGGGGGAAGAAGCTCCTCTCGATTCCTTCGATTTCCATCTCTGACACGGCCCTGGCGTACTCCTGCAGCGGGTCGTGGTTGAGCGTCTCGAAGGTCGGCCCCCACTTGTAGATGTTTAGGAATGATCTGGCGTCCTCTTCCTCGCCGAGGATGAACAAGGTCGCTGCCACCGCCTCCACCGAGCTGAGGATGCCGAGCCTCGAGTAATTCGTCGGGTTCGCCGCCAAGAGCGCCGGGAGCCTCCTGTGCTTCCCGCCGATCTTCCTGAAGAAGACCTCCTGGGCGAGATTCCACGAGCAGTCGATGGCGAGGATGGACTTGCACGCGGCGTCGAGGGGGGTGAGCAGCTGGCCGGCGAAGGGGTTGAGGACTATGGTCGTGTTGGACGCGTGGAACTTCCTCGTCACCTCGGTCGCCAGCCCCATGTGCGCCATCTTCTTGGCTGTGCACTTGGCAGGGTCGTCCTGGCCGTAGTCGATAACGAAGACATTCAATCTCTGGCAGCCGGTCCTTCTTGAAGATGGTCGATTGAGGGGCTAATATATCCTCACGAAGTCGTTCGCGTTCGGACAAAGGTATTAATGGAAAAACTATCGATGTGGCCAAGGAGCTTGTATGACAACCCGAAGGGCCGCAGGCAGCCCCAGCCCAATCATCTACTTGGTGTTGCTTGGCGCCGCTTCGGTAGTGTCGTTTTCGATAGTCATCTCTCCATACGTCATCACCTATCATAATCCCAACGCCATCAGCATCGGCGCTTCGCTCACCCCGACCGAGGCAGCACAGAACCAGACAATCAAAGTCACCGTTTCTGACCGAAACAATCTTCGCTTCGCCGACGGGCTTCCAATATCGGACAACTTCCGAGTCCAAAACCTGTCATCAAGCCCGTGCGGCGGTCTTTTTCCCTTTGCAGTGGCCGTCTTTCAAGGGAGATACGACCTCGGAAACATTTCTTATGCAAAGCCGATTGAAATCTTCGATGACTTTTCGGCATATTTTTGTCCTGCCATGATTTTCACGAACACTTTCACTTTCAAAGCGCAACAAAACGTAACCAGACAAGTTGACCTAAACGGATATTGGACAGCGGGGGAAACGCAGCATCCCGGCGGCGGTGTCTCGGAAGGGGTGCTCCATCCTTTTCTCCCGGGAGAATACACATTGGCAGCCGGTGACGAGTGGGGCCACGTCCAGATATTGTATTTTCAGGTCACCGCTTCCTCCTCCTTGACTGTTACAACGACCAGCGGCCTCGTTGGGGTCGTTTCGGTCACTGGTCCAATCCCGCCCTATAATCCCGGAGGGCCTGTGGTAGGTATAACCCTGAAGAACATCGGTGAGACCTCAATCACTTCCCTGAACGCGACTCTGGCGTTCGTTCCTCCCCCGAACATCCCCGGTGGAATCCCAGTGCCGTATTCGTTTGTCTTCAACGTAAGTTCGTCGTGTCCCCTGCTGCCTGGCCAGAGCATCCAGGAAACACAAACCTTGATCGGCGCCGGATTCGGAAGTGGCACTGAGTATCCTCTCACAATCAATGGCGCCCTCACGAATGGGACACAGTTCTCCTACACAGAGCAGGTTCAGATCGTCCCCCCAAGTTGACAACTAGAGATGACAGAACCACTTCCGTGCAACGAAGTTAGCAGAATCACCAGGCCCGCATAGTTTAATCCTGACAGTCTGCTTTCAGCTCCGCGATGTCGGAAGCCGCAGAAGCCAAGGCTCCAAAAGAGTAACATCTTTTCCTACCAAGTGCGAGAACTTCTGTTAGCCCGCCTGATGGTCACTAGCGCAAGAGTGCAGCGCTCTAATCTATCCTACTTGACATAACTTCCTCAACCATACCGGTTCGTTAGGAGGAAGCTTACCATGTTCAGGTTGAACCTCTTCGTCCTCAGGTATTCGCCGATCTCTACAGAGAGCCTTCCGAGGGAGCTGTAGAACCTCAGCGTCAGCATGTCATTGTCCATCTGCCTCCAGCACTCTTCCATCACGTTGAAGGCGGGCGAGCCGACCGGGATCCACCTGACCCTCAGGGTCGCCCTGTTCTTCCTCATGTACTCCCTGACGATCTTGGTCCTGTAGTGCTGCTTCGCCCTGTCGAGGAAGAGGTAGAGCCTCCCGTACTTCCTGTGGATCTGTTTGAGGAAGTCCAGGAAGTTCTCTCCGTTGAACGTGTCGTACTGCCTGAAGATCTTCCTTCCCTCCATGTCCATCGCACCGAAGACCACCGTCCTGTCATGCGAGCCCGTCACCCTGCAGACCGGCCTCCTACCCTCGGGCGCCCATACCCTCGTGACTATCGCGTCCCTCACCACGAAGGACTCGTCCTCGGAGACCACCGCGAATCCTTCAGGGATGTTCTTCAGGAGTCTCGCGTTGTTTTTTTGAAGAGAGCCCTCTCCTCGTCAGAGGCCTCGTTGACGAACCTCTTCTCAGGCATCACGCTCCTGAACCTCCAACCGTGCACTATCCGGTAGACCTGCCTCTCGCTGTAGGTCGTCCTCGATTCCTTGCGGATCATTTCCCTTACCTCCTCGATCCTGCAACCTCCCTTCCACCTCGAGACGTTCCTCCTCACTCTCGCCAGCGTCTCCTGAGGGACCTTCGTAGGCCTTCCGCTCCTTGGCCTTGTCCCAAGGCCGTCGAGCCCCTCCTCGTCGAAGCGCCTGAGCCAAATGGTGGCCCAAGACTTGTCCCTGCGAAGCTCCTCGGCTGCATGGGACTGCTTCATACCGTCGCACCTCACCTTCAGGACGAGGAGCATCCTCCTGCTGACATCGGCATCCTTCTCCTCGTTGTATGCCCTCTCGACATCCTCTCTCGCTACTTGCGCTGTCACGAATCCATGACGAGTGGACAAGAAGATGAGCAGCGGAGTCGAATTATCTTGTCAAATCAGGTTGAAGGATTTATGTCAAGTGGGATAGATGGCAGTCTTGTACGCTAGGTAAGCTAAGAAAAATCCGAGAAATTCACACACCGCACCAGAGACCATGACTCCAACCCCGATAATCGTGGACTCGCCGCTGATGTACATGAAGAGTCCCAGAAACATCAAAACCAAGCCTGCATTGAGCGAGATGATAGATTCGTAAGATCGGTTCATCAAGCAAGTAACCGGAACTTGAAGAGAGTATGTCCAAAGCATTATCCTTTACTAATTGCCTACCCTCCATCCCACGCAAGCTGGACACTCCATGAAAGAGTGCAGCGCAGCGCGGTCTGGATGGGGTGACGGGTATAATTAGAAGGGAGCGGACCATCAGTCTGAAGTAACCAGGCTTGAGCGCTGTCGCTACCCATACAAAGCAGGACATCGACATGTGTGCCTCGGGCATCTGCGCGAAGTGCGGTTGCCGGTGTCCTTGCTCCTGTTCCTGCTGCAGGAGAGGTTGCTGCTCGGATAAAGCATAGGGCACCCTTCTCGCCCGCGGTCTTGCCCGGAATGTGTCGGCTTCCGCGTGCTCACGTCCTGCCACTCGCGCCGGCCACGCCAAACCTCTTATCTTCGAGAAGCGGATATGCCACGAGCGCCTTGACGACGGGCAAGAGCATGAAAGTCGGGAGAGCGTTCAGGGCAGGGGATGTAGTCTCCCGATCGGCAAGGATCCTCTTCGCGACGCCGCTCATCATCGCGCCCCAGCTGTTGACCTTCATTCCCACCCTCCTCAGCGAACCTAGCATGCCGCTTGTCAGTCCTCTGCGAGTGATTGGCGTGATGCTCTCGCTCGTGTTCTCCCCGTTGGCCCTCGGAGCCTACCCGTCAATGGTCAAGGCCGCAGTCGAGGGCCGCCCGATTTCCGTGACGGAAGCGCTGGGAAAGGCGTATCACAGGTTCTGGACGCTGCTTGCCGCAAGCATCCTTGTTGGTGCCGTCGTGGTCGTGGGGACCATCGCCCTCGTCGTCCCGGGAGTGATCTTCGGGACCTGGTATGCGTACACCTTTGCCGCGGTAATGCTGGAGGACAAGGGAACGTTGGAAGGGATGGCGGCGAGCAAGGCCTTCGGCCGCGACAAGAAGGGTGACACATTTCTCGTATTTTTGGCAATCATAGTCGCCTCCGTGGTCTTGGTCGCCGTGGAAACCGTGTTCTCGCTGGCGTCCCCACTGCTCGGGCAGCTTGTCTACGCCATCTTGTACGTGCCCGTCGGGGCGTGGATCTCGGTGATCCTCGCCTACACCTACCTCGCCTACGGCCCGTCATCGGTAGGCGCGGCCACGGAGCCCGGAAAAATGCCGCAGCTCATCAGAGACATCAGGGACTCCTTCAAGGCCAAGGGCCTGGAGTTTGTCTCTCTGACAGAATCGCCGGATCCCAAGAAGACGGTGCTCACCTACAACGACGGCTCCGGCAACACCCTGACGAAGGAGATCCTCGTCCAGCTCTTCGACCTGGAGGAGGCCGTGAGGGCGGCCGACGTGTTAGACCCCACCGGGCTTGCGGACTACCTGCTGGGCGACTCCTCCGTTGACTTGAAGTCTCAGTGAATCGGGCGGAAGCCTTAACTACTGCAATTATACCTGTATAATTATGGTCGTGCAAGCGAAGGCTCGCCTAAAGAAATGGGGCAATTCGCTCGGAGTGGTCATTCCCAAGGAAGCAGCCGAGAGGAATGGGCTACACGCGGGGGAGGAGGTCGAGATACGAGTGAGCAAGGTGAGCGACATCACAGAACTGAGGGGAAAATACCCCACCGAGGACCTTCAGGCCGCCAAGGAAGAAATGAGGAAAGGCTGGCGTGGCTAGGTTCTTTTACGACAGCTATGCAGTCCTCGCATATCTCAGCGATAGCCCCGGATATGCTACCTACTTTGAGAAGAACACGGGCGTCCTGACGAGACTAAACTTGATGGAGATACACTACGCCATCCTAAGGGGGCACGGGGCGAGGCCAGCTCACGAGGTCCTGGATGCTTACTCGACTCACGAGATCGAATTTTCCTTGCAAGACATCGAGGCCGCCATGAAGTTGCGCCATGAGCTGCGAAACCTTGGGCTCTCATACGCGGACGCATTGGGATACCAAATCGCCAAGAAAGAGGGAATGAAATTCCTGACGGGCGACAGAGCGTTCGAAAGGTTACCAAACGTGGAATTCGTCCGCTGAGCTTGCGAAATTACCCACTGGTTGTATTGAAGGTCACCTGGCAGATGCTGCTCGGGGTCCCCGTTCTTCCCGTGTATGGGTCGCAAGCCTGTCCCGTAATGGACCCACAGTCGATTGGACAGGTGCTGCAGGATTCGTTGGGGTCGCAAACACCATTCCCACACGATTCCTGGAATGACCTGCACTGGCTGGCATCCATTCCCGATGGGCATGGATAGACCGGCCCATTCTCGTAGTGAGGCGCCGGGACATAGCCAGCCGGGAGGAACCCCAGGTAGTCAGCCCAACAGCCCTGAGCCAGTAGAGATGAATTTTGGTATCCGCACGCCACCGTCGCTGGTTGAGATGTGCCACTCAGTGAGGTGCTCGAGTCGTCTAGCGGTGACGTGTAGGAATATATTTTGACGGCGCCTCCAGCAATCAGGACAGCTACTATGACGGCAACGGCAACTTTGGCAGCGGCTTCCTTCACGGTAACAAATCGATTGAAGAATTACATCGCCGAATTATTAAAAGACATCTGCGGAGGTCTCCCAAGGGATTGAAGAATCCGCGCGTAGAGCGGGTAGGCTCTCCTAAAACTACTTGCATCGCGCAAGCCAAAGAAGCCGATGGTCACTTGGCTACGGCCTGATTTCTGCGGTCGCCCGCCGCCTTCCTACGCCACATCACCACGCCGAGGGCGATCACGATTACGGCGACCGCGGCCAGAATCAAGTAGGCCGCCGTCCCCAACCCTACGCTCGAAGGCTGGACGCCTGTGTTCGTAGTGCTACTGGCGGTTGGACTGGTCGAACTGCTGGTCGAATTGGTCGAAGCGCTGGACGTCGACACACTCGATGATGTCGAAGATGATGAAGTCGATGCCGTGACGGTGCTGTGGATGAAGAGAGCGGTGAGGGAGGCCGTCCCCGAGCTCGCCCCGTTTTCGGCATCACCCGGATACGCCGCCTCTACCGTGACGGCCCCAGGGGCCGCTCCGGTAACGGATATCGAGCAGCTCCCCGCTGAACCGAGGTCGCACGTCCCGGGCGGAGAGATCGTGACGCTCCCTATCTCGCTCGACAGCTGCGAGAACGTGACGGTCTCACCCGCTATGGTGCCCACGGCCCCCGCGACCGTCGCGGTGCAGGTCGAAGCGGCACCTATGCCGACGTCGGAGGGAGTGCAGCTCACCGAGGTCGTGGTCGCTGCCAGCACGGTCACGCTGGCGGTGGCGGAGCTAGCGGCGTTGCTCGCATCTCCCGGGTATGACGCCTGGATGGTCGCCTGCCCCGGGGATCCGCCCGTCACCGTGACGGAGCAGCTGTTACCTGACAGCGCGCAGGTCGCCGGCGGGGGGAACGTCACGCTTCCTGTCCCTCCAGTCTGGGAGAATGTCACCGTCTCTCCGTCGATAGAGATTCCGGAGCCGCCCGATATGCTTGCGGTGCACTGAGAGGTCGCACCTACCGCGAAGGAGGCGGGGGCGCACGAGACAGAGGTGCTATCAGGCGTGATGGGGAGATACGCAAACGTCGCGGTCGCTATCAAGGAAACCCCGGGCCCACCCCAGGTGGCGTTCACAAGGTACGCCCCCGCAATCCAGCAGTGGCTCCCACCGCAGGAGATGCCGCCGCCGGCCACAGTGACCTGGCTGAAGCTGCCCGTGGTCGGATTGACCGGGTCGCTCTCAATGTCCACCGTCGCGTGGTCGGGGTTCGAGACGACGACGACGACCGCGGTGTTCGGGCCGGGAGCGGGCGAGACCATCCCGCTTATCGTTATCTGCGCTATCCCGGTGTATGAGGCGTGGTCGGTCTGGACCGTGACGCCGTAACTTGCTCCTAGGGCCGGAGTGGCAATGGAGGCGAGCGCGAACAGAACCAGCATCATCATTAGCCGCCTCATCTCAGAGGCGAGAACTGGTTTTCGTGATTAATACTTTTGTCCGAACGGCATCAGCAACGAAGCGAAGAAAACTTTTGCAGCGGATTGGCAGACACGGAATCGAACGCATCGCGCCTTGCCCGGTCCTTGTCGCGCCCGCCTTCGCGGAAGACCTTCGTGAGGGCTAACCAAAGGCCACCGAAGCGAATCTGACGCTGAATGGAAGCGTGGAGGCGACATACGAGGCGGTCCAGACAACGCACACCAGGCCGGTCGTGAGGTAGTTGGTCGCCAGAGACCCAGGTTGAATTTGGGTCTCGGTGGTGGTTATCGTAGTAGGCGGCGTCCATGATGCCCCTGAGTCCGTGCTCGTTTCGTAGACGATGCTGCTGGAGTTTGAGTATGCGACGAATAAGGATGAGACCCCGTCGGTGGATATGACGGCGTCATTGTATTCGCTTTGGCAGCACCTTGCCAGCGTGGTCGGGCCCACCATGGAAGAGCCTCCAAACGTGTAGTTCCAGAGGAAGACGTTGCCGCTTGTGTCAGTCGTGACGGAGTAGACCGTGTCTCCCACAGACACTGAGCTCAGGGTGAGGACGTTGTCCGACGTGGTCGAGACCGGCGCGTTCCAGTTCGCCCCTCCGTCTGCGGTCGTGTAGATCATGGCCTGACGCTCTCCGGGCGTCTCGGTCAGGATCTCCAGCGCCATCTTCCCGGATGCAAGTGCCAGTAGGATGGGCCTGGGGTAGGCCGCGAGGCCGGTTAAGTTGAACACCTGGGACCACGTGCCGCCGGTGCTCTTGAAGACCTCGATTTCCCTGTCAGAGTTCGACGTAGAAAGAGGGACGCCATCGGGGCCGAAGGTCTCGATGGCCACCCATACGTTACCCGATGTGTCGAGCGCCACGGTCGGGACGGTGCCTGCCCCCACGTCGTAGGGCACGTCCTGCTCCGCTGTCGCCCAGCTGATCGTGCGGTCGCTGTTCATGGTCCCGTAGCGGAAGGCAATCATGTTGTTTGTAGACCCGTCTGAGGCTGAGACGACGAAATAGACGGTGGTGCCGTTCTGCGCCACGGTGAAGAACCATCCTCTCTCTATCCCTGCCCTAGCCAATGTCGGAGGAGTGGACCACGTATTGCCCCCGTCGGCCGACGTCTGGTAGACTATGTCACAGCCGTCGGTGTAGAATACCCAAATCAGCCCGGCAGCAGTGAGGGTCTTCCTCTTGGACGAGGAGTTCGTAGCGCTGCCGTCGCTTGACGTGCCTATCGTAGTCGGCGCCGAATCGGACAACTTGGCCCCCGCGGCGATTCCATTGCTGTCGGCGGCGGCACGCGGAGAGGCGCCGCCAGGACTCGGCGCGCCCTGCAAGACGATGCTCGCGCAGGGTGAGGGCTGGCCAGTGGTCACGGTCACGGTCGTTGCGGGTGGGAGGATGCTCGTGAAGGTCGTCGTGCTTGTCACTGTGACCGGCGGGAGCGTGGTCGTCACGACGGAGGTGGCAGTGCTTGTGCTCGTCTTCGTGGTCTCGAGCGGCTCGACTATGAGGCTGGTGGAGATGAGGGCTGCGGCTATTATGATGGCTGCTGCGATGTAGGCATAGCCCTTCGCGCCGCTCGGGGATTGCGAGTTCGTTCTTCCTCCCCTCAGTGTGACTTTTCGGTTTCAGCCCCCCTTGAGCATTTAGGGGAATGTTCTCAATTCCGTTGCGTCTCGGCGGCTGCCTTACAGCTTTCCATATTCATCATTCTTGCTGAAGTAAAAGTCGCTGTAGCCGTGCACCCTGATAGAGTCAGGCGCGCGCTTGTGTTTGACGCCACACCTTCTCAGATGGCGTGAGTACCTCGCCTCGCTTATCAGCTTGTGGCATTTTGGGCACACAGGCATGCGGTGGTTTTGCGAGTGGAGAGATAAATGTCTTGGCGCTGCTGGTCCTGGTGCGTCTGTGGGTCTTGAATGCGTTCGCCTAGGGTCGTGCGGATGGGGACATGTCAGCGTCGTTCGGACAAAACTACTAATAACGAACGACCCTCGAATGTTCTGAAGGCTAGGCAAGGATGAATAGCCAACCGGTCCGAAATTTCACTCGCATAGCGGTGGCAGTCGTCATAGCCGCCCTGGTGCTCTCGGCAGCAATTCTCCTTTCAGCATCGATGAAGGCGTCCACGCCGACCTCTTCAACCTCTTCAGTGAGCGCGTGTAGTCTCCTCACGCCTACGGAGATGGATGACATGGCCTGGAACGGGGCGGGCCGCGAGATTCCAGGGCTGAATCAAAGTGCGCCCCCGTGGAACTACCAGAGCATCTTCGGGCACATACAGCAGGGATGGGAGAGCATCTGCCAGAGTCCTGCATTCGTCACCGCGATTCAGGCCCACGGCGCGGGAAGCTTCAGCTCTGGAGGTGGCTTCGTCAACCCCTCGAATCCTGACAACTCGCTGGCGGGGATCGCTGTGATCTGGAGCAATACCATCTCCACCAATTGCGCCCAGTACATAGAGAACTGGGACATATTCATCGTCAACGGGACTGTGACCGCACCGTCCACTTCGACGACGGATTGCATCAACATGGGTGGCGCCTAATTGCTCCAGCGGAAGATGCGAGTCTTCGACGACCCCCTTGATATTACAAGACGATGCAAGTTGAGAGTTTAATTGATTATCTAACCTCTCAATCATTGGAGTTTTGTTGCGGACTTGAAGATGCGTCCTCCCGATTCTATCCATTTGCTCCTTGCCGGTGGCTTGTCGGCGATTGGATCACTGCCCCTATTCCTCTCGGACGGCATATCTGGTTATGACGCATCGAGTCACGTGGCGAAAACTGCCTTCCTCATGTACTCCTTCACTCATGGAAATTTCTTGGGCTGGAGTCAGTTTTGGTACAGCGGATTCCAGCTGTTTTACACCTATTCGCCTCTCACCTATGTCTTGGCAGGGGGTCTCGGATGGCCGTTTAGCAGTGCAATGTTAGGAATGAAGATGCTCATCCTGCTATCCTTCATTCTGTCGGGGTTGGGCGCCTTTTCTCTTGCTCGCGATTTCGGGATTGCGCCAAACGGGTCATTGGTTGCCGCGCTTCTCTATTCCCTTGCCTCCTCGCACATTCTCATCATATTCTATACCGGGAGCCTGACCTATTCGCTTGCCTTTGGGCTGGCTCCATTGCTGCTCTTGTCCGGTCGAATCGCACTTCGGGACCAGACTCTCAATTCCACGATTTGCTTTGGAGCCTTCATTGCGCTGCTGATACTCTCAAACACGACGACCGTCTACGTGTTGTCCTTCCCACTCCTCGCGTACTTTCTAATCTCTACTCCCAGGTCAAAAGCACTCAAATCAATACTGGTCATTGCCGCATCCTCGACAATCGGGCTCCTTCTGAGCGGGTTCTGGCTCATCCCTTACTTGGAGATTGATTTGTCGGGGCAATTCAATCTTTTGACCGAGTCGGCAACTGGAGCATACCCCAGCTCGAATGTGATACATTGGTATTCGCTCTTTCTACCGAACTTCGGAAACGCAAATGCAGGAGACTTGGGCTGGATACTACTCCTGCCGGCGCTTGCCTCGATTATCTTTCTGCGGAGAAGAGAAGAATTCGCTCTGCTAGCAGCAGCCATCGTTTCGATACTACTGACCATCGGGCCCACTCTGACCACTCTCTTTTACAAGATTCCTCTCGTCTTGGCTCTTCAGGATGCATGGAGGTTCGAAATAGCGGATGTGCTGTTCCTGGCTCCGCTGGCGGCTATTTTCTTCTGGCGGTCATTTCGGCACTTCTCCGCTAACAAGGCCTTGGCTCAAAACAGGAGAAAGATTGTGGCGGTCTCACTGATCTTACTCTTCGTCCTAGTTCTCGTTGCGGCGCCATCGATATCCAGAATTCCCTCTTACTTCCAGGTGCGGCAGATGCCATCTGATCCGAGTCAGCAAGAAGCGTTTAATTTCCTTGCGAGTCAGCCTGGCTTTTTCAGGGTAATGGTCGTGGATCGCTACTACGAGTCATTCCCTGAATTCACCCTCAAGGGCTCGATCGACGGATGGTATGACCAGGCAACGACGCAAGCGTATAGGAACTTCACATACAACATCTACTTCTGCGGCGCAACCGCTAGGAGTCTCGGTGGGTTGCAATTGCTCGGAGCGCGCTACGTCATGATTGACTATGGATATGGAGGGGACGCCACCGGGGAGCTTCAGGCCTTCAATTCTTCGGGCTCGGTGTTTGGTCCTCCGGTGTTCGAGAACGACGAAGTCGATATCTACCAAGTTCCTGGCTCTCACCTCGTCTATGTGACCGGATCGATGCCTAACAGCGAATTCAGCGTTTCTCAAGACGTAAGCTGTAACGAGCCGATTCCCACCGCTCCGACGACCCAGGTGAATTACTCTCTCTCCGATCTGAGCTGGGGGGAGACAAGCATCTCGTTTGACGTGGATGTCAACCAGTCATCTTACGTTCTGATCTCGAATTCCTACTCGGCTGGCTGGGTTGCGCAAGACAATGGGAGCTCCGTCCCCGTCCTGCTATCCCCGCCGGGCTTGCCGGTCATCCATGTCTCCCCAGGATTTCACAAAATCATGCTTCTCTACTCCTCTACGCCGACTGAACAAGACGCAGCGATTTTGTCGCTAGGTACTTTCTTGGGAATATCGACATCGGTCTCCTGGAGAAGGTACGGACCTGGGAATGGGGGTCGTAACGATGCCAAAGTCTAGCGCTTCTTCACAGTTCTGGAGACCTTCAATCCAGTGGGGCCAACAACCTCATCCAATCCGGTTTCAGCGCAGCACGCAGGCTCATCGGTTCTGTCGAGTTGTCGTTTGGTACCAAATACATGTCAAGCTAGAGCAGACGAAGACCGGAGAGCACCAATTCGGACAAAACTATTAATGAGAAACCCGAGCAAAATCAGCGAGGAAGTCTTGCCCGCATGGAGAACCAGGAGCCCCGGAGTCATGCCAGGCTCGCGGCGGCAGTTATCTTGGTTGTCGTAATTGGAGCCAGCCTCATCGGGTCCCTCTACCTGCGGACGAACTCGGCCGCGGTGAGTACAAGTACAAACACCACTCCGCCCGCCTCTGCGGGCGGGGCATCACCCACAGTCCTGGTACTCCACTCTCCCGCAGCCGTCGAGAGTGCTACCAATCGTCCTTTGATTCTCCCCAATGTAACCTCGCTAGGGCCATCCTACAAGATTGTGGGTGCTTCCGTCGGCTTGGTAGACCCCACAGCCAACGACTCTTCCCAATCGGTGGCTTCGATATACATATGGAACGGGACTTTTGTGAACGGAACCACGACCGATTCGGACATTCTACAGGCGGGCGGGGTCATGATCGTTGAGGGCTTCCTTCCGTCGTCGTTCCAAATGGCCCAGGAGGTCCTTCCCGCGCCCTCGACGGCATGCGTTTCGTCTGTGAAGGATGGTAGCTCCTCCTGTACCACGATCACCAACACTCTGGGCGAATACTTGGTCGGTCAAGGCGGTGAGACGATACTCGTGAATCCTGACTATCACGTCCTATTCCTGGTGTATCCAAACGAGCACATGGCTGTGACGATCTATGCCGGCTCTCGTTCCGTAGGGGATGGCTTGGAGCTCGCTAGCTCGTTGACACAGGGAGTCGCCGCCTTGCAGGGTTAGGGAAAAATATTCAACACGACGTTCGGACCACCGCATCACCGTCTGAAACCGGTGTCAGGAACCATGCCTCCGGCATTGGCCTTTGCCGCTGCGTTGGGTAGGCCGCGCCGACCCGCGCGCCTTTGGCCCGCCTGCCGGACGGGATGACGCTTCAGGCTAGGGCGAGTCTTCCGGCGGAGGCGCAATGAACCCTTGGCAGGTCGGGGCAGATAGTACTGAGCACGCTCCGAGGCAAGACTGTCTCATTTGTTCTGAGAAAAGGCAGTAGCAGAGAGCACCCTTTCATAGCTAGCGGCATCGTCGTAGAAAGATGAGACGCCGGTTCAACTTCTAGATTTTGAACTCTAATAGAGTCTAGGCCTTGCCGGGCCCGAACCACTTGGCCTCTACGTTTGATGCTCGCACATCTACCCCTAGACTACGGACCTTCTTTCGGGGAGCCGATAGGGGTCGATGAATGCAGGAGCTTGAGTGCAGTATTAGGAAGAACTGGCTGACGGTGGCTTTGTCGAACCTCCTGCGCAGCGCAAAATGAAGTCTTTTATACCGAGTGCGGCCAAATGGTGCCGAACAACAAATGCCCATGGCTTTCGTGCTTATCAACGCAGACTTGGGAGCAGAGGAGGAGCTGCTGAAGTCGCTCAGAGGGTTAGAGTTCGTCCGCGATGTTTATGTCGTCTATGGCGTATACGACATCATCGCTAGGGTCGAGGCCGACACGATGGAGAAGGTCAAGGAGACCATCACTTGGAAGATCCGCAGGCTCGACCGCGTCAGGAGCACCCTGACGATGATAGTCGTCGAGGGCTAAATCCGTCCGCCTATCAAATTATTCAGTCACGGGGCTCCCAGAGGAAAGGTTTATGGGAATGGCTCATGGTACTCCAGTACTAGAGTGCTCTATGCATGGCCCAAGTCAAATTCGTCGTAGACGAGGAGCTGCTGAAGAAGTTCAAGCAGATTGTGATCAAGAGGCGTGGCAAGATCGAGTTGACCCCTGAAGGCGAGGAAGCAATCAGGCTGTACGTCAAGAAGTATGAAGACCTAGAAAGAAAGCATGCGGAAAGCGACCCGCTTATCGAGGCCATAGGAGCCGTGCGCACCGGCAAGCGGCGGAACGCCCTGAAAGACCTCAAGGAGCTAGAGTCTCGTTATTGATTTTCGTGGACACGACGATCTGGGCATCGGCAATCGACACTTCGGACACGTTACACAAGGACGGCTCTGCGGTGTTGAAGGCTTTGGCCGAGGGCACACTCCCATCCGCCCTCACCACGGACTTTGTGCTTGATGAGACGCTCACCCTTCTCAAGATGAGGGGTGGCCGACCGGATTCGATTGCGCGAGCAATTGCTAGCATCATGTCTTCGCCGAATCTGAATTTGGTCTACGTTGACGATTCGCTGTTTGAGGCGGGACTCCGAACTTTCCAGAAATATGAAAGACTGAGCTTTACCGACGCGGTCACACTAGCCATAATGCAACAGCGCAAAATCAAGGAGATTTTCTCGCATGATGCAGATTTCGATATCAAGGGAATCCTAAGAAGAGAAAGACCAGACTAGTCTCCCATTCCCATGGGAACACTCTAGGAATTGAAGTGGGGCCATCCGAAAATCCGCAGGCTCGACCGCGTCAGGAGCACCCTGATGATGATCGTCGTCGAAGGCTAGCTTCGGCTAGGCTCGACAAGCAACCTTAGTCGTCCAAAGCCAGACATACGTGGGGACCGCAACTACGAGCTCATCGTTTCAAGGAACTTCCTCGCGGTCACTATCTTGACGCCCCTGAATTCGCCCAGCTTCAAGACATGCTTGTCGCCGCTCACGAGGAACCTCGCCTTGGCGTATATCGCGCACTCTAGTACGCGATTGTCGGCCGGATTATCCTCTATCTCCCGAACTGTCTGTCTCGTCCTCACGAGCGTCGCGGATTCCACAATGCTTGAGAGGGCGACCAACGGCTCAATCCCGGCCTGCTCCAAAATCGTCCCAATTTTGGGATAGGTTATCACTCTCGCCAGTTCGGTCACGAGCGCTTTTGAGAGGCAGACTTCTATCTTCTCTTCCCGTATTAGCGGGAGAAATTCTTCAGCCAGAGTCTTGTTGAGGGCGATGGAAATCCATACGTTGGTGTCGAGGACTATCCTGAGCTTCTCGCCCATCTTATTGCCTCGTCCACCAGCGCGTCTACGTCCAGGTTCCTCTTTCTCGCAATTTTGCCTAGCCTCTTGCTGACTTGCTCGAGCGGCACTTCTTCCACTTTTCTCAGCATAATCTCATTCTTTCCGACCGCCATCAGGAGCTTCTTTCCGGGCGTTATTCCAAAGCGCTTGCGGACATCTTTAGGAATCACTATTTGCCCTTTCGTCGAGACCTTCACTACTTCTTCCGCTTGCATGAGACTCCGATGGACGTGTCAAACTCTTAAGGTTTACTTTTCTTACTTTGACGTCTTCGCAGGTGAGGCCGACACGATGGAGAAGGTCAAGGAGACCATCACATAGAAGATCCGCATGCTCGACCGCGTCAGGAGCACCCTGACGATGATCGTCGTCGAAGGCTGAGATTCCCACAGCCACCCTGCTGCCCTGTCAGTCTAGGACTGTGAAGTGAGACAGCACGATGTTGCCCCACTGGTCCACCGCGGCAACCGTATAGGTGCCGGCGGGGAAGACAAGGTATGCCCCTTGGGGATAAGCAGGATTGGTTCCCCAGAACCCCAAGAGGCCCGGGGTCGAGATGCTGGCATTCGTCGGCGAGGGCTTCAAATTGAAGGGATCAGGAGCCCAGTAGACCGTCGCCTCTGTGCTCACGGGATTGAAGATGCAGTAGGTAGTTTCACCAATGCAGGTGCCTATGCCATTGCTCTGTGTTAGCTGTGTGCCCTGGGTGAGGTTCCCAAGACCGTAGTTGCCCTGGTAGAGCGCATACTCGAAAAGGTTACCCGGACAGTGACCGACGGGGACCGCCCAGTCTTCTGGTGTAGTGAGGTTGTTCGCCCGGTCGAGGGTATTGAAGTCGTTGGCCTTGATGGTAATCGTCGGGTAGGGGTTTGCGCTCGCTGAGAGGCTTAGGGTGAGGTTGAGCCCCGTCTGAGGGTTGAGCCTTGACACCGAAGGAGCAGAAACCTGAATGCTCGCAATCGAAGATGACTGCACAACGGACGTCGAGGATGGAGGTGCCGGCTCGCCTAGGATGAACGCGGTTGAGTTGAGGGGAACGCAATAGGCTCCCTGCTCGCTCGCGAACCCGAATTGATAGGCGCAATTGGCCCATGGTTCACTTTGGTTATGGTAAGAGGTGACGCTGATGCCGAAGGCAGGATATACGAAGACGTCGCTCGTCACGACCTGGTCGCACGTTGCGTCAGACTCTGAAAAGGGAAGAGAAGGAGGGCAATTGAAAACATAGGCCGGTTCTCCCCAGCAGAGCGCCAGGGCCCCGCTTGAAGTGCAAATCCCGGACCCCGTAATGAATTGGAATCCATAAGGGACAGAAGACTGCGTCGTTGATGTGAGTGCCGTCGTCTGAATTAGCGTGCTCGTAAATGTATTCGTCGACGTACTCGTCGATGTCAGCGTGGTTCTGATGCCCGACTCGTAGACGGTGGTCGATGCAAGGACTATCGTCAGCGCCACGAAGAGGCCCAGCAGCGCGGTCCTGACGTTCAACCTTGGCTGGAGTTGGGTCGGCGGGAGCCTCTTGAAGCTTTGGATACTTTGTTCCGGCCGCCCCGGCAGGAGCGCAATGAACCCTATACACGGCTCGACCGCGTCAGGAGCACCCTGACGATGATCGTAGTCGAGGGCTAAGTTCGAATCCGAGCCTATGGCAGCGGGCAGTTCTTGCCAGAACCCATCAGGCTGCTGTCTATGTTGCCGGTGCTTGCCACGTTATGGAAGGCGAGTAGCTCTCCGGAAGTCGTGGTGTAGAATTCGTTCGTGTTAGGATTGAACGCGACAAACTGGGGGGAACTAGAAAGGGTGTACATGTTCACCAGCGTCCCGGTCGCGCCGTCGTATACCAACAGGTAGTTGTAATCGAGCGGCTGTGCGATTACCTGGTTCGACGACGGGATGACGGCCATGCTATCGAAGGGGCCACATTCCTGAGGATTTACGCTGTAGATCACCTTCCCGGTTGCTCCGTTGAGGGCGACAAGTTCGTCCCCTGAGACATAGACGACGTTAGTCGTCGGGTCCATGGTCACCCTCGGATAACCTCCCGAGGCCAAGTGGACCGTGGTCACCAGGGTCTCGCTCTTCCCGCTCACTATGGAAGCCATCGAATTGCAAGCCAGGCCCTCGGCATCACACCCGACGGCGTAGACCATGTCGGTCTTTGGGTCGACAACCACGCCGTTGGCCCAATATCCCAGCGAGACGTTCGCGACTATCGAGCCGGTCCGGACGTCGGCCCCCAAGAGCCTCCCGCTCCCGGTTTCTGGAGACCCGTAGATGACGTGGGTCGCCGGGTCGTATGCCATGGATCCCGGCCCAAAGTTGAGCGGGAGCTCCCCCACGACCTCGTTCGTCGAGCCGTTTATCTCCGCGACTCCCCCAGACACAAGGACATAGACCATGCCCGTGCTGTAGTCGACCGCAATCCCGTTGTCGTTGGCAGCTGGCATGGCAATTGTGGCTATCACGGAGTGCGACGACGCGTCTATTACTGTCAGGTTGTCGGAGAAATAGTCAGCGACGTAGATCCTGCTGTCGTTCGGGTCGACCGCGATGGTGCGGGGAGCCCCTCCAATAGTGACGTTCGCCGTCTCTACGCCCGAAACCGGGATTGGCTGTCCGGGGGACCAAGTGGCGTCTACGGTGGAAGTCAGGACCTCGGTAAAGGTGGTGGTGATGTTGTTCTCAACCATGGTGCTGAAGGATGTACTGGAGACGACGGTCTGGTAGGCAAAGGCGGACATGCTCGTAGAGGCTAGGGAAGTCGAAGTTCCGGCGCGCGGCGCGCCGCTGCCAGCCAGGTAGGCTACCGCCAGAATGGCGGCGACAAGGATGGCGGAGGATATGCCGACAGCCTCTCTTCTCATGCCTCTCAGAGACTCAGGGGTGATTATTCAACCTAGCAATTAGAACGGTGTGTAATCTCTCGGGCAAAGCCAAAGTGCACGTGCAACTAGTAAAACTCCTTCGGTCTGCACCCGCAGGCTCGACCGCGTCAGGAGCACCCTGACGACGATTGTCGTCGAAGGCTAGTTTCTCTCGCGACCAGCACCGTCACTTCAGAGGCTCGGCACCAATCCTGCAGTCGTTGTTCCCGGCTGTGGTTGTGGATCGTCCAACAATGCTAATGTCTGCCACCGTGTTGTTGCAGACGACGTTGGAAGATATCTCGTTGTCGTTGGCCTGATTTTCCTCTCTTATTCCGTAGGTCTGCCTCATTCCCGATGACGTGTCGTCGCCCGACCAATTGTTTCTTACGACATTCTGGGTAGAACCGATCTGCCCCGGGTCGTTATAGAGGAGTATGCCTGGACCCGAGTTATCGATACACCAGTTGCCCGTTACCGCAGAATCGGCGGCTGAGTTCAAGATTATTCCTCCAGCGGCATTGGAGCTGCAGGTGTTTCCGGATATCACTTCATGCTGCACGCTGGGCATCGCGCCATGGTAGATTTCTATCCCATACTGCCCGTTGTCCTCGGCGGTGTTTCCACTCACCGTGACATACGACGAGCGTTCTAGGTGAATCCCGTCCCTGCCATTCGAGACGAGGGTATTGCCTGAAATGGTGTCGTAAAAGCTGTGGTCGTTGGTGATTCCGGACTGGTCGGAAGTCCCCGAGTTGAACCCCGAGTAGTTGTTGGAGACCGTCGTGTCGTTGTTGAAGTATGCCTGTATCCCGAACGATTGCATGTGGCTCACGCTATTCTGCGTTATCGTGTCGTTGTAACCGAACTCGACCCCTATGCCTATTGATCCTTCGCCTGATGCAGTGTTCCAGACTTCGTTGGCTTCGATTGTAACGTCCGCGGCCCTGTCCGTGTATATGCCGCCGACGGCATTGTCCTCGACCCGGTTTCCCGAAATCACCGTCCATCGGGGACCAGCTAGGGACGACTGGTAGTCCTGCACCCCGAAGTGTCCGTTATCGTCTAGGGAATTGTTCAGGACCGAGACGTGCGGGTTCGGCTTCGTGTCGTGGTCGATGAGGATGCCGTCATAGCCAGCGTGGGTCACCTCCGCTCCCTCAATCGTCGTATCGTTGCTTCCCTGGTCTACCTCGATGTCCGGGAGTGTCCCGATACCTGGTCCCGTCCAGTTTCCACCATGAACGAGCGTGCTAGGGCTTCCGATGATGTGGAGGAGCCTGATGGGAGCGGAGGTGGTCATGCTGGCTCCCGGAAGGAGCCACAGTGTGACGTTGTTATCGTTGCTGACTAGAATCTCGGTCGCAAGGACGTAGTCGCCAGGGTCGAAGCAAAGCGTCTCTTGCGAGCCAAGAAGGCCGTTGACGAAGGCACCGACGTCTTCTCCTGGAGTCCCTGTCAAATTAGCTTGCCCTGATGCCGACCGGGCAGTTGGTGTCGTCCCCCGCAGCGAAATGGTGAATGTGCAGGTAGGTGGGCCTAACGGCATCGCCTCTGCTGGCAGGACATTGTCGCTATTCGTTGAGTGAAAGAGCGGGGAACCTCCCAGCGCGAGCATCAATATCAAGCAGATTGCGACTGCATTCACAAGTCATGAATTCACTACGCAGCGAGATAATTAAGCACAACTACGCTCGGAGCACCCTGACGATGATAGTCGTCGAAGGCCGATTGGCGCATCTTCCCGACTCATCGGCAGGGATTGACTGAGACTGCCCTCGTGCAATAGTCCAGCGTGAGTCGGAACTCGGATAGCAGGCGGACTCCGACGAGGACCTCCGCCAACCCCGCAAGAGTCTCCACCGGTCCGTCGAATTCTCCCTTCACCCCAGCGAGTTCCACCGTCCCGTACGCAACCTTACTCTGGAGCCTCCGGCCGTCGGCAACCTCGACCTTGGCTTGCCGCGTCACGATCTCATCAAGGTGCACCGCACGGAAAACCGAGCCTGGGACTGCGAGGAATCCTTCATAGCCGGTATCGACGATGGCCTCCATCGACCCGTTCGCCGGATATTCGGCCTTGAGCGGGATGTTCCGCAACCTCAGCCTGACCGCGGGGACCAGGCCCACGAACCCGCTCAATCTATGCGCCTTCTGAGCCCGGTCTTCGTGGACGCCGGCAACGGAATGGAGCTCTCTATCAGAACGTCTCTCGGGCTGATCCCGCGCTTTTCGAGAAGCGAGGCGAGCTCTCTCAGGGATGCGGCCCTAGCAACCACGAGGTCTCCGCGAGACGCCCTGAACTCTTGACGGACGCTCCTGGCTTCGACCTCCTGCAAGTGCTCCTTCAGGGCCGCGTCCACCAATTCCGAGATGGCACCTTTCTTCGGTCCTCCCGTCCGGCGGGCCGCCTCTCTCAGCCTCTTCACGGTCTCCTCCGGCAGGGAGAATGTGACGTTGACCAACATGCATAACAATATGTCAGCAATATATAAGCAATATCGCGGGATGGTTTGCGGCCGCCCGGAGATCCGCAGGCTCGACCGCGTCAGTTCTTCGTCTCTAACTCGCGTATCTTCCCTTCGACCACCGCGAGCCTCTCCGAAACATCGATCCGCCTGTCGAGCGCGTCAAGCTTCCCGTCGAGCCGCCTAATCTCGGAGTGGACCGCCGTGAACTGCCCATCCATCTTGTTCTCGAGCCCCTGAATCTTGTCGTCCAAACCCTGGATTCTCCCCTCTAGTCCCTGGAACCTTCCTTCAAGTCCCTCGAACTTGCCTTCCAATCCTTCGATTCTCCCGTTGACCGCCCTGACCTCCCCCTTCAATTCGCCCAGCTGGGGAAGCAGTATCTTCTCGAGCCAACCGGGTACCTTCTCGGCCATCTCGGAGGCAACATCTGTTTGCTTCTATTTAACCGCCAAGCATCAGCAGGAAATCTCTTTGTCGTACATCCTGACGACGGCCCTGAGCTGGGCCCTGCTGAGCTCGACGGGAGGGCTGCCTTGGGACTTGACCACGACCGTCTGCACTTGCGAGGCGGCGCCGGCGTCCAGTATCCTCGTCCCGATCGGCTCGTTGCTCGTCGCGAGGAGGCTGCTGAGAAACGCGGTGTACTGGTCCGGGTGCGGCCAGGTCAGCCTGCTCCCTACGGCCTTGAAGACCTCCATGAGGAGGGGCGGGTGGGTGAAATCCTGAGAGGGAGAGGGAATCTTGCCACGGCCCTCTCGCCCTTGGCCGACCTTCCTGAATGCCCCGAGCGACCTTGCGAAGCCTTTCTCCTGTCTGATGGAGATGACGTCGCAAGTGCCGGACGCCACGGGGTTCGACCAGTCGCCTTCGCCCACCTTGAAGGCCTCCAGGGAGGGCTGGAAGAGCGCAAGCGCCTGCTCGGAGTCCAGGGGGAGCAGGTATGCCCCGAGGGGAGACAGGGAGAGGGCCGCATCTCTGAGGGCCGCCAGGATTGCCTCCTCGGCCGACCTTTCGTTTAGAGCCCGCCTTTCGACCACCACGTAGACGGACGGAGCCTCGGACGCCGACACTACGACGGTCCCCGTCACGCCGGCCAAGGCCCTGCCCACGTCGCGGGTGAGCGGCTTGACCTCGGCGACCGCCGCCCACGAGAACGGGAGCGGCGACGACCTGAGAAGGATGGACTCCTCGACCGGCTTCAAATCGGTGCCCAGAGCCGACATCGGAACCCTGCCCCAGACTGTCACGAGGGCGCCGAGGGACGCAAAGACGAAAGGGGAGAAGGTGCCGCGGGCGAGGTAGCCCGCGAACGCGAGCAGGAAGAGGAAGCCGCCGAGGGCATATCTGACCTGGAACTTTCCCCTCGGCCTTCCTTTGTCCTGCGACGCCGGCCTGCCCCTCCGGAGCTTTAAGATGGGCGGGATGAACAGCCATGCGAAGATCAGGAGGGTGATCTCCCAGGCCCCCACCCCGAAGAGCATGATTGCGAGGAGGAACGCCCCCGCCTTCAGCAGCCAGCCCATCAGTGGAACCCCTCGTCGTCGATGTAGGCGTGCCCATACCGGGAAAAGTCCTCGAGGGCTGGATGCCGGTGGACCCAGAACGCCCTCCCGTCCTTGTCGGCCTTTATCGTGCCCTCGGGGTTCACCGAGACCGCCTCCTTGTTTCTCTTCGAAGTGTTCTTCGTCAGCTCGAAGCTGAACTTCGCCTCGTGCCCGAGCGTGATCCCGCCGTAGGGCTTCCCTCTGTCCCAGGCGGCCATCGGGTTGATGGACGCGTGGCTCGTCACGACGACCGCTATGCCGTACTCGACGCAGAGCCTCTGGGCGTGGGCGAGCAGTATGGCCATGCCCGCGCTCCTCGCCGGGAGGTCCTGCGTGCCGAGGAACGCCGACTTGAAGGGGGCTGAGAGGGAGTCGTAGACCAGGAGCTTGGCCTTCGTCGCCTCTATCATCTGGTGGAGCGCCGACTGGTAGACGGGGGTGGACTTGAGCCTCAGCTCGACCCTCCCGCCCTCTGAGACTATCTTCTGGACGTCGTTGCCGTGCAGCGCCAGCAGGTCGATGATCTCCGGCATCTGGACGATGAAGATGGACGGCTCCTCGGTCCCGTCCAGGTTGACGGTGAAATCGGGCGAGAGCACGTCGGCTATCGCGCTCATGTGGTTGTCGTTGTAGGCGACCCCGATGCGGTCGAGGGTGCTGCTCAGGGCGGTCACCAGCTCGCTCCGCGACGCCGGCTGGTCCTTCTTCTTTGAGGCGCGGGTGCTCCGCTCGAGCTTCAGCTCCTTCACTTGGATTTTGTCGCCGAACCTCTTCTCGAAACCGGGCCGCCGATAGTCGACGAGGTAGCTGAAGTAGGACTGCTCGGTGTCGAGGATTATCGCGCTGCTTCCACCGGCTACGGTCGAGTACGCGGCCTGGAGGGAGAGTATGCTCTTCCCGAGGGCCTTCTCTCCGAATATCTGGGTTATCGTCCCTGTCGAGAGCCCGCCGTCCGTCATGATGTCGAGGGCCTTGGCGCCGGTCTGTATCTTGTCCATCGGCATCACCTCGCCCTCCCCAAGAATGTCCGTCCCTTCTCGGTGAGGGAGAGCCCGTGGATGGTCCGCCCCGACCTCTCCTGCGGCGTGACCGCGATGTATCCCTCGGCTTGGAGCCTATCGAAGGTCCTCTCCAGAAGGTCCTTGTCGAACTCGGCGGAGAGAAAAGAGGTCAGCGAAGTCCGCGTAGCGCCCTGGAAGCCCGCGATCTCCTCGAGTATCCGCTTGGCGAGCTCCTCGTCGGCCGTGGGGACGAGGGAGGCGCCTGTCCTGACGTCCCCCTTCCTCGCCTCGAAGTCCCTCGGGACGAAGACCTCGCTCGAGCCGTAGGAGGGGTTCTGGAACATGAACATGTTAGGGGTGAGCACGAGGCCGCCCCTGCCCGACTCGTTCCACGCTGCGCTGGAGAGTATCCTGACCGAGCAGGTGTCCATGAAGTTCTTGTCGAGCCCGTATGCCTCGTCGGACGCCAGGACCTTCGGCAGGGGGGCGGAGATGAGCGAGGTGAGGAACCGCGGGTTCCTCCTGAAGACCGGTCGCTCCTTGAAGAGGCGGTTCGCCTCGGTCAGGATGATGACGTCGGGCCCGAGAACTTCTTCCCCGCCGCCCAGCATAGCCAGGAGCTTTGCGAGGAACAGGGCCACCGCCGTCTCGGCAGCCTCCGGGGACCCCGCGTTCCTGAAGCTCAGGACCGCGCTCTTCTCGACTGATGTGCCTGACCGCGTCCTTCTCTCCGACGAGGTTGAGTGACCGCAGGGCCTCCAGCCTGACCCTTAGCCTGTCCACCGCGCGCCCCTTCGCGGAGTCTGGAGACTGTATCAGGTCGGCCAGCGACGAGGGGCTGGCCACGCCGCGCTCGTTGGCTATGATCTGGGCGATGGCGTTCAGGCTGGCCTCCTGCTCGAAGGAGAGCTCGAGAGAGGTGGAGTAGGCGCCGGCAATGAGCTGCGCGTGGACGATGGGGTTGTCCTCGATCCTCAGCGAGTCGTAGAGGAAGTAGGAGACGTCGTACTCGTCCATGTAGCCGGAGAGCGCGTCTGAGACGCCTCCGTCCATGTCGAGGAGGAGCGCCTTCAACCCGGCTTGGTGGCACGCGTAGGCGACCAGCGGGGCGAGGTGGTTGCGCCCTGGCCGAGCATCGCGATGCCTCCCTTGAGGTCGTCGCACCGGCGGTTCGAACCCTGGCCGAGCATCGCTATGCCTCCATTGAGGTCGTCGAGCTTCAGCTCGAACCTCCCGCCCAACCGAGTGAACCCCAACCAGACCGAGCTTGTTGCCGAACTCATGCGCAGAAAGGACAGGGCGAGCTTATAGAGAATTGCTCATCGTAAGCACTCATTTACGATGAGTGCCAATGGTGAGTTCGAGTCGGTTGTCAAAAAGAGGTGAATTCGCGCAGAACCTCGACGTCGCTCGGACAAAACTATTAATGAGCAGTAGGCGATTCCAAGAATCGGAACATCAGATGAGAACTCGACGACCGGCCATCGGACTTCCAGCCGTCATTGTCGTCCTAATCGTTGCGTTCATAGTGGGGGTAGTAGGGGTTGCACTGCTCTTTTCGTCGTCCTCTTCCACTCCATCATCCAGTTCTGTCAACAACACTTCCACAACATCAGAGACGGGATTAGGAAACGCAACCGTCACGACTTCCGGCCCTACGACGACTTCGTTCACTCTGTCGACAGGGCCCGCTACCACTACCACGATCGTTTCATATCCGACCTCCTCAACGCCTTCGGGAGGTTCGAGTTCTCAACAAGGTGGTGCGCAGACGATAACCGCGACAGTAACGACGAAAGTCAGCTACCCGGCGGGGACAACTACGGTGACCGAATGTAGCACCACGGTCACGGTAACTACCACAACAATAGAGACCTCTACCACTCAAGCCGCAGCCACTGTAACGACCACCGCAACAGTAACGTCAACAAACTACGGCTCGACAGTGACCGCAACGGGTTGCCAAATCACTACCACGACGACAACCACGACCTATACAACTTTGCCTGCTTCATAATGGACGACTTACTATGGTCGGAGGTGCACCATCATCAAGATGAGTGCCAATGCCGAGTTGGTGCTTGACCACCGGAGCTCGGAGCCTCCTCTTGCTTCGGGATGGTCCTCCCACGTCGCAGTGCCGCGGCGATGGCCAGTACGACAATCAGCGCAACTGTTCCCAGAATGAGAGCGCCGTCTGCCAAGGGGGAAGCAAGAGGCCCGCCGGCGCTTCCGGGTGAAGTTGGACCGGGGTTGGAGGCAGGAGTCGTCTCGCTCGCGGTCACGCCAGGGCCCCCAAATGTGATTTCTTCCAACGACACCGAGACGGTCAGAGGCTCTACGTAGGTGCTGTTGCCCACCTCTTCTTGGATGGCGAAGGTGTAGGTGTCGGCACTCGTCGTGTTAGAAGGCTTCAAGCTGTTTGTTTCGTTGATGGCGAAATAGAAGATGGAGTTCGGTTGCAATTCGAAACTCGACTAGGGGAACGAGACTTGGACGTCGGACGGCAATGGACCTACGCTTCCGTCTTGATACGTGCCAAGCACTTGCAGGTTCACCTGAAGCGGAGCCGTTGTCTGGGTAGAGTTGGGCGGGCTGTAGACCACGTTGAAGATGGGCTGGGACGGGTGGCCTGCTTCCCCTCCCACCCCGGTCCCGAAGGCCATGGGGGCAGCCGATCGAAGGATGTTGACGCCTCCGCCTTCGAACTCTATTGGAAGGCCGGCCGAGCCGTTTACGCCTGTCGATGCGAACGCCATGATTGGGAGAGTGACGTTGGAGATGTCG
Source organism: uncultured Nitrososphaerota archaeon (assembly GCA_963820505.1). Lineage (GTDB taxonomy): Archaea > Thermoproteota > Nitrososphaeria > Nitrososphaerales > Gagatemarchaeaceae > Gagatemarchaeum. Next base: position 28,012 of record CAWFZY010000001.1, on the reverse strand, counting down.
TTAGGCACGAACGGCATTACGGCCCCTGCCAGCGTGAGGTTGCTTCTCGCCACGCCGCTGGAGTCTGTCTCCACGGTGCCGGGGTCGAACCACGTCCAGATCGTCGTGTTGCGGACTCCCCCGGAGATCTGTTGCGCCGTGGGGATTGCCGTTCCAGCCTCGAGCTTGACGGTCGTGCCCGGTGAGGCGTTTACCGTGATGGGAAAGACCTCGTATGCGGGAAACGAAGTGCTGGCGGTCGACCCGTCGGGTTCAGAGAACGAAAAGCAGTCCTGGTTCCACGATGGCTCTCCTATCGTCACAGCCACCGACGAGCCCGCCGGGGAGCTGGCGACGATGCCGCTCGCATTCTGGGCGCTGTTCCAGCCACAGCTCGGAAACGGGGGTAGGATGGGACCGGGCGGCGGCTGCGCCGGTTGCGCTGAAACGGGCGTCGCTGCGGCGGAAAAGAGCGAAATGGTCAACGCGACTAAGATGCCCACGGCAAGGTTCTTGGCATCCATAGATGTGGTTGACCCATCCGCCTTCCATTAAGGATTTGTCCGAACGAAGGCCAAATCTTGTAGCGGGGACGCGCTAGGATTCAAGGTCGTTGCTCCTCGACTTTATTACTTCGATTCCCCTCACAGGGAGGGATAGTTGAAGAAGCGAGAGAGGACTCTCATTCTCATGGAGATACTCTCGATCTTGCGCTCCGGGCCCAGGGGACCGACGAGGCTCGCGCAGTCCACGGGGTTGAGCTTCGACAAGTTCATGGAGTTCGCGACGCTGTTGGAGTCGAGGCGCTTCGTAGAAAAGTCTGCGCGAGAAGGGCAGAACGTCTACATTATCACGTCAGACGGCAGTCAGCTTCTTCAAGAGTGGGAGAAGGTGTGGACCAAGATATCCCCGGACTCATCTTAGATGAGGAACAGTTTTATCCGCGAAACGGGGCGAAGGCGCAGGTTCTTGTCGAGTCCAGATAGCGAGAAGCGAGCCGACGGCGAAGCCGTCGGACTGGAGCCCTCAGTGGAGATAATCGAGGCTCACGGCTCGTTCGTGAAGCACATAGAGGACGGGCAGGCGAGGATGAAGGCCCTCTCGATAATCACGATAGCCGTAGCGTTTCTCCTCCTCGCCTCCTACTTCGACCAGGTGCTCACCCCGTTCACGACCGGGACGAAGGTGGTCACGGTGAACCTCCTCGACCCGACCCTCCTGGCGCTCGAGGGCGTCCTCATCGTCGTGACGTTCGCCTGGCTCTACGTCGGCGTGGTGAACTACCTCTTCGCCTCCCGCCTCGGAAGGCAGATCAAGGAAGCGCGTGCCAAAGAGAAGGAGATCGAGAGCAAGCTGGGCCAACCGTGAGCTCGAGGCCCCGGCGCTCGAGTTGAGAGATCAGCGGGGAACCGACATATATGCGCCCCCGCTAAAATGAATCGCTCCTAATGCCCAGAGAGCATCGTCTCCGCCTCGCGATGGTGGCGCTCCTGCTGACCGCGGCCTTCCTTCTCGCTCCCTCTGCCCACGCCCAGACCGCGGTGGCGACCGTGCAGGTGGGGGTCAGGCCCGGTCCCGGGATAGCCTACGACTCCTCCAAGGGCGAGGTCTTCGTGGCAAACTATCTCGTCAACAGCGTCTCGGTAATCTCTGATGTCACCAACACGGTGATTGCGACGATAAACGTGGGGCGCGATCCCACAGGTGTGGCATACGACTCCTTGAAGGCCGAAATCTTCGTGAGCAACTACGGCGCCAACAGCGTCTCGGTGATCTCTGACGCGAGCAACTCGGTCCTAGCGACCGTGCCCGTCGGGATGGCTCCCAACGCCGTCGCGTACGACTCCTCCAAGGGCGAAATCTTCGTCGCAAACTACAACGCCAACAGCGTCTCCGTCATCTCTGACGCCGCCAACGCCGTGGTGGCGACGGTGCCCGTGGGGCTTGCCCCGGTGAGCGTGGCCTACGACCCCGCCAAAGGCGAGCTCTTCGTGGCAAACTATGACAACGAGACCATCTCGGTCATCTCAGACGCCACAAACACCGTCGTCGCGACAGTCCGCGCGGTGGGCTATGCCGCCGGAGTGGCCTACGACCCCGCCAAGGGAGAGCTCTTCGTGACCAACGACGATTCCAACAATCCGATATTGGACGGCATCGTCTCCGTCATCTCGGACTCCACCAATGTCCAGGTGGCGACGGTGAACGTGGGACCAGACCCTGCTGGTATAGCCTACGACTCCTCAAAAGGCGAGATTTACGTGACCGACTATGACGCCGACAACGTCTCAGTCATCTCCGACGCCAGCGACGCGGTGGTCGCGACCTTGTCCGTCGGAGTTGGTCCCAACGGCGTGGCCTACGACCCCGCCAAGGGCGAGGTCTTCGTGACCAATAATGGCGACAACACCGTCTCAGTGGTCTCTGACGGCTCATCCACCACCACGACGACGCCGGAGTTCCCCGTCTCCGTCTCGGTCCCGATCATCCTCGCGTTCGGTCTCCTCGTCGTCGCGGGCCTGAGCCGTCTGGCAACGAAAGAGGCCGGGGCCCGTGGACAAAGCCGGACTCCTGCAGAATTCGGACAACCTCGCGCTCGGGCCACGGCCTTTATCTAGCTCCGGCCAAACATCGCCGAGAGCATGGAAGCGAAGCTCATCTACACGGGGATAAGGGTCAAGGACATGGAGAGGTCCATCCAGTTCTACACCAAGGTCCTCGGGATGAGGGTGACGGGACGGACCAAGATCGAGGCGACCAAGGGGGAGACGGTGGGCCTCGTGAGCGAAGAGGGCGGGCACCTCCTAGAGCTCAACTACTACGGGGAGGGGAGCGACTTCCATACCAAGTACTCGGTGGGAGACGGGCTTGACCACCTGGCATTCCAGGTCGACGACCTGAAGAAGGCCTTGGCAGAGGCCGCAAAGGCGGGCTATCCCGTGGTGCTCGACATGAAGACGAAGACCAGCCGCTGGTCCTACATCAAGGACCCGAACGGGATATACATCGAGCTCTTCGGAAAGTCATGAGACCATGAGCTACCTCATCGGTATTGACGACACCGATTCCCGGTTCGGTCACTGCACCACCCACCTCGGGTACCTCATCGTCTCCGAGCTGGCCCGCATAGGCTGCACCTTCTCGGCCTACCCCCGCCTGGTGAGGCTCAACCCCAACATCCCCTTCAAGACGAGGGGGAACGCGGCGGTCTGCGTCGAGTTCGAGGCCCGCTCAGACGGCCTGCGCGACGAGGCCTTCAGGGCCGCGGAGAGGCTCCTCGACGCGGAGGCTGACGTCGCGAACGGGGCGAACGCGGCGCTCGTCATGGCATCCAAGAACGACCACGACCTCGCGTTCTTCAGGGAGGTATACCAGAGGGCGGTCAGCGGCGTCGTGAACTACAGGGGAGTCATCCGCGCCGTCTCGAAGATGGGGATTCGCCACAGGCTGCTCGGAAACGGGATGGGGATCGTCGGCGCGACCGCGAGCCTGGGGTTCTCGTGCGCTGTGGACGATCACACCTACGAGCTGATTGCATACCGGAGACCCGAGAACTGCGGGAGGCCCAGGGCCGTCGAGCCCCGGTCTGTGAAGGAGATGGAGGCCGAGACCTTCCCTCACACCTTCAACAGCTACGACCACGAGTCCGGGAGGGTGCTCGTCGCACCCAAGGGTCCCGACCCCGTCCTCGCGGGGGTCAGGGGAGACTCTCCCCAGACCGTGCTGGACGCATTCCAAATGATAGGGATCGGAGAGGATGTCCTGGGGTACGTCATCTACGCGACGAACCAGTGCACCGACGCCCATCTTACTCGCAAGCTGTCGACGCCACTCAAGGCCTTCTCGGCGGGCTGGCTTGAAGGCGTGGTCGTCTCGACGCAGCCCCAGCAGGGAGGCCACTTGATGCTCCGGCTCAGCGGCGGAGACTCGGCCACCATTAGTTGCATGGTCTACGAGCCCTCTGGGGATCTAATGCGGGTCACCCGTCTCTTGAAGCGGGGAGACTCGGTAAGGGTCTCGGGAGGGGTCAGGAGAGCGTCGTCCAAGAACCCCATGGTGATAAACGTCGAGAGGGTCGACGTCCTCTCCGTCTCGCACGAAGCCGTCAAGGCCAACCCGAGGTGCGACGTCTGCGACTCGGGGATGAAGTCCGAGGGGAAAGGGAAGGGATACCAGTGCAAGAAGTGCGGCCACAAGAGCAGCGAGGCGGTCGGGGCTAGGGGAGCGCCGAAGGCAGCAGCCAGACGGATTATTCGTCCTGGGACCTATCTTCCCTCCCCGCGGGCGCAGAGGCACCTGACGAAGCAGCTCATCCGCTACGGAAGAGAGCAGGTGGGCGAGAACGCGCTTGTCGAGAGTTGGATGGAGTCACGACCAACCTCGCGAGTTGAACTCTTGCTGTAGACCTTGCGCCTTTAGCCTTCGCTGGAAACAACTGACAGCTCGGCTTCCGGCTCAGCCATTGAGAGTGAACGTCTGCGTCTGGTTGCCGATAGCAAGGTTGCCAGTGGCAAAGATCAAAGGAATACCCGCAAAGTGAAGGGATTGCAAGGTTACGACGATAAGGGAGCATTCGTTGGGATAGACGTATGCAGGATAGCCTAAAGTTCCGTTAGGTGCGTAATATTGCCAAGTCTGGACTAGGGCCGCGTCAGGAGAGAATATGAACGGCCCTATGCCGAATTGGATACTATCGGTGTAGGGATTACTGACCGGGAGGGTGGAGTTTCCAGTGGCGGAGAGCTCCAGCGCCACCGTATTGTTGCTCCGTAGGTCTGTGTAGTAGCTATCGAGCTTGAGAGGACCCGCGCTCGCAGAGAAGTTCGTGCTCTCCACGAAGGAGGAATTCGATCCGATGGTGGCGCAGTCCAGCGGATTCGCGTTAGTGACAACCTGAAAGTGAATGACCGTAACCTGCCCCCACCAATCTTCGCCCTCAATCGTGTACGTGCCCGGCTCGAACGAGCGGAACGTGGCGTTCTGGGACGGAGGGACGGCGCTTCCTGTCCAGTATCCCCAGTACTCAACGCTCGCGGCTGATTGGTTAATCCACCAACCTGTCGGAGATGTTATGTTGCCGCTCAGCGGCGCGAAGGAGATCTCGGAGCGTGGATGATCTGCACAGTTGTATCCACTGGGAACGATGAGACCGAGGGGTTCGCCTTGGGACAGATTGCCAAAACCATAGTTGCCCTGGAATATCTGGACTCCAATAGGAAACGTGGTGCAGGCCTGGAGATTCCAACTGGGCGGCCAAACGGCGCTCGATCCGTCCTGTGGCGGGGACAGGCTGTTCTGCGTGGCGAGCGTGTTATTCAGCGAGATTCTCATCGTGATACCGTCGTTTCGGGGCATCGTGCTGTTCGAGATGTCCAAAGTCAGAAGAAGGCCCAGCGACGAGTTGTAGTCGCTCGTCGAAAGGGCCTTGGCATTTGTCGAAGGGGCTGTCGCAGCGGTTGTAGTTGCCTGAGTCGTCGTCGCGGACTTCCCAGGGGAAGGAAAGACTATGATGATCGCAACCAGGAGTAACCCTGCTACGACCAAGGTTGCGGCCACGGGAAGCCAGCGACGGCGCGGTTGATCGCTCATGGGAGCGCTTTTGGGTCCTGACTTCGCTAAATAGTCTTGTCCGAATGCGCGCCGATTGTCAGCGACCGCGGGGGCTTCGGCTTCTACGCTACGAGACTCTCCCTAATAGATTTAAATCGTTCCGACAGCGCGTTTTGAACGGTCATGGGCCGATCTTCCGCGAAGAAGTGGGTCGTTCAGCAGGGAGCACCATGCCTCCTCGCCGAAACGGATCGCTTCGCTCGCGCCCTCGCCGCCAAGGGGCTCCATCAGGAACCCTTGGATGGCGGAAAGCCCAAGCTCTGCTTCGGCAGCAGACGACTATAGAGTTGCATCTTACATGACCTTCAATAGCATACTGTTTGAAAGACCGGAAGATGGCATAAAGGAGTCATCACCTGAGGTGTCTGATTTTTTCGTCGACTTGAATCTGACTCAGATTGTCGACGCCATCACAGCTGGTCGAGAGGAGTATGGTCTGCAGCCCTTGTTCCTGACTTCCTTGAAGAGCGTCGACGCAATCAAGTATCGCCACGAGATAATGCAGGAACTCGAAAATCCGAGTCTACGTGCCGCGATACAGTCGTTTGCCCGGTCGATGCGCAGGATGCGCGAATGCGGAGCGGTAGCCGACAAGATCCACTACAAGTTCGGCAAGGAAGGCTGGTTCCTGAGCGCTCTGGAGGCGTACTGCGAAGCCATCACTCGTCTGATGCAAGATCTGGCAGCGGCAGGTCCGAAATCGCGGGGCCTCTCGTCTTTCCTCGAATACCTGACGAAGTACGCCGAGTCGAGCGAATTCACGTCGCTGGCCGCGGAGACCAAGAAGCTAAGGGCAGACCTGTCCGCGGCGAAGTATACCCTGCTCACAAAGAGCACCCAATTCACCGTCCGCAGATACGAAGGGGAACCGGACTACAGCGCGGAGGTGGAGAAGACCTTCGAGAGATTCAAGCAGGGAGCGGTGAAGGATTACCGGGTTGAATTTACCGACTATCCGGACCTGAACCACATCGAATCGGCAGCGCTCGACTTCGTCGTGCTGCTGTATCCAGACGTGTTCCAGAGTCTTGAAAATTACTGCGCGAAGCACGCCGACTATCTCGACAAGACGATTGCCAACTTTGACCGGGAAATAGAATTTTATCTCGCCAACCTGGACTTCGTCGCACAACTCAGGGGAGCGGGGCTCAATTTCTGCTATCCCCGGGTTTCTGACAAGAGCAAGGAAGTCTACAGTCACGACGGGTTTGACCTAGCCCTGGCAATCAAGCTGATCCGTGAAAAGTCGTCCGTCGTCTGCAACGATTTCTTCCTGAAGGACAACGAGCGGATATTCGTGGTAAACGGTCCCAACCAGGGCGGCAAGACGACCTTCGCCCGTGCCTTCGGGCAGCTGCACTACCTGGCGAGCCTGGGATGTCCAGTCCCGGGCACGGAAGCGCAACTCTTCCTGTTCGACAGGCTCTTCACGCACTTCGAGCGGGAGGAGAACATCAACGACCTCAGGAGCAAACTGGAGGACGACCTGATAAGAATCCACTCCATCCTGGACAAGAGCACTCCCAACAGCATCATCATCATAAATGAGCTTTTCAGTTCTAGCACTCTTTACGACGCCATCTTCTTGGGCAAGAAGGTGCTCGAGCAAATAATACGACAGGACTCGCTCTGCGTCTACGTGACGTTCCTCGACGAGCTGTCCACTCTGGAGAAGACCGTGAGCGCCCTTAGCACGGTGGTCCCCGAAAACCCTGACTTGTGCACGTATAAGATCGTAAGGCGGCCTGCCGACGGGCTTGCGTACGCCATAGCGATAGCGAAGAAGTACCAGCTCTCCCAAGAGCGCATAGAGGAGCGCATACGACAATGAAGGCCTTTCTCATGTACAGGGACCATAATTTTGAGCTGCAGAGGAAATTGCCGTTTAACGAAGACGCGCTGATACAAGACCTGGAACTGGGCGTCTTGTTCAACGCCATGGCACGCGACGACAAGTTCCTGCGCGAAGTGGCAAGGAAGGTGGTCCTGTCCAGCTTGGTCGACCTGGACCCGATACTATACCGCCAGAACATCCTCAAGGACTGCCTCAAGAATCCCGCCGCCGTCAGGGAAATCTACAAGACCGCGGTAGACGCGGTCGTAGGCGAGAGAGGGGTGTGGGGTATGGACAACCCCTTCAAGTCTGCTGACCAGATTCTCGGCAGAGCAGTGAGGGTGCTCCAGCTCTTTGTTGGCAAGCTCAAAGCGCTGAGGGCCATCGCCGACCAGCACGCCGTCAAGTTCGAGTCGGAAGGCTTCAGTGCGTTCTTCGCGATGCTCGGCGAGGAGCTCTCCGACGAGTACCTCTCGACCATCCAGAGCCAACTGAAGGAGCTGCAGTTCCGAAACGGAGCGCTGATCAGCGCTGCGTTGGGAGATGGCAACAGGGGCACCGACTACGCGCTTTGCAAGCAGCCAGACAAGCAGCCAGACAAGCAGCCAGACAAGCAGCCAGACAAGCAGCCAGACAAGCAGCCAGACAAGCAGCCAGACAAGCAGCCAGACAAGCAGCCAGACAAGCAGCCAGACAAGCAGCCAGACAAGCAGCCAGACAAGCAGCCAGACAAGCAGCCAGACAGACAGGACAAGAAGCAGGGCCGGATGAGCCGACTTTTCGGCAAGAACGCGCCTGACCAGTATACCTTCGTTCTGGACAACAACGACGAGGCCGGCCCCCAGATGATGTCGGAGCTGAGGGACAGGGGAATAAACAACCTAGCCAACACGCTCGCCCAGTCCTCCGACCACGTCCTCAGCTTCTTCAACGCGCTGCGGACGGAGGTGGCCTTCTACGTCGCCTGCCTGAACTTGCACGAGCTGCTGGTGCAAAGGGGCGAGTCGACGTGCTTTCCACTGCCGCTGGGACGGGGCGATCGCCTCCTGTCCTTTGAGGGATTATACGATGCATGCCTGGCCCTGAAGGTGGAGCAAAAGGTTGTGGGCAACGAAGCGAACGCCGAGAACAAGGACCTCGTGATCATCACAGGTGCGAACCGGGGCGGGAAGTCGACCTTCTTGAGAAGCATAGGCCTGGCCCAATTGATGATGCAGTGCGGCGCGTTTGTGCCGGCCGAGTCCTTCTCTTCGGACGTGTGCGACGGCCTCTTCACGCATTTCAGACGGGAAGAGGACACCACCATGAAGAGCGGCAAGCTCGACGAGGAGCTCAGCAGGATGAGCGACATCGTGGACCATCTGTCGTCAAACTGCGCGGTGCTGTTTAACGAGTCGTTCGCAGCCACGAACGAAAGGGAAGGCTCGGAGATAGCGAGGCAGATAGTCGGCGCGCTGCTGGAAAGACGAGTCAAGGTGTTCTTCGTCACCCATCAATATGAGTTTGCGCGGAGCCTTTACGAGAAGAAGATGCCTAACGCCCTCTTCCTCAGGGCCGAACGGAAGACAGGCGGAGAGCGCACATTCAAGGTCGTCCAGGGGGAGCCGCTGAAGACCAGCTACGGCGAGGACCTTTATGACCGGATATTCCTCCGGACCCCCCTCAGCGCTGCCTCGGCGGCGCCTGTGACTCCTCGAAAAGCTTAAGATTGAATCGGCCCACTCAATGTCGGCGGTGAAGCTCGCCATAACCGCTCGCAACCTGTTGTGAGCCAATAGCTTCTACCAAACAAAACACAAGCGAGCGGGAATGATAGACGATGAAGTATGACCTACTGTACTTGGCGGCAGGGGCCCTCATAGCCGTCTACCTGCGCTACAAGGTCACCGGCGACAACCTCTTCCTCGGGAGCCTTCCCGTCTCGGTCCTGATAATCAACATCCTTGGGAGCTTCATCTTGGGGGCGAGCTCGACCGCCGTGACGGAGCTGGGCCTCGACGAGCGCTACACCCTGTTCATCGGGATAGGCTTCTGCGGGACCCTGACGACCATGTCCACCTTCGCGTTCGAGACGGTGAACATGGCGAGCGTCGGGGAGTTCGCGGTCGCAGGGGTGAACGTCGTCCTTAACGTCGGCGCGTCGCTCGGCGCAATCATATTAGGAAGGGCTGTCGTAACCCTCTTGCTCGGTCTTGGTTAGGTCTTCTCATGGTCGATGACTCCGGTCTCCCGGCACCAAAGAAGATGCTGAAGCTCACAGTCATAATCAAGGCGAGGGACTCCTTCCAGGGGAAGCCCGTCGTCGATGTCCTCCTCTCGCTCTTCAAGCAGGCCGGGATGTCAGGTGCAACCGTCACGCACGCGGCAAGAGGTTTCGGGGCTCGCGGAGTCGCCAGGGCCGACGTCTTGGGGCTTTCAATCAACCTACCTACTATCATCGAAACGGTGGCCGACTACGAGAAGGTCGGTAGGGTCCTCCCAGAAATCCATCGGATGGTCGGGAGCAACGGCCTAGTCACCACTGCAGAAGTAAATGTATACTGACTGGTGATAGGAGAAGTAGCGAGGGGTGGAGTTTCAGAGGGATATCCCTCCTTTGAACTTACGGCCGGATTTACTCCGGTCACCGCTCTGCGGGTTATGAGCCCGCCGGGATAACCTGGCTTCCCCACCTCGCTGAAATGGATGAGCTAAAAATGGCGCTTATATCCTTCTCGGAGTCCTGATTCGTGTCGGCGGCGGACACGCTTCAAAAAGTTCCGCAGAGCTGTGCCGCCCCTTGATGCTCCCTTTGTTGCGAAAGATTTCAACAATCTTCCTCGCGCGGCATCTCTTCGAAGGCTCTGTCAAGGACGGGCCTATAACGCGAAGAAGCTTTAGCGCCTTGAGTTCAGAAACTGAAACATACCATCCTACGAGTTTCCCATGATCTCGTCGAGGGAAAGGATTGACTGCCATGATGTGGCCTGCCTCTACGACAATTTCCCTGGTGGTGGAATAGATTCTCAGTCTAGGGTGGGTTGTGTCTCGATTTCTTCTGTAATGCACATTGATGAAGCCCTCGCCGTCAATGAGCCCCACCAACCATCCTTCCTGCCATTCAGGGCTCTTGAGTTCGTTCACAAGATGATAATTGGCTCATTCTATTAAGCCCAGATGAGGCTCTTTACCACTCGTCGCCAAGGGTAATTTCAGCAAGATGTTACTAGGTTAACGGGTTCTAAGAATTCGGAAGCAAAAGTTTCTCCGCGTCTACTCCGACAGCTGCGTCGACGTCTTCCTTGAGCCGCCTAAGCCTCTGGACGTCGTGCCCCTTCTTGACGAACCGCTTGACCTCCTCCTCGAACGGCCTCGCCTTGTCCCCGTCGAGCATCTTGTCGGCGAAGCCGACGATCTTCTCCTCTAGGGTCCTCGGGATGTAGTCTCCCGGCGGAAAGTTGAGCGCGACCGCCTCCTCCGGCGATATGCCCGCGCCGACGTGCCTCCGGACGATCTCCACGACGACCGCAGTCGACGCCCTCCTTCTCCAGGATCTCTGCCCCAACGTATCCGTGGCTCACGGTCTGGGTCTTGTTCCGCCCGATGTCGTGCAAAAGCGCACCCGCGACCGCAGCGTCCGTGTTCACCAGGTTCCCTTGCGAAGCGGCCTTCTCACGAAAGCAGCCTCGAGATTGTGGCGCACGCTTGGCAGTGGCCCACGATCCTGTCGTTGCTCCCATATTTCCTGTGCAGAGCCAACGCCTGTTGCGCGTTGGGAATCATCGGCTCACGATCTTCTTGGCGCGTCTATAAGTCAGCGGAGCGAGAGGCGGTCACTTTGCGATGTCTTCTTCGAGCTGGTTTATCTTCCATCTGAGCGCCTCCTTCAGCTCCGTGTTGTCGATCCTGTTGAGCGGCCTCTGGCAGGTCGGGCACTTGAAGAACGTCTCCATCGCCTCCTCGAAGGTCCGGGTGACGCACGTCGGCGTCCCGCAGAAGTAGAACTCGCGCGTCTCCTCGTGGTCCAGGCGCTGCTTGAGCCTGTTGAGGATCTTCTTCTTCTGTGTCTGGATGAAGCCGTCGGTCTGGTCGCGCTGCGCCTTCCACCTGTAGACGAACCAGCCCCTCTTCGGGTCCCTTACCCTGACGCCGGAGATGAGGCTCCTCCCGAATAGGTCGTAGAGCGCCTTCCTCACGGTCTTGATCTTGAGGCCGGTCGCCGAGGCAATCTCCTCGTCCGTGGCGTTCTCGTTGTTTAGCAGAGCCCGCGCTACCCTGACGTAATCAGGACCGCCGATGAGCCCAGCTACCTTGACAAAGGTATCCTCGTATTCTATTTTCACGATTTCTGTTCTACCTGTTTTCCTTTCGCAGAGGGAATTATCCTTCAGCTTATAATCGCCGAACACCTTCTTAAGCTCTTCCCCCTTTTGCAGGTCGTGGATCGTGATGGCGAGGGCCGCGATCTCCGAATGGGGCTGGGAAGTCACCGCGATGTTGTAGTCCGCGAGCTTGTAGACCTCCCCGGGCACCTTGGGGCCTCCGACCGCCAGCAGGAAGCTGTCGCGCTTCCTCAGCTCGCCGATCTTGTCCTGGAGCGGGGTGCCATACATGGTGAGGTGGACGATCGCCCTCCCCTCGGCCTTCGCGTCCTGGAAGACCCGCTTCCACTTCCCCTCAAGGATGGCAAAGTCCCCGCCCCATGTGCGGTTGACCTCCGCCACCGTCTCCTCGAGCTCCTTCTCCACCTCCTCGAGGTAGATGGACTCCGCCCCGAGCGCACTGGAGACCAGGCAAAGGTGGGTGAGGGTGCGGTAGTCGCGGACGTATCTGTGGCCGACCCTGACGACCTTGACGCTCTTCAGGCCCAACTCAGAGGGGCACCTTGCGCTCTATCCCCTCGGCTTCGGCCACCTCGCTGAGCTTCGAGTCGGCGAGCCCGAGCAGGTTTTCCACGCCCTGCCCCGTCTTGGAGGAGACCTCCACCATGTCGACGGGCCCGAGCTCCCGCTTCCTCTCCTCGATCAGCTCCGCGGGCGCGAGGTCGCACTTGTTGAGGACGAATATCACCCTCGACGGCTTCACCTTGAGCTCAGCGAGGGCCTGCGCCGAGCTCTCGTAGCTCCGGATGAACTTCTCGGCCGACTGGCTCACGTCGAGGAGCAGGAAGACCACGCTCGCGCATGAAATCTCCTCCAGCGTCGACTTGAAGGACTCGATGAGGTACGCGGGGAGGTTGCTGATGAACCCGACCGTGTCGGTGAGCAGGGTCTTCCTGTCCCCCACCATCACCGCCCTCGTCGTGGGCGCGAGCGTGGTGAAGACCCCCGCGTCGACGCTCTTCGACTCGCCGGTAAGCAGGTTGAAGACGCTTGTCTTCCCCGCCGCGGTGTAGCCGGCTAGGGCGATGGTCGGGAAGGCGAGCTTCCTCCTGTGCTCCCGGAAGATCTCCCTGCGCTTCGCCACCCCCTCGACCTTCTCCTTCAGCGTCGAGACGCGGCTCTTCATCATCCTGGTGTAGACGTCGGCCTCGTACTTCCCAAGGCCGAAGAACCCGGGCTGCTCGCCCTTCCTCGCCATCTTGACGCTCTCCCTCGCCCTGGGGAGCTCGTACTCGAGCTCCGCGAGCTGGACCTGCAGCTTGGCCTCGGCGGTCGAGGCCCTCATCGCGAATATCTCCAGGATCACCTTCTCCCTGTCCTTCACCTCCACCTTGCAGAGCTTGGCGAGAGAGTATGCCTGCGAGGCCCGCAGGGCGGAGTCGAAGAGGACCAGGTCCGCGCCCTTCTCCTTCACCGCCCGCGCGACCTCCTCCGCCTTTCCTGTCCCGACCCCGTACTTGGCGTGGTGCAGGAAGCCCTGGGTGACGATGCCGACAGGCTCGTATCCGGCCGCCTTCGCGAGCGCCTCTGCCTCCTCGATGGTGTCCCTGTCGGGGCGCGCTACCAGGAGCGCCTTGTTGGTTCTCAGATCCCAGTCGGCCTGCCGCCCTCGAGTTCGGAGAGGGAGACTAACAGATTGATCTTCAACTGGTGCATGAACTTCCTCGTGAGCGTCAGGTCGGGCTTCAGCTTCTTCGACTCGACCATCTTGATGACGGACGGCTTTTCATTGAGGAGCTGCCCGAGCTGCTCCTGCGAGAGGCCCAGCTTCTCTCTTGCCTGCCTTATCTTCAGGTTGTACTCCGGGTCCACCTCGAATTCGGCGTCGATGGGCCTCGCCGACATTGTCCTCAGCGCGTTCTGGACGGGATTGACCCTCCCATGCACCGGGACGGCGGCAGGGCCGAGCTGTCTGCCCAGCTTTGAGCAGTTATTGCAGACGATCATGACGGCCCCGTCTATCTCGACCCTGTTTGGAGACGCTCGCAGAGGAGAGCCGCAAACCTCGCATGCAGCCTTCATGAAGGTCCGTGCCTTTGGACTCGCCTTAAATGCTTCGCTCGCCAGCTCTTCCTTGAGCTTGGAGGCCTAGCCCTGGTTGGTGGCTGTCGCCGTCTTCGAGTCCGGACTGGACGCACTCGTCTACGATCTGGTCGTCCTGCTCTGGCTATCGTCATTCTTTGTCGAGAGGTTGATCATACGGAGCGGAGGGGAGAGGTCGACCGAGGTCAGGTCCGACAGGGGCTCCGGCCTCCTCATCCTGCTCGGCGTCTTCGGCTCGATCTCGATCGCGAACTTGTTCGCGACCTTGTTCGCGACCTTGGGCTTCGCGCTCTTGCCTATCGTGTCATTCTATCTTGGCTTGGCGATGATCATGCTGGGGATGGCGTTCAGGTTCTGGGCCGTCGCGACCCTCAGGAGCTTCTTCTCGTACACGGTCCAGATTAAGGAGGGGCACCACGTGATAGAGTCCGGGCCGTACCGGTTCGTGCGCCACCCAGCCTACGCCGGGACGCTGCTGACGATAGCGGGCGTGGGCTTCGCGCTGCAGTCATGGGGAGCCGTCCTCCTTATCGCCGTCGTCTTCTTGGCGGCCTTCGGGTACCGCATGCAGGTGGAGGAGAGGGCCCTCGTCGACTCGCTGGGAGAAGAGTACCTGTCGTACGCCAAGAGGGTCAAGAGGATAATCCCGTTCGTCTTCTGAGCCGCGGGTCGTAGATTTTAGATAGGCCCCGCAGCACCGGCCTCCAAGCGACATGAGGCTACTCGACGGCAGGAAGCAGTTCTCCGTCATGCTGGACTATGAGTTCGGGGTCGGGACCAGCAGAGCGCTCCCCAAGACGGGGCTCAAGTTCGTCTACTCGAAGCGGTCCGACAGGCTGAAGCAGGTGCTGCACGACGACAAGCTATTTGCGACAATCAGGCCTAACGGCGTCATAGCCCCGACCTACTACGGCGCCTGTCTGCTGATAAGGTCGAAGGCCTACGCGCAGAACTCTGTGGTCGTGGAGCAGGAGGCGGTCGAGTTCGTGAGCGAGGGGAAGTCGGTCTTCTGCAAGTTCGTGAAGCGCGTGGGGAGGCACGTCCTCCCGTCGGGCGAGGTCGCCGTCCTAGACCCCGCGGGCAGGGTCATCGGGGTCGGGAGCGCGAGGATGCATGGGGACTTCATGCGCCAGTTCAAGCACGGCGTAGCCGTAAAGACGAGGGGAGCCGCCAAAGGAGCCCAAGATGTCTGAGCCTGCGCCAAGAGCACAACGATGGCTTTAAGGCTGGACTAACTAGCAGCGAAGGTAAGGGGATCCAGATGGGAATGAAGATGAACGACAGGAACGCGCGGCGGATGATGGAGAAGATGGGGATCAACCAGAAGGAGGTCCCCGACGTAGAAGAGGTAATCATACGGACCGCCACCAAAGACCTGGTCATCAGCGGCGCCTCCGTCTCGGAGGTCAACTTCCAGGGCAACAGGATCTTCCAGGTCTCGGGAGAGGTGGAGGAGGTCGTCAAAGAGGTGAAGAAGTTCTCCGACGACGACATCGTCCTCGTCCAGCAGCAGGCGAACGTGACGCGAGAGAAGGCCTTGGCCGCATTGGAGCAGTCCGACGGAGAGGTCGCGAAGGCCATCCTGCTGCTGACTTCCTGAGTCCCTGGGCCCCGATGGCGTCGGTTTCGGGAACCTTTGCGCCGTAGTTTACAATTGCATAGATATCCATAAATACGGTTCGCCAAAGCAACGGAAGCACAGAATTTCAAATGACAGTAGTCAATCCTGAGCTTGCAATCGCCGCCGCGATGGTAATGGCCGGCGGTCTGATAGGGACCGGCATCGCGCAGCAGGGTATCGGCGCCGCGGGCATGGGAATCATCGCCGAGAAACCCGAGAAGTTCGGCCAGGTCCTCTTCTTCTTCGTAATTCCAGAGACGCTGTGGATCATCGGTTTCGTTCTCGGAGTCATCCTGCTCCTAAACATCCTCTAGGTGCTGTCTATACCCATGATGGGCGTAGACGCTCTTCTCAAGGAGGTCGAGGATAGGAGGAACAAGGCACTACAGTCTCTAGAGGCAGAGTATAGCGCCAAGCAGGAGGAGGTCAAGAAGAGGACGGCGGAGCAGGTCGCCTACGTCATGGACTCGGCCAACAAGGAGGCGGTCACCCTCGCGCAGAAGGAGGTCACCAAGACCGAGGGCGCCGCGAAGCTCCAGGCCAAGAAGATGGTCTTCGACGCGACCGAGAAGCTCCTGGAGAGCAACATCTCGAACCTCCAACAGGCGCTCGCCGAGCTCGCTTCCTCCCCCGCCTACCCGGAGCTCCTCGCGAAGATGGCCCGGTACGCCAGCAAGAGGCTGGGCGGGAAGATAGTGGTAATCTGCCGCAAGTCCGACGAAGCGGCGCTGAAGGCAGCGGGCGCGAAGGTCGTCTCGACCAACCTGAACGCCATGGGCGGGTTCAAGGCCGAGAACGAGGACCGCACCCTGGAGCTCGACCTCACCTTCGAAGAGGTCCTCCGAAGCCGCGAGGACGACGTCCGCGCCGCCATCCTTGGCAAGGAGTAGCGGGTCGACGGATGGTCTCCACGCAGTTCGCAGGCCTCGGGAGGCTGCGGGCGCTGTCGCTTTCGTTTCTGAGCAAAGACAAGCTCTATGAGCTCGCAAGGGCGAAGGACATCGCGGAGATCGCCCAGCAGCTCGAGTCCACCTGGTACGGGCCGGAGATAGACGCCGCGGCCTCGGTCTACAAGCCCCCAGAGCTCATCGAGGTCGCGGTCAACCGCCACCTCGTCGAGGTCAACAAGATCGCGATGCAGACCGTGCCGCTCTTCGGCAAGGCCGCTTTGACGGCCTACCTCTCGAAGTGGGACATCGAGAACATCGAGCTCATCCTCGCGGCGAAGAGCCTCGGGAGGGGCCTGGAGGAGACCGAGGCGTTCCTCGTCTCCTCGCGAAACCTTCCGGTGGGCCTCTCCTTCACCGTGATTCCGCTCTCGGAGCTCCAGGTCCTTCTCCAGCAGCCTGACGTCGAGGCGGCGATAAACTACCTCGTGAAGTACGGGTACGGCGCGGTCCTCCTCCAGCAGCTCGGGGAGTTCCGCAAGTCGGGCGACCTCGGGGTCTTCACGGGGGCGCTCAACAACCTCTACTACTCCAAGCTCCTGTGGGAGCTGCGGTTCCTCCAGGGCGACGAGGGCGTCCTCAGGGAGTACGTGAAGTCGGCAGATCTCCGAGAGGAACCTGCTCAACTTCCTAAAGTCGCGCGAGTCGAAGCTCGACAAGGAGACCTTCTCGAAGCACCTGATAGACGGCGGCCTCGTCCCCATAGCCGGCCTCCTCGACGCCTACTCCTCTTCCGACATCGCAGAGGCGACGAAGAGGTTCGAGCCTTGGTTCGACCTCACGGCGCCGCTCGAGAAGTACACGCAGTCGGGGAACCTCACCGAGTTCGAGGTCACCATCGACAAGATGATCGTCGCCAAGTTCCTGCCGAGGTTCCGCAGCCTCCCCATCTCGCTGACGGCCGTCTTCGGCTTCGTCCTGCAGGCGGAGTTCGAGAGGCAGAACGTCAGGAGGATAACCTACGCAAAGCAATACGGAATGACCGAAGAATACATAAAGACGGTAATTCTGGCAGGCTAATAAAATGAGTTCGAGAACGGTGGCCCAGACGGGCAAGATAGCCGTCGTGGGGGAGAAGGAGCTTGTTCTCGGATACCGGCTCCTCGGGGTCGAGGACGCCGTCACCGCGACGAAGGAAGACTCGCAGAAGGCCGTCATGGATCTTTTCAACGCGGGCAAGTACGGTCTCATAATCGTCGGAGACGAGGCCAGGAAGGGGCTCTCACAGGCGACCAAGGACAAGCTGGAATCCTCGATCGTGCCCCTGGTGGTGTTCATGCCCTCGACGGGGGCTGACGTCTCGGAGGAGTCCCTCTCGAAGCTGGCGAGGCGGGTCCTCGGCGTGGACATGAAGGTTGGCAAGTAACATGAAAGCTGGAGTAGTATTCAGGGTCACCGGTCCGGTCGTCACCGCGCGCGGGCTGGAAGAGGCGAAGATGTTCGACGTCGTCCGCGTGGGCGATCTCGGGCTGGTCGGAGAGGTCATCAGGCTCCAAGGAGAGACCGCGACCCTTCAGATCTACGAGGACACGACCGGCCTCAGGCCGGGCGACAAGGTGGTCAACACCGGCCAGGCCCTCTCGGTGGAGCTGGGCCCCGGCCTTCTCAAATCGATCTACGACGGGATACAGCGGCCGCTCGACGTGCTCAAGGAGCAGAGCGGCGACTTCATCAGCAGAGGCCTGGTCATCCCGGCGCTCGACGAGAAGAAGAAGTGGGAGTTCAAGCCCGTCAAGAAGAACGGCGACAAGGTGGTCCAGGGAGAGATAGTCGGCGAGGTGCAGGAGACGCCGCTCGTCTCCCACAAGATCATGGTGCCGCCCGGCGTCAGCGGCGAGCTCAGGGAGATAAAGGCCGGGAGCTACACCATCAGGGAGAGGGTCGCGGTCATCAAGACGCCCGAGGGGGACGTCGACATCTTCCTCGCGACCAAGTGGAGGGTCAAGACGCCGAGGCCCATCGCAAAGAAGCTCCCGCCGGACACCCCGCTCCTTACTGGCCAGAGGGTCTTCGACACCTTCTTCCCGGTCGCGAAGGGAGGGACGGCGGCCATCCCCGGGCCGTTCGGCTCGGGGAAGACCGTCGCGCAGCAGCAGCTCGCGAAGTGGAGCGACAGCAGGATCATAGTCTACGTGGGGTGCGGGGAGCGGGGGAACGAGATGACCGAGGTCCTCGCTACCTTCCCGGAGCTGGAGGACCCTCGCTCGAAGAGGCCCCTGATGGAGAGGACCATACTCGTCGCCAACACCTCCAACATGCCGGTTGCCGCGAGGGAGGCCAGCATCTACACGGGCATCACGATAGCCGAGTACTACAGGGACATGGGATACGACGTCGCGCTGATGGCTGACAGCACCTCGAGGTGGGCGGAGGCCTTGAGGGAGATCTCGGGCAGGCTCGAGGAGATGCCCGGAGAGGAGGGCTATCCCGCGTACCTCGGTCGCAGGCTGGCCGAGTTCTACGAGAGGGCGGGGAAGGCCGTCGTCCTCTCCCCAGAAGGGAGGCAGGGGTCGGTGACGGTGGTGGGAGCGGTCTCGCCTCCGGGAGGAGACTTCTCCGAGCCAGTGTCGCAGAACACGCTGCGCGTCACGAGGGTCTTCTGGGCCCTGGACGCGAGCCTGGCGGCCCGCAGGCACTTCCCCTCCATCAACTGGCTCAACAGCTACTCGCTCTACACCGACGACCTCCGCGCCTGGTATCAGCAGAACGTCGCGAAGGACTGGCCGGACTTCCGCAGCGAGGCCTTGGAGATACTCCAGAAGGAGGCGGACCTCCAGGACATCGTCCAGCTCGTGGGCTACGACGCGCTCCCGGAGTCAGAGAAGGGCGTCATGGACGTCGCGAAGAGCATCAGGGAGGACTACCTCCAGCAGAGCGCGTACGACCCGGTGGACACGTATTCCTCGATCCGGAAGCAGTACCTGATGATGAGGACGATACTGACCTTCGGGCACATGGAGGCCGAGGTCCTCAAGACCGGCGCCCAGGCGTCTCAGGTGGCAGCGATGCCGGTCAAGTCCAAGATCTCGAAGATAAAGTGGACCCCGGAGGAGCAGGTCGAGGCCTTCATCAAGGAGATAGAGGGGGACATGCAGGCGCAGTTCGGGACGCTCGCGCAGGAGATTAAGGTGTAAGATAATGGTGCAGCCGATATCATACAAGACAGTCGACCAGGTCGCCGGGCCGCTCCTCTTCGTCCAGAAGGTGGAGAACGCGGCGTACGGCGAGATGGTCGAGATAACCAACGCCTTGGGCGAGCGGATCCGCGGGCAGGTGCTCGACTCGCGCGGCGGCCTCGCCATCGTGCAGATCTTCGGGTCGACCATGGGCCTGAGCGTCGGAGGGACCTCGGTCCGCTTCCTGGGCGAGACCGCGAGGATATCGGTCTCCGACGAGATGCTGGGACGCGTCTTCGACGGGCTGGGCAACCCGCGAGACAGCGGCCCGGCCATAGTCTCGAAGCAGAAGGTCGAGATTGTAGGCTCGGGCATCAACCCATACAGCAGGGAAGAGCCTTCGGAGTTCATCCAGACGGGCATCTCGAGCATCGACGGCATGAACACCCTCGTCAGAGGACAGAAGCTCCCGATATTCTCGGCGGCCGGGCTCCCGCACAACGCGCTGGCCGCGCAGATCGCCAGGCAGGCGAAGGTGCTGACCGGGTCCGAGAGCTTCTCGGTCGTCTTCGCGGCGATGGGCATAACAAGCGAGGAAGCGAACTTCTTCATCCGCCAGTTCGAAGAGACCGGCGCGCTGGAGAGGACGGTCCTCTTCCTCAACCTCTCGTCCGACCCCTCGATGGAGAGGATCCTGACGCCGAGGCTCGCGCTCACGACCGCGGAGTACCTCGCCTACGAAAGGGAGACCCACGTCCTCGTCATCCTGACCGACATGACCAACTACTGCGAGGCCCTGAGAGAGATCTCCGCGGCCAGAGACGAGGTCCCCGGAAGGAGAGGCTACCCCGGGTACACCTACACCGACCTGGCCACCATCTACGAGAGGGCGGGGAAGATCAAGGGCAGGAAGGGCTCCATCACCCAGATCCCGATACTCACGATGCCCGCGGACGACAAGACGCACCCGATACCCGACCTCACGGGCTACATCACCGAGGGGCAGGTGTACGTCAGCCGCGACCTCGACAGGACGGGCATCTACCCGCCCATCGACGTCCTCGAGAGCCTCTCGAGGCTGATGAACCAGGGCATCGGGAAGGGAAGGACGAGGGAGGACCACAGGGGGTTGGCAGACCAGCTCTACGCCTCCTACGCCCAAGGAAAGGACATGCGCGCCCTCTCGGCCATCGTGGGCGAAGAGGCGCTGAGCGAGAGCGACAGGAAGTTCCTGAAGGTCGCGGAGAGGTTCGAGAAGATGTTCGTGAGGCAGGGGCCGAACGAGGACAGGACCATCGAGCAGACCCTCGACATCGGTTGGCAGGTCATCGACCCGCTCTCCGACACCGAGATCAAGAGGATAAAGCCCGAGCTCATAGAAAAGTACAGGCGAAGAACGACGACACAATAGGCGGCGAAAAACATCCTTGCCAATCGCTAGCAACGTCCGGCCGACGAGGATGGAATACCTCCGGACCATCCGCCGCATCGCAATCTCCCGCAAGGGGCTGAAGCTCCTCAAGCTCAAGAGGTCCGCGCTCATCTTCGAGTTCTTCGCCGTGAGCAAGACGGTGGCGAGCCTGAGGAGCGGTCTCCAGGCGAAGCTGAGAAGCGGCTACGAGGGCATCCACAACACGGAGATGTTCGTGGGGACGCTGAGGCTCGAGTACGAGTCGATGCGCATCCCGATGATGCACGAGCTGACCCTCAAGAGCAAGAACATCATGGGCGTGAAGATCCCCGAGCTGAGCTCCCAGAGCCGCGGGAGCGCGGGGCAGGAGTACCTCCTCGAGGTCCCCACCTCTGTCAACCAGGCGATAAAGTCCTTCGAGGCCGTGCACCAGATGGTGCTGGACGTCGCGGAGAAGGAGACGGCGCTGAGGAAGCTGCTGGTGGAGATCGAGAAGACGAAGAGAAGGTGCAACGCCATCGAGAACGTCCTCATCCCGAGGCTCCAGGCCAACGCGAGATTCATCAAGTTCAGGTTCGACGAGATGGAGAGGGAGAACTTCACCAAGCTGAAGACCGTCAAGAGGAAGATGGCCCAGAGGGAGCCCCAGGAGAAGGACTGGAAGGACCTGAAGACGAAGGCGGCCGAGATGGAGGCGTCCTAGCGGTGGGAGAGAAGGAAGGAGAGAAGAAGGAGGAGAAGCGGCGTCCAGGCGTCCCGAAGTTCTACTATTGGGCGAAGAGCCCCCCAAAGTTCGCGCCGGTGCAGAAGGGCTTCAAGAACGGCCAGCAGAAGAAGCTCTACCTCGTCCAGCTCGCCTTCAGGACGGCCAAGGTGACCGCCATAGTGATGGTCTTCCTTCTGTTCTTCACGAAGATTTGAGCTGATTACCCATGTCCACAGACTATACTGAAACCCTGAAGAAGATCAAGGAGACCGAGGAGGCCACCAGCAGAGAGATCCTCGAGCGGAGGAAGGCCCTGGAGGAGCAGCTCCAGCGGATGGAGGCGGACGCCGCGGCCTCTATCGCCGACGCGAAGAAGCAAGCCGAAGCGCACGTCGCGGACGAGGTGGCGAAGGCCGGCAAGTCGGCCCAGAAGGGAGCCGACGCAATCTTGGCGAAGACCAAGAAGGAGGCGAGCGAAATCGCCGCGAAGAGGCTGGACAAGAAGGACCTGAAGAAGATAGTCGACAACACACTCCTCTCGGAGTTCAAGTGAGACCGGCGAATGCTGAAGCCTGCCTCCATGCAGAGAGTGGCCGTCATAGGGCTGAAGGACGAGAGGCAGAAGGTCGTCTCGACGCTCTACGACATGGGGGTCGTGCAGATCGAGCCCCTCTCGAAGGACGCGTCCCTC
This sequence comes from uncultured Nitrososphaerota archaeon, assembly GCA_963820505.1. Taxonomy (GTDB): domain Archaea; phylum Thermoproteota; class Nitrososphaeria; order Nitrososphaerales; family Gagatemarchaeaceae; genus Gagatemarchaeum. Next base: position 5,693 of record CAWFZY010000001.1, on the reverse strand, counting down.
CTCGCCAAGGCAGAGGCAGACGGAAGCGGGGCCAGGGAGGTCTCTGAGGAGCTCCTCAGGATAAGGGCCCTGAGGGCCGCGCTCCCGCCCACCGCCGTCGTCGAGAAGAGGGGGTTCTCCTCCTTCTCGGAAGTGATCAACGCCTCAAAGTCGATTACCATAGACCAGGAGGTCTCGAGCCTGAAGGAGCGCCAAGAGAGGCTGACCTCGCAGCTCGATGAGCTGAAGGGCAACGTCGAACTCGTCCAGAACCTCCAGTTCGTCAAGGAGGACCTGAGCATCTTCGACCTGGAGAGCGCGGTATGCTTCTTCGGGATAGTCCCCGCCGCCACCCACGCCCAGCTCCTTCAGAGCCTGGCCTCGACCGAGGCCGTCGTGGCCTACTCGTCCGGGACCGACCCCGTCAAGATGATCGTGACCGTCCCGAAGGAGGCGCTTGAGAAGTTCGGCTCGGTCATCCAGAAGGCAGACGTCAGGCTGCAGCGCGTCCCCGCGCTGAAAGGCATGCCGGCGGACGTGCTCGCGAAGCTGCAGGACGAGCAGCGCGCCAGGGAGTCCGAAGTCGGAGAGATCGCCGGCCAGCTGAAGTCCCTCTCGGAGAGATTCTACGGGATAATCTCGCAGGTGGAGGAGCAGCTCTCCATCGAGGCTAGGCAGCTCGAGGTGGTCAACAGCTTCGGGTTCACGGACAGCGCCTTCGTCCTCGAGGGATGGGTCCCGTCGAAGCGGCTCCAGGCCGTCAAGGACAACCTGAGCAGGAGCGCCGGCTCGACGAAGGTCTTCGAGATAGAGAGCGAGGAGGAGGACCGTCCGACTCTCCTCGAGAACCCGGCGAGGCTGAAGTTCTTCGAGTCCTTCATCAGGTTCTACACGATCCCCCTGTCCAACGAGTTCGACCCCAGCATCCTGTTCGCCCTGGCCTTCCCCATCTTCTTCGGGTTCATGCTGGGAGACGTGGGATACGCGGTGCTCATCCTGCTCATCTCCGTCTGGATCATCCGGAGGGTGAACCACCCCGAGAGGAAGACCCTGATACCCGGGGCGCTCAGGTCGTTCGCCGCGAAGATCCTCAAGCCCCCCCAGTTCAAGAAGCTCGCGAAGGCGATGATACTCGGGTCGTTCGTGGGGATTGTCATGGGCTTCGCGCTGAACGCCTACTTCGGGTTCCAAGTGAACCAGTACCTCTTCGACTACCTCAACACGAGCTTCCACGCGGGGCTTCCGGCGGACGGGGTGTTCCTCAACCCGATATCGACGGGAGGGCTCAAGACTCTCTTGCTCTACTCCGGATACGTAGGCCTCTTCATGGTCTCCTTAGGGCTGGTGCTCGGCATGCTAAACGCATACTGGATGCACGAGAGGAAGCACGTCGTCGCCAAGGTCGGCTGGCTCTCCGTGGCCTGGGGGCTCTCCCTCTTCGGGCTCACGCTCCTGCACCATGGGAACGTGAATCCCGCGAGCAACCCCGTCGCGGGCGGCTACATCGGGATGGCGGTGGTCGGCGTCGGGCTCATCATCTTTGGGGAGGGGACGCTGGCGGTCATAGAGCTGCCCTCCATCGTCAGCCACATAATCTCGTACACGAGGCTGCTAGGCATACTCCTGGCCTCGTTCGTGCTAGCGTTCGTGATCGACAGCCAAGCCGTGGGCACAGCAGCTGCCCCCGGGCTGATGTATGGCGGCATCGGGTTCGCCATAGCCGGGGTTGCCCTTCTTGTCGTCGGGCACGTCTTCAACCTCGTCCTAGGCATGCTCGAGCCCGGGATACAGGGAGCAAGGCTGCTCTACGTCGAGACGTTCTCGAAGTTCCTTCACGGGGGCGGCAAGCAGTTCGCGCCCTTCAAGGGTCCGAGGACCTTCACGGTGAGCAAGGCCGAGATGACGGAAGCGAAGGCGTAGCTTCCTACTTTTCCGCGTTCATCGCTTTCTCTTGGAGGATGTCTATCTGCTTCTGCCTTATCTCTGTGAAGAGGTTGCACCAGTCGCGGCCCGAGACCAGCAGGTCGAAGGCCTTCAGCTTGGGGTGTACGCACTTGCCCCTCTCCATGACGTCGGCGTTCAGCGGGTCGTTGGGGGAGAACCAGACGCAGGAGAGACAGTTCTCGTATTGCCAGGTCAGCCTCTTCAGGCTCTTCTGAGGTTCGGGCTCGTCCTTTCCGCTGCTCATAGACTGAAGAAAGGGGGCGCGATTACTTAAGCGTGACAGAGAGGATAGTCGATGCTAGGGCGGAGGAGCTCCGAGTTGGGCCTCTTGGCAAGTCGAGATGGAACCGGACTGGAGAGATGTTGTTGTCGCTCCGCTTATAGTCAGGCTCATGGTGGAGTTGGAAGCATCCAATTTCAGTGCCTGAACACAAAGCGTCCAGCCGTTGTGTGAGCCGCCAACGGTAATGTTTCTGGAATCGAATCCAGTCCCACCATAGTTGCCACTTACTGTCGTGAAATTGGATATCCCCAAACCGTTGTATCCTTGATAAGTTAGTTTCCATGGGCCAGTGTAATTCACTGATAGCGTGAAGTTGAAGCCAGTGCTACATGGCACCGCCTCCGGTATGTAGTAGTAGCACGAACTACTTGATACGGAGGATGTTTGAGTGGGCGTAATTGTCACGGTCTGAGTTATGGTTCTCGCAGTTCCAAAGTATGATGAAACGGAGATGCTCGCTGCGATTACCACAGACGCGACAACAATGGCCGCCGCCAGACGGGTGTAGTTGCGCTGAGGTTGAGCGTTCATTTAGCCCTTTAGGGCACATCGGTGCCTAAAGAATATCGCCGACCCGACTAGACTTGAGTCTGCTGACCGGGAAGCTTCTGCTCGACGCCCGTGAGCCTCTCGAGCGCGTGGAGCGTCCCGCTCTTGAAGTGACCTCCTGTCCAGCTCGAAGTGAGCTTGAAGACCCCCGTGAAGTTCACGTCCCACCTCGCCTCGATGGCGTTCCCGACTACCTTCACGACCTGGGCTCCCTTGAAGGGGCCGAGGTGTAGTTGGAGGTGAGGGTCATCGTCGCCTTGTCGGCGGTTATCTCGACGTCCCCGGAGCCGCCGAACGCGAACTTCGCCCTGGCCTTCACGGTCTCCTTCCCCGTCGCCTTGGATTCCTTTCCGAGGATCTGGAGGGACCTCGTCCCGTGCCAGAACTCTGGGATCCTCTCGACGTCCGAGAGCCTCGCCCACACGGCCGCGGGGTCGCCTTCGAACTCCACCCTCTCCTGGATGAGCACGATGGCGCGTCGGAACGCCTGCCCCTATAGCTTTTATTAGAAAGGGAGCTCCGAGGACCGTCGCCATGGTGCTCAACGCGGTGCGCTACTCCTTCAGCCAGAGGTTCCCCGTCCCCGTCGAGGAGGCGTTCAGAGTGGGCCATCGACTACGACCCGGACGACTTTTCGCTCATGGGGCAGGAAGGCAGGAGGAAGATCAACAAGCTCTCGGAGGACACGTTCATCCTGGAGGACGCGAGGAAGACGGAGAAGGGTTGGGTCGAGAAGACGCGGCTCGATCAGGATCAACCCCGAGAGGCGCTCCTTCTCCAACACCCACATCTCGGGCCCAACCCTTCACTCCCAGTTCTGGTACGAGTTCCTCCCCGAAGGCAAGGGAGGGTCGAGGCTCGACTTCACAGGCCTCCTCCTGTACCCGAGCGAGAAGAAGCTCTCGTCCGAGCAGGTGGCAAAGATGGCCGCGGAGGAGAAGAAGGGGGACTCGAAGATCTGGAAGAACCTCGCGAGGGCCATGCAAGCCGACCTGAAAAAGTCCGGCCGGAAGCGCTAGCTCTTCTTCAACCTGCGCGTCCACGCTTCCAGAGCCACCAGCAGCTGCTTGACGCTGTCCCTGATGGCCGGGTCGGTGAACTCCCCGGAGGCGTCGACCCGGGTCTTAGCGTTAGCGACCACGACCTGCGGCTTGTTGAGCGCGTGCATGTTGAGGTAGACGCAGACCTGCCGGAGGTGGAGCTGCGCTCTCACGCCCCCTAATTGTGCGCCGGCGCTCATGATGGCGACCGGCTTGTCTTCGAACGAATTGTCCCCGTAGGGCCTCGACGCCCAGTCGATGGCGTTCTTCAGGACTCCGGGGATGGAGTTATCGTATTCGGGAGTGGCTATCAGCAGCGCGTCGGCGGCAGCCACCCTGGCCTTCAGCGCCCTGACCGCATCCGGCGGCTGCTTCTCGATGTCCTCGTTGAAGAGCGGGATGCCGCCGAGCTCCCCGAAGTCCTCCACTATGACGCCCGGGGGCGCGACATGGATGGCTGCGCGGACCAGGGCCTTGTTGAGGGAGCTCTTCCTCAGGCTCCCGGCGATTGCTAGGACGCGGATGGGCTTGGCTTCAGATGACAACTGGATCATCGTAGGCGACGGAGCTGGAGGTATTTCTGCGTAGAGGCCGACCCCTCGCAAAATTCTTAAGGTCGGCGCGCGCCGCTTTCCGCCCGTTGGTCGTAGTCACCACGAGGTATGAGTTCACACAGCCATTCAACGTCCCGGCTGCCCAGGCGTTCATGTGGTGCACCGACTATGACGCGAAGGACCACAACCTCATGGGGAACAAGGGCTACAGGAAGGTGACGAGAGTGTCTGACGACACGGTGATGCTCGAGGACACCCTCTATCCGCAGGGCAAGGCAGAGACCAAGAAGAAGGTGATCAAGAGGAGACAAGAGAAGATGACCTACTTCAACTTCGACCTTACCGTGCGAACAAGAACTCGTTATACCTCTGCAGGATAATCCGAGAAAGGGACGGGAGTCCAGGCTCGAATACACGAGATACGAGCCCACCTACCCAAAGAAGGCCCCCGACCAAGAGCAGCTCGCGGCCGCGGCCGGAGCCGATGCGGCGGCGAGGACGAGGAATGGGGAAGGGCTTGGCAAGGCACGAGAAGGAGCTGCGCGGGAAGCGCAAGCTAGCCTAGCCTCTCAACCGGACTGCTATCTCGCACTTTGAGTACCCACAGCTGTGCATTTATAACAGGCCACCCTCGAAGATATCGCGATCTCGTGCAGGTCGGGGCGCGTGCCTCCCGCCATCAGCGGGACCGACGACTCCTTCGCTTCACCTTGCCCGAGGTGAGGACCTCGAGCGCCTTGGCGACCGCGTCGGTATCGAGAGCAGACTGGACGCCCTCCTCCGAGGAGACGTACTTCCGCGGATGCCCTTCAGCATCTTCACCACGCCTTCTGGATGTCCCCGCCGTGCTGGAGGTAGAGGCTGATCAGCCTGCCTATGGCCTCGGCGTCGGCCTTCTCGTCCCCTTCCGAGCCTGCCCAGGGTCACAAAGACCTCCTTCCATGTTTCCCGCCTCGTCTGAGTTGGTCGTCACGTAGAGCCCTTTCCTGGGGGAGCTTGAGCTTCAGCGTCCTGCCGGTGAGCCCTTCGGCCGCTCGAACACCGTTCCACATCTCTTGCTTCGGCTCGGCCTTCGCGCCGCCTGCCTCCTTCTTCTTGTCCACGTTCGCCGTCTCCAAGATGCCTTCCCTGCTTCCTTCCCTGTAGATGGTGATGCCCTTGCACCCTAGCTTCCACGCTGCCGGAAGTAGATCTTCGCGACTTCCTCCGCGTGGACACGTCCTGGGGAAGGTTGACCGTGCTGGAAATCGCCGTCGTTCGATGTGCTTCTGGATCGCGGCCTGCATCCTCACCCTCATCTCGCCCTCGATTTGGTGGGCGGTGACGAAGTACGCGGGGAGGGAG